>NZ_AKKK01000001.1 GCF_000281065.1 Arthrobacter sp. M2012083
GGGAGAGTAGGACACCGCCGGACAACCATTAGGTAGAGACCCCCCAACCCACCACGGGTCGGGGGGTCTCCCGCATTTAACAACAAGACTCACGCCACACGCTGGCGACGGGATCGCAACGAACTACGGAGTGGGGCTACCACCGTTGACATTCAGCGTTTCACCGATCACATAGCTGGACTCCGGTGAAGCAAGGAAGACATACGCCGGAGCGAGTTCCGCGGGTTGTCCGGCCCTGCCCAGGGGAGTGGATTGCCCAAACTCCGGTAGCTCTTCCTTGGGCTGGCCGCTGCTCACTTGCAGGGGAGTCCAAATGGGTCCAGGCGCCACGGCATTGACCCGGATGCCCTTGGGAGCGAGCTGCTGCGCGAGTCCCTTGGTGAAGTTGTTGATGCTGGCCTTGGTGGTGGCATAGTCCACAAGGGTGGGCGAGGGGTTGTACGCCTGAATGGACGTGGTGTTGATGATGGTGGCACCTGCGGGCAGGTGCGGAAGGGCGGCCTTGGTCAGCCAGAACATGGCGTACACGTTGGTCTTCTGCGTGTGGTCGAATTGTTCGTCTGTGATCTCGGCCAGGTCTTCCTGAGCCACCTGCTTACCGGCGTTGTTGACCAGGATGTCCACTCCGCCCAGGACGGCAATAGCGGTATCCACCACTTCCTGGCATGTGGCGGAGTCTTTGAGGTCTCCGGGCACTTTTACGGCCTTGCGGCCTGCGGCCTCGATGATGCCGGCAATTCGCGCTGCGTCTTCTTCCTCTTCGGGCAGGTATGAAAGGACAACGTCTGCACCTTCCCGGGCAAAGGCGATGGCCGTGGCCGCACCGATTCCCGAGTCCGCTCCCGTGACAATTGCCTTGCGGCCTTCCAGTCGTCCCGTCCCCCGGTAGCTCTCCTCACCCAGGTCCGCCTTGGGCGTCAGTTCGGCATCGAGGCCCGGCTCTGGCTGGTGTTGTTTGGGCGGCGAGATCTGTTCGTAGGCGGTGACCGGGTTTCGGAACGTGTACTGATCAGTCATGATGGTCCTCCTGTTGCCGAGGTCTGGAACATGAAAGGGTGCTGCCCCGACGTTGAACCAAGTACAGCACCCGCCCCTCAAAAGGTAAGGGGACTTATGATTTACAGCCTAGAGGGGTCGCCAATGATCTGCAAAGACGGCTCATTTGGCCATCAATGCAGCTTCGGATGGTAATGCTGTCGGGGCCTTAGCCCGAGAAGAACTCGGACAGTTCCGAGATGAGCTTGTCCGGCGCTTTGTTGGGCCCGTCGTGTCCGAACCCGGGGAGGATGGTGTAGCTGGATCCGGACAGGACGTCGTGGATCTGGCCGCACGCGACGCCGAAATATGCGGGGCTCTTTTCGCCCACCACGATAAGGGTCTCCAAGGGCAGCTCAAGGAAAGGTTCGGCAGGCATGTCCGCGGCGATCACTGCTTTAATTTCGCGGACGCCGCAGGTCATCAGTTCGCGCATCTGCTTGCCCAGTGGTGTCCCGGCGGCCAGCTTGTTGGCCAAGGTCAGCATGGATAGGGGCATTCGCGCAAAGGCACCCCCGGTCTCCACTCCTTTGATGAGGACAGCGAGGGCGCGATCGTAGTCTCCGGCAGCCGTCGCGCGTTCGTAGTCAGGTGTCCAGTCAGCTTTGACGCTGTGGTTAACCGAGACTGCGGGATCGTAAACCGCGAGGCGCTCGACCGGCAGCGTCCGAGCAGCGTGCAGCGCAACGGCACCACCGAAACTGTGCCCGAACACGTCTGTGCTGGACGTGTGCTTCATGACAGCTTCGAGGTCCCGGATGTCGGCTTCGAGCGTGTAATCCTCGGACTGCGGAGACGAATCACCGCGTCCACGTCGGTTGAAAGTGTGCACGGGGCGGCCAAGGGCCTCGCTCAGTTTCTGGGCGAAACGCATGTAGTCGGTGGCCGTCACCATGGAGGCAGGAACGACGACGACACCGGAGCCTGCCGCTGCCAGCTCACCGCCCGTGGTGAGTACTTCGAGGTGTCCGCCGTCGTGGGTCATGATGATGTCGCGCGTCATGACTCGAGCCTAACCGAGCCACCTGAATGCGGGCAGCATGCCGGCCCTTATGTGGACAAGTCAGCGCTTGAAGTAGGCTGCGATGTCGGCGACGAGTTCGTTGACTGCCGCCGGGACGGAGCCGTGGAAGCCCTTCGGGGACACCTCCAGCGTGCTGCCGGGGACGGCCCTGTTCAGGCGGGCTGCGGTGACCTTGTAGAACTGAGGACTCTTCTTGCCCACCATGAAGTGGGTATTGGGAGGCAGGACTGAGAAATCCCGGGGCGTGTCGGCAGCGTCGAAGGCTGCCTTGAGTTCACCGACACCCGACGGCATGAGCTCCCGGAAGAGCCTGTTGACCTTGGTCCTCGACACCACTGCCATAAGCCCGGCCAATACCGGCTCCGGAACCCGGGCGAGGGCGGTTCCGGGATGCATGCCGCGCTTCATCCGGGCCATCGCCCGTCCGACATCTCCCTTATTGACGGACTCCGTGAATCCGTCCAGCCAGCCCGTGTCCATGCTTCCGTCAATGTTTACCGCAGCGTCGTAAACCGCGAGCTTGTCCGGTTGGTGGTGGGTGCCTGCGAAGGCCTGGGCTGTGTTGAGGGCGACTGCGCCACCCAGGCTGTGGCCCATGATGTTGCGGGCACCCGTGGCGTCCATGATGGTGCGGACGTCGGCGATTTCCGTGGCCATGGAGTAGTCGTGGGGTTGCTCGCTGGATTTTCCCCGGCCGCGGCGATCGTACACGTCCACGGCCCAGCCTTCGCCCAGGCCCTTGGACAAGGCGAGGGAGAAGGGACGGTAGATCAAAGCGGTGAGGAATGCGCCACCAATAAGCACCACACGGCGTTCCCCGGGCGCGTCCTCCGTGCCGTAGCTGTACAAGGCGAGCTTGCCGCCGTCGTGCGTTCCAATGTCCCGTTCCTTCACCGGAACATCCTAGGTTGTACTGGCGGGTTCTTCCTCCCGGTGGCTCGCGGAAAGGAACCGCGCGATGCGCGACGCGAGGCGCTTCCCGGGCCGGAGCGGACCTTCATGGAACTGCAGCGGCACAATCGCGAAGTCGATCGAAGGCACGGCGCCGGCCAGAATCCGACCGGTCTCCGCGAAGTACGACGGACTCCACCCACCGCTGAGCATCAGCGTGGGGGTGGAGAGTTTCATGAAGTCGTGAAGATGGGCATCGGCATCGAGGACGGCCCGCATTTCCGTCACGGCAGTGGGTAGGAGGGAGCGCATCTCCAGTCCCAACCGGGTTCGGGCGGAGAGGACGCTGAGCGTGCGCAGGGCGCCCATGGGCAGGTAGGAAATGGGGCCAGCCGTCCCCAGCCCCTGGACCAGGTGGGCCCATGCGTGGTCCAGCTGGCCTGCAGTCACAGCCTCCTCGAGCTCGGGCCGCCACCGGCCGCTGAGGTTGCCGGAAAGGGACACCGCCGCGTCATAGGTGACCAAACGGTTGATTCCCCCGTGGCGGGCGGCCTGCAACGCCACGAACCCGCCATAGCTGTGCGCCACAACATCCGTGGAACCGCTCTTCTCCATGACCGCTTGAAGGTCCGCGATCTCTGTGTCGACGGAATAGCCGGGCGGTTGCGGTGCGGATTGTCCGCGACCACGACGGTTATAGCTGTGAACAGGGCGCCCCAGTAAAACGCTCAACGTCCGGGCGAACGGCCAGTACAAGGAGTCTGTCACCAAGGTGCCATGAACAAGCACGACGCCGGCTGGTTCAGCGGCTGCCTTCGAGCCCGGAAACGAAGCCCCCGACGCCGGACGGAAGGTATGCACCTCAAGCTGCCCGCCGCCGTCGTTCGTCTCAACCGTCCACGTTTCCACAGCCCGAGTCTATGCGTATCCCTGATCTTGATGCCCGGAAGTAAAGGCCCGCAATCACCGGTAAACTTAAGGACTGTGACTTCCGCAAACACCCCCGCCCTGAACACCTCCGCAGAGCCCATCGACGCCAGCGAGCAAATGCGCATCCGTATGGAGAAGCGCGCAAAGCTGATCGGGCGGGGCACCGAGGCCTATCCGGTGGGTGTTGAACGGACCCACTCCCTCAGCGAAATACGCGAAAAGTACGCACACCTGGAAGCCGATGAGACTACTGGCGATACCGTGGGCGTCACCGGCCGCGTCGTGTTCATCCGTAACACCGGCAAGCTCTGCTTTGCCACCCTCCAGGAGGGCGGTGTGGACGGCAAGGGCGTACGCCTCCAGGCAATGCTGAGCCTTGCGAACGTCGGTGAGGAAGCGCTCGCCGAGTGGAAGGCCCTGGTTGACCTGGGCGACCACGTTTTCATCAAGGGCGAAGTCATTTCTTCCCGCCGCGGCGAGCTGTCCGTCATGGCCGACTCCTGGTCCATGGCGTCCAAGGCCCTGCGCCCCCTCCCGGTTCTGCACGCGGAACTGAACGAAGAGACCCGCGTCCGCCAGCGCTACGTGGACCTCATGGTCCGCGACGAAGCCCGCGAAATGGTCTACAAGCGGGCCGCCATTACCCGCTCGGTCCGCGACACCCTTGACCGCCACGGCTACGTGGAGGTGGAAACCCCCATCCTGCAGCTGGTCCACGGCGGTGCTACAGCCCGCCCCTTCGAGACGCACATGAACGCGTTCGACCAGAAGATGACCTTGCGCATTGCTACTGAGCTTTTCCTCAAGCGCGCCGTTGTTGGTGGCATTGACCGCGTGTACGACATGGGCCGCGTGTTCCGCAACGAAGGCGTGGACTCCACGCACAGCCCCGAATTCACCACGCTTGAATGCTATGAGGCGTGGGCGGACCAGTTCGTCATGGCCGAGCGCATGAAGGAAATCATCCTGAATGTGGCAGACGTCGTAGGCACCCGCACCATCCAGACGGACGCCGGCGAAATAAACCTCGACGGCGACTGGGCGTGGATTTCGGTATACCCGGGTATTTCCGAAGCGGTGGGAATTGAAATTACTCCCGACACCACAGTGGATGAGTTGCTGGCAATTGCGGCCAAGCACGAGGTCAAGGTGGACCCGAAGTGGGACGCCGAAAAGATCGTGGTTGAACTGTTCGGCGAGATTGTGGAACCCACTCTGCTGAATCCCACCTTTGTCTACGACTACCCGCCGTCCGCGCAGCCGCTGGCCCGCCCGCACCGCGAAGACGGCCGGCTCATTGAGGCCTGGGACCTGATCATCGGAGGCATGGAGCGCGGTACGGCGTTCTCCGAGCTTATTGACCCCGTAATCCAGCGTGAGCGCCTTACAGAGCAGTCCCGCCGCTCTGCTGCCGGCGATGAGGAAGCCATGCAGCTGGACGAGGACTTCCTCCGCGCCCTTGAATACGGCGCCCCGCCCATGGGTGGCATCGGGCTGGGCATTGACCGTTTGGTGATGCTGTTCACCGGTGCCGGTATCCGCGAAACCATCCTTTTCCCGTTGCTGAAGCCTGAAGGTCACTGATTATGGAGTACATCGCAGTCCTGGCCCCGTCCATTGTGGTGGGATTGATCTTCTGGTTTGCCATGAAGTCGATCTTCAATGCGGACAAATCAGAACGGCAAGCTGAAGCCAAGGCACAGGCCGAAGCGAATTTGAAAAATTCAGGACCTGCATCCGAGGGTCCCGCGGCTAAATAGCCATCCAATTGGGTTCCGCTTACAGAAGGGAATCCAATAACGCTTTGACGTGAGTGCTTGCCGTGAACGATAATCATCAAAGGAATCCGGGGAATTTCTGATTATCCAACCCTCCAAATGAGAGGCAACTCATGGCACAGAAAGTAAAAATCATCCTCGTCGATGACCTGGATGAAGGGGCAGCGGACGAAACTGTCCGCTTTGGCCTCGATGGCGTGAGCTACGAGATGGACCTGTCCACTGCCAACGCAGCCTCGCTGCGCAAGGCACTGGAGCCCTACGTTGCTAAGGCAAGGAAGACTTCTTCCGGCCGTGCAACCCGGGGCCGTGCAACAGCCGCACGTAACCAGGATTCCGCGCAGATCCGCCAATGGGCCCGTGACAACGGTTACACGGTCAACAGCCGCGGACGTATTCAGGCTGAAATTCAGGAAGCGTACCAAAAGGCAAATTCCTGATTCACCGATTCAAAGCCCCGGCAGCCACTGCCGGGGCTTTGGTGTTTAACCGGCCAGTTTGTGCTGGCTCTGCAGTGGGCTTGGAATATTCTGTGAGCCGCCTGAGTGGGGAAGGCCCGATTACAGGCACTAATGCCCTCAAGGAAAGCGGCGGACCAGCATGCCGCAAAAATGTTCACGGACGGCCGACGATCGGTCCACTCAGGCAAGGCGGGAGGGTGCCACCGCTGCATGGGAGAGGTCAAGGGTTGGATCCGGATTTATTCCACAACGGCGTCATGTTTCCCCTGTGGCGAACACGCTCCAAAAGTGTTGCTCCGGCACGTAGCATCAAAGTACGTCGTAGCTAGGAGTGTGGCGAAATGTTTGAGAGATTTACGGACCGTGCCCGTCGCGTGGTCGTCCTTGCCCAAGAAGAGGCACGGATGCTTAACCACAATTACATCGGTACCGAGCACATCCTCTTGGGTCTGATCCACGAGGGTGAAGGTGTTGCTGCCAAGGCGCTCGAGTCCCTGAGCATTTCGCTCGATGGCGTTCGCGAACAGGTGCAGGAGATCATTGGCCAGGGCCAGCAGGCCCCGTCCGGCCACATCCCCTTCACCCCGCGCGCCAAGAAGGTGCTTGAGCTCTCCCTTCGAGAAGCACTGCAGCTCGGCCACAACTACATCGGTACTGAGCACATCCTGCTCGGCCTCATTCGCGAAGGCGAAGGCGTAGCCGCCCAGGTGCTGGTCAAGCTTGGTGCGGACCTTAACCGGGTCCGCCAGCAGGTCATCCAGCTGCTCTCCGGCTACCAGGGCAAGGAGACCGCAGGCAGCGGCTCGGGCCAAGGCCAGCCGGAAGGTACCCCTGCCGGTTCGGTGGTGCTTGACCAGTTCGGACGTAACCTGACCCAGGCTGCGCGCGAAAACAAGCTCGATCCTGTGATCGGCCGCGAGCAGGAGATGGAACGCGTCATGCAGGTCCTCTCCCGCCGTACCAAGAACAACCCGGTCCTGATCGGTGAGCCCGGCGTCGGCAAGACTGCCGTCGTCGAGGGTCTCGCCCAGGCGATCGTCCGTGGAGACGTCCCCGAGACCATCAAGGACAAGCAGCTGTACACGCTTGACCTCGGTTCCCTGGTTGCTGGTTCCCGCTACCGCGGTGACTTCGAAGAGCGCCTGAAGAAGGTCCTCAAGGAGATCCGCACCCGCGGTGACATCATCCTCTTCATCGACGAGATCCACACGCTCGTTGGTGCAGGTGCTGCCGAAGGCGCAATCGATGCTGCGTCCATCCTGAAGCCGATGCTGGCCCGTGGCGAACTCCAGACCATCGGCGCCACCACGCTGGACGAATACCGCAAGCACATTGAGAAGGACGCTGCTCTTGAGCGCCGCTTCCAGCCGATCCAGGTCAAGGAACCTTCAGTCGCTCACGCGATCGAGATCCTCAAGGGATTGCGTGACCGCTACGAGGCACACCACCGCGTGACGATTACCGACGGCGCCCTCGCCTCCGCTGCGCAGCTGGCCGAACGCTACATTTCGGACCGCTTCCTGCCGGACAAGGCGATCGACCTCATCGATGAAGCCGGTGCGCGCCTGCGCATCCGTCGCATGACCGCTCCGCCGGAGCTCAAGGCCATGGACGAGCGCATCGCGGACGTCAAGATGGAGAAGGAATCCGCCATCGACGCCCAGGACTTCGAGGGTGCCGCCTCGCTGCGCGACAAGGAGCAGAAGCTCATTGCCGAACGCGCAGAGAAGGAACGCACCTGGAAGTCCGGCGGCATGGACGACATCTCCGAGGTTGACGAGGACCTGATCGCTGAAGTTCTCGCGAACTCCACCGGCATTCCGGTCTTCAAGCTCACCGAAGAAGAGTCCTCGCGCCTGCTCAAGATGGAAGACGAACTCCACAAGCGCGTCGTCGGTCAGAACGAGGCCATCAAGGCCCTGTCCCAGGCCATTCGCCGCACTCGTGCAGGCTTGAAGGACCCCAAGCGTCCCGGTGGCTCGTTCATCTTCGCCGGCCCCACCGGCGTCGGCAAGACCGAGCTCGCCAAGGCACTTGCAGAGTTCCTGTTCGGTGAAGAGGACGCCCTCATCACGCTGGACATGTCCGAGTACTCCGAGAAGCACACGGTTTCGCGTCTGTTCGGTGCACCTCCGGGCTACGTCGGCTACGAAGAAGGCGGCCAGCTGACTGAGAAGGTCCGCCGGCGTCCGTTCTCCGTGGTCTTGTTCGATGAAGTGGAGAAGGCCCACGCGGACCTCTTCAACTCGCTGCTGCAGATTCTGGAAGACGGCCGACTGACCGACTCCCAGGGCCGCGTGGTGGACTTCAAGAACACCGTGATCATCATGACCACCAACCTTGGTACCCGCGATATCTCCAAGAGCGTGGCAACGGGCTTCCAGTCCGGCACGGACACCCAGACCGGCTACAACCGGATGCGTGCCCGGGTCACGGAAGAGCTCAAGCAGCACTTCCGCCCCGAGTTCCTCAACCGTGTTGACGACGTCGTGGTGTTCCCGCAGCTGACGCAGGACGAGATCATCGAGATCGTGGACCTGTTCGTGACCCGCCTGGAGCGCCGCCTCAAGGACAAGGACATGGGCATCGAGCTCACCCCCGCCGCCAAGGTTCTCCTGGCCACGCGTGGTTACGATCCCGCCATGGGTGCCCGGCCGTTGCGCCGCACCATCCAGCGCGAGATCGAGGACCAGCTGTCCGAGAAGATCCTGTTCGGCGAGCTCCACTCCGGCGACATCGTTGTGGTGGACGTTGACGGCGAAGGTGACGACGCCAAGTTTACGTTCGAAGGCAACGCCAAGCCGCGGATCCCGGAGATCGCTCCCACCGCGTAGGTTGCTACAGCACTAAGCCCCGCCCGCTCCAAGACAAGGAGCGGGCGGGGCTTTTGCGTTGGCAGCGGTGCCGCTTCTTGTACAGATAGAGCCGTAAAGTGGCTTCAGAAGGGCATCATTTGTACAAAGCGGCAAATGGGGAAGTAGTGGTGGCATGCGGGTACTCATGGTGGCTCCAGGGACGCGGGGAGACGTCGCGCCCATGGCTGGGCTGGGGAGCAGCCTGCAGAGCCTGGGCTACGAGGTGGCCATTGCGGCCAACCCCGCCTACGCAGCTCTCGTTGTTGAGTCGGGCTGCGGGTTCAGGCCGTTGCCTGGGGATCTGACCGAGTTGATCAAACAGCCAGCGCCCGGTGCCAAGGCTTCGTCCGGAAGCGTGCTTACCTTCTGGCGGAAGCTCGGAGAATATATGGACAACGCTGCCACCGGCACGCTGGTGGCAGCGGAGGCCGGCGCAGACGTGATCCTGGCCAATTCGGTGGCACCTTATGCTTACGACGTCGCGGAAGCTATGCGTATTCCGGTCATCGGCGCGCATTTGCAGCCCACGGAGCCCAGCGCATCCTACCCGCCTGTGATCATGAATTCAGCCCGCAGCCTCGGCGCATGGGGCAACAAGATCATTGGTGAGCGCGCTGCCGCGGGTCCGGCTCCCTATGATGCCCCCAGTGCGCGCCTTCGCAAGGAGCTGGGACTGGGCAAGATGAGCCGCGCGGCCGGTGAACGCCGCCGTCGTAAATCCCGCGCCACTATTCTTCATGGCATCAGTCCGTCGGTCCTGCCAAGGCCTGCTGATTGGCATACGGGCTTGGTCATGGCCGGATATTGGTGGCCGGTGATGAAGCCGGGCTGGCAGCCGTCAACGGACCTCCTGGACTTCCTTGCGGACGGTACCCCACCCGTTTTTGTTGGCTTTGGAAGCAGCGCGCATGTTGATCCAGCATTCATTCTTGAGGCCACCCGCCGGGCTGGAGTGCGGGCTGTCGTGCAGGGCGTCGACAGTGCGCTGGGCGACGATGCGATCGGCGTCGATAGCGTTCCTCACGAGTGGCTCTTCCCTCGGATGGCGGCAGTGGTTCACCATGCCGGAGCGGGAACAACGGCGGCAGGCTTCCGCGCGGGCGTGCCGGCCATAGGCGTCCCGGTGTACACGGATCAGCCGCTCTGGGCCTCCCGGATCGCCTCACTCGGGGCGGGCCCTCAGCCGATTCCCTATAAGAGGCTGACTCCCGCGCGCCTTGGTGACGCTATCGCGGAAGTCATTCACGCGCCGTCGTACGCGAAGAGGGCGGCGGAAGTGGCGGCGGCCATCGCGATGGAGGATGGAACCCGGCCAGTGGTCGAAGCCTTGCGAAGCCTCCCATCCAAGTAGCAGTTGGGACCGTTGGGGGCGCTCAGAACGGCCTGAGCTTCAACTTACCCGGGTAAATATGTGAAAGTACTGTTTCACTGTGAGTGAACCGCCCTGTGATCTGCGGCACGATCCGTGTTGAATCGGAACATGGATTCTGCTGACACCAAGGGCGAGCAGCCCGACACCCCGTTTCACGACCTCGACCATTATCTCGCCATCCCGCGGGTAGGCGGCCTCACCCTCAGCCCGGATGGCAAGCGCCTGGTCACCACTGTCACAACGCTGAATGCCAAGGGAACTGAGTTCGCCACCGCACTCTGGGAACTCGACCCCAGCGGCCGGCATCACGCCCGCCGCATTACCCGCAGCTCCAAGGGCGAAACAGGTGCGGTCTTTGCTGCCAACGGCGACCTCTACTTCACCTCGGCGCGTCCTGATCCGGAGAGCCCTGACGCCGACCCCGTCAATGCACTGTGGCTGCTGCCCGGCGGCGGGGGAGAGGCCCGCGTGGTGCACTCACGTGCAGGCGGCATCGCTTCAGTGATGGCCGCCAAGGGTGCTGACGTCACCTTCGTCAATGCCGAGGTCCTGGCCGGATCCGCCGACGAAGAGAGCGACGAGGAACGCCGCAAGGCGCGCAAGGACAACAAAGTCTCGGCCATCCTGCACAGCGGCTACCCGGTCCGCTACTGGGATGCCGACCTTGGCCCGGCGGAGCCGCGGATCTTCGCCGTGGAGCAGGGTGCGGAAGAACGGCCCAACAAGCCCTCCACGGTGGATGCATCAGCGCCGCTCCAGCTCCGGAACTTGACGCCCGGCGTCGGGGGTTCCCTGCGCGAAGCGAAAACGGTGGTGAGTCCGGACGGCAAGACCATCTACACCAGCATGACCAGGGCGCTCGCGAAGGCTGACAGCCGCGAGGTGCTCGCCGCCGTGGATGTCGCCACCGGGACAGTGAAGGTACTGCTTGACCACGAAGGCATGAGCTATTTCCCCGGTCCGGTCAGCCCTGACAATCGGAGCCTGGTGGTCCAGAGCGAGAGCGACACGACGCCCACGCAGGCTCCCCACGTGAAATTGCACCTGGTGGACGTCAGCGGTGGCGAGACCACGGATCTTGAGCCACTCGCGCACCAGTGGGACCGCTGGGCTACGCCCCTGGCATGGCTCCCGGACGGCACTGCGGTCCTGGTAACAGCGGACGACGACGGCGCGGGGCCACTTTTCCGGATCGACGTCGCGGACGGTGCTGTCACCCGGGTGACGCAGGATGCTGCCGCCTATTCCGACGTCGTGGTTTCCCCGGACGGGACCACGGCGTACGCGCTCCGAAGCTCTTACGAGTTTCCCGCCGAAGCCGTGCGGATCGACCTCGCCACCGGCGAGGTTCTCCGTTTGCAGGCACCGGCGGATCGCCCCGTTTACAAGGGGCACCTTGAACGCGTGGAAGCGACGGCCGAAGATGGCTCGCGCGTACCGGCGTACTTGGCGCTCCCGGAAGGTGCCTCCGCGGACAATCCGGCACCGCTGTTGCTTTGGATCCACGGAGGACCGCTGAACTCATGGAATGCCTGGACGTGGCGCTGGAACCCGTGGCTGCTCGTGGCCAAGGGCTACGCGGTGCTCCTGCCTGATCCTGCCCTTTCCACCGGGTATGGGCAGGAATTTATCCAGCGCGGCTGGGGCGAATGGGGGAAGAAGCCCTTTACTGACCTGATGGCCATCACCGACGCAGTGGTTGCCCGGCCGGACATCGACGAATCGCGGACCGCGGCGATGGGTGGATCCTTCGGGGGCTACATGGCCAACTGGGTAGCCGGGCAGACCGACCGCTTCAAGGCGATCGTCACCCACGCCAGCCTCTGGGCGCTGGATCAATTCGGGCCCACCACCGACGCAGCCCAGTACTGGCTCAAGGAAATGACAGTTGAAATGGCGATGGAAAACTCGCCCCATCTGAACGTGGGCAACATCAGAACGCCCATGCTCGTCATCCACGGCGACAAGGACTACCGCGTGCCCATCGGCGAAGGGCTGCGCCTCTGGTACGAACTCCTGTCCTCATCGCAGCTGCCCGCCGACGAGAACGGCCAGAGCCCGCACCGCTTCCTGTACTTCCCGGACGAGAACCACTGGGTCCTGCAGCCGCAGCACGCGAAGGTTTGGTACGGAGTCGTGGAGAGCTTCCTGGCAAAGCAGGTGCTGGGCGAGGAGGTTTCTTTGCCGGAGGAGCTGGGAGTGTAGGTCGTTGCTGGCTGCGGCGCTGGACCTGCGCCATTCGCCGCGTGCTCGCTCGTTCCTCGCTTAGACGCACGCTATGCAAAAGTCTCAGGTCCAGCGCCTCGCGGGTGGGACTCGCTCACGTCCGGGCGTAAGTAACGGGGCGCATGGCATCTGTTTGCCTCGTTAGGATGGGGGAGTGAATTCGACCTTTAGCCTTCGTCCTGCCCGCACCAGCGATGTGGCGGCCATCAAGAGGCTTGTGGCGCCCCTGGCTGAGGAACGGATTCTCATGGCCAAGGAGACGGTGGCGTACTACGAGAGCCTCCAGGAATTCCGGATCGCCGAGTCGGACGAGGGTGAAGTCATTGGCTGTGGGGCCCTGCATGTGATGTGGGAGGACCTTGCCGAGATCCGCACCCTCGCTGCAGCTGATTCCTGGCGTGGGCGGGGCGTGGGTCACGTCCTGGTGGAGAACCTGCTGGAGGAAGCGCGGGCGCTTGGCGTGAGCCGCGTGTTTTGCCTGACTTTTGAGGTGGACTTCTTCAAGCGCCACGGATTCGAAGTCATGGCGGACCAGTCTGCCGTGGATCCACAGGTGTACTCCGAACTGCTGCGCTCGCATGACGAGGGCGTTGCCGAGTTCTTGGATCTCGCCCGGGTGAAGCCCAATACCTTGGGCAACACCCGCATGATCAAGCAGCTTTAGCGCCCCCGAACAGCACTCTCTCATCCCGAGCCCGCGCCTTAGCGGCGTGGCAATCAACCCTGCCTGATTATGAGTGATTTATTAACTCTTCTCTTATATCCAGTTGATGGATAAACTGGTCAAGGCTTGCTGGGGAAGCTTCCACCACATCGGTCAATTGAGAGAAGATCATGCAGTCCCACGCGTCCTTTTCAGATGTTTCAGAACTCCAACTCAGCGTGCGCGGTCCCGTGTTCACGCCTGCCGATCCGGGCTTCGCTCCCGAAGTAGCGGCCTTCAACCTCTCTACACAACACCAACCTGATCTGGCCTTCGGCGCCCTCGATGCAGAGGACGTTTCCGCGGCTATTCGCTGGGCGGCAGAGCGGGGAATGCCCGTCTCCGTCCAATCCACCGGACACGGTGCCACCAACGCCATTGAAGGCGGTTTGCTCATCAGCACCCGCCGGATGCTGGAACTCAGCATTGATCCCGTTGAGAAGACTGCCCGCGTCGGTGCGGGTGTCCGTTGGAAGGCCGTGGTGGATCTCGCCGCAACCTTCGGCTTGATGGGTCTCTGCGGTTCCACCACCGACGTCGGAGTGGTGGGTTACACCTTGGGCGGCGGCCTGCCCATCCTGGGGCGCAAGTACGGCTTCGCTTCAGACCACGTGATTGCTTTCGAACTCGTCACCGCCGACGGCACGCAGCGCCGGGTGACCAAAGACGAGAATTCGGAGCTGTTCTACCTCCTCCGCGGCGGCAAGGGAAACCTGGGCATTGTCACTGCCATGGAATTCCACCTCTTCCCGGGCTCGGACCTCTTTGCCGGCGGGCTGTACTACGACGGCGAATATGCCGCCGCGGTCCTCGAGCAGTTCAGTGAGTGGGTGACGTCGCTTCCCCAGGAGGCGTCGGCGTCGTTGGCTTTCCTGAGGCTGCCGGACATGGACATCGTTCCCGAGCCGTTGCGCGGCAGGTTCGTAGTCCATCTGCGCTACGCCTATCAGGGTGACGCGGCCGTGGCCTCGCAACTGCTGGAGCCAATGCGCCAGAGCGCGCCCTTCATGATGGACGGGACCGGTCCGCTGGACGCTACGCAGTTCGACATGATCCACCAGGACCCGGACCAGCCCGTGCCCGTACGCGAGCGGGGCTTCCTCTTGGACCGCTTGGACGATGGCGCCAGGGAAGCGATCCTGCGCCACTTCGGTCCCGGCGTCGAAAGTCCCGTGTTGATGGCTGAACTGCGGCTGCTCGGCGGCGCCTTGGCCAAGAGCGCCGAAGGCGAGGACACCGTTGGTGCCCGTGACGCCGCGTTTAGCTTCTTCATGGCAGGCATGGCGGTCCCGCCGCTGGCGGAGCTGCTTCCGGTAGTGTTCGACGCCGTTCGGGAGGACCTGCGCGAAGCCTCCAATGGCGGGACTTTCGTGAACCTGCACGGCCACTTCGTTGACGCTGAGGACCGGGAGCGGGCCTGGGGTCCGACAGTCCGCGAACGGCTCAGGAAGGCCAAAGCGGAGCTTGATCCGAAGAACATGTTCAGCTTTGGGCATGTTGTGGGGCTTCCGGTCATTGATCAGACCGTGCTGCTTGAAGACGTTGTTACTGCTGGCGGCGACGCCGTCCTGAACAGCTGAAGGGGTGCGGACAATGGACCGTAGGGTCACGTTCCCCGATTTCTCCGCTTTCCAGATCGACATTCCGCAGGGGTCATGGCCGCACGAAGCCTCATGGCAGGACGCGGGGCACTCGAACCCGGATCTTTACTCGGCCTTCTGGCCGGAGTACCAGGTCCGGAATGAGTCCGAGTCGGTGACAGTACAAGCAGCCGAGGATTAGCGGATCCAGTGAATCAGCGGAAGGGACAGTCATTGGGGGCTGTCCCTTCCGCTCTCTATGTAATGGGCACCGATCTTTAGGTCCAGGCGCAGTTATTTATGCACAGGCAGGCCGCTAGGCCTACCCTGGCCCCAGCGGCCGGTAGTAGGGTCAGAGCACCAGCCACAGCACGCCCAGGAGCATCACATGAAAAAGCTCATCAATGATCCACGCGCCGTGGTGGACGAGTCCGTTGAAGGTTTCGGCATGGCCCATGCCGACATCGTGGACGTCCATCCCGAGCCAAAGTACGTCATCCGGAAAGGGGCTCCTGTAGCGGGCAAAGTCGCCTTGGTTTCCGGCGGAGGCAGCGGTCACGAGCCCCTGCACGCGGGTTTCGTGGGCCTCGGCATGCTGGACGCAGCAGTCCCCGGGGCAGTCTTCACCTCGCCTACACCCGACCAAATCATTCCGGCGACCGTGGCAGTGGACTCAGGCGCCGGCGTCGTCCATATCGTGAAAAACTACACCGGCGATGTCCTGAACTTTGAAACCGCCGCCGAAATGGCGCAAGCCGAAGGCGTACACGTACGTTCGGTGCTGGTGAACGACGACGTCGCGGTGGAGGACTCGCTGTACACGGCTGGCCGGCGCGGCGTGGGCGGAACTGTCCTTGTGGAAAAAATCGCAGGTGCATCCGCCCAACGTGGCGACGACCTGGACGCGGTCACGGCCATCGCCGAGCGTGTGGTGGCTAACGTGCGGACCATGGGTGTGGCGCTGTCCGGCTGCACTGTTCCTCACGCCGGGACGCCGAGCTTTGAGCTCGCGGAAGATGAGATCGAGATTGGCATCGGCATCCACGGTGAGCCTGGCCGGCACAAGATCGCAATGGAAAGCGCTGATGCGATCACGGACCGCCTCTTGGAGCCTGTGCTTGAAGATCTTGCCGTGGCATCCGGGGACAAGGTGCTGCTGTTCGTCAACGGAATGGGCGGCACACCTCAAAGTGAGCTGTACATCGTGTACCGGCGGGCGGCCCAGGTCCTCGCCGAGCGTGGTGCTACCGTGGAGCGCTCCCTCGTGGGGAACTACGTGACGTCCTTGGAGATGCAGGGCTGCTCCGTGTCCGTGCTGCGCCTCGATGACGAGCTGACCAGGCTCTGGGACGCTCCTGTCCACACGGCTGCCCTACGGTGGGGAGCCTGAGCATGGGGCTGGGCGTTGACTGGGCGGTTGATTGGCTGAAGCTCTCCGCAAAGGCCATGGCAGAGCATCGGGTGGAACTGATTGAGTTGGACCGTGCCATCGGCGACTCGGACCACGGCGAGAACATGGACCGGGGTTTCCAGGCCGTGCTGCAGAAGCTCGATGAGACTCCACCTGAAACTCCGGGAGCAGCATTGAAGGGTGCGGCAATGGCACTCATGTCCAAGGTGGGTGGGGCTGCGGGGCCGCTTTACGGCACAGCCTATCTACGGGCAGCTACCTCTTTGGGGGACAGCAGCGATATTGATGCAGAGGCTCTGGCTGCGGCCCTCGCGGCCGCCCGGGATGGAGTGGTGGCCAGGGGTAAGGCGGAGCTCGGGGATAAGACGATGATCGACGCTTGGACTCCGGCTGTTGAAGCGGCTCAAATAGCCGCAACGGGCGGCTCGGACCCCGTTGGCGTGTTGGAGGCGGCTGCGGAAGCTGCTGAAACAGGGGCCATGGCCACGGATCCGTTGGTGGCACGCAAGGGCCGGGCCAGCTACCTGGGGGAGCGCAGTGCCGGGCATCGAGACCCCGGTGCCGCTTCCACAGCCCTCCTCCTTCGCGCGGCGGCAGCCGCAGCTGCAGGCTCCACCGGTGACACGGGAACCGACGCCGTATGACAGTGGGGATAGTGGTTGTATCGCACAGCAGCAAGATCGCTGAGGGCGCGGTGGAACTTGCCGCGCAAATGGCTCCCGACGTCGAACTGGTCGCCGCCGGGGGAACTGACGACGAGCGCATCGGAACCAGCCTTGAGAAGGTGCTTGCCGCCGTCGAACAGTCCCTGGTCGATTCCGGGGGCGACGGCGTGGTGGTGCTGACCGATCTGGGCTCGGCCGTGATGACAGCGGAGTCGGCGATGGAGTTCGCCAGCGATCCGGACGCTGTGCTCCTTGCTGACGCGCCGCTGGTTGAGGGGCTCGTGGCTGCAGCAGTCGCCGCCCAAGGAGGTGCCGGCGTCGAGGATGTCTGCAAGGCGGCAGAGGCTGTGGCTTTTGGCGGATTGCCCGCGGGAGTGGGGGGTCCGGAGATCCCGGACGACAAGGAGGAACCGGACGCAAGCGGCGACTTTGAACTCATCAACCCCCTTGGAATGCATGCCCGACCTGCGGCCAAGATCGCCGGGGGCCTATCCGGGCTGGACGTGGAGGTGACCGTGAACGGCGTCGACGGCATGTCCATCATGGCGCTGATGGCGCTCGCCGCGGGTAAGGGTTCATCCCTGCGGGTCGAAGCCCGCGGCAAGGATTCGTTGAAGGCGGTCGAATACGTGGGGCGGCTTGTGGAGGAAGGGTTCGGGGAGCTCTAGTCCGGGAGATTTTCTCCCAAATATTGCTAAGTACACTGATTAGTGATGTTGTAGAGGTACAGGTTCACTACAAGGAAGAGGTGCGACACATGGGTGCTGACGACAAGATGGAGAACGCTGGCGAGAAGCTCGGTGGCAAGGCTAAGGAAGCTGCCGGAAAGCTGACTGACAACGAGCGCCTGGAAGCCGAAGGCAAGGGCGACCAGACGAAGGCCGACCTCAAGGGTGCCGGCGAGAAGCTGAAGGACGCTTTCAAGAAGGACTAAGAATCCAGGCAGGGCCGCTGCGAATGCAGCGGCCTTGCCTTGTCTTTGAGTCGATTGATGTGGGAGACGTCGCTCGGCGGCGCGCTAACTGATGGAGGATGTTCGTGAACATACTGGTGAAACTTTTCGGCCTGGCAGTCAGCCTCGGGGCTGGCACGCTCGCAAACAAGACGCTGGAAGGCCTCTGGGAGAAGAAGACCGGTAAGCCCGCCCCCAAGGATGGGACGAATCTCAACGACTCCCTGCCCGGCGTCCTTGTCTTCGCGGTTGTATCCGCCGGTGTTGGCGCCATTGTTCACGTTCTCACCCAGCGAGGCACCAAGAGCGCCCTGGCCCGCATGAAGAAGACAGCAGACGAGGTTTAACAATGGCTATAGCTAAATTCCCGAGCGTTGTCATCGATTGTCCTGACGCAGCTGCGTTGGCCGCTTTCTACGGCGAGCTTTTCGGCTGGGAAATCGAGGACAAAGGCGACTGGTTCGATATCCGTCCCAGCGACGGCAGCAACTGCATCTCCTTCCAGCAAGTGGAGGTGTACCAGCCGCCAAAATGGCCCGGTCAGACCATCCCTCAGCAGATGCACCTTGACATGGTGGTAGAGGACTTGGACAAGGGGGAGGAAGTGGCGCTTTCCCTGGGCGCGACCAAGGCCGACCATCAGCCCGGAGAGACGTTCAGGGTGTTCCTTGACCCGGCCGGGCACCCGTTCTGCCTCTGCCTGAGCTGAGTCCTGGACCGGCGACCTAGCCCTGCTGGGCCGCCCACTCATCGACGCGGCGGTTGCTCTCTTCTTCGGAGAGATCCTCGACGCGCGTCATGATGGACCAGCGAATGCCGAAGGGATCGCGGAGGCTTGCGTACCGGTCACCTGAAACGAAGGTGGACAATGGCTCGCGGATAGTGGCCCCTGCTTGTTCTGCTTTCCTGACGAGTCCATCTGCGTCCTGGCAGTAGAGGCCGAGGGAATAGCAGTCGTCCTCCCCATTCGGCGCCGGGACCAAGTGGAACTCCGGGTTGGGCTCGCCCAGTTGGAGGTGCCCGTTGCCGAAGTCGAGTTCGGCGTGGACCACGATCCCTCCCATTTCGGTCTCGCCCACAACACGGGCCCCGAACACATCTCGGTAGAAGGCGATGGCTTCCCTGGCGTTGGGCACCGCAAGGAACGGCGTGAGGCTGGTCAAGCCTTTCGGGATGCCATGGGTGGTGTATTCGCCGTGGGCTGCCGTGCTGGACTCTGTGCTTGTAGTATCTGTCATGGTTACGACGCTACGGGCCTTCTGCCAGGTAGCGCTTGGAGATTTGCGACAGCTTTGATCCGCTCGGGAAAGGTCCAATGGAGGGTTCGTTCAAGGGCATCCTGTATCCGGCAAGATTGCCCACCTTTCATCGTTTTCCGGCCCCTGCTTCCGTTGCTGACCTGGTGCAATGGTTCTGGATACCGGAGTGGAACATCGAGCCCGGCCGGTCATCCCGGCAGCACGTGATCGCCTACCCCACGTCCAATCTGGTGGTGCAGGGCAAAGTCGTCGAGTTCTCCGGGCCCACTACCCGGGCGGCTTACCGCGACCTGACCGGCAAGGGTTGGGCTGTTGGCGCGCTTCTCCGCCCGGCAGCGGTGCCGCTGTTCACTGACAATCCGGGAGCTCTCCGCGATCAGGCGGTGGTGTTGGCGCTGGCGGATCTTCACGGGGCCGTGTCGGCAGCCATGAACGCGTCTCAAGGTGACGCGCACGACGGCGGCGCTCGCCGCGAGGGGGCAGTGGGAGCCTTTGTTGAGTGGCTGGTTTCCGTGGACTGTGAAGCATCCGAGGAGGCCTTGCTCGCGAACCGCATGATGGAGGTGATTGCTTCCGAGGCGGACGTGCTCCTGGTTGAGGACGTGGCATCCCGTCTGGCCGTGTCGCCGAGAACCCTCCAGAGAATCGCCGGAAAGTACGTCGGGCTGAGCCCCTCCGCGTTGATCCGGCGTCGAAGGTTGCAGGATGCGGCTGAGCGTACACGGTCCGACCCCACAGCGGACCTTGCCGTGATCGCCGTCGAACTTGGCTATGCAGACCATGCGCACCTGACGAACGACTTCAGGAAATACTTGGGCTTCACGCCAAGTTCGTACCGGAAATCGGTGGAGGAGAAGCGGGGCTAGCCTCGACCGAGAAGCTGGTCCGCTCAGTTCGCTGTTGTGTTCGGAGTGAAGTAATCGCACTGCCATTGCTGGGTTCGAGCTGCCTGTCGGTTGCGCACTTCGGACCAAGGCGGATAGACCCGGAAGCCGCGCTTTCCGCCGGCGCCCTTCACGGAAACGATGCCGTGCTTGACCAGCGCCGACGTGGGAAAGGAAAAGTGGCCCATGTTGTTCCCTTCCCGCACTGTCACCACCAATAGCCCGGTGCCGTCTTCCGCGGGGAAGGGTTCTGTGGATCCGTTCTGGGCGCGACGCCACACCGCAACGAAGAGGCCCACTTTCGTCGGGGTGAGCTTGCCAACGCGGAACCGGATCCGTTCTTGACCGAGTATGGCGACGGCGGCGCCATACTCCTGATTGTCGGCCTCCGGCACAGGCAAGGAGTCCCGTGCGGCGGACTGCCCCAGAGCCTTCAACGCCTCGGATACGTCGGGGTGGACATGATGGGCAGTCACGCTCCCATCTTAGGTCCCAGCCCCAGCGCTACCGCTGCCGCAACCCTGCTTCATCCAGCGTCAAAGCTGCAGTAATCACTCGCCCGCACTGCTCGCCGTAGGGATAGTCGCCCGTAGGTGTGAAGGTCAGTGTGCGGACCGGCAACGCGATTCCAGTGGGGGAAGTGCCGGTCAGGGTCGCCTTGAGGGGACTTTCGGATAGCGCCGGAAGCTCAAGGAAAGCCTGAAGGGTCCCGTCCGGCGAAGACGTCGCGGAGCACACGCCATCCGGTGTGCAGCCTTGGTCCACGGCCGTCGCGCCGGGGTTCAGCATAAGGTCCTCTTCGGTGCAGAGGCCGTCTTGGCAAGCCTCTAGCCGAAGCGAAGCAACGTCGTCTGCGTAGTTGGCGGAGACGGCCAGGGATAGGCCGGCTACGTGCCCGATCGCCGGGCAGGCCACAGGTTCGGGGAAGCAACCGGGAAGCAGTGCTGCGGTCCCGGCAAGGGTCAAAGCCAATCCGATTCTGCCCATGCTTCAGAGTAGGACCGGGCGCAGTAACTGTCTCCAGCGACTGCCAAAGAGGCGGCTGCATTGTTACTCCCCGTCCGATCCCGTTGCCGAACCGATACCGCGGCTGACGGGCGCTACGCCGGAAGCCGCAACCCGCCGTCGTGCATTTCTGCCAGACCGTCCACCAACAGACCCTCAAGTGCCCGCTCCAGCTGCTCGGGCGCGGAGTTGAGCCGGTGCAGGGCGGCGAGCGGGATTCCGACACCGGACGGCTCGAATCCGAGGTCCGCTGGCGCTTGCTCAAACATCTCGCGGGGGACCGGGGTGGCAGCTTCACGGAGGACGGCCATCACGGCGCCGCGTACTTGGCGGTCCGTGCCGTGCCAGGACTGGCCCTTCGGGGTGTACGACGGCGGCGGCTCACCGGCCGCCAGCCAGGCGCAACTGGAGCGAACAGGACAGTCAGCGCACTTGGGGCTGCGGGCGGTGCAGACCAGGGCGCCGAGTTCCATGACGGACGCGTTCCACCGCACGGATAACTTCCGGTCCTCGGGCAGGAGGGCGTCGGCCAGTCGCATCTCCCCGGCGGTCAAGGCGGGAGCGGGGAGTGCACTTCCGGAGATGAGCCGTGCATGGACGCGCCGGATGTTGGTGTCCACAACGGTTTCCCGGCAGCCAAAAGCAAAAGCTGCGACGGCGGCCGCAGTGTAGTTGCCGACGCCCGGCAACCCCAGGAGCTCGGTGTAGCTGTCAGGAACCTGGCCGGCGTGCTGCTCGCGTATCGCGACGGCGGCCGCGTGCAGTCGCAGGGCCCGGCGTGGGTAGCCGAGGCGGCCCCAATGGCGGACGGCAGCGCCAGATGGCTCGTCGGCAAGGTGGGTGGGTGTGGGCCAGCGTTCCATCCAGTCCAGCCACACGGGGAGCACCCGCACAACGGGTGTCTGTTGGAGCATCACTTCGCTGACCAGGATGCCCCACGGGCTGCAACCGGGCTCGCGCCACGGAAGGTCGCGGGCGGTCTCGGCGAACCACTGATCAAGGGCTTGGTGGAGGCCTGTCAGCTGGCCTGAATCGGGAAGTGTCATGCTGCCATCCACTGTAGTGGAATCCGGGGGCCGCCACCCTTGGCGGCGCTCATGGCAGACGTCACACAGGCCGGGATTGGACCCTTGCGGCGTGGAGGTTAGGTGCCCACGCGACCGCGAGCCTAGCCTAGAACCATGGCCAACAAGGGTAAGCAGCAGTCGACCGCGCGCACATCAGCGCCGGCGAAGGGTGCTGCCCGTGGCTCATCCCGCGCCGGTACGCCGGGCAAAAGCGCCCCGGTGAACAGGCGCCGACCGAGCCCTGCCGTGTATCGCCGTCGTCGGCAGGTGGTTTTTGGCGCCCTGCTCGTAGTGATCGCCCTGATCGTGGGCGGCATCGTGGCGCTGACGGGCGCGCTCGCTGGAAACCCGGAACCGCAGGCTGTCAGCACGCCGGATGTATCAACGGCACCGACTCAGGGGACTGCGCCGACAGGAACAGCGGCGCCTTCGCCTTCAGCCCCGCCCACGCCTGTCTGCGATTTCAACTTGATGACCGTTGCCGCCAAGACCGATAAGCCCGCTTACGGCCCGGAGGAAAAGCCGCTGCTGACCATGACCATCACCAACGGCGGCACCGCCCCGTGCGAGGTCAACGTGGGCACCTCCCAAATGGAGTACCTGCTGATGAGCGGATCGGACCGCATCTTCTCGTCAAAGGACTGCCAGACGGGCGGCGAAGACCTCATCAAGACCATCCAACCCGGCAAGAGCGAGACCGCAAACTTCCCGTGGCAACGCAACCGAACGCTGGAAGGCTGCGCCGAGATCACCGCCAAGCCTGGCGCTGGAGGGGCCTACTACACGTTTGAAGCGCGCCTTGGGAACAAGTCCAGTGCCAAGGTTGCCTTCCAGCTGAACTAACCCTCTCTGGATTTGCGGCTGAAGCCACGGACGTTCGCAGCGGCCCGACGTCCTTCCAGAACCAGGCGCTTGACCCGGTAAAAGAGCTCCGGCGACGCCGAAAGCAGTCCCTGTTTGACGGTTCTTGCCGCCATGGCCTTCACGCGCGTCAGCAGTGGCGCGGTGCAGCGTGGAGAGGATCAGGTGGCGGTCCTCAAAGAGCCGCCGGAGCATGGCCACGGACGCGGCACTTTCCAGTGTCTCGTGTCCGCCCTTGTACTGCTGAATCTTCCATTCAATGCAGGTATTGAAAGCTGCTATATCCGGATTATCGAAAACGAATTCAGGCTCGCCGAACTGCTCAACGAGTTTCCGGAGCCGCTGGCGTTGGGTTCTTAGCAAGCTCTTGCTTCGCTTCCGGACGAGGGCCAGATACGCCTCCCACGAATCAAAATTGCCCCAGATGACCAGCGGTGCCGGGTCCACGGTGGTCTTGGGAACCACTGAAGTGGGGTCTTCATCCGGCAAGGCGATAACCGAGGTCACCATTTTGGGAAGGTAGCGCAGTGTTCCGGACGGTGGAACGGTGTCTTCGCCGCCGGGGACGGGCTTTACGTAGTCGTAAAAGGGCCCGCTGTGGACCGCCCTTTTCCCATTGATCTCGGCAAGCCGGACGTGCGCTCTGCTTCCCTGGATCCCGTACGTTTTTTAGCTCAACGGTTTTCGCCAGATAAAAGTCGCGGGCAAGTGCCGTGAGGAAGGCGTCGGAAGCGTAGAAGTCCATGCTGGTTTACCCCTTGAACCGCCCCGGAGGGCATGATCTCTAAGCCCGACAAAAATTGTTGCGGGCAAACTGTGTTCTGGGGATTGAACAAAAGAGCCGGCTGAGTCCGACCAACCCATTCTAAGCCGGGTCTACAGGAAGCGGTCCAGGAGACTCGCCTCGGCCATGCGGCTCAGGCCCTCGCGGACTGTGCGGGCGCGCTGATCGCCGATGCCGTCCACGGTCATGAGGTCGTCGATCGTGGCTGCCATGAGGTTCTGGAGCCCGCCGAAGTAGTCCACCAAACGGTCGGCCACGGCCTTCGGCACGGACTTCAAGCCGGACAGTAGACGGTAGCCTCGCGGCTGCACGACGGCGTCCAGCTGCTCCACCCCACCCGCGAAGCCGATGATGTGGGCAATCCGGCTGAGGTCGATCAGTTCCGTGGGCCCCAGATTGAGAAGGGCCTGGACGGCTTCCTCGATTTCCTCGGGCGTAGCGTTGGGATCGGAGTAGTCCCTGATGATGACATCGCTGCCCGGGCCGCGACCCACGGTGAGCTCTTCAACCTGGAGGGACAGCAGGCGGCCGTCTTCACCGAGTTCCAGGACATACTGGGCGATTTCCTCGGAGATGCGGCGGACCATTTCCTGGCGCTGCAGCGTGACCGCCACGTCCCGAACGGTAACCAGTGCCTCGATTTCCAAGGCCGAGAGAGAGCTGGTGACCTGGTCCAAGCGGGCGCTGTACCGTTCCAAGGTTGCGAGGGCCTGGTTGGCGCGGGCGAGGACCTTTTCGGAGCCCTCCAGGACGTGACGCAGACCGTTCACGTAGAGCGCGATGATTTGCATGGACTGGCTGACTGAAATAACGGGAACGCCGGTCTGGATTGCGACGCGCTCGGCGGTGCGGTGCCTGGTGCCGGATTCCTGGGTTTCGATGCTCGAATCGGGCACCAGTTGGACGGCTGCACGGACAATATTGCTGGCGTCCTTGTCGCAAATGATGGCACCATCCATCTTGGCCAACTCACGGAGACGCGTTGGGGAGAAGTCGATGCCAATATCGAATCCGCCGGAACAGATGGAATCGATAGTGCGGTCATAGCCCAGCACGATCAATGCGCCGGTGCGTCCACGGAGGATGCGTTCCAGGCCGTCACGCAATGGAGTTCCGGGTGCGACTCTGGCCAAGGTCGCCTTAAGCGACTCTTCCGGACTCCGGGCCATAGGGTTTCCCTTCGAAGGTGCAAGCCACGGCTCACAGACAAGCTGAATCGGGCGTCAGTGCGCTCTGCCAAAAAATGCCCACATGACGACAAGCACAATGATAGGGCTTCCGGGCACCGTTAACCGCACCAGCAAGCCCCAAAGTGGGTCATTTCGTTATGTTCGGCGGTGCTTGGAAGGTGCATTTTCCGAGCTGTCCCGCAGGAGCACTTTGCCGAAGTCTGTCCGCTGACATGCGCGAATATGGCCAATTGCTGTAGTTATTCCACCGTTCTCGGAGGAAGAACGCCTAGTAATCCACCTGCCGCTTAAGTTTGTTCCCGAGCCACAGCATCGCCAGGCTCACAACGAGAAAGCCGACGGAAATGGCTACGGCAAACACCACCACGCCGCCCCAGCCACCAGCACGGGAGGGATCGATGAACCAATACGGGTACCAGTTAACGAACGCTCCGCGGATGAGGCTATAGACCAAGTAGCCGATGGGATAGAGCAGCCAGTACCAAACGTGCTTGAGCTGCAACGTTGCCCGGGGCGGTTGGAAGAGCCAGTCCGCCACCATGACGACAGGCATGAGGTAGTGGACCACGAAGTTGACCCACGGGAGCAGCGAGCCCAGGTCTTCACCGGCCAGCAGCGCACCAAACACCAGCCCCACAACGGCCATGGCAATGGTGGCAGTGCCTCGGGTGACGTCATCGATTTCGCTGGGGCGCTTCCGGATCAGCACGCGGTAGCCACTGATGAGCAGCACAAGGGCAGCGAAGATATTGGACAGGTTGGTGAAGTAGCTGAAGAAGTTCCAGAGGTCATAGCCCATGCCCAAGTGAACTGTTAGCTGTGTTCCCACCGCCACCAAGGTCAGAAGGCCAAAGAAAAAGCGTCCCCCGATAAGCACATTCCGTTTGGTCATGCCTCTCATCCTTACCGAACACCCATCGCAGGAGCCCGCGACACCCCGGCAGGACTAAGTGATCAGCAGTTCCAGTGCCTCGGCCAGGTGCCCTACTTCACGCACGGAGAAGCCGTCCGGGATAACCCCGGCACCTGCCGGGCTTGCCGGAACGATAGCGTGTGTGAACCCGAGACGGTGTGCTTCCTGGATGCGCTGGTTGATCCCTGGCACGGGACGAACTTCGCCAGCCAAGCCCACCTCCCCGAACGCAATGAGCCGTTGGGGGAGTGCCTTGCGGGACTTAGCCGATGCGACAGCCAAGGCAACAGCGAGGTCCGTGGCCGGCTCCGTCAGCTTCACGCCACCCACGGTCGCCACATAGGAATCATCCTTATGAAGCATGCAGCCGGCACGTTGCTGAAGTACTGCCAGCAACATGGCAACCCTGGAGCTTTCCAGTCCGCTGGTGGCTCGGCGGGGCTGCGAATTGGCGCTCTCGGCAAGAAGGGATTGAACCTCCGCCAGCAGTGGCCTACGACCCTCCATGGTCACTGTGATGCACGTGCCCGAAACAGGCTCGCGCGTGCGTGAAACGAATAGACCGCTGGGATCCGCGAGGCCTTCGATGCCGGCCTCATTGAGGTCAAAGCATCCGACATCGTCCGTGGCCCCGTAGCGGTTCTTCACAGCCCTCAGCAGCCGCAGACGGGAGTGGCGCTCGCCTTCGAACTGGCACACAACATCCACCAGGTGTTCCAGCAGGCGCGGGCCTGCGATGGTGCCTTCCTTGGTCACGTGGCCCACCAGCAGTGTGGTCATGTTGCGCCGTTTGGCCGCAGAGATGATCGAGGCGGCTACCTCGCGCACTTGGGACACCCCGCCGGCGCTGCCTTCGACGTCGGCACTGCTCAGGGTCTGAACGGAGTCAACAATCAGCAGTTTGGGCTCAAGCTTTTCCACTTGGCCCAGCGCCTGCCCGAGGTCGGTTTCGGCGGACAGATAAAGGGTATGGGCGACGGCGTCGATTCGCTCAGCGCGCAGCTTCACCTGCGCCGCGGACTCCTCACCCGTGATGTAAAGGACGTCCTGTCCAGTGCGCGCGAACTTCGCCGCCACATCCAAGAGCAAGGTGGACTTCCCGACGCCGGGTTCCCCAGCCAGCAGGATGACGGCACCTGGAACGAGCCCTCCGCCCAGGACGCGGTCGAGTTCGTCAACGCCAGTTGGCAGGAACGCCGCTGTGGTCCCATCCACCTCAGCGATACGGCGGGCAGGCTCCAAAACGGTAGCGGCCGCCGTCGTACGCGCTACCGTGGCGCCGTACTCCTCCACCGTTCCCCAGGCCTGGCACTCACCGCAGCGGCCCACCCACTTGATGGCGGTCCAGCCGCATTCGGCGCACTTGTAGGCGGGTGTTTTGGATGCTCGGGAGGTCTTGGAAGCCATGGGTTCAAGCGTAGTGGCGGGGGCTGACAGTATTAGCCGCGAGGTGGCACCCCGGCGCAAATTACAGCGCCGGGAGCACCGCGCGTGCTTCCTCCGGTTCCATCCCGCTCGCTTCCAGCAGGTCCACCATGAGAGGCCGGAACAGCATGACTACGGTTTCGCCCTCGAGCCTTTGGACGCCCAACATTTTTGGATGCAGCCGGGCTGCGATATCTGAAAGCTCGTTCCGGGCACGGCGGAGATGCACACGCCGGGTACCTTCACTTTGCTCGGACAGCCCAATCGTCATCTCATCGATCGCGGCCGCAGTTTCCTGAAGGACATCGGAGATGCTTTCGATCGCTTCATCGGACAACGCTGCATGGTTGATTGCGCTGGTGAGGCGCCGGGCAAACACCCTGCTGTTACGGAGCGCGAGGTCGATGTATTCCAGCGAATGCTCAAGGCTGGCGAGTTCGTCGCGATGCCTGCGATGGGCTGGAGCCAGGGTGGCAACTTCACCCGAAGCGCGTAAGGTTTGCCGCATCCGGTCCACCAATGGTTGGCAGTTGCGCCCACGGATCAAGGCGTGCCAGGCAGTGGTGGAGTCGCTCTCAATCATCGCCTTGGCACACTCGCGCAGCACCTCTGCGAGCTCATGAAGAATTTTCTGGACGTCCTTCCGGGGCTCCCGCCGCGGGTCCTTCGGCACCAGGATGGTCACCAGCAAGGCGAACACGCCACCAATGACGGCGTCGAGGCTTCGCGTGAAAGGCCCGCCGGCCGGCGCCGGGAGCAGCACCACAAGCAGCGACTGCAACCCCAGCTGGGTTGTGAAAATCGTGCCGCTATCCAGGAACCTGGCCAACAAGATGGAGAAAAGAAGCACGACGGCGGCCTGCCAGATCCCGGCGCCCAGCCAGTGAAGCAACAGGTCACCAACCACGATGCCCAGGGTGCAGCCCAGGCCTACCTCGATCACGCGACGCAGCCGCGGATCACGGGAGAAGCCAAGGGCAATCAACGAAGAAGTAGCCGCGAACAGGGGTCCTTGGTGGCCCAGTACGTATTCGGCGAAAGCGTAGGCCCCGACGGCGCACACCGTCATCTGAATGGCCGGAGTCAGGGAATTGCGGCTGCGGACCAGGCCCGTCCGGACTCTGGCGCGCAGGAACCTCTTGCTTGCAGAAAATCCTTTCGCGGCAGCCATGCCTTCCAGTCTATTTGCCCAAACCCTCTCAACTACCGCAAGCCAGGTGGCGCTCAAGGTGGCGCGCGCCACATAACCCAATGGTCCGCCGTCGTTCACCTTCCGTTCACCTTTCACGGCAGATCCCGTTACCTGCACTCCTTACCTTCAGTAAAGGAACAAAAAGGTCCACAGCTCGCGCACGCCGAAATCTCCGTTCGGCCCGCATCGAAGAATCCCTGGAAGGGGCACATCCAAGTGAAGGCAACTCACTTCGGCCGCAACGCGGCAATCGCGGTCATCGCAGCCGGCGCTCTCGCGCTCACTGCCTGCGGTTCAGACAACGCAACGGGCACCACTGGCGGCACCCAGTCGGCAGCCTCCGGCCCCAAGGTCACCGGCACCCTGACCGGCATCGGCGCTTCCTCCACCGGCGCAGCCATGGACGCTTGGAAGGCCGGCTTCTCCGCCGCGAACTCCGGCGCAACTGTTCAGTACTCCCCGGATGGTTCCGGCGCAGGCCGCAAGGCCATCATCGACGGCTCGGCACAGTTTGCCGGCTCCGACGCCTACCTGAAGGACGAGGAGCTCGAGAGCTCCAAGGCCAAGTGCGGCCCCGAAGGCGCCATCAACATCCCGGTGTACATCTCCCCGATCGCTGTTGCCTTCAACGTTCCCGGCGTCACCGACCTGAAGCTGGACGCCACCACCGTGGCCAAGATCTTCCGCGGCCAAATCGCCAACTGGAACGATCCCGCGATCGCCGCCCTCAACGAAGGCGTCACCCTGCCGGACCTCAAGGTCACCCCCGTGAACCGCTCCGACGACTCCGGCACCACCACCAACTTCACCGACTACCTCGCAGCTGCTGCGCCCGAGGTTTGGACGGACAAGGCTGCCGGCATCTGGCCCGCAAGCCTCGCCGGCGAGAATGCCAAGGGCACCTCCGGCGTCGTCAAGACCGTTACCGACACCCCGGGTGCCGTGACCTACGCTGACGACTCCGCTGTCTCCGGCAAGCTGGGCACAGCCTCCATCAAGGTGGGCGAAGAGTTCGTCAAGATCTCCGCAGAAGCCGCTGCCAAGGCTGTCGAAGCAGGCAAGCCTGTTGAGGGCCGCGCCGCCAACGACGTCGCCATCAAGCTGGACCGCAAGACCACCGCACCGGGCGCCTACCCCGTAGTCCTCGTGTCGTACCACATCGTCTGCAGCACCTACGAGACCAAGGAAGTTGCTGACCTGGTCAAGGGCTTCGAAACCTACGTCGTTTCCGACGAAGGCCAGAAGACCGCAGCTGACGCCGCGAAGTCCGCACCGCTCTCCAAGACGCTGCAGGACAAGGCCAAGGCCGCTATCGAAACCATCAAGGCCAAGGCCTAAGGTTTCCCGGCGGGTTTGCTGAACCCGGCTGAACACTGAAGTTCCCTGTCCCGCGCGGAGTGGCCGTATAGCCGCTGGCTGGTCCATTCCGCGGGGCAGGGAACTTAGCCATGTAAGACCAGTTCACTGAGACTGAAGGATCGTGAAGTGACCACCAACTCCCTGACAACCTCCCAAGGCGCAGGACGCGCCGGGGACAAGGTTTTCTCCGGGGCCGCCATGGCCGCAGGGTGCCTGATTCTCGCGGTCCTCTTCGGAGTCGCGCTATTCCTTGTGGTGCAGGCAATCCCTGCCCTCACTGCCCCGGCTGAGGACATCCAGGGCGGCAACGGCTTCTTCGCCTACATCGCCCCGATCGTGGTGGGCACCTTGATTGCCGCCGTGATCGCCCTCGTCATCGCCACTCCCGTGGCTATCGGCGTGGCACTGTTCATCTCGCACTACGCCCCGCGCCGGCTCGCTTCGGGCCTCGGCTACGTGGTGGACCTGCTCGCAGCTATCCCCTCCGTTGTTTACGGCGCCTGGGGTGCGGCCTTCCTGGCCAAGGAAATCTCCCCGGCCTATGACTGGCTGGCCACCTACCTCGGCTGGATCCCCATCTTCGAAGGACCGGCATCCGCCACCGGTAAGACCATCCTGACTGCCGGAATCGTCCTGTCGGTCATGGTTCTGCCCATCATCACCTCCCTGTCCCGCGAAATCTTCCTGCAGACCCCCAAGCTGCACGAAGAAGCAGCGCTGGCACTTGGAGCCACCCGCTGGGAAATGATCAAGATGGCCGTGCTGCCGTTCGGCCGCCCGGGCATCATCAGCGCCATCATGCTGGGCCTCGGCCGAGCACTCGGTGAGACCATGGCCGTTGCCTTGGTGCTCTCTTCCGGTGTTCTGACTGCAAGCCTCATCCAGTCCGGCAACCAGACCATCGCCGCGGAAATCGCCCTGAACTTCCCCGAAGCCAGCGGTATCAAGGTCAATACGTTGATCGCCGCCGGCTTGGTGCTTTTCGTCATCACGCTGGGCGTGAACATGATCGCCCGCTGGATCATCACCCGGCACAAAGAATTCTCGGGAGCCAACTAAATGTCCGCCACAGTAGTCCGCAAGCGCTCAGCGCTCACCAAGGGCCAGCTCCCCAAGTTCGCGCCCTACATCGTCCTGGCCGTCGCACTCATTGTCGGCGCGGCCATCCTGGCACTCATCGGCTTCAACGCCTTCGGCTGGGGCATCGTCTCCGCCATCCTTTTCGCGGTGGGCCTGGTCTCCTGGAGCGGCGCTGTTGAAGGTGCCCGCAAAGCCAAGGACAAGCTCGCCACATGCTTGGTGGTCGGTGCCTTCCTGATTGCATTGCTGCCACTGATCTCGGTCATCGTCACCGTGCTGGTCAATGGCATCCCCGGACTCATCACCCCCGGATTCCTGGGCACCTCCATGAACGGTGTTACCGGCGCCTACGACAACAAGGCAGTGGAGGAGGGCGCACCCGTCCTGGGCGGTATCTACCACGCACTGTTGGGCACCATCCAGATCACCCTCCTTGCCACGGTGATCTCCGTGCCCGTTGGCCTCCTGACTTCCATCTACCTTGTGGAATACGGCAATGACCGTCCGCTGGCCCGCGCCATCACGTTCTTCGTGGATGTCATGACCGGCATCCCCTCCATCGTGGCCGGCCTCTTCGCGGCAGCGTTCTTTTTCGCCATCGTTGGCCCCGGTACCAAGACCGGTGCGGTAGCCGCCGTCGCGCTTTCAGTCCTGATGATCCCTGTTGTGGTCCGCTCCAGCGAGGAAATGCTCAAAATCGTCCCGAACGAGCTCCGCGAGGCCTCGTACGCGCTGGGCGTGCGTAAGTGGCGCACCATCACCAAAGTTGTTATTCCGACGGCGATCTCCGGCATCGCATCCGGCGTCACCTTGGCGATCGCCCGCGTCATCGGTGAAACCGCTCCGATCCTGGTCACCGCCGGGTTCGCGACCACCATCAACAACAATGTGTTCGGTGGCTGGATGGCCTCGCTGCCCACGTTCATTTACACCCAGATCCTCAACCCGACGTCGCCGTCCAACCCTGGCCCCTCGGACCAGCGTGCTTGGGGCGCCGCGCTGGTGCTGATCATCCTGGTGATGCTCCTGAACCTCGGAGCCCGCCTTATCGCCCGTCTGTTCGCACCCAAAACGGGGCGCTAGGCGGGCTCTCGGCGGCCTCATCCAAAACTTCCACACCCCCAAGAAACAAAGGAACACCATGTCTAAGCGCATCGACGTCAAAGACCTGAATGTCTACTACGGCAACTTCCTGGCCGTCGAGGACGTCAACATCAACATCCAAGCCAAGTCCGTCACGGCTTTCATCGGCCCGTCAGGCTGCGGCAAGTCCACCTTCCTCCGCACGCTAAACCGTATGCACGAGGTCCTTCCCGGTGCACGCGTCGAGGGCGAGGTCCTCCTGGACGGCGACAACCTCTACGGCCCCGGCGTGGACCCCGTGACTGTCCGCACCCAGGTGGGCATGGTCTTCCAGCGTCCCAACCCGTTCCCCACCATGTCCATCCGTGACAACGTGCTGGCCGGCGTGAAGCTGAACAACAAGAAGATCTCCAAGGGCGCGGCCGATGCCCTCGTTGAGAAGTCCTTGGTGGGCGCCAACCTGTGGAACGAAGTCAAGGACCGTCTGGACAAGCCTGGTTCGGGCCTTTCCGGCGGCCAGCAGCAGCGCCTTTGCATTGCCCGCGCCATCGCCGTGGAACCCCAGGTGATCCTCATGGACGAGCCCTGCTCGGCTCTGGACCCCATCTCTACCCTGGCCGTTGAGGACCTTATCAACGAGCTCAAGGACCAGTACACCGTTGTCATCGTCACGCACAACATGCAGCAGGCTGCCCGTGTGTCCGACAAGACTGCGTTCTTCAACATCGCCGGCACCGGCAAGCCCGGCAAGCTGATCGAGTTCGCTGACACCACCAGCATCTTCAACAACCCCGCCCAGAAGGCAACGGAAGACTACGTCTCCGGCCGCTTCGGATAAGGGGCTCTGCAGGTTCCGGCTTCTATGGGGGGAGTCGGCACAGAACGACGGCGGCCGTCGCCTTGGGGGTACGGCCGCCGTCGTTTTTCCTTACCCAAGCATGTCGCAGATCAGGCCGTTCCCAGCGCTCGGAACGGCCTGATCTGCTGCTTAGTTGGGTTTACAGGTCCGCGAGGGGCGAGAACGCCAGCTCCAGGATGAAGGCCGCTGCTGCAGTGATCAGCGGTGTGGCCACCCAGAATAGTAGGATCCTCCTGACCAAGCGCCTGTTGACGGTGTGGAACCGCTGGTTTACTCCCGAACCCAGCACGGAGGCGGTCAACATATGGGTGGTGGAAAGTGGCAGGTGAAAACCTATTGCGCCGATGAAGAGCATGACGGACGTCAAGGTCTGTGCCACGAAACCGCGCAGCGGATCTACCCGAATGAGTTTGTGGCCGAGGGTGTGTGAGATCCGCCAACCGCCGAACATGGTGCCCGCAGTGAGCATGATGGCGGTGACCAGGAGGATCCAAAGAGGCACGTCGCTACCGCTCGACAACCCCGCGGCCACCATGGCCAGCACCATGACAGCGGCCGTGCGCTGACCGTCCTGGAGCCCGTGGCCGAAAGCCACAGCGGCGGCTGAGATGGCCTGCGCCCGCCGGAACCGACGGTTTACAACGTTCGGTTGGGTGTAGCGCGCAGCCCACGTCACAGGCCACACCAGCAGGTATGCGGCCACGAACGCGATGACGGGGGAGAGCACCAGGGGCAGGGCCACTTGGGTCAGTAGGACATTGTCCATGCCTCCCACCGCGTTGCCGCCCACAAGGACACTCGCAGCCCCGGCGCCGATCAGGCCGCCAATCAAGGAATTGGTTGAGGACAAGGGGATGCCGCGCCACCACGCGTACACGCCCCACAAGATGGCCGCGGTGAGCGCGGACGCCAGCATGGTGAGCCCGCTGGTGCCCTCCGGCAACGTGATCCACGATTGCGTGAAGGCGAGGATGAAGGTGCCGCTGAGCATGGCGCCCACAAAGTTGAAGATGGCAGCGAGGAGCACAGCGATCGACGGCGTCAGGGCGCGGGTCCGCGTGGACAGTGCGACGGCGTTGGAGACATCGCGGAAGCCGTTGAGGAACGCAAACCCTGAGGCCAACGCAACAACAAGGACCAGGAAGGCGATGGTCACGTCACGATTCCTTGACGATGATGCTGCCTACCTGAGTGGCGACCTTCCGCATGTCCTTGGTAACTTCCACCAGCTGGTTGGCGATGTCCCGGTGCCGCGCGTACTGCGTGGACTTCATATCCTTGAGCATCTCGGCCACCCAGATCCGGTGCGACCGCTCTGCACGCTTGGCGAGCCGAAGGATCTCGATCCAGTAGTCCTCAAGTTCGTCCAGGTCTTCAAGCTTCCTCATGGCGTCCACCGTGAGCTCGGCCTGCCTGCTGATGATCTCCAACTGGTCTGCAGCGCGCTTGGGGAGCCGGTCCAGCTTGTAGAGAGCTACAAGCTCGCCGGCGGCGTCCAGCTTCTCCATGGCCTCATTAAGGTGGCGGGAGAGCGTGTACATGTCCTCCCGGGGGAGTGGGTTCACGAAACTGGTGCGCATGTGCGTCAGCAGCGCGAAATGCAGGTCCAAGGACTTTGATTCGTGCTCGTGCAGTTCTTCGGCGAGACGCTGGTGCTCACTGGCCGGCGCGCCGAGTATCTCCGAGAGCGTTCCTGTAGCGGCAACAATGACGCCGGCCATCTGCGCGAGCAGTACGAGCCCGGCAGGTTCCTGGGGAAAAAGGCGCAGCTTCATTTCGCTTCCGGGCCGGGGACGGATGGGCACGGGTGGTTTGACTTGACGCCGCCCGTTTCGGTCCCAACTTTACCGGCACTGCCACGACGTCTGTGAAGCGCAGGAGGCCGTGGCGGGGAGTTGTCCCCATCGCTGAGCTGTCGTCAACCGTGCAACACTGGATAAGCACAGAATTAATCCACTCAATGGGGGAACCATGCGATTCAATAATGTAGTGAAAATCACGGGTCTTGCCGCTGCCGGCCTGCTTGCCCTGACTGCCTGCGGTGGAGCAACGGCGGGATCGACGACGGCTGGTTCCGAATCGTCGTCGTCTTCGTCTGCGTCAGCATCGCCCTCAGCGTCCGCCTCCCCGTTGGCCTCGACGTCGTCGGAAGGTGCCGGCACCTCCTCGGGCTCGTACAAGGTGGCGGCCTGGGCGTTGCCCATCTCAGAGGCGGGGGACAAGCTGGGCAGCCTCAAGGGCGAGAGCTTCAGCGTGGACGTCTACCAGGTGGCCACGGACGTGGCGTCCAAGGACAGCATGTTCGTGGACAAGGAAACCAAGGAAAACCTGCTCAAGAAGGGCGATCCCGTGGTGTACCTGAACTACGTGGTCACCAACACCTCCCAAGCCGATATCCCCCTGAGCCATTCTTTGGTCACGCCCAGCGCAAAGTACACGGACTGGAAGTACCTCGGCGGCATGCCGTCGGACTCCAGCAGCGATGGTTACAAGAAGCACGGGCTCAGCAGCTCCGGCACCAAGCTGAAGGAAGACGCCCCGTTCGTGCTGAAGCCGGGCGAGTCCTTCAATATCGCGGAGAACTTCGCTTACACCGCGGGCAAGGAAACCGAGATCGAGGCGACCATGACTCCTGCTGCGGCTGACGGCAAGCTGGACCATGACAAGAAGGAAAAGGCCGAAACCACGGTCACGCTGAAGTAGTTTTCAGCGCGTTTGCCCGGGTCCGCCTCAGCGCGGGCCCGGGCAAACTGCGTTCGGGCATAAAAATGGTGCCGAACCGGATACGCCTCTCGGCGGTAGGCCGCTCGAAGCGGCTGTAAGTTGAAGCCCGGGGGTTTCGCGGTTCGACACCAGCTTTAGTTTTCACCGTCAGGCGGGCTAAGTCAACATTGACAGGCCGGGCCCGACGTGGGTACGTTTTGCCCCTTTTGCTGGTTAGTCGAGCTCACCCAAGCGCCACGCGTTGGCAGCGTGCTCAAGGTCTTCGGCTGTCTTGACCAGCTGGTGGGAATTGCGTGTGAGCTTGCTGGCGTGGCCCTCGTTGCTGTGTTCTGCGCCATCGGCAAGGGTGGCTTGGCCGAGCGCCACCACGCGGCAGAACGCGGCGGATCGTTCCAGCGCGACGTCGAACTCGCCGTCGAAAGCGCCGGACAAAATGGCGTCAGCCATGGTCTTCATTTCGTCGGCTCCGGGGGGCTCTGCTGCGCCGGCCACCACGTTGGAAACCTGCGCGGTGTCGCGTCCTGCCCTGAAGTAGACGGAGATCCGTTCGGGGTTCTGGATGGTGGCGGCGCGGAGGGCGTAGAGCCTCCAAAGAGCGCCCGGCAGGGAGCGCGCGGGGCTCTCGGCCCACATCTCGGCGATGGCTTCCAGGCCTTGCTCGTCAGCCAGCTTGACCAGGCGGCGGGTGACCTTGGGGTCATCGCTGTCGCGGCCGCGTCTCACCAGTGCCTGGGCGGCCAGATGGGCTGCCTCCGAAACCCGGGCGGGATCTGCCCCGCCGGCGAACGGTTCGAAATCGATGGGCGCGAAGGGCTTGGGTTTGTGATGCCTGTTCGCTCCGCCGTACGCACGTGATTTTGGCTGTTCGCTCATGAGTTCACCGTACTCCTGTGCTTTGGTGGGGTCGAGTAACGGTTGCGGTGCTGCCGTTCGTGCTGCCGGCGTGCCTTCACCACCTACTTTGCCGCCGCCCCGGGCCCGACACGCCGTTGCTGCCGCGCGTCGCCGTCGAACTCACTTCCAAAGCAGGTGACGACGGCGCATGCCGCCTCGAGTTCCGCAACGGCCTTGACGTTGGGGTACAGTATTCATGGCTGTTTCTACAGCTGGAGGGGCCTTTAGCTCAGTTGGTAGAGCATCGGACTTTTAATCCGTGGGTCGTGGGTTCGATCCCCACAGGGCCCACCCTCCAAGACAGGCCGGAGACGTTGAGTCTCCGGCCTGTTTTTTGTTTCCGCCCGGACGCCCGGACGCCCCGACCCCCGTCAACGGACAAATCACCCCCGCACGCAGGGGTGAATTGTCCGTTGGGCGGGGTTTCCCGAAAAAACTTCTTGACTCCTGCACCAAGGCCACGCCAGCATAGTTTCTATAACGTTGTAGAAACGGACAATGCAGCAACCCAGCAGACAAGGACTCACCCTTTGGGAAATCAAGAGAACCCCACGGCCAAAATCACCCTTAACCCCGCGTTCGTGGTTGGCCCCGTCAGGAGGAAGACCTTCGGCGCTTTCGTGGAGCACCTGGGCCGCTGCGTCTACACGGGCATCTTCGAGCCCGAGCACCCCAAGGCTGACGACGATGGGTTCCGCACCGACGTCCTGGAGCTAACCAAGGAACTGGGCGTCTCCACGGTCCGGTATCCGGGCGGCAACTTCGTGTCGGGCTATCGCTGGGAAGACGGAGTTGGGCCCAAGGAAGACCGCCCTACGCGGCTCGACCTCGCCTGGCACTCCAGCGACCCCAACTTGGTGGGCGTGGACGAGTTCGCCAAGTGGTCCGGGAAGGCCGGCGTCGAGCCCATGATGGCCGTCAACCTCGGTACTCGAGGAACCCAGGAAGCTTTGGATCTGCTGGAATATTCCAACATCAAGGGTGGTACGGCCCTGTCCGAACAGCGAAAGGCGAACGGCGCCGTCGAGCCCCACAGCATCAAAATGTGGTGCCTCGGAAACGAGATGGACGGCTTCTGGCAGATCGGCCATAAGAAGGCGGGCGAGTATGCGCGGGTTGCCGCCGAAACGGCGCGGGCCATGCGCATGGTCAATCCGGATCTTGAACTTGTTGCCTGCGGAAGTTCGGCACCCACAATGCCGACGTTCGGTGAATGGGAGCGTGTGGTCCTCAGCGAGACCTATGAACTGGTGGACCTGATCTCGGCGCACCAGTACTTCGAGGACTTCGGAGACCTGCAGGAGCATCTCTCCGCCGGGCACCGCATGGAAGCCTTCATCAAGGACCTCGTGTCCCACATCGACCACGTGAAGTCGGCGACGAAGTCCGCAAAGCAGGTCAACGTTTCCTTCGATGAATGGAATGTCTGGCACATGTCCCGCGACGAGTCCAAGGCCCCCACCGGGGACGACTGGCCGGTTGCGCCCGTGCTCCTCGAGGACCGCTACACGGTGGCGGACGCAGTGGTGGTGGGCGACCTCCTCATCACGCTGCTGCGCAACACGGACCGCGTCCACTCCGCGAGCCTCGCACAGCTGGTCAATGTGATCGCGCCGATCATGACTGAGCCGGGTGGTCGCGCCTGGAAGCAGACCACGTTCCACCCGTTCGCGCTCACCTCGCAGAACGCCTCAGGCACAGTGTTGAATCTCGCCGTCGAATCCCCGCTGCTGGAGAGTAAGACGACGTCCGGATTCACGTCCCTGTCAGCTGTGGCAACCTATGATGCCGAAGCCAGCGAGGCCGTGGTGTTCGCTGTGAACCGCTCAGCGACGGACCCGCTGACGCTGGATGCCGCCGTCGGAAGCCTGGACCCAGCGAGGATTATCGAGGCTGTCACCTACACGAACAAGGATCCGTACTGGCAAGCGACGGCTGACGATTCGACGTCGGTCCTGCCGTCCGAAAATGTCAGTGTAAAGCTCGACGGCGGCCGCCTCACTGGCGAGCTTCCGGCCGTGAGCTGGAGCATGATCCGCCTGGCCCTCAGCTCCTAAGCAATAGCCTGCGAACCGTCCCTGAAGATCGGGTACGCCGAGATCGGCGTGACCGTGGCAGTCGGGGTGGGCCCCGGTGCCTGCGTTGCAGGTCCCGGGGCCGGCTCGTCGGTAGTCACGATTTCCATTGACTCCATGTCCAGCAGGCGGCGGCTGCCGGTTTCGTCCTGGAGCCAAAAAAGGTCGGTGCCGGGCACTGTTTTCACTACAGTGCCGCGGTGATAAAGGCGGCCGTTGTGCCACGCCTCGATGAACTCGCCCGGCTTCAGCGCGTGTGGTTCATCCTGGCTTCCAGGCAACGTGCCGAACGCCTGCGCCAGGCTTGCCTGTGTCTTCAGTGCCTGGAAAAGATCCCTGTTTACAATGCTCATGTCTGCACCCCTCAGCTGGCTGCGCGTCGTCTATGGCACCCAGCTTGGCGCATGTATGTTGCGGGCGCGTTGCAGGGAAATGTGCGATGTGTGACGGGTGGGCGGAAGCGGGAAAATGTCATTCCTCGAAGTTCGTCGGAATACTTTGGTCCCCGGCTACCTTCGCGATGATGCCGGCCGCCACAGTCCGGAGCTTGACGTTGCGATGGCTCGAGGCCCTGGTGAGGATTTGGAAGGCTGCGTCGCGACAGCACCTGTTCTGGGCCATGATGATGCCGACAGCGGTATCGATCGTCGCACGTGACTCCAACGCGGCCGTGAGGTTATCGCGGGCGTCCCTCAGTTGCGCCATTTTCACGGCGAGGTGAAGCGCCTTGGCTCCGGTGGCCGTAACCCGCTCAGCGGCCATGATGTCTTGTTGCGAGAAGCCGTGCCGGCATGGGGAGTAGAGGTTTACCACAGCCTCCGCAGTACTGTTCAGTTCCATGGGGAGGGCCAAAATGGAACCCACGTCGGTTGCGGCGGCGGCTTTCATGTATTCCGGCCACCGCTGTTCAGTACGAACGTCCGGGACGTGGGAGATGGTCCGGGTCCGAAGGGCGGTGAGGCACGGTCCATCGCCAAAACTATTCTGTATTTCATCAAGTCTCCGGGCGAGGGTATCGCTTTCCGCCACGGCCACCGGTTTCTTCTGCCGGATGACCGTCACGCCGCAAGCGATGGTATTTCCAGTCTTTGTCAGCTTGCTCGCGGTCATGCACGCGAAGTCTTCAAGAAACTCACGAATATCCGCATTCTCCACTAAAAGATCCTGTAGTCGCACCAGGAAATCCGTCAGGTCCACTCCGGCTTGATCTTGGGCTGTTAGGGCTGTGTTGCGCTGGGCCATGGGGCCTCAATTCCAGCAACGCCGGAATACATGCATCCCGGCTGGGTGGCAGTGCGCTCGTATTCGCGCAAAACCCGAATATCAACCCCGGTCCCACAGCACCCGAAATCTCGTACTTGTGACACTACGCCGATGCCAATCAACATGACAGGGCTTTGGGCCGTGATGGGATGTAGTCAACCCGACGAGCAAGAAGGATGCGGATGGACGCCGCATAAGGCCCTATCTGCAACGATGGATTCGAACGTATGGAAGGATCACCAGGATGGCCGTCACCATGAACGACGTCGCACGCGCGGCGGGAGTCTCGTTGAAGACCGTCTCCAACGTCATCAACAACTACGAGTTCATCCGGCCCGCCACCAAGCAACGCGTCCTCGATGCGATTGACGAGCTCGGTTATGAAACCAACCTGACGGCCCGCAGCCTCCGATCCGGTAAGACCAGCATGCTTGGGCTGGTCCTCGCCGACCTCTCCATCCCGTACTACGCTGAGCTCGCCTCTGACATCATGAAGGCGGCATGGGCCCGCGGTTACCGCGTTTTGGTGGAGCAGTCCGGCAACGAGGCGGAGCACGAGAAGGCTGCGCTTCAAGGACAGTTCCGCAGCCTCACGGACGGCCTCCTCTTCATCCCGCTAGCGCTCGACGCCGAACAGATCATCGCCGCTGCCGGCAAGAAACCGCTGGTCCTCCTGGGCGAATTCGTGCAGGACCCCCGGCTGGACATGGTCCTCATCCAAAACCAGGAAGCCGCCGCCGCGGTTACCACGCACCTGCTGGCGGGTGGCCGCCGTCGTATAGCCGTCCTGGGAGCGCACGACGGCGACGAAGCCGGCAGCAACGGCCTTCGCCTCCGCGGGTACCGGGCCGCGCTCGCTGCCGCAGGTGTGGAGTACGACCCGACGCTTGTGGTCCCCTGCGATTGGCGGCGCGACGGCGGTGCGGACGCCACTGCGAGGTTGCTGGACAGCGGCGTGGAATTCGACGCCGTCTTCGGGCTCAATGACGCCCTCGCCTTGGGGGCGCTGCACGAACTCCTGGTGCGCGGCAGGAATGTCCCGGAGGAAATAGCCGTGGCCGGCTTTGATGACATTGATGAGTCGCGGTTCGCATCGCCGTCGTTGACCACCGTGGCGCCGGGGCGGGCGGAAATTGCGGAGCGCGCCGTCGAACTCCTCATCCAGCGAATTGAAAGCAAGGACGCCGCGCCCGCTGTCCAGCAGCCGAAGGCGGCGTTTGAGCTGCGCGTCAGGCAGTCCGCGCCGTAGGTGCTTGGTTTCGGGGCGCCAGTGTCCCGGCCGTTAGTGTTTGAGGAATGAACGTGATTCCCCCTGAAGTCATTACCCCTGCCGTCCTGGTCGACATCGATGTCCTGGACCGGAACATCGAACGGATGGCGTCGAGTGTGCGCGGACGCGGGCTGGGGCTTCGTCCGCATGTGAAGACGCACAAGACTTTGGAGATAGCGCGCAAGCAGCTCGCGGCGGGAGCCGCCGGTATAACGGTGGCCACGATCGGCGAGGCCGAGGTTTTCGCGACCGACGGCGTAAAGGACATTTTCATCGCCTACCCGCTCTGGGTTGAAGCGCCGCACGCGGAACGCCTGCGCGCCTTGGCGGCTCAGTGCCGCCTCGCTGTCGGCGTGGATTCAGCGGACAGTGCGACGGCGATGGGTGGCCGACTGGGCGCGGATGCCGGAAGCATAGAGGTACTGATCGAAGTGGACAGCGGGCATCACCGGAGCGGCGTTCTGCCTGACGAAGTGGTGGAGGTTGCACACGCCGCCGCCTCCGCCGGGTTGAACGTGGCAGGGGTCTTCACTTTCCCGGGGCACAGCTACAAGCCCGGCATGCCAACCGGGGCAGCGGATAACGAGAATGAATCATTGGGGAGGGCTGCCGAGGCTTTGACGCAGGCCGGCTTTGAAGTAAAGACCATCAGCGGGGGATCCACACCTACTGCCCTGATCTCCGGCGAATCCGCGGCAACCGACCTGCGTCCCGGAGTCTACGTGTTCGGCGACGCCCAGCAATTGGAACTCGAACGCTGTAGCTGGGACGATGTCGCACTGACCGTCGCCGCTACCGTGGTGAGCCGGCACGAAGCCCGCGGCGGGAACGTGCGCCGGATCGTGGTGGACGCCGGCAGCAAAATCCTGGGCAGTGACCGCCCGGACTGGGCCACGGGATACGGGCGGCTTCCCGAATTCCACGAAGCCAAGGTGACTGCGCTGTCCGAGCACCACGCCACGATTATGTGGCCGGATTCGTCGGAACTGCCGCCCCTGGGCACGCGGCTCCGGATCATTCCCAACCATGTGTGCCTCACCATGAACCTCGTGGATGAGGTCACGGTTGTCCGTGCCGGGGCCGTAGTTGAGCAGTGGACTGTGGCCGCGCGGGGCCGGAACAACTAACCGGGAACACCCAACCCAGGCAAGCGCCCGCGGATCGGCAGGTCTTCGTGGACCTGATGGACCACTACTTGGAGCTAGGCGACGGCCGGCATGGTCTGGGACAGGGTGTGGAACTCCCGGTTGTGATAAACCAACGGAGCTGAGCCGGACGGATTGGACCTGATTTCCAGGACCCTCGCGGCCAGCAGCACCGAGCCTCCCAGCGGTGCCCGGTGGATGATTTCGCAACGCAACGCCCAATCGGCCTCCCGGAGTAGGGGCTCACCTGTGGGCAGTACTTCCCAATCCATGGAGTCCGTGAAACGCGGGGCTGATGGGTCGGCGAAGGTCCGCACGAGCTCCACCTGATCGACGCCGACCAGGTGGACCACGATGGTTTGTGCGGCTGCGATGTGAGAAGCCGAACGGCCGCCGGTTACAGAGAATGCCAGCGTTGGTGGATCCACCGCCACCGATGCTACTGAGGACGCCGTCAGCCCCACCGCTCCCTCAGGGCAGGTTGCGGTGACAATAGCGACTCCCGCCGGATGAGCGCGAAACGCAGCCCTGAAAAGCTGACCGACTGATTCGGATGGCAGGGGCTTGGGCTGGGTCATTCATACACCTTCGTGGGATTGGAGCCGGGACTCGTTCGGGACGGTGCCTTGGAGGCACACACCTGATTGATGCTAGGACCTCAACTTAAGTTGAGGTCAATTCCTGAGAAACCGACCCCCGACTGAGACGATTTGGAAACGTAGCCGAAACTTCCGCTCCCTACGCTGGTCACAATCTGTCCAGGTGCCCGGCGTCCAAGGAGTAACCATGCATCTTTTGCCCCGTGAGCAGGAGAAACTCATGATCGTGGTGGCTGCCGACCTCGCGCGGCGCCGCCAAGGGCGAGGACTCAAACTGAACTACCCGGAAGCCGTGGCGATCATCAGCTACGAGCTCCTCGAAGGCGCCCGCGACGGCCGAACAGTCGCCCAACTCATGAGTTACGGAACCACCGTGCTCCGCCGTGAGGACGTTATGGAGGGCGTGCCGGAGATGATCCACGACGTCCAGATCGAAGCCACCTTCCCTGACGGCACCAAGCTCGTCACCGTCCACAACCCCATCCGTTAGGAGCCCCCATGATCCCCGGCGAATACAGGCTCCACCCTGGTTCCATCGCGTGTAACGGCGGCCGCGCGGCGATCGCCGTCGACGTGGTGAACCGCGGCGACCGGCCCGTCCAGGTCGGTTCGCACTACCACTTTGCCGAGGCGAACAACGCCCTGGAGTTCGACCGCGAAGCCGCTTACGGCCGCCGTCTGGACATTCCCGCGGGCACAGCCGCCCGTTTCGAACCCGGCGACCGGAAGACCGTCCAGCTGATCGCGATTGCCGGGGCCCGGGAAGTTTTCGGGCTCAGTAGCGCCGTTAATGGAAGGCTCGACGGCGGCACTCACCTGAGCGGGGCTGCTTCGCTGAGCGGGACTGCTTCCGAGGGGGACGCCCAGTGAGCCTCGAGATTCCCCGCAAGCAGTACGCCGAGCTATACGGTCCGACCACCGGTGACGCCATCCGTCTGGCCGACACCGAACTGTTCCTCGAAATCGAGAAGGACCACACGGTCTACGGTGAAGAAGTGGTCTTCGGTGGCGGCAAGGTCATTCGCGACGGGATGGGCCAGAACGGCCAGCTCATCCGCTCGGAGGACATCCCGGACACAGTGATCACCAATGTGATCGTCCTGGACTACACCGGGATCTACAAAGCCGACGTCGCCCTGAGAGACGGGCACATCTTCAAAATCGGTAAGGCCGGCAACCCCCAAATCAGCGATGGTGTGGACATCACCATCGGCGCCAGCACGGAAATTATCGCCGGTGAACGGAAAATCCTCACCGCCGGCGGCATCGATACCCACATCCACTTCATCTCCCCCGAACAAGTGCCGGCAGCCCTGTGCAACGGCATCACCACCATGGTGGGCGGCGGCACCGGTCCGGCCGAAGGAACCAAAGCCACCACCATCACACCCGGCGCCTGGCACATCTCCCGGATGCTCCAGGCCGCCGAAGGGCTCCCCGTAAACATCGGCCTCTTCGGCAAGGGCCACGCGTCCGCCGTCGAGCCCCTCGCAGAGCAGATCCGCGCCGGTGCCGTCGGGCTCAAAGTCCATGAAGACTGGGGCTCTACGACCTCATCCATCGACATGTCCTTGCGCGTAGCTGATGACTACGACGTCCAGGTTGCCATCCATACAGACACGCTCAACGAGTGCGGCTTCGTGGAAGACACCATCCGGGCGATCGACGGGCGCGTGATTCACACCTTCCACACCGAAGGTGCAGGCGGTGGCCACGCCCCCGACATTATCAAGATCGCCGGCCTGCCCAACGTGCTTCCCGCCTCCACCAACCCCACGCTTCCGTACACCAAAAACACCATCGAAGAGCACCTGGACATGCTCATGGTCTGCCACCACCTCAACCCGGACATCCCGGAGGACGTGGCCTTCGCCGACTCACGAATCCGCGCCGAAACCATCGCTGCGGAAGATGTCCTGCACGACCTCGGCATCTTCGCGATCACGTCCTCGGACTCCCAAGCCATGGGACGCGTGGGCGAAGTGGTTACCCGCACCTGGCAGGTAGCCGACGCCATGAAACGCCAGCGCGGCGTCCTCCACGATCCATCCGGTGCCGTCCATGGATCCACCGAATCCGATAACTTCCGGCTCAAGCGCTACATCGCCAAATACACCATCAACGCGGCCATCGCCCAAGGCATGGCCGACGTCATCGGCTCCGTGGAAGAAGGCAAATTCGCCGACCTCGTCCTCTGGGACCCTGCCTTCTTCGGCGTGAAACCCGAACTGGTCATCAAAGGCGGACAAATCGCCTACGCACTCATGGGCGACGCCAACGCCTCCATTCCCACACCGCAACCACGCACCATGCGGCCCATGTTCGCCACGTACGGCAAGGCGCTTCAACAGACATCCATCACGTTCCTGTCCAAAGCCGCCATCGACGCCGGAGTACCCGCCCAACTCGGCCTCGAACGCATCATCAAACCCGTCAGCGGCATTCGCAACCTCAGCAAAGCGGACCTCAAATACAACGGCGAAACCCCGGACATCGCCGTCGACCCCGAAACCTACAAAGTCAGCGTTGACGGCGTCGAAGTCACCTCCCAGCCCTCCGACGTTCTGCCCATGGCCCAGCGTTACTTCCTCTTCTAGGAGCCTCCATGATCATCGAAAAAATCCTGGGCAACCTCCACGAACAGCCCAACCACTACGCAGGCCGACATAAAGAAAAAGTAGTCCTGCCCAGCGCCCTGCTGGTCAAACGCATCCAACGTGTCACCACCGACCACGGCAAAGAACTCGGCATCCGCCTCCCCACCGGAACCGGCGACCTCCGCGACGGAGACATCCTCGCCGTCGACGACCACAACATCATCGTCGTCTCCGTGCTGCCCACGGACGTCCTGGTCATCGCCGCGCGCAGCATCCACGAAATGGGCATCGTGGCACATTCACTCGGCAACCGGCACTTGCAGGCACAGTTCTTCGACTCTTCATCCGAGTACGGCGGTGAGGTCATGGTTTGTCAGTACGACCACACTGTGGAGGACTATCTGAAAAGCGTCGGCGTCCCCTACGACAGGCAAGAACGGGTCATGCCGGTTGCCTTCCGCCATGCTGAGCACTCGCACTAAAGCCGTGAGCCGCCTCTGGTTGGGTGCGCGCGCTTGCGCTTCACTGGGAAGGGGGCCGTGCCCGCTCCGCGATGCCCGCCACGCCGCGGCCCCCTTCCCAGCTCCGCTCCAGCGCGCAGTCGGCATCGCCGGCGGTGCGCCTTGAATGTGCAATATCAGCTGGCACTGCAGCAACTGACCGACTCTGCGTTGCCTACGGGGGCGTTTGCTCATTCTTTGGGGTTTGAGAGCTACATACATCGTGAGTTGGTTGGTGATGAAGTCACTTTTGGGAATTGGCTTCATGCCTTCATTACCCAGCAGTTGGTTTATTCCGATGGATTGGCTTTGCGGTTTTTGTTTGAGGGGGTGGATGTGGGCTTGCTGGACGGGGTGTTGTCTGCGCAGCTATTGGCTCGGGAGGTACGGGAGGCTTCCTTGAAGATGGGGGGACGACTGCTGGAAATCGGCGGGGAGGTGTTTCCTTCGGGGGAGTTGGAGGCGTATCGGGGGCTTGTCCGTGCGGGGTTGGCTTCGGGCCACCAACCTTTGGCATTTGGTGTCATTGCGCGGTCCCTGGGGGTTCCTTTTGAGGCGGCGCTCTCTGCGTATCTGTTTGCCACCGTTACTTCGTTGACCCAAAACGCCGTGCGCGCCATTCCGCTGGGGCAGAACGCCGGGCAGCGGGTACTTCGCCAGGCACACGACGCCGTCGCTACCGCCGTAGATGATGTAGCACAGCTGTGCTGGGACGACTTCGGGGCCGTCAGCCCCGGCCTCGAAATTTCACAAATGCGGCACGAACGGCAACGCGCCCGAATGTTCATGAGCTAGCTAGTGTAAAGGACAGAAAACATGACAGAACCCATCAAAATCGGCGTCGGAGGACCCGTCGGAGCAGGCAAGACCCAGCTCGTGGAACGCATCACCCGGCACATGAGCGGCGACATCTCCATGGCCGCCATCACCAACGACATCTACACCATCGAAGACGCCAAAATCCTCGCAGCCAACGGAATTCTCCCCGAAAACCGCATCATCGGCGTCGAAACCGGAGGCTGCCCCCACACCGCCATCCGCGAAGACACCTCCATGAACACGGCGGCCATCGAAGAACTCAAAGCCAGGCACCCCGACCTCCAGGTCATCTTCGTCGAGTCCGGAGGCGACAACCTCTCCGCCACCTTCAGCCCCGAACTCGTGGACTTCTCCATCTACATCATCGACGTCGCCCAAGGCGAAAAAATCCCCCGCAAAGCCGGCCAAGGCATGATCAAATCGGACCTGTTCATCATCAACAAGACCGACCTCGCACCCCATGTTGGAGCGAACCTTGCGGTCATGGAGAGGGATTCCAAGGAGTTCCGAGGCAACAAGCCGTTCTGCTTCACAAACCTCAAGACGGACGAAGGGTTGGACGCCGTCCTCGACTGGATCCGGCGGGACGTTTTGATGCTGGATCTGGCGCAATGATCCGCCTAAAGTCCGCGGCGATCTCACCGGGGGCGGCGTCCGCGGAGCGGGCTGTGCGCGGGCGGTTGGAGCTTGGGGTTAGTGTGCGGGGTGGGCGGTCCGTTGCTTCCCGGCAGTTTCATGAGGGCGCGTTGAGGGTGTTGCGGCCGCATTATCTGGATGGGTCCGGGCAGGTTTGCTACGTCATGGTCAATCCTGGGGGAGCTTATCTTGGGGCCGATGTGTTTCTCATTGACGTGGAGGTCGAGGCGGGGGCTGAGCTGTTGTTGACCACTCAGTCGGCCACCAAGGTTTATCGGACTCCGGGGGCGTTCGCTGAGCAGGGGATGAACATCAAACTGGGGGAGGGCTCGAGGTTGGAGCTGATGCCTGACCAGTTGATTGCATACCGGGAGGCGAGCTATCGGCAGAATTCGCGCATCAGCGTCCACCCGACGTCGAGCCTTGTCATGGCCGAGGTCGTCACGCCTGGGTGGTCCCCGGACGGCGCAACCTTCAAATACGAAGAGGTGCGGCTGCGCAACGAAATATGGATCGAGGACGGAAACGGCGCGAACTTGTTGGCGCTCGACAACCTCCGGATTCTCCCACCCGTCAACGATGTGACCGGGATGGGGTTCATGGAGGGCTTCAGCCATTTGGGATCGTTGGTGGTGGTGGACTCAAGGGTGGATCAGGGGCTTGCTGATGAACTGGACCGAATAGTCCGTGAATTTGATGCCTACACAGGGGTTTCTTTGACAATGACCATTGCCGGAACCACTGGGATTGTGCTGCGATCGTTGTCCAACAGCACTGAGGAACTCAACAATTTGCTGGGTGCCTGCACTGGCGTCCTTCGGGAACGTTGGTATGGGCAGGCACCCTTGAACCTGAGGAAGTATTGATGACTGCGCTCACTGAGTTCGCCACCATGTACCGGGAGCGGGAGACGTTGTCCTTGCGTACCCGGCTGTTGTTCACGTTCGGTGCCGTCGCCGCTTTGCACGTTGCCGCCGTCGGGCTATTGCTTGGTGGGACAGCTGGTGGCGCGCAGCCGCTGGCGCTGGGGCTGGTGATCACCGCCTATGTGGCCGGAATCAAGCATAGCTACGACTGGGACCACATCGCTGCAATCGACAATTCCACTCGGAAATTCGTTGCACAGCACAAAGATCCTGTGAGCGTGGGGTTCGCGTTTAGCTTGGGCCACAGCTCCGTGGTGATCCTGGCCGGGCTGCTGGTGGTTGCGGGTGCGACGCTGATTGGGCAGTTCATGGAGGACGGGACCCCTGGAAACAGGGTGTTGGGCCTGATCGGCAGCGGTGTTTCCGGGCTGTTCCTGCTGGCGATGGGCTTGTTCAACGGCTCGGCGTTCGTTCGTGCCACGAGTGTCTACCGTCAAGTGCAGCGCGGAGGCGAGGCGCGTCCCGAAGACCTTGAAGCGAAAGGGTTGGTGGCCCGGTTGCTCGCCAAACCGCTGTCCAAAGTGGAGCGGCCACGGAACATCTACGTGATCGGTTTCCTGTTCGGGCTCGGGTTCGATACCGCCACCACCATCGGGCTGCTGGTCATCACCACGACGGCGTCCCTCGCCGGGGTCTCGCCGCTTGCCTTGATGGCGCTTCCGCTCGCCTTTACCGCCGCCATGACCCTGTGCGATTCCGTCAACGGCGTGGCCATGATGAAGATGTACAAATCGGCCATCCACAACCCGAGACGGAAGCTCGGATTCAACGCCGTGATTACCGGCATCTCAGCAGTCTCGGCGTTGTTCATCGCCGTGATCACGCTCGGGGGATTCATGAATTCCGCGCTCGAACTCGAGGACCCCCTCACCACGTGGCTTGGCAGCATTGACCTTGGCGACGCGGGCCTGATCCTGGTGGGGCTGTTCGTGATCGTCTGGGCGGTGTCCGCGGTGCGTGGCAAAGAAGCCAGAAGCAGCTAGGAGACCGCCACCGCGTTGAAGAGCTCGTTCGTGTCCACGCCGCAGTCCGGGGTGTCCAGCACGTTGGTCAGGAACACAACGCAGCGATCCTGCTCCGGGAGCATCCACCACTCCGTTCCGGACCAGCCCGGGTGCCCATAGATTCCCTGCGCGAACAGCTCCGACTCGTTGGCGGGCATCTGGAATCCGAGCCCTGTGTGGCGGAGTGGCCGGGGTCGGGTGGTGATGTGGGAAACCTCCGTTGTCCGGGGCCGCCGCATGGCCGCCAGTGTGGCGGGCCGAACGGCTTTTCCGGAGTCCCGCAGCAGCTGGGAGCCTAGATTGAGCAAGTCCGTGGCCGTGCCGAACAGGCCGGCTCCGGGATGCCTGTTCTTGTACATGGCGTGGACATCAAGCCCCGCCGCATCGGTGCCATGAATGGAGTGCGGGTTGCACTCGGTGCCAAACGTGAGGCCGTGAGCTCCAGTGTCCGTTGCCAAGGCCAGGAGTTGTTCCTCGAACGGGCGTCCGTCGGCCCGTTCGGCCATTGCCGCTGCACCCTCGAAGGCGATGTTGCAGTACTGAACCAAGGAGCCGGCGAAAAAGGATTGCCCCGCTGAGGTGAGCGCCTCGCGGAGGGGAGTGCCGTCGTCGAGCGCTGGGTCGGAGATTCCGGAACGGTGGCTGAGTAGTTGCTCAAGGGTCACAGTGTCTGTGCGCCCGGTGCCAAATCCCGGGAGGGCGTCACCCAGCGAAGCTCCAAGCGAGAGTCTTCCCAACTCGACCTGTCGCATGACCGTGAGGGCACTGATCGGTTTGGTGACGGAGAACAGCGCAAAGTGGTCGTCGGCTGTGGCTTGCCTGCCGTCGTCGGACCCGAACGCCATGACGTCCTCGATACCCTGGCTCGAGGCGATGCCCATCACCGCGACGGGCACACGATTGAGGTCTACCTGCTTGCGGGCCCAGTCTGCAGCGTGTCCTGTTTCCACCATGGTTGTTGACGCCTTCGTTCGGGGTTTGTGCATCGAATCTATCGTGGGCGCGACGAAACTTGCCACCCCGTGTAACCCTGGCCGCCCGGCCGGAAACTATACAAGTATCCTGCAGTTCAGGGCTCTAATTATCAGGGGGAACAATCGTGCTTTCAGAGCGCGAATTGGCGTTTATCGCCATTCACAAAGACAGCTACCCATCCGTTTTCACATTCGTCTGCCGACGCGTTGAATCCGCGGAGGTAGCTGAGGAGATCGCGGCCGACGTGTTCCGCGTCGTTTGGCAAAAATGGACCGACGATTCCCACCCGGACCTCCCGTACCTCCTGACGGTTGCACGGAACCTGGTGGGAAATGCCTACAGGAGCCGTGACAGGCGCCTGGCACTACAGGAAAAGCTACGGACGACGGCGGTCCAGCGTTTTGGTGACAACTCCGGGAACGTTGCTGTCCAGGACGCGATGGAGCGCCTGCGGGAGCAGGACCGCGACATTTTGCAGATGGCGTACTGGGACGGTTTGGGGACCGCCGATATAGCGAAGGTGCTGCAGTGCAGCGAATCGGCCGCTAAAGTCCGCCTTCACCGCGCCCGGACAGCCTTCAGGAAACAGCTGCCTGCAGGGGCCGAATCGACTACACAGAAGATGGGGGTCTGAAGACAATGGATCCGATCAAGAACCAGATATCAGCGATTGACCCGCTCACTATCGATCCAGTGGCGGAACCCAACGGCGAAGAAGCGCTCCACAGAATCCTGTCGGGCACCACGGTGTTCAGCGACAGCCGCCCGATCGCCGCAGTGACGTCCTTGGAACAGCGCAGGCGCCGCAAAGCCCGGATCGCCGGGGGGCTGTTGCTCGGCGCTGCCGCCGTTACCGCGGGGGTTCTCGTGGCCGCCAACTTTGGTTCCGTGAACTCAGCGCCGGCGCCTGCCGTCACGGTTACGTCCACAGAAGCGACACCGACACCCAGCGTGTCCGTCACCCCAACGTCCACTGCGACACCCTCACCTACGCCTTCGGCAGCGCCCACAGTCGCCGCGGCGGTTACCGAGCCGCCCGTGGCTCCGACTCTCCCGGCGGTCGCACCAACAACTGCTCCAACGCAGCCGCCCGTTCCCGCTGCTGCTTCCCAGACGTTCACCTTCCCGGATGGGCACATCTCGTTCACGCTTCCGGTTGGTTGGAGCGCATACACAGAGCAGGGGCCGTATCTTTCCGAGGAAACGAAGGCTGCATCTCAAGGGGCCACCATCCTGGACAGTGCAGGCACCAAGGTTGCAATGGTGAGCAGCGGGTTCTACGGAGACGGCACCGCGGGCGAGGTAACCCGGACTGTCTATGACCGGGCTGCCGTTCCAGGGCTGAGGGATATCTCCGGCAATCCTGTGGAGTTTGGTTTCGCGGCCAACCAGTCCAGGTACGTTCCGTACGGAGCACCGGAGGGCAGTGCCAAAGTCCTGGGTGATGCCTACTATTTCATGGACGTTCGCCTGGCCTCGGAGCTCCAGTCCGGGGAGACGGACTCGGGAACCAACCTGATCAGGATGCCCAACGGATTCATGAGCGCCTACGTGCTGTTCGACTTCGACAAGCAGCCCACCTTCGCAACCCCCGAGGCAGCCAAAGCCTATATGGGCACCACGCAGTACGCCCAGCTGAAGTCCATGCTCCTCAGCCTGAGCTATAAATAGCCCCATCCGAGTAGCAGTTGAGGTCGTTCTGAACAGCTCAGAACGACCTCAACTGCTACCTACTTGGGTTAGCGGACGGTGACCAGGTGGCTGGCGGGGTCGTAGCGGAAGGTGACCGGGCCGCCGTCGTGCTTCATTGCGATGTTGCTGCCGTTCGGGGCTCCGGCCAAGCCATAGTTCTCAGCCCAAGACCCGTTGATGGCGGCCTTGAATTCGTAACTTCCGGCAGCAAGGTTGGGCACAGAGAGCTTCCACATTCCGTCAGTGGCATCCAATGACAGCTGGGCCTGGGCGCAATCCGGCATCCAATCGCCAGCGCAACCGAGCTCGGAGTTCAGGCTTCCCGGCACGGAGACGGCGGACGGTTGCTGGCCCGGAACCGCTGCGCTGGTCATGTTGGTGGCGTGGTCGTACAGGAACGTGACGGCGCCGCCGGAGTGCGTGAACACCACGTTGGGGCCGTCCAACTCGCCACCCGCACCGTAGTTTTCGTCCCAGCTTCCGTTGAGCGCGGCTTTGAACTCATAGGTTCCGGCCGGCAGGTTGGGAACGTTCAGCTGCCACAGGCGGTGGGTTGGCTCGTAGCTCATGAGCGCCTGCTCGCAGCCCGGCTGCCAGTCCTCGGTGCAGCCCAGTTCCGTGTTGAGGCTGCCAGCAACCGTGACGGTTTCGGGTTGGGTTGGTTCTCCCACCACGCCGCTCTTCGGCTCACTCGTCGACGTCTGCCCGCGGTTGTCCAACACCACCGCGCGATACTCCACTGAGGACCCCGACTCCACGGACGATACGTCGTGGAACACTTGGTAGGGCGCATTGTCGTCGGTGCCAATCGCCGTCCACTCGCCGCCGGCAGTCCGCGCCTGGAAGGTGACCTCGTAGAACGAGTTACCGTCGACGTCGGCCGTCACCTTCAGGCGAGTGGCGTCACCCGCCGCGGTGACCGGCTTTCTAAGGACGACGCCGGGTGCCGCCTTGGACTTGGCAAGTTGCCCCGCTGCTTCGTAAACCACTGCGGAAAGCGGTGGAACTGTGACGGAAAGGTTGGCCTGGGAGTCTGTCTTGGCATTCTTCGCCGCGCCACCGTAGACCAGCTTGAACGGCTGCTTGGCTTCAAACGTGGGGATCGCCGCGGTCTGGGCGGTCTCGCTGTTGTTTACGGCCACGATGTATTCGCGCTGCTCCTTGGCGTCAATACGGGAGAAGGCGTAAATCCCCGCCCCGTCCGCTGCATAGCGGTTTTGCTGGGCACCGCTGCGGAGCGTTGGGTGCTCAGCAGTGAGGGCCGCGAGTTCGCTGATCTTCCGGTACAGCGGGTGCTGGGTATCGAAGTTGTCCGTTGCATGGGTGGAACTGGTGCCCAGGAGGTCGTCATCCAGATATTCCTGGACCTTGCTCGCGAACATCGTCTGCCGTGAATCCTGGTCCCCGCCGGCACCGGTAAAGCCCTGTTCGTCGCCGTAATAGATCACGGGATTGCCGCGCGAGAAGTACATCAGCTCATGGGCGAGCTCGTCGCGTTCCACCAGTTCGGTCTCGGTTGCTCCCACGTTGTCCTGCGCGATGAAGGTGCCGATTCGGCCCATGTCATGGTTGCCCAGGAAGGTGGGCAGTTGGTAGACGTTGGAGTCGGCATCCGTGTACCAGTCATCCCCGTTGAAGAAGTCCGCCAAGCCGGTGGCTTTGCTGCTCTGGGACGCGAAGCTCCGGGCTGCTCCTTGGAATCCGAAGTCCAGCACTGCCTGCATCTGGTTCTTGGTGGTGAACTTGGACGTGATGCTCTTGGAGGTATCGAAAACCTCGCCGAACATGAAGAACTCGTCCTTGCCTTGTTCCTTGGCGTAGCTGAGAACCTGGGGCCCGAACTGCTGCCAGAATTCATCATTGACGTGCTTCATGGTGTCAATGCGGAAGCCGTCAATCCCGAAGTCGCGGATCCATGTTTTGTAGACGTCCATCATTCCATTCACCACCTTCGGGTCCTCGGTGAACAGGTCATCGAGCCCAAAGAAGTCGCCGTAGAGGGAGTCTTCGCCGGCAAAGTTGGTGTTGCCGCGGTTGTGGTAGAGCGTGGGGTCGTTAAGCCAGGACGGAACCTTGACGTCCTTCTCTGCCTGGGGGACCACGGGCGTGTACGGGAAGGACGTCGCCGGGTCCAACGTGGGGAAGTCCTGCGTCCCGGCAAAATCGCGGTCATCGAAGACCTCCCCGGCAGCGCTCCGATAGGGTTCGGCTTCCTTGGAAATGTAGGGTGCCGAGGCGGTCTCCGCATACTGGATCACGTCCGCGGTGTGGTTGGTGATGATGTCGAAGTACACCTTCATGCCACGGGCGTGCGCGGCATCGATGAGGGTCTTCAACTCGGCGTTGGTGCCCAAGTGGGGGTCGATCTGGGTGAAGTCCGTGACCCAGTACCCGTGGTAGCCGGCTGAACTGTTCGCCAGGGTGCCGTCACCTTGGACGGCTTTGTTTTTGAAGCTCGGTGTGAGCCAGAGTGAATTGGTGCCCAGCCCTTGGATGTAGTCCAGCTGGTCCTGGAGACCCTTCAAGTCGCCGCCGTTGAAGAAGCCCTTACGCGTGGGGTCGTAGCCGGAGACCATCGGATCGGAACCCAGCCCGCCGTCGTCGTTGGACTTGGTGCCGTTGGCGAAGCGGTCAGCCATGACGAAGTAGAAGTTCTGATCGCTGACACCGCCTCGGATTGAGTGCTGGGCGGCTGGATCGGGTGTGCTGGCTGGCACGGCGCCCGCGGGGAGGATGGCCGAGGCGGTGAGAGCCGCCGTCGTCAGGACTACTGCGGCGATTCGGCTAAGTGGTGGGCGCTGGGGGCAGAGGTGGTGTCTATTGCTGCGAGAAAACAAGTGATGAAACCTTCCGCTAAGCGACAGTGCTGTGGGGCATAGGTGCTGTGTGACAAGTCACAACTGTAAGCGCTTGCGCAGGGTTAATCCAGACATTTACACGTTGCGGACTGTGGAATGGCATCACCTTGGCTTCGAGATTGGAAGCGCTTGCATACGTTCTAGCCGAAATTCAGTGAAAATACCGGTGTGCCCTTGCACTACTTCAGGCGAAAACGCTATGCATTTGCCCATAACCAAGCCCGCGTGACTTGCATAGGGTTGAAGAGATCTGCTTCACATAACACCCCCCGATCTACCTCCAAGGATGAGTTTCAACGATGAAGAGCATCGCCCTCCTGCGCGAACGAGCCACCCGCGTCATGCCGACCGGTTCCCACTGCCCGGCGTCAGGCCTGTGGAGCCCGGATTCCGATCCGGATGCCGTTCAGGTTTTCGCGGAAGGCCACATCCTCCCGGCGCACAATGGCGTACCCACTGTGTGGCGGCGCCGCACTGCCGCTGAAGTGTCGGCATGACCAGCACCATCCTGAACAGGCCCGCCGATTACCGTCACGTACCAGCGGCTGAGTGGACTGAACTCAGCTCCGGCGATCCCGTATGGATCTACGATGTCGCGTGGGGCGCCGGGACCGGCCGCGTGGACGATGTTTCCAAGCACCAGGAATTGCTCTGGGTGATCCTCGAGCCGACCGGCCGCAGGCTCATCTGCGGAACGGACGACGTCGAGGTTTGGACCGCCTGAAAAGACTCGCCGAGATGGCACTTAATACCAATGTCTGAGCGGATCATACGTATTAGGTGCCATCTCGGCGTCAGTTAACCGGCGGGAACCAGCATGCTCGGAGAGCCCGTCTCGACCCGACCCGCGGGGCCGTCCGGCAGTCCGGTTTCAGGGTCCAGCTTGAAGCTCACGACGTCGTCCGAGCCTTCGTTGGCGACGTACAGCCAGCCTTCGCGGACCAGGTGGTGGCGCGGCCACTCGCCGCCGCACGGCACGTCCTCGAGGGGCTGCAGCTCAGCCCCGCTGTGGGACACTTTCAAAACACAAATGCGGTTGGATCCCCGCACGCCGACGTAAGCGAAGCGGCCGTCGGGTGAGAGTGCAATCTCCGCGCCGGCGTCGCCCTCCTTTGCCCCTGCGGCACTTGCCGGAACCATGGTTGCGAGCTCGTAAGTGCCGTCCGGTTCCATCTGAAGTGCGGCGACTTCCACGGAATATTCGGTGTCCACCAAGACAGTTCCGCTGTGATGGCGGGCCATGTGCCGGGGCCCGGAGCCCTTCGGCAGGATCACTTGATGATCCGGTTGCAGGCCCTCGCCCGGGGAGTACCGCCACACCCTGACCAGGTCATGCCCCAAGTCGGTGGTCATGACACGGCCGTCCGGGAGCATCAAGCTTGCGTGCGCCCGGCTGGGCCGCTGCTCGTCCGGAGACGTTGCGGTGTGGGGATCGACGGCGGCCGCCGCACTCGTGCGCGACGTGATCGCGCCGTCGTCGTCCAGTTCATACAAGATGACTTGGCCGTCGCCCCAGCAGGTGGCCACAATAAAGCGTCCTTGCGGATCGGTGGCTACGTGGCAGGTTGCTTCGCCAGCGGACCAGGGATCGCCGAAAGCCTCCAGTTCAGCGTCTCCTGTCCGGCGATACGCCTGCACGGTCTTGCCTTCCTCGGCTACGGCGTAGACCACCGGGAGTGACGGGTGCAGTGCAAGGAACGATGGCGAGTTGGCGGTGATCGCCAAACCCAGGGACGTCAGCCGGCCGGTGTCATCGGCCGAAAGTGCGACGATGCCCTCGCCGTTGCCGTTCCTGTCGGCTGTGTAGGAACCAACCCAGATCAGTGTCTTTTGAATAGCCATGGTAATCAGTGCCCCTGTACGTCCGAGTCCACACCGGCGTCCGGTCCGGCGTCGAGGGTTTGCAGTCGGATGAGGTCTTCGTGGTCCAGTTCAAAGTCGAAAATGTCCAGGTTCTCCTTCATTCTTTGCGGATTTGCGGTTTTGGGTATGGCCACCAAGCCCTGCTGGATGTGCCAGCGCAGCACCACCTGGCCCGGCGTCTTACCGTACCTATTGCCGATGCCGGCCAACACTGGCGCGTTCAAGAGGTCGCTGCTGGCACCCAGCGGGCTGTACGACTCGGTGACGATGCCGTTCGCTTCGTTGAAAGACCGGGCGGCCGGGCGCGGGATGGAGGGACTGACCTGGATCTGGTTGACCGCCGGAACAACATCAGTCTCCCTGAACAGTTGGTCCAGGTGCGAGGGCTTGAAGTTGGAAACACCAATTGATCGGGCTTTACCGGAGGCCTGCAGTTCCTCGAAAGTCTTCCACGTAGACACGAACTCACCGCGGCGGGGGAGTGGCCAGTGGATCAGAAGGAGATCGACATACTCCAGCCCCAAGCGCTCCAACGCGCCATCCAGTCCGGCGACGGCTTTACCGGAGCCTTGGAATTCCCCGTCCAATTTGGTGGTGATGAAGAGTTCTTCGCGATTCACCCCGCAGGCCCGGATGCCGTTGCCCACGCCCTTCTCGTTGCCATATTTCACGGCAGTGTCCACGTGCCGGTAGCCGTGCGACACTGCCTCCACCACGGCATCGGCAACCTGGGCATCATTCAACGGCCATGTTCCGAGCCCAAGTTGCGGGATTTTGTGGCCGTCGTTGAGTTCAATGAGCGGGGCAAAGGTCATGTGCGCACATTCCTTTCGTAAAGCCGATCGCATAGCTCCATATAGTCCTCTTGAACCACCTGAAGCTCAGGATGCTGATCATGCCATGTCACGATCTCCCGCGCACCGTCAGCAAACGGAATCGTGGCCCTGTAATCAGGGACGAGTGCCTTGATTTTGGAGTTGTCGAACACCACTGAGTGCGAGCGGTCGCCCAAGAGGTTAGGGCCGAGCTCGGAGCTGTGGGCTGCGATGGTGTCAGATGAAACATGGAACAGTTCCGCTTCTTCCACCCCGGCCGCACGCGCAAACAGGCGGTAGATCTGGTTCCATGGCAGGAACTCGTCAGAGGTAATCGTGTAGCTCTCGCCCACGGCTTGCGGCCTTCCCAGAAGACCGACGAAGGCCTTGGCAAAATCCCGGGTATGGGTCAGCGTCCAAAGGGACGTTCCGTCGCCGTGCACCATGACCGGCATCCCGGCACGCATCCGGTGGATATCGGTCCAACCGCCCACCATCGCGATCTTGGTCCGGTCATACGTGTGGGATGGTCGGACTACGGTCAGTGGAAAATCCTGTTCACGGTAGGCCTCGAACAGCAGATCCTCGCAAGCGATCTTGTCACGCGAGTACTGCCAGAACGGGTTCTTCAATGGGGTTGATTCCCGAATCGGCAGCGTAGTGGGTGGCTTCTGGTAAGCCGAAGCGGAACTGATGAAAACGTACTGCCCGGTCCGCCCACGGAACAGTTCCACACCGGCCCGCGCCTGATCCGGTGTGTACGAGATGAAGTCCGCAACGGCGTCGAACTCTCTTCCTTGAAGTACCTCGCGAACGGCGGCGGCGTCCCGGACGTCCGCGTGGAGTACGTCCGCGCCTGCCGGCACCGGCCTGCCGGCTGACCTCCCCCTGTTGAGGATGGTCAGCCGGTGGCCCAATGCGACGGCGCGTTCAGCCGCCGCCGCACTGATGACCCCGGTCCCGCCGATGAACAGGATGTTCCGGGACGAGACCGTGTCCGCTGCCGTTCCGAGGGTGGTGGGGAGGGAACTGCTCACCAGGCGTAGTCCTCGGGGGCGGTGCGGTGGCCCGGGAAGATGTCGTCGAGACGCTTGAGTGCGTCCTCGTTCAGGGTGACGTCCAAGGCGCGGATAGCGGCATCAAGCTGTTCCTGGGTTCGAGGCCCAACGATCGGAGCCGTCACGGCAGGCTGGTGAAGCAGCCAAGCCAGCGCTACATCTCCGGGCGCATGGCCCAATTCATCCGCGAAATCCTCGTACTGGCGGATCTGCTCCTCATGCTTCTTGAGGGTCTCCAGAGCCCGGCCCTCGGCGCGGCGAACTCCCTGCTCCTCCTTCTTCAGCACACCACCAAGGAGCCCACCCTGAAGCGGGGACCAAGGGATCAGGCCCAGGCCGTATTGCTGCGCGGCAGGAATGACTTCAAGCTCAACTTCGCGCCGAAACAGGTTGTAGATGGACTGTTCGCTGACGAGACCCGTGTAATGACGCCTCCGGGCGGCCTCTTGGGCTTGGGCGATGTGCCAACCGGCAAAATTGCTGCTGCCCGAGTACAGGATCTTGCCCTGCTGGACAGCTACCTCTATAGCCTGCCAGATCTCATCCCACGGCGTATCCCGATCGATGTGGTGGAACTGGTAGATATCGATGTAGTCCGTCTGTAGCCGCTTCAGGCTCGCATCCAGTGCGCGGCGGATATTGAGCGCGGACAGCTTGGACTCGTTGGGTCGGTCCGTCATGGTGCCATACAACTTGGTAGCCAGGACGGTGCGTTCGCGTCGCTCGCCGCCCTTCGTGAACCATCGACCGATGATTTCCTCGGTCCAGCCGCGGTGCCCGGTTCCCCCGTACACGTTGGCGGTGTCGAAGAAGTTGATGCCGGAATCCAGTGCGGAGTCCATGATCGAGTGAGCTGTCGCTTCGTCCGTCTGCGGACCGAAGTTCATGGTGCCCAGGCAAAGACGTGAAACTTTCAGGCCGGAACGGCCCAGGTGCGTGTACTGCATGGTTGTCCCTTTCTTAGAGCTGGGTGAAAGCAGCGACGGCGGGATCGGAGCCGATGCGGGCGCCCGCCTCGAGTGCCGTAATGGCAGCCAGTTCGGATTCGGTGAGGGTGAGATCGGCCGCGCCAAAGTTCTCGCGCATCCTCTTCGAGTCCGCGGACTTGGGGATCACGATGGTCCCCTGGGCGAGATGCCAGGCCAGAATCACCTGTGCGGGAGTAGTGCCGTGGGCCGCCGCCACAAGGGCCACCTGCTCGGAGTTCAGGTCCTTGCCCTGGCCCAGCGGGCTGTAGGCCTCCACGGCGATGCTGAGGTCGCGGCACTTGTTGGCCAGCTCGCCCTGTTGGTACGTGGGGTGGACTTCGATCTGGTTTACGGCGGGCACCACATCTGCTTCTTTCAGCAACGTCTCCACGTGGTCCGAGAGGAAGTTGGAGACGCCGATGGCCCGGATCTGCTTGTCCTGGTACAGCTTCTCCATCTCTTTCCATGCCTGCGTGTAGAGGCCCTGCGACGGAACGGGCCAATGGATCAGGTACAGGTCGACAACTTCAAGGCCCAAGGCGTCGCGGCTACGTTGGAACGCATCATAGGCCTCGCCTTGCTCCCCGTTGCGGAGCTTGGTGGTGATGAACAGTTCTTCCCGGGGAATGCCCGAGGCCGCGACGGCAGCGCCGACTCCTGCCTCGTTGCGGTAGGCGGCCGCGGTGTCGATATGGCGGTAGCCGGCTTCCAAGGCATCTTCCACTACTTTCTGCGTTTCTTCAGCAGGTACTTGGAAGACACCGAATCCGAGCTGGGGAATGGTGACGCCGTTGTTCAATGTCAGCTCTGGCATGACGGTCTCCTTCGACGGAATGGTTATGGTGATGACACTCCACGTTCCCGACGGGCAGAAAACGTTTTCGGAGGCTCTGGTACTGAGCCTATTCACTTTTGGCGGCAGAGTCAGCAGTCCAACCTGATCCTGTTTTTCCTAGGTCTGGTAGTCCTACCCAAAATGGTGGTTATTCACACGCCTGGACCGGCAGAATGGACGGATGGGTCAAAGCGCCGAGTTTGGTAAATTCCTCAAGGTCATGCGCGCCCGTCTGTCACCCGAGGACGCTGGAGCGCAAGAGTCGAGCGGTGCACGCAGGGTGCCCGGCCTTCGCCGCGAAGAGGTTGCCCGACTCTCCGGAGTGAGCACCGACTACTACACGCGCCTGGAACAGGGCCGCAACATCCACCCGTCCAAGGCAGTCCTCGACTCTGTTGCCCGCGCTCTGCGCCTGGATGCCGGGGAGCAAGCGCACATGATGGACCTCCTGGAGCACTGTTCAAGTTCTTCAGGCAATCCCGGTCCGGTGCAAAAGGTGAGGCCCGGGCTCCGGCAGCTGCTCGACGCCGTCGGCGATGTTCCTGCCATGGTGCTGGGCAGGCGCGCGGATGTGCTGGCCGGGAACCGGATGGCCCACCTTCTCTTCACCAACTTCCCTGCACTCCCCGCCGGGGAGAGGAACCTGACCCGCTGGATCATCCTGGATCCCTTGGCGGGGCAGCTGTTCAGGGACTGGAAAACCGTCGCCGCTGAAGCCGTGGGTGCCCTCCGGATGGACGTGGGCCGGCACCCGAACGATCCGCAGACAAATCAACTCGTGGGAGAGCTCGCAGTGCACAGCGAGCATTTTCGTCAGTGGTGGGCCGGGCACAGGGTGGCATCGCGATCCGCCGGCACAGTGCGGCTGCACCACCCGATTGTGGGTGACTTGGAACTGAACTTTGAGACGCTGAGCCTCCCGGACGACCCCGACCAGATGCTAAGGATCTATTCCGCGAAGGCCGGTTCGCCGTCGTCGGACGCTTTAACGCTGCTGAGCTTCGGTGAGGCGGCCGCCGTGCCCGTTCCCGAACCCGCCAGCCGGGACGACAGTTAATGACAATCCGGAGCTCCGGAACTGTCATCAACTGTCATCTCGCGGGTGTAATGAAGGGGTGATCAGCGCTCCAGGCGGAAACCAAGCTTGATGGTGACCTGCCAGTCGGCCACTGCGCCGTCCTCAAGGTGGCCGCGGATTTCCTTGACCTCAAACCAGTCCAGGTTCCGCAGGGTCTGGGAGGCTGTTGCGATGCCATTCTTGATCGCGTCGTCAACGCCCTCGGTGGAAGTTCCTACAATTTCGGAAACGCTATATGTGTGGCCAGCCATGGTGCTCCTCATCAACGTCTTACGAATCTCTGGAAAATCAGGCCCGCCAGGCAGGCCGTCCATGCAGACTAGCCCACGGATCACCGTGCGGCCAGAGTCTGCAGGGGCTTAGCTTTCGCGCCAGTCGTTGCTCGTGATGTGCGAACCCGCCTGGGGTCCCATCTGCAACATTCCGCCGTCCACCGGCCAAGAAGCGCCGTTGACGTAACTGGAATCCGGTGATGCCAGGAAGGCGATGACAGCGGCGATTTCCCGGGCATCGCCGGGACGTCCCAGCGGAACTCCGGGCCGTTCCTTCCGGGTGGGATCTTCATCTTCCTGGCCTGTCATGGGAGTCGCGATTTCGCCCGGCGCCACATTGTTGGCGGTGATGCCGTGCTCAGCGAGTTCCAGGGCCATGGTTTTGATGAGGCCACCCAAGCCGTGCTTGGAGGCGTCATACGCCGAGGCTCCTACCCTTGGCTGGAACTCGTGGACGCTGGTGACGGCGATGATGCGCCCACCGCGGCCGGCCTTCACCATGCGCTTGGCTGCGGTCTGCATTGCCACGAAGGCTCCGTTGAGGTTCGTGTCCAAGGTGGACATCCACGTGTCGTAGTCCAACTCAAGGAATTTGGTGCCGTCGCCGGTTCCTGAGTTGTTGACGAAGACGTCCACGCCGCCAAGTTCCTCAGCAAGCTTGTGGATGGCTGCAGCTGTTCCCCGGGCATCAGTGGTGTCCAGGTGGCGGACCACTGCTCTCCGACCCAGACCACGGACCTCCTCCGCGGTTTCCTCAGCTCCCTGCTGATCCGAGTGCCAGGTGATCCCTACATCCATGCCTGCTTTGGCCAAGGCCACTGCGGTGGCCCGCCCGATTCCTGAATCCGATCCCGTGACGATGGCGGTCTGCGGGGAAAATCGTGCGTCGCTCATTGTCTTGCCTTTCGGTCGTGTGATCGTTCCGATGATTTATCCCTACCCTGAGATTCCGGCCGTAAACACTCCAGACGCAAAAGGGTCATCCCGGCGGATGGTGATCGAGTGTAGATTTCTTGCAGCAGCACCCAGTGAATCCCCACAACCAGGAGTACTCATGTCAGAAGTTATTGTGGTCGGCGTCGACAGCAGCGAGACGGCCAAGCGCGCAGCAGTGGCAGCAGCGAAGCTCGCCACCGCACTCGGTGCCGAACTGCACGTGATCAGCGGCTTCTCCGATGACCGCATCGAAGAGTTCGGCAGCGGCAGCGACCGCATCACTGTCTCCTCGGCGGATTCCGCGGAGTACGTGGCCCGCAAGGTCTCCGAAGAGCTGGACGTTCCCGCTGGCAACATCAAGTACTTCGCAGCCCGCGGCACTCCGGCCAACGCCCTCATCAACTATGCCGAGACCAACAACGCCTCGCTGATCGTGGTGGGCAACAAGCGCATGAAGGGCCTGGGTCGCGTCCTGGGCAGCATCGCCAACAGCGTGGCGCATGGTGCTCCCTGCGACGTGTACATCGTGAACACGGACGTCGAGGCGTAGCCCCCACCCATGTAGGTAGCAGCACAGGCCGTGATGAGGGCTCAGAACGGCCTGTGCTGCTACTTAGTTGGGCTCGGTGCTGCCTCCTTGAGTTAGTGGCGGCGGGATTTCCTCAATTTGCGGGAGCCCGCAGTTAGTGGCCTTGAAAGGCCTCAGCCAACCACCACGAACCGCCGTCGGAGGCTATTTTCGCGTCGATCACCAGGGGACGGTTCTGCGTTCCGGCTTCGTAGGCCGCGATCCATGGGCGCACAGCATCGAGGTCTGCCGCAGTCCGCACTGTCACTCCTTCAGCGCCGAATCCGCGGGCGATCGCGGCGATGTCCGTCTCCGGGAAGACCACGCTGGCGAGCTCGGCTTCTGTGTGCTCCGAAGCGAAGTGGTGGACTTCCGCGCCGTAGGCGGCGTCGTTGTAGACGATGCACACCATCGGGAGTTTCAGCCTCGCGGCGGTCTCCAATTCGCTGATCCCCATGAGGAATCCACCGTCGCCCGCGCCCAGCACCGGCAGCCGGTGTGGTTGGGCAAGTGCAGCACCAATCGCGGTGTACAGTCCGAGCCCGATGGCTTGGAAGGCTTGGGTGAAGCAGAATCCGTACTCGTCCGGCACGGCAAGGTATTGGCTGGGGTAGCCCATGAAGTTGCCCGAATCGACGGCCACGATCCTTTCGGCCGGGAGCAGGGTGTCGAGTTCGCGGGTGAGGACGCGTGGGTCGATGGCTGTGGCGGTGGATAGGTCTTCGGTTTCGACATCCCGCCACCGCGAACCCTGTTTGATGGCCAGGGCGTTGGTCTCAGTGCGGTACTTTTCTGCCGGTTCGGGCTGGACGCCGGCGACCGCGGCCAGCACATCGGCCGCGGTCAGCGCTGAGTCTCCCAGCACTCCCAGTGAGATGGGCCGGTTAGCGCCCAGGGCAGAGTCTTCGACGTCGATCTGCACCACTGTGGTCCCGGCGGAAATCAGCCGTCCGTGCCGCATGGTCCACATGTTCAGCGCGCAACCCCACCCCACGATCAGGTCCGCACCGCTGATGAGCTCGGCGGTGGCAGGCGAGGAGAATCCGCCGGAGATACCCAGGTTGTGGGAGTCACCGTTGAACAGCCCACTCGCCACAGCCGACGTCGCCACCAGGGCCCCGGCATGCCGCGCGAGTGCCAGGATCTCGTCCCGCGCACCCCGCCCTCCGCGTCCGGCGACAAAGACGGGCCGTTCAGCGGCGGAAATCAGCGCCACCAGCTGCTCAACGGCGGCAGTGTCGGGGCGGATCTTCAACGGTTCAGGCACGACGACGGCACTCACCTCATCTGCCGCGGTTGAGGTTGTGGCACTTTGGATGTCCAACGGCAAGCTCAGCACCACCGTGCGGCGTTCATTCACCGCGGTCCGGAAGGCCCTGACAGTGTCCGCGACGGCTGTTGCGGGGGAATGGATGCGTTCGGCCACGGCTCCTACGCTGCGGGCCAGGGCGTCTTGGTCGATCTTGAAGTTGGACCGGATGGCCGCGGCCTGGGTATCGGCGGTCAGCACGATCATCGGCGTCCGGCTCTTCGCTGCCTCACCGATGCCGGTGATGGCGTTGCTCAGCCCGCAGCCTTGATGCGTGGTGACCACGCCCACCTTGCCGGACATCCGCGAGTACGCATCCGCCATGGTGGCCGCACCGCCTTCGTGCCGGGCCGCGGTGAACCCGATGCCTTCGGCCATGAGGGTGCTGGTGACATCGAAGTTGCCGGAGCCGACCACGCCGAAAACATGCCCTACACCGAGCTTCGCCAGCGTCCTACCCACCAGCGTCGAGACCCGCACTTGTTCGCTCATGCTTTCTCTGCGTCCTTTTCAATCAGCGCGTAGACGCGACTGGGGCTGCCGGTGCCGCCCACAATGGGCAAGGGCGCCACTACCAGGGTGGCGCCGGTGACGGGGAGCCGGTCGACATTCCGCAGTGAGGTCACGCCGTACTTGTCCGCCCCGAGGAGGAATGAATGGACGGGGAACATCGGATCCAGGGCGCCGGCCTGCCCGGCGTCGATGCCCACGGTCTCCACACCGAAACCGGAGATCGAGGCGTTTCCGGCGAGCCATTTGGCACCCGCCGCAGAGACGCCGGGAGTGTGGGGTCCGGCGTCGTCCGCGTTGACGAAAGCCTCAGCGTCAGCGCCGCGGGCCGCCCAACCGGTCCGGAAGATCACCCAACAGTTCTCCGGGAACAACCCATGCTCAGACTGCCACTGCTCAAAATGCTCCGGTTCCAGCAGGAAATCCGGGTCTGCGGAAACCTCGGCTGTCTTGTCGATCACCGCGATGGGGCCAACCAGCCGTTGTGGTTCGATCTGGTCCACGGATTTTCCGTCCTTCCCGGTGATCCAGTGGACCGGGGCGTCCAGGTGCGTCCCGGCGTGTTCGCCCACGGTGACGTCGTTCCACGCCCACGCCGGGCCGGCGTCGTCGAAGTTACTCACCGGCGAGACCGACAACCCAACCGTGTTCGCGAACGGTTGCGGCAGGTTCAGGATGGGGGTTTCGGAGCTCAGGGGCGTGGTGAGGTCGATGATTTCCACCGAACCGCTCGAGAGGGCTGCAGTGAGCCCGGCCAGAACAGACATTGTTCTCCTATCGCTTGCTTGGTTTCAGTGCTGCTTGAATACGGGAAAATCGTGATGGCGGTGCGGTCAGTTTTTGGGCCACCAGGTGTCCGGAACCGCCGGAAAGGCCAGGTCCTGGATGGGTGGAAGCGCCGATGTGCCAGAGACCGTCGACGGCGGTTTGGTGACCTGCCGCGGCAGGAAAAGGCCTCCAGAGCAGATTTTGGAAGAGCTCCGCTGAGCCGCCGTAGGGGTCGCCGTTGACGGCGTTGGGGTTCGCGGACAACAGGTCCGTGGGGGCAAGGATGTCTGAAGCCAGAACAGTAGCCCGGGTTCCCGGTGCGAACTGCTCCAACCGGTCCAGGACCCGTTCCAGGTAGCCCTGCTTCAGCTGGTCGGTCCAACCTTCGGCAACCGACAGTTCGCCCGCCGCATCACCCACGGGAGAGAACGGTACTTCCTGGAGCTGCAGCCACAGGGTTGCCTTGCCCGTCGGAGCGCGGGTCGGGTCCAGGACGTATTGCTGCCCCACCACCACGGTGGGTTCGCTGGGCAACAGGCCGGCTTCGGCCTGGGCGCAGGCGATCCCGGTGCTGTCCGAGCCGTTGCTGATATGAACCAGGGGAACCTCGTTGAGCCGCGGATCGAGCCACTCCACAGGCTTGTCCAAAGCCAGATGGATCTGCATGGCCCCGCGGCCGTTTTGATAGTGTTCAGCGGCGTCGGCAGTACCGGCCGGTGGCTGGCGAAGGAGCTGGAGGTAGAGGGCTTGGGGCGAAACATTCGCCAGCACCGTCTTGGCAGAAACCACTCCTTGTGGAGTCTTCACTCCAGCCACTGACCCGCCGGCCACCAGGATCTCCTCGGCCTCCACACCCAGCATGATCCGAGCCCCGTTGTCTCGCAGCAACGACTCAAACGCCGCTACGAACTTTGACGCCCCGCCTTTGACGATCGGGAGTCCGAAGCTGTGCATGCTCATGGCCATCACGGGCAGCATGACTCCCCCGGTTGCCTGGTCCGGACTGAGGCCTGCGTGCAGGAGCCAGGGAGACCACAGCTGGTCTGCTTCCCACCCGTCAAAGCGGCTGCGGGTGTAGTTCCGGCCGCTCATCACGGAATCCCGGACGAAAGCCTCCGTGCCACTAAAGCGCCCGCGGCGAACAGCGCCAAACGCAATTTTGGCCACCTCCCCAAACGATCGAAGTTCGGCCCCGAACGCTCCGAAAACCGTGCCGGCATTCCGCCCGAGATCATCCAACATGGCCATATAGGCGGCTTGATCGCCGGAGGCCTTGAACGCAGCAGCCGTCTCGGCCGGATCACGCTGGGCAATGATCACGCGGTGGGCTCCGGTGGCAGGATCCGCAGCAACGCTGGCCGTCACTGGGCCGGAGGTGTTGCAGTATTCCAGACCCCGGGCGTGCAGTTCCTTGCCCAACACCCCGTAGGCACTACCGGACACGAACAACGGGTGCCAGGAAGAGAAGGAGTCGTGGATGAAGCCCGGAAGGGTCCGCTCGGCTGACTGAATGAAACCACCCAGCCGATCCGAGCGCTCAATGACGCACACGCGTTTCCCGGCCAAGGCCAACTCAGCTGCGGCCACCAAGGAATTGATGCCTGATCCGATGATCGCGACGTCAAGGGAATCTTCCATATCCGCACCTTTCAGAAAAACACAGAAGTCAAAAGGGAGTGCCTAGAAATCCGGATGGCTGGCGGTGGCGTGGTACTTGCCGCCGTGGAACACCAGGGGAGCGCCGCCGTCGTGCTTGTAGCTTTCCACTTCACCCACGTAGATGACATGGTCCCCGGCGTCATGTCGCGAAACTGTTCGGCACTGGAAGGTCGCAACCGCCCCGTCCAACAGCGGGATCCCGGCGATGCCCTCGGTGGTCTCCGTCCCGGCGAACTTGTCGATGGCGGGAGTGGCGAACTGGCGGGAAAGGACGTGCTGGTCGCTGGCCAGGATGTTGATGGCGAAGTGCGTGGCGTTCTCGAAGTCGCCCAGGCTTGGTGACCGTTTGCCGGGGCACCACAGCACCAACGGAGGTTCCATGGAGACCGAGGTGAACGAATTCGCGGTCATGCCCACCTTCCGCCCGTCGGCAGCCACGGTGGTCACCACGGTAACGCCCGTGGCGAACTGCCCCAACGCGCCCCTGAAATCACGGACGTCGAACACCGAGGTGTCATCCTCTTTGCGCGCCTGCATGAAGTCTGCCGCGGCGGTGGGGTCGAACCACCAAGGGTATGACGTGCGTGGATCGTCGAAGCCCGCCACAATGCCCGCTGCCAGAGCGGGGTGCTCAGCGGCTTCGGTGAGGAGCGTCTTCTGGTGGTCGCGGCGCGGCTTCAGAAGGTCGTTGGTCCACTCCACCGCCCATTGGCCCCACCCGCGCCAGAACTCATCGAACGTCCGCTCCATCCAATGGCGGTCGAACGGCTGCTGTCCCCGGCGAACGATCGAATCCAGGTAATACTTGGCGGCCAGCGTCGCGTTGTTGGATCCCTGCCCGGTGAGGGGATCGTTGAGAACCACGGCGTCACCGAGGCCGAACACCAGCTCCCCGTTCCCAAGTTCCCCGACGGCGGACCTCACCGTGGGAGTGATGCGTCCCAGGAGCGTGGCACCGTCGTCAGTCAGTTCCGCGCCCTCGAAATTGCCGGCCTCGTGCGGGAAATGATCGCGAAGTATTTCCAGCGAACGCTCGAGCTGCTCTTGCGGGGTTCCGACGTCGGTCCAACGGTCCATCGGGCCGCCCACCACGCCTTCGAACACCATCATGCGGCACGGTCCGGTGACGGTCAGGCCGGGGAAGGTGAAGAACTCCCCGACGCCGGGGACCATGGACATGCGGATGGCATCGCCGCTGCTGGAGGCGCTGCTGGGTGACGCGTCTGCTGCCGGGCCGGCGGAAGCGCCGCCGTCGGGCTTGACGTAGTTCAGCGCCAGCACCCGCTGCGGGCGGTCGAAGGGTGACTTCGCCTTGTCGCGGGGAAAGATCTGGCCGATCTCACCCTTGCCCGTGCTGACGATGACGAGTTCGTAGTCGCGGGCGAGTTCTTCGAGCATCCGCGGGGTGACCTTCTCAATGCGGAAGTCACCACCGGCTGCAACAAACGTCTCGATCCAGAGGGCGCTCTTGATCCGTTGGTCGATGGAGCGGGCGGGCCCGTCCAGAGGAGCCTCCCATTCAATGGGTTCCTCGGCGTCCACGCGCAATCGAATGGAGGTGATGCCGGGGACGGATCCGGAGTCGTAGAACCCGGTGAGCGCCGTTCCCATGTGGGCTTCGGCATCGAGGGCTGTGGAGAACATGCACTGGCTGGACATGACCTTGCCTGTGCGGATCTGTGCTGCGGAACGGTCGGACAGAAGTGTCACCGCGTAGCCTCCGCGTTGGAGGCCAAGGGCCAACTGGGCCCCGGATTCGCCGGCCCCGATAATCGCTATTTTTCGCATGAGGGTGTCCTTGTTAGCAGGGATGTGCTACGAAACTTTGGCCGCCGACAGATCAGCGAGGTAGCTGGCGGCTTTGTCGGGATACATAAACCACTCCTGGAATTCCGGAGGGTGGTTGAAGCCGTTGGCGAAGCGGTGCGCGATGTCCGGCTCGTTGTTCGCGGCGCCCAGGAGCTCAAGGACATGCGGTGGCGGCGGGGCCAGGAGGGCATTTGTCCAGTGTGCAACGTGCTGGGCATAATCCCAATAGCGCTCAAAGGTGGCCTGCATGAAGTTTGCATCGAAGGCTCCAGCGCCGTGCTGGATGATGCTGTCCAGATACGATGCCGCGCATTTGCTGGCGTTGTTGGAGCCCTGCCCTGTGATGGGATCATTCAAAACCACGACGTCGGCCAAGCCCAGTATCTGCCTGCCGCTTGGCAGCGTGGCAATGGGGTGACGGACGGTGGGCGCGAAACGACCCTGCAGCACGCCGTTGGGATCGGTCAGTTCCACATCCGTGGCCCGTTCGGCTTCCCAAGGCAGGAACGTCTTGAGGACGTTCTTGGAGTTCTGCAGATGTTCCGCGGGGGACAGGCCCTTCCAAGTATCCATGGGTCCGCCCGGAACTCCTTCGAAGACCATGATTTCGCAAGGGCCGGTGGTGGTCAGTGCCGGGAAAACGAAGTATTCCCCCACACCGGGGATGAGGTTGAACGAGACCGCGGAGTACTCTTGGCGGGGCTTCAGACCCTTCACGTAGGTCAGGGCCAACGCGCGCTGCGGGGCGTCGTAGGTGCTGCGCTCGCCGTCGCGGGTGAACAGTTGTGCAATTTCACCCTTGCCTGCTGCCACAATCACCAGGTCTGAGTTTCGGGTGTATTTTTCCAGCTCGGCTACGCCGGCATCCTCGAACACCAGCTCGCCGCCCCGTGCAGTGAACTCCTCCATGAACTTGGGGAACTTCACGCGCTGATCGATCGATGTGGCGTGGTTGTCGAGGCGGGAAGCCCAACTGATGGCCTTCTCGCCCGGAAGTTCGGGGTGGGGGATGGTGAAGGAGATGCCGTCAACGGTGGGAGCGTCCGGCCAAAAATCCAACCCCAGGGCCCGCTCGTGTTCCAAGGCGTTGTGGAAGATGCACTGGCTGGAGGCTACTTTGCCTTCAGCAATCTCCTCGGGCGTGCGATTGGAGATCGTGGTGACCTGGTAGCCGGCATCGAGCAGGCCGATGCCGAGCTGCAGCCCGGACTGTCCGGCGCCGATGATGGTGATATGGCGTTGCGTCATGGTGTTGCCCTTTTCTCTGGTGGAAGGTGTCTTGAAGCTTGGCGCTAGTTGGCAGCGAGCAGCGGAATGGCCTCTTCGGCTCGTTCCGGACCCAGGGCGGAGTAGCCGCCGTCGACAGCCCAATCTGCGCCGGTCACGAAGCTGGCCTGGTCGCTCGCGAGGAACGCGACGACGTCACCCACCTCGTGCGGGCGGCCGACGCGCTTGAGCGCGTGGAAAGGCGCGGCGACTGAGTCTGTCTTTTCGATGTTCCCGCTGCTGAGCGAGTCCATGATGTTGCTCCACACCCAACCGGGACTCACGGAATTCACCCGGATGCCGTCCCCCGCGAAGTCCACTGCCATGCTGCGGGTGACCTGGACAAGCGCGGCTTTGCTCGCCGGGTAGAGCCAGCGGCCGGTCTGGGCAACCGAGCTGGAAATGGAGGTGAAGTTGATGATGGCGCCGTGTCCGGAGGCTTTCAGGTAGGGGCGCGCCGCGTTGCTCGCCACCACCGCACTGACCAGATTTACATTGAGTGCTTCCAGCCAGTCGGTGCGGCCGGAGTTGGACCCCTCATCCTTGTAGGTGCAGGCGAGGTTCACCAGGATATCCACGCTGCCGTGCTGTGCAGCCGCCCCGCTGACCAGCAGGTTCACAGCGTCATCATCAGTGATGTCAGTGTGGGAGTAATGGATTCCTTCGCCCAGCCCGGCGGTGAGTGAGGCGCCGTCGGGGTCTATATCCGCCACTACCACCGTGGCCCCGGCGTCCCGCAATGCGGCGGCCACGCCTTGGCCTACTTTGGTTGCTCCGCCGGTAACAATTGCTGTCCTGCCCTCGAGTGTTGACATGTGCCGAACCCTTTCCTGCGATGACGATGTTACGTAAATATGACGTGCGTCATATTTGTCCTGCAAGCGACTCTAGGCAGCCACCGCCGGATGGAATATCCACTTGGCGCGGGAATTATCCGAATTACGCAGGGTCTTCCTCTTCCTCGTGCCAACCAACCCACGCCGCGGAAGTGAGGTGGGTTTCCCTGGCCTGAAGCTCCGCCGCCCAGAGTTCGAAGTGGCTCTTGTCCCATTCGTCCCTGCGGTCATGTACAACCTTGATGTTCTTCACTGTTCCTCACCTCGCTTCGGCTGTTGGTATGGTTTGTGAGCTGCGTCATACTTGTCTTAAAAGCGACTCTAGACAGACGCTGCACTCCGGAATATCCACTTGGCGCGGGGATCATCCGAAAGGCGAAAAGCTCCAGAAAACCGTGTGGCGTGCAATTACCCGTGAAGTAGGTGGCGGATGGTCAGGATTCTTGCCCGTGATGTTCTGCGGGGACAACCAACGGTGGCCACAACGGATGTGGACGAGGCTCATGCCAAGATCGCTGAGTTGTTCTGCAGCCACGAGCTCGCCCCGCGGACGCGTGCATCTTTGATGGACATGAAGCTGCGCTCATTGCACCGGGGCGATGTTGGGATCGAGTTCCTGGATTACGGCGCGGATGTTCGGATAGAGCCCGAAGGCCTGCAGGATTTCCATTTGGTGCAAATCCCGCTGGCCGGGCATGCTTCCATGCAGGTGGGAGCAATCACTGTGGAATCCAGTCCGCGGATGGCCACGGTTCCGCCGATTGACCGGCCCTTTTCCATGAGCTGGGACAGCGGCAGTCCGCACCTGATTGTGTATGTGAGGCGCTCGGCGATGGAGCGCGTGGCCGAGCAGTTGTATGGCGACAGCGCTGTTGACCTGGGCTACGGCATGGACCTCTCGAGCGCCACCGGTCGGGCGTTCTTGAGGTCCGTCGTCGAGCTTCATGACGACATGATCAGCCAACCACAGTCCACAGCCCCCGTCTTTGTGCAGGGATTACTGGCCGACAGCATGATGTCACGCTTGCTGATGGCGATGGCGTTGCCCAGTGGTGAGACCCGGGACGCGGAGTCCGAAAGCCGGCTCGTACGCGAATGCCGCGAGCTGTTGGAGCGGCATGCTTTCGAGGAACTCACCGTGCCGGACATCGCCGAGTGCTTGGGCGTCTCAGTCCGAACGCTGCAAACAGCCCTACGGGCGGAAACCGGAGCGACGCCGTCGGAGCTGTTGCGAAGTATCCGGCTGGATCGTGCCCGGGAGATGCTTCTCGAAGCGAACCCCCGCGAGCAGAGCGTCACGGCAGTTGCTGAGCTATGCGGCTTCACGCACCAAGGGCGCTTCTCTGCGCTCTACGTGAAGGCCTTCGGGGAGCTGCCCAGCGAGAGCCTGCGCCGCTAAACGAGGGCATCTGCTGTCACGCCTCCAGCACGTACGTCTTCAGGTCATCCAGCGTTTGCTGCATATGGGCATCCATCGCGAGACGCGAGTCGTTGGGGTTGCGCGATTCCAAAGCGGCCGCGATCTTCCGGTGGTGGCCGATCGCGTGTTCCTGGATCTCCGGGAAGGCTGAGGTTTCGGTGCGCCGGGCTTCGAGGACCCGGTGCAGCGGTTCGAAGAGCACGGCGACAAAGACGTTGCCTGAGGCGTGAAGGATCACGTCGTGGAAGGCAAGGTCTGCTTCCACAAAGGCCGCGAGGTCATTGATTTCGTGGGCGGCCTGCATCTTTTCCACGTGCTCCTTGAGGGCCGTGAGTTCGTCATCGGAGATGCGTTCGGCTGCCAGTTCGCAGGCGCCGGTTTCAAGCATGCGGCGCAGCTCGATCAGCTGGATGGCGGCAGCTGCATCCTTGGTTCCCTCTGAGGCCGCGCGCAAAACGGCTTCCAGCGACGCCCATTGGTTGAGGGGGTTGACGAAGGTTCCGCGGCCGCGTTCGACACTAAGGATCCGCTGCGCCTCGAGGGTTTTCATGGCCTCGCGCACAGTCATCCGGCTCACCTCGTGTTTGGCGCTGAGCTCAAGCTCTCCGGGGACCACCGTTCCGGGCGGGAACTCGCCCGCGATGATCCGGTCCAGCAGCTCGTCAGCAACGACGCCGACCAGCGACTTGCGTGCCATGTATCCCCATTTCCTCTACTTCAGACCGCCCGGCTTCCTGCGCATTTCCCTCGGACGGGCGGTTGTCAGACATCTTACGCTGGCGGTGGCCGGCTTGTTTCCCAAAAAGCAGTTAGTGCCGCAGCGCATTTTTCCGGTTGTTCCCAGTGGACGTTGTGGCCGGCACCGGGGATGGCACTCAGCTGCCGATGCGGGCTTTCGGCTACGAACGCGCGCATCTGCTCCATGGGCCGCACCCGGTCATCGGTGCCGGCCATCACCAGCAGTGGCGCGAGGACGCGCCCGGGCACTGAAGGTTCGACGCCGGTCATGGCAGCCACGGCGCTGGCGGACAGTATCGGGAACGGCGCATCAAATCCTGTGCTGAGCCGCGCCATGTCTGCTGCGGACAGCTCCCCGTACCAAGCATTCATGAGCTTTGCTACGGTCCCGGGATCGAAAAATCCCTGATCCAGTTGGGAGCGCAGCAGCGTCTTGAAACCCTGATTCTGCGGCACGGGGGCCATGCCCACCAAGGTTATGGTGGCCACCAGTTCGGGGCGGGCCGCAGCAATTGTCAACGAAACGCTGCCCCCCATGGAATGCCCCACCAGGTGCACCGGTCCGCTGCCCCTGACTTCAATGGCTGCCGCTACCGAACCGGCCACCGAGTCCAGCGTCCAGGCGAAGTCCGGTGGCAGTTCTTCGCCTGGGTGGTAGCCCGGGAGGTCGAAAATCCAGACCGTCCGGCCGGCGTCGAGCAGTTTTTTCGCTAGTGGTTCCCAGTACACAGAGCCGGAGGCCCAACCGTGGACCAGTGCCACGGGAGTAGCCTCACCTGCGGAAACGGTAGGCGTGAGGACGTTCACGAACGGGAGCGGAACAACACTGTCGGCCATGCCCCCAGCCTAGTGATGCGCAGCACCTTGCGCGGTGTAGAGCCGTGTGTCACACTAATTCAAATGTTAGATGTCTGACATCTTACATTCATCAATTCGCTACAGAGATTTCCCACGATGGAGTGCACAGTGACCCTTGAAGTCGACGTTCTGGCCGCTTTCCCGGCGGAAGTCCAGATTCCTGCTCAGTTCGTTGCTGACGCCGTTGCGGCGTCCTCGGCAACGTCTCCCCGCGTTCTGGTAGTCCTCGACGACGACCCCACGGGAACGCAGTCCGTTGCGGATCTGGCCGTGCTCACCCGGTGGGACGTCGCAGACTTCACCTGGGCATTCACCCACATCCGTGAGAACCAGACCAAGCCTGCTGTCTATGTCCTCACCAACACCCGCAGCCTGGACCCGGCCGAAGCCGCAGCCCGCAACGAGGAAATCGTCCGCAATGCCCTGGCAGCGGCAGCAGGGAATGTGAGGCTCGGTTTTGTCAGCCGCAGCGACTCCACCCTCCGCGGCCACTACCCGCTGGAGCCCGACGTCATTGCAGCCACCGTGGCAGCCGAGACCGGTGAACCCACCGACGGCGTGGTGATCGTTCCGGCATTCCCCGACGCCGGCCGCGTCACCATCGGTGGCGTGCACTACATGCGGGGCACCGGAGAAGCAGCAGGCACACTCACTCCCGTGGCCGAGACGGAATTCGCCAAGGACGCCAGTTTCGGCTTCAAGAACTCCGAGATGGCCAAGTACGTGGAGGAGAAGTCGCAGGGCCGGTTCCCTGCCGGGGATGTGATCGTGCTTGACCTCAACGTCATCCGCGCCGGAGCGTCCGCCCAGGATCCCACCATCTCGGCAAAGGCCATCGCCGACGCCCTTGAGTCCGCCACCAACTCCACGCCGATCGTGGCCGACATCGTTACCGAGAATGATTTCCGCGCCCTGGCCCTGGGCCTCGAAGAATCCGAACGCCGCGGCAAGAAGCTCCTCTACCGAGTGGGCCCGCCCTTCGTGAGGGGCCGCATCGGCCAGGAGATCCGCACAGCGTTGACCTCCGAAGAGGCCTATGCAGGCAACACCCCCTCCACAGGAGGTGGCCTGATCGTGGTCGGCTCGCACGTTGGCGTCACCACGCGCCAGCTCAACGCCCTGACCGCAGAGCACAGCTCGGCATGGACCATCGAGATCGACGTCGAGAAGCTCCTGACAGCCGAGGCCGATGCCTACATCGCAACTGTCGTGTCCGACGTCGTCGACGCACTTCACAAGGGCGACGTCATCGTCCACACCAGCCGCCTGCTCATCAAGACCGACGACGCCGCAGCAAGCCTGAAGATCGCACGCACCGTCTCTGCCGCCGTCGTCGCCGTCGTGAACCGGACGCTGAAGACCTTCCCACCGCGGTTCGTCATCGCCAAGGGAGGCATCACGTCCTCGGACGTCGCTGCGCACGGCCTGGAAATCCGCCGCGCGATTGTCCGCGGACCCATGCTGCCGGGCATCGTCTCGCTCTGGGAGCCGGTGGACGGTCCTGCCAAGGGCATCCCGTACATCGTGTTCGCCGGAAACGTGGGCGATGACCAATCCCTGACTGAAGTCACCCGCAAGCTCAGCGCCATTTTCTAGAACCATCCCCACTTGCCCCCTAACCTCGCAAGCCCGGCCAGGGAACCCGGCAAGCGTGGCCCCTATTTATCGGAGAACACCATGACCAGCAGCAACTACACCGTCACTGTCCTGGGCCTCGGCGCCATGGGCCTGCCCATGGCAACCCGGCTCGCGTCCGAGCTGACTGTCCACGGCTTCGACATCGCCGAGCCCCGACTGGAACTCGCCGCAGCAGCCGGCATCAAGACCTTTGCTTCTGCACGCGAGGCATCGGATGGCGCCGACGCGCTGCTTCTGGCCGTCCGTAACGGCGAACAGCTCAACGATGTCCTCTTCGGCGAGAACGGCGTAGCTTCGGTACTGAAGCCGGGCGCCGTCGTGATCCTCGGCAGCACCGTTGGCACCGAAGCCATCCCCGCCACGGTGGAAAAGCTAGCAAAATACGGTGTGGCCCTGGTGGATGCGCCGCTCTCCGGCGGCCCGAAGCGTGCCGGCGAAGGCGACCTGCTGATTGTTGTCGGTGCTGAGCCGGAGGCACTGGAGAAGGCCCGCCCCGCTCTCGAACTGCTGGCCTCCACCCTGAGCATCGTGGGCGACAAGCCCGGCGATGGACAGGCCCTCAAGACCGTCAATCAGCTCCTCTGTGGTGTCCACATCGCCGCTGCTGCCGAGGCTATGGCCCTTGCCGACGCCCTCGGACTCGACCAGGCCAAGACCCTCGCCGCCCTGGAAGCCGGAGCCGCCGGTTCCTTCATGCTTTCAAACCGTGGACCGCGCATCCTGGAGGCCTACTCCGAAGACGGTGCCGAGGTACTCAGCCGCTTGGATATCTTCGTCAAGGACATGGGCATCGTTGGTAAGGCAACCCGGGCTGCCGGCCTTGCCGCACCGGTCGCCGCCGCTGCCGAACAGCTTTACCTCCTCGGCCAGGCCCAGGGCCTCGCCGCCGCCGACGATTCTGCCGTCATCAAGGTTGTAGCGCCCGCAAAGCGCACCGCCTAAGCATCCCACCCGAACGCGCGACGACGGCGATCCCCCCTTCGCCGTCGCCGCCACCTCCCGCCGGTCTTCCCTGGACTGGTATGTCAAAGGAGACACCCCCAATGAATCCCCTCGTTAACTCTCTGATGGTTCAGGCGGCGGACGCCCCCGCCATCAAGCCCGCAGTGGAGCTGGGCACACCACTGCTGCTGACCATCGCCGCAGCGGGCATCGCCTTGTTGCTGGTGTTGATCATCCGCTTCAAAATCCAAGCTTTTGTTGCCTTGCTTGCCGTCAGCATCCTCGTGGGCGTCGCCGCGCAGATTCCGCTCAAGGACATCTTCACTGTTGTGACCACGGGCGTTGGCAGCACCATGGGCAAGGTCGCATTGCTGATCGCCCTTGGCGCCATTCTCGGCCGCATGATTGAAGTTTCCGGCGGCGTGCAGTCGCTGGCTACCCACTTCACTGAGAAGCTCGGCGCCAAACGCGTTGCCATTGCACTGACGGCTGTCGGCTTCCTCGTGGCGATCCCCGTGTTCTTCGAGGTGGGCGTGATCGTCCTCGTTCCCATTGTTTACGCGTTCGCGAAGATCGCTAATGTGCACCCGATCAAGTTCGGCCTGCCCATGGCCGGCATCATGCTGTCCATTCACGTGGCCGTGCCGCCGCATCCGGGCATCGTTGCCGGGGCCGGCGTGTTCGGTGCGGACATTGGACTCATCACCCTGATCTCCCTGATCATTTGCGTGCCGCTTGGTTTCCTGTCCTACTGGGTTGCCAGCATCATGAACCGCAAAGAGTACGAATTGCTTCCAGGCGTCAAGCAGCAGGTGGACGAATTTGGTTCCGAATCACTGGTCCATGTTGGCCATGACGGCCCCGGCGCCCGCGCAATCGCCCCTCCGCGGCCGGGCCTGATCATGTTCCTTGTCGCCGCGCCGATCGTCCAAATCCTGCTCGGCACCGTGGGAACGCTGACCCTCCCCAAGGACAACTACTGGTACGGCGTGGCCGCCTTTGTTGGGAACCCGTTCTTCGCACTCCTGGTGGCTGTGGCTCTGTCCTTCTTCTTGCTGGCCGTCCGCCGCAACTGGTCCCTCAAGGAGACGGGGGAGATCTTCGAAGGTGCTCTGCCCCCTATCGCCTCCATCCTCATGGTGGTGGCCGCCGGGGGTGTGTTCGGTGAAGTCCTCCGCGCATCCGGAATCGGCGCAGCGCTGTCCCATACCCTGGATAGCCTCGGCCTTCCCGTCATCGTGCTCGGTTTCATCATCTCCCTCGCACTGCGCGCCGCCCAGGGTTCGGCCACCGTGGCAATTGTGACCACAACCGGCCTGCTTACTTCCGCTGTAATGGAGGGCGCCTACACGCCAGCCCAGATCGCGGTAATCGTGATTGCCATTGGCTTCGGTTCACTGGGCCTTTCCCACGTGACCGACGCCGGGTTCTGGACCGTGGTCCGCTACTACGGCCTCACCGTGTCCGATGGCCTTAAGACCTGGACCGTCCTCACCACCATCCTGGGCTTGGCCGGCTTCGCGTTGACTTACGTTGCCTGGATCCTCGTGGGAGGTTTGGCCCACTAATGCGCGGCAAACTCGACCATATGGTCAACTCTGCCCTGAGCTCCGGCTCGGCTGTTCCGGCCTTCACCTGCTACGACTTCACCACCGCCCTGGCTGTTGTTTCGGCGGCGGAGGAAGCCCGGCTCGGCGTGATCCTGCTCGTCGCTCCGAAGACCGCGTCCACGCCCAATGGCCTGCGCCTCATCGCGGCCCTTCGCGGCTTGGCCGACGACGCCAGCGTCCCGGTCTCGGTGCAGTTGGACCATGCCTCGGACCTCCGGGTCATCCTGGAATCCGTGACAGCCGGTGCGGATGCGGTGCTCGCTGACGGCTCATCCTTGCCCTATGAGGCGAACATTGCACTGGTCCGTAAAGTCCGTGCCGCGCTTGACGCGGCCGGCGCTGCCGACGTCGTGATTGAGGCGGAGTTGGGCGGCCTAGCGGGCGACGAGGACAAGGCCTTTGGCGCCGAAGGTGCAGCGCACGACGCCGGAACGTCCGTTGCGGGACTCACCAACCTGGCACAGGTGGCCGGCTTTGTTGAGCGCACCGGTGCCCAGCTACTGGCCGTCGCCGTGGGCAACGTGCATGGGAAGTACAAGGGCGAGCCAAACATCCGTTGGGACGTACTGCAGGAAGTTGCTGCAAAGACGGAGGTGCCACTGGTGCTCCACGGAGCCTCCGGCATCCCTGCCGGGGAGTTGGCAAAAGCTCCCTCAATGCGCGTTGGGAAGGTGAACTTCAACACGGAACTGCGGACCGGCATCCTGGCGACGCTGGAGTCGGAAACCGCAGCCCACCGGGCCGATGGCGAGAATCTGCAAGGGTTGTTGGCCCGATGGAATGGCTCGGCTGCAACTTTTGCGGGCGCCACACTGGAGTTGCTCAGCGCCTGACGGGCAGCGCGGCAACCAAGTAAGGCAACCAGGGAGGCTAGGATCAAAAACATGATCCTGGCCTCCCTGATTTTTGCGACGATCGCCGCCCTGCTCCACGTCTACATCTTCACCATGGAGTCCATTACCTGGACACAGCCCAAAACCTGGAAGACCTTCAGCATCACCTCCCAGGCCGACGCGGAAACCACCAAACCGCTCGCGTACAACCAAGGTTTTTACAACCTCTTCCTGGCCGTAGGCGCTCTGATCGGCATTGTTGCAGTGGCTATGGGTGCGCCCCAAGTGGGCTGGACCCTTGTCTTCAGCAGCTGCGGTTCCATGCTCCTGGCCGCGCTCGTGCTCGCAGCAAGCGGCAAAAAGTACCTCCGAGCCGCGGTTCTCCAAGGCACCACGCCGCTGCTCGCCGTCGTGCTTGGCGTGCTGGCAGTGACGCTGGGCTAAACCACGTTGGGGTAAGCCAAATGAGCTACTGCTCCGGCGGACCATCCTGGGCCGCGGCCTCGTCCATCCACACAACTTCCCAGTGGTGCCCGTCCAGGTCGCGGAACGCGCGGCTGTACATGAAACCCATGTCCATGGGGTCGTAGGTTTCGGAACCGCCGGCTTCGAGTGCCTTGGCCGCCAGGTCATCTACTTCCTCACGGCTGTCTGCTGAAATGGCGACGATGGCAGCCGTCGAATTGTGCGTGTCCGCGATGGGTTGCTTGGTGAATTCGCTGAACTTGGCGTGGGTCAGGAGCATCGCATAGATGGTGTCGCTGAAGACCACGCAGGCGGCGGTCTCGTCGGTGAAGTTCGGGTTAATGGAGTAGCCAAGGGACGTGTAGAAGGCTTTGGAGGCCTCCAGGTCGCTGACGGGCAGGTTCACGAAAATCGACGTAGTCATGCGTCTGATCCTGCCGGTGATTCCCCGACTCGTCCAGAGCCATTTCGAGTTTGTGGACAACCGGCGGGGTTGTCCGCCTTGCCTGCTGGCCCAAGCCCTCCCACGGGCGGACAATGGAGTCAGCACGCAGGTGCGTGCCCTTGTAGGGAGAACCATGGAGATGGACGCGCATCCTCCCGCCAGCCAGGCAACGGCTGTGCAACGGGACCCGGCGATCGACTTCGTTCGATTCATCTGCCTGCTCCTGGTCGTCGCGGCTCACTGCATGATGGTCAGCCCCGTCCTGCACAAGGACGGCACTGTCACTACCCTGAACGTGCTCATGGAGCAAAGCTGGTTCACCCCAGTGGCATGGGGGCTCATGATTGTGCCGCTTTTCTTCGTCCTGGGCGGCGTGACCGGACTGCAATCGTGGCGGCGGTTGAAGGCACACGGCGGCACCGGCTTCGACTTCGCCCAATTGCGGCTCCTGCGCCTGGTCCGCCCGGCCATGGCTGTGCTGGCCGTCATGTGGGGAGGACTGTGGGTCGCGCTGCTGCTTGGTGTCCACCCGCAAGTCATCCAGTTGATGACTGCCGGGGCCGCAATGCCCCTGTGGTTCCTGGCGGCCTACCTCACGGCCCAACTCAGCATCCCGCTCATGGCCCGGCTTCACGAACGCGTGCCTCTGGTGACTTTCGCCGTGCTCGTGGCGGAGATCATCACGGTGGATTCCCTTCGCGGCGCTGTTCCCGTCCTGGCGTTCGCAAACATGATCTTCGTGTGGTGCGCTGTCCAGCAGCTGGGCTTCCTCATGGCTGATGGCTTCTTCGAGAAACGTAGTCGCAGCTGGCTTCTTGGTGCCGTGGTTTCCAGTAATCTTCTGCTGGGACTGGTGACCGGCGTGGCTGTGTACCCGGGGAACATGGTGGTAAACCTGAATCCGCCCAATTTTTGCCTGCTCCTCTTGGGCATTTCCCAGGCGGCGACGCTTCAACTGCTCCACAAGGGCATTTGGTGGATCGCGGACCTCCGTTGGGTCCAGGTAGTCATTGCGGTAGCGGGACGGCGATCCATGACCGTCTACCTCTGGCACCTCCCGCTGCTGGTGGGCATGTCCGGGTTGCTGTTGCTCACCGATGTGCCCAAGCCGTTGGCCGGGACTGCAGAGTGGTGGTGGGCACGGATCCCAGTGTTCTTCGCCGTGCTGGTGCTGCTGATCCCGGTAGTGTGGCTTTTTGGTCGTTTGGAAGTCCGTCCGACGGCGGCCAGCCACGCGCGGGGACCGTCACGTACCGCTGTGGTGACCGCCGCCGTCGTGGTTTTAGTCCCTGTGGCGGACGCCGCCTTCAACGGGTTGACCCTTGCCCTGCTAGGTGGGGGAGCGGCATGCTTTGCCCTTTCGGTCCTTTTGCTTGGCAGGGTTCCGACGCCGGTGCTGACGCGACCCACGCAGGAAGGCGCTGAAATGCGCGGGGGGCGGTGGCACACGTTGCCAGCACCGGATTTACGTGCCAATCTCGAAACATGACCGAGTACACGGATTCACTGGCAGAGTCGTTCCGAGCTGGCGTCACCACGGTGCGCAACGACAAATTTCACCGCTATGAACTGCATGTGGACGGTGAGCTGGCCGTGATCTCCCAGTTCATGGACAAGCCCGGTCATATTGATTTCATTCACACTGAAACAAAACCCCGGTTCAGCGGCCAGGGCCTTGCGAAAGTCTTGGCACACTTTGCGCTGGATGACGTGGTGGCCTCCGGAAAGCGCATCATCCCGCATTGCCCGTACATCGCCGCGTACTTGAAGAAGCACGAGGGCTACGAGCAGGACGTCGACTGGCCCGCGGAAAAGCCGGTGGGGGAGCCGAATAACGAGTAACTTGCCGTTCCCTTCCCTGGGGAACCGTTTCGCTAGGGAAGCAGGTTCCGCTTTCTTTGCCATTGCACTGCGTGCCACAAGAGCAGGGCGGCAGTGATCAGCAACGCAGCCAGGAGTGCATAGGGTGCGTTGGAGAGCATGATGAAGTTTATTTGGGCTGTCTGGGCTGACTCGGCGGACTGAGGTTGCGCGGTGCTCACTATTGCGCTGGCCGCCGTAGTGAGGGCCCATAGTCCAAACCATGCCAAGGCGGCGTCCAAGGCCCACAAAGCAATGATGAATGGATTGACTTGGACGCGTTTGCGTTCCGGGGCCGGAGTCTCCGGCACGTGGGGGCTAATGGCGGGCTGGGCGTTGCCATGCTCGTCGATTTCGCGGAAGCCGATTCGCTCGTGGGCGTGGTCCTTCATGTGGTCCCCCAACCGTGGGCAGCGGATAGTCCTAGCACTCTACCCCCTGGAGTTCGGAAGATATCAGGACGGCGCACTGCCCACGAGAGCGTTTGGCGGATGAAAAAAGAGTGCCATATTTTGCACCCAAAGCAGCCCGAAGAAAAGTCAATGACGTATTTCCGGGCGGCCCAGTCACGAGAAACCGCCTTCTCAGCGAAATACATCACAAAAGTTTGACGGAAAGGCTTACCTAAGTAAGGCTTGCCTTGCTAACTAGCGCCCCAACGCAATGGAAGGAAGCTGACGTGACGTCACCTAGTGTCGAAGAGCGGATCGCTCCGGAGCAGGATTTTGGCTCCAAAGTGGAACTGGCCCTCGCTGCCACAAACCAACTGTTCAACGCACGAAATTCACCCAGTTACGTCGCTCAGGTTCTTCAGGGGGTCAATGCGGTCTCAACAAAAGTTCAGCGGACCGCCCAGCCGTTCACCGGCGTCGGGCATGCGGAACTGAAGGCCAAGGTTGGTGCGGTGGATCTTGAACGCCCGCTGCCGGACACGGCTGCGGCTCTGGAGGAGCTCGAGGAGCTCTACCTCAAGGACGCCATCTACTTCCACGATTCCCGCTACGCGGCGCACCTCAACTGCCCGGTTGTCATTCCGGCCCTGGTTGGCGAAGCCGTGCTCTCGGCAGTGAACTCCTCCATGGACACCTGGGACCAGAGCGCCGGTGCCACCATGATCGAACGCCGCCTCATCGATTGGACCGCCGAGCGGATCGGTTTTACGGAAGATGCCGACGGCGTGTTCACGTCCGGTGGCAGCCAGTCCAACTTCCAGGCCCTGCTGATTGCCCGGAATCATGCCGTAGCCAAGCTGCGGGCCGCGAATGGGGACGCGCGCCTGCCGCACCTGCTTGACCGGCTCCGGATCTTCACGTCCGTGGACAGCCACTTCAGCATCCAGAAGTCTGCCTCCATGCTGGGCCTGGGCTTCGATGCCGTCATCGCAGTGCCCACCACCGAAGACCACCGCATGGACCCCACCGGGCTCGCTACTGCTTTGGCGGAAGCGCACGACGCCGGGCTGGTACCGATGGCGGTTGTGGCAACTGCCGGGACAACGGACTTCGGTTCGGTTGACCCGCTGTCCGAAATGGCCGCCTTGGTCCGCGCCTACGATTCCTGGTTGCATGTGGACGGCGCCTACGGCGGAGGGCTCATCGTTTCCGGAAGGCACCGTCACCTCCTGGACGGGATCCACTTGGCGGATTCCATTACAGTGGACTTCCACAAGACCTTCTTCCAGCCCGTCAGCTCCAGCGCTGTCCTGGTCCGCAACGGCTCCATGATGGGCCACGTCACCTACTATGCGGATTACCTGAACCCGGAGAGTGCGGCGAAGGCCGAGATCCCCAACCAGGTGGATAAGAGCATCCAAACCACCCGCCGTTTCGATGCACTGAAGCTGTGGCTGACCCTCCGCATCATGGGTGCTGACGCGATCGGCGCTCTCTTCGACGAAGCGATCGACCTCGCCGCCCGTGTAGGAACTTTGCTGGCCGACGATGCTGAGTTCGAGCTTGCTGCAGCACCGCAGCTGAGCACCCTGGTCTTCCGGTACCGCCCTGTGGTTGATGGTGCAGCCCTCGATGAAGATGCTGCCGACGTCCTCAACCCCGCTATCCGGGCCGCGATCTTCGCTTCCGGAGAGGCCGTTGTTGCCGGCACCAAGGTGGCTGGCCGCCACTACCTCAAATTCACCCTCCTCAACGCCGAGGCGAGCCTGAGGGACATCCAGGAAATCATCGAACTTATCCGCCGTACGGGCGACAACCTGCTGGCGAGCACCATGGAGGCTGCAGCATGAGCACCCAAGACAACGGCAAGATTTACGACGTTGCAGGCATCGGCGTCGGGCCTTTCAACTTGGGCCTGGCCGCGCTGAGCGAGCCGGTGGACAACCTCCACTGCGTTTTCCTTGACCGCCGCGAGTCCTTCGACTGGCACCCCGGCATGATGTTGGAGCCGGCGCACCTGCAGGTACCGTTCATGGCGGACCTGGTGACGCTCGCCGACCCGACGTCGCCGTTCTCGTTCCTGAACTTCCTGAAGCAGACCGGCCGCTTGTACCGCTTCTATATCCGCGAGAACTTCTACCCGCTGCGCGCCGAGTACAACCAGTATTGCCAGTGGGTGGCCGGCCAGCTTGAGTCCGTTCGTTTTAGCACGGATGTGCTGGATGTGACGTACGACGACGGCGTGTACCGGCTTTCGGTACAGGGCCCGGGGGGTGCTGAGGTGCTTCGCGCCCGCAAGCTGGTCCTGGGCACCGGCACCTCTCCGTATGTCCCGGACTCTTGTGCAGGAATAGTCGACGCCGGTGGACTTGTCCTCCACAACGCCGATTACCTGTCGAGGAAGAGTGAGCTGCAGTCCAAGCGCAGCATCACCATCGTGGGCAGTGGTCAGAGCGCTGCGGAGCTGTACTACGAGTTGCTGCAAGAAATTGATGTCTACGGCTACCAGCTCAACTGGGTCACGCGTTCGGGCCGATTCTTCCCGCTGGAGTACACCAAGCTCACGCTCGAGATGACCTCGCCGGAGTACGTTGACTACTTCCACTCACTGCCGGGCGAGCAGCGGGATTCGCTGATCAAGAGCCAAAAGAACCTGTACAAGGGCATCAACTCGGACCTGATTGACGACATCTACGATCTCCTTTACACCAAGAGCCTCTCCGGCATGGTGGACACCCAGCTGCATACTCACTCGTCGCTCACCGCCGCAGACTGGGATGCCGCCACCGGCACGCACACCCTCCAGTTGCACCATGAGGAACATGGCCGCGACTACTCTTTGGAGTCCGAGGCCGTGGTCCTCGCGACCGGCTATACCTACAAGGAGCCCGCCTTCCTGGCGGGCATCCAGGACCGGATCCGTCGCGATGCCAAGGGCCGCTTTGACGTTGAGCGGAATTATGGGACCGGCGTGGAACCGGGTGAAATCTTCGTCCAAAACGCCGAACTGCACACGCACGGTTTCGTCACTCCGGACCTCGGCATGGCCGCCTACCGTAATTCATGCATCCTCCGCGAAATCACCGGGCGCGAGGTTTACCCGATCGAGCGCAGCATCGCGTTCCAGCAGTTCGGCGCTCCGACCCCAGTCACTGCACCCGTCCCCGAAACCGCTGGAGCCACCGTATGAGCTTCACCTTCCGGCCCGTTGATCCCGTAGCGGACGCGCCTATCCTCCACGGCTGGGTGAGCCAGGAGTACGCGCGATTCTGGGGAATGGTTTCGGCCACCGAACAGGACGTCGTAGAGGAATACTCCAAGATCGCCGAATCGGGCCATCACCAAGCGTTCCTGGGGCTCGACGACGGCGTCCCCGCTTTCCTGATGGAGCGGTACCGCCCGGAGTCATCGCCGTTGGCGGACGTTTACGAGGTCCAGCACGGTGACGTCGGCATGCACCTCCTGGTGTCACCGCCCAATGGCGAGCCGCAGCCTGGTTTCACCACCGCCGTCATGCAGTCTGTCATGACTGAACTGTTCGCCGACCCGGCAAACCGGCGGGTGGTCGTCGAGCCCGACGCCCGCAACCACAAGATCCATGTCCTGAATGAGAAGGTGGGTTTCAGGCCGCACGGCGTGGTGACCCTTCCCGCCGTCGACCCCGCCGAGGACCACAAGCAGGGGCTGCTCAGCTTCTGCACCCGCGAGGATTTCCTCGCGACCCTGACCCCGATTCTGGCCGCGCCTGCCGCGGCGACCAGAGGAGAATCCCTGTGACCACTACTGCCGGCACCATCGAAGAGACCGTAACCACTGTCAATGATCTCGCCGCGCCCGTTTGCCACCTGACCCCGGAGCGCTGGGCCATCGCCAATCGGCATCTGGTCCGCAAGGCGATCGCTGAGTTCTCGCACGAGCGCATCCTGGTGCCGGAATTGATCCGCGAGGAGGATGACAGCGTGGGACTCTTCAAGGTAGTGAGCGATGACGCTGCCACGGAATACCGCTTCCGCGCCAGGCTGCTGCAATTGGAACACTGGTCCGTATCCGCGGAATCCATCGTTCGGTTGCGAGACGGCGAAGAGCTACCTGTGGACGCCTTGGACTTCATTGCCGAGTTCCATGAGGCACTGGCTATCCGCCAGGAAATGCTGCCTGTGTACCTCGAGGAAATCAGCAGCACGCTCGCCAGTCACGCCTACAAGCAGGGCAAGCCGTTCAACTCTGCCCAGTTGGCTGCGGGCATCACCGGCGGCGCAGACCGTGCCGCTGATTTTCAAGCCATTGAGCACAGCATGACCGAGGGCCACCCGTGCTTCGTGGCCAACAACGGCCGGCTTGGATTCGGGATTGCCGACTACCATGCGTTTGCGCCGGAAACCGGCGCCACCGTGAAGCTGCAGTGGATCGCTGTGCACCGCAGCAAGGCAGTGTTCACCTCCAGCGCAGGGCTGGATTACCGGACACACTTCGAGGCCGAACTTGGGCCCTCGACTCTTGCGTGGTTCACCTCGGAATTGTCAGCATCCGGTCTGGATCCGGCGGACTACCTCCTCATGCCGGTCCATCCGTGGCAGTGGGACAACAAGCTCACGGTGACCTTCGCGGCAGAAATCGCCCAACGCCACATCGTTAACCTTGGAACCGGGGAAGATTCGTACCAAGCGCAGCAGTCCATCCGTACGTTCTTCAACACGGACAACCCCGAAAAGGCCTACGTCAAGACGGCCATGTCCGTGCTGAACATGGGTTTCATGCGTGGCCTGTCCCCGCAGTACATGAAAGCAACGCCGGCCATCAACGACTGGTTGCAGGAATTGATCGACAATGACCAGGAGCTCCAGAGCCGGGGCCTGGCCATGATCCGTGAAACCGCGGCCATTGGCTACCACAACCACTACTACGAGGCTGCTTCGGCCAAGGGATCCCCTTACCGGAAGATGCTCTCGGCCCTGTGGAGGGAAAGTCCGTTGCCGTTGCTCAAGGACGGGCAGCAGCTGGCCACCATGGCATCTTTGCTGCACGTGGACTCCTCCGGGGAATCGGTGGTGTCCGCGCTGATTCAGCGGTCCGGTTTGGCACCCACCGAGTGGCTCCGCCGCTACTTCGAGGCCTATCTCGTACCGTTGGTCCACTGCCTGTACGAGTACGAGCTTGCCTTCATGCCGCACGGCGAGAATGTCATCCTGATCCTTGAGGACGGCGTGCCGGTCCGCGCGATCATGAAGGACATCGCTGAGGAAATCGTGGTCATGGGGGACCGGCTGGAACTTCCTGAGGAAGTCTCCCGCGTCAAGGCCGAGATCCCTGCCGAAGAAATGGTCCTGGCCATCTTTACCGATGTGTTCGACTGCATTTTCCGCTTCCTGAGCTCAATCCTTATGGAGGACGGCACGCTGCGCGAGGACGAGTTCTGGGGAACTGCGGCTGCAGTGCTGCGGGAGTACCAGCAGCGCCATCCGGAGTTGGCGGACCAGTTCGCGATGCATGACCTGTTCGCACCTGAATTTGAGCTCTCCTGCCTCAACCGCCTGCAGCTACGGAACAACCAGCAAATGCTCGACATCTCGGATCCCTCCGGTGGGCTCCAAATGGCGGGCCGCTTGGCGAACCCCTTGGCCAAGTTCGCCTAAGTTCCTGCGGTGAGGGGTTGGCTTTCGGCACTTTCGAGCGTTGAAAGGGGCGAAAGCCAACCCCTCGGCGCGTCAACAAGCGCCACAATCTCAGTTTCATACGCCTGCGAGGACGCCATCGATCCCCGGAACCAGCACACTGCGTGGACGGACGGGTCGCCTGGGACCACCATGGGCCGGAGGTTGTCCACGGTGGATCCCTCTGTGACGGCTTCCCACGTCCAACTCGCGCCGGCATCGGATGTCACTCCGCGGTAGATCTCGTAGTGTTCTGTAGCTTTGCCCGTCCTCGGATCCACAGGTGCAGAGATATAGACCCGGTCCAGATCATTCGGGTCCACAGCACCCAGCCCGGTGTAGTCCTGCTCGTGCGGCAGCAAACCGGGACCGGCGACGGCGAGGGGATGCAGCTTCCAGCGCACCCCGTCAAAGCGGGCGTACAGCAGGCGGTGATCGTCGACGTCGAGCATTTGCTCCCGCTGCAGCGGACCGTTCACGTCGTTGGCCCGGCACGTGACGATCGCCGCGAGATCCGTGCCCCGCCGGCGAAGGTCAGTAGTCCAACCATGGGTGAGGACATCGCCGTCGAGCGTTGATCCTGCCTCGAAAACGGTGGTCAGGGCCGCCTGGTTGATCCCGGCTGAGCCGATGACGGGCTTGCTGACCACCTTGCCCTCGGCGTCGTGGAGCGCATCGCCCTGGATGTAGCCGTGGTAGATGCTGTTGTTGAAGTCGCGGGGGTGGTGGTCCGTGGTGATGAGGTCGATCCGGTCCGTGCCGTTGCTGACATATCGGGTGTAACCGTTGACGTAGCCGATTTTGGGGCGGGTGAAGAGCTTGCCGCCGTAGCTCCAGGTGCTGCCGTCGTCCTCGGAAATCATCAGTGTGGGGTCGTCGTTGATGGCGCGGACAAAATTGTAGACCCGGCCTTTGGCGCTTAAGGCGTGGAGGTTGGAGTAGGTGGCACCGCGGCCGTCGGCGAGTTCCGTCCAGTCGAACTGCTGCTCGGGCTCCCATTCGGAAGCGTCGTGCGCCTTGGTGGACACGCGCCAGCGGGAATAGTTGTCCGTCTTGTGCTTGGCATACATAGCCACGTAACGACCGTCGGGCCGGATGAAGAGAGCCGGGGCGTTGTGGTCATCGGCCTCCAACCTTTCATGGAGTACGTGGACGCGGCTTTGGCCCGTAGCAAGGTTCACCACGGCAACTTCGATGTTGCCGCCACGCTCCGCACCACCCTGTCCTTCCGGGGCAGCAACCGAGCCCACCAGCAACGTGTTAGCGGCGGAGTCGATCAGTGCGCGCTCGTCCTGGAACCAGCACCACGCCCCGTTGTTGTTGAGGACAAGTGGCTCTTGCAGGAAAGAGTTGACCATGGGAATCCTTTGCGGCTTTGCATCGTTTCAATTCCAGTGTGGGTACTAGTCTAGGCGCATGACGACTCGAGCCAATGAACTCACCGCCCTGGTTACCGGGGCCACCGCCGGGCTCGGTGCGGAATTCGCCCGCCAACTCGCCGAAGCCGGACACCACCTGGTCCTGGTAGCCCGCGACGAACAGCGCCTGAAAGAAACGGCCGAAGAGCTTGAACGCGACTTCAGTATCTCCGCGGAGGTTCTTTCCGCGGACCTGACCACCGACGTCGGCGTTTCAGCCGTCGCAGACCGTTTGCGGGACGCCGCACGGCCCGTGGATGTCCTGGTTAACAACGCCGGCATCGGGTTGCTGAAATCGTTCGAAAGGAATGAGCTGGACGAGGAACGCCGCCACTTGAGGCTCCATGTCCAGACACCCATGGAGCTGTGTCACGCGGCGCTGGAAGTCATGCTGGCCCGGGGGAAGGGGCGGATCATCAACGTTGCCAGCGTGGCAGCGTTCGCCAATAGGGGCACCTACTCCGCAGCCAAAGCCTGGCAAGTGACGTTCAGCCGGTGGGCCAACATCACTTACGCAAAGTCCGGCGTGCAGGTCACCGCGGTGTGCCCCGGGTTCACCCACACCGAATTCCACGATCGCATGGGCATGGACAAATCCGTTGCTCCCCGATTCTTGTGGCTCACCGCCGAGCGTGTGGTGCGCGAGGGGCTGGAGGACAACGCCCAGGGCAAGGGTGTCTCCATACCGACGCGGCGGTACAAACTGGTCAGTTTCTTTGCACGTATCCTGCCGGCAAAGCTGACTTCCGGCCCACCCCGGCGGCCGCTCGAACCGTGAATCTGAGGTCCGGGTTACCATGACAGTTCATTCGAGCCTGAGGGGGCAGAGCTGTGAAGAACAAATCCTTGGCATTCATTGTGGCCATGGTTGTAAGCGGACTACTACTGAGCGGCTGCACCGGTACCAACTACACGGGCTTCAAGGCGTTGGAGCGGGAGGCGACCGAGGCCGACACTCCGCCGAAGGACCTAAACCTCGAGCAATTCGAACTGGAAAAGGTGCTGTTGGTCGCCGAAACGAACGGGAAGAAGTACTACCTGGGGCAGGGTAAGCAAGGCCATCCGTCATGTTTGATCGTGGAAGCTGCGGAACCATACTTCTCGCACAGCGGCTGCACCGACTCCATCCAGGGCGAGATGCTGAGAATCAGTGGCCCGGACCAGAAATCCGCTGTCCTGGTAGCCGACCGCTATGACACCAAGGAGCTTGAGTCGAGCGGCTTGACGAAGATCCACCCGAACATCCTCGTGGTTGCGAACTGAAATAGTTACGAACTGACCCGGCTCCGCGGTGCCCGCACCAGCACAGCCACCGCGATCCCAACCACGGCTCCCACAAAGGTCTCGATGGCACGCTCCATGACGAGCACACCCGGATCCATGGGGGCGGCCAACTGTGCGATCAGCAGGACCACCGGCGTGAAGAACACCATGGCCCACCCGTAATGCCGTGCCATGAACAGCTCTGTGGGGAACTGGCACAGAACCACCAGCACAGCGAGTACCACCGCGGTTTGACCGGGGAAGTACTGCAGCGGCGATAGCGGACCGGGGAAAAGCACGACGGCGACTATCCCCAACCCGAGGAACGTCCCCACGATGCGGTGGATACCCCGGTGGACGCGACTTGGGAGGTCGGCGCCCGCGAGGGGCACGGCCGCGGCAGCCATGGCCCAGTGGGGATGGCCGCTACCGCTGAGCACTCCGATGGCCCCAGCTGTACCGACAGCGAGGCAATAGCGTGCAGCGTGGACTAGAGCAGCCCGGACCAGGGCAGCCTGACGCTGCGGGCCGCGAAACACAGGAACGTCGCGGCCAGCACCGGCGACCCACGTGCGCCGCCTGAACCAGCCGCTGAATCCGACCATCAGCGAAAAGGCGGCGGACCCGGCGCCGATGAGTACCGCCGTCGTGAATGCCACGTGGGTGGGCACGGATGCACAGGCGCCCAACGCGAGGATGCCGAAGAACGGGCCGATCGGTTTGAGGCGCACGGAGTCGGCATACAGCGACCCGAACCCGGCAAACAGGGTGGCCACCAGCACCAACCACCAGGAGTGGATGTGGTTCACGGAAAGGAACACGCCGATGGTCAGCCCGCCCACCAGGAACAGGGCAGCCTGGACTTGGTGTTTGAGCCGCAGCTGATGCGTTTCGTTGCGCCCGTACATCCCGGTCAGCGCACCGAAAACGGCGTACATCATGAGGTCCGGACGGCCAATGACAAGGAGGAACAGTCCGGGAACTGCGACGCTCAGGGCCACCCGCACTGCCGAGAGGCGATCGTTGTTGGCAGGGCCCAGCCGGTGGAGTTCGCGGGCGTGGACCATCAATCCGGGCACAGGGGAACACCACCAATCAGTTAAGGCTTGTCTTTGAAAATTAGCAGTGTCGCCGTCCAAGCCGCCATAAGCCCGGTCACAACCCGTAGTGGGCTTCGGCGCGCGTACGGGAAAAGTTCTGGGAAGATCGAGGTATGCCCGTCGCTTTCGTCTGCCGCACCCGCTCCAACATGCCCCCGCAGGAACTGTTCGATCTTTCCCGGAACATCGATGCCCACGTTGGGTCCATGACGCAGAGCCGCGAGAAGGCAATCGACGGCGTCACCACAGGCCTGATTTCGGAAGGTGAGACTGTCACTTGGCAGGCCTGGCACCTCGGAGTCCGGTTCCGCATGACCAGCCGCATCACGGGGATGGAAGCACCGTCGTCGTTCTCCGATGAACAGGTGAAGGGCCCTTTCAAGTACCTCCGCCACACGCACGAGTTCCGGCCGGACGGCACCGGGACCCTCATGGTGGATACCGTGGAATTCGCTGCACCATTTGGTCCGCTGGGCAGGCTGGTGGAAAAGCTGATTCTGGCCCGATACCTGCAGAACCTGATTGAGAAGCGCAACGCGTTCCTGGTTGCCCAAACCCCGCAAGCCCAGGACCCGCGGCAATGATCAGGCTCGCGCATGCGGACGACCTGCTGATTCTGCAGGACATCGAGCGTGCCGCGGGCCAGGCTTTCCGGGCCTTGGGAATGGACTCCATCGCCGACGACGAGCCCCTTTCCATCGATGAGCTGAACAGTTATGCCACGGCCGGGCGTGCTTGGGTTTCCGTCGACGGGCTTGACTACCCGGTGGCGTACCTGTTGGCGGACATCGTTGACGGCAACGGTCACGTGGAGCAGGTCAGCGTCCACCCGGATCAAGCACGCCAAGGTTTGGGCCGGGAGCTGCTGCATGCCGCACGCGTATGGACGCGAGGACATGGAATGCAGCGGCAAACCCTAAGCACCTTCCGTGACGTGCCTTGGAACGCCCCGTACTATCGTCGCCTCGGCTTCGACGTGCTCGACGCCGGCAGCTGGGGTCCGGAGCTGAGCCGCCTCATGAAGCACGAGGCTGAGTTGGGCCTGACCCGCTGGCCCCGCGTAGCCATGTGGCGCCCGGCAGTCCCGCCCAAATAACTCAGGCAGTCGGTTAGCCTGCCACCAACTCAACCTCGTAACTGTCCGTGTTGAGCAGGTATGCCGCGTAATGGTCCGGGCCGCCGGCGTGCGGGTACTTCGACTCGAACATTTCGTACCAACCGGCATCTGCCCCGAGTGCCCGAATCCTGTCCACGTTTTCCCGGGTACCAGCGTGGAAGGCTATGTGGTTGACCCCTGGATCAGTGCGTCGGTGGGTTGTGGCGGTGGTTGCATCTGTCTGCTCGACCACCACGTAAGTGCCATTAAGCTTCCAACTGCACCCCGTGGGCCACTCCTGGTATGGCTCATAACCCAGCTCACCCAACAGCCAGCCCCACTCTTCCCTTGCGCGGTCAAGGAACGGCACCCAGATCTCAAGATGGTGGATCGACCCCACCGGAACCTCACGCATGCGCCGATTCTACGAGGTCTGTGCCCGTTCCACATCGGCTGCGCTCGCCGAGTCGCCACGGGCGCACGGGTTCCTACTTCCTGAGCCTGACGCGAACAGCGGCGCCGGCGCACAGGATCACCGCAAGGCCGCCTACCACGGTGGTCCATGTCATCGACTCGCCCAATAAGAGTCCGGCCCAGGCGATGCTCATGACCGGTTGGACGAGCTGGATCTGGCTGACCTGGGCCATGGGTCCGATGGCCAGGCCCCTGTACCAAGCAAAGAAGCCGAGGAACATGCTCACCACCCCCAGATACGCGAAGGACAACCACTGGACGGGAGTGGCAGAAGGTACGCCAGAGCCCAGCGATACCACCGTCAGCAGGATCATCACGGGCGCAGCCACCACCAAAGCCCAGGAAATGGTCTGCCATGCGCCGAGTTCCCGGGCGAGCAACCCACCCTCCGCATAGCCGATAGCGGCAGCCACCACTGCGCCCAGCAGCAGAAGATCCGCCCAGTGCAGCGCACCAAATCCACCGGACTGAACCAAAGCGAATACCACGGCCGCGATCACGCCCACCACGGTCAGTACCCAGAACATTGGACGAGGATGTTCCCGTCCCCTGATCACCGCTGCAGTCGCTGTGGCTGCGGGCAGTAGCGCGATGACCACGGCTCCGTGACTGGCGGAGGTACTAGTCAGCGCGAACGTTGTCAGTAGCGGGAATCCGACTACGATCCCCCCGGCAACTACAGCCAGCCGCAACCATTGGATGCCCTGCGGAAACCGCTGCCGAGTCAGTGTCAAGGCAAGCGCTGCGAGGGTGGCGGCAACAACTGCCCGGCCAGCGCCGATAAACAGGGGAGACATTCCCTCCACAGCCACTCGTGTCAGCGGAACAGTGAAGGAGAAAGCGACGACGCCAAGGAGGCCCCACCAGACACCTGTTGATGTCCGCGTGGATACCACTGGCCGTAAAAGTGTAGTAGCGCTACTATTAGGACTCATGAACAACGATAGCAGTTCTCGGATCGTCTCGCGATTAAAAGAATGGATCGCAGGGGCTGCGCCGGGAGGCAAGCTGCCATCAACCCGCCAACTCGTTGCTGAGTACCAAGCGAGCCCCGTCACGGTTCAGAAGGCCCTCAGAACACTCACGGCACAAGGCCTGATTGAGAGCCGGCCCGGCGTTGGAACTTTCGTCCGGGCTTACCGTACGGCCAGGCCCTCCGACTACGGCTGGCAAACAGCAGCCTTGCGGGCAGCCCAAACCGCGCGGCCACTGAACTCTGCCGCTATGCGGAGCGCTACCAATGACGTGATCGCATTCCATTCCGGATACCCGGACCGCGAACTCCTTCCCGAAAGACTCGTCCGCGCCGCCCTCACACGGGCCGCAAGGGGAGACGCTGCCCTGTCCCGGCCGCCGGCGCAAGGACTTCCCGAACTCCAGACCTGGTTCGCGCAGGAACTCAGTACCTCAACGCCGGTGGGCGTCACGCCGCCCCAGCCGAGCGACGTCGTCGTTCTTCCCGGAAGCCAGAGTGGACTCAGCTCGATTTTTCGCGGTCTGGTGGGGCACGGCCAACCGCTGTTGGTGGAGTCGCCCAGCTACTGGGGTGCGCTGTTGGCGGCGGGCCAGGCGGGCGTCAATGTCATTCCTGTCCCCAGCGGCCCGGACGGCCCCGACCCTGAAGAACTGGATCGGGCCTTCGAGGAATCAGGGGCGCGGTTGTTCTACGCGCAGCCCAATTTTGCCAACCCCACGGGAGCGCAGTGGTCGGCAGAACGTGGGGAAGAGGTGCTCCGGATAGTCCAGCGGCACGGAGCTTTCCTTGTGGAGGACGACTGGGCGCACGACTTCGGTATTACCGCGCAGTCGGTTCCGCTCGCGGCCAAGGACGATTCCGGGCATGTGGTCTACATTCGCTCGCTGACCAAGAGCGTCTCGCCGTCCATCCGTATCGCAGCCGTCATCGCGCGGGGCCCGGCACGCGAACGCATCATGGGGGCGCAGGCCGCTGAGTCGATGTACGTCAGCGGCCTGCTTCAGGCGGCAGCACTCGACGTCGTCACGCAGCCGGGATGGCACACGCACCTGCGCGGCCTCAGCCATCAACTGCAGTCGCGGCGAGATCTGCTGGTCCCCAGCCTCCGCGAGCATGTTCCGCAGGCACATCTCAGCCACCTTCCCAAAGGCGGCTTGAACTTGTGGTTGCGGATGCCGGACGGGTTCGACGTCGATCAGCTCACCAAAGACTGCGAGGCTGCCGGGGTGCTGATTGCCGCGGGCACGGAGTGGTTCCCCGCAGAACCGGAAGGACCGTACATCCGGCTCAACTACGCCGGCCCGAATCCGGGCGGTTTCCCGGAGGGTGCGCGGATCATTGGTGCGGCGGTGCAGGCCCAGTTGGGGCTTTAACAGCCGCAGCCACCAACCTCAAGGAGAGCGCCTTGGGGCTGGTGGCTACGGTGGGCGGCTAGCTGCCGCGAACTATCTGAATTTCGTTGCAGAAGTTGCAGGCAAAGAGTTCCTAAGCGGGGGTCAGGTCCTTGTTGCCTTTACCGAACACGGCATCATCAATGGGCTGGCCGTCAAACGGCATTTCGTCCAGGTTGATGAGCGGGTTGGTGTCCTGCGTTGCTACGAGCTCACGTGCTTCAGCCTGGGTGTCCACGCTGGGCATGGAGCCCGGCAGGGGGCGCTGGGCGGATTCACGCAGGAAGTAGATGGCGATTGCGCCCACAACGGACGTGGCCATCAGGTAGTACGCCGGCATCATGTCGTCGCCCGTGCCTTCGATCAGGCCCTGGACGATGAACGGCGTGGTTCCGCCGAAGATCGCAACCGAGAAGTTGTAAGCGATGCCCATTCCGCCATATCGGCTGGACGTCGGGAACAGGGCGGGCAGGGCCGAAGCCAGGTTGGCGATGTAGAACGTCACCGGGAAGGCGATCAGTGCGAGGCCGGCCAGTGTGGACCAGATGTCGCCAATGCCGATCAGCATGAAGGCGGGAATGGCGAAGACGATGGTGCTGCCTGCGCCGATCCACAGCACGGGACGGCGACCGATGCGGTCGGAGAGCTTACCGGTCAGTGGAATACAAACAGCCATGATCACCAGGACCGGGATGGTCAGCAGCGTGCCGTGGACGGGGTCGTAACCCTTGGAATCCGTGAGGTACGTGGGCATGTACGACGTCAGGGCGTAACCAACCGTGTTGGCGGCGGCCGCGAGGATCATGGCCAGCACGATCTGGCGCCAGTAAGCCTTGATGATGCCAATGGGTCCCTTGGCGACGGCAGCATCCTGAGATGCCGCGTCCTTGGCAGAGGCTTCCTGGGCGTCCAGGGTTGCCTGGAACTGGGGTGATTCCTCGATCTTGCTACGGAAGTACACGGCAATAAGACCCAGGGGACCGGCGATCAGGAACGGGATCCTCCAACCCCATTCCTCCATGGCTGCCTGTCCGAGCGTGAGCTGCAGGACCGAAACCAGGGCTGCACCGAGGGCGAAGCCAATGTAGCTGCCCATATCAAGGAAGCTGGCAAAGTAGCCGCGGCGCTTGTCCGGGGCGTACTCGCTAACGAAGGTTGTGGCACCGGCGTACTCGCCACCGGTGGAGAAGCCCTGGACGAGCTTCAGGATCACCAGCAACGCGGCGGCCCAGATGCCGATCTGCGCGTAGCCGGGAAGGAGGCCGACGGCGAACGTACTTGCCGCCATGAGCATCAGTGTTGCTGCGAGGACCTTCTGACGGCCCACCTTGTCGCCAAGCCAACCAAACACGATGCCACCGAGGGGACGCGCGATGAAGGTTGCGGCGAAGGTGCCCAGAAGGAAGAGTGTTTGGACCGACGGGTCTGCTTCGGGCAGGAAGACAGGGCCCATGGTGGTGATGAGGTAGCCGAACACGCCGACGTCGTACCATTCCATGGTGTTGCCGACGATTGTGCCGCCGAGTGCTTTGCGCAGCATCGGCTTGTTCACCACGTTGACGTCGGATTCTTTCAGCCGGCGCTTCGGGCGAAGCTTCGTTTTCTTCGTTGCGTTCTTTGCTGCATTTGCTGCGTTCGTGGCGGCCGGGGTTGGGCCTACCAATACCTGGGTCCCGGAGGCGTTCCTTGCGCCATCCGGAGAGACGGTGTTGCTTTGGTCTGTGGGCATTTGGGGTTCTCCTAGGGAGGTCATTTGCTTGCGACTTCTGCTGCCCCGCTCTGGGCAGGGTTTCAATTTTACGCGTTTTGGGCCGAAAACCCGAGTTGAGATCCGATTTTTGGGCCTTATGAGGGTGCGAATTGCCTAGCTGTGTTGCATCTCATTACCCGCTCTTGCCCTGCAATCATGCGGATCCGGGGCTCGTTTTTGCCCTCGGGAGCACGTTGTTATCAAATTGTTTAGCAGAGCCCACTTAACAGAGCGGATTCGGGCCTAAAAGCTGATGGTTTGAAGGGCTTGCCCGTGTGCCGCGAGCACCACGGTTGCGTCCAACTTTTCGTTCGAGACCACCTTCGCGAGCAACCCCGCCTCCCCCATGAGTTGGGCGGTGCGCGGCCCCTGCTGGCTGGAGGTTTCCATCACCAGGGACCCGCCCGGCGCCAGCCACTGAGCCGCGCCCAGCGCTACGCGACGCTGGACATCCAAACCGTCGGCACCGCCGTCGAGCGCTACCCTCGGCTCATGGAGCCGCGCCTCCTGCGGCATCATCGCGATGGACTTCGTAGGAACATAGGGCGCGTTCGCGAGCAGCACGTCTACTTTACCGAGGAGTTCCCGGGGGAGTGCCGCGTAGAGATCACCGTGATAGACGCGGCCGCCACGAGGCTCAACGTTGCGGCGCGCGCATTGAACCGCAGCGGGGTCAACGTCTGCCGCGTGCAGCTCGCAGCTCCCCAGAAGATCGTTGAGTGCTGCACCTATCGCCCCGGAACCGCAGCAAAGGTCGACGACGACGGCTCCGGGTTTGGCGATCATCGCCGCCACTCGCACCACGAACTCCGTGCGACGCCGCGGCACGAATACGCCGGGTTCCACGGAAATTCGCGTCCCACAGAAATCCGCCCACCCCACAACGTGTTCCAAGGGCAGTCCGCGAAGGCGTTGGTCCACCATGCGGTTGAGCTGGTCCGGATGGTGGGCGGCATCAATGAGCAGCTGGGCTTCGTCCTCCGCGAAAACGCAGCCGGCGGCACGCAGGGTTGAGGCGATGGATGCTCTCCGGGTCACGTTTGCCATGCTAGCCGAGGACGATTTCCGGTGGAGCGCGAAGAACCTGCAGGTGAAGGGTTCACAAATCCGCCGGGACTTGGTTAGGGTATGAGGCATGGGAACACTGATTTTTGAGTAGACCGGCCTCTGCCTAAGCGGCACAGCCGAGTTTCACCTGACAAAAATCCACGCCTGTTGAGGCCCTGCCTCCATGCCGTTCCCGTTCTCGACGCCTTTTTCCCGAACCGCAACGACATGGGATACGTGTCTCTTCAGGACTCAGACTTAAGGAGTCCACGAATGACTGCCAACCCTTCCGAAAACAAGAAGACCCTGGCTTCCGGCGGCATCAAGTCCAAGCTGACCGACGCCCAAAAGGCCATGTTGGCCAGCAAATCCGGGGGCGGTGCACCGGCCGGCTGGCAGAGCACCGGCAAGGGGCATAAGCCAACCTCCGCCAGCGGCAAGCAGGCCAAGACCGAGAAGAAGGTCCGCTGGTAAAACCTGCGGACAGGCACACTGGAAATACCGGCACACTGGAAAGGAAGAACCATGACTGCGAATCACGATTCCGAACGCATCAATCCTGAGGTTGCAAGCCACTTGGTGGAGTCCATGGACATGGCACCGATGCCCGAGCCGACCACCATCGCCGTTGCACTGGGCGGTGACCAGAGCAGGCAGTGGCCTGACGGTAACGGTAAACGTCGCCACCCGAAAGAGCGCGACCAAGCCCACGGCCGTATGGGCCAAGGCGCAGCTGTGACGGCGATCCACAGAACCAGCCGCCCGCAGATGCCGCACTCCTCCTAACGTCAACTCCCTACGAACCAGCCCAGCTTCGGGACAAACCAGCCCTTACTGCACCGTCAGGACGGGCCTCTGGTTTCCAAGGTTGGGCTGGTTCATGAGCCGGCCAGCGTTACCTCGCCAGCGGACTTGTCCGGACGCCACCCACGCCACACCGGGTGCCGTAGCCGGCCGGGGCCTGTCCATTCACCGAAAGTCACCTCGGCCACCAGGTCAGGGCTCACCCACATTGCACCCGCGGCATCCTCCCGGGGAATGTCGGCGAAGGGGGAGTCACTCACCACCCGGGGCTCCAGTTTCTCCATGACGTCCCGGAGCTGCCAGTCCTTGAAGCCAGTGCCCACCCGGCCCACGTAGTGCAGCTTGTCGCCGTCGGGGATACCCAGCAACAACGCTCCGAAGGTCCCGGCCCGGGCCCCGGCTCCGGGACGCCAACCGCCTACCACAACTTCCTGGCTTTGCTCCAGCTTCAGCTTGATCCAAGACCTGCTGCGGCGACCAATCACGTAGCGGCTGTCGGCCTTCTTGGCCATGACACCTTCCAAGCCCAGCTCGGCGGCGCTGGTCATGAGGTCCTCTACATCGTGGTCCAACATTGCCGAAAGATGCAGCGGGCAATCTTTGCGCAGGCGCCCCGCAAACCCGGAAAGCCCCTCGCGCCGCTCTCGGAAGGGTAGCCCGCTCAAGTCCGTGCCGCCGTCGTAAAGAAGGTCGAACAGCATCAGCTGCACCGGAACCGTTGTACGGGCACGTTCGATGTCCGCAGCCTTGACCAGGTTCATCCGGAGCTGCAGCCGCCCGAAATCAGGCCGGGAACCCTTGCCCAGCGCCACAATTTCGCCGTCAGCCACGAAGTCGCCGTCGGGCCAGCATGCACGGTCCGTCAGTTCGGGGTAGGCCGCGGTGAGATCGTTTCCGTTGCGGCTCATGAGTCGGATCTTGCCCTCGGTGCCGGTGATGATCGCCCGGATTCCGTCCCACTTCAGTTCATACAGCCAATCACCGCCGCGGAGATCGGCTGTGGTCCCGGAGGTGGCGAGCATGGGGGTGTAGTTCGGTATGGGTTGGGGAGCGGCATGCTTGGTTACAGGTGGCCGTGCCTCGGATTTCGCCGAGCTGGCGGAGGAAGCCCGCCGTCCCCCCGGCTGCTCCTTCATGAGATGGATGAGCCAGTTCTGACCCGTATTGATGAGCGCGAACCGTTTGGTTCCACCGAGGCCGCCGCCAGGCTCGCCCGTAAGGGTCGCAATCACTTCCTTGCCATCGCGCCACTTCTCGCAGGTGTACTCGCCGCGGTCCCAAATGGTCATGGTCCCGGCCCCGTACTCACCCTTGGGGATCACGCCCGCGAAGTTGGCGTATTCCATGGGGTGGTCCTCGGTGTGGACGGCAAGGTTGTTGCGGTCGGGGGTTTCCGGGATGCCTCGCGGCAGCGCCCATGACGCCAGGACGCCGTCGCGCTCCAAACGGAGGTCCAAGTGGTAGCGGCGGGCGTGGTGCTCTTGGATGACGAAGATGCCTCCGGGAGGTGGAGCATCGCCGGGTTTGGGTTGATCGGAAGAGGAGCCTCCGGAGTGCGGGGTGGCAGAACCAACCGACGACGACGGAAACGGCTCCGGGGTCTTGCCCGGATCGCGCATCCCGACGTACTTGGCGAGACGGTTCTCGACCGTCACCACACGCTCACGGGCACCGGAGTCACCCGAAGCAGCGCCGTCGTCGTCATTCTCATCCTCACCGTGAGGCGGCAGGTGCCGGTCGGAGATGGACGCAAAGTGGTCCTTCCCGGTAGCAACGCGCTTCATCACGGCCAAGTAGTCGAGGTGGTCCAGCGAAGGGGAGGAGAGTTCCCGCCACGTACGCGGCGCGGCAACGGTAGGTAAAGCACGGCCTCGCAGCGAATAGGGGACGATGGTGGTCTTGTTCCCGCTGTTCTGGCTCCAGTCCACCAGCACTTTGCCGTGGCGGAGGGACTTCTTCATGTCGCTGACCACCAGCTCCGGATGATCCGATTCCAAGGCGCGGGCGAGCTCTTTGGCGAAGGCGGAAACTTGCTCGGACTTGAGGGTCCCGTCGAGGCCGGTGTAGAGGTGAATGCCCTTGCTGCCGCTGGTGACAGGGACAGGATCCATGCCCATGTCCTGAAGGATGGAGCGGGCCAGCTTGGCCACCTCAACGCACTCGGGCAGTCCAGCGCCAGGGCCTGGATCGAGGTCCAGGACGAAGCGGTCGGGGCGGAGTGGCTTTCCTGAGGGGTCCACTTGCCACTGGGGAACGTGGATTTCCAAGGAAGCGATCTGGGCCATCCACGTGAGCGTCGCCAGGTTGTTGACCATGGGATAAACGTTGGTGTGGTCCGAATGTTGGATGGCTGCGCGGGGAATCCACTTGGGGGCGGAGTCCTCGAGATTTTTCTGGAAGAATACTTGCCCGGGATGTTCGGCGGTCCCCACCCCGTTGACCCAACGCTTGCGGGTAACGGGACGATTGGCAGCGGCCGGGATCAGGAAAGGCGCAACGGCGGCGTAGTACTCCAGCACTTCTGCCTTGGTGGTGCCGGTTTCCGGGTAAATGATTTTCCCCAAGTTGGTGAGCGTGAGTTCGTGGCCTTCCACGTTCACCCGCTCCTGTTGCTTGCCTGCCACCTCTTCTCCTCTGCTGTGTTGTGCTGTTGACTGGGTGCATGAGGGCCATATGGAAGGGATCTATCGCGTTCGGTCTGGTCAACGTACCAGTGAAGCTCTACAGTGCCACGGAGGATCACGATATTGGCCTGCACCAAGTCCACAATAAGGACGGCGGGCGCATTCGGTACCAGCGGAAATGCGAAATTTGCGGCGACGTGGTGGCGTACGAGGATATCGATAAGGCCTACGAAGAAGAAGGCCGCACAGTGGTCCTGACGTCGGCCGAATTGAAGTCGTTGCCGGAAGAGAACAGCCGCGAAATTGAGGTGGTGGAGTTCATCCCCGCCGAGCAGCTGGACCCCATCATGTACGAACGCAGTTATTTCCTGGAGCCGGACTCCAAATCGCCCAAGGCGTACATGCTTCTCCGGCAGACACTGGAGGACACGGACAGGATCGCGATCGTCCAATACGCGTTGCGGCAGAAGACCCGCTTGGGTGCGCTGCGGGTACGTGGGGACGTGCTGTTGTTGCAGGCACTCTTGTGGGGTGATGAGGTCCGGGAGGCCAAGTTCCCGTCGTTGGAGACCGACATTAAGATCTCCGACAAGGAACTGGAAATGTCCTCCGCCTTGGTGGAATCCATGGCACACGACTTTGACCCCGACGAATACACCGACGACTACCAAGCGCAGCTCCGAACGCTGATTGAGGCGAAACTGGAAAAGGGCGAGGCCTTGGACACCGAGGCTACATTCGGCGCCACGGAAGGCGAAGGCGAGGGCGGGGACGTCATCGACCTCATGGAAGCCCTCAAGCGCAGCCTGGACAAGAAACGCGGCAAGGAAAAAGCGGACGACGACGCCGCTGCCGCCAGCAAAACTGCCAGCAAACCAAAGGTGCGGGCAAAGAAAAAGGCGTGAACCGGCGTCGGGCGTTAACGGAAAGCAGCGCCAGAAACCTGGCGCTGCTTTCCTGTTGTGTGCTTGGTTCAGCCTTTGACTGAGCCCGCCGTAAGTCCCTGGACGATGAACTTGCTGGCAAAGGCGAAGATCACCAGTGTGGGAACAACTGTCAAAACTGCGGCAGCGGACATGGAGCCCCAATCGATGTTGAAGCTGGAGATAAAGCCGGCCAACGCCGTCGGGATGGTCTTGTTGCTGTCGCTGTTCATGAGTGTCACGGACAGGAACAACTCGTTCCAGCAGTTCACGAAGTTGAACACGAAACTCGCCGCTATGCCCGGCAGCATCACCGGAACGATCACCCTGAAAAGCGCACTCAGCCTCGAACAGCCATCAATCATGGCGGCTTCTTCCAAGGCGTCGGGGACGTTCTCGAAGAAGCCACGGAGCATGATGGTGCAGAACGGGATGCAGATGGCGATGTAAATGAGGATCAGGCCGGTCTTGGAATCAACCAAGCCGAAGTCCGTCATCATCAGATACAGCGGGCCCAAGGCAATGAACCCGGGAATCATCTGCGTGATGAGGAACGCACCAAGCACAGCCCCGCGTCCGGAGAACTGGAACCTTGCCAGGACATACGCGGAGAGCAGCGAGATGAGTGTGGCCACCGAGGACGCCACCAGCGCCACCACCAGGCTGTTGAGCATGTACTGGCCGAAGTCCGACTTCGTGAACAGCCCAATGTAGTTGTCCAAGGACAACTGCTTTGGCCAGTAATCCAAGGGCAGCGAATAGATGGCCCCCGGTTCCTTCAGGGAGGTCACCACGATCCAGTACAGCGGAAAAACTGTGACGATCAGGCAGAGGCCCAAAAAGACGATCTTTGAAACCCGGCCAATAAGCGTGGGACTGTTGATCATCGGTCTGCCTTTCGAAAGCGGACAGCCATGAGGTAGAAGGCTGCAAAGAGCATGAGGGTGACCATCACGATCAATCCAAGGGCGGACGCCTTGCCGTAGTCGCCTTCCTGGGTAATTTTGATCATGTACGTGGTAATGATGTGGGTTTGGTCCGCCGGCCCGCCGCCGGTCATGGCGAAAATGATGTCCGGGAAATTGAAGATCCAGATCACCCGCAACAGGATGGTTAGCGCCAGTGTCGTGGAGATGCTTGGCAGCGTGATGCTGAAGAATGTCCGTACCTTGCCCGCGCCATCCAAGGCGGCGGCCTCATACATTTCATCGGACACCGATTGCAGCGCCGCGAGGATCATGATGGCGAAGAAGGTCACGCCGTACCAGATATTGGCAATGATGATCGCTGTCATCGCGAAGCCGGGATCGGACAGCCACGGAATAGGTGAGCTGATGAGCCCCGCCTTCATCAGGAGGTCATTGACCACCCCGAATTCCGCATTGAACATCCAGCGGAACAGCATGCCGATGAGGAACCCGGACACAGCCCACGGGAAGAAGATCATGGCCTGGTACGCTCCGCGCATCCGGAACCGCCGCTTCAGGAACAGTGCCACCGCGAAGCCGATGACAACCTGCGGAACCAGCGAGCCAACGACCCACACCACGGTATTGCGGACGATCGTGCCGAATTCGGGAGCATCGAACAGGCTCCTGAAGTTCCCAAAGCCAACCCAGGACGTATCGGAAAGGTCATTCAGGTTCCAGTTCCGGAACGCCATTTGGCTGCCGGCAGTCATGGGGTAGTACGTGAAGATCCCCACGAAAACCGCAGCCGGCGCCAGGAAAGCCAGCAAGGTCAACGCGGTCCGGCCGTTGAACCGTCGCTTGGACGAGCTGCCCCTGCCGGGTTCCGACAGCGCGGCTTTCCGCCCCGAAGGGGGCGGTGCGGCCTGCTTGACGTCGAGAGTCACCGGAAGCTATCCCTTCATCTTTTCGGTCCAGTAGCTGTCCCAACTGGACAGCAGGTCAGCCGTGGACATCTGCCCCGTAAGGACGCGCTGAAGTTCGCCGTCGGCTTTCTTGATCCACTCCGTCCACCAAGAGACACTGCGCGGCTGGATCGCGGAGACGTACGTGTCAGGGTTTTCAGTCATCTTCACGTAGGCCGCCCACGGGCCGGTGCTGTAGAAAGTGTCCTGGGCGGCAGACTTCTGGGTGGGAACCAGGCTGTTGTCCTTGCTGAAGGTTGTGGCAGCGTCTCCTTGCGCCAAGTACTTGATGAGCTTGACTGCCTCGGGCTTGGACTTGGAAGACTCCGCGATACCCCAGCCGGCGGAAGCTACGGGCTGGATCGCCTTGCCGCCCGGTCCCACCAGCAAGGGCGCAACGTTCCATTGGTCCTGCTTGATGGCCTGTGACTCCTTGACGGTGGCGATGACCTCAGGATCCTGCAGCAGGAAGGCCGTGGAACCGTTGCTGAAGCCCTGCACCATTTCCGGATAACCCCACGCCACCGACGACGGAGGGGATCCCTTCTTGAAAAGGTCGATGTAGAGGTCCATGGCTTGTTGGGCCTTGGGGGAAGAGAAGATCGTCTTGCCGCTGGTCAGCTTGAAGGCGTTCTCCCGGTCGATCTCGTCAGCCACGTAGGCCTCGATGATGGCGACGGCGTTGGAGTTTGCGTTGGTACCGCCGCGGAATGCATAGCCGAACTTGTTCTCGGCGGGTTTGTTAAGTGCTTCGGCCTGCTTCGCCATGTCCTCCCAACTGCTCGGCGGACCGTCGAAACCGGCCTCCTTGACCAGATCCGAACGGTAGAACAGGGAAAGCCCGTAGAAGCCGTACGGGATGTAATAGGTCTTGCCATTCTGCTTGGAATAGGTGACGGCGTTCTCCGTCAGGTTGTTCCAGCCGTCCCAGCCGTCCAGATCCTTGGTCATGTCATACAGCCAGTTGTTGGCACCGAAGGATCCCACTGTGATGTCCCGGGCTTCCACAACATCAATGCCCTTGCCGGATTGGAGCATCTGCTGGATCTTCTGGTCGGCCTGATCAGTGGGCGGTGAAATCAGCTCCACCTTGATGTCCGGGTTTGCCTGCTCAAAGCCGGAGAGGAGCTTCTTCAGGGTTTCCGTGCGGGTGGGATTGGTGAGGCTTTCCACCATCTTCAGGGTGACCTTGCCGTCGCTGGCCGCTTGGCCTCCTCCACACCCCGCGAGTGCAAGAACAGCCGCCAGGCCTGCTGCCGCAGATGCCATAATTCTGGATTTCACGTGGGTCCTCCGTTGACTAGTTTGAGTGATTGCACCGCTTGGGGTGCGGGTGGGGTCTAGAGGGATCGGGCGAGCCGGACGAGTTCCGGAACAGCTCTTTCCGCGAAGATTTCGTAATCCGCGGGGGAGTTATAGAGATGGGCTGAAAGCCGCAGATAGCCCTCCCCGTTGAACGTGGTGATGGCTGTTTCGATGTCCAGTTGATCCGAGATATAGCCGCGGACTGTGTGGGAATCTTCGTGGGTTGTGGCGAGGCCCTCCGGCAGGCGGACCAGGCGCAGGGGCCCAACCTCCATGCCAACGTCCACTGCCGGGTTCCGGCCGGTCGCAGCAGCAAACGCTTCGCCGATCAGTGATTGGCCGTAATCGCAGAGTTCCTCGGCATAGCTGCGGAAAGCCGCCCAGCCATAACGGTCTTCTATGGTGTCGAATGCAGTTCGCGCCGCCATCCACGAGGTAACGTCCTGCGTGCCGACGTGGTCGAAGTTCTCCGGGAAACGGTAAGGAAAGCCCCACGAATCAATCAGTGGTTCCAACCCCTGAGCCTGTGGTCCCCGCGCCACCAACGCTGCGGTTCCCCTGGGCGCGCAGGCAAATTTGTGGAGATTGCCAACCCAGAACCCTTCAAAGTCCGGAACAGGGAACTCCAACACACCGGGTGCATGTGCTGCGTCCACCAGCACGGGCACGCCCACGAGGGAAGCCGCGCGGGCGATCTCCTGCACAGGAAAGGCGCGGGCAGTTGCCGAGGTGATCTGGTCAACCACAATGAGGGCCGTTCTGGGAGTTACTTGGGCCATGACCCGTGCGCAGACCTCATCCGCATCCGCCGCGAGCGGGATTTCCGCGATCCGGACCTGTCCGCCGACCCGCCGGGCCACCCGCTCCGCGCCCTGCAACACAGCACCGTAGGCGTGATTGGTGGTCACAATCTCGTCGCCGGGTGCGAAGAGCAGCGAGTTGTACACGGCACTAACACCCGCGCTGGCGTTGGTGACAAGGGCCAGGTGTTGGGGGTCGACGTTGAGGAATTCTGCGATCTCCTTTCTCGCCGTGGCTACCAGCTCGAATTGGCCCATGAACCAAGGGCAGGGGTTCCGGTCCATGAGCTCTTTGAGCTTCCGTTGCTGCGCTTGGGCTGCCCGGGGAACGGACCCGTATGAACCGTGGTTGAGGTGGACCTTGGACGGTGTAAGGCTCCAGTCAGCCATTGCGGGTTGGCCCTCTGGGGTCAACATCGGGCGGGGGGCTGTCAGAGGTGCTGGAAACACGGCGTCCTTCGTCGGCGGGATGAGTCAACGCTCTGTAAGTTACATCACAGGTCATGGCGACACAACGGACAATTCCAAATAGTCATAAGATGACTTGAGCGCCAAGGAGGGCTTTTTGCCGCATAATCCCCATAAATTTGGGATAAAGGTACGATCTCTTGATTCAAGAGGCATGACAATGGATCACTTCAACCGTACTGAACGCCCAGTGCGGTAGCGTGATACGGACATCTGAAGGAGGCGACGTACTTGGGTGCTGTCGAGACGGCTATGCAGGGCCTGAGGAACAAGATTGCCTCTGGTGAACTCGCGGCGGGGCAAAAGTGCCCACCCGAGGCCGAGCTCTCCGCTCAGCTCGGAGTGTCGAGGAGCTCCCTGAGGGAGGCGGTGCGAGCCATGTCTGCCCTGGGCGTCATGGAATCACGGCACGGTTCGGGAACCTATGTATCCTCGCTTGAGCCGACAGTCATCCTCCAGAATTTTGCCCTCCTGGTGGATTTGCTCCCGCTCGACGGACTGCTGGAACTCTTTGAGATCCGCCGGCTCATGGAATCCCATGCTGCCGCTGCGGCTGCAGCCAACGCCACGCCGGAGGTCCTTGCGAAGCTGACGGCGCTCGTGGAGAGCATGGAGGCTACAACAGACCCTACCGAATACTCCGAACTGGATTCACAGTTCCATGAGGAGATCTGCCGTGCGAGTGGCAACTCGACCCTTGCGGCGCTTGTTGGTCTTTTCCGTTCCCGGGGTGGGCATTTCCGCATCTTCGAGGGTGAAGAAGGAGTTGAAGTGCGCGAGGGCAGCACAGTGGGTCATGGCGCGATCGTGGACGCGATCGCCCGTAAGGATCCAACGCTGGCGGCCACCGCGGCAGCCTCGCATGTTGCCCAGACTGAGGCCTGGTTGAAGAAACTGCGGCCGGCCCCCCGGCTTCAGGATTGATAACTAATGATTTCGCAACATTGAGATGAGCTCGGATTTTTTCTTATCCGAGTAGCCTTTGAGGCCAAGCTCTTTAGCGCGCGACTTTAATTTGTCCACAGTCCAGTCATCGTAATCACCGGACTTTCCGCCCTTGCGTCCTACTTCTTTGCGGCCCTTGGCCGCGGCAGCGTTCGAGACGCGGGCAGCCTTCTCCTTGGATGCTCCATCCTCGCGGAGCTCTTCATAAAGTTTGGGGTCCTTCAAGCTGGAGTTTTTCTTTCCCGGCATGATGCCTTCCTTTCTTGGAATTAATTAGTCGCCGGCATCGTGGGTGTTCTGGTGCTTGGCGGGATTCAGCACGCTCACACCTCTCTTGCATCTCCGCCGTTGCCGTTGCCGTTGCCGTTCCGGACGGCGCGGCGGTGCAGCCATAGCGGTGTGCCCACCACGAGGAGCAATAGAACAAGAATGATGAAGCCCCCAGCCACCAAACCAGCGGTTCGCCCTGCTGTGAAGTCAAATACCAAGGTGGCGGAGCCCACGATCAGGAGTGCAACGCCACCCAATGCCCACTTGGTGACGACGTCGGCGCTGGAAACAAGGGTTGCTTTGAGGCCCCGCCGAAAGAGTCGTCGGTGGACGCTGACCGGGAGCACGATGAGGACGGTGGTCACCGCCGCCACCATCACATTGAAGAGGTAGAGACTCCGTTGCCAGTCGTCCAGGAGTTCGAAGCGTTCCTGGAAGGGAAGCGTGAGCAGGAAGCCGCCCAGAATTTGGACGCCGGTCTGGAGGACACGTAGCTCCTGGATCAGTTCCATCCAGTTCCTGTCCATCCGTTCCTCGGTGGACTCGTTCCTGCCGGTCCTGGGAGCCTGCTCCGGCTCTACCATCTGTGCACCTCCATTGTGGTTTTGGTGGACGACGACCATGCGCGGGGCTACGGTCGAACTGTCAGCTATTCCTCGATCATTTCTATCGGGGCCTCATAGGATTTCCAAGGAGGAAGCAATGAGCCAGGACGAACACCGCGTGGACCCGGAGAGTGAACCCGGCGGCTACGGCACCCCTACCCCGGAACAGGAAATGCCGGGTCAGGGCGATGAACGCGAGACGCCGGAGAGGCCGGCCCAGAGAGTACCCGACACCCTTGGTGACGAGTTCCCGACACCCCAGGACCCTGATGCGGCCCCACCACCTTCGACGACCGGTAAAAGCGCGGACGGCGACGGTTGATGCCGGAGGGCTGTTCCCGACGCACTTGCAGTGGTGGGAACAGCCCTCGCGGTCTGTAAGTGGCTGAGGCCTGCGTTTTAGGTTCGTGTGGGGCGTGTCCGGTGCTGGTCTAAACCGTGTGTCCCCTGCGACCCGACATGAAGCTCAGCAACCAGCCGATGGCCGCAATGACGAGGAGGATGACGCCTACCCACAGCAACCAGCTCAGGGCTTCGGTGAAGCCGCCTACCAAGAGAAGAACAATTGCTACTACACCAGCAATGATCAGAAGCGTATTCATGGTCAGCACATTCCTTTCTGGGGGAATCTTTGATGGATCGCCGATTCCCAACTATGCATTCCGATTTACTTCGATTGAGTTATGCCGGTACTTGGAGGCGTTCCACGGCCTCAAAGTGCCTTTTCAGTTATCACGGCGCGTCCTTCGTTGAGGAGCGAAGTTCGCCAGTCGTGAACAGTAACACTCCTCATTGTACTACTAAGCATCCTTATGAAAGGCTTATTGAAGTCGTCACCTGATGATTGGGCAGTTGCCGCAGACATTTTGCGGCGCGTTTTTGGCTCACATGAACGTCCATGAGAGGAACACATGAAAGCGTCACAGCAGCTTGCAGATAACCTTCAAATTGTCCTGACCGACCTCATCGAGCTGCAGCTCCAGGGGAAGCAGGCACACTGGAACATTGTGGGGCCGAACTTCCGGGATCTCCACCTCCAGCTGGACGAGTTGGTCCTCGCCACCCGCCAGTTCGCTGACGACACCGCTGAGCGTATGCGTGCGCTCCACGCCCTGCCGGACGGGCGCAGCGCGACCATCGCCAAGGGCACGCGCTTGGAGGAATTCCCGGCCGGCCTGGTGAACACCAAGAACGCCGTCAAGTTGGTCACTGAGCGCGTGGAGCGTGCGGTCCAGACCATGCGCGATGTTCATGACGAAGTTGACGAGGAAGACCCCACGACGGCGGACCTGCTTCACGCGTTCATCTCCCGCCTTGAGCAGCTGGTGTGGATGATCAACGCGGAAATCATGAATGCCGGTGCTGCCGTGACGGATCCGGACGAGGCCTAGGACTTCCGGACCGGTTCGATCACGAGTAGGGCGGAAGAACCGTGCCCAGGCTTAAGCGCAGTGACCTGTCCAAGCCCGGCATCGTCCGCCGCAAGGTAGGAAAAGGGTTCAGTTACAGGCATCCCGACGGAAGCCTGGTCAGTAAAGAGGATCGCCAGCGTATCAATGCGCTGGCGATCCCGCCTGCGTGGACCGATGTATGGATCAGCCCTTACGAGCACGGCCACATCTTGGCCACGGGCGTGGATGGTGCAGGGCGCAGCCAGTACATCTACCATCCCCGCTGGCGGGAACGTAAGGACACCGAGAAGTTCCTTCGGGCCGCCAAGCTGGGCCTGGTCCTGCCTGCGATTCGGCGCAACGTCACAGTGCACCTGCAGAACACCGAGGATCCCCGCCAGCAGACCCTCGCCGCTGCAGTACGGCTCATGGATCTGGGTGCGCTCCGCGTTGGCTCCGAGGTCTACATGAAGCAGAACGGCTCTTATGGGCTCACCACGCTTCGATGCCGCCATGCCCGGGTGGAAGAGCAGGATGTCTTCCTGAAGTTCCCCGGGAAGAGCGGCCAGTTGTGGGACACATCCATCCACGACCCCGCTTTGGCAGCCTTCCTGGAGCCGCTGGCGGATCGTCCCGGCAAGGAACGGCTGCTTGCTTACCAGGCCAACGGCACCTGGGTGTCGGTGGATGCGTCCATGATCAATGAATACCTCAGGGGCATCTCAGGGGACGCGTACACCTCCAAGGATTTCCGGACCTGGAAAGGCACTGCCGCCGCCGCACTCTGCCTCATCAAGTCCGGGCACAAGGGAACGCCCAGGCAGGCCATTGTCCGGGCCATCAAGGAAGCGTCGGAGCTGTTGGGCAACACCCCGTCGGTGGCGCGCTCCTCCTATGTGGATCCGCGGATTATTGAGGGTTACCTCTCGGAGGACCTCAAGGACGTCAAGCCAACGGAGGCATCGGTTGCCGCCTACTTGAACGGAGAAGCCCCGAGTTGAACCGTGCTCCCCCCGAGACGACCCGTCACTTTGTGAGTACACTTGTACTAATAAAAATTGATGGCTGGGCGTCTGGGGGCGGTAATGATTCTGTTCGCAATCGTGGTGTGTGAAATAGGGTTCTGGGTGGCGATCCTCGCCGGGCTCGTAGCACGGTATCTGCTGCGTCGTCCCCGCCTGGGCGAAGCTCTCCTGATCCTTGCTCCGGTTATTGACGCCATCCTGCTTGCCTTGGTCGCCGTCGATTTGCTGGGCGGCGGTACAGCCTCATGGCACCACGGACTCGCCGCGATCTACATCGGTGTCTCTGTCGCGTACGGCAAGCGCATGGTGGCCTGGGCCGATGCGCACTTCCAGCATCGGTTCGCGGGCGGACCTGCGCCGGAGCGACTTACCGGAACCCGCTACACCATCAAATGCTGGAGGGATGTGCTCCTTACGGCGTTGGCAGTTGCCATCGCAGCAGCGGCACTGGGAGCGATCATCTTCCTCGTCAACGACCCCGAACGAACCGCAGCCCTCTCGGACTTCTTCCGCATCCTGGGCATCATCTTCGCCATCGACTTCGTCTGGGCCTTGAGCTACACGATCTGGCCGAAGAAAGCCGCCCGCACTACTCCCGCTGCTACCCTGTCGCGCTGAAACCATGCCCCGGAGAATCGATGCAGAGGCACGCAGCACAGCAATAGCGGACGCTTCCTTGCGGGTGCTGGAACGTGAGGGTCTTTCGGGCCTTTCCGTGCGCGGGGTGGCAGCGGAAGCGGGCATCGCCGCCGCTTCACTGAGGCGCGCGTTTGCCACGCAACATGCCCTGAGGGAGTTCTGCCTGCAACTCATTGAGGACCGGGTCACCGCCCGAATCGCCGCCCTTGAGCTCACTGGCCGGGCCTTGGTTGATGGCTTGCTCCTGCAGTTGCTTCCTCTCGACAAGGAACGGCGGCTGGAACTCGTGGCGCAGGTGCAGCTTGGTGTCCTCTCACTGACGGATAGTGCACTACGTCCTGCCGCGATCAGGCTCAGCGAGGGAGTAGACCGCGTGTGTCACGTTGCCCTCCAGCTCCTGGCCGAAGCGGGACAGTTCAACCCGGGGCGCGACCCCGACTATGAAGCCCAGCGCTTGCGTGCGCTCCTGGATGGGATCGCGATGCATGGATTGTGGAGCGGTGAACTCCCGGAGGCGGGTCCGATGCTCAGCGTGCTCTCGCGCCATCTCGACGAGCTCACCGGTCCCTAGCACCTCAAACAAGACAAGGAAAACTACCTCAGACATGCAAAGAGCCTGGTGCCACCCATATCCGGGTGGCACCAGGCTCTTTGCGTGTCGCTGAGGGTTTTGGGTGTCCCTACTCTGCGTCGTGGTCCGTTTCGAGAATCTTTACCAGGCTGTCCAGGGCTGCGTCCGCACCTTCACCTTCGGCGCGCAGGACTACAACGTCGCCGTGGGAAGCACCCAGGCTCATCAGTGACAGGATGCTGGCGGCGTCCATGGCGTCGTCTGCGGGCTCGCCCTGGCGTGCGATGGTGACGTCGAGATCCAGGTCTCCGGCTGCTTCAGCGAAAATGGCCGCCGGGCGGGCGTGGAGGCCGACGCGGCTTGCGATGGTGGCTGTACGTTCTGGCATTGGTGCTCCTCTTTGTGAAGGGTGGCTGTGGTGTGGGGTTGCTGTGTGGGAAGTCTAGACCGTGGTGGCTCTAGACGCTGGCAGTAGCAGGAACGGGTTCCGCTTCCACCGGCTTCTTGACTGCAAAGCGCTTGAGGGCGATGACGGCCAGGGCGCTGACCACCATTCCCGCGACAATGGCGACGACAAACATCGGCAGGTTACCGATGGCGAAGAAGACGAAGAAGCCGCCGTGGGGTGCCTGGGAGGTGACTCCGGTGGCCATGCAGAGGGCGCCGGTGAGGGCGCCGCCCACCATGCTGGCCGGGATGACGCGCAGCGGGTCAGTTGCAGCGAACGGGATGGCACCTTCGGAGATGAAGGATGCACCCAGCAGCCAGGCTGCCTTGCCGTTTTCGCGTTCGTTGAGGGTGAAGAGCTTCTTGTTCAGGACAGTGGCGAGTGCCATGGCCAGCGGCGGGACCATGCCCGCAGCCATGACGGTGCCCATGATCAGCCACGGTGCCTGGTTGTCGGCGCTGCCCGCGCTCAAACCGGCTACTGCGAACGCGTAGGCAACCTTGTTGACGGGACCGCCGAGATCGAAGCACATCATGAGGCCAAGGATGATGCCGAGAACCACTGCGGAAGCGCCGCTCATGCCGGTCAGCCAGTTGTTCAGCGCTACGGTCAGGCCAGCGATGGGTCCGCCCAGGACCAGGAACATCAGGCCCGAAGCGACGATGGAGGCAAGCAGCGGGATGATGACCACGGGCATCAGGCCACGAAGCCAGCGTGGTACCTGCCAGGTCCCGATCAGATGAGCGACGTAGCCGGCCAGGAGACCGCCGACGATGCCGCCCAGGAAGCCTGCACCCATGAAGCCGGATACGGCGCCGGCAACGAAGCCCGGCGCAATACCCGGGCGATCGGCGATGGCGTAGGCGATGTAGCCTGCCAAGGCCGGGACCAGGAAGCTCATGGACAGGGCGCCGATCTTGAACAGCACAGCGCCGAGGTATGTCGCGAGGCCGCCTTCGGGCAGGTTGCCGAAGTTGTTCTCCAACACCACCTTGTCCGCGACTTCCGTGATGTCGTAGCCGCCCAGCAGGAACCCGAGGGCGATCAGCAGGCCACCACCGGCAACGAACGGAATCATGTAGCTCACGCCGGTGAGGACTGCGCGCTTCAGTTTTTGGCCGATGTGCTCACCCTTTTCCTCCTCGGCGCGCTCGGCCTGCTCTTCGGCGCCGAAGTGCGGAACGCGGCGGGCGTGCGGGTCTTCGGCAGCGGCCAAAGCCTCCTGGACCATCTTGGTGGGCTCGTCGATGCCGCGCTTGACCGGAGCGTTGATGACCGGCTTTCCAGCGAAGCGCTCCTTGCCGCGAACGTCCACGTCGACGGCGAAAATCACGGCGTCGGCCGCAGCAATCACTGCCGGATCCAGCGGCTTGGCGCCAGAGGATCCCTGGGTCTCGACCTGAAGGTCAACACCCATTTCCTTGGCGGCGGCAACCAACGAGTCGGCGGCCATATACGTGTGCGCAATACCAGTGGGGCAAGCGGTCACGGCCACGATGCGCTTTGGTGCTGCAGTCGTCGTACTGGCGGTAGCGGCAGCGGGTGCAGCCTCCGCAGGTGCTGCAGCCGGCTTGTCGGCCAGCGCACCGTCAACGAGGTCCACAATGTCCTGCTCGGTGGCTGCCGCACGCAGGGCCGCCGTGAAGTCCTTCTTGATCAGCGAACGGGCAAGCTTGGAGAGCAGCTTCAAGTGCTCCTGGTCAGCGCCGTCCGGGGCTGCGATGAAGAAGATGAGGTCAGCGGGGCCGTCCTTGGCACCAAAGTCCACTTTGTGGGACAGGCGCGCCATGGCTAAGGCAGGTTCCTGGACAGCAGCGGAGCGGCAGTGCGGAATAGCGATTCCGCCGGGAACTCCGGTTGCGGTCTTTTGCTCGCGGGCGAAGGCGTCGGCGAAGAGGCCTTCAACCTCGGAAGCACGGCCGGTGGCGGCAACTTTGCCGGCCAGGACGCGGATGACGTCGGCAGGGGAGTCGCCCAGATTTTGGTCGAGGGTGACCAATTGGGGTGTGATCAGCTGGGTCACTGTGAGTCCTTCTGGAGGGCCGTGATGGTTACGGCATCGGGGGTTGTCTGGTGGACTGCCGGGACAGTGGAGCCCGGCAGCGAAGCAGCAGCGGCACCATGTGCCACGGCTTGACGAAGGCAGTCCTGCGCAGAGCCACCTTGGGTTGCAGCCAGCAAATAGCCGGCCAGTGAAGAGTCCCCGGCGCCCACAGTGCTGACGGCTTTGATGGGCGGATGCGTGGCGAACCATGCTCCGTCCGCCGTCACGAGGACCGCTCCTTTGGACCCGAGTGTTGCGAGAACGGCACCTACACCGCTGGCGACGACGGCGGCTGCAGCTTCAGCGGCTTTGGCCGGATCCGCTTCCAGTTCGTCAGCAGTGGAGACATTGGTAAAACCGGCGGCGGCGGCAAGCTCTGCGAGCTCTTCCGCGTTCGGCTTGAGGAGGTCGGGCTTTCCTGCGGCATCGCCCACCAAGGCGGCCGCGAGCGGCGCCCCGGAGGAGTCAATGGCGATGTTTGGGGCGGCCGTTCCGTCCGCGTTCGACCGGAGTCGACGAGCGATGGTGGCGTAGAAATCCGCGGGCACTCCTGGTGGGAGTGAGCCTGCGAGAACCACCCAGCTGGCGCCACGGGAGCGTTCCAGCAGCAACCCGATCAGGGCTTCCTGCTGTTCACTGCTCAATTCCGGGCCGGGTTCGTTGATCTTGGTGGTGACACCATCTGGTTCGGTGAGCGTCACGTTGCTGCGCAGCGCCTGACCGATGGGGAGCGCCGCGAACGGCACGCCGCCGTCGTGCAGTCCGGACAGGACAGGATCCGAATCGGCGCCCGGAAGGACTGCCAGGGTGTCCAGGCCGGAGGCCGCCAGCGCCCTTGAAACGTTGACACCCTTTCCGCCGGATTCCTGGTGGACGGACACCGCACGCTGAACCTCACCGCGGGCCAGTGCGCCGGGAAGCTCAACTGTGCGGTCGAGGCTCGGGTTGGCGGTCAAAGTGATGATCATGCGATCACCACATCGACCCCGGCATCGGCCAAGGCGGCTGCGAGTTCCGCGGACGGTTCGCTGTCTGTAATCAATGTGTCAACATCCTTCAGGGTGGCGAACTGGACCAGTGTTTCGGCGTCCAGCTTGGAAGAGTCGGCCAGGGCCACCACGCGGCGGGCTGACGTTACGAAAGCGGCCTTCACTGCGGCTTCTTCGGGATCCGGGGTGCTGAGCCCAAACGTTGCGTGGATGCCGTTGGCACCAACGAAGGCAATGTCCGGCCGAAGTTTATGAGCTGCCTCCACGGTTGACTGCCCGACGGCGGCCTGCGTCAGTCCGCGGACACGGCCGCCAAGAATCTGGAGTGCTATGCCCTGCGTGGAGGAGAGCTTGCCGGCGATGGGGATGGCGTGCGTGATGACTACGAGCTCATCATCTCCGTTGGCCGGTGGCGTGCGCTGGGCCAGTAGGTCGGCGAGGGTTTCGGTGGTGGAACCCGCGTCCAGGAGGACACTTCCCGTGGTGAGTTGCGGGATAAGGGCGAGCGCCGCGTTAGCGATGCGGAGTTTTTCCTCCTGACGCTGGACGGCGCGCTCAAGGATGCTCTCCTCGCGTGTGCTCAGGAGGTCAGAGGGGACGGCGCCGCCGTGAACGCGCCTCAGGTTCCCGGAAACCTCAAGGGCCGCGAGGTCGCGGCGGATTGTCTCAGTGGTGATGCTGAAACGGTCGGCAAGGTCAGTGACGCTCACCCGTCCGCGCTCTGCGACGAGTGCGGAGATCAGTTGCTGGCGTTCTTCGGCGAACACTTACCCTCCATTGCGGTCAAGCTGCTTATCAGTGCAGCCACATCAGTGACTGCTGTCACAACGATGTGGAATTGCTTGACTCTATCTTTGTTTATGTTGGGAAGTCAATAGAAAACAACATAAACGCAGATGTTGGCGGATAAGTCCGGGTGGCAAGTAGACCCCAGGCGCAGGAAAAGAGCATGCCGCGCTCCCTGTAGCGCGGCATGCCCTCGTTCGGATCCCGACTGGGGGATGTATACGGGATCCGGTCTGTGGAATGAACCTGCCTGGTTTCCTTGCCGGTGTGGGCTAGGTCAAAAGCCCAGGCGGTTCTCCTGGTGTTGGGGGCCCCGGAGTTGGTGGGGAGGGCACTGTGGGTCCCGGCGTGGGGTCCGGCACGGGCGGCGGCCCTGGTTCCGGCAACGGAACGGGCTCAGGTGTGGGTCCTGGCTCGCGGGTGGGATCAGGATGCGAGGGGTCCGGCGGGAATTCACTCATGATCAGGCGCTCCGCCGGTGGGCGGAGTGTTGCGGCCGAAGGCTTCCCGGAACAGCAGAGGGATATCTGCCGGAGTCCCACCCCGAGCCCGGGTAGTCGATGGGAAGGTTGTCCGGATCCGGCGGATCCGGCAGGCGGCGCTTCCCGGTTTGCCCCAGCCTTCCACCTGTGGCCGAAGGCTCTTTTTGTTTCGACTCTGCGTGCATGCCATCCCTCCCGGTAGCTCCAGAATTGTTGGTGTAGCTCATCGTGGTGTCGCTCCCCATGTCGTCCTCAATCTCAGTCCGGGATTTCCATGCGGAATCCGCAGTGGCACCCGAGGATGCGTGTATTGATAAGTACTTCGTACATCCGCAGCTGCGCTCCCGGAGTCAGCACCAGGGGTGCCTGGACCCTGCGAAGCTCGCAGCTCTTGGTTTTCATAGGTTCACCGCAGTGGAGGTACTGGCCGCCGAATTGCAGAACGCCTTGGGGGACGCCGGGGCGGTTCAGGACCGCGGCCACGCGTCGTACGGAGGCGACATGTTCATAGGAGTACCGGCAAACATGGCACTCGTACGCCACATCCACCATGTTGGGCGCGGGCGGATAGTGGGACTGAATGGAATTCACCAGGAGGTGCTGGTCGGTATTGCAGTGCGAGCACCAAAGCGGTTCATCGGGTGGTTGATGTGCTTCGTCAGGGACTCTGGACGCTGGCTGAGCCGGCATGGGTCTGTACCTCTGCATCAAAAATGCGGGGTGCCCGTCTGCATGAGCTGGAAAACCTGAGTCCTGTGATGTGGACTATAGGTCGATTGTGCACATAGGTGCACGCCAGATGCAAGGATTCTGATTCCATCGCCAATCGGGTGCCGAGTTGGGCTTCGGCGACCGTAAAATGAGGCATGGACGAAATGAACGTTGATTTTGCGGCGCCTGATGCTGTCTCTGCGCCCGACGATGTTTCGGTGCCCGAGCAGCTGCAGGACCTGGTGATAGACAGCGAAGATGTAGGCGGATTTCTGCATGAACTCGCGGTTTTTTCAGCTTCTGCCGTGTCGCAGGCCGTGGGTATGGATGTGCTCTGCGGCATCACTCTCAGTCGGCGCCGCCGCACGGCCACGGTAGCTGGAAGCACCCATGAAGCCAGGCTGATCGATGAAGTTCAGCAGGCGTACGGGGATGGTCCTTGCCTGGAGGCCATGCGAAGCCACGGCACCCAGCACGTTCCCGACACATCAACGGAAGAAAGGTGGTCGGAGTACTGCACCGTCATTGCCGAGCGGGGACATCTTTCCGCGCTCTGCGTTCCCCTGGAATTGGACGAAGGAGCCACCGCAGCCCTCAACTTCTTCGCCCCGCAAGCCCACGCATTTGATGACGCCACCATCCGCAATTGCGAACTTTACGCGAGCCAAGCCGAGCGCTCGCTGCGGCTGGCTGTGCGGATTGGCGTGAAGCAGCAACACGCTGACGATCTGCAGGAAGCCATGCAGACCCGGACGGTGATTGACCTCGCCAGTGGAATCATCATGGGCCAAAACCGCTGTACGCAGGAAGAAGCGTTCCAAATCCTCAAGAAGGCATCGAGCACCCGGAACCAGAAGCTGCGGGACGTGGCAGAGGCTATCGTCAAGAGCGTGGCCAACGAAGCTCCCGTGGCGCACTTCGAAGCCTAGAAGTGCACGCACAAGGGGTAGCCGACAACTCCATCACTTGTGACGGGCGCCACTAGTGAACTACATTCATACATGGGTTAAGCAGATAGCCCTTGGAGCCTCATGAGTTGTGCCATCCCGGATGGTCCAAGAACTGCACCTTTTTAGCCGTGGCCCCTTTCGGCCGGCTCACAGCGTGCCACCATGCAGGCTCCTTGAAGGAGAAAAAGGAGAATGGCAATGACGCTTGGATCCCCGATTCCCGCCTCGAAGCCTTCAAGCGGACAGGCACCTGCAACTGTCGATACCGGAGCACGCCCTTGGTGCACCGTTTGCAATACTGATTCCTACATTTTCGTAGAGACGGTTGTGGAAGCAACACCGAATCAGTCGGAGATCGTCGAAGTCAGCTACACCTGCAGCGAATGCGATACGTTTTACGCCCACGCAGTCCGCCTGGATGCTTTGGTTCCCGCCATCCAGAGTGAATTTCTTTCCACGTCTGCAGCGGGCCTCTGGTTCAGCTGCACCCACTGCGGTGATCCCATGACCTTGGGGCGCCCCACGGAACGCGTCATCGAGGCACCCCGGACCACTGAAGATCCGGGCAGTCCCAGCCTCCTTGAGGTGTACTTGCAGACGCAGGTGCTCCACTGCCGTTGCGGTTTCCAAATGGAGGTTCCTCGCCACGTTGGATAACCGCCGTCTCTAAATAATTTGTCGCGGGGAGGGGTGGCTATGCGTACGTTTGGCGTCGAAGAGGAACTACTCATTGCCGATCCGGTGGACGGCATGCCCTTGGCATTGGCCGCCGACATCCTGGACGTGGCCTCCCCCGAAGGACCGGAGCCAAACCCTAAAGAGCCTTCGCTGAAGTCGGAGTTCAAACAGGAACAGATTGAGGTCAACTCGCTGCCCTGCCGGACCGCCAAGGAACTGAGGGCCGAGATCCGCGCCGGGCGGGCGATGGCCGACTCAGCTGCCCGGGCTGTCGGGGCGCGGGTTGCCGCGTTGGCCACCCCGCCGGTCTTCCATGCCACGCCCACTACGGGCAACCAGCGCTACGCCGCCATGGGCACGGAATTTGGCCTGATTTCCCGCGAGCAACTCACGTGCGGCTTCCACGTCCATGTGTCCATCGAGTCGCCGGAGGAGGGAGTTGCTGTCCTGGACCGAATGCGCCATTGGCTGCCGGTCCTCTTGGCGCTGAGCGCCAATTCCCCGTTCTGGATGGGCGCTGACACGGGGTTCGCCAGTTACCGCACGCAGATCTGGAACAGATGGCCCACGGCGGGTCCTATGGATGTTTTCGGCTCGGCGGACGGATACCGGGCGGTGCTTGCAGAGTTGCTAGGGACCGGGGTTCCACTGGATGAGGGCATGATCTACTTCGACGCCCGCCTGTCCAGGGGACACCCGACGGTGGAACTTCGGATTGCCGACGTCTGCCTCTACGCCGAAGACGCCCTCACCATTGCGGTCCTCGCACGTGCCCTTGTGGAAACGTCGGCAAGCGAGTGGCGCAAGGGGGACCCGCCGTCGAGCACTTTGACGCCGGTGATCCGCATGGCCAACTGGAAGGCCAGCCGTTTCGGCATCAACGACCAACTTCTGCACCCGCTGGAGCGGGCGCCATATGCTGCTGCTGATGTGGCTGGTGCCCTGCTGCGGCACGTCCGACGGGCGTTGACGGAATCCGGAGATCTGGCACTCGCGCGGACAGGGGTGGCGAACATCCTCCGGCGCGGAACCGGCGAGCGGCTGCAGCGGCAAGCCTATGGCCGGCGGCTGCGGCTGTCCGACGTCGTGACTGCGGCGATCACCTCTACGCATCAGGGCGGCGAGCGGTCGGATGCCAGCCTGATGAGTCTCTGACAACAGGAGAACGACGACGGCGGGACGTTGCCGTGGGTGCCCACGGTGACATCCCGCCGTCGTGCTTTCGGGCTGTGAAACCTGGGGGTGCGGTTAGCCCTGGTTGATGCGGATCATGTTGCCCGAAGGGTCGCGGAAGGCGCAGTCGCGTGGGCCCCACGGCTGGTCGATGGGTTCCTGGAGTACCTCGGCGCCGGAAGCGCGCAGCTTTTCGAAGGTGGCGTCGAGGTCATCCGTGGTGAACACGAGCATGGGCATGACGCCCTTGGTGAGGAGCTCCTGGATGGCGTCGCCGTCGGCCTGTGAGCGGCCTGCGTGCGGCGGGGAAAGCACCAGCTCAAGGTCAGGCTGGGCATCGCTGCCGATAGTGACCCAGCGCTGGCCGTCGGAGCCGACGTCGTTCCGAACGACGAAACCCAGGGCGTCCCGGTAGAAGGCGAGAGACTCATCGACATCGTTGACTGTGACGTGTGCGTACTTCAATGAAATGTTCATGAGTCACACGCTATTGCAGCTATGACGCGGGCGCTTCTTCAATCCTGCTCAGGTTCTTGTTACCAGTTCTTTCAGGGCGGGTGTGCTGTTTCGCGATGCAGTTGGGCATGGCCTTCACGGCGTGGTGCTCCCGGGCCCGGTATTCACTGGGGTTGATTCCCACGATCTCCGTGAAGCGGGTGCTGAACGAGCCCAGCGAGGTACAGCCCACCTCCATACAGGCGTCAGTGACGCTTGTTCCCGCCCGGAGCAGCGCCATAGCGCGTTCAATCCGCCTTGTCATGAGGTAGTTGTACGGTGATTCGCCATAGGCAGCTTTGAACTGGCGGGAAAAATGTGCGGGGGACATCAAAGCGCCGGCTGCCATAGTGGGCACGTCCAATGGACGCGCGTATTCGCGGTCGATGAAGTCGCGGGCGCGCCGCAGATGAGCCAGGTTGGCCAGTTCCTGCGGAGTCATGGGCACAGTCTACTAGGCTCGTGCCCATGGAATCAGTGGTCTGGTCGAAGCCCGAAAACCAGCGCAAGGGCACCCCGTTGCTGGTGATGATGCACGGGTATGGCACCAGCGAGCAGCGCATGGTTGATCTCTTCCCGCACCTTCCCGGCGAGTTCACCTGCGCGGCGCTTCGGGGCCCAAAAGTCATCGGTGACCACTACGGCTGGTTCCTGCTGGATTACTTCCTGACAAACGACTTCGCGGATGTCATCGCGTCCACCAACTCGGTGTTCAACTGGATCAACTCCGTCAAGGACAACCACAGCAGCGTCAGCCTGCTGGGCTATTCACAGGGCATGGCTATGGCCAGCACGCTCCTCCGCCTGCGGCCCAGCGCGTTCAAGGCAACGGTTGGCCTCTCCGGATTCGTCCTGGACAACGATCTCCTGGCCCTAAGTGAGTCCTTTGACGCTCCACCACCCTTCTTCTGGGGACGGGATAAGGCCGATCCGGTCATCAACGAGGCCGCCATTGCCCACACCGAGGAGTGGTTGAACGCCAACGTCGCCCTGACGGCTCGGACCTATCCGGGGATGGGGCACAGGATCGAGCTGCCCGAACTGGTGGATGTGAGCGCGTTCCTGAAGTACTACGTCTTGGGTTAAGCCCCAAGGATTAGAAGGCATCCAGGCCTCGGAATCAAGCTTTCGGCGAGATTCGCGTCACAATATCGCATTCGACCGCACTCTATTGAATGACAAAATTGTAAGCGCTTACACTTTTGGCTGGTGTCCCGGTGAGGGGCTCACGCCAAGGCGTCAGGCGAGGATGGAAAGGGTTGAGGCCGTGTTGCATGGTTAGGACTCACAGGGTGACAATCCAGGACGTAGCCGTTCTCTCCGGGTTGTCCATTTGCACGGTATCGCGGGCCCTCAGGAACCTCCCCAACGTTTCTGAAAAAGCTCAGCGACAGGTGGCGGAAGCCGCCAGCAAACTTGGCTACAAAGCCTCCGCCGCAGCGTCCAGGCTGGCCGGTGGGAGCACGGGTTCAGTAGCTATCGTGGCCCCGACAGCCACCGCCTGGTTCTTCGCCCAGGCGGTGGAAGCAGCAGAGGAAGTGTTCGGCGACAGCGGCTACGACACTGTCCTGATCAGCCTGCGCAACAAGGCCAGCGTGCGGCAACAGTTCTTTGCGGATCTGGGAAACCTGACGCAAAGAGTGGACGGGGTGCTGCTGCTCAATATTGACCTCGCCGCCAAAGAGATGGAAGCGTTGGAAGCCTGCGGGCTGGCAGTGGCCAGCGTGGGCATGCGAAATGTTCCGTGGGACAATGTAGGTATCGATGACGAACACGCAGCCTGGCAGGCCACCCAACACCTGCTGGGGCTGGGCCATTGGGACTTGGCCGTTCTCTCGAGCAATGAACACTCCGTTGTGACTGAGACTCCACGGTTCCGTGGCTTCAAGCGTGCGCTGGATGATCACCACCTCACCGTCCACCCGGACCTTGTGGTGGGGACCGGGCCAAGCATCGACGACGGCAGGCGGGCAATGACTGAACTCATTGCCCGTGGCGGGAGGCCCACAGCAGTGTTCGCCCACTGTGACGAGGCCGCGTTCGGTGCCCTGATGGCGCTACGTGAACACGGCCTTTCCGTGCCCAAGAACGTGTCCGTGATCGGCATAGACGATCACCCCATGAGTTGGTTCCTGGGCCTGAGCACCGTGGCGCAACCCGTTGCCGACCAAGGCGCCTTCGCAGCAAACCTGCTGTGTGAACGCCTGCTGAATACTGAAACCCCCCATCAACCCTCCAACCACCTGCTCGATACCAAGCTCATCGAACGCAAGACCACGCGCCACAAGCGCTGAACGGAACAATGCACATGACTGATCTTCGTAATGCCTGGACTGGCGCCTCGGCGCTGTTGTTCGACCTCGACGGCGTGCTGACGCCCACTGCCGTGGTGCATGAGCAGGCGTGGCAGGAACTTTTCGACGGTTACCTGGCCGCTACGGGCCACCCGCAGGGCTACCAGGAGAGCGACTACTTCGATCACATTGACGGCAAGCCGCGCTTCGACGGCGTCCGTGACTTCCTGACGTCCCGCGGCATCACGCTGCCCGAGGGACCGGTTCATGACCATCCCGACAACGAGACGGTTCAAGGCCTGGGCAATCGCAAGAACGCCATTTTCAACGAGATCGTGAACTCCCGCGGCGTTGAGCCGTATGAGGGCTCGGTCAAGTTCATCAACGCCGCAGTGGAACTGGGTCTCAAGGTGGCCGTCGTGTCCTCCTCGCGCAACGCGCCTGCGGTACTGAAGGCCGCCGGGCTCGACCACCACTTTGAGGTTGTCGTCGACGGCCAGGTCGCTGCCGGCGTCGGACTTCCCGGCAAGCCGGACCCCGCCACCTACGTGTATGGAGCAAGCCTGCTGGACGTGCCAGTGGAGGAATGCATCGTGGTGGAGGACGCAGTGTCCGGCGTGCAGGCCGGCGCGGGCGCTCCCTTCTACGCCGTGATCGGCGTGGACCGCGGGGCAGGCCGGAAAACCCTGCTCGACGCCGGTGCCACGCTGGTGGTGGACGACCTCAACGATCTTCTCTGACCCTACTTTTTTCGAAGGACTTCAACAGCCCATGGCACTCATCAGCTCCGATCGGCTTCGCTTCCCCTGCGAGCCCTGGAAGCTCGTGGAGAATATCCACGTCCCCGGTGACGAGGGAACGCTGGAAACGCTATTCGCGCTTGGCAACGGCCACCTTGGTATCCGTGGCTCGCATTCAACGGCGGGGGACGGCGAGCTTCCCGGCACGTTCATCAACGGCTTTCACGAGATCTGGGACATCAAACACGCCGAAAATGCGTATGGTTTTGCCCGGACAGGCCAGCGGATCGTCTACGTGCCCGACGCCAACAACTTCACCGTCTCCATTGATGGCGAAGCCCTGAGCCTTGCCGAATCCACGGTGCTGGACTACCACCGCAGCGTGGACTTTTCCACAGGCGTCTACGAGGAGACCATCACGTGGGCCTGCCGCTCGGGCGCTACCGTCACCACGGTGGAGCGCCGCGCCGTAGGCTTCGATTCCCGCGGATGTCTTGGCCTGGAACTGTCGCTGACAGCTGACCGCGACGTGTCCGCGGACATCACCTCCGGCGTCGTGAACCGCCAGGACCAGCCTGTGGAGGACCACTCGGTCCACGATCCCCGCCGCTCGGGCCGGCACGCTGGCCGGGTCTTGCTGCCGCTGCACCTCCAGGGTACCGACGGCTCGCTTCGCCTGGCATGGGAAACGTCCGAGTCCCGCCAGCGCGTCGCCATTGCCGTTGATCACTGGATTTCGGCCGAAGGCCAGCCCTTCGAGACCTTGGTGGCGGAGGACGAATCGTCCGTCCGCTACGTTCTGGCCATTCACGACGGCGACACTTTCCGTTTGGAGAAGTCGGTCAGCTACGTGGTTGCCGGCTCCTCTGACGCCGAAGACCGTGGTGAAAGCCTCGCGGCCGAAGCCGAAGCGAACCTGGTGTCCTTCTCCGACATCCTGGACCAGAGCAAGGCCCACTACGCCGAATACTGGACCACGGCGGACATCTCAATTGGTGGTCAGGCGGAGATGCAGCAGGCGGTGCGCTGGGGGTTGTTCCAGTTGGCACAAGCCACTGCCCGGGCGGGCGTTGCGGGTATCCCGGCCAAGGGTGTGAGTGGTTCCGGTTACGAGGGCCATTACTTTTGGGACCAGGAGGTCTACCTCCTGCCTTACCTGACCTACACCAATCCTTGCGGGGCACGTAAGGTGCTGGAATCGCGGCACGCGATGCTGCCGGACGCGCGCGTCCGGGCCAAGGAGCTCAGCGTGGACGGTGCGCTGTTCCCGTGGCGGACCATCAACGGCCTCGAAGCGAGCGCCTACTACGCTGCCGGCACTGCCCAGTTCCACATTGCGGCGGCCATCGCCTTCGCAGCCAACCGATACCAGTGGGCCAGCGGCGATGACACCTTCCGCGGCGAACTGGGCGCCGACCTGTTGATTGAAACAGCACGCATGTGGGCGTCGCTGGGCTTCTTCGGCAAGGACGGAATGTTCCACATCCACGGCGTCACCGGCCCGGATGAGTACACGGCCGTGGTCAACGACAACCTCTATACCAACGTCATGGCGCGCTTCAATCTGCGGGCCGCCGCCGCGCTGGAACACGAGGGGGTCGCCGAAACCGAGCGCATGGTGTGGCGGCAGGCGGCCGAGCGGATGTCGCTCCCGTACGACCCCCACCTGGAGGTCTTCAGCCAGGACAACGACTTCATGACTCTGGAGCCGTGGGACTGGAACACACCCAAGTCCAAGTACCCGTTGCTGCTGAACTTCCACCCCTTGGTGATCTACCGGCACCAGGTACTCAAGCAGGCTGACACCGTGCTGGCCATGTTCCTGCAGTGGCAGGACTTCACGGCCGAGGAAAAGCAGCGCGCTTTCGACTTCTACGATCCGATCACCACCGGCGACTCCACCCTGTCCGCTTGCGTGCAGGGCATCATGGCGGCCGAGGTTGGGTACGGCGACGTCGCGCTGAAGCACTTTACCGAGGCACTGTTCATCGACCTCGACAACTCCCATGGCAACACCATCGACGGCGTCCACATCGCGTCAACTGGCGGTATCTGGAGTTCCTTGGTGTGCGGTTTCGCTGGCATGCGGGACCAAGGCGAGGTGCTGCGCTTTGATCCTCGCCTGCCCTCGGAGTGGGAAGGCCTGTCCTTCCGGCTCAAGGTGCAGGGACGCCTGCTGGCCGTGGACCTCTCACAAGGTTCCATCGCCCTGACGCTTGTATCCGGTGAGGACTACAGCGACGAGCCGTTGCGGATTGATGTGCGGGGTTACGACGTCACTGTTGGCGCTGAAACGGTTACGGTGCCGCTGGACACCGTACCCGTCCCGCCGCCGTCGATCTTCCCTAGCGTCTTCCCGACGGCGGGCCTTCCGATTATCCGGTAGGAGCGAGCTGGAATCTCAGCCCCACTGTAACCTCATGGTGCCCGCGACGTGTGGTCCTCAATCAGGCCACTCGCCGCGATCTCCCGTAGCGAGTAGATGGCCTTGGCTGCCGAGTCCTTGTCATGGAAGCAGATGGAGAGCGCAAGTTCTGTCCCGTCACCATCGACGAGACGGACGCGGCAATCACCTCCTGATTCTTCGAACAACTCAAAGTGGCCGGCCATCTACGCGGCACCCCGTTCCGGGACGTCCACGGGCGCCTTTGCCCCTGGCATCCCTTGCGGAGCCGCGGCGTTTCGACGCCGTTCCAACTCACTGTTGATCAGCTCCAGCAGAGCTTGGGCCGGCTCGGACAGGTGGTGGGTGTCGGGAGAGCCTAGCTGGTCGCAGTGCAGGAGCACGTGGCGGATCCGTTCCAGTTCCCGTGATGGCACTAAAGGCCAGCGGTGAAACAACTGCCTGACGGCTATGGCTCCAAGAAGGGCATCGGGTTTGTTGGACACGCCGTGGGTTGCGGCTGCTCTTCGTCGAGCAACGCTGGCCGCGGAAGGCGCGACCCCATGGGCCAGGAGAATCTCTGACTTGAGGGAATTGGGGGCCAAGACGGACCTCCCTGATGAGTGCGAAGGAAGCCGACTGCGTGACTATGAAATTAGCTTACAGAATGTGAGTTATGTCATGTCAATCATTACGCGAGTTGGCCGCCGTCGTAATTCCTAGTTCCGCAGCAAATGTGCCACGGTCCTTGCCTCCGGGAAAGCAACCGTCAGAAGCGCCAGTGCTCCCGGTGCGAGTAGGGCTGCGAAGACCCCTTGAAGCGTTCGTGCTCCCATTGGGCGACCTGGCGACTGGGTCCGATTGCTACTCTGGACTCATGACCCGTCGCCTTGTTGCCCTGACCGCCGTCCCCCTGTTGCTGCTGCTCGTCGGCTGCGGAGCTGTGGAGGAAGCAGCTACAAGCGCAGCCAGCGACGCCGCATCGAAGGTGGCTACGGCCGCCGCCGATGAAGTGACGAAGCAGGTCTGCGCTGTAGTCCAGGACGGCTTGGTCAGCGTTCAGGACAAGCAGTTGCTTGCCGGCTTGGTCTCGGCCGCCGGTGCTGCGGGCGTTCCCGCTGAAATCACGACGCCGTTGAACCAGATCGCGGAAGCCGGCGACGAGGTGCCGGCCGAGTCGGTTCAGGCACTCAAGGACGCCTGCGCACCATAATCTCGACGCAAACAGTTAGCCGCCTAAACACGGGCAAGGTTCCTCTGTTCCGGCTGGGGTGGGCCCGGCATTGGCATAGTGCCGGATCCCGGCTCTGCTTGCCGTGAGATGGCATCTGGCCGCGGAACGGGATCTTGTCCTTGAGCGCATTCATGACCCGGAAGAAATGGTGCCCTCGATTTGTACGTGTGTCCGGTGGGGGTGCTGATTTCCAGGGTGTGGACACCCCCGTGCGCGTCAGCATGTACGGTTTTGCTGGTCCAGCCGGGGTTTTCCTTGGTGTGGTTGCAGGCTTCGCATAGCCCTGCTCCGTTAGTGAGCGTGGTGGTTCCGCCTGAGCGCCACGGAACCACGTGGTCGATGTGCCGGATGGGCGCATCGCAGTACGGTGTCCGGCAGGTATCGTCGCGGGTTTCGATGAAACGCCGCAGCCTCGTCGGGAAGAGCCGGGCTTTGGAGTCCATGCCCAGAAGCTCGCCACTGGCCGGCGCGGTATAGAGCCGGCGGAGCCAGAGAGTGAGCTCCTGGTCCGGGGCTACTTGCCCCAGGGTTAGGAGTTCCCTTCCCCACTCAGCGGGGACGATTCCGTAACCCTTGAGCCGGGCCGGTTCGCTGTCGCCTTGGAAGAGGGTGCGGTCAGTCATGATCAGGTCCAGGTTGATCCCGGAGACCCCACCAGGTGTGCCGGTGACGCGTTCGACCACAGTGTCGGCCATGACCTGACCACGGGTACCGGTGCCACCGCTGCAACGGGCCGCATCAGCCGCCCGGCACAGGGCAGCATAAACCGCGACCCCTTGGGCGACCGGCAGCAGCGCGGTCAGGTAAGTCATCGTGTCCGGCGCCGGACGCAGGTTCACCGTCCGCTCGGCGGCGGCACGGCTCGCACGCCCGGCCACCGACCGCGGATCCCGCCGATACGCAGCAGCCTTCACCGCCGCAACAATCGCCCGATCGCCCTTCCCGTCAAAAGTCCCGGTATCTGCGGCGAGCTCCTCATCCACCGCGCACCGGTCCTCAACAGACAAACACGCCGTCTCCTTCACCAAAAGCGTGGCCCGCCACTCGTTCAACTGCCCCGACTTCAGGGCAGCCAACGTCCGCGGCATCTCCATCACCAACGCCTTCGCCAAACCCAGCAACCGGGACCCACGATTCGGTGACTCCCGCCGGGCCAACGCGACCTGGGCACCCACCCCCTGGCCCCGCTCCAAGACAGGAACACCAGCCTCGGCCTGCTCAGCACGCTGGGCAAGATCAAACGCCACAGCAAC
>NZ_AKKK01000002.1 GCF_000281065.1 Arthrobacter sp. M2012083
AAGGGCCCGTCCCCCCCGCCACCCCAGCCACTCATACCTAACTGCTGGGCACGTCCCAGTCCATGAGGGTTGAACGGATCAGGAAACGTTTGCCTTCAGGGGATTCCACCGAGAACCCGCTGCCTCGGCCAGGAACCACATCAACTGTGAGGTGGGTGTGGGACCAGTAGTTGAACTGCTCTTTGGACATCCAAAAGTCCAAGGGCTTCGACTCTCCTCCGGTTCCGATATCGAAGCGGCCCAGAAGGACATCAGAGTCGCCGGTGAGGAACTCCCCCGCGGGATAGCACATAGGTGCAGAGCCGTCGCAGCAACCACCCGACTGGTGGAACATAAGCGGCCCGTGCTGGTCCCAAAGTTTGCGGAGGAGTTCCACGGACACCGCGGTGAGCGCCACCCGGGAGAAATCCTCCCCGGGCAGCGTCACCGCAGCTTCCAAGCTGGTGTTGTCCATCAGAACTTCAGGACCACTCGGCCGTCGATCTTGGCGTGCTTCATCTCGTCAAAGACCGCGTTGACTTCGGAGAGTTCCCGGGTGGAGACCGTTGGCTTGATCTTTCCCTGGGCGTAGAACTCCAGTGCTTCCTCCAGGTCCTGCCGCGTTCCCACGATCGAGCCGCGGACCGTAAGGCCCTTGAGGACGATCTCGAAGATCGGCGCCGGGAAGTCTCCCGGAGGCAACCCATTGAAAACGATCGTTCCACCACGGCGCGCCATGCCGATCGCCTGGCCGAAGGCCGAAGGGTGAACCGCTGTCACCAAGACACCATGGCAGCCACCCGTTTCACGTTGGATGACCTCTGCCGGGTCCTCATGCAGGGCGTTGACGGTCAGCTCGGCGCCGTGTTCGCGGGCCAGCGCCAGCTTGTCGTCGGCAATGTCCACTGCCGCGACCCGGAGCCCCATGGCCACCGCATACTGCACGGCGATGTGCCCCAGTCCCCCGATGCCGGAGATGGTGACCCACTGACCGGGCCTGGCCTCGGTCATCTTCAGGCCCTTGTAGACCGTAACCCCGGCACACAGAACCGGCGCGACTTCCACCGGATCCGAGCCTTCCGGGATGCGGGCAGCAAAGCGCGTGTCAACCAGCATGTACTCGCCGAACGAGCCGTCAACGCTGTAACCACCGTTCTGCTGCGACTCACACAGTGTTTCCCAGCCGGTGCGGCAGTACTGGCAGTCACCGCAGGCGGACCACAGCCAAGCGTTGCCCACCATGTCCCCTACGGCAACGTCCGTGACGCCCTCGCCAAGGGCCACGACTTCACCCACTCCTTCATGGCCGGGAATGAAAGGCGGTGTCGGCTTAACCGGCCAGTCTCCTTCAGCGGCGTGGAGGTCTGTGTGGCAAACCCCCGACGTGATGACACGGACCAGCGCCTGGCCGGGGCCCGGCGTCGGCCTTTCCACTTCCTTGACCGTAAGGTCGGTTCCGAATTCGGTGACTACTGCAGCTCGCATGGTTGTGGACATTGAAGATCTCCTTTGATCGACGAACAGGACGGGTTTAGAAGAAGCCGAGCTTGTTCTCGTTGTAGCTGACCAGGAGGTTCTTGGTCTGCTGGTAGTGGTCCAGCATCATGGCGTGGTTCTCACGGCCAATACCTGAGGACTTGTAGCCGCCGAAAGCGGCACCTGCCGGGTAGGCGTGGTAGTTGTTGACCCACACGCGGCCGGCCTGGATTTCCCGGCCTGCGCGGTAGGCGACATTTCCGTTGCGTGACCAGACTCCTGCGCCAAGACCGTACAGCGTGTCGTTGGCGATGCCGATGGCGTCGTTGTAGTCGCTGAAACTGGTCACGGACACCACCGGCCCGAAGATTTCCTCCTGGAAGATTCGCATCCGGTTGTGGCCCTCGAAGATGGTGGGCTGGACGTAGTAGCCGCCGGCGAGGTCACCGGACAGTTCGGCCCTGGCGCCGCCGGCGAGTACCTTGGCGCCCTCCTGCTTTCCGATGTCGATGTAGGACAGGATCTTCTCCAACTGGTCATTCGAGGCCTGGGCACCCACCTGGGTGTCGGTGTCCAGCGGGTTGCCCTGGATGATCTTGTTGGTCCGGGCCACGACGTCCGTCATGAAGGAGTCGTAGATGCCTTCCTGAACGAGTGCGCGGGACGGGCAGGTGCAGACTTCGCCCTGGTTGAAGGCAAAGAGAGTGAAGCCTTCCTGGGCCTTGTCATAGAAAGCATCGTTCTGGGCGGCGACGTCGTCGAAGAAGATGTTCGGGCTCTTGCCACCCAGTTCCAACGTGACGGGAATGAGGTTGTTGGACGCGTACTGGCTGATGAGGCGGCCGGTGGTGGTTTCACCAGTGAAGGCGATTTTACGGATCCGGGAGCTGGAAGCGAGGGGCTTTCCAGCCTCAACACCGAAGCCGTTGACAACGTTCACCACACCTGCCGGCAGGAGGTCTCCAATGAGTTCCATGAGCACCAGGATGGACGTGGGCGTCTGCTCGGCGGGCTTGAGCACCACTGCGTTGCCTGCTGCGAGTGCCGGTGCCAGCTTCCACACTGCCATGAGGATGGGGAAGTTCCAGGGGATGATTTGGCCTACAACGCCCAGCGGCTCTTTGAAGTGGTAGGCCGTGGTGTCCTCATCCAGCTGGGAGAGGTGGCCTTCCTGCGCACGGACGGCGGAGGCGAAGTAGCGGAAGTGGTCGGCCGCCAACGGGATGTCGGCGTTGAGGGTTTCGCGGACGGGCTTGCCGTTGTCCCACGTTTCCGCCACCGCGAGAAGCTCCACGTTCTCGTCGATGCGGTCGGCAATCTTGTTCAGGATGGCTGCACGTTCCGTGGCGGACGTCTTGCCCCATGAGGGTGCAACCTTGTGGGCGGCGTCCAACGCCAGCTCGATATCCTCGGAGGTGCCGCGGGCAACTTCGCAGAAAGCCTTGCCCGTAACGGGGGTGATGTTCTCGAAATATGCGCCCTTGACCGGGGCAACCCATTCTCCGCCGATCCAGTTCTCGTAACGGTCCTTGAAGGTGACCTTGGAACCCTCGGCACCTGGCTGTGCATAAACGGTCATTGCTAGCTCCTTTGCTGCGAATCACGGTGGCTGTCGCCGTTGATCCGAGCCTAGGAGCTAAGAGGTTGCAGCTACGTTGCAACCATGTGAGTCAGCTCACGCTTTGAGTTCCGTTTCGATTCGTTCGAGGTCAGCCACCACCGCGGCCCGCTTGGGCGAGCGCGGCGGCAGCAGCTTCAGGACGGCAAGGCGGAGGTCGACGTCGTACTTCGCATCGGGCAGCTCAGCGTACTTGAGGAGCGAATCAACGCTGCCGTCGCTGAGCAGCGCCTCACGCAGCAGGTGCGAGACCCGTTCGCGCAACTGCACGACGCCGGGCGCCTCCGAGCGTGGCAAGAGCCCACCTTTGTAGATTTCCAAGGCGATGCGGTGGGCACCGCGTTGGAGGCAACTGAGCACCTGGCCGGAGTCGGGAAGCAATTCCACCGGCAGGCGGTAAGGACGGGATCCGGGGACAGCCTCCGGGCTTAATTCCTGGATGACTTTTCGGAGCCGCACCATTTCCGCGCGAAGTGTCACGGCAGAACCATCCCCGGGATACAGCTGGGTGCACAGGTCTTCAGCACTGAGCCCGGCTGGGTGATGGCTCAGGATGGCAAGAATCTCGCTGTGCCGGGCAGACAGGGAAACCGTCCGTCCGTTGATGCTAAGCAGGGCTTGGTCACGGCCCAATAGCTGGAGGCTGTTCCGGTAGAGCGTGCGGCCGGAGGCGGCAGCCGCGCTCCGGCGTCGAGGTTTGTCCTTGACGGCGGCGGCGAGCGTCAGTCGTTCAATACGGAGCTGAGCCTGAGCGGCGGCAACGGTAGCCTCCACCAACGAAAGAGTATGCGCGGCGACGGCGGTTTCCGTGCCAGTGATATCCACAACGCCCAGTACTGCGCCGGAATCGGGGTCATGGAAGGGAACAGCCGTACAACTCCAAGGATGGACCGATCGCTTGAAGTGTTCCGCCCCGGAAATTTGGATGCTGCGGTCCAAGGCCAGAGCAGTCCCGGGTGCGCTGGTGCCAACGGAGGCCTCGGACCAGTCCGCGCCGGCGACGAACATCATGCTTTCAGCCCGGCGCTGCATGGCCGGATCACCATCCACCCACAAGAGCCGGCCGACGTCGTCGCCCACTGCCACCAGCAGCCCGCTGTCATGGCTGGGCTGAACCAAAAGCTTCTTGATCACGGGCATGATCGTCGCCAAGGGGTGCTGCCTGCGGTACTCCTCCAACTCATCCCCATCCATTGCGAGGGGAGCCTCGGCGACGTCGGGGTTGGCCTGCAGAGTTGCCGAGCGTTGCCAGGATTCCCGTACCAAGCGGCGCAATCCGACGATGTCCTCAGGCTTCCCGAGACGCAAGGAGTCCAGACGCTCGTGGCCGGTAAGGGCACGCTTCTGCAACAGCTCCGCGGCTTCGCTGCCTGGAACCGGCGGATGGACTGGATTCCTCATCGAACTCCCTGAGCGTCCTGTGCATGTGGTGGGCGGCACAGTACCGTGAAGTCTAGTTCGCGTAGAGGAGATTGTCAGCCGCGGGAGATCCGGATCATTTCCTCGCGTGGCACAACCTTGATGCGCTCGCGGACCACGCCGTTAGCTTCGCCGGCAGACCACTCAGCACCCAAGGCGACTTCATGGGCATCCAGCATGTTCCAGCCCTCCCACGTTGTGTATTGGACGCCGCGCTCCTCAAGGAGGTCGATGATGGCTTGGGGATCCGGGTTCTCCGCAGGGGGCAGATTGAGCCTGTCTTCGAGGAGGAAGCCGATGGTCTCCAGCGCATCACCCTTGGTGTGCCCGATCAGCCCGACCGGTCCCCGCTTGATCCAGCCTGTGGCGTAGATTCCCGGGACGGGCTTGCCGTCGGCATCCAGGACGCGACCGCCGTCGTTCGGTATGACACCGCGGCGGGCGTCGTACTCAAGTTCCTCCAAGGGGGAACCGTGGTAGCCGATGGCGCGGTAGACGGACTGAACGGGGTATTCGATGAACTCGCCGGTGCCCTTGACGTTGCCGGTTCCGTCCAACTGCATGCGCTCAAACTTGATGCCGGAGACCTTCCCCGGCGCCTCAGGCGAGTCGAGGATCTCCACCGGGCTGTGCAGGAAGTGCAGGTGCAGGCGCCGCGACGACGGCTGCTCCGATTCTGCGTGCTCCTCCACCAGCCAGTTGGTCATGGTGTTGACCATGGTCTTGATCTGGTTATTTGTCTTGATGGCTTCATCCGAGGCCTCGTCGAACTCGAAGTCCTCCGGGTACAGGACGATGTCCACATCCTTGCAGTGGGACAACTCGCGCAACTCCAACGGCGTGAACTTCACCTGTGCGGGTCCCCGGCGACCGAAGACGTGAACGTCGGTGACCGGCGACTTCTTGAGCCCGGCGTAGACGTTGCCCGGAATCTCCGTGACCAGGAGTTCCTCGGGATGCTTGACCAGCATGCGGGCCACGTCCAGTGCCACGTTGCCGTTGCCGATCACGGCGATTTCCTTGGCATCCAAGGGCCAGTCCCGGGGGACATCGGGGTGTCCGTCGTACCAGGAAACAAAGTCTGCGCCGCCGAAGGAGCCCTCCAGCTCGACACCAGGGATCTTCAAGTCTGCGTCTTTGATGGCGCCCGTGGAGAAGATCACGGCGTCGTAGAACGCACGGAAATCGTGGAGAGTGAGGTCCTTGCCGTAGGTCACGTTGCCGAGGAAGCGGATATCGCCGCGGTCCAATACCTTGTGCAGCGCATTCACGATGCCCTTGATCCGCGGGTGATCCGGCGCCACCCCGTAGCGGATCAGGCCGTACGGCGCGGGATATGCCTCGAAGAGATCGATGCTGACCTCCACATGCCCGTCTTTGACCTCGTTCGATTTGGTCAGGATGTCCGCGGCGTACACGCCTGCGGGTCCTGCACCAACGATCGCAACGCGAAGCGGACGATTGGGGGTTGTTGCGGCTGAGTTGGACACCGTTACCCTTCCGAAGCAGTGAGCCACGCCGTTGTTGGGGCGCGCAGATTCCAATTCTAGATGTCGACCTTACGCCGGACCGCCTATATGGCAGGAGTCACAGAAATTGCCAAAGATTGCGGAATATTGCGCGTGCAGGTGGTGTTGGCGACAATGTGTCGACTCCGGAACAGATAGCTGCCAATTCTCCCTCTTCAAACCAGCCAACGACGACGACGGTCGGTGGCGGCGGTGGCGGTAACGGCGGTTCCGCTAAACCTGGCAGCAAGCCGGTCCGGAGCGAGTCGACGGCGGGAATCCTGTTCGGTATCGGCGCTTACGGCCTGTGGGGCTTGCTTCCCCTGTACTTCTTCGTCCTGATGCCGGCCAGTGCAACCGAGATCGTGGCCAACCGGATCGTTTGGTCCTTGCTCTTCTGCGCACTGCTGATCACCATCACGCGGGCATGGAAGACATTCTGGGCGGCCGTGAAAGATCGCAGCATTTTCGGGCCCCTGGCGCTGGCGGCAGTTCTCATTGCCATCAATTGGCTCACGTATACTTTCGGGGTCACCACGGGTCATGCCGTTGAGACTTCCCTGGGTTACTTCATCAACCCGTTGGTCTCGGTATTGCTCGGTGTTTTCGTCCTCAAAGAAAAATTGCGTCCCCTGCAGTGGGCTGCTGTGGGCATCGGCTTCGTGGCCGTGGGGGTCCTGACCTTCTCCTACGGACAGCTTCCGTGGATCGCCCTGATACTGGCCTTCAGCTTCGGGCTGTACGGCTTCGTGAAGAAACGCGTCGGTCCCAAGGTTGACGCACTCACGAGCCTTAGCGTGGAAACGGTGGTGCTGGCTCCCTTTGCAGCCATCACCATGGTTGTCCTCGCGGTAACCGGCGTCGAAACCCTTACCACGCTAGGCGCGGGCCACTTCTGGCTGCTGGTGGCTTCCGGTGTCATCACGGCCGTACCCCTACTGTTCTTCGGCGCCTCAGCCCGCCGTCTTCCCATGACCACCATCGGCCTGCTGCAGTACTTCGCGCCGGTCCTCCAGTTCGTCGTGGCGCTGACCGTGTTCAACGAGACCATGACTACTGCCCGCTGGATCGGTTTCTGCGTGGTGTGGTTGGCGCTGGTGTTGCTGACCATCGACATGCTTCGCACCACGCGGAAAAACTCGGTGCTGAAGAAGAGGGCCCGGCTGGCGGCTTCTGACTCGTAGGCCTTCCTGCCCCAGATGCCCCGAGACCGCGGGAACGGTGCGAGAACGCCCGAACGCTCGGGCGAACTCGAGACATTCCCGCGAACTCGGCGTTGACCCACCCCCGCAGGCTCGCGAACTCGGCGGTGCACCGCTTAAACGCAGGAGGAGGGCCGGGGTGTCCCCGGCCCTCCTCCCAAACCAAGCGTGAGTTCTTACGCGTGAGCCTTGATGGCTGCTGCGAGGACCTCGAGGCCGTCAATGAGCAGTTCGTCGCTGATGACCAGCGGCGGGAGCAAGCGGATGACGTTGCCGTAGGTGCCACAGGTCAGGATGACGACGCCTTCCTTGAGGCAAGCGGCAGCAACAGCCTTGGTGAGCTCAGCGTTCGGCTCCTTGGAACCGGGCTGGACGAGCTCGATGGCCAGCATGGCCCCGCGGCCACGGATGTCGCCAACCACGGAAACTTCGGCTGCCAGTTCGCGGAGCTTGCCCAGGGCGAGCTCTTCGATGTGGCGTGCACGGCCGTTGAGGTCGTGCTGTTCCATGGTGTCGATGGCTGCGAGTGCTGCTGCGCAAGCAACCGGGTTGCCACCGTAGGTGCCGCCGAGGCCGCCCGGGTGGACGGCGTCGAGCAGGTCTGCGCGGCCGGTGATAGCGGACAGCGGGAGGCCGCCGGCAATGCCCTTGGCCATGGTGATGATGTCCGGGACAACACCTTCGTGGTCAACAGCGAACCATTCGCCCGTGCGGCAGAAACCGGACTGCACCTCGTCAGCGATGAAGACGATGCCCTTTTCCTTGGCCCATGCGGACAGTGCCGGCAGGAAGCCTTCGGCCGGAACGATGAAGCCGCCCTCGCCCTGGATGGGCTCGATGATGATAGCGGCAACCTGGTCGCCACCGATCTGCTTCTCGATCATGGTGATGGCGCGCTTGGCGGCCTCGGCACCGGTGATTTCCGGGTTCTCTTCACGGAACGGGTAGCTCATGGGCATGCGGTAGACCTCGGGCGCGAACGGGCCGAAGTTGGTTTTGTACGGCATGGCCTTGGCAGTCAGAGCCATGGTCAGGTTGGTGCGGCCGTGGTAGGCGTGGTCGAAAGCAACCACGGCGTCGCGGCCGGTGGCCAGGCGTGCAACCTTGACGGCGTTCTCTACGGCTTCAGCGCCGGAGTTGAACAGCACGGTGCGCTTGGCGTGGTCGCCCGGGGTGAGGCGGTTGAGCTGCTCGGCAACTGCAACGTAGCCCTCGTACGGGGTGACCATGAAGCAGGTGTGGGTGAAGTGCGCAGCAGCTTCCTGGACAGCGGCGACGACGGCGGGGTCGGACGCGCCGACGCTGGTCACGGCGATGCCGGAGCCGAGGTCGATGAAGGAGTTGCCGTCGACGTCGCGGATGATGCCGCCGTCGGCGTCTTCAACGTAAACGGGGACGCCTGAGGCGACGCCTGCAGCAACGACGGCGGCGCGACGCTCGGCCAGTGCCTGCGACTTGGGGCCGGGGAAGGCGCCGTTGATGTTGCGCTTCTGCTCGATGCGGTACGAGAGTTCGTTCGCGGTGGTGGTCATGAGGTGGTTGCCTTTCTGGGAAATTCGTACGGGTTACGCGAACGCGTTATGCAACTGAGTTATGCATCTAATGCACTCATCACGTGCTTGATGCGCGTGTAGTCCTCAACGCCGTACATGGAGAGGTCCTTGCCGTAGCCGGACTGCTTGAAGCCGCCGTGCGGCATCTCTGCCGTCAGGAGGATGTGGGTGTTGATCCAGACCGCACCGAAGTCCAGGTCGCGGCTCATGCGCATGGCCGTGCCGTGGTCGGTGGTCCAGACGCTGGAAGCCAAGGCGTATTCGACGTCGTTGGCCAGTTCGAGCGCTTCTTCTTCGGTGCTGAACTTCTGGACGGTGATGACCGGGCCGAAGGTTTCCTTCTGCACGATGTCGTCAGTCTGCTTGGCGCCGGAGATGATGGTGGGCTCGAAGAAGAAGCCCTTCTCGCCTGCTCGGTGGCCACCGGTTTCGATCTTGCAGTTGGCCGGGAGGTTCTCCACCACGGAGGTCACGGCGTTGAAGTGGTTCACGTTGTTGAGCGGGCCGAAGTAGTTGTCTTCGTCGTTCTGCGAACCCGTGTGCAGAGTCTTGGTGTGCTCCACCATTGCTGCCACGACGTCGTCGTGGACTGAGTCCTCCACCAACACGCGGGTGATGGCCGTGCAGTCCTGGCCTGCATTGAAGAACGCGAACTCGGCGATGGCCGCGGCGCTCTTCTTGATGTCGGCATCCTTGAAGACGATTGCCGGGGCCTTGCCGCCGAGTTCCAAGTGGGCCCGCTTGAGGCCCTTGGCTGCGCCGCTTGCCACAGCAATGCCGGCGCGGACGGAGCCCGTGATGGACACCAGGCCGGGGACCTTGTGGTCAACCATCATGGCGCCGGTTTCGCCGGTGCCCAGGACAACGTTGAGGACACCGGCCGGGAAGATCTCGCCGGCCAGGCGTGCCAGCACCAGAGTGGATTCGGGGGTGGTGTCCGAAGGCTTCAGGACAATTGTGTTGCCTGCTGCCAGTGCGGGGCCGATCTTCCAGATGGCCATCAGGAACGGGTAGTTCCACGGAGCAACCTGGGCCACGACGCCGATCGGTTCGCGGCGCACGTACGAGGTGTGGCCCTCGAAGTATTCGCCCGCGGACTTGCCTTCCATGATGCGGGCTGCACCGGCGAAGAAGCGGAGCTGGTCGGCGCCTGCGGCAACTTCCTCGGAGGCGATCAGGGAACGGACCTGACCGGTGTTGCGGTGCTGGGCTTCCACGAGTTCGTCGCTGTTGGCCTCGACGGCGTCTGCGAGTTTGAGGAGCATCAGCTGGCGCTGGCCGGGGGTGGCCTTCTTCCACGACTTGAAGGCCTGGTTGGCCGCGGTCATGGCGGCGTCCACATCGGCCTGAACCGAAATGGGCGACTTGGCAACGATTTCCCCGGTGGCGGGGTTCACGATGTCCAGGAGACCCGTACCTGCCGGCGTAACGAATTCGCCGTTGATGAAGTTCTGCAAGGTTTGAACCACGGTGTGCAACCCTCTTTCGGAGTCTGGGCATGGGTTTAGCTGATCAGAGCCTATGCCAGGGAGGGGGTCCAAGGAATAGCCAGCTGCACACACAAGGACCCCCCGCTTAGTGCGCTTGCCCAGTGCCGGGTTACGCTTTAAAGCATGGCAATGTCCCTCGCTTCGCTCGTCGCTGTCCCCTCACTGAAACTCCGCCAGGCCGGCCTTGCCGAAACCACGTGGAACCAGGACATCAGTTGGGTTGCGGTGACGGAACTGGAAGATCCCCAGCGCTTCCTTAGCGGCGGAGAATTGGTCCTCACCACCGGCCTGCGCCTCAAGAGTGCCGCCGACCAGCGGCGCTTCGTCCGCCAGGCCCAACGCGCTGGTGCCGTCGGGATCGGTTTTGGCATCGGCCTCACCCACGAGTCCGTTCCGGAAGCACTCATCGCGGAAGCCAACCGCTGGGGCTTGCCCCTGGTGGAAGTCCCCTACGAGATCCCCTTCATCGCGATCGGCAAACTCGTGGCGGAATCGCACTCTGCCGACCATTACTCCAACTTGGAACGACTCCTCGCCGGGCACCAGATCCTGGCACGCTCACTCCTCACCGGCGGAGGCCTGAACGAACTTCTCAAGCAACTGGGCAGCATGCTCCGCACTGATGTGGTGCTCACCCAGTTCAGCGCGCAGCTCTACAACAGCGTGGCGGGGAAACCGGCCCCGACGGCGGATGGCTGGGCTTCGTATCCGATTCCCACCGGCCGCAGGGATGCCTGCACGCTCTGGTTGCGGCAACCCTTCGTCGATTCCGGAATCGTCAGTTACGCGCAGAACCTGATCAGCGTGGAGCTCAACAACATGGTCAAGCAGCGCCAGGCCCAGCGCGCCATGGCAGGACAGGTGCTGGACGACGTCATCCACGGCACGCTTGAGAGCATCGAGGCCGCCCGGCGCCTGGCGGGCGTGGGCATCAACAGCACCCGGAAGAACGTTGTGCTCGTGGCAGAGTCCACGGCACACCACAAACAACTGATCAGCATTTCGCTGCCCCAAGCACTGGAAGCCGGCGTCAGCGCCGTCGTCGGGAAGGACTTGGTCACCGTCATCAGCGACGACGGCAGCTCGGCCACGGCTTTGGCCAAGAGCCTTAGCGATCATTTGCAGGAAGCCGGCATCCACGCCGTCATCGGTATCGGCGGCGCCTACACGAAGCCGAACGGCCTGCGTTGGAGCTACTTTGAAGCGCGCGACGCCGTGGCGCACGGCTTGCCGGTCAACGAGCCGGAGCGCCTGAGCCTTACATCCCTGCTGCTTGCCAGCGAGGATGTTCCGTTGGCGGATATGGCCAGCGAGTCCCTCACTCCGCTGCGGAAGTTCGACGCCGCCCACGGGGCCGAACTGGTGGCCACATTGGAGAGCTACCTGAACCACAACGGCTCAGTAGCTGCCGTGGCCGAAGCCCTCACCTTGCACCGCAACACGGTGCGTTACCGCCTGGCTCAGATCACCGAATTGACGGGCTACGACCCCTCCCAGACGCAGGACCGTGTGCAGCTCTGGTTGGCGTTGGCGGTCCAGCGCTTGGGGTCGCGCAACCCTCGCTAGGCCCCCTGCAAGCCCGTGCGGAGAGCTTCGCCACAAAACCCTAGACATTAGACGTCAAACGTCTAACCTTTAGATATGGCCGCGACGACTCCTCTTACCCCCAGCACCGGAAACATCCCTACTGTGAGCCCTGCCCAGGCTGCCCCTGCGCTTTCGGCAAGTTCCGCAGTCCCCAAGACGCGCGTCGTCGCCGTCGTCGGCATTATTGCCGTGGTGCTCATCGGCCTGAACCTGCGAGCGGGCATCACCAGCGCCGCAGCCTTGTTCCATGACCTGCAGCAGGTACTGGGTTATGGCGCCCTGGTGGCATCCATCCTGCCGTCCATCCCGCTGCTGTGCTTTGCGGTTGCAGGCATGGGAACGTCCTGGCTGACCCGCCGGGTGGGCGTGGAAAAGGCGATCGCCATCGCTTTGGCACTGCTGGCTGGCGGCTTGCTGGTGCGTGGCATTCCGGTGACGGGCGCCCTCCTTGGAGGCACAGTCCTGGCAATGTCCGGCCTTGCCGTGTGCAACGTGGCCATGCCGTCCTTCATCCGTGAGCACTACTCCGAGCGCACCTCCATGATGACCGGCCTCTACACTTTCACCATGTCAGGCGGAGCCACCTTCGCTGCAGTGGTCAGCGTTCCGCTGGCCCAGGAGCTCGGCTCGCCGTCCATTGGCCTGGCTGCTTGGGGCCTGTTGGGCGTCGCCGCTCTGTTGGGTTTCCTGCCGGTAGTCCTGCACACGCACCGGAAGGCCACCAAGACCGATCGTCCGCGGGTCTCCATGTGGCCCCTGTTGCGCACCCGTTTGGGCCTTCTGATCACCGCGATCTTCACCTTCCAGGCTTTCCTCGCCTACGCCGTGATGAGCTGGTTCGCTTACATCCTGACGTCTCAAGGTCTCAGCCCCTCCGAGAGCGGCCTGCAGTTCGGTGTGATGCAACTGGTTTCCGTCGCTGCCGGCATGATCCTGCTCGCATTCGGTTCCCGGCCCCGCATGCTCCGCCCCGCGCTGTATCTCGCCAGCAGCTCCACCTTGCTGGCCATCGCCGCCATGGTCTGGCTGCCGACGTCGTTGGCGGTTGTACCCGCAGTGCTCTTCGGCTTCGGCTTGGGCATCTTCCCGCTGGTCTTGGTGATCATTAGCCGCAGCGGTCGTTCGACGGCGGAAACCACCGCGCTCTCCACCATCGCCCAATCGCTGGGATACTTGATTGCGGCAATTGGCCCCTTTGGCATGGGGCTTCTCCACAGCGCCACTGGCGGCTGGGTGCTGCCGCTGAGCCTGCTGTCCATCGTGGCCGTGGCGCTCATGGTTACCTGCCACCTGCTCACGAGCAAGCGCACTGCCACCAAGACCGGACCGAGGACAGCATGACCCTGACCCCTTCGCATCGCCCGGCCCTTGCCGAGGAGATCACCGCCAAGCTGCGGGACATGATCAAGTCCGGTGAATGGCCGCTTCAGGAGCGGATTCCTGCCGAACCCGAGCTCATGTCCACCCTTGGTGTTTCGCGGGGAACCCTGCGCGAAGCCATTAAGGCGCTGGCACACTCGGGCATGTTGGAGGTCCGCCGGGGAGATGGCACGTATGTGCGGGCGAACAGCGAGATGTCCGGTGCAGCCCAGCGCATGTACTTGGAGCACACGCAGGAACACATTGTGGAGGTCCGCCTCGGCTTGGATACCCAGGCTGCCCGATTGGCCACCAAGCACGCCACTGTTGAGGATTTGGCCGAAATGCGCCGCCTCCTCGCACTCCGACATGATGCCTGGCAGGCCGAGGACTACCCCACGTGGGCCAGCGCCGACTGGGAATTCCACGAGCGCGTTGCGTTGGCGTCAGGAAATCCCTTGCTGCACCAGTTGTACGTGTCGTTCGGCGGAGTGTTCCATAACGACCTCCTCCGGCAGCAGCGCAAGGGCGGCTTCAACGGCATCCCCCGCGAAGGCCACGACGAACTGGTTGATGCCTTGGAAGCCCACGATCCCGATGCCGCCGTGCGCAGCGTCTACCGGAACCTTGACTACTGTTCGGATCAGGCGCCGCGTTAGCCAGGCCCCTTCACGGCTAGGTGGTTTCAATTCCGGCCCCGGCCGCATCCCTGAATCCCGCATTGATCAGCACCACCTCGCGCCCTGCCCGGTTCAGGAGACTCGCTGCCACACTTGCCCGATATCCCGTGGCACAGTGCACCCAGATCCTGGTGTCCGGCAGCTCAGTGATCCTGCCGAGCAGCTCGTAAACCGGAATGTTAAGCGCTCCCTTGATATGGGAGGCCATGTATTCCTCCGGGCGGCGAACGTCCAGGACCTCGTCCTCCGGCTCCCGGTCCCTGAGCAGCACAGCCCAGTCCCCGTGCCCGTAGCTTGCCCGCGGATGGTCGGGGGCCAACGCGCCAACGTTCGGAACCGTGGATTCAGGCCCGACGGCGGCATCCGGGCTGTCGATTCCGATCCTCGCCAGGTCACGGATCGCCTTTTCAACCTCGCTGAGCGGGCCCAGTAGCGTGAGCGGCTGGTCCCAGGGGATCACCCAGCCGAGGTAGCTGGTGAAATTCTCCCCATGGCCGTACTCGAAACTCACGCTGCCCTGGAGGTGGCTGTCTGCGAACGCCACGCGATGCCTCAGATCCACCACCCACTCCCCTGCCCTCAAGCGTCGGCCCAGTTCCTCAGCGTCCACGGAGTCCGGGACGTCAAGGATTGCCGGGTCCGGGCCGGCGGCATTCAGCGGGCTCATGTGGGCGTAATACGCCGGGTAGGCTGTGATGTTCTCCAGCAACTGCGAGACGAAGTGGTCCTCGCTGGGATCTGTCAGGGCGTGGTTTGACGCGGCTTGCTCGCCGATTGTCGAGGCCTCCTGATGGCTCGCGGGACCGATGGAACAGAACGATCCAAAGCCATGGGTCGGATAGAGTGCCGCATCAGGTGCCGCGGAGTCGACCAGGCGCCGGACCGACGAGTACTGCTCATGGGCCAACTTCGCGGTGTCATGCGGAGAGACCAGGTCCGTCCTCCCAACTGAACCGTAAAGCAAGCTGCCGCCGGAAAACACGGCCTCCGTGCCGCCGTCGTGCGTGTCATCCCGCACCACATAGGAGAGGTGCGTGTGCGTGTGGCCAGGTGTCGCAATGACCGAAACGGAAAGCCGGCCTACGCGAAGAACCTGGCCGTCAGTGACCGGCACACGGGTGAACGAGACCTCATCAGCGGCGTTCACCAAGTATTCGGCGCCATGATTCTCCGCCAGGACGAGGCCGCCAGTGACGTAGTCGTTGTGGAGGTGTGTTTCGGCAACGTGGGTGATCCGGACGCCGGCCTTTTCAGCCGCCGCCTCCACCCGGTCGATGTCCCGCTGGGGGTCGATCACCAACGCCACCGAGCCGTCGTGCACCAGATAGCTGCGGTCTCCCAGCTGCGGAGTTTCGATGACGACGACGTCCATGACTCAGGGTACCGCCGAGTGACACAGAGCGAGCTTAAAAGCATTGCGGGGCCACTCGAACTGAGTGACCCCGCAAGCAAAAGAACCGGACGTACTAGACCTGTGCGGCTACTCCATCACGGGAAATGTTGACCATGTCTTCGCGCGGCACAACCTTGATGCGTTCACGCTTGACCTCCACGCCATGGGAGGTGCCAGCCTCGGTGGCTGCTGCGCCGAGAGCGAGCTCGTGCGCGTCCAGGGCCAGCCAGCCTTCCCAGCTCGTGAACTTCACGCCGCGGGCATCGAGCAGATCCACCACGGCGTCTGCCTCGGGAACCTCGGCGACCGGCAGGGTTTCGCGGTCCTCCAGCAAGTAGGTGACGGTTTCGAGGGCATCGCCCTTGGTGTGGCCGATGAGGCCAACCGGACCGCGCTTGATCCAGCCCGTTGCGTAGAGGCCCGGTACGTGCTGACCGTCAGCGTCCAGGACACGGCCGCCGTCGTTGGTGACGACGCCCTTCTTGTGATCGAACTCGACGTCCGGCAGGGCCGAACCGAAGTAGCCGATGGAGCGGTACACGGCCTGGACCGGGTAGTCGATGAATTCGCCGGTGCCGCGGGCGTTGCCGGTACCGTCCAGCTCGGTGCGCTCGAACTTGATGCCGGCAACCTTGCCCGGGGTTTCCGGGGAGTCGACGATTTCCACCGGGCTGTGCAGGAAGTGCAGGTGCAGGCGGCGGGAAGCCGTGAGCTCGGAAAGATCCTCGGGCTGCTCGGCGATCCAGTTGGTGAGAGTGCCAACCATGGTCTTGGTCTGGTTGTTCGTCTGGACCTGGCGATCGGACTCTTCGTCGAATTCGAAGTCCTCGGCGTAGAGGATGATGTCTACGTCCTTGGAGTGCGAGAGTTCGCGGAGTTCCAGCGGGGTGAACTTCACCTGGGCCGGGCCGCGACGGCCGAAGACATGAACGTCAGTGACCGGGGAATTCTTCAGGCCGGCGTAAACGTTGTCCGGGATTTCGGTGACCAGGAGGTCATCGGCATGCTTGGAGAGGACGCGGGCCACGTCCAGGGCCACGTTGCCGTTGCCGAGGACAGCGATTTCCTTGGCATCCAGCGGCCATTCGCGGGGAACGTCAGGGTGTCCGTCGTACCAGGACACGAAGTCGGCGCCGCCGAAGGAACCTTCAAGCTCGATACCCGGGATGTTCAGGTCGGCGTCCTTGATGGCGCCGGTGGCGAAGATGACGGCGTCGTAATGCTTGCGGAGGTCCTCGATGGAGATGTCCGTGCCGTAGTCCACGTTGCCGAAGAAGCGGATGTCACCGCGGTCCAGGACCTTGTGCAGGGCATTGACGATGCCCTTGATGCGGGGATGGTCCGGTGCCACCCCGTAGCGGATCAGGCCGTACGGTGCCGGGTAGCGGTCGAAGAGGTCGATGCTGACGTTGAGTTCGCCGCTCTTGACGGCCTCGCTCTTGGTCAGGATGTCCGCTGCGTAAACGCCGGCCGGGCCGGAGCCGATGACGGCGACGCGAAGCGGACGGTCCGCAGAACCTACGGGGGTGCTAATTGACACGGCTGTGTTCCTTCTTCTTCTCAGTTACTGCGGACGCGGGGACGATTTGGGGTGATAGTGCTGTAGTCAGCGGTCTTGAAGTGCTGCGGTGCAAAGGGGCTGACACGGACCACATCGCCGATCACAATGACCGCCGGGTTGGCCACGCCGACGGCTTCCGCCTGGTCCGCGATGGTTCCCAAAGTGCCGATGGTGACGCGCTGATCCGGCAAATACCCGTTCTCTACGATACCTACTGGTGTGTCCAAAGGCAGACCCGAGCCCGCCAGCTCAGCCGCGGAATCGCGCAATTGCGCCACTCCCATGAGCAACACCACAGTGTGATCGGGGCGTGCCGGGACCTCGGACAGCTCTTCGTGCCCGGTGACCACGCTGAAGCCCTTGGCCAGGCCGCGGTGCGTCACGGGGATACCCGCGGCTGCCGGAACGGAAATCGCAGACGTTACGCCGGACACCACTTCAACCTCGACGCCGTTCTGGCGGCAGAACTCTGCCTCTTCGCCTCCGCGGCCAAGGACGTACGGGTCGCCGCCTTTGAGGCGGACCACCCGGTTGCCCTTGAGGGCTTCGTCGACGAGGATCCTGTTGATCTCGAGCTGCGGCACGGGATGGTGGCCGGGCGTTTTGCCGACCTCGATCACGCGGACATCCGGGGCTAGTTCCTTGAGCAGGTCACGCGGGCCAAGACGGTCAGCAACTACGACGTCGGCCTGGCCCAGCAGGCGGCGACCACGGACTGTGATGAGTCCTGAGTCGCCGGGACCGCCACCTACCAAAGCGACAGAGCCGAGCGAGCCATCGGTTCCCGGCTTGCGATGACGGCGGAGCGGCAGGTCACCCGTTTCAAGGGCCGTGGCTACGGCATTCCGAAGCGCCATGGCACGGCGCGGGTCTCCCCCGGCGTTGATGGCGATCTTGACGTCGTCCACCACGGCAACGGCGGGTGTCCACGCGGCTGATGCTTCGTGGTCCGAGGCGTTGACGCACCAGATGCGCTGCGCCTCAGCGTCGGCAGCTACCTGGGTGTCCACAGCGGGGGTGCCAGTGGCGGTCTGAGCGAACCAGACGCCGTCGAGGTCCGACGTGCGGTACGCGCGCTGCTCCCAGGTGAGGAGACCGGAAGTGGCGAGACCGCGAAGTGTGTCGGTGGCAACGGGAGCGACCACGGTGACTTTCGCACCGGCGTCGAGCAGTCCCTTGGCTCGACGCTCCGCGACGGGGCCGCCGCCAACCACCAGCACCGGGCGCCCGAGCAGCCGCAGCGCGGTGGGGTAAATGTCCTGTATTGCCATGAAAAAACTGTAGGGCTGCGCCGTAACATGCTTCAAAGGCTCGGAAACACCCGGTAACGCTGGGTAATCCAACGTCACATAATTCCCGGCTTAGTTCGGGGAAACACTGTCTTTTAGTGTCAGGTAATAGGCGCGCTGTTCCTTGCCCAGGTGCTCGATCGCGTAACGAAGCGCCGTCCGCGGCATGGTGGCTGCGTGTTCGTCGAGGAATGCCAACAGACGCTCGCGACTGCTGCGTCCGGCGTCGCGGACCCAACCGCCCACCGCTTTGTGGATGAGGTCTTCTTTGTCCTGAAGGAGGATCCCGGCGATGGCGAAGGTGTCATCCAATTGGCCTTCGCGAATGAACGCCGACGTCGCAACTATGGCCGTCCGGCGCTCCCACATGTTCTCCGAACGGGCCAGTTCGTACAGCGGATCCCGCGGCTTATCCATGAGCCAACCGCCCACCACGCGCCCCGCACCCAAATCCACCAGGTCCCAATTGTTGATGCGGTCGTGCCTGCGCAGATAGAGCTCGTACAGTTCCCTGCGGCGATCTTCCGTGGTCTTCTTTTTCTGCGCTTGAAGGGCCATGATCTTTACGGCTCCGGCTCGGGCCTCGTGGATATCCTCTTCCAAGAGCTTCTCGATCTCAGCCAGGGGCATGGCCGCGAACTCTTTGCCAAGCGTGAAAACCTCACCCATGCGGACGCCCAAGAAGAAATCACCCTCGGCGTAGTCGCCCTTGCCGGTCTTGAAGTACCGCTGGTATTTGGCCTGCTCCACATCGGATTGCCGTGCTTGGAGCCGTGCCAGGAACTCGACGGCGGTGGGCTGGGTACCCGGTGCCAGCGCGGCTTTGGGAGCCTTGGCTGTCTTGGGAGCCTTCCCGGCTTTGGGAGTCTTAGCAACCTTGGGGGTCATTCATCAATAATGCGCCTAAAAGACCGACCAGCCAGTACGCGTGGTGAATTCGTCCAGCGCGGCCACGCCGGCCACGGAATTCCCGGACCGTCCCAGGCCAGGGCTCCACACACTGATGGAGCACTTGTTCGGTACCACGGCCACGATCCCTCCGCCCACGCCGCTCTTGCCAGGAAGGCCCACACGATACGCGAATTCGCCCGCGGCGTCGTACGTTCCGCAGGTAAGCATGACCGCGTTGATCCTCTTGGTCTGTGCCGGCGACAGCAAAAGGGTCCCGTCCGTTCCCAAGCCGTTGGCGGCCAGGAAACGGGTTGCGAGCGCCAGGTCTTCACACGTCATGGCCAGGGCGCACTGCTTTGCGTAGGAGTCCAGGACGTCATCCACCGGGTTCTCCAGGTTGCCGCAGCTCGCCAGGAAATGGGCCAAGGAGGCGTTTCGGTGGCTGTTGGCCAGTTCGGAATCGGCAACGTGGTGATCGGTGTCGATGCTTTCCTTGGTGGTCTCTTGCCGCATCAGATCCCTCACGGCGTGCGCGGCATTGCCTGTGATGCTGAGGAGCCTGTCCGTCACCACGATTGCGCCGGCGTTGATGAAGGGGTTCCGGGGGATCCCTTCCTCGCTTTCCAGCTGGATCAGCGAGTTGAACGGGTTGCCCGAGGGCTCCCGGAAGACGCGCTTCCAGATCCCGTCGCCGTCGAATGCCAATACCAAGGCGAGCGCAAAAACCTTGGAGATGCTTTGGATGGAGAAGTCCACGTGGGCGTCGCCGGCTGAATAGACCTCGCCGTCCCGGGTTGCCACGGAGATCCCGAATTGCTGGGGATCCACGGCCCCAAGCTGGGGGATGTAATCAGCAACGTTGCCCTGGCCAACATGCGGCTGCACAGCCCCGACGATGTCGTCGAGGAGATTCTGGATGTCCACGCTTCTAGCCCTTGGTCCCTGCGTAGGTCCAAAGCCTGATCTGAAGGTGCGCCAGGAGGCGTTCGTCTGCGGATTGCAGGTCCAGTCCCGCCACTTCGCAGGCGCGGCGGAGCCTGTAGTGGACTGTGTTGCGGTGGACGGCGAGTTCCTCGGCGCAGCGGTTCACGTCGCCAAAGAACTCCAGGTAGGTCAGCAGCGTCAATGCGAATTCAGGGTAGCGGCTGCACAGCCGGGTGATTCCGGCGTGACGCAGGGTGGTCCGTGACTCCAGCAGCTCCAGCAACTCCCTGGTGAGGACCGTTGTTTCCACGTCGCTGTACGAGGCCACGCGAACCTGGGGAGTTGACTCCATGACTTTGAGGACGCTGCGCACGTGATCAAGGGTGGCGTGCAAGGCGTCCAGACGCGGAACGATGGGACCAACTGCTGCCTGCACTTGAAAGTGGAGGTGGGTGGTGGCGTCACGAACAATCGTGTTGACCAGCCTGTTGATGGCAGGAAGGGACTTTAGTGGGTCCAGGTCGGGAAGGATGATGGCCGTTTCCATCCCGAGTGCCCCGACCACTGCGCCTGGCCTGTACGCTGCAGCGTGAATTGATGCCACCTTGGAAAGTTCTCCCCTGCGGAGTTGGAGGCCAGCGGCGCTCTGGCTCAATCCGCCCGCGGAGATCAGGACCAGGGCTGCTGGTTTTGATGGATCAATCCCTGCGGACTGGGCCTGCGAATGCACCTGCGCCGTGCCGCTCAGGAGGCTCGAGACCCGGTCCTCGCGCATGGATTGGGACTGTTCGTTACGGTGCCGGACCAGTTCGATCGCTGCGTGGCGGGCGGCTCCCACCATGATCCGGTCCGTGTTGGCCGCCAAGGGTTCAGCACCTTCCTGCAACCAGATGTACCCCATCACACGGCTGCCGGCATGGATACCTATGGCTACGCGTTCCCGAAGACCCGCATCCACATTGGCTTCCACATGAACAGGCGCCTCAGTAGCCTGCAGGTGCTTGTAAACGCCTGATTCCTTGAGCAATTTCTGGTATTTCTCGGGCCCCCGCCGCGCCAGGATGGACAGCCTGCGGAGTTCATCAACGTCATTGGACGCCGGCGAGTAAGCAAGCACCTTATTGCCCGGATCTTCGATAACCACATGGCCGTTGGTTAGCGTGGCGGTTGTTTGGGCGATCGCAAACAGGTCCCGATGCACTGACGTGGCGCTTTCGCCGGGTACATCGCTGAAGCGGCCGTCGTTCTTGAGGACATCGTTTTCGCGGACCCTGTCCAGCGCAACGCTTTCGAACTTGTCCCACCGCAAGCCCGGAGCGACCGCCACCAGTCCAACGCCCGTGGGTCGCAGTAACTCAGCTGCGGCTTCCAACTCGCGTTCGTTGCCCTTTACCGCGACTGCCGTGGGACGGTCGGCAACAATCCTGCGAAGGGCCGGGAGCGCCGCGCGTCCCCGGGCGCCGATGAGCATGACCAATGCCCCCGGGCGGATCGCATCGTCGTCTTCGGCGTCAACAATGACTGTTTCGCGAACGTTTCTGTTGTCCTCTGCCGGAGCCAGCAGCAACCGTGCGTTGTGGACGCCCAGGTCTTCAAGGACATCGCTCAATAAGGTGACGACGCCGTCGTCGTCAATTTCCAGGGCTTTCAACGAAGCTATCGCTTCCTCTCCTCATCAGTTCACGGCAGCACGACGCTCCCTCGCCATTGAGGGGCTCCGCCGGTACATGTACGCAGGCACGCACAGCGAGAAACATTACCGGCCCTTCAGAACACCAGTGTTGTCCCCCCGGCACAAGAGCCGGGCCATGAATTTGGTTCGCCAGCCAATTTGTTGGCAACGGTGTCCACCTAGAGTTGGTGACTGTCCCAAACACCACAAAGAACTGCCTGCAGCGCGGCCAATTCCAGCCGTAGCCGGCCGGCAGTCCTGCCCCATGTTTTGGAGTATTGAGCCACCTGAAGTGGCACCGGAGTCAAAGGAGACCCCAGAAGTGATACCCACCCCTGCGTCTACAAGAACCCTTCCGTCCCCAACCGGCCTGGCCGTCGAGACGACGTCGAACGCTTTCGCCCAAGAGGAAGCCGGCTACCGGAAGACCCTCAAGCCCCGGCAGATCCAGATGATCGCCATCGGCGGTGCGATCGGTACCGGGCTCTTCATGGGCGCCGGCGGCCGCCTTAACGGATCCGGGCCGGCGCTGGTACTGGTCTACGCCGTATGCGGATTCTTTGCGTTCCTGATCCTCCGGGCACTGGGCGAGTTGGTGCTGTACCGTCCTACGTCGGGCTCGTTCGTTTCCTACGCCCGGGAGTTCTACGGCGAGAAGATGGCATACACCGCCGGTTGGCTCTACTTCCTGAACTGGGCCATGACCTCCATTGTGGACGTCACCGCGGTTGCCCTGTATGTGAAGTTCTGGGGCCAGTACTGGGCAGCCATCAACGACATCCCGCAGTGGCTGATCGCCCTGATCGCTTTGGTAGTGGTGCTCTCCTTGAACCTGGTGTCCGTGAAGATCTTCGGCGAGATGGAATTCTGGTTCGCTTTGATCAAGGTGGGCGCCCTGGTGGCATTCCTGGCGGTTGGCATCTGCTTCATCGTCTTTGGCGGCCGGACCGATGTGGGCGTCCCCGGGTTCAACGTCATTGCAGAGAACGGCGGCATGTTCCCCACCGGGGCTGTTGCGCCGCTCCTCGCCATCAGCGGTGTGGTGTTTGCCTATGCTGCCGTGGAACTTGTGGGAACCGCGGCCGGCGAAACTGCCAACCCGCACAAGGTGATGCCCAAAGCCGTGAACACCGTGGTGATCCGTATTGGAATCTTCTACGTAGGCTCGGTCCTGTTGCTTTCTCTCCTGCTTCCCTTCACGTCCTACAAATCGGGTGAGTCACCGTTTGTCACGTTCTTCTCGCACCTCGGGGATCCGCAGGCCGGAGCCATCTCCGCATCCGTGATGAACTTCGTGGTCCTCACCGCAGCGCTCTCCAGCCTCAACGCCGGCCTCTATTCCACCGGCCGTATCCTCCGCTCCATGGCGGTGAACGGCTCGGCTCCGCAGTTCACGGGACGGATCAGCGCGTCCGGCGTGCCCTATGGCGGCATCCTGCTCACGGCCATCATTACCTTGGTGGGTGTTGGATTGAACGCCGTCGTCCCGTCGCAGGTCTTTGAGATCGTGCTGGAAATCTCGGCGGTGGGCATCATCGGCGGCTGGGCCACCATCATGCTCTGCCACATCAAGCTCCAATCATGGGTGCGCAGCGGCAAAGTTGTCCGGCCGGCGTTCCGGCTGTTCGGAGCGCCATTCACCTCCTACCTCACTCTCGGATTCCTGGCGTTCGTGCTGGTCACCATGGGGTTCTCGGAGACGGGCCGCTGGGTGCTGGCTTCATTGCTGGTCCTGGCACCGCTGCTGGTGGCAGGTTGGTATGCCTATCGCGGCCGTATAAGCGCTGCCCGGACGTCCTAGATACATCTTGAGTTTGAAAGTGAAACACATGAGCAACCCTTCCCCATCCCTGAAAATCGGCACTCCCAGCCGGGCTTGGCGGTCCCGTGCCGATGCGTGGGAATTCCTGGGATACGCCCTCCGGCAGCTCGCGTCCGCCCGACACCGGGAGTCCGGCCTGCTGTCCCAGATCGACCGGACTCTTGCCCTCCTGATGTCGGTGGAACCGTATTGGGCGGAACCGGGAGTCGGCGCCGTGGCCCGGTTGCGCCAGTTGATCGACGACGGCGAACACGAGGCCGCGCTCCAGCTTCTGGGCGGTTTGTCCCACCTTCCGCTCGCCTCTTTGGGGGAAACTGCTGCGGCGCCGCGCGGTGAGGTGGTGGACGAGGAAGTTGTTGACCAGCCCGAGCCGGTTGAGCGGCCACGCTTTGAGGTAGTGGTGGTTGACACGGTCGACCTTGACGAAGCCGAAGCACTGAAGAACACCATGGCTGCGCAGCGGCGTCCTTCTGATGCTTTCACTTACACCGTCAACGTGGTTCCCAGCTACGAAGATGCTTTGGTCGCCGTCATGTTGAACCCCGCTATCCAAGCTGTTGTCCTTCGCCCGGGCTTCGCACTCCGCAGTTCACGTCTGCTGGGCAGCGACCTCCGACGCTTCCTGGCCCGGCATACCTCAGCCGACCTGCAGGAATCGCGGCCCATCAGGCGGATCCTTGGGCTGGCCGACGCTCTCTCAGCGCTTCGGCCCGAGCTGGACGTCTACCTGGTTGCAGGGGTCTCCATCGAATCGCTCGCGGGCTCCCTTACCAGGAAGTTCCGGCGGATCTTCCGCAGGCAGGATCATTTGGACCTGCATCTGTCTCTACTTTCCGGGGTGGCGGAACGCTACGAAACCCCGTTCTTTACCGCGCTGCAGGACTACAGCCGTCGCCCGGCCAGCGTCTTCCACGCCCTGCCGATTTCCAGGGGGGCTTCCGTCGGGAGTTCGCCCTGGATCCGGGACATGGCCGATTTTTATGGGATAAACCTGCTGTTGGCCGAAACCTCCGCCACCTCAGGCGGGCTGGACTCACTGCTCGATCCCCACGGATCCATCAAGCGGGCCCAGGAGCTGGCCGCCCGCGCGTTCGGGGCACAGCGAACCTACTTCGTCACCAACGGCACGTCCACGGCCAACAAGATCGTGCATCAATCGCTGCTTGCTCCCGGCGACGTTGTCTTGGTGGACCGCAACTGCCACAAGTCGCACCACTACGCCTTCGTACTCGCCGGTGCCCGCGTTTCGTACCTGGACGCCTACCCCTTGGACAAGTACGCCTTTTATGGCGCTGTGCCACTGGCGAGCCTGAAACGCAGGCTCCTGGAATACCGGCGGGCAGGCAGGCTCCATGAAGTGAAGATGGTGACCCTGACCAACTGCACTTTTGACGGTGTTGTCTACGACGTCGAAAGGGTCATGGAGGAATGCCTGGCCATCAAACCGGATTTGGTCTTCCTCTGGGACGAGGCGTGGTTTGCCTTCGCCCGCTCCCATCCCGTGTACCGCCGTCGAACCGGCATGGCAGCTGCTGCCGCTTTGGAGGCCTCGTTCCACAGCCCTGCCTACGCTGCCCGGTACGCCGAACAGGCCGCCGCCCTGCGCGACCCGGTCACCGGTGAACCCGTGGAGGACGACGCCTGGCTCACCACCCGGCTTATTCCTGATCCGGCGAAGGCGCGGATCCGGGTCTACGCCACGCAGTCCACGCATAAGACACTGACATCCTTGCGGCAGGGTTCAATGATCCACGTGTTTGACCAGGATTTCGCCGACTCCAACCAGGAGTCGTTCCGCGAGGCTTACATGACGCACACGTCCACCTCACCCAACTACCAGATTCTGGCCTCCTTGGATATCGGAAGACGACAGGTGGAACTGGAAGGATTCGGCCTGGTTCAGCGGCAATCCGACCTTGCGGTATCCGTGGCCCAGGCTGTTGCGAGGCACCCCCTGCTCAAGAAGTACTTCCGGGTGCTGACCTCGCGGGACCTCATCGGCGGGCAATACCGCGAAACCGGCTCCAGCATGCCGCTACGGGACGGGCTGGCTGAGCTGGAGGATGCCTGGCAGCGGGACGAGTTCGTCATCGATCCCAGCCGCCTCACACTGGACATCAGCAAAACAGGGATCGACGGCGATACTTTCCGTCACAGCTACCTCATGGACGATCACGGTATCCAGGTGAACAAAACGTCCCGGAACACTGTGCTGTTCATGACCAACATCGGCACCTCCCGCAGCTCCGTGGCCTACCTGATCGAGGTTCTGGTGAAGCTTGCCGAGAGTTTTGATAATCCACATCCTGCGGCGCGGCAGCGGACGATTCCCCCGGAGACCGATGCGCCCCGCCCGACTCCCCCGCTCCCCGACTTCAGCACGTTCGCCGCGCGCTTCCGCGTTGACGATGCCTGCGAGGACGGGGATATCCGGGCCGCGTACTTTGAGAGCTACAAGCCCGATTCCACTGTGTACCTGTCCGCAGCTGAGGTAGCTGCGGCGGTTTCCTCGAGACAGGAAGTGGTCTCGGCAGGTTTCGTCACGCCGTATCCCCCGGGCTTCCCCATCCTTGTCCCGGGCCAAGTCATTACACGGCAGACGCTCGAATTCATGGATGCCCTGGACACCCGCGAAATTCACGGGTTCGATCACGAACGAGGGTATCGGGTGTTCGTTGAGCCTGTATCGTTTTCGGCTGCCGGGCTGGCGGCGGTTGCTTCCTAGGGTTAGGTCACGGCCTGGGTCCCCATCCGAAGGCCGGAGCGATGTGCTTCGCGACGTTGCCCAACAGCTTGGCGTTGTAGTCCACGCCCAGCTGGTTGGGCACTGTGAGCAGGACAGTGTCGGCCGCCTGGACTGCGGCGTCCTTGGCCAGCTCCTCCGCCAGGGCGTCGGGCTCGCCGATGTAGCTCTTCCCAAAACGGGACAAAGCGCCGTCGAGAATTCCCACCTGGTCCTGGCTGTCAGCTTGGGCGCGGAGCCCGAAGTAGTGGTTGTCGACGTCGTCCACAAGGGGGATCACGCTGCGGCTCACGGAAATCCTGGGTTCAAAGTCGTGTCCGGCTGCTGCCCACGCCTCGCGGAACATCTGGATCTGCTCTGCCTGCAGTTCGTCGAAGGGCACACCCGTGTCCTCGGTGAGGAGAGTGGAACTCATGAGGTTCATGCCCTGCTCGGCTGCCCAGACGGCTGTTTTCCGTGTTCCAGCGCCCCACCAGATCCGCTGTGGCAGGCTTGGTGACTGAGGCTGTATAGGCAGCAAACCCGTGGCTCCGCCGGCGTAATGGGGATCCGCTTCGGCAACGCCGTGCCCGGCAATGGCTCTGCGGAACAGGGCTGTGTGCCGGCGGGCCATATCGCCGCCGTCCTCGCCGTCTTCAGGGACGTACCCGAAGTTCGCGGCACCGTTACGTGCTGGTTCGGGTGAACCACGGCTCACTCCGAGTTGCAGACGGCCGTCACTGATGAGGTCCGTGGCTGCTGCTTCTTCGGCCATGTACAGCGGGTTCTCGTAGCGCATGTCGATCACGCCGGTGCCCATTTCAATGCGCGTGGTTCGGGCTGCTATGGCTGCAAGCAACGGGAACGGCGAGGCCTGCTGCCGGGCAAAGTGGTGGACGCGGAAGAACGCACCGTCGATGCCCAGTTCCTCGGATGCAACAGCCAGCTCGATTGCCTGTTTCAGGGCTTCGCCAGCCGTGGGTACCAAGGAGCCCGGGACACGTGCCCAATGTCCGAAGGAAAGAAAACCGATCCGTTTGTTGTGCATGTTCGGGACAACACGTCGAGGGGTGCGGGAATTCCTCAATCAGCCCGTCGATAGTGCATGGCCACCGCGCCGTTGGTAAGCGGCTCCGTCGAAACCAGCTCCAGGCGTCGGGTGCCGGGCAGTCCGCCCTGATAAAGGGTGGGGCCGTGACCGGCGATCATGGGGTGGACGAGGAATTTGTACTCATCGATCAGACCTAATCGGTCCAGTTCCGTGGCAAGCTTGCCGCTGCCCACAAGCACCCCGTCGGGAGTCTTGTCTTTGAGTTCCTGCACGGCGGTGCGAAGGTCGCCCACGACGTGGTGGCTGTTGTTCCACTGGAAGTCGCTCCGCGTCGCTGACACGACGTACTTGGGCTTGGCCTCCAGCTTGATCGCCCACTCAAGCAAGGCTGGCGGCGCATCCACCTCGCGACGGGCAACCAACGGCCAATAGTCCTCCATCATTTCGTACGTAATGCGGCCCCAGAGCATGGCGCCGCTTTGGTCCAGAAGGCGGGTGAAGTGGGCGTGCGTCTCGTCGTCGGCGATGCCCTCCCGATGGTCGACGCAACCATCAAGCGTGACGTTGATGCTGAACGTTAGAAGGCCCATTCGACGATTCTAGGCTTCGACGGCAAATAGGCATAGAGTATGAATTTGTCGAAACGCATACCCACCCGGGGTATGCTCGTCCTGTCTCGATAGCGGTGAATGTAAGACGGAAGGAGGTGGTTGAGCATCGTGAAAAAGCCGATGTCCCTTCAAACTCCTGCGGCGGGTCTCGGGCCCCTTACCTACCTCGGGCGGGCCTCGCTGCTGCTTCTGGTGGCCGCCGTCCTGGCGGGCATCTTCGGAATGCACGTGGTCAGCGGATCTCATGGCGCCCACTCTGCGAACTTTGTGTCACCTGCCGTAGCTGCCGAATCTGCGCCCCACGTACACAACACCGTGCAGCTCCACGGGAGTTGGCCTGCTGACGCGGACAAGTGCGCGTCAGGAAGCTGCTCCTGCACCCGGGCAACCACCACCAACTGCATCCCTTCGCTACAAACAGGTTCCTTGGCCGCTCCTCCTCCGGCCGTTGCTGTCGGAGTAACCCCAGTCTCGCTGGAACTTCACAGTCTCCCCCGCTCCTGGTCCTACCAACCCCTGGGTCCTACACCCCTGCAGCTCTGTATCAGCCGTACGTAAGCACCGGCGCGGCCCGCGACAAGCGGGGCGCTTATCCCATCACCATCTGCTTACCCCTCGGCGGCTGACAAACGGCCGCCTAAATTGGCAAAGGACCCTTTTCTGATGAACAGGACTCACTTCACTTTTACCGGAGCCGCTATCGCTAGCCTGATTGCGCTGGCCGGTTGTGCCCCCAACTCCGGATCCGGTTCCATGCCGGGCATGGACCACGGAGGTTCCAGCACTTCCGTCAGCCCTTCAGCGAACAGCAGCGACGCCGGGCACAACGCAGCAGACACGATGTTCGCCCGGATGATGATTCCCCATCACGCGCAGGCGGTGGAGATGTCCGACGCCATGCTGGCGAAGGCTGACATTCCGCCCGCAGTAACCGCCTTGGCCGTCAGGATCAAAGAGGCTCAGGCACCCGAGATCGAGAAGATGACGGCTTGGCTCAAGAGCTGGAACGAGGATGCCACCATGCCTGCGGACGGCCATGACGGTCACAGCATGGACGGCATGCTGAGCTACGCCGACCTCCAAAAACTCAAGGATGCCCAGGGCGTGGAAGCGGCAAAGCTCTTCCTGACCCAGATGATCGCGCATCATGAAGGCGCCGTCAGCATGGCCAAAACCGAGACCGGCCAAGGCAAGAACCCCGAGGCCGTTCAGCTTGGCAAGGACATCATCGCCGCCCAGGAAGCGGAGATTCGGGAAATGCAGGACCTCCTGGCCGGACTCTAGCCGCACGGTGTGGTGATGCAAAGGCCCGACGGCGGGAGGTCGCCGTCGGGCCTTTGCCGTTGGGTCTGTCGGCGGTCTGCTCAGAAAGCTCTACCCTGGCGCCGATCTTGGTGGCAGTGAGTTCCTTGAGGGTGATCTCTGATCCTCTGGCCGTCAACACGAGACCATGGGGTGCCAGCGCGGGCGCAAACAGGTGCGAGACTCGACGTCGGGTGGTCGCCGGGACTTAGCGGCTGCTGCCCGCCAGCAAACCCCGGCGTTGCAGCAAACGCTTCTCGATGGGCCCGAACACCAGGATCTCGATCAGAATGCCCACGAACAGGATCAACAGGATCGCGGACATCACGATAGTCATGTCGGAAAGGAGACGGCCTTGGTCCAGCAACGAGCCAAGTCCGAAACCAATGGTGCCGCCCACGGCGATGATTTCCGCGGCCATGAGTGAGCGCCAGGAGAAGGCCCAGCCCTGCTTCAAACCGCCGATGTAGCCCGGAAGCGCGGCGGGCAGGACGATCTGCAGCGCCATCTGGAGCCGGTTCGCGCCAAGGACTGTGCCCACGCTGCGGTACTGGGGCGGGATCTGGTCTACGCCGGAAATGAGCCCGTTGATGATGGACGGGATGGCACCCATGAACACTACAAAGTACACAGTGGCGTCGGTCAGGCCGAACCAGATGATCGCTGCGGGAACCCAAGCCACGGAAGGGAGCACCTGCAACCCGGAAATGAGTGGCCCGAACGCACGACGCAACGGAGCCACCTGAGCCAGGATCAACCCCACTGGAGTAGCGATGACCACCGAAATCAGGAAGCCGACCACACCACGCTGCAGTGATGTCCACACTGCTTCCTGGACTTTGCCCTCACCCCACATCGTCACGAACTGGGTGAGGACATCAAGCGGCCCGGGCACGAGGTCGCGCCGCTTGAACTCAAGCGAAACGTAGAACTGCCACGCGAGGATCAGGACCACCAGCGCGGCAACGGGCAGCAGCACCCGTTTCCAGTCGATACCGGTCTTGCGGCGGCTGTCCGACTGGAGGTTGTCCAGCCCGGCTTCAAGGTCCCGAAGCTCGGAGGCGTTGCCCTTCAGCGACGGCGAAGTGATGTGCTCTTTGGATTCAGTCACGGGAAGGGTCCGCTCTTCGGTGGTGATGGGGTTACTTGGCATGGCGGCGGATCTCCTCGCGAAGACGGCGGGTAATAACTCCGGTCAGCTCCCCGGCGGCACCGGCATCGGTACGATGCTCCTCGGTGACATCCCATTCAGCCACCACACGGCCGGGACGCGAGGACAACAGCAGTACGCGCTGACCCAGACGGACGGCCTCGCGCACGTTGTGGGTAACGAACACGATGGTCCGACCCGTTTCCTTCCAAATCCGCTCGAGCTCGTCGTGCAGAAGATCGCGGGTGATCGCATCGAGGGCGGCAAACGGCTCGTCCATCAACAGCAGCTGCCGGTCCTGAGCCAAGGAACGGGCCAATGCAACGCGCTGCCTCATACCACCGGACAGTTCGTGGGGACGCTTATCCCCCGCCCCGCCAAGGTGCACGAGTTCCAGCAGTTCGGTGGCGCGGGCACGGCGGCTCCCCTTCGTGCTTGACTTGTCCGCCAACTGCAACGCCAACTCGATGTTGCCGCGCGCCGTCAGCCACGGGAACAGTGCTGCGTCCTGGAACATGAAGGCGGCGCCGTCGCTGGGTACTTCAAGAGCGCCCGACGTCGGCGGTTCCAGTCCCGCCATGATGTTCAGCAGGGTGGACTTTCCGCAGCCGGACGCACCGAGGAGGGCGACGAACTCGCCTTGGGCGATGGTGGCGTTGACGTCGTCCAGCACCGGGGCGCCGTCGCCGAAGCGCTTACCCAGGTTCTCGAGTACGACTGGCATGGTCCCGTCCTTCATGTTGATTGGTAGAGCTGATGTGGCCAAAGGCCGGTCCGCTTCCCCGTAGAGGGGAAGCGGACCAGCCTGTTACTGCTTAGTCCTGGCCCAGACCTGCGGCGGAGGTCTTCTTGCCTTCAACCTCGTTCAGGGTGCGGAGGTCGAAGATGCCGTTGATGTCGGCCTGCTTGGTGGTGCCTGCCTTGACGCCGTCTTCGAGGAGCTTGTTGTAGGTTCCTGCCAGCGGGTCGGTGGTGAACTTGATGTTCTGCAGCGCCCGTTCAATCACGTTCGCCGGAAGCGGCTTGCCGGCCGTGTCCTTGAGGACCGCGTTGATGGTGGTCGCCTTCTCCTCAGCAGAAGCCGAGTTGAGCCAGTTCACGGACTCGACGTGGCCCTTCAGGAGCGCCTTCACGGTTTCCGGGTGTTCTGCGGCGAACTTCTTGTTCACGATCAGGATGGTGGTGGTGAAGTCACCGTTTTCCCACAGGTCCTTCTCGTCCACCAGGACCTTCGCACCGGCTTCGAGCACCAGGCGGGAGGCCCAAGGCTCCGGCAACCACGCGCCGTCGAGCTTTCCGTCGGTGAAGAGCTTCAGCGACTGGGCGTTTTCGGTGGGGTTGATGTTCACGTCGCCGCTGCCGTCGGTGTTGGTCTTGAAGCCCTGGTCACCGAGCCAGGCGCGGAGGGCCACGTCCTGGGTTCCACCAAGCTGCGGGGAGCTGAGGATCTTGCCTTTGAGGTCGGCCGCGGAGTTGATCTCGGGCTTGACCACGAGCTGGGCACCGCCGGAAGCTGCACCGGCGATGATGCTGATGGACTCGCCGTTGCTCTTGACGTAGGAGTTGATGGCCGGGTTCGGGCCGATGTACGTGGCGTCGATGGCGCCGGCGTTCAGGGCTTCAATCGCGGCGGGGCCGGCGTTGAAGACCTGGGTGCTGAGCTTGGTATCGCCCAGTTCCTTCGCGATCAGGCCCTTGCTGGTACCTACCAGCGCCGGACCGTGGGTCACGTTGCTGAAGTAACCGAGCTTGAGTTCAGCGGCCGGTGACGTGGTGGGCGCCGGGGCGGCCTGGTTGTTCTGCGAAACAGCGGAAGCGACAGCGGCGCCTGCACCGATCAGCAACACCAGGCCGACGGCCAGGGCGATCTCTACCGTGCGGCGACGCTTGGGCTTGGGCGCGGTCTCACCAGCGACGATGCGGGTGGTGCCTTTGTTGGGCGACTCGGGAGTGTTCGACATGAGGGTGGGTCCTTAGGAGATGTGGGATGTGAGGGGGCGAAGATCAGGCCCCGCGACATCGCCCGTCGAGGGCAAGCAAGGACCATTCCGGAGAGGTCATGCCTTCACAGTAGGGACTGTCATATTTCGGCTTCAATCCCGTAGAAATCAAGGTTCACGCGGGTTCACGTGGCGTCATATTCGCTGCAAGGCCTTCAATGTCGCGCGGAGTTGTGCGGCAGCAGCCACCGATGAGACGGGCGCCCCGGTCCTGCCATTCAGCAGCGTTGCCGGCCAAGGTTCCGTTGCCCCGAACGCCTTCCGACGGACCCCATGTTTTGGTTACGGCATCATAGGTCTCCCCCGAATTCGGGTAGGCGACCAGCGGCTTGTTCGAGGCCTGATGCAAGGTGCCAAGCGCGTCCGTCACCAGCTCCAGCGGAACACAATTGAAGCCGACGGCGGCCACCCGCGGTTCCGCGCTGAGCAGGGCAGCCACGTCCGCTATCGGCGTTCCGTCACTGATGTGCCCGCTGTCCCGCAGCGTGAAAGTAAACCAGGATTCGACGTCGAACTCCGCTACGAGCGCCAACAGCGCCTCCGCTTCGGCGTACGACGGCAGCGTCTCGCACGCCAGGAAATCCGCGCCGGCTTCCACGAGAGCGGCAATGCGGGGCAGGTGGAAGTCCCGGAACTCCGCGGCGGAAAGCGTGTAATCGCCCCGATACTCAGAGCCGTCAGCGAGGTACGCGCCGTAGGGACCCACGGATCCGGCCACCAAAAGCGGCCGACGCGCAGAGCCCTTCGCCAAGGCTTCCTGGCGGGCTTCATCGGCCAACCGGACACTCAACGCCACCAGTTCCAAGGACTCATCAACCGATAACCCACGCCGCGCAAATCCCTGTGGCGTCGCTTGGTAGCTGGCCGTAATGGCAACGGAGGCACCGGCGTCGAAGTAGTCACGGTGCACCTGCTTGATCAGGTGCGGTTGCTCCAGCAGGACCTTGGCCGACCACAATGCGTCCTCCAAGTTGCAGCCGTGAGCCTCCAGTTCCGTGGCCAAGGCGCCGTCCAGGACCAAGTCCCTACCGGAGGCCAAATAAGTGCTGAGCGTGGTGTTCTGAGGCATGGGTCCTTCCCAAAAAGAAAACCGCAGCCTGTTCGAAATTCCCGCCGTACAACGTGAGGAGTCGCGAACAAGCTGCGGTTTTGTGACGACGTATGACCCTAGATGACGTAACGTTCGTCTTCGTGGTCGCCCGGGTGGTCCTTGACCAAACCGGCGGCAAGGGTGTTGCCGTCGATGGGGTCGATCACCAGGAACGCGCCGGTGCGGCGGTGGTGCAGGTAGTTCTCCAGCGGCAACGGAGCGGACAGCCGGAGCTGCGCGTGTCCGATGTCGTTGAGTTCGAGGTTGGACGCCGGCTCCACGTTGAACGTGGCCAGGTCCAACTTGCCGGTGACGTTGCGGACCAAGGCTTGGACCGTGCGCGTACCGTGCTTCACCAAGACCTTCTGGCCTTCACGCAGCGGCTTGGGAGAGAGCCATGCCAGCGACGCGTACAGGTCGGCAGTGCTTTCGCGGACCGTACCGGCAGCGGCAATGGTGTCACCACGGGCGATGTCGATTTCGTCGGCCAACCGGATAGCCACTGATTGCGGTGCAGCAGCCTCCTCCAGCGACTGTCCGGCGAAGTCGATGCCGATCACCGTGGTGGTGCGCGGCTCATGGCCCGGGCTGATGACGGAAACCTCGTCGCCGAGCTTCACCGAGCCCTCAGTGATCTGGCCGGCGTAAGCACGGTAATCGCGGTAGGCCTCCACATCGAGCCCGGCAGCAACAGCATCCGGAGCCAAGGCACCCTGGGGACGGATCACCAGCTGAACCGGGAAGCGGAAGCTCTCCAGTTCGGCTTCGAGCTCATCAGCAGCCGGGAGGGTTTCGAGAACCTCAAGCAGCGCAGGACCGGTGTACCAAGGAGTGCGCTCCGAGCGGTCCACCACGTTGTCGCCGTCAAGGGCCGAAACGGGAACCACCAGAAGATCAGCAACGCCATCGGAACCCAGACCAAGCTCACGCGCAACCTTCTGCACGTCGGCTTCGATGTCGCGGAACACCTGCTCGCTGAAGTCCACCAGGTCGATCTTGTTCACAGCCACAATCACGTGGGCAACGCGCAGGAGCTGCAACACGGACAAGTGCCGGCGGGTCTGCTCCAGCACACCCTTGCGGGCGTCAATAAGTACGACGACGGCATCAGCAGTGGACGCGCCGGTCACCGTGTTCTTGGTGTACTGAACGTGGCCGGGGCAGTCAGCCAGGATGAAGCTGCGGCGGTCGGTGGCGAAGTAGCGGTAAGCGACATCGATGGTGATGCCCTGCTCGCGCTCGGCACGCAGTCCGTCGGTCAGGAGGGCTAGGTCAATCCCGCCCTTTTCTCCGCCGAAGCCGCGGTCTGCGGAGGTGCGGGCAACGGCGTCGAGCGTGTCAGCAAGAATCGCCTTGGAATCGTGAAGGAGGCGGCCCACCAAAGTGGACTTGCCGTCGTCCACCGATCCCGCGGTAGCGAAACGGAAAAGGGTTGTGGGCAGGGCTGTTTCCAGCCCGGAAGCGAGTGTTTCGGTGCTCATTTAGAAGTAGCCGTCCTTCTTGCGGTCTTCCATGGCTGCCTCGGAGATGCGGTCATCTGCTCGGGTGGCGCCACGTTCGGTCAGGGTGGAGGCAGCGACTTCAACAACGACGTCGGCCACGGTGCGGGCGTCGGACTCGACGGCACCGGTGCAGGACATATCGCCCACAGTGCGGTAGCGCACCAGCTTGGTGATGACGTCCTCGTTGGGCAGCGGCTGGGAAACCTCGCCCACAGCACGCCACATACCGTCGCGAGCGAAGACTTCGCGCTCGTGGGCGTAGTACAGGCTGGGGAGCTCGATGTTCTCGCGCTCGATGTAGCGCCAGATGTCCAGCTCGGTCCAGTTGCTGATGGGGAACGCACGGACGTGCTGGCCCACCGTGTGGCGGCCGTTGTACAGGTTCCACAACTCGGGGCGCTGGTTGCGCGGATCCCACTGGCCGAACTCGTCGCGCAGGCTGAGGATCCGCTCCTTGGCGCGGGCCTTGTCCTCATCACGGCGGCCCCCACCGAACACGGCGTCGAACTTGTTGCGCTGGATGGCGTCCAACAGCGGGACGGTCTGCAGCGGATTGCGGGTACCGTCGGCACGCTCGGCCAGTTCGCCGCGGTCGATGAACTCCTGTACGGAACCGACAACGAGCTTCAGGCCAAGGCGCTCAACCGTGCGGTCGCGGAAGTCGATGACCTCCGGGAAGTTGTGGCCCGTGTCCACGTGCAGGACGGGGAAGGGAACCTTGCCCGGCCAGAACGCTTTGGTAGCCAGGTGCAGCATGACCACGGAATCCTTGCCGCCGGAGAACAGCAGCGCAGGCTTCTCGAACTCGGCAACAACCTCACGGATGATGTGGATCGCTTCGGACTCAAGGGTGTCCAGTGAGCTCAGGCGCTCAGCTGAGGGGGCGTCGACTGCCGCTGCAACTTCCACCGTGGACTCCTCTGTTGTGTACGTGCTCATGTGTGTAGTCCGCATTCTGTCTTGTCGGATCCTGCCCAGCGGCCGGCGCGGGGGTCTTCACCCGGGGCCACTTTGCGGGTGCAGGGCTGGCAGCCGATGGACGGGTAGCCCTGGCTCAGGAGGGGGTTGACGGGAAGGATGTTGTCCTCGGAGTACTCGATCAACTGATCGAAGGTCCAGTCGACCATCGGGTTCACCTTGACCAGGCCGAAACCCTCGTCCCAGGTGATCACCGGCGTGTTGGTGCGGGTGGGACCCTCGTCACGGCGGACACCGGTAAACCACACCTCATAGCCGGCAAGCGAGCGGCGCAGTGGCTGCACCTTTCGCAGCGCGCAGCACTGTGCGGGGTCCCGGGCGAACAGGTCTTTGCCGAGCAAGCGATCCTGCTGTTCCACGGTGGTCTCCGGAAGAACGTCCACCACGTTGACGCGCAGGTTCGCTGCGACTTCGTCGCGCGTCTCGTAAGTTTCCTTGAAGTGGTAGCCAGTCTCCAGGAACAAGACGTCGACGCCGGGAAGCTGGTCCGCGACCAAAGCCGGCAGGACGGCGTCGGCCATGGAGCAGGCGACCGTTACCGTGGGCAGCTCGAAGTTGCGGGCCACCCAGGCGATGACATCGCGAGCCGGGGCGTTCCAGCCGAGCTCAGCGGCGCCTTGCTCTGCCAAGGCCTTGAGCTCTTCATGGGAGCGCAGCGCCGGGCGGGCTGCTGCACTCGCGAGGTTGGTTATGGTGACGGGATCTGTCATTGGAGATCTCCTTCATCTGCCGAGTGCGCCCACTCCGCGAAGGTCTGGCCCTCGGCGCCCACGGCGACGAACTTGCGGACCACACGCTCCACGTAATCGGGCAGGTCTTCCACCGTGACCTTGAGGCCGCGGACGGTCCGACCCAAACCGGCTTCCTCGCGCTCGTTGTTAGCCAGCCCGCCACCAAGGTGGACCTGGAAACCCGGGGTGGGGTCGCCGTCGGGCGTTGGCAACATCATGCCCTTCAGGCCGATATCGGCCGTCTGGATACGTGCGCAGGAGTTCGGGCAGCCGTTGATGTGGAGGGACAGTGCCGAGGGCAGCTGCTTGGTTTCCACGAGGTCGGCCAAACGGCGCTCCAGCTCAGCGATGGCCGTAGCTGCCGTGACCTTGGTTTCGACGATGGCCAGCTTGCAGAACTCGATGCCCGTGCAAGCGATGGTGCCACGGCGGAACACGGACGGACGGGCGGAAAGGCCCAACGTGTCCAGCTCTGCGATGAGCGGCTCAACCTGCTCCTTGGCCACGTCCAGGATGACCAGCTTCTGGTGAGGAGTAGTGCGGAGCCGGTAGCTGCCGTGCTTCTCCAAGGTGTCCGCCAGGCTGACAAGTGCCTCGCCGGACGTGCGGCCCACAGTGGGAGTCACGCCGATGAAGAACTTCCCGTCCTTCTGCTCGTGAACGCCGATGTGATCGCCGGGAGCTGTGGGCTTGGGAGCGGCAGGGCCGTCGGGAAGCTTGAAGCCGAGGTACTCGTCCTCGAGGATCTGGCGGAACTTGGCAGGGCCCCAGTCATTCATGAGGAACTTCAGGCGGGCCTTGGTGCGCATGCGGCGGTAACCGTAGTCGCGGAAGATGCTGGTGACGCCCAGCCATACCTCAGCGGCAACGTCAGCCGACACGAACACGCCAAGGCGTTCGGCCAGGCGCGGGTTGGTGGACAAGCCGCCGCCAACCCAGAGATCGTAGCCGACGCCGAGTTCGGGGTGGACGACGCCCACCAGGGCGAAGTCGTTGATCTCGTGCACCACGTCCTGGGACGGGTGGCCCGTGATGGCGGTCTTGTATTTGCGCGGCAGGTTGGCCAACTCGGGGTCGCCGATGAAACGTTCGGCGAGCTCGTGGATGAGCGGCGTGGGATCGATGATCTCGTCCTTGGCGATGCCCGCAACCGGGGAACCGAGGATGACACGGGGAACGTCGCCGCAGGCCTCGGTGGTGGAAAGGCCAATGCCTTCAAGGCGGCGCCAGATCTCCGGCACATCCTCAACGCGGATCCAGTGCAGCTGGATGTTCTGGCGATCCGTGAGGTCGGCCGAGCCGCGGGCGAAGTCCACGGAAATCTGCCCGATGACGCGAAGCTGCTCTGTGGTCAGCGCTCCGCCGTCGATTCGAACGCGCAGCATGAAGTACTTGTCTTCGAGCTCGTGCGGTTCAAGCGTTGCCGTCTTGCCGCCGTCGATCCCGGGCTTGCGCTGGGTGTAGAGGCCCCACCACCGGAAGCGGCCGTGAAGGTCAGTCCCGTCGATCGAATCGAAGCCCTCTTTGGAGTAGACAGACTCAATCCGCTCACGGACGTTCAGCCCGTTGTCTTCCTGCTTCCAGGTTTCGTTGGCATTGAGTGGGGCGGTGCCGTCAACCTTCCACTGGCCGTGGGGCTTGGCGGCAGGGCGGTTGCGCGCCGGACGCGAGGGGACTGCGGTGTCCGAGGACGCACCGGCTACAGCTGTATCTGTCATACATCGACTGTAGGTCTGGCCAGTTTTCGCCAGCAAAGGTCCGGAAACGCGAAGTCACCTAGGGAAACATTTCGTCACGAACACGCCAGCGGCCTTGTCCCGAGGACCTGTTTTGTGCAGATCCATTTTGTCCCTTTTCCGCGCGAATAGAGGTTAGGAGAGCCTTTCCAACACTGCGTCGTATCTTTCCAGCGCGATCTCGGCGAGCACCTTCGATGGCAGCAACGGAGCCGCAACAATGTCCGCGCCGGCCTTAGCCAGCTGGTCGTGGAAATAGCCGGTTGCAAGCAGGTATGAGGCAATGAAGACCCTGCCAGTCCCACCGTCGGCGGCGAGTTCCGCACGTAAGGAGGCGACGCCGTCGGGCACTGTCGGCTGGGCGCTGGCGCCATAGGCGACCCGGACCTTGTTGGGCAGCAGCTCACCGAGGAGTCGCGCTTGCTCTTCCGAATCAACGGACCCGTCCGGAAGGGACGATCCCGCGGCAGCCAACAGCACGCCGTCGTTCTCGGTCAGGCCAGCCGCACGCAGGTGCGTGGCCAACAACTCAGCCAGACGGGGATCCGGACCCAACGGCCTCGCGGCCACTACCTCGGGCCGGCTCTTGATGGCCTTGGGCACGTCCACCTTGATGTGGAAGCCAGTGGAGAGCAAAAGCGGTACGACGACGGCCGCAGTCCCCTCGGGCAGGCCTTCCACCACGCCGCCCAACTCGGGTTCCTGAACGTCAACGTACGCCTCAACCACGCGCAAACCGGGCCGCAGAGTTTCAATTTCTGCCATGACGCGTCGGATGGCAGCCTGGCCTTCGGCGTTGCGGGTTCCATGGGCGCAAGCGATCAAAACGGGGCTGTTCATGGGAGCTAGCGTAACGTTGAGCCCGCACCTGTTGTGAAGCACGTTAAGAAAGAACCAGTCCACTTGATTTCCTTTGACATTGTTCTTCTTTGGCTTGACCTCATCGGCGTGTTCTTTTTTGCTGTATCGGGCTCGTTGTTGGCCGCCCGGAAGCAGTTCGACTTTGTTGGTTCGGTGCTGCTCGCTTCCATCGCGGCGCTGGGCGGTGGCGTGATCCGCGACATCGTGATCGACGCAGGCCCCCCGATCGCCTTCACGAATCCTGCCTACCTGGCCCCACCCGTGCTGGCTGCCCTGCTGGTTTACTACCTTTTCTCGTCGGTGCAGCGTTTCACGTCCCTTCTGACGCTGTTCGACGCCGGCGGATTGGCGTTGTTTTGCATTACCGGCACCCTGAAGGCCATCAGTGCCGGCATGAACCCGGTGGCTGCGATCCTTCTTGGAGTCACCACGGGAGTGGGCGGGGGGCTGCTCCGTGACATCACCGCCAACGAAGTCCCCACCCTGTTCAACAACCGCGATATCTACGCACTACCTGCCTTCGTGGGCGCCGGTTTGACCACGTTGATGTGGCACCTTGGCCTGTTCAGCGGGCTTACCGCCTGTGTCATCGCCGGTGTTGTTTTCGCTTTCCGGGTAACCGCCTGGCGCCGCGGCTGGTATGTGCCCCTGGCTGTGCGTGGTTGGCATCGCGCAGGCACCGGTGGGGGCGCAATTTCCGGTGCCCGGGATTAGCTAGGATAAGAGCATGACTGACATGTTCCTCGAGAAGTTCCGCGCGCTGGTCCCAAAGTATCTCGAGGATGAATGGCAGGAAGAAGATGGCCTCACGCCCACCGAACTGGACGACGCCCTCGCCGATCACTCCTTCACCATCCCGCTGGTTCTGCGCGAGTTCTACCTCGCAATCGGCGGCTGCGAGGACCTCATGGAGGCCTACCACTACTTCTGGGACCCCGAGGAACTCGAGGTGGACGACGAAGGCTTCCTCATGTTCCTTGAGGACGAGGAGGAACAGTTCACCTGGGGCTTCCGCACCGCCGACCTCAGCATCCCGGACCCCATCGTCTGGCGCCGCAACAACGCCCGCGGCCAGTGGAAGAGCGAAGAGGGCACGTTCTCGGAGTTCGTGTTCGACATGTTCGAGTGGGCATTCAACGACGACGAAGACTAACCACGCTGTATAACAGCCCCCTTCCTGACCTTCGGCCAGGGCGGGGGCTGTTTTGCTTTTGCGGCCTGTGCGGCCACCACCCACTTTGCTTTTGGCACCACCCTGACATGCCGCTTCGGAGGTGTGTCGCCATAAAATTAGGGTCAAAGTAGGTGGTGGCGGGACAAGCAAACTCACGACGGCGGGACCCACCCAGGCGCGTACCTCGCCGGCGCGTAGCGGCCAAGTTCCCTGTTGAACAGGACCGCCATGACTTCGGCGACCATCCTGCCTGGGTGATGAACGACGTCGACGTAGTAGTAGCGGAGGGTCAATAGCCCTCTGCGCATGCCTGCGTTGTTCCTATACTGATCCTTCTTGACCTGTTTTCCCTCAAGGTGAGTGCCGCCGTCGAGTTCAACGATCAGGCATTCGTTGATCAGGCAGTCCACTTCCCCAACGCCCGGGACGTCCACGTGCATCTGGACCCTAAGACCGGCCCTGGTGAAATGGGTGTGCGCGAGTACTTCCAGGAGTGAGTCGGCCCGAGGCAGAACCAGATCCAGGATTTCCCGCACTTTGCCATTCCTGTTGCCTGGAAGCCTTGACCTCAGGAAATCCTTGGACAGGAGCGCTTGACTGACCGCACTCTGCACCATGACGAGCGCTTCCAGTTCAGGCAAACACCGGAGGGCATGGATCAGGACATCAGCCACTCCCGCTAGGGGTAGATACGAGTGGCGGGGGTGTAGGCAGGCACCGTGCTGGACTACACCGCGTCTCGCTTGGCCCGTGCTGCAGCTCAGATGGAGAGCCCCTGCGCCTCCGAGGGTCCAGAGACCATGGAAGCGGGCTGCAGAGATGCAGGTAAGTAAGCCGCCTGCTCGAAAGGCTGCAACGACGTCGGGGTCTGATACCCGGGACGTGTAGACGCCGCGATGAAGGCGATCGACTACTCCGTCCCTCACTGCCTTCGTGAGAATGCGGCGACTAAAACCCGCAGCCATCAGGGTGGACGTGGTTGCTGCTCCGCGCCGGCTTCGGAGGAAATTGTCGAGGTCCATATAGCCATGCTGAGGTTCGGTGGGGACTCGGCGATGGCCGCAACGTCCCCTATGTGGATAACTGCGGCGCCCCTCCACCACCTGGTTTGGCGGCCCTGATGTCGCGACACACCCCGTGCCCGGCGAGTCCCCCACTTCCAAAATCCAAAGTTGGTGGTGAAGGATCAGCGCTTGGCTGTAAATTGCGCTGCAGGACTGAGAAAACCATTGACGCGGGGAGTTGCATATATGACAGGATTGTCATAAGCTTTTCACGGATCCACTAAATGCCTCCGGTGGGTCTGATGCGAACGGAGATTGTGGTCCCGGTTCGGTGCAGCGTATGACTCGTAACGTTGCAGCGAGCCGGGGCCATTCCGTTTTTCCAGGAGACTTCAAATTTGGGCGCGTACGGCCACCACCCACTTTGATTCCACCGACGGCACAACACACAGCAACCACCGGCGTGTCACCACCCTCGCAGGCTCAAAGTGGGTGGTGAAGGTACCAGGTCCACCAAAGCCTCGGCCCAAAATGCGGGGAACAAAAAGCAGGCGCCCGGCCTATGAAAAGTCCGGACGCCACTAAAAGTAAGAGAAAACTAGCTGCTGCGGTCCACCACTGCGTGGGCAAAGTTGGTCAGCGAGGCCTTCACAACGCCCTCGGGCAACGGGGCCAGGGCGGCAACTGCCTCGGCGGACCACTGGCGGGCGATCTTCCAGGACTCCTCGGTGACGGGATGCTCGCGCAGACCGGCAACAACCTCAGCCAAAGCCGAGTCCGAGGACAAGTCGCCGTCCACCAGTTCCAGCAAGGCACTGGCGGAAGCATCGCCGGCGGCAGCATCACGGCGAAGCAGCAGGACCGGCAAGGTGGGAACACCTTCGCGGAGGTCGGTGCCCGGGGACTTTCCGGACTTGACCTTCACACCGGTGACATCGATGACGTCGTCGGCGAGCTGGAAGGCGACGCCGACCTTCTCGCCGTACTCCACCAAAAGGTCCTCGAAGGACTCGTCGGCACCGGCGAAGATCGCGCCGAGCTGGCCGGACGCCGCTACCAATGAGCCGGTCTTGTCAGCAATGACGGACAGGTAGTGCTCTACAGGATCTTCGTCTTCACGCGGTCCCACCGTTTCGTGGAGCTGACCCAGGCACAAGCGCTCAAACGTGCGGGCCTGAATGCCAAGGGCACGCGAACCGAGCTCGGACACCAAGATGGAGGCGCGGGCGAAGATGAGGTCGCCGGTAAGGATGGCCACCGAGTTGCCCCATACTTCGTGGGCGGTGGGAGCACCACGGCGGAAGGGAGCTGAGTCCATCACGTCGTCGTGGTAGAGCGTGGCAAGGTGCGTCAGTTCAACCACAACAGCGGCCTGGACAACCTCAGGACGTGAAGCATCGCCGAGGTGGGCGCACAGCAGAGTGAGCAGCGGACGGATGCGCTTTCCGCCGGCTTCCACCAGGTGGCGCGACGTCGCGTCAGCCAATGGGTCCGAGTTGGAAATAGCTTCGCGGAGCTTCTTCTCCACTCGGGCAAGGTTGGTGGTGATGGCAGGGCCGAGCTCGGCATCGCCCGCAATGGCGGCGAATCCGGCGGGCAGCTGGAGCCCCGTTGCGATCGCGGTGGTATTGGGTGCAGGCTCAACAGTCTGCGGCAAGCCGTGCCCGGCATGCGTCCAGCTGTGTTCGGCAGAGTTCGTCACGGGTTAACCCTAACTAGTTGTTGCGGAAACCGCGGAGTCGGTGCCTGCCGGCGTAAGGGCGCTGGCAGAGGAAGTGTTGGACGTAGCCGGAACCAGCATCTCGAGGACCCGGATCACGCGGTCCTCGAAGCCCTTCGCGGACGGATCCGTGAGGTTTGCGAGCATTCGCACCACGAAGCGCATGAGCACAGGAATTGGCATGCCCGTGCGCAGTGCAAGCTTCATCACCGCGGGCTTTCCGATCAATGACGCAAACATCCGGCCAAGCGTGAAATGCGATCCCCACTGGTCCCGCACGTAGTCCGCGTACCGCGAAAGGTGGGCATCGGCGTCGTGCGTGGACCAACCGGCGGAAGCCGACCGCGAAGAAGCGTCAATCAAGAACTCGGCCGCGAACCGGGCCGATTCCATCGCGTAGGAAATGCCTTCGCCGTTGAACGGGGACACCATGCCGCCGGCGTCGCCCAGCAGGAGCAGCCCGGGTGAGTAGTGCGGCGTGCGGTTGAAGCCCATGGGCAGCGCGGCACCGCGGATCTCCCCCACCTGGTTTTCCGGCGTGAAGCCCCACTCGGAGGGCATCCCGGCGGTCCATTCGCGGAGAACTTGCTTGTAATCGAGCTTGCCGAATTCCTTGGACGAGTTCAGGATGCCGAGCCCTACGTTGGACGTGCCGTCGCCAACACCAAACACCCATCCGTAACCGGGCAGCGGCTTACCGGACTTGCCGGGAAGTTCCAGCCAGCCTTCCATCCAGTCGTCGTCGTGCCTTGGCGAGGTGAAGTAGGTGCGCACCGCGACGCCAAGCGGTCGGTCGTCCCGCTTGTGCATTCCCAGAGACACCGCGGTCCGCGTCGAGTTTCCGTCAGCGGCGAGGACGACGTCGGCATGGAAGTCGCGCGTTTCGCCCGTCTTGCGTCCGGACTCGTCCAGGATGGAGGCCCGGGCACCGATCACGCGACCGTCCTCCGCCGTCAACGCGGAGGTGACGCTGTGGCGTTCAAGCACGACGGCGCCCGCGGACTGAGCGTGACGGGCCAGGTCCTCGTCGAAACCGAGCCTGGTCCTGATCAGGCCGTACGTGGGAAAGTCAGCTACTTCCGGCCATGGAAGTTCAATGGTGCGACCACCGGCAATAAGACGGAGGCCCTTGTTGCGCCGCCACCCTTCGGAGACCGCGTGGGGCAGTCCGAGCTTCTGAATCTCGCGGACGGCGCGCGGAGTCAGGCCGTCGCCGCACACCTTTTCACGGGGAAACGAAGTTTTCTCCAGCACCGTGACATCGATGCCCGACTGGGCGAGGTAATACGCGGCGGTGGACCCTGCCGGGCCCGCGCCAACAATCAGTACTTTCACGACGTCCTAATTCAACAGGCAGTGCTGGTTAGCCGGCCTGGTGGCGCGGCTTGATCTGGCGGCGGAGCTTTGCCACGGGAACACTTTCGCGGTGCTCGCCGGGCTTCTGTGCACGGTGGACAGCAACGATGCCGCCGCTGAGATTGCGGTACGTGATGTCCGTCCAGCCTGCATCACTGAGCCACTGGGCCAAGTGGTCCTGGTCCGGCCAGGCACGAATGGACTCGGCGAGGTACACGTAGGCATCCGGGTTGGAGGAGACTTTGGTGGCGATGGCCGGGAGCGCGCGCATCAGGTACTCGGTGTAGAGGTTGCGCCACAGCGGCACCACGGGGTGGGAGAATTCGGCGATGACCAGGCGGCCGCCGGGTTTGGTGACGCGCAGCATTTCCTCGAGGGCCTTGCGGGGCTCCACCACGTTGCGGAGGCCGAAGGAAATGGTGGAAGCGTCGAAGCTGTTGTCGGCGAACGGCAGGTTGGTGGCGTCACCGGCGATGAAGTCGATGTCCGGGCGGCGGCGCTTGCCCACTTTGAGCATGCCCAGGGAGAAGTCGCAGGCCACTACATCCACGCCTGCATCAGCGTAGGGTTCGCTGGAAGTTCCTGTGCCGGCAGCGAGGTCAAGGACCTTCTGGCCTACCTTCACATCCATGGCGTCAACCACGATCCGCCGCCAACGCCGCGTCTGCCCCATGGACAGGACATCATTGACGACGTCGTATTTTGGGGCGACATCATCAAACATCGTCGCAACTTCGTCCGGACGCTTTTCCAAGGATGCTCGGTTCACCCTGTAATTGTCTCAGACATTCAACCGACTTTGCTGCGCTGTAGAAGTCGGCTCAGATTCTGGCTGCGCGCGGGAGTACTGTTGTTCCATCATGACGAGCACGCTCCGTACCTTGACAGTCCCCCTCGATGTTGAATCATCCTCCGGGGGGCTGCCGTCGTTTCTGGTGCGGGACGACGTCCTTTGCTGGTCTCGCCGCGAGGCCGGCCTGGTGGGCTATGGCGAGCTGACGCGCTTCAATGCCACAGGTCCCGAGAGATTCCTCGAGGCCGATATTTGGTGGCGGCACCTCATTCTTGAGGCGGAAATCACGGACCACGTTGAGGTCCCGGGCACGGGCCCTGTGGCTTTCGGCTCGTTCGCCTTCTCCAAAACCTCTCCGCACGTTTCCCGCCTGATTCTTCCCGAGCTGGTGGTTGGCATCCGCGACGGCCGCGCCTGGGCCACCCAGTTGACGTTCGACGACGGCCCCCTCACCGAAGCGGGCGTCCTCGCCTCAGTGGACCGCTGGCTCACTGAGCCGGAGCCAAACGGCGACGACTCGGCGGCAGGAGGATCCGACGTCGGACTCTCACCGGAGGCTGTTGCTGGGGACGGTTCCGCTGGATACCTCAGCCGCGGTTCCCTGAGTGAGGCCGCTTGGATGCAGGCCGTTGCCAATGGTGTGGAGGAGATTCGCGCCGGGAAGCTCGAGAAGCTTGTGCTGGCTCGCGACGTCGTGGCCAACCTCCCCGGGGGAGTGAACGCCGCGGAGGTGCTTCGTCAGCTTGCGGCGAGGTATCGCGAATGTTGGACCTACGGCGTGGACGGACTTGTGGGTGCTACGCCGGAGATGCTGATTCAGGTGGAGGGCCGCACCGCACAGGCCCGTGTGCTGGCAGGAACCTTGGATCGCCGGGATGCCGACGGCATGGACGGCTCCCCCATGGAATACGCTGAACGGGTTTTGGCCGGTTCGGAAAAGCAGCGGCACGAACACGAAATCGCCATCGATTCGCTGACACGTCAGCTGGCTCCTTTCTCGGAGGCGATGAATTCCCACAGCGAACCGTTCATTCTGGAGCTGCCCAATGTGTGGCATTTGGCCTCGGACGTGAAGGCTGAGCTGGCAGATATCGAGGGACACGTCCCCACCTGCCTGGCACTGATCAACGCTTTGCATCCCACGGCGGCGGTCTGTGGGACGCCCACGCTCATAGCTGGTGCTCTGATCCGCAAACTCGAACATTTGGACCGCGGCCCGTACGCCGGACCGGTGGGTTGGCTGGATGCTGCAGGGAACGGTGAATGGGGTATTGCGCTCCGCGGCGCGGTCATCGAAGACGCGAACACGGTGCGCCTGTACGCGGGTTGCGGCATTGTTGAAGGCTCGCAGCCGGAGGCCGAATTGGCCGAAACGTGGGCTAAATTCCGACCAATGCTTGAAGCGCTGGGTATCAAGCGCTGATTCCGGGATTCCAGACACGGCTGCTGCCGGGGTGGTTGATAAGTGAGTAAACTTGTTATCCAATAGTGAAACTTCGTTTCCTGTGATGCACATCTCACGTTCGGCGCTACACTAAAACCGACTCAGTTCAGCATCCACCGCAACAAAAGGTAAACAACATGCAGATCTCCCGTTCGGTTCTGTCCGGCACCAAGATTGCCGCCGTCCTGGCAGCCGGCGCCCTGGCCCTGACCGCCTGTGGTGGTTCCTCCACCCCCGCCGCCTCCTCGGAGTCGGGCCTCAAGCTCATCAACGCCGGTAAGCTCACGGTCTGCTCGGACGTTCCTTACGAGCCCTTCGAATTCCAGAAGGACGGCAAGATCGTCGGCTTCGACATGGACATCGCCGCCGAGCTCGCCAAGGACGTCAAGGCCGAGCTCAACGTGGTGGACAGCTCCTTCGAAGCTATCGAGACCGGCACCGCGCTGACCGGTTGCGACGTCTCCATCTCCTCGATCTCCATCACAGACGTCCGCAAGAACGTCATGGACTTCTCCACTCCCTACCTGGACGACGACCTGACCCTCGTGGCCACGTCCGCCTCCGGTATCGAGAACCTCGACGGCGCAAAGGGCAAGAAGGTGGGCGTCCAGCAGGCCACCACCGGAGCCCAGTACGCCAAGGACAAGGGAATCGACGCCCAGCAGTTCGAAGACTCCGGCCTCCTGGTCCAGGCCCTCAAGGCCGGCACCATCGACGCCGCCGTCGGCAACCAGTCCGTCCTCGGCTACGCCATCAAGGACGATTCCAACCTCAAGCGCGTTGAAGACTACGCAACGGGCGAGAAGCTGGGCATCTCCATCAAGAAGGGCAACACCGCCATGACGGATGCCGTGAACGCCACGCTGAAGCGCATCACCGACGACGGCACCCTGAAGAAGTTCGAGACCACCTGGTTCGGCGAAGCTACCAAGTAGTCCGAGCCCGGGCTCCCCGAGATCCACGCAGGCGGGCCCCGAAACGATCTGTTCAGGTCCTTTCGGGGCCCCACCTGCGCAACATGAATGTGAGAACCCCATGGCAATGACTGCACGTCAACGAGCCAAAGTCAGTTTGTACGTCCAGGCCGGAATTTTTGTTGTGGCCGTGGCCGCCGTAATTATTGCCGTGGACTGGAAGACGGTAGGCACCAGTGTCTTCAACTTCGCCAAGATCGGCCCGATGTTCCCGGACATCTTCCTGGTGGGCCTCAAGAACACTCTCATCTACACGGCCCTCGGCTTTATTGTGGGCTTGTCCGGCGGCCTGCTGCTCGCCCTGATGAAGCTCTCTTCCTTCCCGCTGTACCGCTGGCTCGCCACCGGTTACATCGAGTTCTTCCGCGGCGTTCCGGCCCTGCTGGTCTTCATCGCGTTCGGCTACGGCGTTCCCCTGGCCTTCGGAATCCAGTGGGACGTCAACATCATCGTGATGGTATCGCTGGGTATGGTCGCTGCCGCATACATCGCTGAAACCCTCCGCGCCGGCCTTCAGGCTGTGCCCAAGGGCCAGATGGAAGCCGCCCGTTCGCTGGGTATGCCGCACTGGCGGGCGATGGTTTCCATCGTCATTCCCCAGGCGTTCAAGATCGTCCTTCCGCCGCTGACCAACGAGATCATCCTACTCACCAAGGACTCCTCGCTGATCTACGTCCTGGGCCTCACAGCCTCCCAGTACGAGCTCACCAAGTTTGGCCGTGATGGCATCTCCAGCCTCGGTGCCGGACTCACGCCGCTGCTCGTGGCGGGTGCCTTCTACCTGGTCATCACCATCCCCTTGAGCCTCCTGGCACGGAAGTTCGAAAGCCGCTCCGCGCGGACCAAGCGATAGGCAGGACAGTCATGAATAACTCCACTGGGAGCACGGCCACCGTTCGTGCCGCTGGCGTAAATATCAAGGATCTGCGCAAGTCCTACGGCAGCAACGAGGTCCTCAAAGGCATCTCGCTGACGGTGGAACCGGGCCAGGTTGTTTGCCTGATCGGACCTTCCGGCTCAGGCAAGTCCACTCTCCTTCGCTGCGTCAACCTGCTTGAGCAACCGAACGCAGGCACCATCAACGTGGGTTCATTTGAAGCCACCGACCCCGACGTCGACCTCAACAAAATGCGTCAGAGCGTGGGAATGGTGTTCCAGCACTTCAACCTCTTCCCGCACCTCAGCGTCCTGGAAAACTGCACCATCTCCCAGACCAAGGTCCTCAAGCGGTCCAAGTCCGAGGCTTCGGAGGTGGCACGCCGCAATCTGGAACGCGTTGGCCTGGGACACCTCGCCGACCGTTTCCCGGACCAGCTCTCCGGTGGCCAGCAGCAGCGCGTCGCCATTGCGCGTGCACTGTCCATGGACCCGCAGCTCATGCTCTTCGATGAGCCCACGTCGGCTCTCGATCCCGAGACTGTGGGCGATGTCCTGGCCGTCATGCGCAAGCTGGCCCAGGAAGGCATGACCATGTTGGTGGTCACGCACGAGATGGGCTTCGCCCGCGAAGTTGCCGACCGCGTGGTCTTCATGGACGCAGGCGTTGTGGTGGAAGAAGGGCCGGCAGAGAACGTCATCAGCGCCCCCACCCAGCCCCGCACCAAGGAATTCCTGCGCCGCGTCCTCGACCCCACGCACATTGGTGTCGAAGAAGCCTAACGCCTTCGTTCGACGTGCTGCTTGGCGCACTGACGCCACGCATCTTCGTTCGCGCCACTGAAACGGGAGGGTGACACCCATATTCGGGTGTCCCCCTCCCGTTGCCGTCTCGCCTACGAATTTGGGTGTCCTAATGAAGCACGACGGCGGCGGGGAACCCCGGCTGCCTCAAGCTCGCGTTCCAGCTTGCCGACGGACAAGTCACTCCACACCAACCGGAACACACCTCGGCCGGTGGCGCGAATGGCATTCTCGCGGTCCTTTTCTTCGATCACTGCTTGGGAAGGCGTGCGTCCCTTCAAGTACTCGGGCTTCATGTACTTTTCGCGGCCATCGAACTCTCCGACGACTCTGGCGTCCTTCCAGTAATAGTCCGTATAGACGACCCCTACTTTCGTTCGAACTTCATGCTGCAACTCGGGAGCAGCGAAACCGGCGAGATGCATGAGTCCCCTGCAGTAGGACTCCCCCGGCGAACCCGAATTCTTAACAGCAAACTGAACAACCGCTGCCACACGCTTGGCGGCGGCCTTCGAGTACCGGGCATCAATAGCATTCAACAGCTCATCCCTCGTCACTGGTTCGCGGCGAGGTCCAAGGGATAAAAGGAAATCCATGGGAACAACAGCCTCGGCAAATGGCACGGTGGCTGCGATGTCCAATGCCGTCCTGACCCGGCTGGTCACCAGGAAACCGTTCGTTTCCTGGGCTTCCTGAGGACCATCGCGGACATAGTGCCGCCGAACACCTGCCCTGGACCTTCCCCCTCCGGCGTAGGAGGTGAGTGCGTGAATGGGTTGTCGTCCGACGATGGTCGGAATGCCATGAATGCTGGCCGCGGAGTGGTGCGAGAACACGGTGGCGGACGTGAATGTCTCCGCCGCCGCCTCGACCCTCAGGGCATAGCGATCCCAATTCTCCAGCAGCGCCCACTTCTGCGCGTCGACGTACACCCCATGCCTGATTCTCACGAGCTTTCCGGCCTTGGCTGCCTCTGACAATTTCCGGGAATCCCCGCCGATGAGTGACAGGTCCTTGGCGAGGATCAGTTTGGGTAGGCTCCGCATAGCACCAGCCTTCAGCTTTGCCGCTGCCTTGAGTAGGCTCTCTCCGCCGTATGTGGAAACTCCCGATCCACCGCCGCTGCGGAGACGGACCAATGACACCCGGATTCGGACGCCAGGCAGTCGGGTTCACGACTCCCAAAGTCTTAGCCGACACCCAAATTCACGGAGGTTACCCGAATCCGCGCAGCGTGGATCTGTATGCGCAGCGTCCGACGATCTTGGAGGCGCAAACGGATTTGGGTGTCGCAGGAGGCGGGAGTGACGGCGGGAACGGGTGTAGGGGGCGAAGCAGGGTGTCGCAGGCCAGGACCGGGCCCGGAACTAGCCCGCCGCCAGGACTTGGCCCACCGCGGCCGAGATCGTGTCCTTGATGCGTGCATGGAGCGCCCGCAGGCCTGCCCGGTCCACGCGCACCTCCACAATGGTGCGCCCCTTCAGCGGCGATTTGAGGGCCGCGGCGAGTTCCGCCGTCGTGCTCACCGTTTGGTGTCCGACGCCGTACGCCGCCGCGAGCGCCGCGATGTCCACTGAGTGCGGGGTGCCAAAGAGGCGCTCGACGGCGGTGCCATAGGCGCCTGAGTCCTCGACCGTCCCGTGTTCGAGGAGACTGAAGATCGCGCCGCCGAGGTCGTTGAGCACCACGATGCGGAGGTCCGGCACGGGCTCGCCGTGGCCGAGGAGCAGTCCGCCGGCGTCATGGAGGAAGGTGACGTCACCCAGGAGGACAGTGGTTTCGCGGCCGCTGCCCAGTGCGACTCCAGTGGCTGTGGCGATGGTGCCGTCGATGCCTGCGAGGCCGCGGTTCGCGTAAACCGTGGCAATGGGTTCGCTGTGAGGATGTCCGGCGAGGTCCACGTCGCGGATGCCGTTGGAGGAGCCCAGCACCAGCTGTCCACGGGAGTGCTCCCAGACGGTGGCCCCGACGGATGGCCCGGTGGCGAGGCTCTCCCCCGAGAGCACACCATCGAGGCCGTGCTGGGCGGCCGCGCCGGCGAGGAGCCAGGCGTCCAGCCATTCGGAGGATCCCCGGCCGGCGAATTCGGCGAGCTCGGGCAGGGTCTCGATGGGGGTTTCACGCCGCCGGCCAGCCTCATACCAGGCCACGGGGACGGGCTGGTAAATGGCGGATTCAACCGACTCATGTGCCAGCAGGGCCGCCACCGGTCGGGAAAGAGTGGCCCTGCCGAACAGGACCACGCGTTCGATTGGCGTCAGTGAACCTGGACCGAAGTGTGCCAACAGCACCCGGTAAGGCCCTACCGCGTTCGGGCCGAAGCGTGCGTTCGACGAAGGTTCCGCCAGCAAAGGGAGGCCATGGGCGCGGGCAAAAGCCTCGGCAACAGGGCCGGCGTCATGGCCAGCGAGGACCACGGTTCGTCGCTCAGCGAGTTGGTTGGATGCGGCCGGAAGGTCCAGGGCTTGGGGACCGGCGTCGTAATGGAACACGCTGTGTCCCGCGGTGGCCGGAAGGGCGTCGCCGTCCGCCGGTACCAAGGGATCCCGGAAGGCAAGGTTCACTTGGACAGGGCCCGGAGGGGTGTCTGCGAGGGCACCCGTGGCCGCGTAGAGTGCGGTGGCAACAGCCTTCTGTGGATGATCTCCGGCAGGGACGTCGACGGCGAATCGCACATGCTCGCCGAAGAGGTCCAGTTGAATGGTGGTCTGGTTCGCCCCGGTTCCGTGAAGTTCTTCCGGACGGTCTGCCGAGATGACGATCACGGGGACAGCTGAATGGTTGGCTTCCATGACAGCGGGCAGGAGATTGCCCACCGCTGTACCGGAGGTGGTGACCACAGCTACCGGCGCCTCGGTGGAAAGCGCCAAGCCCAGGGCTGTGAACCCGGCGTCTCGTTCGTCGATGCGCACGTGGAGCCGCACGTGGCCTGCAGCTTCCGCTTCCGCAAGGGCGTAGGCCATGGGCGCTGAACGCGAACCCGGCGACACCACCACGTGCCGCACACCGCCGTCGAGCAGCGCTGTAACGGCGATCCGGGCGGCGCCGATGGATGTCAGAGAGTCCTGGGAAGTCACGGTTCCAGTCTATTGGGGACCACTGACAGTGGATCCCGCTCCCAGAACCGAGCTAAGCGCATAGACTCGATGTCGAAGGAGATAGTCACATGGCAAAGGGTCCCACGGTCTACCACGTAGCAGAACGGGCAGGCGTCTCAATCGCCACAGTTTCGTTTACCTTTCGGCAACCGGAGAAAGTCAAGGCCTCCACTCGCGAGGCCGTGCTCGCGGCTGCCGAGGCGCTGGGTTATGTTCCCAGCGCAAGTGCCCGCGGTCTGGCCAGGGGCCGGACGGGAGCCCTCGGCCTGTTTGCCTACGACTACCTGCTGGACCCCGCACACGGACGGAGGGAAGAAGGCCTCGCTGATCCTGATCCCCTTTCCACCGAAAGTCTGGGCAACGAGGACCTCCGGTTGTTCCCCTTGTATGTGGACGAAGTCCAGCGCGGCGTTGAGCTGGAATGCTGGCGACGCGGCCAGGCTCTCTTCGTAGGTGGAGGCAATCCGGAAAACAATGAGGCCGTGCTGTCCGATATCGCAGGTCGAGTGGATGGGTTGGCAGTGTTTCCCCGCTCAGTCCCCAGCGAAGTTCTCGCCCGTATAGCCCGTCGGATTCCGGTAGTGGAAGTCTCGGAGAGCGAGCTTAACCGGGATCTGGACCACGTCACGGTGGACAACGCTTCCGGCATCCGGGCAATGACCGAGCATCTCCTTAGCGAGCATGGCATGACCCGGCTTATGTTCCTTGGCGGCATGCCCTCTTCAGACAACGATCAGCGCCTCCGGGCCTTTCTTGGCACGCTCCATGACTCCGGACTGTCGCCCGCCAACGAGTCGAAGTATCCATGCGGCAGCGACGAGGGCATCGCGGAGGTCGTAGCCTCGCTCTGCAACGACGGGAATTTGCCCGACGCGATCGTCTGCGCCACCGATCAGGATGCTCTTATGGTCCTGGACTCCCTGGCTGCAGCTGGAATCAGCGTCCCCACTGAAGTCGCAGTCACGGGGTTCGACGGCATTGCAGCGGGCAGGGTGGTCCGCCCCTCCCTTACGACCGTGCGCCAGCCCATGGAACAGATGGGTCGGACCTTGGTTCGATTGCTGCTTGAACGGCTCGACCACCCTGAAAAGCCTCCGGCAGCGGTTCGCCTTCCGATTCGTCTCGTGGTCAGGGAAAGCTGCGGCTGCAAGGCGGGATAGGTCCGTCACTTCTATTTCCAACGTCCGGCAGGGGTGACCTGCCGGACCTTCTTTTTTCCGGACACCGGGCATTACTGTTGCCAAAGTCACAATCAATGCGCTTAGATTAGATTCGTTGTTGAATCAAAGCGCTTAGATATTGGGCCGTGGCGCCCTTCAATCCGCGCTCTGCCGACGGTGGCGGAGATGAGCGGACCCACGAAAGGAACAATGATGATCCATCCGAACGCAACAAAGGCAGCTGCAGTAGGGCTGGCTGCCGCTCTGCTGTTGACCGCCTGCGGCAGGGATTCCGCCGCTCCGGCAGGTGACGCGTCCGCGGCGCCCATCGCTTCAGGACCCGCCACCGGGACCATCACCCTGTGGGCCCAAGGGAGCGAGGGTGAGGCCTTGCCCGCTCTCCTGAAGGAATTTGAGGCTGAGAACCCCGGGGTTAAGGTCAACGTCACCGCCATCCCCTGGGACGCGGCGCTCAGCAAGTACCAAACTGCCATCGCCGGCGGGACCACCCCCGATGTTGCCCAAATGGGGACCACATGGATGGGTGACTTCAGTGAATCCTTCGATGCCACTCCCTCGGAAATAGACGCCAGCACGTTCTTCCCGGGCTCGGTGAAATCAACGGAAGTTCAAGGCACCAGCTATGGCGTGCCCTGGTACGTGGACACCCGCGTGGTCTACTACCGCAGCGATCTAGCGGAGAAGGCGGGGATCACCGAAGCCCCCGAAACCTGGGACGACTTCAAGGCCATGGCCAAAGGACTCCAGGAGAAGGCCGGCGCGAAATACGGAATCCAGCTGCCCACCGGTGTAGCCGGCTCCTACATGGACACCCTGCCGTTCCAGTGGTCCAACGGCGCCAAACTTATGAACGATGACGGCACCAAGTGGACCCTGGATACCCCGGAAGCTGCGGACGCCCTGAAGTTCTACTCGGGCTTCTTTAGTGAAGGAATCGCGTCAAAAGCAGCCTCCACGGGCACCACGGCCGAGGCCGCGTTCGTCGACGGCTCAGCTCCGATGATGATCAGTGGTCCCTGGCACGTTGGGCTCCTCAACAAGGCAGGCGGGGAGGGTTTCGCGGACAAGTACAAAGTTGCCCTCATGCCCAAGGCCAAGACCTCCACGTCCTTCGTCGGTGGCTCCAACATGGTGGTGTTCAAGAAGTCCAAGAACCGGGACGCCTCATGGAAGCTACTGCAGTGGCTGTCCAAGCCCGAGGTCCAGCTCAAGTGGTACAAGGCAACTGGTGACCTCCCTTCCCAGGAGAGCGCTTGGAATGATCCTTCGCTGTCGGGCGACAGCAAGCTTTCCGTCTTTGGCCAGCAGCTAAAAACCACCAACAATCCCCCGTCGGTTCAAACATGGACCCAAGTAGCGGCCGCAGCTGACACCGAGATCGAACAGATCGTCAAAGCCGGCAAGGACCCCGAGGAGGCGTTGAAGTCTCTCCAGCAGACCGCCGAATCGATCGGAACCGGGAAATAGAAGTGGCAACCACCACAAGCGTCAGGCCTGCCAGTACGAAGGTCGCTGGCAGGCCTCCCATGCGGGGAGGAAGCGCACGCCGCCGCCGGAACGCCCTGGTAGCTTGGCTCTTCGCGTTGCCGTTCGTCCTGGTGTTCTCCGTCTTCATGCTCGGACCGCTGGTTTCGTCGTTCCTGATGTCGTTCACGGACTTCACCGCGCGGGACATCGACGATCCACTCGCGGTGGGGTTCGTGGGTCTCGACCAGTACGCAGCGCTCTTCGGTAACCAGCAATTTCTTCATTCGGTCAGCAACACGGCCTACTTTGTGATCGTAGGAATACCCCTGACAACAGCCCTGGCCCTGGCGTTGGCAGTGGCTCTCAACAACGGCATTACCCGTTTCCGGACCGCGTTCCGTGTTGGTTTCTACACGCCGGTAGTCACCAGCATCGTGGCGGTCGCCGTCGTGTGGCGTTTTATCCTGCAGCCGGACGGCCTGCTGAACGTCATTCTCGGCTGGGTAGGCATTGCCGGTCCGGACTGGCTCAACAGCACCACGTGGTCCATGCCTGCACTGATCATGCTGGCGGTCTGGCGGAACCTGGGAACCCTCATGATCATCTTCCTGGCGGGCCTCCAGAATGTTCCTGCCGATATCCTGGAAGCCGCGGCCGTCGACGGCGCCAATGCCTGGCAGCGCTTCATGCGCATCACCTTGCCGATGCTGCGCCCTACCCTTCTCCTGGGAACGGTCCTACTTTCCGTGGGCTTCCTTCAGTTCTTTGAAGAGCCCTTCGTGATGACCAAAGGCGGGCCGTTGGACTCCACCTTGTCGGTCAGCTACTTCACCTTCAACCAGTTCGGGTTCGGCAAGTATGGTCTCGCTTCAGCGGCCAGCTACGTGCTCTTCGTGGCCATTGCGCTCCTGAGCCTGGTCCAATTCCGAGCCCTACGATCCAAAGACTGAGGCTTCAATGACCACACAAGAAATGACACGCAAGGCCAAACCGCGAATGCCTGCCTCGCGCCTGTTGACCTACGCCGTCCTGATCGTCGCCGTGGCCGCCACACTCCTGCCTTTCGTGTGGATGTTCCTCGGCGCTTTCAAGACCCAAGGTGAGCTCCTCCGGCGTCCCATCACGTGGTGGCCCGAGCAAGCCACCTTTGAGAACTTCCTGCTCTGGTTCAACGAGCTTCACATCGGCACGTTCTTCCTCAACAGCATTGTGGTAGCCGTCTCTACTGTTCTCGGCAATCTGCTGTTCTGCTCGATGGTGGGATATGCACTGGCCAAGATGGACTTCCCAGGAAAGCGATTCCTGTTCGTCTTGGTCATGGTGATGCTCATGGTCCCCGGGGTAGTGACCTTCGTCCCCCTGTTCGTCATGGTCAGCAAGCTGGGTCTGGTCAGCACCTACCCGGCATTGATCCTGCCCTTCCTCGCAGCACCAATGGGCGTTTTCCTCATGCGCCAGTTCATCATGGGTATCCCCGATTCGCTGATCGAGGCTGCCAGGATTGACGGCGCAGGTGAATTGCGCACCTTCCTGAGGATCGTTCTACCCCTCTGCGGACCACCGCTGGCAACGCTGGGCATCCTGACGTTCCTCGGCTCATGGAACAACTTCCTGTGGCCGCTGGTGGTGGCCCAGACCGAGGACATGTACACCTTGCCGGTGGCACTTTCCCTGTACTCCACCGGCCAAAATGCTACTGACTACGGATTGCTGCTCGCAGGATCGGTTCTGGTCATCACGCCAATCCTCCTACTGTTTATCGCCCTGCAGCGCTATTTCATCCAAGGCGTCGCGGCCACCGGGATCAAGTAGTAGCTGTCCCGGCACAACTGGAACATTTCGACGAAAGTACCCATGACTCAAGAAATCCATACCCTTTTCGTTCCGACGTTCTCCACGTCGGGTAACGGCACGCAGTACAGGGACCTCAACGGCAACGGGATCATGGATCCCTTTGAGGACCCTTCACTGGCCCCGCAAGAACGGGCCGAAGACCTGACCAAGCGGCTCAGCCTCGAGGAGAAGGCCGGCCTGATGTTCCATACCGTCATTGAGACCGGTGCCGACGGTTCCTTACTGGAAACACCCGGCAACATCAGTAAGTCGCCCACCAGCACCGTGATCCTCGGCAAGTTCATGAACCACTTCAACGTCCATGCACTGGGAAGTGCCCGGGCGGCCGCGCGGTGGAGCAACTCCTTGCAAAAGCTTGCCGAGAGCACCCCGCACGGAATCCCCGTGACCATCTCCACTGATCCGCGGCACGCATTCATCGAAAACTCGGGGGTCTCCTTCACAGCGGCCCACTTTTCTCAATGGCCCGAACCTATTGGGCTTGCGGCCATTGGGAGCCCTGACCTTGTCCGCCGTTTCGCAGCGATCGCCCGCCAGGAATACACCGCCGTGGGCATCAGGGCAGCCCTACACCCCACAGTGGACCTCGCCACCGAGCCACGGTGGTGCAGGCAAGCCGGGACCTTCGGCCAGGACTCGGAGCTGAGCGCCGCATATGTTGTGGAATACCTGCAGGGATTCCAAGGCACAAATCTGGGGCCAGGAAGCGTCGCCTGCACTACCAAGCACTTTCCCGGCGGCGGTGCGCAGCGCGACGGAGAAGACGCCCACTTCCCCTATGGTCGGGAGCAGGTGTACCCCGGTGGCCGGTTCCACGAACATCTGGCCCCCTTCCGCACGGCCATAGCGGAGAGGACCAGCGCAATCATGCCTTACTACGGGATGCCCGTGGGCGTTGAACTGGACGGCGAAGCCGTGGAGGAGGTGGGCTTCGGGTACAACAAGCAGATCATTACCGGCCTGCTCCGGGGCAAGCTCGGATTCGACGGCGTCGTGCTCAGCGACTGGGAATTGGTCAACGACAATTTGGTGGGAGAGCAGGTGCTGCCTGCACGTGCCTGGGGAGTGGAGCATCTCACTGCTCCGGAGCGGATGCTGAAGATCATCAACGCCGGTGTTGACCAGTTCGGTGGGGAAGAGTGCACGGAATTGCTCATCGGATTGGTGAGGGACGGCTTGGTCAGCGAGGAACGCATCAACGAATCTGTTCGCCGTCTTCTGTTGGTCAAATTCCAGCTGGGTCTTTTCGACAACCCTTTCGTGGACGAGGACGCAGCGGACCGCATTGTGGGCAACGCGGATTTTCGACTCGAAGGCCATTTGGCACAATCACGGTCCGTTACGGTCCTGGCCAACAAGACGCACGACGGCGGGACCAGCCTGCCGCTGACCGGCTCGCCTTCCATCTACGTGGAGGGATTGGACACCGCCAGTCTCGCTGGCTTCGGGACCCCTGCCGAAAGCCCGGACCATGCGGACATCGCTGTCATACGGCTGCTCTCCCCTTGGGAACACCGGGACGATCTGTTCCTCGAGAAACACTTTCACGCCGGAAGCCTGGACTTCCCACCCGGACTTATATCCCGGCTCCAGTCACTGGCGGAGCGGGTGCCCCTGATCATCGATGTCCGTCTGGACCGTCCGGCTGTCCTTACGCCTTTAGCGGGGTTCGCTTCGGCTTTGGTAGGCACGTTCGGTGTCTCGGATAGTGCGCTCCTCGACGCTTTGTTCGGTCGAATCCTGCCCGAGGGAAAGCTGCCTTTTGAAATCCCAAGGTCAATGGATGCCGTCCGGGCATCTCGACCGGACGTAGCCGGAGACACCGCAGATCCGCTCTTCGCTTTCGGCCACGGCCTTCGCCTGCCTGTTTAGATCTTTCCCTCAGACCATCTGCTACATGCCAAAAGTTCCTCCACACCGAGTAAGGACTGAGCTCATGAACCAGCACATCGAGAGAACAGCATCGCGCCGACAGCTTCTGGCCGGCGTGGCGGCAGTAGCCGCTGCAGGACTAACGTCAACCGCGGCGCAGCCCGCATTTGCCAACACGACCCGAGCCACGGCGTCGAACGCTCAGGGCCTGGGCAAAGCAAACAAGAACGGGATCGATCACAAAGTCGTCAGTAGATGGGCTCAGGACACCTGGAAATCCTTGGTTGCGATGACCCACCCGGAAACCGGATTGCCGGCCGACTACATCGGCGAGTCGATCACCAACCCACAACGCAGCGGCTTCACATCCCCTACCAACATGGGCGGTTACCTTTGGAGCACCGTCGTGGCCCGGGAGCTTCGGCTGATCAGCGCCAAAGAATGCAGGGAGCGTCTGACGCAGACCCTCACAACGTTGTCACGCCTCAAGCATCACGAGCCGAGCGGCATGCTCTACAACTGGTACGACGAAGCCACCGGCGATGTCATTACCGTCTGGCCGGAGAACGGGAACGTGGTCCAGCCGTTCCTCTCCAGCGTGGATAACGGGTGGTTCGCGGCCGCGCTCATGGTGGTCAGGAACGCCGAACCGAAGTTGCCTCCCTGGCCAACGGCATCCTCCGACGCATGGACTTCGGCATCTTCTACAACAAGGACGCCAGGCCTGGCGTGGCCGCCGGGCTTTTGCGTGGCGGGTTCTACGACGTCCAGCCAACCGTAGATACGGTTCCAGGCAACTACCTGGGCAAGGGGCCGGACGTTTACTACACGCTCAACCACTACGATGTCACCAACTCCGAGCCCCGTATCGCCACCTACATCGGCATAGCTTTGGGCCAGATTCCGTCGGCTCACTACTTCGCCACCATGAGGGTGTTCCCTGACACCTGCGAGTGGTCATGGCAGGAACAACAACCTGTGGGCGAACACCGCAGCTATGAGGGGATCGACGTATTCGAGGGGGCTTACACGTACCGCGGCATGCGGATCGTGCCGAGCTGGGGCGGGGACATGTTCGAGTCGTTGATGCCGGATCTGTTTGTTCCGGAAGCCAGTTGGGCCCCGAAAGCCTGGGGCATCAACCATCCACTCACAGTTCGTGCCCAACGCGAATTCGGCATGGAGGACGCCAAGTACGGTTACTGGGGGTTCTCACCGGCGAGCCACCCGAACGGCGGATACTCGGAATGGGGTGTGGACGCTCTGGGGATGAGCAGCGACGGATATCCTTCCGATGTTGAGCGAACCAGCGTGGACAAAGGGTTTGGGGACTGTCGCCCCGCGGCCAATCCGACTCCTGCGTGGGGCGATGGCGTGGTGACGCCCCACGCAGCGTTCCTGGCCATGGAATACGAGACCCGCGAGGCCTATGACAACCTGGTGCGAATAGAAAAGAACCTCGGCGCATACGGGCAGGGCGGATTCTTCGACGCCGTCGCCGTCAAATCAGGGACCATCGCCCGCCGCTACCTCTCACTTGACCAGGCCATGGTCCTCGGTGCCTTGGGAAACGTTTTTGGCGACGACGTGATTCGCAGGAACTTCGTCCGCGGCGAGGTAGAAAGGGTCATCAAGCCGCTCATCGCAGTTGAGGAGTTCAGCGCCGGGTTGGTTGACTCCTAAGCCCAACGGGAACGCTCCCCCATCTGCCTACTGGCGAGCGGCAGGAGATGAGGGAGCCTTTCCCGCAAGCACGCGGGATGTGAGAGAACGTTACTTGCGGAAGACCTGCACCACCGAGGGGCGGGGAGCCCTCGCCGCACCCGCTGCCGGGGTAGCTCCGGCAGGCACGTAGTCCGGGAAGAAGGAGTTCTGTGCTGCGAAGGAGCCGTCTTCGCCGGGGTGCTGCACGGCGACGAACACGGTGCGCTCTTCGTCATGGATGATCGGACCACAGGTTTCGGCGTCACGGGGAACAGCGAGGAACTGCTCTACCTTGCCGCGCTCGGGACCTTCGAGGGTGACCTTGAACAGGCCGTCCGCGTAGCCGATGGTGCCGGGGGCGCCGTCGGTGGAGATCCAGAGGTTGCCCACGGAATCGAAGGCCACGTTGTCAGGGCAGGAGATGGGCGAGACCTTGTCGGCCGGGAATCCGGAGAAGTACGTGGAGGTGTTTTTGGCCGGATCGCCGGCCACCAACAGGAGGTTCCAGTTGAACTTGGTGCCCGTCTGCTCGGGCCCTTCGGTGATCTCCACGACGTGGCCGTCACGGTTCAGGTTGCGCGGGTTGACCTCGGTGGCGCCTTCCTTGCCCGGCTTGCCGCGATCGCTGTTGTTCGTGCAGGCGACGTAGACCTTGCCCGTGCGCGGGTTCGGCTCAACGTCTTCACAACGGTCCATCTTGGTGGGCCCAACCTTGTCAGCGGCGATGCGAGTGTAGACAAGGACCTCCGGCACGCTCATGCCCGGCACAGCTGAGGAGCCGTTGACGACCAATGGCAGCCATTCGCCTGTACCGTCGAAAGCACCGTCTGCGGGAAGCTTGCCGGTACCGTCAATGTCCGCTGGAGAGTCACCCGTGAAGCGAGCCACGTAGAGGTCGCCCTCGGAAAGCAGGCTCATGTTGTTCTTGCGAGCTTCCTTGGAGTCGCCGGCCTGGTACTTACCCTTGGAAACGAACTTGTATAGGTAGTCAAAGCGCTCGTCGTCGCCCATGTAAGCCACCACGTGACCGGAAGGAGCGACGATGACGTTGGCACCCTCGTGCTTGAAGCGCCCCATAGCCGAATGCTTCTTGGGGGTGGACGTGGGGTCGAAAGGATCTACTTCCACAATCCAGCCGAAGCGGTTGGTTTCGTTGGCGTAGCCGGAGTTCCGGGTGTCAAAGCGCGGCTCGTCGAGTTCCCACTGACGGGTGGTTGCCTTCGCGGAAATTCCGTAGCGCTTGTCACCGTCGCTTGTGCCGGGAGCAGCGAAATAGCCGTTGAAGTTCTCTTCACCGGAGAGGATGGTTCCCCACGGGGTTGTTCCTCCGGCGCAGTTGCCCAGCGTGCCCTTGATCCATCGGCCGGCGGGGTCGTCAATGGTCTTGACCAGGTTGGTGCCGGCTGCGGGTCCGGTCAGCTCGTAGACAGTATCGGTAAGGAAGCGTCGGTTCAGGGGTGCACCCTGGACGTAGTTCCACGGCTTGTTCTTGTTCTTCCGCTCGAGTTCCACCACGGCCAGCCCGTGTCCGGCGCGGCCAATTGCCCGTGCCTCGGCCGGGTCGAAGCCTTCCGGGAGCATGATGTTCTCGTTGGTGTACTCGTGGTTGCTGAAGAGCACAGCACGGCGGTCCTTGGACCCGGGGATCGGCAGGATGTCCGTGTAGTCGTTGTTGTAGCCGAACTGGCGTGCTTGGGCTGCTGCAGTCTGCGCGTTGAGGTCAAAGGCCGGCGAGTCGGCGAAAAGGGGGTCGCCCCAGCGGATGATCGGCTTCCAGTCGAATCCCTCGGGCACGGTGAAAGCGTCTACCGCTGCGTCTACCGGCTTGATGGCGGTGAACTTGAGCTTGGATTTGTCGAAGCCCTTCTTGGCGGCATCAGAAAGTCCGTTCCCGGAGTCGGCCACGGCGGTGTCACCACCGGTCACGGCACCACCAAGGACGATGGCGAGCGCTCCTGCGGCGCCGAGCCCCAGGGCTGCGCGGCGGGACATAGCCGTTGAAGCGATGTCGCGGAAGTAGCCGTTGGCGCTGGTGTTGCAGACATCACCCGAGCAGGCGTTGTCGCACTTCAAAGCACAGGTGACCGCGCTGCGCTTGCCCTTGGTGTGGCCGAGCATTGGGAGCAGCGGGAACGTGCGTCCGGTGGTTTCAGACATGGGGGAAGGCCTTCCAGAGATGTACGAGGTTCCCGCTGAGCCTTTCAGCGGAAACCGAAATTGAGAGGTCGCTCTGGTTAAGACCCGGTGAACAAACCGTGCTGGTTTTGCGCAAGTACCGAGTGCACCCGGCTGAGGCGGTCCCGCCACCAGTCCTGGCGCTCCCCCGGTGCCGCATACTGCTCAAGCAGCCCTGGATCGGCGACGGTATCGCGTATCTGGATGGCGCCGTCGTCGGCCACCAGCGGGTCCAGCGTGATATCCGAAGCGAACAGTGAAACGGTGCCAAGGCCGCAGGCATAGGGAAGGGACGGCAGGGCAGCTGCGAGCGCCAGCCCGGCACGGATACCCACCGAGGTGTCCAATGCGGAACTCACGACGGCGGGCAGCCCGGCCTGCTCCACGATTTCCAGTGCCCGCGCTACTCCCCCAAGTGGCGCGACCTTGACCACGATGAGGTCAGCTGCACCAGCCCGGGCAACACGCAGGGGATCGTCTTCCTTGCGTACGCTCTCGTCCGCGGCGATAAGGACCGGTGTTCCGGCGGCAGCGAGCCGACGACGGACCTCGGCCAGGCCCTCAATGGTGGGAACAGGCTGTTCGGCATATTCGAGTTCAACAGCGGAAAGCTTGCCCAGGGCTTCCACGGCCTGGTCGATGTCCCATCCCCCGTTGGCGTCCACGCGGATGGCGGCGTCGGGAAGGGCCTCACGCACGGCGCGAACCCGGGCGATGTCATCTGCCAGTTGCTGCCCGCGCTCGGCCACTTTGATCTTGACCGCGTCCACCCTCCCGAACCGCTCGAGCACTTCCGGGACGCGCTCTGCCGGAACGGCTGGAACCGTGGCATTGACCGGGATCTTGTCCCTGAGGGGCGTGGGGAAACCCAGCCAGCCCGCTTCCAAAGCTGCGGCCAGCCAGCGGGAGGATTCGTCGTCGTCGTATTCGGGAAAAGGACAGAACTCACCCCAGCCGAGCGGTCCTCGCAAGAGGAGCGTCTCGCGCTCCATGATGCCGCGAAACTTCACGCGCATGGGCAGCGAGACTACGTGGGCGGAATCGAGGAGTTCTTCGAGGGATGGAAGTGCAGGCATATTGCCACTGTACCGGCGGCCTCCCAACCCCCTCTGCGGGCCAATTCGGCTATGTGGAAAAGCTACTCACTCCAGTAGTTCAGCAGGCGTCCCCGCGCTTCAGCCAATTGCTCCGAAGGCAGAACAAGCGAGCTCTCAGGTATCCCCAAAGCTTGCCACCGCACTACCAGGGTCGCATCCTGCTCCGCCGGCAAGGGCCATAACCAATAGCGGCCGGTGAACTGGACATACTCGTCGTTGTTGCTCCCTCCGCCGCCGCCCAAGGTTGTCAGCACAGGTCCAGTGACCTCATGAGCCTCTTGGAAGGACGACGGTCCGTGGATGGCCGCGACGGCCTTGCGACCCTCCGCAAAGGCCACCCCTAATTCGAGCCCCGTCCTGGTGTCCAAGCTGGATCCCGGGTGGTTGTAGCTCTCCTCCACGATCTCCCGCCATTCCTGGTCCGATTCGTTGCCCCGCCGCACGGACCAGACCAGTTCCAACTGGCACCCGGTGGAATACACCTCCACAAGTTTCAACGCCACCACCATCCGCCGGCTCTTGTGAAAAAACCCGGCGACGCGCGCTGCGCCGGGCAGTTCGTCCGACGGCGGTCCGTACCATCCGGGCTGGACAGGCTGCGGTTGGCGCGGCCGTGCCGGCTGCTCGGGGAGGTGGTCGAAGAAGCTCATGCTCCATCCTTACACCGCCACATGGTGACTGGGGAGAGGCTCCTGGCAAGCGAGGGGCAGCAATCGCGATATTCTCAGAACCACGACTCAAAGTGGGGGAATAATGACTCAATCAATGCCTGGTTCAAGTACGCCTTCCGGCTGGTACCCGGATCCTTCGGACCCGCGTTTCGTCCGGTGGTGGGACGGGCGCGCCTGGACAGCGCACCAAGCCCCCGCCCAATTCCAGGCACCCGGTCAGTTTCAGGCACCGGTCCCGGCGCCGCGTCCTGAGCTCAGCCCTGAGACGCCCGTGTACAACCCGTTCATCTGGGCAATCACGTTGATGCCTCTGGTCTCCATCCTGCTCCTCTTTACCTGGCAGCCGGAGTTCAGGATGATCACCACCCGGCAGGGGGTTACCACCATGGACCCCTTCTCCATGTACACCCCCGCCTATTTCCTGCTGATGGGTTCAAGCTTCCTGTTCTACGGACTCTCGGTTTTCTTCGCGTTCCTGGACCGTCAACGCCTGCTCAAGTCCGGCGTCGTCCGTCCTTTTCACTGGGCCTGGGCCTTCCTTAGCGCCCTTGTCTATGTGATCGGCCGCTCTGTGATCGTCAACAAAGTGGCGCCCAAACGGGGGCTGTGGCCGGTATGGGTCACCATCGCCGTGTTTGTTGTCAGCATGGTGGTCACCGGCATCTGGATGTCCAACTTCATGCAATCGATGTACTCCCAGCTCGGGTACTCGGTCTCGACATAAAGCCGGGAGAATGTCCGAGGGTGGAACCTCACACGCGTTAGGTAGACTGCTGACAATAGAGCACGGAAGGACTTTCCCATGAACCGCAAGGCCACCGCACTGGACGTCGCCAAAAGGGCGGGCGTCTCCAGAAGCGCGGTGTCGCTGGTTCTGAACGGGCGCGGCGACGGGAACGTGGCCAAGGAAAGCCAAGACCGGATCCGGCAAGCGGCCGAGGAGCTCAACTACTCCCCCAACGCCATCGCCCTGAGCTTGCGGAACCAACGCTCGCGCGTGATCGGCATCCTGGCCGATGAAGTAGTGGTCAGCCCCTTCGATGGCAACATCATCGGCGGCGCAGATGACGTGGCAAGGAGCCGCGGGTTCGTGACTGTCGTCATGGACACTGAGCGGGACACTGCCAGGGATGAGAGCGCCATCGAAACCCTCCTGGACCGGCAGGTTGATGGGCTCATGTACGTGACCGTTGGCCTGAAACCCATCGACGTCCCGCACGGGATGCTCCGCGTCCCATCGGTCTTGGCCAACTGCTACGACAACCACGCCCAGCCTCAGTTGCATCACGTCATTCCGGACGAAGTCACTGGTGGCAGGGAGGCCACTGAGCACCTCTTGGAGCTTGGCCACCGGGACATCGCACTTCTGGGCGGGTCGGAGGATTCGCCCGCAGCTCCCTTGCGTGTTCAGGGTTACCGTGATGCCCACGCTGCGGCTGGCGCCCCGGTCCGTGAAGACCGGATCTTCATGGCGGGTTGGGACATCGACGCCGGTTACCGCGGGACCATGAAACTGCTCGACGGCGTGTCCCCGGCCGATCGGCCCACGGCCGTCATGTGCGCGAACGACCGTCTGGCAGTCGGCGTCGCCCTTGCCGCAGCGCGCCTGGGACTCAGCGTTCCCGAGGACCTGTCCATCATGGGCTACGACGACGAAACGCGTATAGCCGACACCATGGTTCCCTCCCTCACCACCATGGCACTGCCCCTCCGGGAGATCGGCCGGGCAGCCATGACCAAGTTGCTGGACGCGATCGAAGGCACGGACACCGGAAAGGGGACCACCGCCGCAACGATGGTCCCCTGCCAGCTTGTGGTGCGTGAGTCGACGGGACCCGCCCCTACCCGCTGACGCACGCCGGCCTGCCGCCTACGCCGGAAGCGCCAACTCCCAGGCGTCGGCAGTCGCACCGTCGGGCAAGGTGAGCTGCCATTCCTCCCCTGGAGCCGGGTAGGCCCGGATGGTCGTGGCGACTGAACCCGAGCGGTACACCTCTATGAGGGATGCATCGATGAAGATCCGCAGCTCTTCGCCCTCTGCCAAGGAACCTGAGTAAACCACCTGAGCATCGGCTCCCGAACCAAGCACCAGCTCCAGGGAACCGGCACCACCGCCAGAAACACCAGCGGCGCCCCGCACCAGCACCTCTGCGAATCCCGGAAGCACAACGGAACCAGCAGCACCCGTAGCCATGGATGCACCCCGATACGCCTCAACCTCGGGCACAGGAGATACCACCAGCGCCCCGTCGACCACCGACAAAACGCGGGGATGCGTCAAGACACCCGACCACCCGGCGTCGTCGATTTCTTGCTGCGTGCGACCACGGCGACCGTCACGTCCGGGACCTTCATTGGCCCACCCCCACAGCAGCGCCGCAGGTGAAGAGTCAGCCGAACCATAAGAGAGCTGCATGATCTGCGGGGCGTAGAAGTCGCGGCCAAGGTCGGACTTCCCTCCGGATGATGGCGTGAACACGGGCAGCCCGGTCGCGGGGTCCGCGGAAAGGGACCCGATGAGGTGCCCCACCCCGTTGGCGTGCTCGTGGTCGTCGCCCGAGAGCCACAGGGAGAACATCATGACCCACGCGGAGCCACCCGAAGCGACAGGTACCTGAACCAGCTGTGGGCATTCCCAGATCTCGGCCGGCGTATGGGCAGCAGCCACGGGATCGGCGGAGGTCAGCCAAATCCCTTGGTACTTCCAGTCGTCAAGGGACTCCACCGAGTACAACAGCAATGCGGCGCGACCATCGGCCAGGCCCGCACCTTGCATGGCGTAGCGGGCGCCGTTGAAGCGGAAGATGAACGGGTCGCGCACAGCGGTCACCAGCGGATCAGCAGGCATTGAGGCGGCAACGTGCCCGTCCTGCTTCCACGTCACCAGATCAGCGGAACCGCGGGCAATCACCACCTGGGAATGACCGCCATGGTCGCGGACCCCGGAGTACGCCGCGGTAGGCACGCCACCGTCGGAGGTCACCACGCCGGTCCAGCACCCGGCGGAATCGGGCCCGCCGGGCTGAGGCGAAAGTGCCACAGGGTGTTCTTCCCAGTGCACTAAATCAACAGAGCTCACGTGCCCCCACTGGATCTGCGAGTGCCGGGCAGAGTCCGGGTTGTACTGGAAGAACACGTGGTAACGGCCGTTGATGTAGCTGATGCCGTTGGGGTCGTTGATCCAGCCCTGTGCCGGACGCGGGTGAAAGCGCGGGAACGCCGGGTCCGGGTGCGTCGCCGCCATAGCCAGGGAAGAAGAGAGTGCAAGGTCCGTCAACGGAACCCCTTTCAAAAGAGATGCGAAACTACTTGCCCGTGCCTGCGGTGAGCCCGTCCTGCAGCGCGCGCTGGCCGAACATGAACACCACCAGCGCGGGAATCATGGAGAGGACAACGCCGGCCAGGACCACGGAGATGCTGCCTGTGCCGAGGTTTCCTTGGAGGGAGACCAAGCCCAGCGGCAGCGTGAAGTTCTGCTCGGAGATAGTCATGATCAGTGGCCTGAAGAACTCGTTCCAATGGAAGTTGAACGCCAGGATGCCTACGATCGCCAGGCCCGGCATGGCCAGCGGCGCATACACGGAACGGAACGTCCGCCACGGCGAGGCGCCGTCGATCGCGGCCGCTTCAGCGAGCTCACCGGGCAACCCCATGAAGTACTGGCGCATCAGGAAGGTGCCGAACGCCGTCGGGATGGCCGGAATGATGAGTGCGAGCAGCGTGTCCGAAAGCCCGACACCGCGGATCAGCATGAACACGGGAACGATCGTGACCTGCGCGGGCACCATCATGGTGGCCAGCACGATCGAGAACAGTGCACCACGTCCGCGAAAACGAAGGTGCGCGAACGCGTACCCAGCAAGTGCGGCGGTGATCATCTGCCCTACGGCAATGAGGCCCGTAACGAGCGCGCTGTTCACCACCAGTGCCACGATGTTGAGCTGCTTGAACACTTGCTCGTAGGAGGTCAGGTCCGGGTTCAGCGGCAGGAACGCGGGCGGCAGCTGGAAGGATTCCGACGGCGGACGCAGCGACGTGGACAGCGTCCACAACACGGGCCCCAGGACGAAGACGGACGCGATCAGCAAAACTATGACGCGCACGGCCACTGACCAGCCGCGCTTCTTCCGCTTCACTACGGGCGCCGTGGTGGTGACACGTTCTTGGATGGTAGTCATGGCGGGCCTTACTGGTAGAAGACGAATCGTTTGCTGAGCCGGAACTGCGCGGCTGTGATGGCCATGATGATGAGCGTCAGGATCACGCCGATCGCCGAGGCCTGGCCGAATTCGAGGCGCTGGAACGCGGACTCGAAGATCACCATCACGGCCGTGCGCGTCGAGTCGCCGGGTCCACCGCGGGTGAGCACATAGGGCTGGTCGAAGACTTGCAGTGCGTTGATGATCGCCATGACCGAGGCAACCAGGGTTGTGGGGCTCAGCAGCGGCAGGGTGACGAACCAGTGCTTTCGCCAGCCTGTCGCGCCGTCGATCGACGCGGCCTCGTACGTCTCCACGGGAATCGAGGCAAGACCACCGATGAACAGCAGGAACGAGAACCCGAAGTTCTGCCACACATAGACAAGAATCACGACGGCGGCCGACCCGGTTGGCGTCGTCAGCCAGGGAACCGCTGGGATGCCAACAATGGACAGCAACCAGTTCACGACGCCGAATTGTTCGTTGAACAGGTACCGCATGAAGATCGATACAGATGCCGCGGACAGGATCAACGGGAAGAAGAATGCCGAGCGGAAGAACACCCTGAGCCAGGCCGGGAGCTTCTCCTGAACCATGATGGCCAGGCCAAGTGCCAGTCCGAGCTGGAGGGCCACAGCCACCACAACGAACACGATGGTGTTGAGGAACGAAACCCGCACGGTGGGGTCCTGGACTACCTCGGCGAAGTTGTCGAAGCCCACGAATGTCGGCGCCGAGATGATGTCCCAACGGAAGAATGCGAGCGCGATTGAGGCAACGATCGGCAGCAGGGTGAAGATGCCCATACCTACGATGGTGGGTGCGAGGAAGGCCCAAGGCAGCCAGCGTTGTTGCATGCGTCCGCGCTTGGAGCTATCTCCGGTTTTATGGGCGGCCTGCCGGCGGCCCGGTTCGCTGCCCGTCCCCGTAGGTGTACTGGTTGCGGTGCTCATGGCTGCCTCCTCAGGGCCAGTTCAAGGTCGCGCTGCATGGAACTGAGGGCGTCCTTCAGTTGACGCTCGTCTCCACTGACAGCCAGGCTTACGTTTTTCATCAGGGCGGTTTCGACGGCGGCCTGCTGGGGTGGGGCTGGAATGGGACCTGTGGTGGGGAACTTGTCCAGGGTGTCGTAGAAGACCTTCCAGTTCCGCGGACCGGTTCCTGCGTAGAGCTGCTCGTTGACCATGGAGCGCCTGGCAGGTGTGGTGTTCGGCGTGGGGAACACGATCTGCATGGCTTCACGGCTGGAGCTGAACTTCACCCATTCCCAAGCGGCGTCCTTATCCTTGGCGGTCTTCATGATCGCGTAGCCTGCCGTGCCGAACTGGTGGCGCTGGGTCCGCCATTTCGGGAAGAACTGGACGTCAAAGTCGTTCTCTGTCATGCCCGCCTCGTGGAGGCCTTGGACCCAATAGCCGCCTGCCGGCGTCGTGCCTATCCTGTTGGAGGCGAAGAGGCCGATCAGTGCGCTGCCGCCGCCTTCCTCCGGCCGTACACCAAGTCCGTCCTTCACCAGTCCGCGGAGGTAGTCGAAGGATTCGAAGACCCGGGGATCATCGGCGTTGGGTTCGAGCCATTGGTAGCCGCCGGAGCGGAGGTTGCGTGTGGGGTCGTTGGCGTAGAAGCCATCCCACAGCCAATCGCCGCCCGGGGACTTGGTTTCCTTGAGGAAGCTGGTTTCGTTCGCGTACAGCCACGGCACCACTCCGCCGAAGAGACGGTTGGTCCAGTAGTAAGGGGTGAAATCGGCAGGCTTGGCCTTCTTCATCGCGGCCAGTGTGCTGCGGAAGTCCGTGTGCGTCCAGTTATCGGAGGGCCGTTCCAGGCCTGCCGAGCGGAGTGATGCGGTGTTGTAGTACATGTTGGCCGCGTTCCAGTCGATGGGGAGCTGGAACAGGCTGCCTTTGTACATGAACGCTTCCACCAAGCTGGGGTGGACGTCCTCGAAGTATTCCTTCATATGGTCGGCGTCGCGGCGCAGGTACTCATCCAGCGGGTGGGCCAGCTTCTCGGCGAACAGCTGGGCGCCTTCCGTTGCCACGTACACCACGTCCGGCGGGGTCCCTGCCGCAACCATGGTGAGGATCTTGGTAAAGAAGTCCTTCCAGTCCACAGCCTGGATCGCTTGGACCTTGACCTTGATTTCGGGGTGGACTTTGGCGAAAGCGTCAATGACCTTCTGGCGGGCTGCGGCGTCTGCGGCTGTGCCCATGATGGCGATGCTGAGGCTGTTGTCTCCCCGGCCTGGAATGTCGGACCCGGTCAGGCGCGGCCACGACGCCGCGGTGACTCCCACAATTCCGACGCCGAGGGCTGTGAGGGCACTTCTACGTGTGAATTCGCGCAAAGCCCCATTGGTTCCCGACATAAAGATTTCCTTCCCTAACACGTGTTAGGAAGCCTAATCCCGCCACCTAACACGTGTCAAGCGTCACAGGAATGTTGCCGAGGCCTCACCAGTGCCCGCCACGCGCAAGGAAGACTCACACGAGCCGCCCAGAGAACTGTGGCAGTCTAGTCAGAATGAGTTCCCAGCAATTCCGCACCAGCGGGAGGTCGAGCAAACGGCCGCTTCAAGGACGCCCGGCAGGCGCCGGCACCGGCTTCCTCTTCTGCCTCGCAACGATCGCCAGCGCCATTGGACTGGCTGCGACGTACTACTTCTTTGTGCGCACCACTGCAGGCCAGTTCATCGATGAGTCCGCCCTGGTTGAGGCCACCGTATTGGGCGGAACAGCCGGCAGGGCCTCCACCGAATTCCTTGACATGCTTCCCATGCTGTCGCTGGCCATCGCCGCGATCATGGTCCTCTTCGTGACCGTAGCCCGCCGACGCTGGACGGCCGCCGGAATCGCAGTCGCAGCCTGCATCGCCGCCAACGCGGCCACGCAGATCCTCAAGCTCCTCATCCCGGACAGGCCCGACCGCGGCGTCCAGACCCTGGAATTGAACTCACTCCCCTCCGGGCACACCACGTTGGCCGCATCCGCTGCAGCCGCGGTGTTCCTCATGGTTTCGCCCCGCTGGCGCCCATTGGCAGGCTTCTTTGGCAGCACGTTCGCAGTGGCCACGGGAGTCTCCACACTCATCAACCAGTGGCATCGCCCCGCCGACGTCGTCGCCGCCTTCCTGGTGGTGGCCGCCATCATGCTTCCGGCAGGTTGGCTCATCCTCCGCACCGGCAACAGCTGGAATGTATGGAAGGGGTACGGCGAGCACTGGGCAGCGTCGCGCCTGTGGGTCTGGCTCACCGTGGCGGCGCTGGTGATCGCCGGCTTAGTGGCAGCGTACTCGCTGCTGCAGGTGCCCGACCTCAGCACAGACAGCACCATCGACTACTTCTGGGCCGGCACTGCCTTCATTGTGATCGCTGGTTACCTGTCCGCGCTCGGCGGCACGTGGCTGTTCGGCCTGGCGGCACGTAAGGGCTAGCGCGCTTATTGCGACGGCGGCGCACCCCTTCGCGCCCCGCGCACCAGTGGCTACGGGGGCAGTCGGCGCTAAAGGGCGCGCAGTCTCAGAGGCCTAGTCCGCCGGTCCCACTGAGTCGAAGAACTTGGGCCCATCCGCAGCAGCAGATCCAGCACGCGCCCGCGCCTGCTCATGGATAAAGTGCCGGTCCTCATCCGTGAGGTGCGTGCCACCATGCGCGTCAACGGCATCGCTCTCCCCCGTCTCGCCGTTGATGATCGCAGTGACCGTCCGGGGCACAATCATGGTTCCCGGATTGTCGATGAGCCACTGCTGCGTGTCCGGTGAGAGCTGGTCCCAGAATTCTTTGATGTGCATAACAATCAGCACTGCCCTTCATTGGTGGGGGGTGGATTCATGAAATGCGCCGCGTGAAATCTCGAGTGATCGTGAGTGCGGTCCTCTTCTAGGCTACGCCCGGCCACGCCCATCCTGACCCGGATGCCACAAGGTTTCTGAGGATTACGTCGACCGGTCGTCCCTCATGGGTTACAGTTATTCCAATCGATGGACAAACAGCGGCTAATACCAGGAGCTCCCATGTCATCCACCCTTAGATCTGCCTCGCACCGAAGCAACGCCCAAGGTCTCGACGTCCCGGCTTCCCGCGATATGGTGGTCGATTTCATCCGCGTCGCCTGCATGTTTGCCGTTGTCGCCGTTCACTTGCTCATGATGGGGATCAGCGTGGACCAGGCCGGCATCGGCGTCGGCAATCCCCTTACATCCCTGAGCTGGTTTGCCCAAGGGACATGGTTCGGCCAGGTCATGCCGCTCTTCTTCGTGGTGGGCGGATTTGCTTCGCTCACGTCATGGCGCAGCCTGCAACGCAAGGGCGGCGACGCCGGCGACTACCTCAGGAACCGGGTGCTGCGGCTGGTCCGGCCCACGGTCGCCCTTTACATCTTCCTCGCCGTTGCCCTGTGGAGTGCGACGGCGGCTGGCGTCCCCGCTGATCTGCTCGCCGTTATCGCTGCGGGCGCCGGCGTGCAGCTGTGGTTCCTGGCCGCGTACCTGATCTGCCAGGCCATGGTTCCTACAATGGCCAAGTTTCACGAGGCAGCGCCCTACCGGACCATTGCCGCGCTGGCTGCGGGCGCCGTCGTCGTCGATGTCCTTCGTTTGGGTTTGGAGCGCAATCCGTGGGGCTTCGATTCGAACCCGATCGGTCTGCTGAACATGGTGTTCGTGTGGGGACTTCTGCAGCAGCTGGGGTTCTTCTACGCCGACGGTTTCTTTGACCGCTTCGGCAAGTGGAAGCTCGTTCTTGCCGCTGGCGGCTGCTACGCCGTGATGGTTCCGCTGACGCATGCCGGCCCCTATCCCGTGGACATGCTGACCAGCCAGAACCCGCCCATGTTCCCGCTGATCCTGGTGGGACTGGCCCACATTCTTTTGGTGAAAGCCGTCTACCCTGTGCTGCAGCGATGCGTCCGCGTCGGCTGGGTGCAGAAGGTGATGTTCGTGGTGGGTAGCCGTGCAATGACCATTTACCTGTGGCACTTGCCGTTGATCATCGCCATGTTTGGAATTGCGCTGGTCCTTCGCCTGCCCTTCCCCGAGCCCGCAGGCACCGAGTGGTGGCTCAGCCGGCCGCTGTTCTATGTGGCCGCGTGGGCGCTGGTCCTGCTGGTCTCCACCCCTCTGGTCCGTCTGGAACTCGCCAGCACTGCACTGGCCCCCGGCGCGGTCCGGCCTGCCATGTGGCGCATCGTTGCCGGAACTGTCCTGGCCATCATCCCGCCGTTCGTGGTGATGAGGTCGGCGCTGGACGTGACGAATGCGACGTGGGGGCTCGTGCTGCTGGTGATCGCCGTGGCTCTGGTGTCCGGCAAGGTTCCTGACCGGGCGTGGAAGACTCCGCGGATTCCCTCAACGGGATCCGTGGCTTCCTGACCTTCTTTAAAAACCAAACGGCCGCCGAACAACCTGATCAGGTTGTTCGGCGGCCGTTGTTGGTTCAAAGCGAGTCACGAGCAGCGACCCTCACAACAGCTATGGCAGGCGGTACAGGAATGCTGCCATGGCGTCGCGGTTGATGGGCTCCATCGGCTGGTACCAGTAGTTGTTCTCCCCTAACTGCCAGCCAGAGGAAATCCCCGCAACGCTCATCCAGACCATTTCCTTGTAGAACAGCTGGCCTGAATCGAGGTCCTTGAAAGGTGGATTCATCGGTGCTTCATAGTCGGGCTTGTTGACCAACCTATACAGGAAGGCAGCCATCGCGTCGCGTTTGATGGGGGTCAGCGGTTTGTAGTAACGAGCCCCGTTCTCAGTCCATCCGGATGAAATGCCGGTTTCGGCCAACCATGCCATCTCCTTGTAGAACTGCTGCGTGGTTGCAACGTCCTTGAAGGGCGATTGCGCGGGAGGTGTGTAGTCCGGCGAGCCGGCCGCACGGTAAAGGAATGCTGCCATTGCGTCACGGTTGATGGGAGTCACCGGCCGGTATGAGACGGATTTGTCCGCCTCCACCCAACCGGTAGAGATCTTGCGGTCTGCAAGCCAGGACATTTCCTTATAGAACTGCTGGGTGGTCGCCAGGTCCCGGAAGGGTGAAACAGCAGGCGCCGTAAATTCCGGTCCCTTTGCGCTGAAGTAGGCCTTCCACTCTGAAGTCGCCCCATTGAGCACTGCATAACCGCTCTTAGGAACGGCCGTAATTTTGGCCTGTCCTCGAGCGGGGTGAGTTCCGGCTTGGAGCGTTTTGCCATCTACTTGGTAGTCCATGGTCTCGGACTCCGGAATAGTGTAGCTATCGTTGCCCATGTACGGAGCCTCCGTGAATACCACTGCCTCGGGAGAGACAGCCTTATCAGCGGCTACTACAACAGGTGTTGGCTGGCTGGACATCTCCAGCAGCCAGTATGGGGTCTTGTTACCCATGACATACAGTGAAAGCGTGCTGCCGATGTCGTCGCTCGTCAAGGTGTAAGTAGAGACACTGGAGACGTGCTCCCCGGTGGTGCCGGGCTTGTTGCGGGTCCAGCGATAGGTCAAGTCCACGGGGGCCGGCTCCCAGGTACCCGGATTGGCGGTCAGCGTGCTGCCCTCGTAAGCGGAGCCTACAATAACGGGCGTGCTACCAGACAGGGTTCCGGGAGCCACTTGGGCTGTGGGTTCCGATGTTGCGGACACAGCCGGTACGAACTTCTTGGTTGCAGTAACAGTGACCGTGATAGCGGCCTGGTGGTCATCCTCAGTTAGTACGTAGGCCGCGCCATTTGCCCCGGTGATAGGTGTGTCCCACCGGTTCCACTGATACTTCCATGTGGCTTCGTAAGTGTTATTCCAGGAACCCGGCGCAGCAGTCAGGGTCCTACCCACAGCAGCCTCACCGGAAATTGTGGGAGTGCCCGCCGTGATTGGCGCAGCCTCGGCAGCCACCTTGGCGAGAGTGGCGTTAGCGTCAACCAAACCAGCGCCGCAGCCACAGCCGTTGATCGGCCGAGCCGAGGCCTTGAGCCTCTGCTCAACATCAGCGGTTGTCAGGGCAGGCAGTGTTGAGTACATCATGGCTGCTACTGCGGCTACCTGAGGAGCGGCCATGGAACTGCCCTCCATGAAGGAGTAGCCCTCGGCGTTAGGAGCGTCCAAGCCGTTATTAAGTGTGGACAAAATTCCAGCAGTACCGTCGCTGGTCATGTCTCCGCCGGGAGCTGCGACATCCACGTTTACGCCAAAGTTGGAGTACGAGGCCTTGAGTCCGTTCCGGGTGCTCGCGCCAACTACCAGCACGTTCTTGCAGTTGGCGGGGCTGACCTTCGATGCATCGATGCCCTCATTGCCTGCAGCCACCACTACCGAGGCGCCCTTGCTTCGGGCAAAGTCCGTGGCATTTTGGTAAATGGTGGAGCAAGTCGCAAGGCCGCCGAGGCTCAAGTTAATGACGTTCGCTGGATTTGCATTGGCCGGGACTCCCGACACAGTTCCACCCGCCGCCCAGACGATCGAGTCTGCGATGTCGGAGGCGTATCCGCCACAGATGCCCAGCGCGCGCACCGGAACGACCTTTGCCTTGGGAGCCACGCCTGCCACGCCCTTGCTGTTTCCTGCAACAGCGGCCACAAGGCCGGCCACATGAGTCCCGTGCCAGGAAGAGGAATACCCGGGCCATCCGGGCTCGCACTCACCGTAGTAGGTCGCGTCGCCCTCGTCTGCCGGATTCGAATCACGTCCATTTGAGTCGCCGGCAACCAGGGGATCATGAATCATGTCAAAGCCAGGCAAAATGTTGGCGCTCAAGTCCGTGTGGTTGGTAATGCCGGTATCGATAACCGCCACCACGCTCCCGGCCCCTTGAGTTACGTCCCATGCCCCAAGGACACGCATCCCGCCACTGTCAATGCTGCTGTGTGGCCATTGGTATGAGTACAGGGGGTCGTTCGGAGCCGTCGCGAAAGGTCGCATGATCACGTCGGGTTCGGCGTACTCAACGCTGGGGTCAGCGGCCAGGGCGGAAACCAGCTCACTTGCTTCTTCAGCACCGAGCTTCTTGTCCGTCTTCACCACTTCTTCACCCGTTGCAAGAGTGCGCACGGCTTGGACAGGGACACCAATTGTTCCAGCGGCGCGATTCAGGGACGACTTCCGATCCAGTGATTGGATGCTTGCGCGTTCCTTGAACTTCACGATGAATTGGTCCGTCGGGAGGACCGAGGAGTCGGTGGACATGGGCCGCGGTGCTGCGCTCGGCACAGGCACCGGCGCTTCATCGGCCACGGCCGGGAGCGCCGGGAGGGCGGCTCCAACCAAGGCGATAACGCCCGCAATTATTATTTGAGAGCGCACACTGGCTCTCCGTCGGATCTGCATAAAACAGCGCCCTCTGCTCAGACGCCCCCAAGAGCGCGGAAAAATGGCCGCAAGAGTGCGGCCAGCATGAGTTTAGCCACACTTTGGACTTTCCTGCGAATTGCCTGTGAGTCTTCCGCCGCATCGGGCGAGGCGTCTTGACCCACTTCACGACGCATACTGCAGAAATCCAACTTCTTCAGGTTTCAGAGGAGCTCTTGGACAGCCAAAAGAGGTCTCGAAGCCACCTTGAAAAGGGCTAATAGTTACGCCGGTGCTTCAGGCGTGGGATTGCGACGGCGAACACCACTGCCGCTGCGAACCCCAGGACACCGGTGGCCCAGATACCCGCCGACAACGAGATTGCAGCCGTCAGCGCGGACAACAGCACAGGTCCACCTGTGGCACCGGAGTCGGCCATGAACCGCCATATTCCCAAGAAGTGACTCCGCCCATTGTCCGGCGAAAAGTCAGCTCCCAACGTCATGATCAGCCCTGAACTGATCCCATTGCCGAAACCAATCAGCAAGGCGACCAGGAGAAGCGGGACGAATCCGGCCGTCAACGGAACCAGGATCAAGGCCGTCCCCATGATGACAGTGGACGGGATGGCTACCCATTGCCTCCCCTTCTTATCCATGAGTTTCCCGGCAGGGTAGAACACCAGCATGTCGATCGCCCCGGACAAGCCGAAGATCAACGAAGCATGAGTGGCATCAAGTCCCAGATGATCGGACCACAGCGGGATCACCACCTGTCGAGATGCCCGCAAAGCACTCAGCAGGAGAATTCCGAAACCAACCGTCAGGAACACTCCGGCATGGGAAACCGCAACACTCCGCAGGGTGGACGCCGGAGGTCTTGGACCGCCGTCGGCCGCTTTCGGAGCGACCAGATCCGGGATGGTGAGCGACAAGGCAGCGGCAGCCATCATGCCACCGAAGCCCACCCAGTACGCGCCGCTGATTCCGGCGAATTGCATCACGCCGGCACCGACGAATGGTCCGATGAAGAGGCCGATCCTGGTGACGCCGCCCAAGGTCGAGAGGGCTCGCGCGCGGAACATGACAGGCACGGCCTCGGTGAGGAACTTTTGCCGCGCGAGATTGAAGACGCTGGCAGACATACCCACCAGGGTCATGGAGGCGGCCAACAGCCAGAGTCCGTGTTCCATTTGCGGTGCGAAGGCTGCCGCGCCGAGGGCGATCGCACCTACAGCACCGGCTCCGACGATCGACCACCGTTCGCCGAACTTCTCAGTGATGATTGACGCCGGAATGTTGAAGAACCAGGAACCCAGACCGATCAGCGTCACGATCAACGCCGACACCGCCACCGATGCGCCGAGGTCGCGGGCTGAGAGCGCGATGACCGGGAGGACAGCCCCCTCACCGAGACAGAAAAGCACAGCTGGCCCGAATGCCGGTAGCGCGACGCTGCGGAGGCTGAAGTTTTTGTCTGCTTGGGTGGTGGTCATCCCTTTCATCCTATGACCGTCGTTGGCGGGCCGAGGGGCCACATTACGTTCCGCACTCCCGGTCGGGGGCTGCTGCGCACCCGTTGCCGCCCGGCGCTCCCCTCCGTAGTCAGGCCCGCACCTTGGTCGCAGTTGTTGCGGCTCCGGGAGCCCGGAGCCGCAACAACTACATGCGAAGTGAGACTACTTCCCCGGCTTAGCGGAGGTTAGCTGCTGCCTTGCGGCGACCTGCTGCTGCGAGCATCAAGCCCATCAGGAGCATGGCACCAGCCCACAGAACCCAGTTACCGTTCAGTCCGGTCTTGGCCAGGGTGTTGGCGCTTCCGACGGCGGTGATGGCTGCCGCTGTCAACGCGGCCTGAGTGCTACCAGCGGTTACTACGGTGGCGGCTTGCGTGCCGACACCCATGGTGGTTGAGCCCACGGTGGTTGATCCCGTGCTCGTTGCGCCGGTTGCTGGAGTGTTGATGCCGGTGTCGCCGCCGGCGCCCGGGCCACCGTCAGCAGGCGGGTTCACAACCGGAGGAGTGACCACCGGAGGATTCACGACGGGCGGGTTGACGACCGGAGGAGTGACCACCGGAGGATTCACAACGGGCGGGTTCACGGTACCGGTTGAGCCTCCACCGATTCCCACCGAGGTGGAACCAACGGTAATAGGAGCAGTGATCGGGATGACCAACTGAGTGCCGGAGAGAAGTCCTCCATTGCCGGAAGTGGTGCTGCCAGGCGTCGTACCCGTCGGGGCAGTGCCGCCGGTGGTGCCGGTGTTCGTGGCCGAGGAGTCACCCAACAGACCAGCCGAGGTGGAACCAAGGTTCACCGGAGCCGTAATCGGAGCCACTACCTGAGTCCCCGAACCAACACCATCCGAACCGGAAGTGGAAGCACCCGACGTAGCCGGAGCCGAAGTTCCGGAAGAACCCGTGCCGGTGTTCGTGGCCGAAGAGTCACCCAACAGACCAGCCGAGGTCGAACCAAGGTTCACCGGAGCCGTAATCGGAGCCACTACCTGAGTCCCCGAACCAACACCATCCGAACCGGAAGTGGAAGCACCCGACGTAGCCGGAGCCGAAGTTCCGGAAGAACCCGTGCCGGTGCTCGTGGCCGAAGAGTCACCCAACAGACCAGCCGAGGTCGAACCAAGGTTTACCGGAGCCGTAATCGGAGCCACTACCTGCGTCCCCGATCCAACACCATCCGAACCGGAAGTGGAAGCACCCGACGTAGCCGGAGCCGAAGTCCCGGACGAGCCCGAAGAACCCGATGTTCCGGCCGAAGTTCCGGACGTGGCGGACGAATCGCCGCCAACACCCACGGCAGTGGCTCCGATGTTAACAGGGACCGAAATCGGAGCCACTACCTGAGCGCCGGACGCGATACCCTCTCCCCCCGACGTCGTTGCCTGTGCCGGCGCTTGGGCCGGAGCAGGAGCTGGTGCTGCCGATGTGGCAGCTGAGTCGCCAAGTACACCGGCCGACGTCGACCCCACCGTGATGGGGATCGTCACCGGTGCCACAACTTGGGTTCCCGAAGCGATACCGTCGGAGCCGCTGGTGCTGGCTGCCGGCGTCGAACTTGCCGTTGGAGCTGGAGCCGCAGGTGTGGCTGAGCTCGCCGCAGTGGAGCCCCCCAGCAGACCCACTGACGACGAGCCCAGGTTTATGGGCACCGTCACCGGAGCAACTACCTGCGTTCCGGAGCCGATGCTGTTGGAGCCGTTGGTGCTGGCGGCTGGCGCTGCAGCGGACCCTGAACCTGCAGCAGGTGCCGGCGCGGACGTCGTAGCTGCTGAATCCCCCAACAGTCCAAGTGATGTTCCGCCGATGCTGACGGGCGCTGTTACTGGCGCTACCACCTGCGTTCCGGAAAGGACTCCGTCCTTGCCGCTGGTGGTGTCCGCGGCGTTTGCCGCAGTAGCGCTGAGGACGATCATGCCCCCGGCAAAGCATGTGCCAATGAGGCACTTGCGTATGGTCGTGTTCATTTTGATTCTCTCCTGAAGGCCTTGTTCCCAAGGACGTCCGAGTGACGGATCGCCCGAATGACCGTCTGCCGCGAAGTGCTGCGCGGCTGGCTGGGGAACTAGTCAGGAGAGGAGCCGGGATCGAAGCATACCGGCTTTGGATGTTGTTCAGCATCGGCCGATTCCAGGCCGGGAAGAGCGTCTACGGGAATGATAAGTGCGTCGTGAAGGAAGGCTGCTGCCGGGCTGGGCGGACCGTTTTGGGAATTGCCGGAACCGGCTCCCGTGAGGCCGGCGGGTGCCGTCGCAGGGTCAGTGGGCAACCTCGAGGGCGACGCGGGATCGGCGGCCGAGGAGGCGCCGCCGAGCACCGCGGTAATCCCTGTAGGACCAAAATTGCGGGTAGGTGTTAGCAACGCTGATGCTTCAGCGGCCACCCCTGAATGGTTCGCGTGGACGTCCAGTTTGCTGGGCTCGGGAAGTGTTGCGTCTGGTGAACTGACGACGCCGGTAGTCACCAGGGCGGCTACGTCCGCCGTAGCGGGGACAATCGAAACGTCAGTGCCTGGCACGCTCGGGACTTCGGCCACCGGCGAGGTCCCGGGGTCAACAACCGGCGGCGCCGTTACAGGCGGCACGACCACGGGCGGGACGGCAACAGGCGGAACGACTGCTTCGACGGGTGCAAGAACTGTGTCCACCACGCCGACAATTGGTTCCACAATCGGGTTTACCACGTCAGTAACGGGTTCCAAACGAGCGGGTTCCAGCACCTGATTTACCGGCGGAACAACAACGTTGACCGTGTGGTCCACGGTGTCCGTGGCCGGAACCACGACGGTGTTCACCACGGTGCCTGCCGTGTTTGGAGGAACCACTTGGTTGACTACCGGAACCTCGGCAACCACATGGTCAACGGTGCCCCCGACATGCTCCACGAGGGGCGTCACCGCCGGCACATGCACGTTGATCTGTTCGGTCGGAACTAATCCTTGGACCAGGTTCGGCAGGGGTACGTTCGGCACCGGGATGTTGACGGAACTGGAGGACGCGACACTGCCCAAGAGGGTTTTGTCGGAAGTTCCAGTGTCTGCACTCGCGGCCGAAGCGGAGAGGGCCATCCAGATTGCGGTACCGGCGCCCGCGACCATGACAGAGCGGAGAATGCTGGCAGCACGCGGGAAAACGCGCGAACCCCTCATCTCGACACCCCCAGGTAGTCGCGAACCAATGGTCGCCTTCATCCTAGGACGAGACTAAGCCATTAGTCCATGCCTGGGAGTAAACAAGATGACAAATTTGTAAGGAACCTTGTTTAAGAAGGGTAGGAACCCGTTTTACCGGGTCCAAAGTCCGGGGTGCCCAATGATGAACGTCCTTGGGCGTTGGTTTCCTGGAGCCGTTTGATAAACCAGCGGGATTGTTCCGGTCCGTAAGGCAGCACGGGAATTGCCTTGGTGGCGTCGGAAGGCATGTCGCGAATGGACTGCGTTGCCTGCCGGACGGCGGTGCTCATGGTGTCCGCCATGGTTTTCACGAACTCATCACTGACGGGCTTGCCGTGGCCCGGGACCAGGAACTCGTAGCGGTGGCGCAGGGCCGAGATGTGCCGCAGCGCGTCCGCCCACTCCTCCGGATAGGAGTCCTCAAACGACGGGTGCGCACCTTGTTCAACCAAGTCCCCCACGTACAGCGTGGAGCTGGTGCCAACGAGGAGGTCGCCGTCAGTGTGCGCTCGGCCCAGGTAGAAGAGAGTTGCGGTGATGCCGCCAAGGTCTACCAGGACGGGCTGATCGTGGACGAGGGCGTTGGGGACGACGATGTCGACGGCGTCACCCTCCCCCGCTGCCATCTCAGGTTCGTTGGTGGCCACGAAACGTCGCTGGTTGTCGGCGTCCCGTTCTATGGTCTCCGCGCAGTTGGCGTGCGCCCAAAACTCCGTGACGCCGTCGTCGGCAAATACTGCGTTGCCGAAGAAGTGGTCGTAGTGCGCGTGGGTGTTCACCACAACCAGCGGAAGCTGGGTTTTTTCGCGGACTGCGGCGAGGATCTCGCGGCCTTGGCGCGGACCACAGCCGGTGTCGATGACCATGGCGAGCTCTGAGCCCACCACAAGTCCGGTGTTGAGTAACGATCCCTCGGTTTCCAAGACGTAGTTGTCTGGTCCGAGTTCTAGCCAAGCTGACAATTCGTGCTCCGTATCCACTGCAATCCGGCGATGTTCAGGCCTCTACTCTACCCACGGAACCCGTACGAACGCTGGAAGGCCGGCGGATGTTCCTTAGCGCCGGAGCAGCCTGAGCTTTCGGCCGGCACGCACCAACAAGGAGGACTTCAGCGCCTGAAGCTCGGCTTCGAGTTGCTCGCGCTCGGACTCCCTTGCTGCGAGCGCTTCAGTAAGGTCGTTCAGTTCGCCCCGCAGCCGGTCCCGCTCCGCTTCCACAGCGCCGAGGCTTCCACTGGTGTCTTCCAGGACGTGGGTCAGTCCGAAGAGCTCTACCGACTGGTGGCCGATGTGCAGTTCATTGTTGGCCGTCAGCTTGGCCACGGACGGATGCTCACCGGACGCGAGTTCACGGAATGCCGGTTCCGGGCTGATGAGGACCGGCGCCTCTGGCCGGGCCCCCTTCAAAGTCTCGACGACGGCGTCCCACCAGGCGCGCTGGAACTCGCCTTGCGTCGGGCTGAGTTGCTTCAGGTAGGCACTGATGTCGTCGCGGCCGGCCCACAACTGATCCACGTAGGTATCGAATTCCGGAGTGGCCAGGTGCCGCAGGGAACGCATGGTGTGGCCGAGGCCCCAGTTGGCCAGTGCGCCGCCGATACGGACCTCGCCGTAGTAATCCACGGCGATGCCCAAGCAAGGAACGCCCGCTGACAGTGCGAAGACAATAGGGTGGTACCGGCTCGCAACCACAAACTCGGCCTGCATTGTCAGCGACGCGGATTCCTCAGCAGACAGCTGGCCGCAGACCACCACGTTCTCCGTGTGCATCCTCTGCCGGATGTCCTGGTGGGTTTCGATGTCGATGTCCGCCTGGCCCGGGTGGGACATGTGGGGGATCATCACGACGTCCAGGTTCCCGGCGTCGGCGATTCTGTCCAGCACCTCAGCGATGCGCTGGTTGAAAGCGTCCTTGTCCATGGCGCCGGTACCGGGCGCGAAAGTGGCAACCAGGAATGGCCGACCAGGTTGGGGTTTGTAGGTGACATGGTCCAGTTCGAGGGCGGCCGGAAGGGCGTGGTCCACCTCTAGGAAGCTGGCGTCGTCGAGCGTCAAACCTGCGGGCACCTCCGCGTTCCGCATCAGCTCCCAGGAGGTCTGCTCGCGGACGCTGGTGAGCGTCGCTGAGCGGAAAAGCTCGACCACTGTGTCGTAGTCGGGTCCCGTGAGGACGGGTCCAACTGTCTGTCCGGAAATGACGAGCGGCTTACCCAAGGCGTTGGCAATGGCTCCAACAGCTGCGCGCTCGTAAAGCAGCCAGCCGTAAGGCGAGGTCATGTTCCCACCGCCGGCGATCACTACGCCATCGCAGGTCTTCATGGTCTCGATGAGCGCGTGGACCTGATCCTCGGCGGGGAGGGCAGTCATGTCTCCGGCGAGGATGGCACGGATTTCACGGAGGTACGTCTCACGCCGGTGCGGAGGCCACGGGAATTCCAGTGTCTTCACCGAGGAAGTCCCGAAAATACGGGTGCTCTGCTCCGGATCCCGCGACAACAGCACGATGTCAGAGACTCCCCTGGCGCGTAGTTCGTCCACCACGGCATGGGTCATGGCTTCGTCGCCCACGTGGTAAACGGGCTGACCAATATCTCCAAGAACTACGACTCGCACGGCACTCCGGTGGTTGGACGCAAAAGGGAGCTTTCAGCGTACCGGGTTATCTGAACAGGGTTCGTCCGAACTCCTGTTCAGTTAAGACGAAAATGACCCGCCATGAGCGGGTCATTTCCGTGGATAAATTTGAATCAGGGAGTCTTGGACAGGAAGTGCTGGATGTTTTGGATGATCGGCGTTCTAGCGTCGTACTCGAGATAGTTGATGTCCATCAAGACAACAACGCGTCCTCGTCCGGTCTTCATATCCCCTTCGGCCCAGACGCCTCCGATGGCCACGCTCTCGCTTCGAGCGAAGACGTTCCGGGCGTCCACACCACCCATTCCGCTGATGGCTCCGGGCGCATCGGGGTCAAAAGTGGTGAGCACGTTGGGCACTTTGGTGATTTCGTTGCTGGCAGCAGGATTGAACGAGAAGGTTCCCTGCACATCACCCATCTGGCCCACTACAACGTTCTGATCGGTAAGTACATGGCGGAGGACGTTCTGAACGCTGGCATTCAGAGCCTCGCAACATGGACGTTCCCCCGTGAGGTAGGCCGCTCCGCCGTCGGCTACATAGCCGGCGACGCGGCGCTCGTCTGCATCGCTCCAACCGTAGCGTGACGGGTTCCAGATTGACTTGTAGCCGCTCAGGTCGGCAGGGAGGGAGGTCGCTTCCACAACCTCTGCGCCGGCGTCGCGGAGAGTTTTGGCGACGTTCTTTATGCCATACCCCTCGTCACCGTCGGCGTATACGAGGACCTTATCTCCGCGCGGCGGGGTGGGGTTCACAACCAAGGTCAAGGGTGCCGATGCAACAACGCCCAAGTTATCCGTAGCTGTAACGGTGATGTCGGCAGTTGCCACCGTACTTGGGACACCTGAGACTATTCCGGTTCCGGAATTCAGAGCGAGACCCGAAGGAAGCGTTCCCTTCGAAATCGTCCAGGTGTAAGGCTGAGTCCCACCCTTGGCCGCGAGGCCTATTTTGTATGCCTTCCCAACAGTCGCACTGGGCAATGAAGTAGAAAGCACCTTCAAAGGGGCAACCGTCGGGGGCACTTCTGCGCCAGGAGCCCCAGGGGCTGCGGGCTTCGTGGACCAGGAGGCGATGGTCTTTTCATAGATCGTTCCGGAGTAGATGGTCACGTTGGGACCGCCGTCGAAGAAGCAGATGAGGCAGGCGCCAAGTTCGAATCCAACCTTGCCCTTGAGCTCTGCCATAGGGTCCTCGGTTGGGTGGTACGCGGCAGATACGGACGCATTAATCTGGCCCGTAATTCCGACGATTTCCACCCATGTGACGCGTGTATCGATTGCGCCCGTGAGGGTCGCTTCGATGCCTGAATCGCTGGAGAGGCCCAGCGGCTCGTGCTCGGTGCCACACGTAGCGGCCCGGCTTTCCTGTCCGTCCCGCCATTGGTAAGACGTACCGCATTTGAGGGTTACGGACGTGCTGAGGTCCAGCTTCCCGTTGACTTCAAACGTCAGGGACGGCTGGGCCACCATGACGATGGCACCTGCGCCTGAGGGGACGGTCACCTTGACCTCGGGACCGGCCACTGTGCACACACCTTCCCCGGAAACAGCTGCTCCCAGGTTGACGGTGATGGAGCCCTCGATGTTTGCCTGAAGCTGGTGAAGACCGCCAAAGAAGGGCTTCCAATCGGCATAGAGCGAAGGCTTCATGTTCGGGGTAACAGACAGGCCCTTGAGGTCCGCGGTCGCTCCACCTTCACACTGTATTTTCTTCGGTGCCGGGACTGGTTCCTTTGCAGCGAAGGGCGTGGAGAACGCTTCAGATTCTCCCAGTGAAGTGGTTACTGCTGCTTCGTCCGTGAAATGAACGGTGCCCTCGGAGTAGGCCGCGGAAAGGTTGGCCGTGGAGACCAACACCAAAAGCGTCCTGTCAGCAGTCATCTGGACGTCGTCAACGTTGAGGATTGCACCGGACTCGAGATTGGCCCAAGGGTCGAGAGTCAGCACCTGGCCCACGGTCACATCGACGGCCGTGAGCTCCACCGAGACAATGTCGTTCGATTCGGGGTCCCTGTTGACGGCGACGATGTTGTCCCCGGGGACGTGGACCGTGTTTTCCTGGGGCACCAGGATCTCGCAGGGCTTGCCCGCGCATTCCTCGGGCGCGGCTTCCGGGACGTTCAGGCTCAGGGTCCGCGATAGCGTCACTCCGGAATCATCAGTGGCTGTGACAGTGACCGGGTAGTCGCCTGTTGCCGCTGGAGAACCGGACAGAACACCGGTTGGTGAAAGAGTTACACCTTGGGGAAGGCCCGTTGCATTCCACACCAAGGAGCCGAATCCTCCGGCCCCCGTGAGCTGCTCGAGGTACCTGACTCCGGCGATGCCGTCCATCAAGCGCTCGTTCGCAATGGTCAGCGGGCTTGTGTTCAGGTGGAAGCGGTACATGAACGCTGCCATGGCATCACGGTTTACGGCCTGCAGCGCCCGGTACGTCTTCGAACCATTGGCTTCGGTCCAACCGGTGCTGATGCCTGTGGAGGCAAGCCATGCCATTTCCTTGTAGAACTGTTGGGAGGTGGCGACATCGGCAAACGGCGAAACTGCCGGTGCTGTGTAGTCCGGGCTGCCTGCCAAACGGTACAAAAACGCTGCCATGGCGTCGCGGTTTACCGGCTGTAGTGCCCTGTAGGTTTTGGTGAAACCGTCTGCGTCGGTCCAGCCGGTGCTGATGCCTTTGGACGCCAGCCACGCCATCTCTTTGTAGAACTGCTGGGACGTGGACACATCAGCGAAAGGTGACTCAGCCGGAGGAACGAATCCGGGGCTGCCGGAGAGCCTGTACATGAAGGCCGCCATCGCGTCCCTGTTAACCGCCTGCAAGGCCCTGTAGGTCTTCGACCCATTGGCCTCGGACCATCCAGTACTGACGCCCGCGCCGGCCAGCCACGCCATCTCAGCGTAGAACTGCTGGGACGTGGAGACGTCGGCAAAGGGAGACGTGGCCGGAGCCGGGAACGATGGGCCGCTGTCCTGTGCCGTAACGACGGTCGGCTGGGTTTGTGTCGTGGATTCCGAGAGAACCACTGGCTCTACGGGAGTTACCGGAGCTGCATTTGCCGGAATCATTCCGATCATCATGAATGCCGATAAGGCAAGGCTAAGCCCTGAAGTTACGAGTCTTCGTCTGGATTTATGGCGCACTAATGGCTACTTTCCGCACTTTTTGGCGGAAACCCGCCCCCATTTTCATCTACCGATTAATAGATATTCCAAAAGATAGCGTTATTATCCGGTTACTCCAATTTCTGGTCTACCGGGCCCGGGCCAGCCGTTCCTCCACTTCAATGGCTTTGTCCGTTTGGCCCGACACAACGTACAGCTCCGAGAGGATGTTCAGCGCTCGCTCCGGCTTGGGGGTCAGCGCCGCAGCACGTTCGATATCCGCGATCGCACCCTCCAGATCCTGGCCGCTGGCTTTGGCGAGTCCCCGTAGGAGGTGGGGCTCCGATGTCCACGGCGAGCGCTCGATCTGCATGTCCAGCGTTTTCCGCGCGGACTGAACATCTCCGGTCCCCAGTTGCCCGATGGAAAGCGCAGTAAGCGCCTCCATGGAAGACGGGTTACGTTCGACGGCGGTCCCCGCCCAAGTGGTAGCGGCAGCTGCCGCTGTTGTATCGCCCTTGACGGCACGAACAGCGAATGCTTGTGCGGCAAGAAGATCGATGTCCTGGTCCCAGGGCCGTAGGGCCTTTGCCTGTTCGAACTCCTCAGTAGCTCTCGGGATTTCACCCGCGGCGGCTAAGTCAGTACCTGACTTCATGGGTATCTCCGCACTTGCCGCGACACCAGCAACGATGGCGCCCACCAGCGCCAGCCCAACTGCTGATATGCGAGCGACATCAGAAGCCCTACCGCGGGGACTGTCGATCGCCTCATTCTGCACCGGAGCCTTCCCAAGAATGGCACCAGCGAGGACACAAACCACCGCAGTGGTTCCCGGTGAGGTGAAGTGGGTCATGAGTGCGAACCCGTAGCCGCAAGTGGCTGTCAGGGCGCCCATCAGAAATAGTTTGTGTTCATTCAACGGCGAGGTGCGGATACGCCCGACGCCCACCACTAAGACCATGCACACAGCTGCAGCAACGGAGAGAAGGAAGAACAATCCACCCGCGCTGACCAGCTGGAGAAGGAGCATGTGCGGGCTATCCGCGGGGAACTCAGTTCCCACATTCTTGGCGAAGGCATCAGATAGGTGGGAAGGCAAAATGTCCACGAAATGACCTGCCCCAAGACCTAACAACATGTTGCCGGACAGAGCCTGGAGGGATGCCTCCCAGAGATACACGCGGCCCGTAACGGTCTCCATGCTGAACAAACGTTCCGCAACTGAAGGGATGGACCAGGACAAAACTGCGGCAACGCCTACGAATCCCAGGAGGGCGACGATCGCATGGACGGGCTTTCCCGATTTCAACAACTGGAAGGCTTTGAATCCAAAGAGCATAATTCCGCAAATAACCAGAATGAGGATGCAAGCACGGGAACCCGAAGTGACTGTTACAACCCCTGCCGCAGCCGCTCCTATTTGCGCCAATTTATTCTTGGACCATAACGCCGGGGGCAGAAGCAGCAGGCAAGCGACCAAGCCCGCCAAGCCCAGATCGGTGGCATTACCCAACGTCGCTCCGGGTCGTATGTCATCGGCACCACCAAGGGGTCGAAGGCCAGCCGCCTCGGCAACTGCGATCGGCGCCAAAACGAGCATGCTGAAGCACAGCCCATGTACCAGGTACCGCCTGCTCGTTGAAGCGGAGGAACCACCCAAGACACGCGCTCCCACCACCAACAAGCCCACATATAAGAGCAGGACAGGCAGGCCTTCGTACCGCGGCCACCGTCCAACAATGGCAGCTGACAGATCGCCGGAACTCAATGCCGCAATGACATATGTCCCCACTATGGCTGCCAAAATCAGCACCGTAGGACGCCCAGGTCTTGACGTTGCCGGGGCCAGGAGACCCAGGCACAACGCGAGAAACAAAATGGCGAGTTTTGGCAGAACGAACCTGTGGAAGCCGCCCGGCAGCATGATCAAGGGTGTTGCGACCAATAAAGTCACACTAAGAAGCGCCATTCGGTGACTACCGAAAGTCGACTCCCAAATGCAGCGTAATGATTGCACTATTTTCCCCCATGATCGACAGGCCCGCCGTATAAGAAATAGCATGTGGCTGACGCAACAACTTGACTTGACTCGGCGTCGAAAATCAAATATATGGGGGCACTCTTGAAAAAATCGAAACTTTCGCGGCAATTACTTGTGCCCGTGGCCGGTTTATCACTCCTCGCAGCATCGTTCTCCGGTGCACCGGCCGCCGTCGCTGCGGGAACTGCAAGCATCAGCGGAAGCGTGCAGATGCAGGCTGGTCTCAATGCCAGCATGATCATCATCGACGCCTACAAAGACGGTCTCTACGTCGACGAAGCCCGAATCTGGAGCGGGTCCGGGACTTACACCCTGGATGGGCTGGAGCCTGGCTCCTACAAGGTGAAGTTCAGCGCCTACGGGGACGGTGGTGGCGCACCGGTCAATGTCTCGGAATGGTATGACGACAAGGAACTGGCTTCCTCGGCCCAAACCATCTCGCTGACCACAGGGCAGGCACAAGCCAACGTCTCTGCCGTTCTGAATACGGGCGCGACCGTCAGCGGCAAGGCGACGGTTCCGGCCGGCGTCGACGCCACGAAGATCACCGTGGAGGCCACGCGGGACGGTGAATACAGTTCGTACAGGGCTTCACTGAACGCGGACGGCACCTACTCGCTCACCAACATGATTGCCGGACAGTACCGGTTGTACTTCGCGTGGGGCTCCGGATTTGGTCAGGAGTCGTCTCCCAGCCCGATCATCTCCAGCTACCTCGGCGGGGATAACTGGCCCGCGGCCACCTTGGTAAACGTTCCTAAACAAGGGAACGTTACGGGCCAGAACATCACCTTGGCACCCGCCGGAATCGTGACCGGGAAAGTGACTGTACCGGCCGGCGTGGACGTGACCAAAGTGTCTGTCTATCTCAGCAACGCCACTAAACCCGCAGATCCGGGCGGGTATGCCAGTCCGAAGGCAAACGGCGAGTTCAGTGTAGGAGGGCTGGTACCGGCCTCCTACAGGGTGACCTTCGGTTGGAGCGGCGACGACTCGCCCGTGCTGTACACCTACTACGGACCCGCTGGTGCCACTCAGGACACAACCACCTTGGTCAATGTTCCGCCCGTTCAACCCGTCACGGGAATCAACCAAACGCTCCTTGCGGCAGCGAAAATCAAGGGTAAAGTCACTGTCCCCGCTGGTTTTTCCGCAGCCAACATCCTGGTCATGGCTAAAGCTCCTGACGGTCTGGCATGGATGGGCAGCGCTCAAACGGATGGAACAGGCGCGTTCAGCATCGGGGGACTTCCAGCAGGCTCCTACAAACTTGAGTACTCTGCGACTAACCAGAACCTCCTCCACCAGTGGCATGGCCAAAAGTTGGACGCGTCAGCTTCAACGGCAGTCACCGTTGCCGCCGGCGGAGTCCTGACTGTTGCCAATGAGAGTCTCCTTCCCGGCGCAGTTGTTTCGGGTTCACTGACACTGCCTGCCAGTTTGGCTGGCGAGGATTCGTCAGTGGCTCTGGTGGGCCCTAACGGTTTCAGCCGCTTCCTCAACGCCGACGACAACAACAGCTTCTCCTTCGACAAGCTGCCTGCGGGTACCTACTCCATAGAGTTCAACCGTTCAAGCGGCGTGAGCACCAACACCGAAGCGTCCTTTTATAAGGACAAGGCCGAGTCATTGGGTGTAGCTTCGGCAACTCAGGTCACGGTGGCTACAGGTGAAGCCAAGACGGGGCTAACGAGCACGGCGAAGACGGGTGGCACGCTCACGGGCAAGATTGTGGGCACAGATGGCCAGCCGTTGAACAATGTTCCTGTCCGCGTTTACACCAAGGACGGTTCGCTGGTCACTCGCGGCGCGAACACCATCGCCGATGGCACGTTCAAAGTGACAGGGCTCAGCACGGGAAGCTACCTGGTCTCGGCCAACATGATCCCTACCCGACCTTCGGGTTCGCTCGGGACCATCTTCTCCGGCAACGTGAAAACGGAAGGGGCTGCGTCGAATGTAGCCACCACAGCGGGTACTAACACTGACATCGGCACACTGAGCTTCGCCACGGCAGGCAACGCAGGAACCGGATTCACCGACGTACCTGCTGGTGGGCAATTCAGCACGGAAATTACCTGGATGGCTACGGCCGGTATCAGCACCGGCTGGACGGAAGCAGACGGCTCCAAGACGTTCCGACCGCTCTCCCCCGTCAATCGTGACGCGATGGCAGCCTTCATGTACCGGCTGGCTGGCAAGCCTTCCTTCACGCCGCCAGCTACATCGCCCTTCGCGGATGTACCCACAAACAGCCAGTTCTACAAGGAAATCACTTGGCTCGCTGATAAGGGTGTTTCCACCGGTTGGACCGAAGCCGACGGAAGCAAGACCTACCGTCCCGTTCAGGCGGTAAACCGTGACGCGATGGCAGCGTTCATGTACCGTTTGGCAGGGAAACCGGCCTTTACTCCCCCGGTTACTTCGCCCTTCACCGATGTGCCCACAAGCAGCCAGTTCTACAAAGAGATCACTTGGCTGGCAGCCCAAGGCATCAGCACTGGCTGGACAGAAGCGGACAACAGTAAGACGTTCCGCCCGGTGAACGCCGTCAACCGCGATGCGATGGCAGCGTTCATGTACCGCTACAACGCAAAGTTCAACGCAAGCTAGTCCCCAAGCAAAATGGCCGGCACCACAAAGTTGGTGCCGGCCATTTCTGCGTGTACATGAAGGTTCAGCGTTCTCCTGAAAGGCCGGGCAGGAACTCTTCCGGCAGGGTGGAAACGGGAACCAGGACCATGTCCTTCGCCTTCCAGTCCAGGTCAATACATGCCTGTCGGGCTGATTCCAGCTGCTTCAAAGTGGGCATGTCTCCTGCCGGGACAACGAACGTTTCGATGTGAAAGACGTGCCCTTCGTCCCTGATCCGGGATTTTGCTGTTTCTACCCAGTCAAGTCCGCTGAGGTAGCCGTCAATCTCATGGCCCAAGGGGTGAGGCTTGGCGTCGTCGTAAGTCCTGGCACGCTTGTCCATGAGGGCGGTGATTGCGGCTTTGGTGTTGCGTACGCCGTCGTGAAGGATGCTCGCGGAGATGATGAGGGCGGCGACAGCGTCCGCCCACCACCAGCCGATACCGATGCCCGCAACGCCGGCAGCTGCGGCGACAGCGGTCTGCCAGTCTGCTTTGTTCATGTCGGCGTCCGCATAGAGGACCTTGTCGTGCAGGGTCTTGGCCAGTTTCATCTTCTGGTGGCCCAAGTACACCGGCGGGCCTGCGGTCAGGAGCATCGCAACAATCATGACCCAGCCAAGCCAGATCGTCTGGCCGAAGAAGTCGAACCCTCCGATGGTGGGGTGCTCTGCCGTGAAGAGACTGATGCCGGAGTCGACAATCAAGTACGCGCCCATGACGGACAAGGCCACAGCCGCTACGACGTGGGCAACGCCAACGGCACGGTGGTAACCGTAAGGATGCTCCTCGGTGGGGCGCTTGCGGATCACGCGGGCGGCAATCAGGAAAGACAGGGGCGGCAGGAACGACAGGACGTCTTCAAGCCACGCGGCCTTCATGGCTTGGGAGTTTCCCAGCAGGAGATAGATCATGGCGGTCGAAACCGCCAGGAACGCCACGGTGATCCACTCGAAGCGGATCGCCTTGCGTAGCGCCTGGTGCTGCTCTTCAGGCAGTTCGGTGTGGCCGAAACGTGAGCTGGCGCTGTCGGGCCGGCTTTGGGTGGCTTTCACTTGGTGCCCTCCGACTCTTTGAGGAACGTATCCAGTGTTAGGAGGAAGCCGTTCTCCCCTTTGGCGACCAGCATCACGTGCTTATGCTTTTTCCCGGTGTCGTCCACGGATTCGGTATAGGGCTGCGTCAGCGCTGCGTGCTTTTCCCATGGCGTGTCTTCGCGCAGGCCACCGATCATCAGGTCAAGTTCGCCGTGCTCTACGCGTTCGGCCAGGATGTGTTCGGTGCCCGTGCTCCACTCCACCGTGGCATCCAGTTGCGCGGCGAACCTCCGCACCAGTTCGGCCTCGGTCCCAGTGGGCTCGCCGGAAGACGGGAGCTTCACCCAGTCGCCGTTGGGGCTAGCGCCTACCCTGAGCACGCCACCGCTGACCCGGTCGAGTGTGCCCTGGGGATCAGCCGGAACGCTGACTCCGCAGCCCGTTAGCAGAATGACAGCTACCGTCAGAATAGTCAGTCGCCATCGCCTATACATATCTCCGCTTCCTCCTATTGCTCTTGCCACAACTATAGGCAGGTTACTTATTATCTACATGCCTTAGTCCCGACCAACTTGGTCCTGATTCTGCCCACGGCGCACAGAGCCCATCGGGAACTAAACAGTCCGTAGACTTATTGGCACTATGGATGACCCTCCTTCACATATGCCCTGGCCCCTCGACCTTCTGACCGGCACGCCGGCCATCACGGGAGAGGGGCGCCCGAATGTATGAATGGATCATGCTCGGTATCGGCCTCGTCCTGACGATTGGTACCGGATTCTTTGTTGCCTCCGAATTCGCGCTGGTCAATCTTGACCGCAACGACCTTGAGGCTCGCCAAGCCCGCGGTGAGAAGCGCCTTGCACCCACCATCAAGGCGCTGAAGATCACCTCAACGCATCTATCCGGTGCTCAGCTCGGCATCACGTTGACCACTCTCCTGACTGGTTACACGTTCGAACCGTCCATCAGCCGGATGCTCAGCGGCCCACTGCTCGCGATGGGCCTTCCCGAGGCCGTGGTTCCCGGAATCGGCGCTGTTGCCGGAATCTTCCTGGCCACTATCTTCTCCATGGTGATCGGCGAGCTCGTGCCTAAGAACTTCGCTCTGGCCCTGCCATTGGCCACAGCCAAGGTGGTTGTGCCCTTTCAGGCACTGTTCACAGCCGTGTTCAAACCGGTGATCCTGCTGTTCAACAACACAGCAAACAGCATCATCCGTTCGTTCGGCATCGATCCCAAGGAAGAACTTTCCGGCGCCCGTAGCGCCGAAGAACTCAGTTCCCTGGTTCGCCGTTCCGCGCTTGAAGGGTCCCTTGACCTGGACCACGCCGTCCTACTGCACCGGACCCTGCGGTTCTCCGAACACTCCGCCGCGGATGTCATGACACCACGGGTGCGGATGGCCGCCGTAAATACCACCGACACCGCCGAGGACATTGTTACCCTCGCAACCTCAACCGGATACTCACGCTTTCCCGTTATCGGTCGTGACCGTGACGAGGTCCTCGGTGTCCTGCACGTGAAGCAGGCCTTCGCCGTCGCCCTGGATCAACGCGACCAGGTGACCGCTGCAGAGCTGATGATCGAACCATTGCGGGTTCCGGAATCCATGGGTGTCGATTCGTTGCTTGGCCTGCTCCGTAAGCAAGGCCTGCAGGTAGCGATTGTTTCCGATGAGCATGGCGGTACCGCCGGCATTGTCACCCTCGAGGACCTGGTGGAGGAGATCGTCGGCGAACTCGAAGACGAGCACGACCGCGCCCGAGTGGGTGTGGTCAGGACCGGTCGCTCCATCACCTTTGATGCTTCCCTCCGGCCCGATGAGCTCCTGGACAGGACCGGCATTGCCGTTCCTGACGGCGAGGAGTACGACACGGTGGCCGGATTCGTTACGGACGAACTGGACCGCATCCCCGAACTCGGGGACGAAGTCCGCGTCGCGGACGGAACGTTGCGGGTTGAACGCGTGGTAGGAACCCATGTGGAACGGATCCGCTTTACCCCTGACGAGTCACAGGCACCCCCAAAAAGTCCTCATGACCGCATCGTCGATAACCTCACGCAGGAGCTGACCCATGAGTGAATACCTTCCCGGCATCATCTGGCTGGTGGTGCTCCTGGTGGTGAACGCTTTCTTCGTCGGCGCCGAGTTCGCCGTCATTTCGGCCCGCCGGTCACAGATTGAACCGAAGGCGGAGGCTGGCAGCAAAGCGGCCAAAACCACGTTGTGGGCCATGGAGCACGCGACACTGATGCTGGCAACCAGCCAGCTGGGCATCACCGTGTGTTCCCTGGTGATCCTGAACGTCTCTGAACCGGCTATCCACCACCTCTTGGAAATCCCTCTCGGGCTGACCTCTCTGTCCGGTGAAGCGATTGGCATCATCGCCTTCGTGGCCGCGCTGTTGCTGGTGACCTTCCTGCACGTGGTCCTCGGTGAAATGGTCCCGAAAAACATCTCGTTCTCCGTCCCAACCCGCGCAGCGCTGATTCTGGCGCCGCCATTGGTGATGGTTTCCCGGATCCTCAAACCGGTGATCTGGACCCTGAACGGGATAGCGAACTCCATCCTTCGCCTGTTCAAGGTCGAACCAAAGGACGAAGCCACCAGCGCATACACCTTGGATGAAGTAGCCAACATCGTGGAGCAGTCCACCCGGGACGGGATGCTGAGCGACACCAGTGGCACGCTGACCGCGGCGTTCGAGTTCACGTCCAAAACCGTGGCGGATGTCGAAGTGCCTATCGGCGAGATGGTACTCCTGCCAGCCACTTCAACGCCGGCGGACATCCAGCGCGCGGTGGCCGAGCACGGCTACTCCCGCTACATACTCACCGACGACGACGGTACGCCCACCGGTTATTTGCACCTCAAAGACGTCATGGACCTGACCACCCGGGAAAAATTCGACCAACCGGTGCCCGCCAAACGAATCCGCAAACTCGCATCCGCCTACAGCGGCAGCGAACTCGAGGACGCACTGGCCACCATGCGCCGCAGCGGTGCCCACGTCGCACGGGTTTTCGATGCTGCCGGGAACACCACTGGTGTGCTGTTCTTGGAAGACATCATCGAAGAACTCGTCGGTGAAGTACAGGACGCCACCAGTACTTAAGTGCTCCATCCCATCATGGTCATCGGCTGACGTTCTTGGACGCCACAAAAGGCAAATCCCACGACATCTGAGCCCTTTCTGTTGCTTCGCTTGTGAAGGATGTCGTCTAGTTGGGTTTCTGAGTGTTTTCTGGGTGTCGCCGGTGTGTGGGGGTTGCGGTGTTTCGTCGTGGTGTGGCGTGGTTGGTTGCTGTGGTGTTGGTGGTGGTGGCGCCGGGGCTGTTGGTGTTGCCTGCGGCGGTGGCTGCGGATCCGGTGGTGGAGAACGTGGTGTCGTTCTCTGATGTGCCTGAGTCCTCGCAGTTTGCTACGGAGATTTCGTGGTTGGCCGCCTCGGGTATTTCCACGGGTTGGGATGCCGGTGGCGGGGTGCGGCAGTACCGTCCGTTGGAGTCCATTGCCCGGGACGCGATGGCGGCGTTCTTGTACCGTCATGCCGGGTCGCCTGCGTTCACCGCCCCCGCAGTATCACCGTTTACGGATGTTCCGGCCGGGGCTGCGTTTTATAAGGAGATCACTTGGCTGGCCGCGGAGGGCATTTCCACGGGCTGGGATGTCGGCAGTGGGAAGCGTGAGTACCGTCCGTTGTCCCCGATCGCCCGTGATGCGATGGCCGCGTTCTTGTACCGGTACGCGGACAAGCCAGGGTTCACGGCCCCGCCGGTGTCGCCTTTCGTCGATGTTGCGGCTGGTGGCGGGTTCTATGCGGAGATCACGTGGTTGGCGGCGTCGGGGATTTCCACGGGCTGGGATGCCGGTAACGGGGTGCGGGAGTACCGGCCGTTGAACGGGATCGCCCGTGATGCGATGGCCGCTTTCCTGTACCGGTACGCGGGCCAGAAAGCACCTGCTGACCCGGGGAACCCTGCGGCGGGGACGGTCACGGTGGCACCCGACGTCGAGGTCCTGGAACCATCCCAACTGGAAACCGCGCTGGTAAGTGCCGGCACGGTGGTCCTTCCTTCGGATCAGGCGTTGGAGATCAAACCCAACGACGTGCTCGTTTCCGGTGTTACTACGGGTACCCCGGACGGGTTGCTGGTCCGAGTGGTGCAGGTAGTGCGGGACCCGGGTGGGAACACCTTGGTGAAGACCAAACCCGCCACCCTTCCCGAAGCGGTGGTCTCCACCGGCGGGCTGCTCGAAGTAGCCGGCACCCCGGTGAGGTCAGAGTTCATCCCCGAACCCGACGTCGTCGTTGAACCCGACGCAGCCCCGACCGCAACAAAACCCGGCACCGAGCAGTCACCGGAAATGGCCCAACCCTTCGCGGAAGCCTCAGCGGATGTTTTCAACAAGTCGATGACGTTCAAGAAGACCATCAAGGGTGAATTCGGCAAACCCGACGCGCCTCTGACTGGTAACGGCTCGGTGACTTTGAAGTCGTCAGTGACGGCGAAGGCCACGGCGAAGATGACGTTGGACGTCGGTTTCCTGAAGTTGAAGGAAGCCTCGGTAGTGGTGACACCGTCGGTGAAGGCCGAGCATTCCGTCACGGCCGAGGGGTCGTTGAAGGGCCAGGTGACCTCAAAGCTCGGTGAGCTCAATGCCTGGTTCACGTTCTGGGTTGGGCCGGTCCCTGTGGCAGTGACCGGCGAGGCGGAGATGAATGCGAACTTCGCCTTGGACGGGGACGCGCAGGTGGTTTTCTCCTCGTCGCAGACCGTTTCCAGCGGTCACGGATTCAAATACAAAGACGGCTCGTTCAACCTGGTCAATGACAAGCCCTCCACTTCCGGGATCCAGAATCAATACAAAGCCTCGGCGTCTCTGACTGTGAGGGCATCACTGGATTTTGATGCCACGATCAAGCTGTACGGCGTCGCGGGGATCACGTTCGGGATGGGACCGTACGCGACCACCACCATCACCGTTACCGCTGCCAGCGGGCAGGACCTCAGCTGGACCTGCCCCTTGGAGCTGGGCGTCGACGGGCGGCTCGGCGTGACGGCCGGCATCGAGATCATGGGCTTCGACCTTGGCGAGTGGGAAGCCACAGTGACCAAGTCATGGCCACTGTTCACTGCCAACCCCTGCCAGGGCACCACCGTCATCCAGCCCCCACCAACAAACCCGACGCCGACACCGACGCCGACCAATCCGCCCGGTCCGGGCATAACGCTTCCGCAAGTGCCGGTTCGCGTCGGACAGAGCGGCCAAGCAGTGTTGGTTGAGGACGGCTATGACGTCGACTCTGTCCAATGGATCTCAACCCCGTTGCCCAACACGGTACTGTCTGCCGGTCAGCCGACAATTCCGGCGACCCTGACGTGGTCGCCGAAAACCCCTGAGACCGTCCAGTTCTCCATCCGTGTGACCTACAACGGCGGAAGCACAAAGGATGTGTCGGGGTCCATGCGCGCTTACCCGGTGCCGGCTCCGTCGCTTGCTGTGGGAAATCTCCAATCCACCTACGTAGCCACATCGGACCGCGGAACCCCATACTCCGTAGTTACCTTCGAGGTCACAAAAACTACGGCGTCCAACACAACACCCTTGAAGACCCTTACAGACAAAGAAGATCAAGCAAGTGACTTCTACGAGTACACAGGCGGTGACACGAACGCCAACAACGTTCTGGACCTCGGCGAGAAGTGGCAGTATCGGGCCTTCTACCTGGATTGGCGGGACTCGGAGCCGGGAAACAGCAGGACAAGGACAATCCTGGTCCGCGCCAACGACACCACAGGCGCGGGTTCATGGATTGACGCCGAAGCCCTTTACACGATGACGCGCTAGTTCATCTTAAGACGACGACGCCTGGGAAAAACAGCGTCCGTCCTCGGTGCAGGGCTCTCGCTAGCTGGTCGACAGCGTGATCCGACTCGGCTGTTCCGACCCTCGGCAATTGCAGAGGTGATCTCAGCACGGACGGCGTCTACAGTTCGTTGGTGGTTCCCCATGGAACCAGGCTACGGAGGCATCCCAGGGATAAAGCGCTCGGCACAACCCTTCCGGATAGGATTCGTGTGATGTTCAGCCAAGACAAGCAGTTCCGCAAGCCTGACGGCACCCTCTACGACCCAAGGCTTGCGGAACTGCAGGCGCCCGGCCGGTGACCAACGGACGAACCAAGTTCATGACCTGATTTTTTGATGACGCCGGGCACCACTGCGAGCACGAAGCCACCGTTCGGCGTTGCCCATCGCACGGGTTGCCAAGGCCCAGTACGCCACTCCTGCTGCGAGGGATGCGGCCACTGCCAAGCCTTTGCTGTACTCGTCGAAGTAGGGATACACCAACCAGTGGGTGACGTAGATATAGAGGGATGAACTCGCGAGCAGAGCCGTGATGCGATGAAGGCCGCGGGGAACGGGCAACGTAGGGATCCACAGCAGAATGAGGAAACCAACCAGGATGGTGGCGCTACGGTATTCGCTTGGGAAGGATCCGGGAATCGTCAACAGAGCCAGGGCCGTCATGGCAGCTCGTTGCCACCACCGCCGGGACACGGCTGCGGCCCACCCGAAGGCGAAGAGCCACAGCACAGGCCCTTGCCCTGGGTATGGCAGTTCAATGACATCAAAGCGCTGCAAGAGATCGATCCCAGCCAGGACCAGCGGAAAAGTCCAAGGCCATCTGCGCAGCGCCCTATCAACGCCAGGGATCGCCAGGAGGATGGCCAATCCGAGGAGGATGTGGACCAGCACCTCAACGAACCAGAAGCGCGACAGGTCAGTCCACCCCGGCGGGCCCACCAAGGAATTCAGTAAGAAAACGTTGTGCCAGCGGTAGTCGTCAGTGACGACGAACGCGAGGCCGATCACCGCAACGCTGGGCACGACAATCCGCGCAACAGCCCGTAATTGCCGCTTAAACCGCTCGAGCCTGGACCCCGTGAGCTGGAAACGTGCAAAGTTGTAGCCGGCCAGGGCCATGAGCACGTGCGCGGTGCCTTCCCAAGAGAAGAAGTCGATGTGCGTTGCGACGATGAAAACGATGGCAACAGCACGCAGGACGATCCCGGTTTCCATGCTGGCGAGCAACTTGCTGTGCCACTTTTGCACGGCACGGCCAACCATGCCGGGTGCACCCGCATTCCCCAAGTCTCCCGAGGGTGCTGAGTCCGGCCCGGGAACGAGTTCGCAGATGGGCATCGTGTGCCACCCTTGCGGAATCCGGCCAAGAGCCTTCTCCAACCGCACGGAGACCGCTACATAAGATAGCGAGTCTCCACCCAGGGAAACGAAACTGTCCGTGATGCCAACATCCTGGCGCTCCAAGGCATCCGCAAAGATCTTCCGCACAGAATCCGTCGTCGCGGGCGCATGGCCGTCGTCGGCGTGCGCAACGACTTCCGGTTGGGCCGGCTCCGGACGGACAGACAGCGCCAAGACAGCGGGGTAGTCAGGTTTTCCGTTGGCCAACCGCGGAATGGACGGTACCGAATAGAGTTCGACGGCGGCACGCGGCACGCCGAGGTCCTGCGCCAGTGTTTTGGCCACCAAGGCGAGGTCCCGGTCCCCTTCCACTGCCGCCAGCACCATCCCGTCCGAGCCGGCAGCGGCAGCACTCAGGCCAAGGTCCGCAAGAAGCCGTTCTACGCGACCCAGATCAACCCGGAGCCCAACGATTTTGACGAACCTGCTGCGCCGGCCAACGATCTCATAAAGACCGCCAGGGCCTTGACGTGCCAGATCACCGGTATGGAGCTCCGTAACTTCGCGGCCGAGGGCCAGATCCTCGGCCCTCTCTGCATAACCCATCATGACGTTGGGGCCGGTGAACACCAGCTCGCTGGCATCCATCCCCGGCACGGGTTCAAGCCGGAACGCTCCGCCTGGTACTGGTACTCCGATTGCATGTGGGTGGACTACCGCCTGGTCGGGGGGCAAATAGGCCATCCGGGCTGTCGCCTCCGTCTGCCCGTACATGACGAAGAGGTCCCAACCGCGTTTCCGGCCCAACTCAGCGTAGGAGCGGACCCGATCCGGTGCCAGACGGCCTCCGGCCTGGGTGATGTACCGCAGACTCGGGAGGTCCATGTGCTCGAAGCCCACCCTGTCCAGAAGGTCGAAGGTGTACGGCACGGCGGCAAATGACGTCACATGCCGGGACCGGACCAAGTCCCAAAAACAGGGATCCACCACTGAAAGGTCCGTCAGTGCGATTGAGGCACCCACCAGCAAGTGGCTGTTGACCACGCTCATCCCGTAGCAGTACGAGAGGGGCAGCGTAGTGGCTGCGGTGTCACTTGGACGCAAGTGCAGGTACTGGGCTATGGCGGCCGCGTTGGCTTGAACGGACGCGCCAGAGAGGCGAACCAGTTTCGGTGATCCGGTGGACCCGGAGGTGCTGACCAAGAGGGCCAGCTCTGGGTGTAAATCGTGCCGGGTCCTGAGCCTGCGGACGTCCAGGACGCATTCGCCCGGGGCTGACCGGGCAACAATGTCGGGATCGTAGGCGGCAATCAGCGTTTCAGCGGCCTGGCCACCACCCGGTGGCAATATCAGCAATGGATTTCCGGACGCCAGTGCGGCGAGATAGACGGTCAGCGACGACAGCGTGTTCTCGGCCTCAAGGGCAATCAGGCACCGGGCAGGGCCGAACGACCGCGCCATGGCCTCGACGCGGCGGGCAAGTTCCAGGTAACTGACTGAGCGTTTCCCGATACTGATGGCCGTTCGGTCTCCGAACGCGGCCAGGTTGGCGGCGAACGAAACTCCGGCCAAATCCGGCTGAATAGTCACATCCGAAATTGAACAAGGTAAAGCTAACCTAACTCAACTGGATAATGATGTGGCCACCAATATGACCTTGGCTAAGCGCTCACCGAGAACGCTACGCCCTCGCCGACCACCCGAAGGCAGAGCTCCGTTCCAGGTTTGGTAATGGATGCGTTCCAGTGCCTGATGGTGATGACTTCGCCACCGCCTGGGTAGCGATGGCCGTTACCGGAGCTCCCTCCGTCGGGAGCAGAGTAAGCACCTAGTTTGATGCGTACGGTGGTTTCAGGGCCGAAGTAGTCGGTGTCCACAACGACGCCGCGGATCGGACCATCCGGGGCGATGCGGATTTGCTCCGGTCGCAGCATGAGTTGGACGTTGCCTTGTGCGGGCGGGCGCCTGACGGGGATGCCGCCCAGCGAGCATGTGGCGAGGGAGCCTTCCATCCAGGCGTCCAGAATGACCGCCTCCCCAAGGAACTCCGCGGTGGCACGGTCCGCAGGACGAGTGTAAACGACGAACGGGTTGCCTATCTGGGCCAGTGTTCCATCACGCATGATGGCTACCTGGTCCGCGAAGGACAATGCTTCGGCTTGGTCGTGGGTGACCAGGATGGTGGTCACCCCTGCTTCGTTAAGGACCTTGGCAACGGCCCTCCGCGTGGCGACGCGTAGACCGGCGTCAAGGGCGGAAAACGGCTCATCGAGAAGCATCAATTCGGGCTCGCGGGCCAGCGCCCTGGCCAAGGCAACCCTCTGTTGCTGACCGCCCGACAACTGGTGGGGCCTGCGCTTTGCCATCGACGCATCAAGCGAAACCATAGCGAGCAGTTCCTCCACGCGCGCCCGGACGCCCCGCCGACCGCCGTCGAGCTTTCCAACGTCCAGGCCGAAAGAGATGTTCTGCCCCACTGTGAGATGGGGGAAGAGGGCGCCGTCCTGGGCGACGTAGCCAACGTGGCGTTTGTGCGCGGGAACCCGGACACCGTTTCCGGCCACCAGGGTTCCGTTGAGGCTGATGGTCCCGCTGGTGGGATGTTCGAAACCGGCGATGAGCCTGAGCAACGTGGTCTTGCCCGAGCCTGACGGACCCACAATGGCCGTGGTGCCACCTTTGGAAACGGAGAGGTCGATACCCCTTAATACCGTCTGCGGACCAAAATTCTTGGTGACGCCGGCAATGTCGAGGTGAGTGTCCGTTGTTGGTGCAACAGAGGGCGCAACGCGCGGAGCCGCGAAACCCGGGGATGAATGAGTAGTCACTGTCCGGCCACTTTCTTGGACTGTTGGAAGAGCAGGTACGTCATGGGGGCCGAGAGCAGGATCATCAGCAGCGCATAGGGTGCCGCTCCGGTGTAGTCGATTTCGCTACTCTTGCTCCAAAACTCCGTTGCCAAGGTTCGGGTGCCGTTGGGCGCGAGCAGGAGCGTGGCCGTGAGTTCATTGACGATTGCGAGGAAAACCAGGGCCGCTCCCCCGGCAGCGGCCGGGGCGGTGAGCCGCAGGGTGACTTTGAAGAAGGAAACCAGCGGAGCTTTACCCAGGGACTGGGCGGCCTCGTCGAGCTCCTTGGGCGCTTGGGCCAGACCGGAACGGAGGTTGACCAAGGCGCGCGGCACAAAAAGAAGTACGTACGCAGCGATCAGGACACCCGCGGTCTGGTAGACCCCCGGAATGGCGCGGATGCTGACGGTGACGAACGCAAGGCCGACCACGATCCCCGGCAATGAGCTGGTCACGTAATTGGAAAGCTCAAGCAATTTACTGAACCAGCTGGGATGCCGGACGGCCAGGTATGCCATGGGGAAGGCCACCACCGTGGTAACCGCAGCGCCCGCTGTCCCGTACATAAGGGTTTGTAGGAGCGCCGGGACGAACTCGTCCGCTGCCCAAACATCCGGCCCTCCAGCTACGGCCCAACGCACCACGAACCACACAGGAAGCCCGAAAGCGAGGACGGTCAGACTCAACAACCCCAGTTGCGCCGGCGCTTGATAGTGGCCGAGCGGAATCCGGGTGGCTTTGGCTTGAGCACCGGAACCTATACGCGCATAGCGGGCGGTGCCGCGGCTCTTCACCTCGGCGAGCAACAGAATAAGGCAGAGAAAGACCAGGACGCTGGCCAACATATTTCCTGCCGTTCCGTTGAACGTCGACTGAAACTGGACCATGATCGCCGTGGTGAACGTATCGAACCGGATCATGGCGAAGGCTCCATATTCAGCCAGCAGGTGCAACGCCACCAGCAGAGCCCCGCCGGTCATCGCGATACGAAGCTGCGGCAGCACCACACGGAAGAACACCGCCCACGGGCCAAAACCCAATGAGGCAGCGGACTGCTCGATAGCCGGGTCCAGCCGCCCCAAGGTGGCGGCCGCCGGAATGTAGACGAGCGGGAAATAGGACAGCGTCGCGATCAGCACGCCGGACCAGACTCCCTCCAGCGAAGGAACCGCCGACACCCATGAGTAACTGTTCACAAACGCAGGGATTGCCAAGGGTGCTGCCAACGCGACAGCCCACCAGCGGTGACCGCGGAGATTGGTCCGCTCCACCAGCCAAGCGCCTCCAACGCCCAACACCAGGCACAGGGGAACCGTCAGTACCATCAGCATGATGGTGTTCAACAGCAGCTCGCCGACCCGCGGACGGACAATAAGTTCGACGGCGGTGTCCCAGCCTGTCGCTGCTGTCATATAGACGACGTAACCCAAAGGCACCAGCGAAAACAGTGCAATCAGCACCGCCAGCAAGGACACAGTGGAAACGCCGAAAAGCGGGCGGGGACGCTTGCCCCCACCCGCCGTCGTCGTGCTTTCCGGTGTCTCCGAGCCGGGAGCCGAAAGTCGAACTGTCACGGAATTACAGCAGTCCTGCCTTGGTCATCAGATCGGTGACCTTGGTGGAATTCAGTTTCGCCGGGTCAACGGCAGGTGCCTGCAGGTCCTTGATGGGAACAAGCTTCGGGTTGGCATCAACCTGTGACGCGATGGCGTACTCAAACGACGTACCATTCTTGAGGATCTCCTGGCCCTGCTTGCCCGTGACGAATTTCAGGAATGCCTGCGCGTCCGCTGCCTTCTTGGAAGACTTCAGGACACCGCCGCCGGAGATGGAGAGGAACGCTCCGGGGTCCTGGTTCTTGAAGTAGTACGGGGTGACGTTCTTGGAGTTCTCGCCGGTCTTGGCCTGATCGCCGTAATAGTAGTAGTGGTAGATCAGTGCGGCGTCGACCTCTCCGGCGTTGACAGCCTTCATGGCGGTGCCGTTGCCCTTGTAGGCCTTGAAGTTTTCCTTCATGCCCTTGAGCCAGGCCTCAGTTGCGGCCTCGCCCTTGAGTTCGAGCAGGGCAGCCACGATTGCCTGGTAGTCAGCGCCGGTGGGCGAGGCAGCCCACTTGCCCTTCCATTCGGGGTTGGCCAGATCAAGCATGGACTTGGGGAGCTTGTCGTCGCTGATCTTGTTCTTGTCATAGACCAAAACCGTGGAGCGGGCAGCGATGCCGGTCCACTTACCCGTGGAGGGACGGAACTCTGCAGGGACCTGATCGATGGTGGCCTTGTCCACATCTGCGAAGAGGCCAGCGTTTTCAACCTGCGCCATTGCAGGTGAGTTCTCCGTGAGGAAGACGTCGGCGGGGGAAGCTGCGCCCTCCTGGACGATCTGGTTGGACATTTCGGTGTCCGAGCCCTGGCGAAGGGTGACCTTGATGCCCGTTTCCTTGGTGAAGGCGTCGATCCATTCCTTGGTCAGGCTCTCATGCTGGGCGTTGTACACCGTGATGCCATCGCCTGAAGCAGCGGATTCCGAGGCAGCAGGTGCGGAGCCGGCGTTGGAGCCGCAGGCCGCGAGGCCGAGGGCTGCGGTGGCGGCTAGTGCGATTCCGGCCAGCGCGTTCTTGCGGAACTTCATGGGGGCTACTTTCTTGGGGAAGAAGGGGATGTTGGGGACTATCTCCTTCAAGAACTTTAGGTTAGCCAAGCCTAAGCTCCAATACCGGAGGGCCTACCGAGCGCGAGTCAGGAAGATTGTTACGTCGACACCGGCAAGTGACGCTACCCGAGGGAGGTGAGCGAGCGTCCCACCCAAACCCGAGGGACGTGAGCGAGCGACCCACCCAAACCCTCGGGACGTGAGCGAGCGTCCCGCCCAAACCCTCGGGAGGTGAGCGAGCGACCCACCCAAACCCGAGGGACGTGAGCGAGCGTTTGGGGGCTACATGTCTGCGAGCGCGCCGCCCGGGTTTTCGATTGCGTCGGCGACGTACCTGAGGAAGCCGGCAGCGGTTTCGCCGTCGCACACGCGGTGGTCGAAGGCCAGGGTCAGCTCGGTGACCTTGCGGACGGCCAGCTCACCGTTGACCACCCAGGGCTTGTCGATGATGCGGCCCACGCCGAGCATCGCAACCTCTGGGTAGTTGATGATCGCGGCCGAGCCGTCCACACCGAACACGCCATAGTTGTTCAGCGTGAACGTGCCTGAGCCGAGTTCGGTGGGGGTTGCCTTTCCGTCACGGGCGACGGCGGTGAGGCGGCGGATCTCTGCGTCCAGTTCGCGGGCACTCAGTTGGTGCGCGTTCCGGACGGACGGGACTACGAGTCCGCGGTCGGTCTGGGCAGCGAAGCCGAGGTTGATGCCGTCGAAGCCAACGATTTCCTGCGAGCCATCCGAAGCAGTCTCAAAGCGTGTGTTCAGGGCCGGATACTTTTTTAACCCAGCCGTGACAAAACGAGCGATGAAGGCCAGCAGGCCCGGGGTATCGTGCGGTGCACGCTTCTTGAGCCCGGCACGCATCTCCAGGAGCGCGGTCGCGTCCACGTCCACCCATACGGTGGCTTCCGGAATCTCAGAGCGGCTGCGGGTCATGTTCGCGGCCACGGCCTTGCGGACCCCACGGACAGGCGTCCGCGCCGAGACAGCCAAGCCAGTCCGGCTATCGACGGCACCTGAGTCAGCAGACGCAGCAGCACCAGCAGAGACAGGAGCAGGAACCGGTGCAGGAGCAGCAGGTGCAGCAGGAGCCTCCGGCGCAGAAATAGCCGCCTCCACATCCCGTCGCATGATCAACCCGCTGGCACCGGAGCCTTCAATCGCGTCGAGGGAAACACCGTGGTCGCGTGCCATCTTGCGGACCAGCGGCGAGATGACAGCACTGAGCTTGCCGGGAATGCGCGTCCCAGCAACGGCAGGCTCCATCACCGGTTCAGCAGCAGGAGCAGCAGCAAAAACAGGAGAATCGACGACGCCGACACTCGCCTTCCGCGGGCGGGTCCGGCCACCGGTTACTCCCCCAGGCGTACCGTAACCAATCAGCACGTTGCCGGAGCCGGCCTTCTCCTCGGTCCGGTAGGTCTCGGCAGCAGCTTCAACAGCCGGCGAAACGTCAAGACCCGACGACACCGGCGAAGGATCCACAGAACCAGCCGGAACAGGAGCAGGAGCCGCGGCAGCGGGCGAACCGGTGGAAGAACCAGCGCGAGCTATCGAGATCAGCGGCTTGCCGACGTCGAGCGTTTGGCCTGCTTCACCGTGCAGCTCGGCAACTGTGCCGGCGTACGGCGAGGGCACCTCAACCATGGACTTGGCGGTCTCAACCTCGGCGATGGGCTGGTCAACTACGATCTCGTCACCCACTGCAACGAGCCAGTTCACCAGTTCGGCCTCGGTGAGGCCCTCCCCCAGGTCGGGCAGTTTGAAGACCTGCATATCTGAGCTCATGGTCAGTCCTCCCATTGAAGGTCGTCGACGGCGTCGAGGATGCGGTCGACGCTTGGCAGGTAGTAGTGCTCCAGCTTGGGAGACGGGAACGGGACGTCGAAGCCGGTCACGCGAAGGATTGGCGCGGCGAGGTAGTGGAACGCCCGTTCCTGGACGCGGGCCACGATCTCGGAGGACACGGACGCGAATCCGTGGGCCTCGGCGATCACGACGGCGCGTCCCGTCTTGCGTACGGACGCGCAGACGGTTTCGTCGTCGAAGGGGACGAGGGTTCGGACGTCGATGACTTCAAGGGATCGGCCCTCTTCGGCGGCGGCCGCAGCTGCGGCGAGTGCGGTGGGGACGGACGGACCGTAGGCGATGAGTGTCGCGTCCGTGCCGGGACGGGCAACAGCTGCGCGGCCCTCGGTGGAGGTACCGGCGTCGTGCTCTGCTCGCAGGGCACCCAGGTCAACTTGGTCCTTTGACCAGTAGAGCTTCTTGGGTTCCATGAACATCACGGGGTCATCGGAGTCGATGGCTTCGCGGAGCATGCGGTAGCCGTCGGCCACGGTGGCCGGGGTGTAGACCTTCAGGCCGGCAGTGTGGGCGTAGTAGGACTCGGAGGAGTCGCAGTGGTGCTCCACTCCCCCGATGCCGCCGGCGTAGGGAACACGGATGACCATGGGCATTTTGAGCTTGCCCTTGGTGCGGTTGTGCATTTTGGCTACGTGGCTGACGATCTGCTCGAAGGCCGGGTAGGCGAAGGCGTCGAACTGCATTTCGATGACGGGGCGCATGCCGTTGATGGCCATACCCACAGCCATGCCCACGATCCCGGATTCGGCCAGCGGAGTGTCGAAGCAGCGCTGTTCGCCGAACTCAGCCATGAGGCCGTCGGTGATGCGGAAGACGCCGCCCAACATGCCCACGTCCTCGCCGAATACCAGGACGGAGGAATCGGCGCGCATGGCGTCGGCCATGGCGGTGTTGAGCGCCTTGGCCATGGTGAGGCTCTGCGGGCCGGTGGCTTCGGCAGTGGCCGCGGCGGAAGCGGCTGCGCTGGCGGTGGCTGCGCTGACGTTGGCTGTGGTGGTGCCGGTGGCACTGGTGGTGACGGTCATTTTGCGCTCTCCGTTCCGTGATTTTCGGCGTTGCCGGTGCTTTCGGCGCGGGCGAGTTCGCTGGCGAGCAGTTCCGACTGCTCTTTCAGCTGCGGGGTTTGCTTGGCGAAGACGTACTTGAAGAGATCCAGCGGCTGCACCGGAACGTCCTCCCCCAGGCCTTCGCGGAGCTGAGTGGCCACGGCTTCGGCATGCGAGGCGATCCGCTCATTGGCGGAATCGTCCAGCAGTCCCTTATCCGTGAGGTAGGACTTCATGCGCGTCAGCGGATCCTTGGCCTGCCATTCGGCAACCTCGCTGTCCGGACGGTAGCGGGTGGCGTCGTCGGCGTTGGTGTGGGCCTGCATCCGGTACGTGTGGGCCTCGATGAGCAGCGGTCCGGAGCCTTCGCGGGCCAGCTTCACGGCACGGTCCATCACGGCGAGTAGCGCGACGAGGTCGTTGCCGTCAACGCGTTCACCGGCCATGCCGTAGCCAACAGCCTTGTGGGCCAGCGACGGTGCCACGGACTGGTGGCTGAGCGGTACGGAGATGGCGTACTTGTTGTTCTGCACGAAGAAGATGACGGGCAGGTGAAAGACGGCGGCGAAGTTCAGTGCCTCGTGGAAGTCGCCTTCGCTGGTGGCGCCATCGCCGCACATGGCCATGACTACGGTGTTTTCACCGCGGAGCTTGGCAGCGTGGGCAACGCCGACGGCGTGCAGCAGCTGGGTGGTCAGAGGGGTGCACTGGATGCCGACGTTGTGCTCTGTGGGATCGTACCCGCCGTGCCAGTCGCCGCGGAAGATGGTCATCACCTCAACGGGGTCCACCCCGCGGGTCATGACGGCGACGGCGTCACGGTAGGTGGGGAACAGCCAGTCACCTTCGCTGAGGCACATGGCAGCTGCAACCTGGCAGGCTTCCTGGCCGTGGCTTGAGGGGTAGACGGCCATGCGGCCCTGCCGGACCAGCGCAGAGTTCTGGTCGTTCACGCGGCGTCCGACGACGAGCTGCTCGTAAGCGGCCATCAGTTCAGCGTCGCTGGGGGTGGGGTACTCGTGGCCGGGTTCGGTGCCCTGCTCGTCATGGGAGCGGAGGGTGCCATCCGGGTTCACCATTTGGATCTGGTGCCGGGCGGGGAGCATGTAGTCCTCAACGCTGATGCCGAATTTTGTCCGAACGTCAGCAGCTTGGTCCTCTACAGCCGTTTCCGGCGCAGAGTGGTCTGCGTGGATCGTCATTGGTCCGTCCTTCTCTAGCCACTATGTGCTTCCAGTATGTTCCCCGGCTCTGTTTCGTATCCAGCTTTCCGCTGAATCATGGAAGCCCTTGCCTAAACTGGGTAATCTGAAAGACGAATTGCAATTGTGAGCTGGGTAACGTGCCTGTGCTGTAGACGAATTGGAGAGCCAGTGAGCGAGGCCGAGGCGGAGCAGACCGCCGTACCGCTGGACAGTGTGGACCGGGACATCATCCGCGAGCTGACAACCGACGGGCGTATGTCCATCACGCAGGTGGCGGAGAACGTCCACATCAGCCGCGCCCACGCGTACACCCGGATCGCCCGGCTCACCGGCGAGGGCGTGCTGACCAAGTTCACGGCGCTGGTGGATCCCATCAAAGCGGGCCTTCGGTCGTCGGCTTACGTGACGTTAAAAGTTCAGCAGCACTCGTGGCGCGAACTGAAGGAACAGCTGCGGGCCATCCCGGAGATTCACCACATCGCTTTGGTGGGCGGCGACTTCGACGTCATCCTCCTGGTCCGCGCCACAGACAACATCCACCTCCGCCGCGTCATCTTCGACCAACTGCAATCCATGGACGGCATCCTGGACACCCAAACCTTCCTGGTGTTCGAGGACGTAGATACCCGGTGACGTTCAAACGAAAGCTCGCCTGGACGTTGGTGGCTTGCGTCCTGGCGGGTGTCCTGTGGCTGATTGCCGCCTTCCAGCTCTTCCACAACCCACCCCACGCGACTCCCCAGCGAACCGACGCGATTGTTGTCCTTGGCGGCATGAGCAACGAACGGCTCCCGGTGGGCCTCGAGCTTCGGGACCAGCTGGGCATCGAAGACTTGGTGGTGATCACCACCGGTCTGCCGGCCAACGCCGGCTCGGATGAGTTTTGTGAAGAGCACGACGGCGTCACTCACCTGGACTGCTTCCGTCCGGACCCGCTGAACACCAGGGGCGAGGCGTCGCGGCTGCGCGACCTTGCCGCTGAGCGCGGGTGGGCGTCCGTGACTGTGGTGACGTCCGACTACCACGTTCAACGGGCCGGCACCCTGATGAAGCAATGCATCGCAGCCGACGTGCAGATGGTAGGAACCGAGCCGCAGCTCTCCCCCGCTGGTTGGGTGTGGCGGTTCGTGGTGGAAACTGGCGGCTTGATGGATGTGTGGGTGCGGCCTGAGTGCTAGGTGCTATGTGGGATAGCGTCGGGCTAGCGCCGTGCCGCGCGATTGCGGCATTTAGGAGTTGCTGGGCGTGGGCGTGCATGGCGCTGTAACGGAGCGTGTTGGCTTGGGCCGACCCCGATGTGACGCTTCGGATAGACGTTCCCCCGAGGCAGGCAAAGAAGAGTATTTGCCAAGTGACGGAGGCCCCGTACGATCCAGGCAGACAATTACTGGTCGCTAAGTACGGCCTCGAAGGTTGAATTTTAGAGTTTGATCACGCTCAGAGATCTCAAGGCACGAACGCCATGTGAGTCACCCGCCGTTTGGATAGCCTTCGCTGCCGTCCAACATACGAAGCCGTCATTTTGTGTCATGTGCTGAACGAACATGAAACATTCGTGACACCGACGACCGCTACAATGATCAGGACTCGTACGCTGGATGTGGCCGGGAAGCGCCTGCTGACTAAAGCACGACCGCAAAAACAAGGGGACCCAGACTTTGGAAATTCGTGACTACTTGAGCGTTCTTAGGCGCAACTGGATTCTGATAACGGCGCTGACGCTCTTGGGGCTACTTTGTGCAGGCATAGCAACTGTGCTCATCAAACCCACTTACACGTCTGAGACGCAGCTTTTTGTTGCCATTCAGAACTCGGGGTCCGTGCAGGAACTTCAGCAGGGAAACACGTTCAGCCAGGCGCGCGTGCAATCGTACGTTAAAACCGCAACTACACCTGTGGTTCTTCAACCAGCTATTGACAGTCTTGGCTTGGATGAAACACCGGTCCAGTTGGCATCAAGAATCAAGGCGACCACAGACCTCAACACAGTTCTCATCAACATCTCGGTGACGGACCAATCACCCGTTCAGTCGGCAGCAATTGCTCAGGCTGTAGGCGACAGTCTCATCCGGACCGTCGAGAATCTCGAAAAACCCTCCACTGACGGTGTTTCACCGATCCGGCTGTCTATCGTTACGCCCGCTGTGGCCCCAGCCCAGCCCTCCGCGCCCAATGTCCGTGTGAACTTGGCCGTTGGGCTACTTCTCGGTCTGGCTGTGGGCCTCGGAACCGCCCTTCTGAGGTCGACCTTGGATAGCAGAATCCGCGGTGAGGCTGACCTGCGTCGAGTCACTACCGCCCCTGTTCTTGGTGGAATTTCCTTCGATCCTCAGGCGGCTAAGACACCGCTTTTGACACAGTCGGCGACGCAATCTCACCGCTCAGAGTCCTTTAGGCAGCTCCGCACTAATCTCCAGTTCGCCAACGTCGGTGGCAAAACGAAAACAATCCTCGTCACGTCCTCGGTGCCCGGAGAGGGCAAGAGTACTACCGCTACCAACTTGGCCATTTCTTTGGCGCAGGCCGGCAGGACCATTTGCATTATTGACGCTGACCTCCGACGACCGATGATCAACACATATCTCGGCCTGGACAGGAACGCAGGACTAACAACTGCCCTGGTCGCTGAGGCCGACGTAGCGGATCTTTTGCAGCCTTGGGGCGACGATAACTTGTACGTGCTCACGTCGGGGCAGATCCCTCCCAATCCGAGTGAACTTCTCGGCTCAGAGGAAATGCAGCAACTCCTGCTGCGACTCGGTCAGTCGTTTGACACGATAATTATCGATGCGCCGCCGCTTCTACCTGTCACGGACGCTGCAGTGCTTTCGCAGTATGTTGATGGTGTTGTCATGGTGGTCGGCGCGCAAAAACTGACCCATCATGTCCTTCAGAAGTCCCTTCAATCGTTGGAGATGGTAGGGGCTAGACTGCTGGGCGTTGTCCTCAACCGTCTGCCCACGAAGGGCCCCGACGCATACGCGTACAGTTACACGACCTACGACGCCACGGAGATCCGGGAATCCAACCGGACGGCGCGCAATAATCGACGCAAAGCTTCAGAAGCTGCGCCTGACGCACAAGTTTCAGCAGGGCGTAGACTCCTCGTCGGCGGCGATCCGGAAGACGCCGACATCTATGCGCGTACAAGCCGCCGTCCTGAATAGCGCTGGCCACCTACGGCCGGCTAATTCGAGCACGGCAACAGGTTTGTCAGGAAGCCACGTGATGCCCTGGAGAATAACCTTCGATGACACGCCGGTCGGTGGCCAGTGACCAGGCGAAAAATAGCAGGTCAATTTTTATGGGTGTCTGCTGGCCGGGTACTTGGAGCACTCCTACAGACCGTTACATTCGTCCTCGTGGCCCGTAACGCCGGACCCGTGGAATTTGGGCTACTCGGAGCTGCCTTTGGCATTGCTACCGTAATCCAAACAGGCTTTGATTTTGGACTTTCCACATTGATCGTCCGAGAACGAGCTTCCGAAAAGCACAATCCCCTAGTCACGGATGCTCTGAAACTGGCTGATGTAAACGCCCTCTATCTGTCGGCTGCTGCTGCAGTGCTCCTCCTTGTGGCTGGGATCTTGTTGAACCCAGTATTTTTCATGATGCTCCCCCTGGCTGTCTGGGTTGGCGCTGAGCGGCAGGCGGACACATGGCTTGGCGTCCCGTTGGCGGACGGCGACGCCAAGGTCAACACAGTTAATCTCGTCCTTCGCAGGACGGCTGCCCTTGGCCTCTACTCAGCAATGGTTGCCCTCAATGTCTCAGCCATCCTTGCGTTTTCTGTGTCACTGGCGATGGCTTCCCTCGCGTCGTCTGTTGCCGTCAGGCGATACGTGGCGGGCCTAATCATGGTTCGTAGGGTTGAGCATGGCCGCCAACATATTCTTTCGATTGCCCGCCCATACTGGATAAACTCCCTGGGAACTCAGGCCCGAAACTTGGATTCAGCGATAGTCTCTGCTGTGGCTGGCCCTTTTCAAGCAGGGCTCTACGGCGTAGCCAGTAGAACGACAGGGCCAATGCGGATTCTGTCCACATCCTTGGCTACGGTCATCTTGCCTGCTGCGGCTAAGGCGAGTCCACGGGGCATCCGTCGCTTGGTCGCACTTACCCTTGGCGTGTGCTTGTGTTTAGGTATCCTCTACTCGGCGATCATACTTATTGCCCCGTGGCTTGTCGTTACGTTTTTGGGTGAAGCCTATAGTGGTGCAGTAGTACCCATACAACTAGCAATCGGTGGACTCGTATTTGCAGCCGCTGCATCCCTATTCGGGTCAATACTTCAAGGTGTGGGAAAACAAAAGTTTGTGGCAAAAACTGCAGTTGGCACGACCGTTGTATGCCTTTTGGGCGCATCAGTGGGATCAGTTCAGTTTGGTGCTATCGGGGCCGCCACAGGCCTTGCCGCATCGTTCACATTTCAGGCCTTAATCCTTGCGATCGGTATACTCGCCTGGTTCAGACAGCGCGCCTAACTTCCTGAGGAAAAGATGACAAACACATTACATATCAGCATTGCAGCGCAGTCGGACAATTTGGGCGATGTCGAAATCCGACGTCAACTCATCGAGCAATTCTTGCAGCGCGGGTACGGTCTGGTTGTGTTCGCTGGCAGCATGCCCAAGCCATATATTGATGCATTCCATTTACCGGCTGGCTCCAAAGTCATCTCAAATCCCATTGCGTTCCAGATGGCGGTAGTGCGCAATGCCCTTCTAGGACGAGCCAGCCTGGCCTACGCACCTGGACCACACATACTCACGGACTCTCCAAAGTCGCTGGCGAAGGCTGCTGCGGTTCTCGGTCTTTGCGCGTTAGTACGGATTCGTGGTGGCTCGCTCAGCGTGATTGGGCGTTCGCTTCGAGGTTCCGGACGTATTTCCATTGGGCTTGAGCGGGCATTGAGTGCCATGGCTACCAGTTACGCAATGCGCGATACCGCTTCCGCGCCTGTACTCGGCCGTTCTGCTGACGTGATGCCAGATATGGCCTTCCTTCGCAATGCATCCCTAGATAACGGCAACGTTGCTGCTGACCGGGATATCGTTGCTCTGTCATTCCGAAGCGATCGTGACGTCAACCTTGACGGCTTAGCTTCCTTAGTCAGCGAGAGCCATGCGCGCGGGCTAAAGCCCGTCCTAATCACCCAGGTACGCCGCGACGACAAACGCCATGCAGACCTAAGCAAGCGTCTGGGCATAGAAGCGGTTCTCTGGGAAAACAGGACACACGTCGAGCAAGAAGAAGTGATCGAGCATTACTATTCGCGTTCCCATGCGGTAGTAAGCAACCGCCTTCACTCCCTGCTGTTCGGCGTGGCCCACCAAGCCTTCCCAGTTGCACTCCACGAAGAGAAACAGAACAAGATACCCACGACTTTGAAGCCTTGGGTTGACTTTGACAGCTTGGTCTTAGAAAACCCTGACTTCGCATTCCTAGGCCGAACCGAAGATGATCGCAAAGACTTGGGAAACTCGGCGAAGGCTGCTGGCACTGCCCTGGGAAATTACATATCTTCAAAAGTTCCGGACTTTTCGTGAGCGAGGGCGAACGGCGAACCAATAGTCGCCGTTCGCTTCCTCACCAACTTTGTCGCATCATGCTCGGGAAATTGCCGCGCTGTGCTGCTTCTCATCGAGTCCGTTTGTAAAACGGTCACCAACTTTTCTGGCAGGATTGCCCACGACTATGGAATACGGCGCCACGTCCTTAGTGACAACTGAGCCAGCTCCCACCACGGCCCCCTCCCCGATAGTCACGCCGCCAAGGATGATAGCCGAGGCGCCAACCCAGACGTCGTTCCCGATATCAACACGGTCTCTGGGTTCTTGGGCGCGGTCTCCGACCCATGTCGCATGGATCATGGGCACTCCGACTTCGTCAATTGCATGATCGTTACGTCCGATGATTTGCACGTGCATGCCGATCATGACAAAGTCGCCGAACTTGCCGTCAACTTGAATTACTGATCTTGGCCCGATCGCAACATCGTCACCTATCTCCAACCGGTGCGGAGGCGACACAATGGCACCCCGACCGACCCTGAAGTTGTCGCCGTGGGTTACATTTCCACGCGTGGCCAGTAATGTCAGCAGACGGCGGGCGGCCCGGGTCAGCGGACGTGGAATTGCAGACCTAGTCGATCGTGTCATATTGAGGCATAGTCCGTTCAGTCAGGAAGGGATTGAGGTAAGCCTTGGAGTGCTGTACGGAGCCCGTCAGCCATCGCCTCAGCGGAATATCGTTTCTTCGTAAATTCGCTGATAGACGTATTGGGAAGGTTCTCACGTTTGTGCCACGCTTCACGGATCGATTCCGCCAGTGCCTCGGCAGAATCTGATTCAAACCAAGTCACGCCGCCAGAGTCGGCCAACTCGATTTCAGGGGAATGGTTTTCGTCCCTTGCCACGATCATGGGCACACCGAAACCAAGGCTTTGCGTCAAACCCAGGCCAGCAAAGCCAGTCGATGTCGTTGCTATCGCAGTACTGTAGTGAGACTTCAGAGCTTCCGGTTCGTCTATCCAGCCAGCAAAGTTGACTTTTTCTACCAGTCCTAGCTGATTGACCAGATCCTTCAATTTCGATAGCTCACTGCCACCCCCTACAAGGGTAAGGCGGAGCTCAGGAAGGGCGGCTGCAGCCATGGCGAAACCACGCACCAAGAGATCAACTTTCTTGGCAGGCTCAAAGCGTCCGACATAAAGAACAGAGTTGCGCTGGTGACCTGGCGTCGCGGGTGGCACCATCACGTCAAGCGGGTACAGAGAGTTAGGGGCAACCCAGACGGGCTCCGTTGGCAGGTCGGCCAAGGCCTTTGCCCTATCCCTGTAGGTATACGAGATTGTTCCGTCAGCGAGCCGCCTCATTGCTAGTCGCAGTGGTGCAGTCTTGGCATCCGAGCCCGCCTGAGGATGGATATGCCCCCAAACCAAAGTGCGCTTACCCCGTAGTACCTTTCGCACCACAAGGAGGCACCATGATGAGAGACTCCTGGGGTTAAGATCCAGCACCAGATTCGGAGTCCCCACTACATTTTGGATGCCCCCCTGAATGAAGAACTTCTTACGCAACAAGCGAGCCATGGGGACCCTGCGATACAGCTCCGGCGATATTCCAGTTTTTACTGTTTCGTCCAAGTGACTCTCGGAGACGAGTATTTTCAAGTCGTCACCCAACGAACCTACAAGGCTGTCTATGCAAGCCTGACGATACTTCGGAAGCACGGCCAAGAAGAGGGCATATTGACTAGGAGTGGTTTCAGACTTCAAGGTCGGTCACTTTTCGTTGCGAAGCGGTGGTCCAGAACCTGAGGACGGTTCGGGTTTCCGTAGATGGCATTGGGAGGTACGACGGTCTTGGCCGGGACCACCGTATTGGGGGTTACCACGGACGAGGCACCCAGAGTCGTGCCACCCAGAACCATACAACGGGACGTTACCCACGCACCGGATTCGATTGTGACCGGACTGGTCATCAGGGCCATGTCCGTACGAAGGGCGTGACTCCCTGTAGTTATAAAGGCTTCTTGAGAAATAACGCAGTTATCTCCAACTGTTACAAGGTCCTGGTTGTGAAACCAAACACCTTCACCTATCCAGCAGTTATCACCGATACTCAGGTTCCAAGGGAATGACACCCGCGTGCGCGGACGGAAAGTGACGTTCGAGCCGATCTCAGCCCCGAACTTCCGCAGTACGGCGGTACGCAGTCTTGAGCTAATCTGCCAGGAGTTCGTGACCAGCAACCGTTCGGCGATAGCCCACAAATAGATTTGTGACCTAGGACGACTCCAAGCCGCTCGTTCCCCCGGAGCGCTTGCCAAGTCGATCACAGGTACGTCCGGAGCCGCGCCCGCAGCCGTTTTCTCTGATGCGTCCATTGCGCCTCTCAACAAATATGTAGAGTTGTTTACACAACTGTGACAGAGTCAGCATATTCTTTGACTGTGAACAATCCCAAGCTCCGAGTCACAATCATAGGACTCAACTATTCCCCTGAGCCCACAGGCAACGCACCCTACACGACGAGCTTGGCAGAAGGGCTCGCAGCATCAGGTCACCAAGTAACGGTGCTCACCGGCTACCCACATTATCCGATGTGGCAACGCAGCCCCGAATACACTGGCTGGGTGCGCTCGGAGCTCATAAATGGAGTGCGCGTGAAGAGGCTCCGCCACTACGTCCCCAGGAAACCAACCCTCGTCAATCGCATGCATATGGAGCTGAGCTTTGGGCTACGTGTGATGTTCGCCAGGTGGAACAAGCCGGACGCAGTACTGGTGGTAAGCCCAGCGCTATTTTCCAGTGGGATGGCCATCGCCCGGACCAGACTGAGACCAAACCGCCCTGCAGTAGGACTGTGGGTACAGGATATTTACAGCAGAGGCATCGTAGAGACCAGGTCCGGCGGGAGTCTTGTAGCCAAATTCATGGGCGCCTTCGAGTCGGCAATCCTTCAGGGAGCAGACGGAGTTGCCGCGATCCACGACCGATTTAAGAACTTCATCGTAGATTCACTTTCGGTTGCGCCGGAACGAGTGAAAGTTATCAGGAATTGGACACACCTGCCTGCTGCTCCGGTCAGCGGGCAGCAAGAAATGCGCGCAAGGTTGGCTTGGGAGCCGGACGACGTCGTGGTGATGCATGCCGGCAACATGGGAATGAAGCAAGGTCTGGAGAACGTCGTTGATGCAGCTCGTATCGCGGAAGAATCTGACAGCCGACTGAAGTTCGTGCTCATGGGTGACGGCAACCAGCGGAGGAAGCTTGAGGAAATGGCCTCGGGTCTACGGCGGATTGACTTCTTGGATCCTCTACCCGGTGACGAATTCCAAGTCGCGCTCTCCGCGGCTGACTTTTTGCTTGTCAACGAACTGCCCGGTGTCAAAGACATGGCCGTACCAAGCAAACTCACCTCCTATTTCAACGCTGGAGTACCAGTAGTTGCCGCAACGGACGATGGGAGCGTAACCGCCTCAGAAATAGCCGCCTCAGGGGGTGGCCTGCGCGTCGATGCAGCCTCTCCCGCCAAATTAGTGCAGGAACTCGAACGGCTATCCCAAGAAACACAAGAAAAACAGGACATGGCCGCCAACGGCCTGAAGTTTCGCCAAGTCACATTGTCTGAGGACACCGCAATCGCCCACTATGATGAGTTCCTGTCGAGCATCGTCTCGACACGGAGCCGCTAGGCCCACCCGACTCTTCAACGCACAAATTCTCTAATGGGGGGATCCATGGTAAAGCGCGCGCTAATTACTGGTATCACTGGTCAGGACGGGTCGTACCTGGCCGAGCTTCTTCTCAAGAAGGGCTACGAAGTCCACGGTCTTATTCGACGGGCTTCCACATTCAACACAGCGCGGGTCGATCATCTCTATGTTGATCCTCATGACCCGACCGCAAAACTCTTCTTGCACTACGGTGACTTAAGCGACGGTGCCCGTCTGGTGACGTTGATCGCAGAGATTAGGCCTGACGAGGTCTACAACCTTGCTGCCCAATCCCATGTGAGGGTGTCATTCGACGAACCCGAGCACACGGGTGACACCACAGGCATCGGTTCCATCCGGCTACTTGAAGCAGTGCGGATGTCCGGAGTTAACACAAGGTTTTATCAAGCTTCCTCATCTGAAATGTTCGGGGCGACGCCTCCCCCTCAGAATGAAGAAACTCCCTTCTATCCACGTTCTCCCTACGGAGCTGCAAAGGTCTATAGCTACTGGGTTACGAAGAATTACCGCGAAGCCTATGGCATGTTCGCCGTCAACGGAATCCTTTTCAACCACGAATCACCGCGTCGCGGCGAAACGTTCGTGACGAGAAAGATCACCCGTGCCGTAGCAGCCATTAAAGCTGGAAAGCAAGACTTGCTCTACATGGGCAACCTCGATGCCGTCCGCGACTGGGGCTATGCCGCAGAATACGTAGAGGGCATGTGGCGAATGCTTCAGGTAGACGAGCCTGACGACTTTGTTTTGGCGACTGGCGGCAACTACACCGTTCGTGATTTTCTGCAGATCGCTTTCGAGCATGCGGGCTTGGACTGGGAAGAACACGTTCGTTTCGATGAGCGCTATCTGCGTCCCACCGAAGTCGACGCCCTTGTTGGTGACGCATCGAAGGCTCACGAAAAGCTTGGTTGGAAGGCTACCGTCGAGACGCCCGAACTGGCCCGAATCATGGTAGATGCTGATATCGAAGCACTTAAGCACGCCGGCAACCACTGGATCGACACGGTGGACCTTGAAAGTTGGAAGAGCTGATGACCGATTCGGTTGAGTTCCGGCCCGGTCCGCTTGACCGGGATGCAAGTTTCTATGTGGCGGGTCACCGAGGACTCGTCGGGTCTGCAATCTGGCGCAGGCTGGAGGCAGAGGGTTTCGAACGTTTGCTCGGACGAACTTCTTCCGAACTCGATCTCAAAAATCGGGATGAAGTGTTTGCCTTCTTTGCAGAACACAAGCCTCGTTACGTAGCGTTGGCCGCTGCCAAAGTGGGCGGCATCCTAGCCAACAGCACATACCCGGTGGATTTCCTCAGTGACAACTTGAGGATCCAGGTAAACGTGCTTGATGCAGCCCGGGAACATGGCACGGAGCGCTTACTCTTCCTGGGATCTTCATGCATCTATCCGAAGTTTGCTGATCAACCGATTCGTGAAGATTCGTTGCTTACCGGACACCTGGAACCTACAAATGATGCCTATGCGATCGCGAAGATCGCAGGAATCATGCATGTACAAGCGATCCGTCGTCAGTACGGCTTGCCATGGATTTCTGCAATGCCAACTAATCTCTACGGACCTGGCGATAACTTTTCCCCGACCGGATCGCACGTCCTTCCAGCCCTTATTCGTCGTTACGACGAGGCTGTAGCAGAAGGCGTCTCCAGCGTCACGAATTGGGGGTCGGGCTCACCTCGCCGAGAATTCCTTCATGTGGATGACATGGCCTCAGCGTGCCTTCACCTGTTGGAAAATTACGACGGTCCGGAGCAAGTCAACGTTGGGACCGGTTCCGACGTGACCATCAAGGAGCTTGCCGGAATTGTCGCGAATGCAGTGGGATACGAAGGCGACATTGAATGGGACACGTCAAAGCCCGACGGCACACCTCAGAAACTCCTTGATGTATCCAATCTTGCCCAGGCGGGATGGAAAGCGTCCATTGGTCTAGAAGAAGGTATCCGTTCGACCGTCGCATGGTACCGATCAAAGCACGGACAAGTCCGTAGCTAGTTGTCGCTGGGTTCATGGTTCTTGATACCGGAAGTGGGGGGACTCTTTTGAGTCGCGACAAGGCATGGCAAATACAGGCATCCCGGAGACTCCGGGTTGCAGACGCGTTCGTCATAATCTGGGCAGTAGTTGGCGCATACGTGATTCGTTTCGGCGTGGAACCTGACTTTGTCATCTCGGGTCAGGAACCCAATTACGTGTGGGTTTCTATTGCCCTCGCCGTCGTATGGTGGTTCATGCTGGGCGCTTGGAACAGCCGACAGAGCCGCATTCTCGGTGCCGGACCGGACGAATACAAGCGTGTGGCAGCGGCCTCACTGTGGCTTTTTGGCCTTGTTGCCATCATTTCCTACTCATTGAGAATCGAAACAGCTCGAGGATACGTGGGCATAGCTTTGCCGGTGGGGTTGGCAGGGCTCCTTCTCGCCCGGTGGTTGCTCCGGCAACACCTCAGCGTCGCAAGACAAAAAGGTCACAGTATGTCCCGACTTCTTCTGCTGGGTGGACCTAGCGCCGTGGCACACCTCGCATCCTCACTCCACGGAGCAAAGCACTCGGGATATCTACCTGTAGCTGCCTACACTCCCGGCGTCGCAGGGACTCCAAGCATCGAACCAGAATCTGGGCTGCCCATTCTCGGCCATCGGGCAGACACAACATCGGTTCTTGCCGCAATAGATGAATGTAATGCTGATGCGGTCGCCGTCTCCGCCGGCGTGCAGCTCCATCCGCAAACCATCCGCCATCTGGGCTGGGAACTTGCAGCTAGAAACGTCGGGCTGATCATGGCACCAGCTCTTACAGACATCGCCGGGCCGAGAATTCACACGCAGCAGGTTGCTGGACTCCCCCTGATCCATGTGACTACGCCTACCCTCGAGGGCGGTCAACGTGTGGCCAAACGTCTTTTTGACATAGTGGTTTCGGGAATTCTCATTATTTTGGCTGCGCTGCCGATGCTCGTGATCGCAGCACTTGTGAAGCTGGACAGCAAAGGTCCAGTTCTATTCAAACAAGACCGCGTAGGCATGGAAGGAAAGCACTTCCAAATGCTCAAATTCCGCTCCATGGTCGTAGATGCGGAAGCACGTTTGGCTGAGCTCCAGCAGCGCAATGAAGGCAACGGACTCCTCTTCAAAATCAAGGATGACCCCCGAATTACACGCATTGGGGGCGTGCTACGCAAGTACAGCTTGGACGAGCTTCCTCAGTTGTTCAACATCTTGGCTGGCTCCATGAGCCTGGTCGGTCCCCGACCGCCGTTGCCCCGGGAAGTCGAGGCTTACGAGCACGATGTCCGAAGGCGCCTCCTGGTCAAGCCCGGATTGACAGGACTTTGGCAAGTTAGCGGCCGTTCAAACCTGTCTTGGCAGGATTCGGTTCGGTTGGATCTCTACTACGTCGAAAATTGGTCGCTGGCTGGCGACCTCGTAATCATTCTCCGCACAGTCCGTGCTGTATTCCACAGCACAGGCGCTTACTAGCACATAACCGCGCAGAGAACTGCGGAAGGAACCAATCGAATGCGTATTTCAGTTATTGGCTGTGGCTATCTTGGCGCTGTCCACGCTGCCTGTATGGCCAAGCTGGGTCATGAAGTCATCGGAATCGACGTGGATGCCCGCAAGATTGCTGATCTGTCAGCTGCGAGAGCCCCATTTTACGAGCCTGGCCTTGAAGCACTGCTCGAGGACGTTCAGGAGACCGGACGCCTTTCTTTCACCACCGATATGGCGGCTGCAGCAGGCAGCGACGTCCACTTCATTTGCGTCGGAACGCCCCAGAAGAAGGGGGAAAACGGCGCCGACATGACATACGTGGACGCTGCAACTGTTGGGCTTCTTCCCCACTTGGCTGCCGGTGACCTCGTTGTCGGAAAATCAACTGTGCCTGTTGGGACAGCCGCACGCCTCGCCTCCTTGATCTCAGAACATCAACCAGACGCGCATCTAGTCTGGAACCCCGAATTCTTGCGTGAGGGTCATGCCGTCGACGACACTCTTCACCCTGATCGGTTCGTATACGGAGTGAGCGATGGCTCAGAGGAGCATGCCGCCGTAGCAGTTTTGGATGAAGTGTATGCGTCGCCCCTTGCGAGCGGCACTCCACGTCTAGTGACCGACCTGCCTACCGCAGAACTGGTCAAGACAGCAGCAAATTCCTTCCTTGCAACCAAGATTTCATTTATAAACGCCATGGCTGAGCTGTGTGAGGCTGCCGGCGCAGACGTTACACGGCTTGCGGACGCTATCGGTATGGATGACCGGATCGGCCGGAAGTTCCTCCACGCTGGGATCGGGTTTGGGGGCGGCTGCCTTCCAAAGGATATTCGAGCCTTCATGGCTAGAGCTGGGGAACTCGGCGCCGACCAAGCTCTGACATTCCTCCGCGAAGTCGACGCGATTAACATGCGACGCAGGACGAGGGTGGTCGAGCTTACTCGCGAGCTATGTGGCGACGGGCTCCTAGGTAAGCGAATAACCGTGCTTGGGGCAGCGTTCAAACCTGAAAGCGATGATGTCCGGGACTCACCTGCCCTCAGCATTGCAGCGCAGTTGCAATTGCAAGGGGCCGTGGTGACTGTTACCGACCCGAAGGCGTTGGCAAACGCTGCACGTCGCTTTCCTGAACTCCAATATGTACAAGACGTCGAATCGGCACTCCAGAATGCTGACATCGTATTGCTCCTGACGGAATGGCAGGAGTACCGGGAGCTCGATCCACATGTGCTGGCCGGCACAGTCGCGACGCCACGGATTCTCGACGGTCGGAACGTTCTGGATCCTGCAAAGTGGCGAGCTGCGGGATGGCTCTATCGTGGGCTGGGACGGCCGTAGCCAGTGAACGAAAACCAACAGGCCATAAACGCGGACGACAAGGGCAAAGCTCGCAAGCCTAAGCGTTCCCGGACAAAATTGCGCCGCCGGATCATTGTGCTAACTATCTGGACCGCTGCCCTGGCTATCGTTTTGTTGGGCGTATCCTCTTGGGTTGGCTTGAAAGCGGCCAATGTGAAGTCGGAGTTGCAAGCCGCGACGGCGCTACTGCCCAGCCTCAAGAAGGACATAGCTGCAAACGATGCCGCAGCTGCGGCGGCAACCGTTGATTCATTGGTACAGCACACGAAGGCCGCTCGCGATGCTGCCAACGACCCGGTATGGAAAGCAACTGCTCTCTTGCCTTGGGTAGGACCTAACCTCCAGGCCGCCGCCGAAGTGGCAATTTCAGCGGACGATGTGGCGCGCCTTGGAGCTGCTCCCCTTGTGAAGGCCTTTCAGTCGCTCGATTGGAAGTCTCTTGCTCCCTCGGCAGAAGGTATGAACCTCACGCCACTAAAAAAAGCAGAACCGCAAGTTCAGGCTGCAGCTCATGCGGTGCGAGAGTCTTCCCGCCGTCTAAACAACATTGAGACAGAAAACCTTCTCCCCCAAATCTCTGAACCACTTATTGACGCCAGGGATAAGCTTTCATCGCTCCAGAGCGAACTCGACTCGGCAGCGGACGCCGCACGGTTGGCTCCTGACATGCTCGGCGCGGAGACGCCGAGGCGCTATCTCCTCCTTATGCAAAACAATGCCGAATCCCGGGCCACCGGAGGGATTCCAGGCGCACTGGCCGTCCTCCTTGTGGACAAAGGCCATCTCAAGCTCGAATCGCAGACAAGTGCCGTGGCCTTGGGCTCCTTTGTTCCTCCGATACCGATCGATGCTGAACAGCAAGCCATCTACACCCCTCGCGTTGGCAGATTCATGCAGGACGTCAATCTCACGCCAGACTTCGCTACAACGGCTAAGACAGCTCGAGCAATGTGGGAAAAAAATTCAGGTGAACAATTGGATGGAGTACTATCACTCGATCCTGTCGCCCTGAGCTTTATTCTCGAAGCAACGGGACCAGTGCCAATCACGGACCCTATCGTGCAGCAGATCGGATCCGAGTTGCCCGCAGAGCTAACTAGTAAGAACGTTGTGCAGACCCTTTTGTCGGATGCGTACGCAAAGATCGACGAACCGAAGCTTCAAGACGTCTACTTCGCCGCCGCAGCTAAAGAAATTTTCGGTGCCCTATCCTCTGGAACAACAGATGCTAAGCGACTGATGGATGCTCTTTCCAAGGGAGTCGAGGAACGCCGGATTCTTCTGTGGTCCAACTCCACAGCGGAACAGGACACTCTTGGACGATACCCACTCGGTGGAATGATTTCTGGTTCCGCCATCGCTCCAGCTCAGTTCGGTATCTATTTCAATGACGGCACAGGCGCCAAAATGGACTACTGGATGCAGCGAACTGTGCAGGTGGTCAAAGACTGCACACGAGATGGTTACCGCGAGGTGGCCGTGAGGGTGACGAGTACAAATACGGCACCGGCCGATGCAGCAACTTCACTCCCCGCGTACGTGACAGGTGACGGTGCGTTCGGCGTCCCGGCAGGTGCAGTCCAGACAAACGTTGTGGCATACGGTCCAGCTCAGGCCGATATTGACACAGTTGTAAGAGATGGTGTCAAGATACCCTTCGCCGCTCAGCGGCATAGCCAACGCGGCGTAGGTACAACCACCATCAGGCTGGGGCCGGGTGAGAGCACTACTTTGGAGTTCAATTTTGGTCACATCGTTCAGCACTCGACTCCTCAAATAGCTGTCACGCCCACAACTCAGCCAGTCAAGGATGTCATCCTGGCTCCGCAGCCTGCTTCCTGTGAATAGAGAAAGACGCGCACGTTAATCCTTTGTAACGGGTATGGATTTTCTTTGCAGCCTGCAAGCATTGAATGGTAAGTTCTACGTGGGCAGCATAATGAGATTTCACTTACGGTCTCGTAGGGTCTCGGAAATCTCCAACACCACGTCGTACCACTTAAAGGTCTCAGGGGGGACACACATGAGGAAATCTCTTGCAGCGCTTACGCTCGCAGGCTCCATCGCACTTCTCGGCGCAGTTCCGGCCGTAGCAAACAACGCCAACTACCCGGCACCCGACACATCCGTCGCCGTTTCCGATGCCTCCGTGGCACCGGGCGAACCAATTATCTTCAGCGGCACGGGCTTTACGCCGGGCGAAGGCATCACCATCACCGTGACGCCGACGGGAACACCTGCGGCAAGCGGAAGCGTCTCCGCTGGTAGCCTCTCCGTTTCGGCCCGCATTCCGCTGGCTCCGTCCACCCTTTCAACGGTGGCTGATGGGAACGGTGCGTTCTCTGCTTCAATCGTCATCAACGAGCCGGGTGCCTACGCACTCACTGCAACGGGCAACTCTTCCGGCGTAACCGTTGGACCGGTAACGGTAGTTGTCGGCGGCGCAGCCCTCTCCAACACGGGCGGCACCACAGGAACGGGAACAAACCTGGCAAACACTGGCGGTGTGCCGCTGGCCAACACCGGCGCTGACTCCAGCCTTATCCTCTGGTCCCTCGTCGGCGCAGGCGCGCTGGCAGCCGGCACGGCATCCGTCGTGGTAGCTCGCCGTCGGGCAAAGGGCACCGAGGCTTCAGCGTAATTTAGCCCAAACCACTTGAGGGTGGGTTGTCAACGCACTTTGTTGGCAACCCACCCTTTTGTTTTGATCGGTTTCCTCCACGGACCCTGCTGTGGTATTCATAGGGACTATGGGGCGGCATTGGAGAAGACGTGGATGGCGTGTTGATGTACAAGTTCCACGCATCCACTTACCCAACTTGCCGCAAGATTTTCCACAATACCTACTACTAGGTTTACTCGCTGCAGCTGCGTTCAGCGTCAGCGCTTTCGCTCTCCTACGAACTTCCTGAAGGTAGGCTTGAAAAACCCACTCCCCTGGCGAGTTCTCTTGGCCTCGTACATAGTTGGTCTAGCACTCGTTGGTTTTTGGCCCACGCCCGTGGATCAACCTATCTATGGAGAACTTGCCGCAGTCCTCAGGTATCTCCACAGAGCGGGTGTTCCGATGTGGTTCGATTACCACGTCGTTGAGGCTTCGGCCAACGTAGCCATGTTTATCCCATTCGGATTTCTTACCCGTATGGCTTTGCCCGCTAAGGCCTGGTGGCAAGTAGCGGGTATCGGGTTCTTGGCTTCGACATTTATGGAGCTAGGTCAGTTGCTTTTTCTTACTGCCCGCTTTTCGAGCCTCTTGGATGTTGTCACAAACACCCTGGGTGCTGTCATTGGCATAGCAAGCGCCCGGCTGCTTCTTCGAAGATCAGCTCAGGAAGCTACTAAGGCCTCGCCCTAACCTCTTTCGACGGTAAAAAGCCTAAATCAGTTGATGAAATCCTTCATCCATGACTTCAACTCCTCGCCGAATTCTGCCTCTTCGGTAGCCAGACTGATTACCGCTTTGAGGTAACTGAGCTTGTCTCCCGTGTCGTATCGCCTACCACGGAAAATGACACCGTAGACGCCTGAGCCCTCGCCCTCGATTGAAAGCAAGCTCTGAAGCGCATCGGTCAACTGGATCTCGCCGCCCCGGCCGGGTTCTGTGGTTTCCAAGACGTCAAAGACTGCTGGATGCAAAACATAGCGCCCGATAACAGCTAATCTTGACGGGGCTTCTTCAACTCGCGGCTTTTCGACCAATGCATTGACCCGCACAAAACATTCGCCGTCGATGGCCGAGACGTCGGCGCAGCCATAGGCGCTGATCTGTGACGGATCAACTTCTATAAGTGCGACCACCGATCCACCGGTTTTGGCTTGGACATCCATCATGGTCGTGAGGAGTTCGTCGCGCTCGTCTATCAGATCATCCCCCAGCAGAACTGCGAATGGCTCATCCCCCACGTGCTGGCGGCCGCACAACACTGCATGGCCCAACCCCTTGGGCTCGCCCTGTCTGACATAGTGAATGGGACCTAGCCCCGATGAATACCGGACCGCACCCAGTCGCGCCTCGTCGCCCTTTGCTACAAGCGTTTGTTCGAGATCGGGAGCGCGATCAAAGTGGTCTTCTAAAGCCCTCTTACTTCGGCCAGTAATCATGAGAACATCCGTGAGACCAGCGTTGACGGCCTCCTCAACTACGTACTGGATGGCCGGCGCATCCACCACCGGTAGCATCTCCTTTGGCATGGCCTTAGTGGCAGGCAAAAAACGGGTTCCCAGCCCGGCAGCAGGAATGACAGCTTTTCGAACAGTGCTCCCCCAATGAGTCATGAACACACCATATAGCCCGCAGATGAAATGCGAAATTAGCTGCGCAGTATTGCCAACGAGTTAAGAAGCTGCCTTAGCATTAGGCGTGAGCTGCCCGCATCAGGTCCTTGCCCAAGCCGGACGCGGGCAGCTTGCACGGATTTGGACGCACGACTGCTACGTCTGGAAATTCAGCGAGGGTAACGACAGGCCCAATACAGGATAATGAGAGCAGCGCGTCCTGCACTCTCGATTGGGGGAACATGCCGAATTTCTTAATTAATGAAGGACTCGAAAGCGAAGAGGTCATCACCGCTGCGAGGGCAGCGGAGGGGAATATTCAATGGTGGTTCTACGATGATTGCAATCGCGCACAAGAAACGCGCTTGCAGCGTCATGTGCAAACAATCCGGGAAGTCATCCATCATCCATCCCTGACGTAGTTGGCAAGAAAATCCCTCGTGTCCTCAGCAACACGCTCCGGGCACTCCCAGAGCACCAGGTGCCCCGTCGCCTGATAGATCTTCAATTGCGACCGGGGAATGCGCGCAGCGAGGGTCTCTTGATGGTGCCGCGGCACTAAATGATCATGTGCACCCCACAGAATAAGCGTGGGAACTGAAAGAGAACCCAGGTCAGTTGGTGGTGCGGCCTCGTAGAGGCCTCGCAGCGATGCCTTCCAGACCGCCGCCGGTATGGCGAGCCCATCCTGCACACGGTCTTCGATATAGGACGTCGGTACCTCATGCAAAAGCCGATACCAGGACAACGTATTGCGAACCCGTTCCTCTGAAATCGGATCATTCAGCAGGTCCACCTCGTCAGCAAACGGAGGTCTCATGTGCAGGCTCAGGGGAACTCCCACAAGAATGAGCGATGCTACGAATTCCGGGTGGGTGATCGCAAGTTGCTGCGCCACGTTTCCCCCGCTGGATGAGCCAAGAACATGCGTCTGCTCAATGCCCAAAGCGTCCAAGAGCGCAACAACATCTTCAACGACGTCGTTGAGTGAGTAGCCAGTCTCAGGTTTGTCCGCACGACCATGACCACGAAGATCAGGGGCGACCAGCACCTGTGACGACAACGACGCAATTAACCTCTCAAAACTGCGCCAGGATTCTCCCCAGGCATGCAAAAGCAGCAGAGGCGGGGCGCTGCCGTCGTCGGATATTTCATTTAGGTGACCGTGAACCAAACACGGTACCTGGATTCCCGTACGCAGCGCGATAGTCCTGACTTCGGAGTTCATCACATAAGCGTACGCCTGCAGTGCTCTCGTCACGAGGCCGCAGACCCGATGGGAGGAGGCTGGAGCGCGACAATTCACCTGAAACATTCAGACATCCAGACAAGTAGCCATATGCTGATGCGGGCGGCACGCCTCACTCAAATGTTGCCCAAACAGGGGCGTGCCGCTGCAACCACCACAACCATCACCCATGGGGCACTCTTGGCGACCCAGAACTCACCGCACCAGAACTAGCAATATTGCTCTTTGAAGGGAAACAACACCGCGTGCCGTATATAGACATCAACCCTCACAAAACGAGACCCAAGTGGCAGGCCTATGTCGGTCTTGGATTACTTCTCGTCGCGACTATCGCAGTCGTGAGCCTCGCTCTCACAACCCGCTAGAACGCGCCCTACCATCCTCGTAACCGGCCCGCAGGTTCTCGACGGTGTCTACGCTACGAAGCACGCGCAGGATGCTCTGTCGGTCGCAGTAATAGCATGTCAGCCGCTCCCTGGTATGGACGCCTGTGGGGCCTTATTGCAGATGCGGTTGCAGGCATCGCTTGCGTCTGACGTCACACGTGCAGGCATTCTGGCTTGTAGGACGCACAACTAGCGGGGCCGACGATAGACTGTCCATTGCATCTTGTTGAAACGCTGGGGGACCCTTGAGCGGTAACTACCTTTTTTGGCCGACCTTGACACTGATTATCGGATTTTTGGCATGGCTGGTCGGCACGAAACTACGCCGGGGTTCGCTGCTTAGTCCTTACTCGCTTATGCTGCTGATCCTAGTTTCGATCTTCGGCGTTCGCCCGCTGCTTATGCCAGACGAGCCAAAGTCGTTCGGCTTCTATGGCATTGACATTAGTCTTGGATTCGAGGATGCCACATTCCTCGGCTTCGTCGGCACGATCAGTTTCGTAGTAGGAGCCCTTTCTTGGCGCCTACTGGTAGCCCGGAAGCAAGAGCCGCTAACCACAACTGATCTGACACCTGTCCAACCGTGGGCACCGCGTCGGTCGGTAGTCATCGCGTGGTCCCTGAGCATAGGCTGGCTTCTCCTCATGATCGTGGTCGGCGGTGGAGTCGGTTTCCTGGCCCAACTATTTGGGGGGCGTTCTGAGGCCGTCATTTCCAAGCTTGAGAACGTTCCGGCTTTTGTTGGGGCGCTGCCGGCCATTGGATGTCTTGTTATTGCAACAGTCAGATTCCGGTATGAAAGGCTGCAGCCCTACACCAAGTCGCAGAACATCGCGTATTGGCTTGTTGCAATCGGATCAATCGTTCCACCCTCGGCATTGGGGACCCGGCGTTACCTCATACCCTGTGTCATCATCGCGCTCATGGGCACACTGTCGAACCACTGGCAGAAGCGGATCAAACCGTCTTGGATTGTTGTCGGTGTTGTAGCGTTTGTTGCGCTAGCCATCCTCCCATTTGTCCGCAGTGCGGGTTCCAGGACCGCCCGCGGTGAAGCTGACCTTGTTGGCGCGATGGGCGCCTACTTCCAGGATGTCGGGCTTCGTGGAACGCTGAACAACTTCTTCTTGTCATACGACACTGAAATGTTCAACTACGTTGCCTACATGACCCAGACGATGGGCAAGACCATCCCATTCGGTATGGGTCGCGGCACAATCGGTGAGCTCATCACCATGCCACTTCCTGCTGCCATCACACCCTTCCAGCGGTGGGCTGACTATCTTCTCACGCAGTCCTTCGGGGCCAACTGCGGCTACCAAAGTGCCTGCCCAGTGCCGAGCATCGTGGGAATTTTGTACTCCGACCTAGCATTGCCCGGGCTCGTCGTCGGAATGCTAATTCTTGGAATTATGGCTGCACGCTTCGAACGCCATTTGATGGCCTCTGATGGAACGATGACAGGTGTCCTGCTCTTGACAGCTGGTTTCGCCGTTGCCTTCGCTCGAGGCAACTCCTTGGCACAGGTTTGGATCGCTGTGCAATGCTTCATCGTATGGTGGGTCGTGCAACGGCTTTTCCTGCACTCGCCCAAAGTTAAGGCCAAGGCATCCCAACCACAGCGCCAAACCACGCAAATGCCGACAACAACACCCATCCCAGATTTGCTCATCAATAGAGCTGGGCCGAGGCGTTAGCAGCCGTCCTTGAGTTGGCTGGGCCGTCGGGAGGGGGACCTGTTTGCCGGGGTTGTCCAAACGTACCGTGCAGGTAGTGCTCGCCGGGTAGAGGCACTACGGTGCCGTTCATGACGCTTGCGGCTTGGCGATGATGCAGTTCGAGCCACTCCGGCGTCTTCTCGTTCTCCGCAACCACGAACAGCAGCAGCGGCAGGTCCTTCGGGAAGCCCGTGCCCAGCGCGCGCTCGAAGTTGGTCCTGATGTGGCCCATCTCGTTGAGGTAGGTGGGTGACAGGGAGTTCGTGTTGACACACTCTGCCCGTGCACCCCTGGCATCCAGCCTCGCCTGCAACGGCGCCGTGCGCGTCACCCCCAGGTGTTCCCTTGGTGGGGTGCGCGGGAATCAGATCAGGTCCTTGAAAATGTCCCAGCCGATACCGATTTCGCCAACCTCGTAGAGGCCAGTGTCGTAGGGGTAAGCGGGGCTGTACAGCCGTAGGTCGCCTTCTTGATCTATTGCGATGACGTCATTCCTAGGTCCGCCCGCGGCGTTGTAAGTGACCCAGTTCCGCTCGAACACGCCGGCGCCGCTGATCTCCGTCATTGCACCCCATCCAGCACCCACCACGGCGGGGGACTTCCAGTCGCCCTGCCCGTCTGCTGGGTACTGGTGAAGGACACCGTTGCGGTTTCGGGCGAAAATATCCACTGTTCCGTCGCCGTTGGTGTCGCCGGGGGCGACGATTTTGTCGAAGATCTGCCAGCCTGCGCCCACCTGCGAGGGTTCCAGCCAGCCGCCTTCGCCGTCGCCGGGGTACAGATGCAGGTTTCCATAACGGTCACGTGCGAGGACGTCGTTGTTTCCGTCCCCGTTGAAGTCCCCGGGGCCCACGATCGAATCGAACATGTTCCAGCCTGAGCCGACCTGGGAGGGCGCCAGCCAGCCCCCGTCTCCGTCGCCGGGGTACAGGTGAAGGTTTCCAAAGCGGTCACGGCCGATGGCGTCGTTGTTGCCATCGCCGTCGAAGTCCCCCGGGGAGAAGACAACATCAAAGATGTCCCAGCCCGTACCGACTACCCTCGGTTCATCCCAGGAGCTGCTGTAATAGCGGCCCTCGAAGGACATGTCCCAGAACCTCCAAGTGGACTCGTATGTGCGGGGGTACAGGACAAGGTCACCGTCATCGGTGCGGCCTAGGAGCTCAGGATTTCCGCGGCCGGTCCAGCCCATGGCCCGGTTGGACGCCGCAACGGGTGGTGTTTCGGCGCTGTGATACACCGTTCCTTCCCTGCAAGAGGATTGTGCGGTGAAGGAGATGCGGTTACCGCGGTCTCCTGGGATGAGTTTCAGGAATTCGCCCTGTCGCTCTGCGGGCAACGGCACACCGTTACTGAGCCACTCCATGGTGAACCCGTGCGGGGCTTCATCCGTCACAGGACAGGAACGCGTGAAGAACCTTCCTATTGTCAGCTCTGATCCCACGTTTGGCATTCCATGCATCAACGGCACAAACTCGCTTGTGGATGCTATGGAACCCTCGCCCTCTTCAGCCGTGGCCGGGGCGATGCCCGCCACTGTCGAGCCAACTACCAACACGGCAAGTGCTGCTGATTTCACGGCTAATGCACGAAAAGTTCCCATTATTCCCCCAAGCCCGGATACCCGAATTTGAGCTGAGCCTAACACTCGGCAAGACCAATCCGAGGCGGGGGTTTGTTTGGGCGAGGGGCCGGACAACAGTATTTGGGTACCTTGTCCGGCCCCGGCCCGCGGTTCGTGCAACCACCAAATATTGGGGGTTTATTGGTGGTCGTTCCTGAGCCGCTGCATTCAGTAAAGACCTCTGGGTACTGCTGGAGCACGAGTAGTCGGTACTCGTCTTTCAACCCCATCCGAGAGCTCGCTACTTGCTGCGAAGGCCCTTTTTCCTGATTTTTCGCGGGCTGAATGTCGGAACACCCTGTCGACGATGCGATGGATAGACTTCGCTCATGCAGGCTCTGGTTCTGATGGGCTTTGTCCTTGTGACGGCCGTGATGTGGGTAGGAGTCATCATGATGATGCTCACTGGGCTATACCGGGCAGAACACCGTGATGCCCCAGCAGCCCCTGACCCCGCGCAGGAGACGGACCGGGAGAAAAGCGAAGCGTCCCGAGGGGGCGTTCCCGAATTGCGGTGCGACCTTTAGCGCTTCGGTTTTCCCGCGAAAATGTCACCCGATGATAGGCCGCTCTTCGGGCAGCATGAACAGCCTCGGCCGGGAGGCTAGCGCGATGGCTGAAGCAACCGTGACCGTTCCGATTCGGCCAGCGAACATCAGGGCCATGAGTACCCACTCCGCAGTGGGTGGCAGGTTGTACGTAATTCCCGTGCTCAGGCCAACCGTTCCGAAGGCAGAAATTGACTCGAAGAGCACTTTCTCAAGGCTGTAGTCGGTGGACATGAGAAGCAGCAGTGTCCCCAGGATGACCGCCCCGACACCCAGCAGGGCGACGGTTAGAGCCTGACGTTGGGTAGAAGAACTGATGGAACGGTGTGCAATGGTGACTTGCTCGCGGCCACGAACTTCGTTCCAAATTGCGAAGCCCAGAACCAGGAACGTAGTGATCTTGATACCGCCGGCAGTTCCTGCGCTACCGCCGCCGATGAACATCAGCACGTTGGTGATCATCAGTGTCTCCGGGGTAGCCACCCCGTAGTCGATGCTGTTGAAACCCGCCGTTCTCGGGAACACTCCGCCTGCTAACGAGCCCAGTATTTTCCCGCCAAAGCTCAGCGGCCCAAGGGTTTCTGCACGATTCCACTCAAAGGCAGCAAACAGAACTACGCCCACTGTCAGCAGAATCAATGAACCAAAAACGGTCAAGCGGAGGTGAATCGTCCAGTTCTTGAACTTGGGACGGTCCCTAAACAATTGGATTATTACTGGGAAACCGAGCCCTCCGGCAATGATGGCGGCACAGATGGGGACGATGATCCAGGGGTCTTCCGCGAAACCGATGAGGTTATCGCTGTACAGGGCAAATCCTGCGTTGTTGAATGCGGAGACGGCATGGAAAACGCCATGCCATAAAGCCGTACCGGGGTTGTCGTCATACGCCACCCAAAAGCGAACAGTCAGGACGAGCGCCGTGATGGCCTCAAAGACAGCCATGATCTTCACAACCCTGAAAAGCACAGACTTGACGTCACCAAAGTTCAGCGTGTGGGTTTCGGATTGGGCCACGAGCTGGCCTCGCAAGCCGATGGTCTTGCGGACGAACAAGGCCAGCAGGGTTGCTAAGGACATGATCCCGAAACCTCCCACCTGAATGAGTCCCAAGATCACCGCATGCCCGAACGGGGTCCAAAAGGTGGCAGTATCCACGGTGATGAGACCGGTGACACAGACAGCCGAGACAGCCGTAAAGAAGGCCGTTGTGACGATCTCTTCGCCGCCGCCAGTCCGGGATATAGGCAGCATCAATATCCCCGCACCAACGATGATCACCGCCAGGAACGCCAGTGGCACCAAGCGGACCGGGTGCAGCAGCGCGGCCTTAAGGCGTTCCCCTTCGTGACCAAGTGTCTGCAGCACGGGACCGCGGCGGATCACGGGGCGTTCAGCCGAAGGCAGTCTTTCCGGCGCGCGCGTCATCCGGCATGCACCCAAGGATGTTTGAACACTGGATCCCTTTCCGGGCGGCCCTTGGCATTTCAACCCGAGCCGAAATTAGCACCGACCACCAAGCAACGGTGGGGAAACGGGCATTTCTTGACGAATCCTTAACGCCGGGCCGTTAAGAGCGCGTCAAGATTTGCCGCGTCCGCATTAAGGAATCGTAAGGAACGCCTTTTCGCCACTTTCGCAGGAGTTGACTGACATTAGCCCCGCAAAGGGGCACTGATGAAAGGACGTTCCAGTGGCCGACGTGGCTGTTGTGGTGATTCTTGTGGTGAGCATGGGAATCGTGATGTGGGTGGCCCACCTCTTGGGCATGATGGTGGACGGCGATGGCCCGGTGAGCGGTCAATGAACATGGATGCCATCATGTGGGCGGGACTGTTCGTCCTTGGCTTGGCCGTTGCCGGGTACCTGCTGGCAGTGCTGCTCAACCCGGAAAAGTGGTGACGGCGGGTGGTTTTCAGTACTGCATCCTTCGTCACCCAGATAGCCGTACTGGTACTTGTTCTGGCATTGCTGCACAAGCCCTTGGGCATCTACATGGCGCGGGTCTTCTCAAGTGCCAAACACGCCAAACCGGAATGGGCCATCTACCGGCTGGCCGGGGTGGACTCCGGGACTGAACAGAGCTGGTCTGTCTATCTGCGCAGCGTTCTGCTCTTCTCGCTGATATCCATCGTGGTGATCTTCGCTCTGCAGCGGCTACAAGGCGTGTTGCCCGGCAGTAACTCCCTTCCCGGCGTGGACCCGTGGATTGCCATGAACACGGCCATATCCTTTGTCACCAACACCAATTGGCAAACATATGCACCTGAGGCCACCGTGGGCATCTTCGTCCAGATGTGCCTGCTGGCCGTGCAGAATTTCCTGTCCGCCGCCGTCGGAATAGTGGTGGTAGTAGCCCTGATCCGCGGCATAGCGCGGACAACTACAGACCGGCTGGGCAACTTCTGGGTGGACCTTACCCGCGCCTCGTTCCGCATCCTGTTGCCCATCGCCACCGTAGCGGCCATCGCCCTGGTGATTGGCGGCGTCGTGCAGAATTTCTGGTCCACGGAGGTCACCAATACGGCCACCGGCGCCAGCCAGCTGATTCCCGGTGGTCCTGTCGCCTCCCAGGAAGCGATCAAGGTCTTGGGCACCAACGGTGGCGGGTACTTCAACGCCAACTCTGCCCATCCCTTTGAAAACCCGAGCGTCTTCACCAGCCTGTTCCAGGTGTTCCTCATCCTCCTGATCCCGTCCGCCCTGCCCTACATGTACGGGCGGATGGTGGGTGACCAACGCCAGGGTTACACAGTGGCTGGTGTCATGGGCGCGCTGTGGCTGACGTCCACATTGTTGATGGGCTGGGCGGTATCTTCCGGACAGGGAACCGCAACAGCAGCAGCCGGTGGTTTGGGAGAAGGTTTCGAACAACGGCTAGGCCCGGCAGCGAGCTCCATCTTCGCCGCGTCCACTACGCTCACGTCCACCGGCGCCGTCAACGTTGCCCACGATTCCCTGCCTCCTTTGGCCGGCGGCATCGCAATGCTGAACATGATGCTTGGCGAAGTGGCTCCGGGCGGAACAGGATCCGGACTTTACGGGATGCTGGTCCTTGCCATCATTGCCGTGTTCATTGCGGGGCTGATGGTGGGCCGGACCCCGGAATTCCTGGGTAAAAAGATCGGCCCACGCGAAATGAAACTCGCGGCCCTCTACATTCTGGTTACCCCAACCTTGGTGCTGGTGCTCGCCGGGATCTCTTCCCTCCTCCCGGAGGTGATGGCAAATGCTCCGGCGTCAGGGCCGCATCAATTCAGCGAACTGCTCTATGCGTTCACTTCCGGCGCCAACAATAACGGCTCAGCTTTCGGTGGCATCACCAGTTCCGGTCCTTACCTGTCCACGCTGCTTGGGTTGGCAATGCTTTTGGGCCGGTTCCTGCCCATCGCGTTGGTCCTTGCCCTGGCCGGCTCGCTGGCGCGGCAAAGAAAAATCCCGGCCTCGTCCGGAACAGTTCCAACCCATGGCCTGCTGTTCGGCTCGTTGCTGCTGGGCGTGACAGTGATCCTCACCGCCTTGAGCTACTTCCCCGCCCTTGCCTTGGGCCCCCTCGCAGAAGGACTTATCACATGACCAGCTCCCGTATGGCTCCGGCCGCGGAGACCCCAACACACGCTGACGCCGGCGGCAAGCCCGCCCCGGGTGAGCCCCACCGCCACCACAAGGCGCCGGCAAAGCTCAACACATCCACTCTCCGGGCTGCACTTCCTGTGGCGTTCAAGAAATTGGATCCGCGGCAAATGATCCACTCCCCCGTAATGTTCGTGGTGCTGGTGGGTGCAGCGGCATGCACGGTGATCTGTTTCCTGAAACCTGACGTGTTCGGCATCGCGGTGACGGCATGGCTTTGGTTGACGGTGCTGTTCGGCACGCTTTCCGAGGCTATTGCCGAGGGACGCGGGAAGGCTCAAGCGGACAGCCTCAGGGCGAGCCGCCAAGGCGTGATGGCCCGGCTTCGCCTCGAGGACGGAAGCATGAAAGAAGTCGCCGGGACAGACCTGTCACTAAACGACGTGGTTATCTGCGAGGCCGGGGATGTCATCCCCTCCGACGGCGAAATCATTGAGGGATTGGCCAGTGTGGACGAATCCACCATCACCGGCGAATCCGCGCCCGTGATCAGGGAGTCAGGAGGCGACCGGTCTTCTGTCACAGGCGGCACCAAGGTCCTCTCCGACAGGATCGTAGTGCGTATTACTGCTGAGCCCGGAGCAACCTTCATTGACAGGATGATCAAGCTGGTTGAGGGTGCCGTCCGGCAGAAGACCCCCAATGAGATCGCCCTGCATGTCCTCCTGGTCTCGTTGAGCATCGTGTTCCTGGTGGTCACAATGGCTTTGGCGCCCTTCGCTTCCTTGGCGGATGCGACGCCATCTCCCATCGTCCTGGTGGCGTTGCTGGTTTGCCTGATTCCCACCACCATCGGGGCTTTGGTCCCGGCCATCGGCATAGCGGGCATGGATCGACTGGTGCAGCACAACGTCCTGGCCACCTCCGGCCGGGCGGTGGAAACAGCCGGCGACATCACCACGCTGTTGTTGGACAAGACCGGAACCATCACCTATGGCAACCGCCGGGCCGTCAACTTCTTCCCGGCCAACGACGTGGAGCTGAACGAACTCATCACCGCCGCCCGGCTCTCGAGCCTGGCGGACGAAACCCCGGAGGGCCGGTCCATTGTGGAGCTCGCCGACACCAAAGGCATCGAAGGCCCCGACTTGGCCGGGCTTCGCAGCGCCTACACCGACATCGCGATTGTGGAGTTCACGGCCAGCACACGCATGAGCGGCTTGGATCTGGACGGGCGCCTCATCCGCAAAGGTGCGGCGTCCGCCGTCGGGAATTTCGTCACCGACGCCGGCGGCCGCCTTCCAGCCGAAGTCCAGCGGCGCGTGCAGGAGATTTCCGCGCAAGGCGGCACGCCATTGCTGGTCGCCGAGACCACGCACGACGGCGGCGCGCGGGTTTTGGGAACCGTGCACCTGGCAGATGTGGTCAAGCCCGGCATGAAGGCCCGTTTCGCTGAGCTGCGCAAAATGGGTATCCGCACGGTGATGATCACCGGTGACAACCCGGTCACGGCTAAAGCGATCGCGGCCGAGGCCGGCGTCGACGACTTCGTTGCGGAAGCCACGCCCGAGGACAAACTGGATGTCATCCGCCGTGAGCAGGGTGAAGGGCGTTTAGTGGCCATGACCGGAGACGGCACCAATGATGCCCCCGCGTTGGCAGCGGCCGACGTAGGAGTCGCCATGAATTCCGGCACCCCGGCCGCCAAAGAAGCGGCGAACATGGTAGACCTCGACTCCGACCCCACCAAGCTGATCAACATTGTGGGTATCGGCAAGCAGTTGCTGATCACCCGCGGCGCCCTCACCACCTTCTCCGTTGCCAACGATGTAGCCAAGTACTTCGCTATTGTCCCGGCCCTGTTCACCGCTGCATTTCCGGGTCTTGGGCTGCTGAACATCATGGGGTTGGCCAGTCCGGCGTCGGCCATTCTGTCGGCGGTGATCTTCAACGCGCTCATCATCATCGCTTTGGTGCCTTTGGCGCTGCGCGGTGTGAAGTACCGGGCGGTTTCCGCCAACCAGGCCCTGGGCCGGAACCTGCTGCTCTACGGAGTGGGCGGCCTGATTGCTCCGTTCCTTGGCATCAAACTCATAGACCTGGTCATCTCCCTCATCCCAGGCATCGGCTAGGAGCCACTCATGAACACCATGTCCGGATACCTCCGCCAAGCAGGCACCGCCATCCGGTTCCTGCTGCTGGCTACGATCATCCTGGGGTTGCTCTATCCCCTTGCCGTCTTCGCCGCGGGACAGCTTGCCGGGCCGTTCCAAGCCAACGGTTCCATCGTGAAGGACCCAGCAGGCCAGAGTGCAGGGTCTGCGCTCATCGCGCAGACTGCGGCCGACGAGTCCGGAACGCAGGACCAGCAGTGGTTTCACGCCCGCCCATCCGCGGTGGTGTGGGACCCGGCGTCATCCTCGGCGAGCAACCTGGGACCGAACGATGCCAAACTTCTGGAGGCTGTGACCACTCACCGCGCAGCAATTGCGGCAACTGAGGGCGTCCGCCCCCAGGAGGTTCCGGCCGACGCCGTGACCTCCAGCGGATCGGGGCTGGATCCGCACATCTCGGTGGACTACGCCACTATCCAGGTGCCGCGCGTTGCCCGGGCCCATGGGTTGGAAACGCAGGATGTCCAAAAGTTGGTGGACAAGCAAACAAGTAGTGGACTCGAGGCGTTCTTGAGCCAGCCCTCAGTCAACGTGACGTTGTTGAACCTGGACATTGCCCGCCTCGCTGCAAACCGCGGCTAGCTGCCTTTCCGGAGTGGAAGAATGAGGACATGGCGCGGGCGACACTGAGGATTTTTCTGGGGGCTGCACCGGGCGTCGGCAAAACCTACGCCATGCTCGAAGAAGCGCACAGATTGCTGGGCCGGGGCGAGGACGTGGTGGTGGCGTTCGCCATGCACCACGGCCGCGCCGATACCCAAGCACTCACTCATGGGCTTGAAACGCTGCCGCCGCGGGTCATCGAGTACCGGGGAAGCACGTTTGAAGAGATGGACCTGGATGCGGTCCTGGCCCGGCGCCCGCACACAGCGATCGTGGACGAATACGCGCACACCAATATTCCTGGCAGCCGCAACCAAAAACGTTGGCAGGACATAGAGGAGCTGCTGGAGGCAGGGATCAACGTCCTGTCAACGGTCAATGTGCAGCACTTGGCGTCCTTGGGTGACGTGGTCAGCGCGATTACGGACGTGAAGCAGGCCGAAACAGTCCCCGACGAGGTTGTCCGCCGCGCCGATCAGATCCACCTGGTGGACATCTCACCGGAACTGCTCCGACAGCGCCTGGGTGACGGCAAGATTTACGCTGCAGACAAGATCGACGCAGCGCTGTCCAACTACTTCCGCGTGGGGAACCTGACCGCGCTCCGCGAGCTGGCGTTGCTCTGGCTCGCCGATCGCGTGGATGAAGGACTGGCGCGGTACCGGGCTGAGAACCACATCGAGGAGAGCTGGCCTGCACGGGAACGCATCGTCATTGGTCTCACCGGCGGCGCCGAGGGCGAAGTGCTCATCAGGCGGGCAGCACGCATTCTCAAGAGGGTAAACGGCGGCGACCTTCTGGCCGTCCACGTGCGCGCTGCCGATGGTGTGGCCGCAGAGTCACCGCAAGATCTGGAAGCCCAGCGAACCTTGATCAAGGACCTCGGCGGAAGCTACCACACGGTTTCCGGTGAAGACCCCGCCAAGGCACTGCTGGACTTTGCCCGCAGCGTGAATGCCACCCAGATTGTGGTGGGCGTTTCCCGCCACAAGCTCCCAGCCAGCTTCCTGACAGGCGGGGGTGGAAGCCGGGGGG
>NZ_AKKK01000003.1 GCF_000281065.1 Arthrobacter sp. M2012083
GGGTGGGGTTCAAGGGGGTGGGGGTGAGAGAGGGTGGGGTCCAAGGGGGCGGGGGGTGAGAGAGGGTCCCAGTTCTCCCTACCCCTGGTAGGGAGAACTGATGATGCCAATTCCGGGAACGTGCGAGCCCACTCAGATCAGTTGGGCCGTGTAAGTGAATGTTTTAGGTTTACTTCCTTCTCGACAGCAAAAAACCGGCGGTTCCTACCCCCTGAGGAGTAGTAACCGCCGGCCTTCTACGATCTGGATCAGAAGTGAAGCCTAGGACAGGACGTCCGCGAATTCCTTCTCGAAGAACTGCTTCGGCTTGGCACCGATGACAGTGCTCTTCACTTCTCCCCCACTGAACAGGTACACGGCCGGGATGGAAGTGATGCCATATTCGGCTGCGATGGAGGGGTTGTCGTCGACGTTGAGCTTCACAACGTCAACCTTTTCGCTGTACTCAACGGAGATCTCGTCGAGGATGGGACCGAGCTTGCGGCAGGGGCCACACCACTCTGCCCAGAAGTCCACGATGACAGGCTTCTCGGAAGCCAAGACATCCGTGCTGAAGCTTGCGTCAGTAACGTCTTTTGCGTTGCTCATAACTTTTCCCTTCGTATGGTTGCTTGGATGCAGCTTAGGAGTGCAGGTCTGCGAGGTAGTGCTCTACGTCAAGGGCAGCCACACAACCCGAGCCCGAAGCCGTGATGGCTTGGCGGTAGGTCGGGTCGATGACATCGCCCGCGGCGAAGACGCCCTTGATGTTGGTCCGGGAGCTACGGCCTTCTACGGCGATGGTTCCCTCGGGGGTCAAATCAACCTTGCCCTTGATGAGATCCGTGCGGGGGTCGTTGCCGATCGCCACGAACACGCCAGTGACTGCGAGTTCGGACTCGGTACCGTCCACCAGGTTCTTCAGCTTCAAGCCGGTGACCTTGTCTTCACCCAGAACATCTTCAACGGCGGTGTTCCAGACAAAGTTGATCTTCTCGTGAGCCTGGGCACGGTCACCCATGATCTTTGAAGCCTTGAGGGTATCGCGGCGGTGGACAACGGTAACGGACTTCGCGAACTTGGTGAGGAACAGTGCTTCCTCCATGGCGGAGTCTCCACCACCGATAACGGCGATGTCCTGATCCTTGAAGAAGAAACCGTCGCAGGTTGCACACCAGCTAACGCCGTGGCCGGACAGGCGCTTTTCGTTGGCCAGTCCGAGCTCGCGGTATGCCGAACCTGTGGACAGGATGATGGCCTTCGCCTGGAAGGTCTCCCCCGTTCCGATGGTCACAGTCTTGATGTCGCCGTCGAGGTCCAGCTCGGTGACATCCTCGAACTGGATCTCGGTGCCGAAACGGGCGGCCTGCTTTTCGAAGTTCTCCATCAGGTCCGGGCCCATGATGCCCTCCGGGAAACCCGGGTAGTTTTCCACGTCCGTGGTGTTCATCAGTTCGCCACCAGCAGTGACGGAACCGGCAATGAGCAGAGGCTTCATGTTGGCGCGGGCGGTGTAAACGGCGGCTGTGTAGCCGGCAGGGCCTGAACCTACGATGATGACGTCACGCACCTGCGATGCGCTGTTTTCTGCAATGCTCACGTGGCGTGAACCTCTTCCTTAGTCGATGCTGCGGCTTTCGGGGCAGCCACCTGACTCAACCCCTGTTGCTTTCCAAATATTCCGTTGGAGTTGGGGACCCTAAAAGCCACCATCATTCAGGGTACCGTCTGCAGGCATGCCGAATCGAAGCGGTGACGCCAATGCAGGTAGCAGTAGAGGCCGTTCTGACGGGTTCAAAACGGCCTCTACTGCTACTTCGGTTTGGTTTGGCTACTGGACCGTGACCTCAGCCAGGCGAAGCCCGAATCCGAATCGCGTCTTCGGCGCAGCCAGCTTCGGGAGTGCGCTGATGACTACGATGACGTACTGGGTCTGCGTCGGTGCTGCAAGCGGCATGGTCAGTTCCGGGGACGTGAAGCTGTTGGTGCCAACCAGTTTTGCGCCGTCCATCGCAGGACGATCGTTGGTGTAGACGCTGATGCTACCGCCGGAGCCACCCAACTGGTTCAGCACTACGGACTTGACCTCGGTGGGTTCCTTGAGCTGAACCACAAGCGGCATGTCTTCGAAGAGGCCACCCCAGTTTGCCGAGGCGAATTCCATGTCCGACCAGTAGCTGGCAGCGTTACCGTCAAAGGCCCTCGCAAGGTCCTTGTCATAGGTGGCGGCGAAGGGGAAGTCGCCGAGGCGCGTGATGCCTTCGATTTCCGGCGGTGTGGCCGGGGCCGGAGCTTCAGTGGGCGCAGGCTCCTCGGTTTCCGCGGCGGAAGATTGAGGGGCAGGCGTGCTTTGTGTCGCGGCAGGGGCGCCACTGGGCAGGAGGCTGCCGAGATTGGTCACCGCAAGGACGAGTCCCACCACCAAGACTGCGGCGAGAAGGCCGCCTACCAGCCACCGCAGGGAACGCGGTTCCTTCTCAGGAGCTTCGTCTTCGTAAACGTCCTCGTCATCGTAATCGTCCGTAACAGCCGACGACGCCGGGAAGCTGCTTGCCGCGCGCTCGTACCCGGAGTCGGTGCCCCGGTTTGTTACACCGGAACCAGCAGCTGCACCGGCATCCGAGCCGCTAAAGCCGTAATCCTCTTCGGACCACAGGGAAACCTTCGGCTCCGCAGCAGGCTCGCGGCCGGCAGGCTCGCGGCTAGCCGGCGGTGAAGAGACAGGAGCAGTGGAAACGGGCTGCGACGAAACGGCTTGGGTGGGCGGCTGCGAGGCAACAGCAGGCGACGCTCCGCCCGCGGAGCCGGGGCCGGCAGAACCAGCGCCAGCGTCGGCAGAACCAGCTGCGGCAGCACCGGCGTCGTTGTTCTTGGAACCCGCATGCTTCAGCGCTGCAGCGGCAGCAACACCGGTTGCCCCGGCGCCGGCAGCGGCCGCAGCCAGCTTCCCCGCGATCCCGCTCTTTGTCGAAGAGGGGCTGGACGAAGGCATGGGCGGTACGTGCGGGGCGGTGCGTGCCGGCGCTGCAGGCTCAGGCTCACCGTTGGACTCGGACGGGAGGGGGTAACCGTTTTCGTCGTACTGGATGTACTCGGCGTCGTGCTCATCATCCTCGTACAAGCCGTCATAAGTTTCAGGCTCATAGGTGCGCGGCTGGCCGAAGATCTCACTTCCGAGTGTCTCCGTGAAGAAAGGCTCGATGTACGGCGGGTTGGTGGCGACCACAAGGTCCAGCAGATCCGGGGCGGTGCTGTGGTTGGTGATCAGGTACGTGGTGTTTTCACTGATGCCCAGGTCCAGGATCTGAACGTGGCCGGGCCTCTCCCCAGTGGCTACTTCGCGGGCGCTCTGAGCAACCTGCTCGGCATTTCCTGGACCGGCAACAAGGATGCTCACGGGACGGTTGAGGACCTGGTCCACGCCGTCGAGCACCTGATCTTGGTCATGCGAGGTCAATACATTGGCCGTGACCTTGTAGCGGCCGCCAAGTACTGATCCGACGTCGATCGGGTGGGACACGTGTTCCTCCTAGGCTGTCCGGGAGCTGCGGTCCTGCACATGGCTCCCCCGGCGAGCCGGTTGAGCCCTTTTGCAACTACCTATATTCGTTTCTAGCCTAGCGGATTGAGGCCCGCCGCCCATGTTGGCGCCACCGGCTTACTTCCTGTGGCTGCCCTTGGCGGGGAAGTACGGATTCTGCCCGGCGTCACCTTGGTAGGTGCGCCGACCCGGCAGGGGGACCTGCGGACGGAACTTGCCACCGCGTGCCGTGCTGGGGGTTTCTTCCTCGGGTAGGTAAGTCTTGGGTGCGCCCGGTGAGTCCTCAGTAGCGGGTTCGGCCGTCCGGTGCGGAGCCAACGCCGGACCGGCCCTGAACGAGGTGGCGTCGAACTCGCCGGAGATGCGCGGAATCAAACCGGTATCGTCCGAAACCGTGGCGCGTGCCGGCGTCGTGGGTTCCGGTGCTGCGCCGGTAACCGGTGCCGGTGCGCCCCTACCCAGGCGACCCATCAGCGGACGCAGGAGGTCGCGCAGTTCGGTGACGTGGAAGACGCGAAGAAGGACCAGGTACGCGAGCAGCATGACAGGCCCGACGACGACGACCGTCACCAGGGCGGCCGGGCGGCTGCTCCATGCGAAGCCGTCGGCACGGTAGCTACCCAAAAGCCACAAGGCCCCAGCCCCGGCAAGTGCAGATCCCAGGCCCGCGTAGCCCATGCGGATGTACGAATTGGCGATGCGGGGACCGTCGAGGTGGCCCAGCAGGCGGCGCAGGAACACGACGCTGATCACTACGGAGAGGATATTGCCCAGCGTGTAAAGGATGGCGATTGCGTAAATGATCTGGCCGACGGGCAGGAACTGGATGAAGAATGCGCCCACCACATAGATCACGGCCAGCCACAACTGGACATACAGGGGCGTACGGGCATCCTCGTTGGCGTAAAACACCCTGGACATCATGAAGTTCGCGCTCAGGAACGGCGTGCTGAGGGCAAGGATGGTGAGCGTTTGGGCCAACATGACGCCGTCCTGCGGCTGGCCGCCGGAGAAGAACATGCCCAGCGGACCAGCCAGGGCGAAGAGCGCCAGGGCACCGAAAACCGTGGCCACGGCCATGGTGCGGAGGCCATGGGAAAGGGCGTCCCGCAGTTCATCTTTGTTGCCATCCTGCGACGCGCGTGTCATGCGGTTGAAGAGGACGGTGGCCAAGGACAAAGCGATGATCGAGTGCGGCAGCAGGTACAGCTGGCTTGCGACTTCGAGGACGGCGTTACCGGGCAGGACGGCAGCAGCGGCCGTCTCCCCTGCGTTGTCCAACCGGAGGCGCTCAGCGCCGGGAATGGTGGCGATCCTCATGATGTACAGGAACGCCAACTGCCCGACGGCGGCAGTCGCCAGCGTCCAAACGCTCAGCTTGGCTGCCTGGCCCAGGCCGACTCCGCGCCAGCCGAAGCGTGGACGCAGGCCAAGGCGCAAGCGCAAGACAGGAATGAGCAGGATGGCAGTCTGCGCCACCACACCAAAAGTGGAGAAGCCGGCAATCAGGAGCGTCTGGGTGGGCCCCCAATTGTCCAAAGTATGGGGGTTGTGGATGTTCTCGCCCAGGATCCAAATGAACATGCCCAAGCCCGCAATGGCTACAAGGTTATTGAGGATGGGGGCCCACATGGCTGGGCCGAACGCTCCGTGGGCGTTCAGCACCTGCGTGAGGAGGGCATAGAGCCCGTAGAAGAAGATCTGCGGCAGGCACCAGAAAGCGAACGTGACTGCGAGGGCTTTCTGTTGCTCGGAGTAACCCTGGGTGGTGAGGTCGATGACCAAGGGTGCCGCGAGTGTGACCAGCGCGGTCAACGCCAGCAGCACCAGGACTGCCAGTGTCAGCAGGCGGCTGATGTAGTCCGCGCCTCGGTCCGGTGCCTTGCTGGCCTTGATGATCTGCGGGACCAGGACGGCGTTGAACACGCCGCCGGCTACCAGCAGGAAGATCAGGTTCGGCAGGTTGTTCGCGTTAATGAACGTGTCATTAATCGTGGAGCCAAGGCCGAGGGCGGCGCCGAGCATCCACGTTTTGGCGAAGCCAAGGAACCGGGAAACGAGCGTTCCTGCTGCCATGATGGCGCTGGAACGTGCTTCACCGGACTGAACGGACTGGGTTGTTTTGGCTTCAGACATCGCCTTTATCGTCCCATGTACCCGGGTCAGAGGTGTTCGGGCAGCACTTCCCGTGCCAAATCGGCGATTCGGCGCTCATTCGGGAAGGACAATTTTCGGGCCAGTTCCTGGATGGGGACCCACGCGGCATCCACGGCTTCCTGGTCAGGATCATTCTCAATGGTCAGCTCGCCGCCGGTTGCCCGGAGCAGGAAATGGTGCACGGTCTTGTGGACGCGGTGGCCGCTCACGGTAAACCAGTAGTCGATGCTGCCGAGGGGCGCCAGGATGCTGCCCTCGATGCCGGTTTCCTCGGCGATCTCGCGAACAGCGGCTTCCTCGTTGTTCTCGCGGCCTTCCGGATGGCCCTTCGGGAGGCACCACTCAAGCCGGCCACCCCTGTTAAGGCGGGCGATAATTGCAACCCGGAGTTCGCCGTCGGACGTGTCTACTACAACGCCGCCAGCTGACACTTCCTCCACAGTGGGAAGCGAGGCCTGCACCGGGTGCTGCTGGGCAGGCGCGACGTGTGCACCGATTGCCGACGGCAACGGTGCGTTTGTCCTCCTGCCAGGAGCGCTCGGGATCGGGTTGGCCATGAGGTCCACTCTAACGACTCTTGCCCTCGAGTGATGACCGGGACATGGCCACAAGATGGACTGCAGGAGATGGTCCGTGGACGCATGCCTGATTTCGCATGGAACAGTGGCCCAATGCTGAGCAAAAATCTGCCAAGCTTAAGGGACTATGGCGCACGTATTGGACAGCTCTTCAGTTAACTTCACCATCGATCCGGTGGTGCTCGACCTCGGGCAGCGCTTTGTCGATGCCGGCTTCGAGCTGTCCTTGGTGGGTGGACCCGTGCGCGACCTCTTCTTGGGGAGGACATCCCCGGACCTCGACTTCACCACCGACGCCACTCCGGACCAGACCATCTCCGTCATCAAGAAGTGGGCGGATAATTTCTGGGAAATCGGGCGCGCCTTCGGCACCATCGGTATGAAGAAGAATGGCTTCCAGATCGAAGTCACCACGTATCGGGCGGAGGCTTACGACCCCGATTCGCGAAAGCCGGTGGTGGCGTTCGGCAGCTCCCTGACCGACGACCTGCTGCGCCGCGACTTCACCATCAACGCCATGGCGCTGCGGCTGCCAAGCCTGGAACTCGTGGATCCGTTCGGCGGCGTCCGCGATCTCCACGCGTCGGAGCTCGCCACGCCAGGCGCCCCGGAGGCCTCTTTCTCCGACGATCCCCTGCGCATGATGCGGGCGGCCCGGTTCGCTTCCCAGTTGGGCGTATCGGTTCACGACGACGTTCGGCTCGCCATGTCCCAGATGGCCGACCGCATCAAGATCATTTCCGCTGAGCGGGTCCGGGAAGAGCTGGTCAAGCTCATTAACGGAGCGCACCCGCGGGTAGGCATCGACCTCCTGGTGGACACTGGGCTCGCTGAGTTCGTGCTCCCTGAGGTTTCCGCCCTGCGCCTCGAAGCCGATGAACACCACCGGCACAAGGACGTGTACCAGCACTCGCTGCAGGTCCTTGAGCAGGCAGCCGCATTGGAAACGGGTCCTGACGGCCCCGTGCCCGGCCCCGATTTTGTGCTTCGGTTTGCGGCGTTGATGCACGACGTCGGTAAGCCGGCTACGCGCCGTTTTGAACCGGGCGGCGCGGTGAGCTTCCGCCACCACGACGTTGTGGGTTCCAAACTGACGGCTAAACGCATGAAGGCGTTGCGTTTCGACAATGAGTCCATCAAAGCGGTTTCCCGTCTGGTCGAATTGCACATGCGCTTCTACGGTTACGGCGATGCCGGCTGGAGCGACTCCGCAGTCCGCCGTTACGTGACCGACGCCGGTCCCCTGCTGGAACGCCTGCACCGGCTCACCCGATCCGACGTCACTACGCGTAACCAGCGCAAGGCCGACCGCTTGTCCTTCGCCTACGATGACCTTGAGCATCGCATTGCGGCGCTTATGGAGCAGGAATCGCTGGCGGCCGTTCGGCCGGACCTTGATGGAGCGCAGATCATGGCGCTTTTGGGACTCAAGCCCGGCCCTGTTGTGGGGCGGGCTTACAAGTTCCTGTTGGAGGAGCGGATGGAACATGGACCACTTTCCCCCGAGGAAGCCGAGCGGAAACTCTTGGCATGGTGGGAAGCGCAACCCGAGTCCGCCGTCGTCGAGCCTTTGACCGAAACCGAGGAGTCCTAATTGAACGCTGCCATTTCCCCGCGTCCGCAACTCTGGATCCTTCGTCATGGCGAGACCGAATGGTCCAAGAGCGGTCAGTACACCGGCCTGACAGACCTTCCCCTCACTGTTGAGGGTGAGCAGCAGGCCGTTGAAGCCCGCAAGGTTCTGGAAAGCATCGATTTTGACCTCGTCCTGACCTCGCCCCTCCGCCGCGCCCGCCGCACGGCAGAACTCGCGGGCTACCCGGAGGCCGTCCATGAGCCGCTGGCCGTCGAATGGAACTACGGCGACTACGAAGGCATCAGCTCTGACCTGATCCGCAAGGACAACCCGGACTACCTCATCTGGACCGATGGCGTACCCAACGGGGAGACCCTGGATGAAGTCGCCGCCCGGGCCGACAAAATCATTGGACGCGTCCTGGAATCCGGGATGGACAACGTCCTGATAGTGGCCCACGGTCATTTCTCCAGGATCCTCACCGCCCGCTGGCTGGAAATGGACGCCCGCGAAGGCCGGCACTTTATCCTGGGAACGGCGAAGGTCTGCACCCTTGGTTGGGATAAGCGGACGCCTGCAATTGTGCGTTGGGGACTCTAAAACACGAATTTAGAAAAACTTTTGGTGAAATAGCTAATTTCGCTGGTCAAACTCCTTCTTCATGAGGTAGCTTATATCTTGTTCCCAGAGCGACCCGCCGGGAACAAGGCGCGCATTCCCTGGTTCAGTCAGCCGGGACAATGCCACAGCAGGCTGCTTATCAGCCAGAAAAGGAGGTTGGGAAAAATGATTACTTTGACTAGCGGACGGAAGTTGACCGTCACTGCTACCCCGGCCTCTGCTGATGATCGACGCCATTTTTGCTCTCTGACCCACTCCTGAACTACCGGACCGGCTTGTCGCCGGCGGTGTTTCTTGGCGGCCTTCCTTTCTGTGGATGGCTGAGTAGTCAGTTGTAGGCGCGGACCCACGCAGCATGCCGCGGGTGCGCAGTTTCCCCATAGTTCGGAACCAGCTTCTTGTTGGGTCGACTGCCGGAAGCACGCGCTATTGCACGACGAACCCCTTTGGTTCAGTCCGCAAATCCATTTATTAGCTTCGGCTTTTTACGCCTCATTAGGCCTTGATTTCATTCGAATTCAATAGGCTCTAATTGCTGTGCCTAAATTCCGACTTTTCCTTTACGAAAGGAGGTGAACCATGCGAAAACGCCCCGAAGACATGCGCTTCTACAAGAGTACCGATGCTCCCAAGGACCGCACCCTGTTCAACGGCCAGCTGTTGGACCAGCGCCGTGAAGACGTCTACGTTGTCCTGCACCAGATGGGACTCATCCGCTGATTCCCTTCAGCCAGACCGAAGGAGTTCAGGTGCCACACATTCATGCTGAACCTCAAGGAGCCCACGCGGCTACGCGTGGGCTCCTCCCCTTTAACCCGGTGACCCTCCAACCCCGTCAGCCTCGCAGGACTGTAAGCTCGATCGCATGCAGGAGACGAAGCCTCACCGGCTACAAAAACGTGCCCGCTTAGTGGTTCCAAGCCGCAGCGATGCCCTGCTTCGTAACTTCACGGAACTCGTGGGCGGCCCCTTGGGCAAACACTCCTCGCCCGGGAAGATTTCACCGGCTCCGTTCACTGTGGAACGGGTCCTGATCATCCTCACTGTTGTGGCAGCACTGCTCGGAGTACTCGCAAAGGATTATTGCCGCGTCCGTGGCTGGGAGACTCCCGGCCAGTTCTATGCAACCTGCTATTCCGACTTCCCTGAGCTCTTCCGGAACCGGGGTCTCGGTGAGGGCATATTCCCCTTCTTCACCCAGGGAAGCCTGTTCGAGTATCCAGTGCTCATGGGCATCATCGCCGGTGTGACAGCTTTACTGGTGCCCGGCCAGGGGCTGGGGAACGAACGCCTCCTGGGTTACTTCGACGTCAACGCAACACTTGTAGTCGCGGTTTGGATCGTTACCGTCCTCCTGACTGCAAGAATCAATAGGCGCCGCCCGTGGGACGCCGCCATGGTGGCCGTAGCCCCCGGGATCATTCTGGCCGGATTCATCAACTGGGACATGTGGGCTGTGGGGCTGCTGGCCTTGGGGATGTACTTTTTCTCGAGGGACAAGCTGATCCTGTCCGGCCTTGTCATAGGACTGGGAGCGGCCACCAAGATGTACCCGGTCCTCATCCTTGGTGCCGTACTGGTACTGAGCCTGCGAACCGGCAAGCTACGCGCCTTCTCCATCACCGCTGGAGCGGCCTTAGTATCCTGGTTGGCGGTGAATTTGCCCATCGCAGCGATGAACCCTTCGGGCTGGCGATACTTCTTTGAATTCAGCCAAGATCGCCCTGCCGGGTACAGCTCGCCCTGGTTCGCTTACAACCTGGTGGCGGACAGGGTTCGGTGGGCGCAGGTGGATGGCGCAACCATCAACACGCTGGCCCTGTACCTGTTCGTCCTTGCGTGCGTGCTCATTGGGGCCCTGGCCCTGTGTGCCCCACAACGACCCCGTCTGGCCCAACTGGTGTTCCTGATAGTTGCCGCGTTCATCCTGACGAACAAGGTCTACTCGCCCCAATTCGTCATCTGGCTTATCCCGCTCCTGGCTCTGGCCCGCCCGCGCTGGCGAGACTTCCTCCTCTGGCAAGCCGCCGAGGGGCTGCATTGGGCCGCAGTCTGGATGTATCTGGGCCAAACGACCAGCGGCGGTTCGGTCCAGCACAACATCGATATGTCCTACTACGTGCTGGCCGTGGGCTTACATATGGTTGCAACGGTATATCTCATGGTGCGGGTGGTTATTGATATCTGGGATCCTGCCCAGGATCCACTACGCGCGCATGGCCAGGATGACCCCCACGGCGGACCATTCGACGGCGCCGGGGATTGGTTACGGCTCGACGTTTTCCACCCCTCCCGGTCAGTGCTGCCGTGGCGTCGCCGGGCTACGGTGGAGACTACCGATCCCAAAGCACCCCAGCATATGGAGGTAAACAGCGATGGTTGATGTCGCCGTCGTCGGCGCCGGCCCCAACGGCCTGGCCGCCGCAGTGGTTATGGCCCGCGCGGGCCTGAGTGTTCGTCTCTACGAGGCAGCTGATGCGATCGGTGGCGGGTCCCGGACCAGCGAGTTGATCGAACCCGGCTACCTTTACGATGTCTGTTCGGCCGTGCATCCCATGGCTGTGGCATCGCCCTTCTTCCGCGCCTTTGAGTTGTCGCAGCGCGTGGACCTGAAGGTACCGGAGGTGCAGCACGGCACGCCATTGGACAGCGGAGGGGCAGCCCTTGCCTACCAGTCGCTGGATCGGACGGTGCAGGAGCTGGGTGTCGATGGACCCGCCTACCGTCGGCTACTTGAACCCTTGCTGGATCGGGTGGACGGGGTGGTGGACTTTACGTCCAACCAACTCCTGCGTATACCAAAGGATCCTTGGGCGGCAGCCAGGTTCGGACTGGCGACATTGGATCAGGGGACTCCGATGTGGATGCGCCGCTTCCGGGAAGAAGCCGCTCCTGCACTGCTGACGGGTGTGATGTCGCATGCCCTCGGCTCGCAGCCGTCCCTTAGCTCAACGGGTGCCGGGCTGTTGCTTAGCATTCTGGCCCACGCTGGCGGCTGGGTGATACCTGTTGGTGGATCCATGTCCATTGCACGGGCCATGGCTGATGATCTTACTGCGCACGGCGGAACCATCCACGTGGGTGAACGCGTGAATTCGTTGGATCAGGTCCGGCCGGCGAAGGCCATTCTCTTGGATGTTGCCCCACCAACTTTGGCGCGTTTGGGTGGATCGGAAGTACCCGAACGCTACCGTCGGGCACTTGAAGCATTCCGCTTCGGGAATGCAGCGTGCAAGGTCGACTTCATCCTGTCCGGACCTGTGCCGTGGCGTGATTCCGGACTGGCACGCGCCGGGACCGTCCACGTTGGTGGCTCACGGCGGGCGATGGCGGAGTCCGAGAACCTGGTGGACATGGGCAAACATCCGACGCAACCATATGTCCTGGTATCCCAGCCATCCGTGGTGGATTCGACCCGGGCTCCGGACGGCCGTCACGTTTTGTGGTCATATTGCCACGTACCAGCCAATTCGACGGTGGACATGGCCGAGGCCGTCACGGCACGAATCGAGCGTTACGCGCCAGGTTTCCGGGACGTTGTGGTGGCATCAAAGACCACGACGGCGGCGGAATTGTCCGCGTACAACGAGAACTATGTTGGTGGAGACTTCAGTGCAGGACTGTTGGACTTGCGTGGTCTGGTGCAGCGGCCGGTTGTGTCCAACGTGCCATGGCGAACGCCTATGGAGGGCGTGTACCTGTGTTCCTCGTCGACGCCCCCTGGTCCCGGGGTCACGGGAATGCCCGGGTACCACGCGGCGAGATATGCGCTCAAGGACATGTTCAAGATGCGGGTACCCGGGCTGGGCGTTGGGCTTTAGGTTATGAGTTAGCGGCGGTGAAGCGGGCGCGGCGGTGAGCCGGGCTCTCGATCTCGTCCAGCATGGCTACTGCGTAGTCCTGAGTGGAGATGCTGTTGCCGGCCGGTGAATCCTTTGCAACGGTGTATTCACCGGTGCGCTCACCCGGCTGGATGACGGGAGCGGGAGCCAAAACCGTCCAGTCGATGGTCTCCGGCGTCTGCTTCACAGCTTCGAAAGCCTTGGCGGCAGTAGTGGCCTCGGCCTTGTAGGCCTCGGGGAAGTCAGGGGAGTCGAGTAGGCGGACGCCATCAATCTCCAAGGTGCCGGCGCCGCCGACGATCATGAGGCGGGTTCCTTCGGCATTGCTGTAGGCGGAAGCCATCGCATCGAGCCATTCGCCGTGATCGCCGCCGGTGCGGCTGGGGCCCGTAGCCAGCACGACGACGTCGTGATTCTTCGCGATGGAGGCGAAGGCCTGGGCGTCAGCCAGATCGGCTGCCTGGGCAGCGGCTCCGGGAACCTCTGCGCCCTTGCGGGAGATGGCCGTAACCTGGTGGCCGCGGGTGATGGATTCGTTGACGATCTGGCTGCCGACCATGCCCGTTGCGCCGTACACTGCGATTTTCATAGCTCTCCTTGAGGTTGGTATCCTTGCAATAACCCCAAAGGTATCCACCGGATACTGATAGCTTCAAAGGAACCTAGTTACCTTAGGGATACTGATATCTCGTGGACAATACCGAAATCCCCGGAAACATACTGGACCCCAACTGTCCTTCGCGGGTGGTCTTCCAGCGCATCGGCGATAAATGGGCTTCATTGGTGATTCAAGTGCTCGGTGACGGGCCGGTCCGTTTTTCGGAACTACGCAAAATGGTGAACGTAGTTACTCCCAAGGTGCTGACGCAAACTCTGCGTGCCCTGGAGCGCGATGGGCTGATCACTCGGACCGTCCATGCCCAAGTGCCGCCGCGGGTGGACTATGAACTCACGGCGATGGGTGAGTCATTGCTGCAGCCGCTGACAATGTTGCGCCACTGGGCCGAGAGTCACGTGCCCACCATCCTGGAAGCCCGCGACGCCTATGACGAAGCGCAGGACGAAGCTCTCCTCGGCTCCCCTTAGTTGGATTGCGCGGACGGGACCAGGGCGCGGCTGATTCGTCCGTCCCGCATTGTGGCGACTGCATCGGTGAGCGGTAGGAACTCGGTGTCGTGCGTGACCATCACGGTGGCCGTCTGGAACTCATCGGTTACCTGACGCAGAAGCCGGACGATCGACTCGCTCCGTTCGTGGTCGAGCGCGGCTGTGGGTTCATCAACCAGAAGAACTGTGGGGCTGCCCATGAGAGCCCTCGCAATGTTCACCCTCTGACGTTGGCCGCCGGACAACTGGTGGGGCCTCTTGTGCGCCACGCCGGAAAGTCCGACGACGTCCAGCATCTCCGCCGCCTTCCCCCGCTCTTCGCGCACCCGCTTGCCCCGCAGATGCTCGCGAATCAGCAACTGCTCGACGGCGGTCAGGGCCGGCAGCAGGTTAGGTTGCTGGAAGATGATGCCCACCTTGTCCCGGCGAAGGGCTGTGCGTTCGGCCTCCATGAGCGAGGCGACGTCTTGCCCATCGATGACGACCAGCCCGGCAGTGGGTTTCACCAGAGTCGCGGCGACGGCGAGCAGCGATGACTTACCGGACCCGGAGGGACCAACCAATGAAAGAAACTCACCCCTGCGCACGCTGAGGTTGACGGCATCGAGGGCCTTGAGCGTAGCGCCTCCGTCGGGGTATTCGAGGGAGACGTTGGCGAGGTTCAGCGTTATCACGATATATGCCTTTCTAGGAATGTATTAGTTGCCGCCGAGGGCCAGCAGAGGATCCACCTTGGTCACGTTTCTGACCGCCAGGACCGCGCCAGCCAAGCCAAGGAGGATGATCCCTGCAATGGGTGCCAGCGTGGTCATAGGCGTGATCAGGAAAGGTGCAGCCTGCGCCGCGAAGATACCGCCCGCCAGACCAACAAGACCGCCAACTGAGGCGCCAACCAGCAATACCAGGGCCGCCTGGGCGAGGGCATCCCGCACTACGTAGCCGGACGGTGCCCCTAAAGCTTTGAGCACGGCGATGTCACGTGTGCGCTGCACAGTCCAGACGGTCAAGAAGGCGACGATCACCAAGGCTGAGATGCCGTAAAGAAATGCCTGCATGAGCATGAGTGATCCGTTCTCACTCTTGTACGAGCCCAGCGCCTGAAAAGAGCCCTCGGGATCGGTGCTGACCGTGCCAGCCGCCGTATTGGCTGCGTCGAGGTCAACGGTGGATCCGGCGTCGTGCTTTACAGCGAGGACAGTGGCAGTGCCGGGTGCCGCGTGCGCGATGGTCCGCCAGGTGTCGAGCGTCGTCCACACCACTCCGGTGTGGGAGTACCACTGGTCCTCCACAACGTCCGAGACCTTGAGGTCCGTCCCGCCAACCCGGACGAGGCTACCGGCCTCCAGCGATAGCTCCTTGGCCAGAGTTTCGCCCACGACGACGGTTCCGTCCTCCACAGCAGACGGTGCCAAGGAGCCGCCAAAGACTGCAGCATTCGCCGTGCCGCTCGGAGTGCCACCCCCACCCAAAGACTGGAAGCGCGTCTGGCTGATTCCGAGTGCCTGCGCCGAAGTCACGCCCGGCTGTTCCCGCCAGGTCTCAAGCTGTGCCGTGGAAACCTCGGACTCTGTGTACGACGCCGTGGCCTCACTTCCGGCGGGAGCGCCAAAGACAATCTGCTGAGCGGGCAGGACCTCAATGGCCGACGTCGATTGGTTGCCCAAGCCCGCCGTTAGCCCGGAAAGCATGACGAGCAACAAGGTGATCAGTGCAACGACGCCGCCCATGAGCGCAAAACGGCCCTTGGCAAAACGGATGTCGCGGATGGCGAGAAACATCGGATTCCTTCGATTCAATGCGGGCTTGGTCCCGGCACTATCAACTCTTTCGGGGATGGCTCCAAGGAGCATCGGGAGCCGGGTGGATTACCTGGCGTCGAGGGGTTGAACCGGCGATCATCCAAATGGTTGATTCCCGCCCTGGAGCGCTGAATCCGGGGCGGTTCGCACAACGCCGGGGATACGCTGGGAAGCATGCAGTCTCCCGCTGGCGCCGCCACAATCCTCCGCGTGCTGCGCGTGAGCCTGCATGTCGGTTTCGCGGTCCTGCTGCTGGTGGCAGTCGTTCGTTTGCTGACTGGCGTGGGAACCGCCGGGACGCCCTCGCCGGTGGCACTGACCGCCGGTTTGGGGCTTTCCGCCCTGCTGGCTGCCGTCTATCTCGCCGGAACCGTTCTGGAGAAGCGCCATTCAAGCGACCCCTCGCGGTTCAACCCCTCAAAGTACGCACGCTGGTGGCTTGCCGCGGTGATGCTCTTGTGGTTGCTCCTCCTCCTGGTCAGCAGCGACTTCGCATGGGTGGCGTTCCCGCTCTTCTTCCTGCAATTGCACCTGCTCCCCCGTGGACTCGCGTTACCCGCGATTGCTGTGAGTACTGCCCTTCTGGTGGGCACGCTGTGGTTCCACAGCCGGGGATCGTCCGACGGCGGCCTGCAGCTTTCGATGATCCTGGGACCGGTGTTCGGGGCCGTCTTTGCGGTGGTTACAGGGCTGGCTTACCGGGCACTGTTCCTGGAAGCCGAAAACCAACGCACAGTTGCCGACGAGCTGCGCAGGACACGCGCCGAGCTTGCCCGAACCCAGCACGACGCCGGAATGCTGGCTGAACGTGAACGGATCGCCCGGGAAATCCACGACACCTTGGCTCAGGGCTTCTCAAGCATTGTGCTGATGGGCAGGTCCGCGGAGAAAGCCTTGGAGAGCAGCGATGTGGAGACGGCGAGGGAGAGCTTGAAAATCGTTCAGGACACAGCATCGGCCAACCTTGCCGAAGCGCGGAGCTTTGTGCGCGGCTTGCGTTCACCGGATCTTGAGCAATCGGGACTCGTGGACACGCTCCGACGACTCTGTGAAAAAACGGAGACGGAAGCTGCCGCCCGGGGTTCCGCGTTGCGCTGCCGCTTCGAGCTGGTGGGTGCGCCCGTAGAGCTGCCGAATACGTACCAGACCACCCTGCTCCGGGCGGCCCAGGCTTCCCTCGCGAACGTGTGGGCGCATGCCCACGCTCGGGCCGCCGTCGTGACGCTGTCCTTTCTGGGCGCGGAGGTGACGTTGGATGTTTTCGACGACGGCATAGGTTTCGAACCGTCGACGGCGGCAGGTACAGCGCGTGGCGACGGCACCGGCGTCGGGCTTCAGAGCTTGCGTGAGCGGCTGGCCGCGCTGGACGGCCGCTTGGAGATCGAGTCGGCGCCCGGTGAAGGGACAGTTGTTGCGGTTCGCGTGCCGCTGCCGGCGGATGAAGGTGCTGCGTGAGTGATATCCGTGTCTTGTTGGTGGACGACCACCCGGTGGTTCGGGCGGGGCTGCGGGCAATGCTCGCCGACTTCCCGGGTGTCACGGTGGTGGCTGAGGCGGCGAATGGTGACGCTGCCCTGGTGGAACTCAGCAGGCTGCAAACCCTTGGCGAGCCCGTGGACCTGGTGCTCATGGATCTGCAAATGGGCAGCGGCATGGACGGTGTGACGGCCACGGAGAAGATCAAGGCCGGCGAGGGCGGTAATCCCCCGCCACCCGTGTTGATTCTGACGACGTACGACACCGACGCCGATATCCTCGCCGCAGTGGAGGCTGGCGCCAGCGGCTACATGCTGAAGGACGCCCCGCCGGATCAGATCCGCCAGGCAGTGTTGTCCGCAGCTGCCGGGCAAACCGCACTGGCACCCGAGGTCGCTGCGCGCCTCATGGGACGCATCCGGAACCCCTCACCGGCGTTGAGCGGCCGGGAAGTCCAACTGTTGGAGCTCTTGGCGACGGGAATGAGCAACCGCGCCATGGCCAAGCAACTCTTCATATCCGAGGCCACGGTGAAGACTCACCTAGTGCATATCTACTCCAAGCTCGGGGTGGACAACCGTACGGCAGCCATTGCCGTCGCTACGCAGCGCAGGATTATCCGCGGCCACTGACTCCCCTAGGTGGATAGGCAATTTTGGTGAAACGGTTGACCTTTGGCCTTTTTGCAGTGACGATTAGTGCACGTTTCGCTATGAGTTAGATCACAAACAGTCACTCGTCGAAAGTTGGCCCCACATGTCCGCACCCTCCTTGGGCTTATCCGGCGCTGTCCCCCACAGCTCCGGAGACCGCAGAAAAGGTTCGCTAGCCAGGAAGGCCGCCTCCCTCGGCCTCGCCTCGCTGCTCCTCGCCGGAACCATCCCCGCACTCACCTTTGCCTCAGCTGCCAATGCCGCTCCCGGCGACCCGGCATCCATCAAAACCGTCACCCCCGAAGTCCCAGTCGATGCCGCCGGAGTACCCCTCGGAGCGGTGACCGGGTTCACCCAGTCCGGAAACGTCGTCGACCTTTCCGCTGAAAAGGGCGCCATCAGGGTCACGTTCCTGGACGACGGCAACTTCCGTTTGGAAGCTGACCCCAGCGGAAAGTTCACCGACCCGGCCAACACCGACCAAGGCGACCCTGCCAGGACTGCCAACATCGTGGTGGGCAAGGACAAATTCCCCGGCAGCACGCCCACCGTAACGGATGGCGATTGGCTGGTTTTGAAGACCGCAAAGATCAGCGTCGAGATCAGCAAGGCCACAACCCAACTCCGCGTCCTCAGGGCTGACGGCTCGCTGGTCCTGGAGGAGTCCGCGCCCATCACCTTCGGCGCCAACTCGGCCACACAGCACCTCGCCCAGCAGGACGGCGAGCAGTTCATCGGTGGCGGCATGCAGAACGGCCGCTCCGTCCACACCGGCGCTCTGATCAACATCGCCAAGAACTTCGACTGGGACGACGACGGCTACCCCAACGCTGTGCCCTACTACATGTCCTCCAAGGGCTACGGAGTCCTCCGCGACACGTTCGCCCGCGGCTCCTACAACTTCGCTGGCCAGCCCACCACTACGCATGAGGAAAAGCGTTTTGACGCCTACTACTTCGTGGGTGACTACAAGCAGTCCCTGGGCGCCTACACCACGCTGACCGGCAAGCCGATGATGCCCCCGGTCTACGCTTTGGAGTACGGCGATGCTGACTGCTACAACCGCTCCAACCCGGGCTACTCCTCCTCCGGTTACGGCGATCCCGACGGCGCCAAGCAGAAGACCCCCGACGCCATCAAGACCGCCCGGAAGTTCGTTGAGAATGACATGCCCGCCGGCTGGATGCTGGTCAACGACGGCTACGGCTGTGAATACCAGCAACTTCCTGAAACCGTGAGCAACATCGAGGAAGAAACCGACCTCAAAGTTGGCCTGTGGACGCAGCGCTCTTTGACCAACCAGGAATACGAAGTGGGCGAGGCCGGTGTCCGGCTCCGCAAGCTGGACGTCGCGTGGGTGGGCCAGGGCTACCGCCAAGCGCTCACCGGTTGCGAAGCGGCGCACGGAGGCATCGAACAGTACTCAAATGCCCGCGGCACCTCGCTGATGGTTGAAGGCTGGGCCGGCTCCCAGCGCTGTGGCATGCAGTGGACGGGCGATCATTCAGGAAACCTCGACGCCGTCCGCTGGCAGGTCTCGGCCCTCACCGGCGCCGGCAACTCAGGTTTGGCGTTCACCACCGGTGACGTTGACGGCATCTTCGGCGGCTCTGCTGAGTCGTACGTTCGCGACCTCCAGTGGAAGGCTTTCGCCCCGGCGCTCTACTCCATGTCCGGCTGGGCGGCGACGGACAAGCGTCCGTGGCTCTACGGCGACGAGGCGACTGCCATCAACCGCCAGTACCTCCAGCTCCGCCAGCAGCTCATGCCCTTCATTTACACGCTGGCTCAGGAGTCATCCTCAAGCGGGGTTTCCATGATGCGTTCCATGGCCCTTGAGTTCCCTGACCAGGAATGGTCCTACGGTGCCGAGGCGAACAACCAGTTCATGCTCGGTTCCGATTTCCTTGTGGCCCCGGTCTTCACCCAGACCGATGTCCGCAATGGCATCTTCCTCCCCGCAGGCCAGCAGTGGGTGGATTACTGGACCGGCAAGCTCTACCAGGGCGGCCAGATCCTCAACGGTTACAACGCACCGCTGGACAAGCTGCCGGTCTTCGTTCGTGCCGGTGCGGTGATCCCGCAAGGCATCGTGGCCCGCAACGCCTCGTTGGTTCCGGAAGATTCCATGATCACCTTGGACGTCTACGCCAAGGGCCAGAACACCTTTACTTTGTACGAGGACGACAAGGTGACCCGCGAATTCAAGGATGGCAAGTCCTCCAGCCAGCTCTTCTCCGTGGATGCCCCAGGCACAGGCAACAGCAGCGTCAAGGTGTCCATCGGTGAGCGGAAGGGTGAGTACACCGGCAAGGCGGCGGCACGTCCCTATGAATTGAAAGTCCACGCCGGCGCAGCGCCCAAGGACGTGAAGATTGGCGGCACCAAGCTGGCCCAGCACTCCACGCAGGCAGCCTACGCCGCGGCAACCACCGGCTGGTACTTCGATGAGGCCAACAACGGCACCATTTGGGTGAAGACGGGCTCCATCGCCTCCAACCAGTCCGCCACTGTCCAGCTACAGCAAGCCGGTCCATTGGGCGGCAAGAGCCAAGAGGACGTTGCAGCTGAGGTTCGCGTGACAACCGGCCAGCAGGTTTTCCAGGATCAGGAAACCACGGTCACGGCGGCGTTCGTGAACACCGGAACCAAAGCCAAGACCAACGTCGTCCTGACCCCGATCCTGCCTGAGGGCTGGACTGTGGTGTCTTCCTCCGGCGCAACCGCGGCGAAGGTCGACGGCGGCGCGACGGCCACGGCTACATTCGTCATCAAACCCGGCTCCAGCGCAAAGGCGGGCCAACAGACTGTGCGGGTCTCGGCGTCGTACGTTGCTTCGGACGCGAACCAATCGGTGTCCGGCGGCAACCAGATCTACGTAGCCTTTGGTTCTCTGGCCGCGGCGTACAACACCGTTTCGGTCACCACGGTGGCAGGTAAGGCGCTTGGAAACTTCGACGGCGGCGGGGCCACCTTCGCTGCCGAGCAGCTGGCCGCCGCCACGGTTCCTGCCGGCGGAGTCCGGCCGGGCAGCACGGTGACAGTGGACGCCGGAAAACCGACGCAGGTTGACTACACGTGGCCGGCCGTCGGACCCGATGTCCCCAACTCGGTGGCGTTGTCCGCGCAAACCATTGCCGTCAAGGGCAAGGGAACGCACTTGGCAGTCCTTGGATCTGCCGCGGTGGGTAATGGCACGAGCCCGGTGTTGACCCTGGCGTACTCAGATGGGACCACCGAGCAGCAGTCCATCTTCTTCCCCAACTGGTTGCAACCGTCCGTCCTCAACGGGGCTGTGGTGGCCGTTTCCGAACAGGGACGCAACAATGCCAACGGGCCGTCGCCGGAGTACACCCAATACAAGTACCAGGCTTTCTCCAACATGGTCCGGCTCAACCCCACCAAAGAGCTGGTATCCGTCACCCTGCCCACCGACAGCCGCGTGAAGTTCTTCGATTGGAAGGTGACATCGCAGCCCCTGCCGGATGTGCCGGTTGGTTCTGTATACGCCTCCGAAACGCCGTGGGTTCAGGCTCTGAACGGTTATGGCGTCATCGGGAAGAACGTCGCGAACAAGGACTCGGCATCGTCCCCGGACAAGCCGCTGGCCATCAACTACACAGACCCCGCGACCGGTCAGCAACCCGTGTTCAGTAAAGGATTGGGCGTCCACGCTCCGTCCAAGATCACCTACTATCTGGGTGGCAAGTGCACATCGTTCACCTCCCACGTGGGACTTGAAAGCGGCTTCGGGGGCAACATCATTTTCAAGGTCAATGCCGACGGCGTGAACAAGTACCAGTCGCGCACGTACACACCGGGGTTCGCCCCTGAATCGGTGTCCGTGGATCTTACGGGTGCTGCATATGTGGAATTGGTAGTGGACCCCTCCGGATCCATCAATGGAGCGCATGGTGTCTGGGGTGATGCCAAGTTCACGTGCACTCCTTAGCCTGACTTTGCGGACCGCCGTCGCTCGCCACCTCCGTCCGGGGGTGGTGGGCGGCGGCGTCCGCCTGCTGGCCGGGACAAGAAACTGTCAGGGGAACCGGGCATAATGTCGCAAATGGGGAAATTGAAGAAACATCGTCTTGTCCTTGGTCTTGTATCACTGGTGATGGCTGGCTCATTGACCGCGTGCGATGACGGCCGCGCCGGTGCGGAAGGAGCAGCCAAGCAGCTGGCCTCCTCGCTTGCCGCGCTCGACGTCGGCCAACTAGCTGTTGAGGGCAAGGACGCTGCCGCGGCCAACGATCAACTCAAAGCCGTCTTCGAGGGACTCGACGCCAAGCCGGCGGTCGCATCCGGAGACGTAAAACTCGACGGCGACACCGCAACCTTTCCCCTTAATTACACCTGGAACATTGGCTCGGCCAAGTGGGAGTACAGTTCCGAGGCCACGCTGAAGAAGTCCGGCGACAAGTGGGCTGTCCAATGGACCCCTGCACTCCTGGCTCCGGAGCTCTCCGAGGGCGAGACCCTGTCGGTCAAGACCGTCCCCGCCCAACGCGGTCAGATCCTCGGCGCCGGCGAGGCTCCGATCGTTGAAGATCGGCCCGTCTTCCGGGTGGGCATCGACAAAACCAAGGTTCCTGCAGACCAAACCGACGCTTCCGCCCGTGCCATGGCGGCGCTGCTCGGGCTGGACGCTGAAGAGTACGCCAAGCAGGTTGCCGCGTCAGGCCCGCAGGCTTTCGTCGAGGGCATCGTGCTGCGCGCTTACACTGCGGAAATCACCGAAGCGAAAATCGAGGCCATTCCGGGCGGGTCGAGCATTCCGGACTCCATGGCCCTGGCGCCCACGCGGACCTTTGCGAGGGCTCTGCTCGGCAGCGTTGGCCAAGCCAGTGCCGAACAGATTGAAAACTCCAACGGTGCGCTGCGTGCCGGCGACACCACGGGTACCGGCGGCCTGCAGCAGAAGTACGACTCATTACTGCGAGGTAAGGACGGCGTGGAAGTTCTTGCCACGCCCGAGGCGAAGTCTGAAGGGGAGACGCGAGGCACCAAGGTGTTCTTCTCGTCTCTCCCGTCCCCCGGCACGACGCTCAAAACCACCCTTGACCTGAAACTCCAGCAGTTGGCCGAAGAGACACTGGCCGGTGTTGGACCGGCATCGGCGATTGTGGCCCTCAAGCCGTCCACCGGAGCTGTCCTCGCTGCTGCGTCGGGGCCTGGAAGTAACGGGTACAACACGGCTTTGCTTGGTCAGTATGCGCCAGGGTCCACGTTCAAGATCGTCGATTCCCTGGCGATGTTCCGCAATGGCACCACGCCGGACTCGAAGGTTGAGTGCCCCTCCACGCTGACTGTGGACGGCCGTACGTTCAAAAATGCCGAAGGCTATCCGGAAAGCTCCCTCGGCTCGGTGACCCTGCGGGACGCGTTCGCACACTCCTGCAACACTGCCTTCATCAACGCCCGTGATGCCGTCAGCCAGGACCAGCTCGAATCCGCAGCCCAGGCCCTTGGCGTAGCGGTTGAAGCTCCCAAGCTTGGCGCTGACGCGTTCCTGGGTTCTGTTCCTGGCGCTGCCGAAGGTACCGAGCATGCTGCTTCCATGATTGGCCAGGGCAAGGTGCTCTTTTCCCCGCTCTCTGCCGCGGTCATGGCTGCTTCCGTTGCCAACGGTGCGCCCGTTTCGCCGCAGCTCGTGTTGAACGCCGACGCCGCCCAAAATCAGGCCGACACCCAGGACCCCAGCACCAGTGCCACGCCCACCGAAAGTGGCACCGCATCCCCGTCGTCCGCTTCAGTCAGCGCCGTTCCCGTATCACCGGCGTCCACCAAGCCGATTACCAAGGAGGAAGCCGCTGCGCTCTCAGACATGATGAGGGCCGTGGTTACCTCCGGACACGCTGGATTCCTTGCAGAAGTCCCCGGGACGCCAGTAGGGGCCAAGACAGGTACCGCGGAGTTTGGCAATGACAACCCGCCCAAGACGCACGCGTGGATCGTAGCGACGCACGGAGACCTGGCAGTTGCCGTGTTCGTGGAAGAAGGCGGCCTGGGTGCCACCACCAGCGGACCCCTGCTGAAGTCCTTCCTCACTGCGGCCGGCTGACAACGCTTGGGTGCGGAGCCGTCCGCGCCTTCCAGAGCAACAGGGCTGTTCGTGGGATAGGCCCGAGAAGGGCCAACGCCAGGACCGGTACAAGGAAAAGTCCGACATCGGGAAACTGGCGGACGATGACCGCCAGGTTCGTATCAAACCTGGCGGGTGCATAAACGAAGCACAACCACAGTGCGAATGCATCCAAGCCAAGCGCGCTGAGAACCAAGGCGAGTGGCTTCCACTTCCGGGGTAATGTGCGGCTCCTGAGCAGGATGGAAAGTGCCAGCCACAAACTGAGCAACTCTGCGAGCAGCAACGCCAGTGCGACGGCCCAGCTGTAGCGCTGCAGCCAGTCCTCGTGCACCACTGTGGGCACAGGGGGCTGTCCGTGCAGGATCCGCAAGACGTTGGTATCCACGGCCTTCAGCCGTGAGGGCGCAGAAGTGTCATTGGCGTTGATAAGCAACGCGACGCCAATTCCTGAAGCGGGAATCATTGCCAGGTACGTGTGCGAGTTGCCCCATTCACCCTGGTGTTCCAGCAGCAGCGGCAATTCTCCGTCCGGTGGTTGCCTGGAAGGATCTGCGGACTCTCCAAGTGGACGGCTGAACCACCCCATGCCGTACTCCTTGGAGCCGTCCACCTGCACGCGGGGCTCAAACATCGCATGCACGCTGTGTGGCTGGAGGATGCGGGCGTCGCCGTACCGACCCTGCCCCAGCAGAGCCGTTAACTCGTGGCCCAAGTCCTCGGCGGAGGAGTACATGGTGGTGGACGGCATACCAGTGGCTGGCGCTGGCGCATCCGTCTGACGCCAGACCGAGCCAAACCACAGCGAATATCCGGCAGCAACATTGTCAGCGCGGGCGGCCGCCTTTGTCGGGTGGCTGTGGATCATGTCCAAGGGTTCGAAGACGTGCTGCTTCACATAATCGCCAAAAGGCTGGCCTGAGACGGTTTGAACCAGGAGACCCAGGATGTTGTAGTTTGCGTTGGCATACCCGAAGGCTTCGCCAGGTGACCTGGCCAGAGGGGCCCCTGACAGTGCCCGGACACCTTCTTCCAGGGCTTCTGGATTTTGGGTGTCGCTCCCTTCAAACGCCGTACCCGCCGAAGCCATTCCGCTGGTTTGGTGCAGCAGGTGGCGGACTGTCATCGCGGACGCGCGGCTATCCTTCAACGCAAACCACGGCAAGTACTTCTGGACAGGCTTATCCAACTCCAGCCTGCCCGCCTCAACCTGCTGCATCACGGCAATTGCTGTGAGTGACTTGGTGGTGGAGGCCAGGAGCACAGGCGTCTCAGCGGTCATGGGCCTTCCGGAGTCGTCGGCGCGGCCAAACGCAGCTGAATGCACCTGGACGCCGTGCTGGACAACCACGACGGCGGCACCGGGAACCCCCAGCGTCTCAAGCTGATCTCGGAGGAAGGCGTCCAACGCCCCATAGGCCGATCCGGGGATCTCCGCAGTCGCTGCCGGGATTGCGGTGTTGCCGGCTCCCGGAGGGCCAAGGCTTCCCACCATAGTGGCGGCCAGCAGGCACGCGAGAAGGCTTCGCGATGACCCGAAACCACTGTGCATGCCATCACCTGCCTTGGGCCGATTGTCTCTTCACGGTAGCTCTTCACGGCAGAGGGGGACAGAAAGAAAAGCATTCACCGCCAGCCGGACGTAAGTCCCGGCGGGTACGCAAGCCGGGTATCGCCGTCGAGCACTATTACGCCGCCGTGGGAGGATTGAAACGTGGCCCATATTGACGTTTCCGGCATTGACTACTTCCTCTCCGACGGCACCCAGCTGCTCAATGGGGTGACTTTCAAGGTCCCCGATGGCACCAAGACGGCACTCATCGGACCCAACGGAACGGGCAAGACCACCCTGTTCAAGATCATTTCCGGCGATCTCACCCCCGACGAGGGCGTGGTGGGCCGTTCCGGGAACATGGGCATCATGCGGCAGTTCGTGGGTCAGGTACGTGACGAATCCACCGTCCGGGATCTCCTGGTTTCTACGGCACAGGCCGGCCTCGCCGCCGCTGCCAAGGCCGTGGAGGACGCCGAGCTGGCCATGATGGAGCACGACGACGAGCCCACGCAGATGAAGTACGCGCAGGCGATCGTGGACTGGGGAGACGCCGGCGGGTACGACGTCGAGACCGTCTGGGATGAAGTCTGCATGGCAGCCCTCGGAATCTCCTTCGACAAGGCACAGTTCCGCCGCGCCTCCACGTTGTCAGGTGGCGAGCAGAAGCGCCTGGTGCTCGAAGCCCTGTTTGCGGGTCCGGATGAGCTCCTGCTCCTCGACGAGCCGGACAACTACCTGGACGTCCCCGGCAAACGTTGGCTGGAGGGGAAGCTCAACGAGTCCAAGAAAACCGTGCTGTTCATCAGCCACGACCGCGAGCTGCTTAACAACGCCGCCGGCCGCATCGTCACGCTCGAACCGGGCATCAACGGTGCCGGCGCATGGATTCATGGCGGCGGGTTCGGATCCTACGTTGAGGCCCGTGCGGACCGTAACGCCCGATTCGAGGAACTCCGCAAGCGCTGGGACGAGGAGCACGTGAAGCTCAAGGAACTCGTCAACATGTACAAGAACAAGGCCGCCTTCCGCTCGGACATGGCTAACCGGTATCAAGCAGCGCAAACCCGCCTGGCCAAGTTCCTCGAAGCCGGCCCGCCCGAGGCCTTGCCCATCGAGCAGAACGTCAAGATGCGCCTCAAGGGTGGACGGACGGCCAAGCGTGCTGTGGTGGCCGAGAAGCTCGAACTGACCGGGCTCATGAAGCCGTTCTCCACCGAGATCTGGTTTGGCGATCGCGTTGGTGTGCTCGGATCCAACGGTTCAGGCAAGAGCCACTTCCTGCGCCTCCTTGCCACCGGCGGCACAGACCCCGAGCGCGAGCACCTGCCGGTGTCCGACGTAGTGATTGCCGAAGTGCCCCACGAGGGCACCGTGAAGCTTGGAGCTCGTATTCGGCCCGGCTTCTTTGCCCAGACGCATGTCCGCCCGGATTTGTTGGGCCGGACGTTGCTGGAGATCCTGCACCGCGGCGATGAGCACCGCTCCGGCCTTCCCCGTGAGGCTGCCGCTGGTGCCTTGGATTCGTACGGTTTGGCTGCCCAGTCCGAGCAGAAGTACGAGTCTTTGTCCGGCGGTCAGCAGGCGCGGTTCCAGATCCTGCTGCTGCAACTCTCCGGCGCCACCCTGTTGCTGCTCGATGAGCCCACGGACAACCTGGACCTGCACTCGGGCGAGGCCCTGGAGCGGGCAATCGATGCTTTCGAAGGCACCGTGCTGGCAGTCACGCACGACCGTTGGTTCGCTAAGTCCTTTGATCGGTTCCTGATCTTCGGCTCGGATGGGAAGGTTTATGAGTCTGAGGAACCCGTCTGGGACGAGAAGCGGGTGGAGCGCGCCCGGTAGTTCCGACGCTCTCTCACACAACAGCCCTTTCTGGCCGACGCTCTTGCAGTTGCTGCAAGAGCGTTTCCCTTTAAGCCATGGGATGTGAGAGAGCGTTGGATGCTCAAATGATCACTCACGGTGATTAAATGAGCAATCCTTGCTACGGTTGAAGCATGGGAACTGCTGACCGCCACCGGCTCATTGGCGAGCTGTTGCGCACGCGCGAAGAAGCCACGGTGGATGAACTCGTCCAAGCCACGGGAGCTTCCGGGGCTACCGTCCGAAGGGACCTCGAGATTCTCGCAGCCAACGGAGTGCTGAAGCGAGTCCACGGTGGCGCCCGCAGCTTGCTCGCACGCGGGGACAACCCCGGCTACGGGCAGCGCGAATTGGAAGACCGGGAAGCCAAGGTCCGAATCGCGTCGGCGGTAGACCAGCTGATCAAGGACCGCGAGCACGTGTGGCTGGACAGCGGATCAACGGCGACGGAGATTGCACGGCGCCTGAGCACCCGGGCACTCACGGTCATGCCCATGTCACTGCATGGCGTCGAGGCGCTGGCAAGCAACAAGGATGGCCACGCTCCGGAACTCATCCTGCCTGGTGGCCGCCTCACTCCTGGGGAACAGTCGTTCAGGGGACCCATGACTGAAGCCAACGTTCGCTCACTGAGGTTCGACACCGCCGTCGTAACTCCCTGCGCGCTGAATCTCAAGGACGGCCTGCTGGCCCACGACCTCGAGGACGCCGCCGTCAAGCGCGCCGGCCTGGAATCTGCAACGAGGGTGTTGGTGGCTGCCTCAACAAGCAAATGGAATGCCAACGCGCTGGCACTCGTTGCAGCCATGGACACCGTGGCAGTCATCGTGACAGACCAGGAACCATCCCCCGAAGACCTTGCCCGGCTCAACAAACTCTCCGTGGAAGTTGTGATTGCATGACCACCAACACCAGAAGCACCACCAACGTCAACGCCGCTGCGGTGGCGACGTTCCTGATCTTCGGCATGAACGGTTTGGTCTTCGCCAGCTGGGCTGCCCGCATCCCTGCCGTGACCGAGGCACTCAGCCTGACGTCCGGCCAGATGGGCACTCTGTTGCTTTGCACGGCCGTCGGGTCTTTGTTGGCGCTTCCATCAGCCGGATGGGTGGTGGGCCGGATCGGTACAGCCAATACGGTCCGGATGGCCGGGATCGTGGCGGGTGCCGCGGGTGCCGCCATTGCCTTCTCTTTGATGGCCGCCTCCGTGCCTGGTACGGCGGTTGCCCTCTTCTTCTTCGGTATCGGTATCGGCCTGTGGGATGTGGCACAGAACATTGAGGGCGCGGACGTCGAGCACCGTCTTAAGCGCACCATCATGCCGCAGTTCCACGCCGCCTTCAGCGGGGGCGCCTTCCTGGGCGCATTGATCGGTGCAGGTCTCTCCCAGCTGGGTGTCGGGTTGCCGGAGCACTTGTTGGTCATCGCGGCCATCGCCGTCGCCTTGGCGCTGACGGTCCCCAAGTACTTCCTGCCGCACGAGGTGGAAGAAATACACGACGGCGGCCTGGCGGCGGAGAAGGGTCCCACTGCTTGGCGGGACGGCAGGACGCTGCTTATCGGCGTCGTGGTCCTTGGTGCCACGCTCACCGAAGGCGCAGGCAACGACTGGATCGCGAAGGCTGCAGTGGACGGGCTTGGCGCTTCGGAATCCACTGGCGCGCTGCTATTCGCGCTCTTCGTCCTGGCCATGACCGTCATGCGCTTCCTGGGCGGCAAGGCGATCGACAAGTTTGGACGAGTGAACGTCCTCCGGGCCAGCATGGCCGCAGCTGCCGTGGGCCTGGCCTTGTTTGTGTTCGCCGGAAACGTGATCCTGGCCGGGGTTGGTGCAGCGCTCTGGGGCATCGGTGCCGCATTGGCCTTCCCCATGGGAATGTCGGCCGCAGCGGACGATCCCAAGCATGCAGCTGCACGCGTGTCAGTGGTTTCCACTATCGGCTACATAGCATTCCTGGCTGGCCCGCCGCTGCTGGGCTACCTGGGCGACCACACTGGAATCCACATGGCCTTGCTGGCCATCGGAGCGCCTATTTTGCTTGCCCTGTTGCTTGCCGGCGTCGCGAAGCCTTTGCCGCGCAAATAGTCTGTCCGTCCGCTTGAGCATTCTCCTTTGTGCATATGTCGCGAAAACGCCACCACATCAGCAGGACAATGCCGGCGGCGAGGCAGGCGCCGCCCAGTACGTCGCTCAGCCAATGGGCCGACAGATAGGTGCGGCTGATCATCATGGCGATGACGCCAATGACTGCTATCAGGGCCATCCACCAACGCCCCATCAGGAGGGAAAGCACCAGCAGGAAAGCAGTTGTCGCAGAGACATGCCCCGAGGGGTATGAACCAGTGTCGGTCAGCACCTTCGCGGCTTCCGGCCTGTCCCGACCCACCACGGCTTTGGCAAGCTGCGTTAGTGCCAGCACAGCGATACCGCTCATGGCGGCGAAGAGCGCCGCCATGGGTCGCTGCCAAACGACGAGCGAAATCGCGAGCACCACATGGAAGGCCAGCATCCCCGCGTAGCCGGCCCAATTGAGGACCACGTTCACGCCATCCCAAAAGGGTGAATGCAGGCTGAAGGCGTAGGCCTGCCAGGTGGTGTCCACGCCGTTGAAAGCCGGCTCGCCTTGTCCGGCCATAATCAGCACCCCGGGAACTGCGAACGCACAGAGCAGGAGTACTCCGGGCGTGACCAGCTGCCAGCTGGGAGGTTGACGCGGATGGAGTACACGAATCATCCATTCATCGTAGCCACGGCAGCTTGGCGGCACCCGCAGGCGTTAGTGTGATGGGATGCGAGGCTTCTTGGGCAAAGGCCCCAAACGGGTTGCGAGATTCGATCATTTCCTGGTCCGGGCTGTGTCGCGGCAGCCCCAAGGAGATCACGATGTGTTCTTCCGCGAACTCTCTGCTGCGGCCACCAAAGGAAAATTGTGGTTCGGTATCGCAGGGATCATGGCTACGTTCCCTGGAAAGCCCCGAAGGGCAGCCCTGCACGGGCTCCTTGCTTTGGGCGTTGCCTCCGGGGTTACCAATCTGGTCTTCAAAACGGCGCTGCCGCGGACCCGCCCACTGCCTGAGCACTTGCCTATCTTCCGTTTTGTTCACCCCCAGCCGGTCAGTTCTTCCATGCCGTCCGGTCATTCCGCGTCCGCGGTGGCCTTCGCAGTAGGCGCCGGTATCGTCTCCCCGACGCTGGGCGCCTTGTTGGCTCCCATCGCCGCGGGCGTCGCCTACTCGCGCGTGCACACGGGTGCCCACTGGCCCTCCGATGTGGTGTTCGGTTCCGCCCTGGGTGCGGGAGCAGCCCTGCTGACCCGCAAGTGGTGGCCAGCTCGACCGCCCGAACCGACTCCCCGGCGGACCCCTGCGGAGGCACCGGCAATTGCCGACGGCGAAGGGCTGAGTATCGCGGTCAACGTCCTGGGTGGTTCCTACTCCCCCGAGACAGCGGAATTGTTGAAAGTCATATTCCCTAAGGCCTATATACGGGAGATTGCCGAGGGCGAGGACGTCGCGGCCGAGATCGATGCGGCGGCAACCCGGCCAGGCACCGCTGCGCTTGGTGTCTGGGGCGGTGACGGAACGGTTGGCACGGCCGCGGCCGCCGCCGTCGAGCATTCACTACCCCTCCTGGTGCTTCCGGGTGGAACCCTCAACCACTTTGCCCGCGACCTCGGCACCAGCTCGATCGACGACGCGATAGCCGCTGTGACCAAAGGACATGCAGCGTCCGTCGACCTGGGACATGTGGTGGTGCAGCGGGGCCTTCCTGAGGCACCGGAAACCTCGGAGTTGGCCATGTTGAACACCGCCAGCGTAGGCGTGTATCCCAACTTGGTGAGGCGGCGGGAGCGGCTCCAGCCTGCCATGGGTAAACCTCTGGCCGGTTTGGTGGCATCACTGCGTACGTTCGGCGTGAACTCCCCCACCACACTCCTGGTGGATGGGGTGAAGCACAAGCTCTGGATTCTCTACCTGGGCCGGGGCAGGTTTTATCCCAGCGACCACGCACCGCTTCGCAGGCCGGTGCTGGACGACGGTGTCTTCGATCTGCGCATGATCACCGCGGACGAGCCGTTCGCCCGGGCGCGATTGCTCTGGGCGGTAGTGACCGGCACCGTTGCCGCCTCCAAAGTCACCCACTTGACGGAGGCCACCACCATCACGGTGGAGGCTATCGGGCAACCATTGGTCCTGGCCGTTGACGGGGAGCCGAAGCCGGGGGTTCGGAGTGCCATCTTCACTGTGAAGCCGCGCGAGCTCACCGTGTATTCGCCGCTGCCGGCGGACTGAAGCAACTGCTTTGAGGGTCATCCGCGAGGACTACCCTGACTGAACCCTGAATCATCCCTGAGACAGGCGATTTACCTCCCCTCCGTGAGTAGCGTTGTAGGTACATTCAAAACTCACTTGCACACACATGTGCTCCGAGGAGGGAACGCTTCCATGATCGAAGCAAAAGGCCTGACCAAGGTCTACGGCGAGAAGACCGCCGTTGGCGGCGTCAGTTTCACTGTCCAAGCCGGACGGGTGACGGGCTTCCTGGGCCCGAACGGTGCCGGCAAGTCAACCACAATGCGCATGATCATGGGACTGGACGCTCCGACGTCGGGCTCTGTAACGGTGAACGGTGAGCCCTTCGCCCAGCACAAGGCGCCGCTGCGAGAGATTGGTGCACTCTTGGACGCCAAGGCTGTCCACACGAGCCGCACTGCCTACAACCACCTTCTCGCCATGGCAGCGACGCACAGCATCCCCAAGAGCCGGGTTCGTGAAGTCATCGAAATGACCGGCCTGGGTGATGTTGCCAAGAAAAAGGTCAAGGGATTCTCACTCGGAATGGGCCAGCGCCTCGGCATTGCCGCCGCACTGCTGGGTGATCCGCAGACCATCATCCTGGACGAGCCGGTCAACGGCCTCGATCCTGAAGGCGTGGTCTGGGTTCGCAACCTCGTCAAGTACCTGGCCTCAGAAGGCCGCACAGTTTTCCTGTCCAGCCACCTCATGAGCGAGATGGCACTGACGGCAGATCACCTGATCGTGATCGGTCGTGGCAGGATCATCGCCGACGCACCCATCGCCGAAATCATCACCGGCAAGGGCCACGCACGTACCCGTGTCCGCACCGATCAGCCGGAACGCCTCATGCAGCTCCTTGCCGGAACCGGTGTTTCCGTGGAGGTCCACGAACGCGAACTGCTGGAGGTTTCAGGCCTGGATCCCCGCGGCATCGCCCGCGCCGCCTTGGACAACCAGGTCATGCTCTACGAGCTGACGCCGCTCCAGGCAAGCCTGGAAGAGGCTTACATGGAACTGACCAAGGACGAGGTCGAATACCACTCGCACATCACCACCGGGGCCTCGGTTCCCGCTCAGGCCGGAGGGAAATAGACATGAGCACCACCACTTTGGACCGCAAGTCCATCCGTAACTCCGTCGGTCCCGGACCGGCGTTCCACCGCGTACTCAATTCCGAATTCATCAAGTTCCGCACGTTGATGTCCACGCTGATTCTCCTGGCCTCCACGGCACTGGTCATGGTGGGCTTCGCAGCCCTCGCGGCATGGGGAACCGGACAGTTCGCCGAGCAAGCCACGCAAGACCCCCAAGCTGCAGCAGCCATCGCGGCCCAGGGCGGAGACCTTGCCGTCACCATTCCCACCTCAGGCATCGCGTTCGCCCAGCTCATTCTCGGCTCCCTGGGCGTATTGCTTATGAGTTCCGAGTTCACCACCGGCATGGCCCGCTCCACCTTTGCTGCCGTACCCAGGCGGCTGTCACCACTCCTGGCCAAGCTCATAGTCGTGGTTGTGAGCGCTTTCCTGTTGACTGCTGTGTCCACCTACATCGCGGGGCTCGTGTCGCTTCCCATTGTTGACAACTACGGCCTCAAGCTTGATCTGGGCAGTTCGCAGTCCATCAAGCTGCTGCTGGTCAACAGCATTTATGTTGCCGCCGTAGCTGCTATTGGCATGGCCTTGGGAACGATCATCCGCAACTCCGCAGGTGGCATTATGAGCCTGGTGGGTATCTTCTTTGTCCTGCCTATTGCTTTCCAGCTCATCCCCGGCGACTTCTTCAAGGAAGCCAGCAAGTACCTGCCCACCAACACGCTTAACCCAATGACCGCCGTCGAGCATGTCCCGGACACGCTGGAAGCGTGGCAGGCTGCGCTGGTCTTGGGCGCCTGGGTGGTTGTACCGGTGGCCCTGGCCATGATCCTTCTCAAGAAGCGGGACGTCTAGGACGGGTTGCCGTCTAGGCTCAATTCATGATTGAAGCACCACAGGTGAGGGACGCGTCAGCCACCACAGCTGACGCGTCCTTCGCTGAAATTGCCCAGCGCCGCAGGGGCCGGATCCGGCGCTACTTCTACAAGCGGCCCCGTGCCATGGATGCCGTGGTGATCCTTTGCTACGTTCTGTTGGCGTTGCCCACCATCATTACCTCGATCATCGATGGCAAGTGGCTCGTGGTGGCAATCCTGCTGCTGATCGCCATCGCGCTGATCTTCAGGCGGCAGTTTCCGCTTCAGGTGGTGCTCGCCGTCGCGCTTCTGGAAATTGCCGCCACCATCCTGAACCCCTGGGGATCGAACGTTTCTGCGGGTCTTTGGTTTGCACTCTATGCAGTGGCGTCCCTAAGGAAGCGTGCGCTGACGCTGGTGGTCTTTGCCGCAGCCAGCCTGCCCCTGAGCCTTCTCTACTTGTTCATGTGGACGAGTCCCAGCGAGATGGACAACCTGCAGGACGTCCCTGAAAACTTCCACCTCATCAACAACATCGCCACTGCCGTAACCATCATGCTCTCCAACCTCCTGGCCACGGGCATAGGCATTTCGGTACGGCAGCGCAGGGAACATGAAGCGGAAATCGCGGCGTGGGCCGCGCGGACAACGCAGCTCGGCAAGGTCACCGAGCGCAACAGGATCGCCCGCGAAATGCACGATGTCGTGGCGCACTCGCTGACAGTGATGATCAGCCTCTCGGATGGGGCTGCCGTAGTGGTCAAGAAGGACCCGGAGCGGGCCGGCGACGTCCTCGGCGAACTGTCCCGCACGGGCAGGGCCGCGCTGGCCGATATGCGCAGGGTACTCGGGGTTCTGCGGGATGACTCCGGGCGACCGGCACCGCTGACGCCCCTTGAATCAGGGCAGAACCTGGCCAAACTCTTGGACGGTTTCCGCACCGCCGGACTGCCGCTGCACTACGCCCATACGGGTCCGGGCCTCCCGGCCGACCCCGCCTTTGAACTGACCGTCTACAGGATCGTGCAGGAGTCGCTGACCAACGTCCTGCGGTACGGACGTTCGCTGAGCCGCGTTGACGTGCACGTGGCCCGCGACGGCGATTTGGTCACCATTGACGTGCTCGACGACGGCCGCGGAACCCGCGAGGGCAGCAACGAATCCGTGGGCAGCCTGGGGACCGGGCAGGGCATTGCGGGAATGAATGAACGTGCCGGAATCTATGCTGGAATCGTTACTGCCGGTCCAGGAAAAAGGGGAGGTTGGGCAGTCCATGCCGAGCTCCGCTGGAACGGCGAAAAGGGGGAATCATGACCGAAGACAACATCAAAGTGCTGCTGGTGGACGATCAACCACTGCTGCGGATGGGCTTCCGGCTCATTCTTGAAGGCCAGGAAGACTTCCACGTTGTGGGCGAGGCTTCCGATGGGATTGAGGCCGTGCGCCAGGTGGAGGCCCTGCAACCGGACGTCGTGCTGATGGACGTACGCATGCCCGGCATGGATGGCATTGAAGCAACGCGTCGGATCTCGGATTCAGGCTCCGATGCACGGGTCATCATCCTGACCACTTTCGACCTTGATGAGTACGCCTTCACCGGGCTACAAGCCGGGGCCTCCGCTTTCCTGCTCAAGGATGTTGCTCCCGCTGAGCTGGTCCACGCAGTGCGACTGGTGGCCAGTGGCGATGCAGTGGTGGCGCCGCGTGTCACCCAACGGCTGCTGGAAACGTACGTTCGCGGCGCCGTCGTGCCCGGTCATTCACCGAGTCCGCACCGCGATCCGCTCTTGGACGAGCTCACGCCACGGGAAACGGAAATCCTCACCACTATCGCGGAGGGCCTCTCAAACGCTGAGATCGCCCACAAGTTCTTCCTATCCGAGGCCACAGTGAAGACCCACGTCCGCCGGATCCTGAGCAAGCTGCAGCTCCGGGACCGGGTGCAGGTTGTGGTCTACGCCTACGAAACCGGGCTCGTGGTGCCGAGCAACCCGGACTACTGACACTCAGTCTGCCCTCCGAATAGCTTGCTACCAAGCGGGCCGAAGGAGTAGCGGCAACCCCAACCTAGCGTGCGTTATATACATTCATAAATGCATTTAACGATCATTCAGGCTCGATTCTGTGTTACCTTCGTCACTACAAGCGCCGCTTCGGCTCCGTACACCGAACGTCTCGGCGCGCCGTTCGCACCTGTCACTTAACGGAGACAAGACATGGAATCTTCTACACCCCTGAAACTGGACTATCCATCCGATCCCCTTCCGGCCCCGGTGGAAACCGGCCTGCGCCGGTCAATGGGACCACGGCACCTGATCATGATCGCAATGGGAGGCGTCATTGGCTCAGGCCTGTTCCTGAGCTCCGGTTACACGATCTCCCAAGCAGGCCCCCTGGGCGCAGTCATTGCCTATCTTGTGGGAGCCTTTGTGGTCTACCTGGTGATGGCCTGCCTTGGAGAGTTGGCCGTTGCTTACCCGGTCTCCGGCGCCTTCCACATTTACGCTTCACGTTCCATCGGTCCGGCAACAGGCTTCGCCACCGCTTGGCTTTACTGGCTCTGCTGGGCCGTGGCAATCGGATCTGAGTTCACAGCCTCCGGATTGCTCATGCAGCGTTGGTTTCCAGACGTTGAGGTCTGGGTGTGGTGCCTCGTCTTCGCTGCGATGCTGTTCGGGTTCAACGCCTTTTCCTCCAAGTTCTTTGGAGAATCCGAATTCTGGTTCTCGATCGTCAAGGTGGGGGCCATCATTGCCCTGATCGTCTTCGGCGGGGCTGCCCTGTTCGGCTTCCACCCATTGTCGGAGTCCAACAACCACCCGTTCCTCTTGGAAAACTTCAACACCTCGGGTGGTCTATTCCCCAACGGCTTTACCGGCGTCCTGGTTACTGCCCTGGCCGTCTTCTATGCCTTTTCCGGCTCGGAACTCATCGGCGTAGCGGCCGGGGAAACCAAGGATCCAGCCAAGAACATCCCCAAAGCGATGCGCAGCACCGTCATCCGCCTCCTGATCTTCTTTGTGGGCGCCATTGCAGTTATCGCGGCTACTGTGCCCTTCGACCAGGTAGGTCTGGACGAGAGCCCTTTCGTCACGGTCTTTTCCTCCGTTGGTATCCCCTTCGCAGCGGACATCATGAACTTTGTCATCATTACCGCGCTTTTGTCCGCCGGGAACAGCGGTCTGTTCTCCTGCGCGCGCATGCTCTATTCGCTGGCAGATGAAGGACATGCTCCTAAGGCCCTCAAGAGGCTGACTCGACGTGGAATACCCCTTATTGCCCTTTCAGTCAGCATGGTGGGCGGGATGGCATCGCTGGTCAGCAGTGTGGCTGCACCGGAGACCGTCTACCTGGCCCTTGTTTCCATCGCCGGCTTCGCCGTGGTTGGCGTATGGATGTCCATTACCGCATCCCATTTCTTCCACCGCAGGGCTTTTGTCCGCAATGGTGGGCGCGTGGTGGATTTGGCTTATAAGGCCCCGCTTTTTCCCCTGGTGCCCATCTTGGCCTTTATGCTCTGCCTGGTGTCTTTGGTGGGTATAGCTTTTGACCCTTCCCAGATTGCCGCCCTGTACTTCGGTGTTCCCTTCGTGGCCGCCTGCTACCTGTTCTTCCACTTCCGGTACGGCCGGAAGTCCAGGGCAAAGCGGCCCGCTTGATCTGACTCCTTCACCAAAGCTTCGCGGCCGGGCGAGTTGTCCGGCCGCGAAGCGTGTTTGCTGGCAAGCCGCAATGACCTTGCGCTAACGCGCGCGTGTGAGAATTGCGTGAACGCTTGGTGGAAGGAGCGGTTTCGTGGATGTGTCACCAGAAGCGTCGTCATTGGCGCAGGGCCTTCGTCTTGTTCGCTTGGTAACGGACCGCGAGAAGCAGGGCCGCCAACTCTTGGGAGTGTCGCAGCTGGCGGCGGAGCTGGACATGGAGCAGAGCCGGGTGTCCCGGTTGGCTCAGGAGCTGTGTGAGCTGGGACTGCTCGATCGCGTAGACCGCGGTCCGTTTCGGACAGGACCGCGGTTCTTCAGTCTCGCTGCCGCCCTCAATACCGGTTGGGTTCTTCAGTCACGTGCTGAGCTGGAGGAGCTGGTGTCTGCTTTCGATTTGAGGGCCCGGCTCTCGGTGCGCGACGGCGTCAGGGTTCTCTTGTTGCGTTCGTCCACCAATAACTCGGTGCTGGGTGGGTTCGCAAAGCCCGGCATGGTTACCCCGGTATGGTGCACGGGTTCAGGGCGCGCATTGCTGTGGGATCACTCAGCCGCCGAGTTGGAGTCCTTGCTCAGCGAGGTCAATTTCATTGGTGTCGGAGGTCCGGCTGCAGCGCATTCGGCAGCGGAGGTCGCAGGACTCATGGAACGCGATCGACCCCAGGGTTTTGTGCTGGCCGCCGAAGAGTTTGAACACGGAGTATGGGAGTTGGCTGTCCCTGTCCGCGAAACGGGCGGCCGAATTGCGGCGGCCCTCAGCGTCCTGGGAAGCCGGTCAAGCCTTGAGGCGGCCGCTCCGGAGATTGCTGCGGTTCTCCAGGCCGCTTCAATGAGGCTGGGTGCGGGGGCAGAGCTCGCTGTTCAAGGTTGAATGAGGGGCGACACCCGCCCGCCCACCTGGACCTCAAGCCACTCACGCCACGAGCCGAGCGCTATGGCGAATGCCTCCCGTTGGGGTTCGATGCGTGCTTTGGGCCCAACGATCTGCAGCGCTGCTGCAACGTCCCCCTTGAAGTCCCTGATCGGGGCGGCCAGTGAATAAAGTCCTGGCTCGGCTTCCTCATCAACAATCGAGTAGCCCCGGGTGCGCGCTTTGTTGAGCCGTTTCAGGAAGTCGTCGACGGATACCGGCGTATTGGGCCCGTGCTTGACGAACTCCACCTCATCAAAGATCTTCCGTATCTCAGCGTCGTCGGCATCCCAAAGGAGTGCTTGGCCGGCGTCACTGCAGTAGGCGGGGTAGGGGCGGCCAAGCCATGAACCCACCAGATTGGCACTGTCCGGAACTTGCTCGCCGATGGTAACCGTGCTGTTTCCGCTGAGCACGCCCAGAAAGCAGGCCTCGTTGGTTTCGGACGCCAGGCCCTCCAACGCAGTGAGCCCGTCAGTTTTCAACCGTTGCTCAGTCACCAATTGAGCGTCCGTCAGGATGGACCAGTCCAAGCTGTATTCCCGCTGGCCAGTACGCCTGAGGAAGCCTTCCTGCTGTGCACCTTTAAGGCTCCGCGACACTTGGCTACGGTCCCTGCCCAGGCGGGCTGCGATGTCAGCCACCGTGCCGCCGTCGAATCCCTCGGCATGGCGTGCCCCCACTGCAAGGAGGGCCATCATTCCACGGCCCATGCTGGAGGTCTTTGACATGGATCGATTCTAGCCACCCGGCTAAGGCATGAGTGAAAGTGACGGACAGGTTTAGTGGATGGAGAAGACCCTGGCCGGGAAGCCGCTTCCCTCAAGCGGCTTTGCCCACGTTGCGATGAGAACGGCCCCCGCCTCAGGAACCTGATCCAGGTTGGCCAGTAGTTCGATCTGCCACTTGTCCTTGGCGAGGACGTAAGTTTCCAAGCTGAAATCCTGACGGGAGGTGGCCATGCCAGGGTCGGTGTCAGTTTGTTCATGGCCGACGGCGGTGACTTGGCACTCTTCTAACAGGTACTCCAGGACGTCCCGGGACCACCCGGGAGTATGGCTTATTCCCGCGTCGTCGACGTTCGCCATGGCCGCGGTGTCCGGCCAGCGGCGGCTCCATCCCGTGCGCAGGGCTACGAATGCACCTGCCGGGATGGCGCCGTTACGCGCTTCCCACTGGCGGATATCCTCCATGGTCGGCGTGGCGTCCGGATCTGCCAGGACCCGGTTGGTGATGTCCAAGACCACCAACGGCAACACCATGTCCTCGACGGGAAGCTGATCGAGCGTTCTCCCTCCACGGACAAAATGCGACGGCGGATCCACGTGGGTGCCCCATTGGCCCACGATCGAATACCTGTGGGCAGTGAACCCATCGCCCTTTTCCACATCGAAGAGGGTCTCCCTGGACTCGTCCGGGAATGCCGGAAAGTGGGGCTGGCCCGGATGAAAGGCATGGGTCAGGTCCGTGAAAGTTCTGTTGAGGAGAAGTGGCGCCAAGTCCTGCCATAGCGGGGCGCTCATGATGCCAACCGCGTTTCGACCTGAACGGCGCTGCTGGAGACGCTCAGTGGTCCCGAGACTTCGATGACGGGAACTTCCCACGGGTGGATGTCGACTATTCGTTGAACGAGTGCTTGGACAGCGGACTCATCCAGGGAGTCGTCAAAGTAGGTGGTGAACACGAACGTGGGTGAGATCGTGCGCTGGCCTACGGTGCCAAGCGTGGGGTTGGCGCCTTCGGCCACGGTGAAACCTTCGAAGCCTGCGGAAGACTCGAAAACGTGGTGATAGTTACCGAAGCCGCCCAGTTCGGGTGTGGCCTCTAGTTCATCCAGCAGGGATGTGATGCCTACATCCGTGTTCAATGCCTGGAGGTCGCCGCCTGCCAGTTGCGTCATCGTGTCCGCTGCAATGGGCCAGTGAATGCGGAGCTTGCGCACCGCTTTGAGTTCGATGTTCATGGGGGAGCCTTCCGTCAGTGGGTCTTCGAGATATCGTGCCACGAGGTGATGAGCATTACAAGCATATTGAAATGTTCATATTGCACATAGTGCCCGCATTTTCACAGTCACAGCACAGTTTCCCCATGTACAACCCATAGGCGCGGCGCGTTTGATGGATGCATGAATACTCCTCACCCCAACCATGATCGGGGTCTTGAATTCGATCTCTCCACGCTCCTGAGTCGACGTCGCAGTTTGGGGGTTCTCCTGGGTGCCGGAACGGCCGCAGCCCTCGCGGCCTGTACGCCGGGTACGGCAGGCGGCAGTGCATCGCCGTCGAGCACGGCCACAAATACCGCTTCGGCAGCAGAAGGCACGACGGCGGCCGCGTCGCCTTCCGCTACGAGCACCGTGACCCGTGCCTTCGCGGAATGCGGAGTGGAGATCCCGGAGGAGACTCTTGGGCCCTACCCGGGCGACGGTTCCAACGGACCCAACGTGCTGGAAGCGTCCGGAGTGGTCCGTCGCGATATCAGGTCCAGCTTTGGCACCTCCACCACCAAGGCCGAGGGCGTGCCGCTGACAGTGACCTTGACGCTCCTGGACAACGCGAATGGTTGCGCTCCTCTGGCCGGTGCCGCCGTGTATGCCTGGCACTGCGACAAAGACGGGAAGTACTCGCTTTACGATTCGGGCCTCGAGAATGAGAACTACCTTCGTGGCGTCCAGGAAGCCGACGCCAACGGGCAACTCACCTTCAGCACCATCTACCCGGGTGCCTATAACGGCCGCTGGCCCCATATTCACTTTGAGGTATTTGAGTCCATGAGCAACACAACGGCTGGCGGACAGGTGCTCGCGGTCTCTCAAATCGCCCTCACTGAGACGGCGTGCAAGGCGGTCTACGCAAGTTTCGGCTATGAGTCCAGTGCCCGAAATTTCCCGAATACCACCCTGACCTCGGATAACGTCTTTGGCGACGATGGCGGAATATACCAGCTGGCGACTATGTCCGGTTCAGTCGCGGGCGGTTATACGGCCGCGCTGAACGTCACCGTCTGAACCGCCCAGCAACCAAAGCGGGGCTAGACTCGGGGGCATGCCTTCGAATGCCACCGCAGCAGTTGACCACATCAAGGACCTGGGCGAGTACGTATCGGCGTCTCCGTCGAGCTTCCACGCGGTGCACGAGGCGGCGCGGCGGCTGGACGCCGCAGGCTTCACCGCGTTGGATGAATTGCAGCCCTGGGACGGCGGAGCAGGCAAGTTCCATATCATCCGCGATGGTGCGCTCATTGCGTGGGTGACCCCCGGAAACGCAGGCCCAACCACTGGTTTCAATATCCTGGGTGCGCATACCGACTCGCCGTCATTCAAACTCAAGCCGAAGCCAACCACCGGTAAATTCGGCTGGCTACAAGCGGGGGTAGAGGTATACGGCGGCCCCTTGCTCAATTCCTGGCTGGACCGTGAATTGCAGTTGGCCGGCCGATTGGTGCTGCGTGACGGCAGTCAGCACTTGACCGCGACGGGTCCACTCCTTCGCTTCCCGCAGCTTGCCATTCACTTGGACCGCGGGGTCAACGACAACGGGCTGCACCTATCCAAGCAGCAGCATATGAACCCCATCTTCGGCCAGGGGGACCCTGCCGGAGAGGACCTCTTGGGACTGCTCGCCTCACGTGTGGAAGGCATCACCGTTGATGCTGCGGACATCGGTGGTTACGACGTCGTAGTGGCGGACACGCAGGCGCCGGCAGTTTTCGGGGCCAAGGGTGAGTTCTTTGCCTCCGGCCGCTTGGACAACCTTTCATCCACACACGCGGGCCTGGTCGCGTTGATAGCGCACGCCTCTACTGCGCCCACGACCGGTCCGATCGCCGTCCTGGCTGCGTTCGATCATGAGGAGATCGGCTCCAACTCGCGCTCCGGTGCCTGCGGACCCATCCTCGAGGACGTTTTGGTGCGCATCTCCGACGGACTGGGGGCCTCAGCGAGCCAAAGGCGGCAGGCCATAGCGGCGTCGTTCTGTGTTTCGGCGGACGCCGGCCACGCTGTCCACCCGAACTACGCGGAGAAGCACGATCCCGCGAACAGGCCGGTGCTGAACGGGGGTCCGCTGCTCAAGATCAATGCCAACCAGCGCTACGCCACGGATGCTACGGGCGCGGCTTTGTGGGCCCGGCTCTGTGATGAGTCCGGCGTTCCGTATCAAGAGTACGTTTCCAACAACGACCTCCCGTGTGGTTCCACCATCGGGCCCCTGACTGCTACCCGCCTCGGCATCCGAACGGTGGACGTGGGTATCCCGCTCTTGTCCATGCACTCCGCGCGCGAGCTGTGTGGCGTGGAGGACGCGAAGAGTCTGGCGACTGTAGCTGAGCTGTTCTTCCGAACACCGGCCTAGCCAGAGCCTCAAGCAGTCATTTCAGGGGTATTACAAAAGTTTCCTATAGGAAACTTTGGATTCCTCAAGGTTTACATTTTGTGCGCCCATCTCTTTTCATCCCGCGCAATTTGTTCAGCTGCACAGGATGCGCGTCGGGGTAGGAGGTTAACGTGAATTAGTCATGTGGCCCGTGGCACACCACTGCGGCCAACCTCAAAACCTAAAAGGACGGCGCCGATCCATGCACGCTGACCAACAGCTTTCAAAGTCCCTAAAACCAAGACACTTGTCCATGATCGCCATCGCCGGCGTCATCGGGGCAGGCCTGTTCGTTGGGTCCGGGGCCGCTATCCAGCAGGCGGGACCGGGCATCCTGGTGGCCTACCTTGCTGCCGGCCTCGTGGTCATCCTCGTCATGCGCATGCTTGGTGAAATGGCCGCAGCCAACCCTGAGACCGGTTCGTTCTCCACCTATGCTGACAAGGCGTTGGGCCGTTGGGCCGGGTTCAGCATTGGCTGGCTCTACGCTTGGTTCTGGATTATCGTGCTCGGCATCGAAGCCACTGCCGGTGCGGCCATCATGCATCGCTGGGTGCCGGGTGTTGACCAATGGGTCTGGGCACTCATTCTCATGGTGCTCCTCACGCTGACCAACCTCGGCTCGGTGAAGTCCTACGGCGAGTTCGAATTCTGGTTCGCGTCCATCAAGGTAGCGGCAATCGTCATCTTCCTGCTTGCCGGAATCGTCGCCATCCTCGGCTTCATGCCGGGCGTCTCAGCGCCGGGCGTAGCCAATCTGCTGGAGCAGGGCGGCTTCATGCCCAACGGTCCCGGCGCAGTCCTAGCGGGCATCCTCGTGGTGGTTTTCTCCTTCTTCGGCGCGGAGATCGCAACCATTGCTGCCGGTGAATCAGAGAACCCGGTGGACGCCGTCAAGAAGGCCGTGAAGTCCACTGTGTGGCGCATCCTGATCTTCTACATCGGCTCCATTGCCATCGTGGTGACCTTGCTGCCTTGGAATGACGCCTCCGTCGCCAAGAGCCCGTACGTTGCAGTCATCGAGCTCTACGGAATCCCGGGCGCCGGCACCATCATGGACATTGTTGTCCTCACCTCGGTGCTCTCCTGCTTGAACTCGGGCCTGTACACCGCCAGCCGCATGCTGTTCTCGCTCTCGCAGCGCGGCGACGCGCCCAAGTCCTGGATGAAGATCTCCAAGCGTGGCGTGCCCGCCGCGGCAGTGCTCGCTTCCACCGTGGTGGGATTCCTCACCGTCGGCGCGAACTACATTGCCCCGAACTCGGTGTTCCTGTTCCTCGTGAATACCTCGGGTGCCATCGCATTGTTTGTCTGGTTGGTCATCGCAACCTCGCAGCTCATTCTGCGCAGGCGAATGGGCGCGGCAGCCAAGGATCTCGACCTCAAGATGTGGTTCTTCCCGTACCTCACGTGGATCGCGATTGGCGCCATCGTGGCACTCATCATCGGTATGGTCATCATCGAATCCACCCGTGAATCGCTGTTCCTGTCGCTGGCCTTGGCTGCGGTTGTAGTGGGCATCGGCGTGCTTCGCTACCGCAATAAAGGCAACACGCCCGCCACTCCGGTGCTTGGCGGGGAAGCCGAGCGCGCCAAGATCGGTTCCTGACCGCCGTCGCTTGTTCTGCAGCGGGACAGCCGCCGTCATTGCTCGACGGCGGCTGTCCCGTTTCGCTTTATTGTTCGGCTTGCTCATGGCGTTTCTTGTCGGCCTGCAGGATGCCGTCCCGGACGCCTGCACGAACCACGAAGTACAGGAAATAGAGGGCGATCGCTGAGAAGACAACGGTCAGGACCAGGGCGTTAAGGGGCGTGGCATCCATGGCCCCAACACTAGTGGTGGGCTCCCGGGGCAACAGGAATCCACGGATTGCCGTTCTTCGTGTTAGGGTTTTTGACGCTGTCAAGGAGAATAACGAAACACGTTCTCCTGATCACCTTGCGCGGGTGGCGGAATGGCAGACGCGCTAGCTTGAGGTGCTAGTCCTCGAAAGGGGGTGGGGGTTCAAGTCCCCCTCCGCGCACAAAGAAACCCCCGGAAGTTGATCTTCCGGGGGTTTTGACGTTCCTGGGACTCGTTCCGGGCTACAGGCGCCCCGTTAAGCCGTCCCGCTTTAGGCGCCCGGTCGCGGAGCAAACATGATGACGCCCACCCCAACCAGGCATATGGCGGCGCCGATGACGTCCCAGCGATCCGGGCGAAAGCCATCAATGAGCATGCCCCACGCAAGTGAGCCGGCGATGAACACGCCGCCGTAGGCCGCCAGGACCCGACCAAAGTGCGCGTCCGGTTGGAAGGCCGCGAAGAACCCGTAGATTCCCAACGCCACGATGCCTAGTCCTGCCCACCACCAGGCTTTTCCTTCGCGCACGGACTGCCAGATCAGCCAAGCACCGCCGATCTCTGCAACGGCGGCCAAAACGAAGAGAATGATGGACTTCAGGACGGTCATTACCCCAGTATTCCGTGCTGCAGGGCACCGTTATCCACATACGTAATCCGACCGGTTCCAGTCCACCGTCCCGCCGAATAGCTTTGAGTGCAGGAGATGCACTAAGATATTGAAGTCTGTGTTACGCCCTCTTGCCGTGTTTTCGGCCGGGGAGCGCCAACGCAGCATCGCAAATGAACCTCCTGTTACGGAAATACCGTAACCGCTTAGCCCAAAGGAGGTGGGTTCACATATGCGTCCTTACGAATTGATGGTAATCATCGACCCCGAGGTCGAAGAGCGTACCGTAGAGTCGTCGCTTCAGAAGTTCCTCAATGTCATCACCACCGATGGTGGAACCATCGAAAAGGTAGACATCTGGGGCCGTCGCCGTCTGGCGTACGACATCAAGAAGAAGTCCGAAGGTATCTACGCCGTGGTGAACTTCACCGCAGCACCGGCTACCGCCAAGGAACTTGATCGCCAGCTGTCTCTCAACGAGACGATCATGCGCACCAAGATCATCCGCCCTGAAGACCAGAAGGTCGTTGCTGAGTAATCAGCCCCTTCCAGATCTTTACCCCGAAGGAACGAACAAGGAGGCAGTAGATGGCAGGCGAAACCACTATTACGGTCATCGGTAATCTCACCAATGACCCCGAGCTGCGGTTTACCCCGTCTGGCTCAGCAGTAGCGAACTTCACCATCGCTTCTACTCCCCGGACCTTTGACCGCCAGTCCAATGAGTGGAAGGACGGGGAAACCCTGTTCCTCCGCGCATCGGTATGGCGCGAAGCAGCCGAGAACGTGGCGGAGTCCCTCACCAAGGGCATGCGCGTCATCGTTTCCGGCCGTTTGAAGAGCCGTTCCTACGAAACAAAAGAAGGCGAGAAGCGTACCGTTATCGAGCTTGAGGTCGACGAAATCGGCCCGAGCCTGCGTTACGCAAACGCCAAGGTCAACCGTACCCAGCGCTCCGGCGGTGGGCAGGGCGGCTTCGGTGGCGGTAACGCCGGTAATTCCGGTGGCTTCGGAGGTGGCGCTCCTGGTGGAAACCAGGGCGGCGGCAACTCCGGTGGAACCTGGGGCGGCAACCAGCCCGCACAACAGCAGGATGACCCTTGGGCCACGCCCGGTGTCAGCAATGCTGGCGGCTGGGGCAACGGCCCGGATTCCGAACCTCCCTTCTAAACACCAAATAAACGTCCGACGCCGGACGCTCGCCGGAAGTGCCGAAAGGCACCATGGCGACAACCGCCGTCGAACACCACCATCCCGTGGATCAATATCCACGGGCTCCATAGAAAAGGAGCTCCACGATGGCTAAGGCTGAACTCCGTAAGCCCAAACCAAAGTCCAACCCCTTGAAGGCCGCTGACATCACTGTCATCGACTACAAGGACGTAGCATTGCTGCGCAAGTTCATCTCCGACCGCGGAAAGATCCGCGCTCGTCGCGTCACTGGCGTTACCGTTCAGGAACAGCGCAAGATCGCCCAGGCAATCAAGAACGCCCGCGAAGTTGCTCTGCTGCCTTACTCCGGCGCTGGCCGCGGCTAAGGGAAGGGATTAACTAACATGGCAAAGCTCATTCTGACCCACGAAGTAACCGGTCTCGGTGCTGCTGGCGACGTTGTGGAGGTCAAGGACGGTTACGCACGTAACTTCCTGCTGCCCCGCGGCTTCGCTCTGACCTGGACCAAGGGTGGCGAGAAGCAGGTTGAGTCCATCAAGGCTGCTCGCGCCGCTCGTGCGCACGCTTCTGTTGAAGCTGCACAGGCACAGGCCCAGGCTCTGTCCTCCAAAAAGGTCAAGCTCGAGGTGAAGGCCGGCGAGTCCGGTCGTCTCTTCGGTACCGTCAAGCCTGCTGATGTCGCTGCTGCTGTTGAGGCCGCTGGCCTCGGCGCTATCGACAAGCGCAACGTTGAACTGCCGAACCACATCAAGTCTGTCGGTTCGTACACGGCTAACGTTCGCCTGCACGAGGATGTTTCTGCTGTCATCGACCTCGAGGTCGTAGCAAGCAAGTAGTCTCTGACTGCACCTAAAGACCCCCGCTACCGGATTCCGGTGGCGGGGGTCTTTTTCTTTGCGGGGAAACCTAGGGGGTGTGCAACTCCTCCATAACGTGCTTGTAGCCGGTGCGAATCATTTCGGCCAGGACGTCCCTATCCACGTCGTCCAGCTTGTTCACGTACAGGCACGCGGCGCCGGTCTTGTGCTTGCCGAGTTCGGGAAGGAGCCGGTCAGCGTCCGCACCGTAAGTCAGCCCGTACAGTGCCAGGTTGGCCTTGCGCGGTGAAAAGCCGACGGCGGCGGCGTCACCTTCCCGGCCGGTGGCGTACTTGTAGTGATAGCTGCCGAAGCCGACAATTGACGGGCCCCACATCACAGCTTCCTGGCCTGTGATGTCGCGCATCATTTCCAGCAACTCGAAGCCGTCCTGGCGTCGCTGAGGATGCTCCACCGCGGCCAGGAATTCGTCCACGGATACCTCCGTGGGCTGGGTCTTGTTCTCTGCCATAGGGGTAGTGTCGCAGACGGGGGACGGGTGCGTCAGCACAAACCGGCCAGCACCCGATGATAGCCTTCAGCGATGACTTCAGAAGCCCTGCGCATCCGCCCGTTCCACCAGGTGGACGTCTTCTCCGAGGTGCCTTACCTTGGCAACCCACTCGCCGTCGTCGTGGATGCCGAAGGCCTCAGCACTGAGACGATGCAGCACTTCGCTAACTGGACCAACCTCTCCGAGACCACGTTCCTCCTCCCGCCCACAGTCCCTCAAGCCGACTATAAGGTGCGGATCTTCACCGGCAGTGAGGAGTTCCCTTTCGCCGGTCACCCCACGCTCGGTTCAGCGCATACGTGGTTGCAGGCCGGGGGAGTGCCCAGGACTGACGGCGTCCTGGTTCAGGAATGCGGGGCGGGTTTGGTGCGGGTAAAGCACGACGCCGGTCGATTGGCTTTCGCTGCACCACCGCTGACCCGCTTCGGCCCGGTGGATGACGATGTTCGGGCGCAGCTCGCTGCCGGCCTGCAGCTGCCCGGAGATGCCCTGCTGGATGCATCGTGGTTGGTCAACGGGCCCACATGGGTGGGCGTTCTCCTGGGTTCAGCAGAACTGGTCTTGGCCATCGAGCCGGACCTCGCAGCCATGGGCGACCTCAAGGTCGGGGTGATTGGCCCACACGAGCCGGGTGCCGGCGTCGACTTTGAAGTTCGCACTTTCATACCGGGCGACGCCATGGTGGAGGACCCGGTGACAGGCAGTTTCAATGCCGGTGCAGCTCAGTGGCTGATTGGCAGCGGCCGGGCCCCTGACGAGTACGTAGCCGCCCAAGGTACTGTCCTAGGCAGGGCTGGCAGGGTCCACATCAAAGCCGAAGATGGCGAGATTTGGGTTGGTGGAGCGTCTGCCACGTGCATCGAGGGTACGGTGCATCTCTAGGTTCCGGTCACATGCGTAACCTCAACCGCAAGGAGAATGACGATGACTGAGAAGCCTCCAACAGTGGACGCGTACATCTCCGCCCAACCTGAGGCCACTCAGCAGATCCTTCAGGAAATCCGCCGGACCATGCACGCCGCTGTGCCGGATGCCGGGGAGATGATCAGCTACGGCATTCCCACCATCACTATCGGTGGGCACTACGTGGTGTACTTCGCTGCCTGGGCGCACCACATTTCGGTGTATCCGGTGCCTCGGGGTGACGAAGGTTTGGCCGCGGAGATGGCCCCGTACCTGTCCGGCAAAGGGACGTTGAAATTCCCGCTGGCCAAAGAAATTCCCTTGGACCTGATAGCCAAAGTTGCCGCCCAACTGGCGGCGGGGAAGAGATAAAGGTCCCCGACTTCTCCGTTGGGGGCTATCGTGACAAACTCAAGGAGCTGGACAAACACATGAGAGCTGGCCGCCCCTACATCGCGCACTCCACCCGGCACCTGATTGACGCCCAGCGCATTGGGTAGAAGTTAAGCGGGCGCACCTAGGAGGAGCAAGTATGGATTCTGCACGGACCTTTGAGTCGATTGTCATCATCTTCAACCCCAACAGCACTGGGGACGCGCCTGAGTTGGCGCAGCAACTGCACCACCGGCTGAAGGAGCTGCTCACGTATCAGCCCGAAATCACACTCCAGCCCACTGAGCATGCCGGGCATGCCGTGGATCTGGCACGGAACGCAGCATCGAAGGGCGGTGATGTCCTTGTGGTCTCGGTGAGTGGCGACGGAGGCTACAACGAGGTGGTCAACGGCGTGATGCAGGCCGGGAACCCGAGGGCTGTCTGTGCGGTCAGGGCTGCGGGCAACGCGAACGACCATAGCCGGATCATCGCGACTAAACCCTTGGAAGAGGCCATCGCGGAAGGGCATGTCCATAACATCGACCTTCTCCGCATTCACACAGGCCAAAAAGAGAATGAGCCCCTTGAATACGCCCATTCCTATATCGGATTCGGCCTCACCCCGGTGGTTGCCACTGAACTCGAAAAGGGCAGCAAAGGTGCTCTCAAGGAAATGGTGACGGTGATCCAGACCTTCTCCAAGTTTGAGCCCTTTGGCATTCGACTGGCTGACGGGAAGCGCCGAAAGTTCGACAGTCTTGTCTTCGCCAACATCAACGAAATGGCCAAGTACGCCACGTTAAGCGAAGCAGAGGACCACCCCTCGGATGGGAAATTCGAGGTGATCGTCTTCCCGCACATGCCCAAGTGGCGCACTCTCCTGACTGCACTGAAAGCCACCACCCAAGGGCTGGGCGACCAGCCGAGTGTGAGTAGCTACGAATTCACTACGCTCAAGCCGCTGCCGTACCAAATGGACGGCGAAGTGAAGTCCGTGGAGGCTAACGTCAAGGTCAAAGTGGAGTGCGCTCCCCGCGCCCTGGCCACCCTCGGTTAGGCCGTTAGCCTGCGCAGGCGGCAGTGACGAAGTCGTAGATTCGGCCGCGCAGCCCGTTCGGCGCTGCAATCTTGAGCACGCCTATCCTTTCACCGATGGCGACCCTCAGTGGCAAGAGGGTACCCACCTTGTCCTCAGCAACAGCATGCGGATCACAACGGGCGGGCCGGAGCGTCAGTGGCAGCTCTTGCTTGGCCGTGCCTAGGAGGACATTCCTGGGCCAAGGGGCAGCGGGGGATTGGGCCAGTAACGTGGTTTCGTCGATCCCCTCAATAGTGAGGCTTTGCGCGTCGGTTCCCGGCGTGGCTGGAGTGATGATGAGGCGTACGACGGCGGTGCGACCGTCAGCGGCCACCTCAAGTCCCGGATCCAAGACGATTGTTGCGACGGCGGCTGCTTCCGCTGCGATGCATAGCTCCTCAGCGTTCCTGGGCAGGACGCCGAAGGGGTCGGAGGCGCTGGTGTTTTCCACTACAGGGTCCTTGCCAGGTGCTGAGTAGGTGATGCTGGCCTTAAGCTCGGTTGAATCATCGGCTGACGTCTTGCACGTGGCTGCGGGCAGCGCAGCGGGAAGGCTTTTGGGCTGACGGGGTGGTAACTCAAGACTGCCCGCCGACGGCTCCCAGGAAATGTCACCTTCGAACAGCGTGGATCGCAAGCGGGCTTCGGTGATGGTCAGGGGCGTGTCTGTGGTGTTGGTGAGCTGTATCTGGATGGCTTGCTTCCCGTATTGATCCCGCGATTGATTGACCTCCACGGTGACGGGGCGGGAACTCCCGCTGGTGGGCTCCGAGACTGGAACGCCCGAGCCACATCCGGCCACGAGCGTCAGCGTCACAGCGGCCATACCCACAGCGAAAGAATGCCACCGCCGGCTCATCATGCGATCAGTGTAGGGGCGCGGCCAAGCTGCGCGGTACCACCGCCGCCCGGAACTCGCCGCAAGCCCCGAGTCTTTGGATATGCTCGTCGAAATCGTAAAAAACGAAAGGCGACACTGATGTCATTCCAGGCCTACCTCGACGCTATTGAAGACAAAACCGGGCTCACCCCGCGGCAACTGGTCGAAATTGCGGAAACCAAGGGATTCAAGGACCCATCAGTTAAGGCCGGAGCCATCCTTGAATGGCTCAAATCCGATTACGACCTTGGTCGTGGCCACGGAATGGCACTGGTGCACGTCATCAGAAAGGGGCCAAGGATCGATAGCAAGCACGTGGGATCGGACGGGACCCACCGCGACGATTCGGACACGCTCTGGCTGGATGGCAAGGCCAGTAGGCCAACTCCCTGAAACATGTTGGCGAGCCAACACTAAGCATGCTTAGCTTAGGGTCGAGCCATTTCTTGATGTGCACGCAGAGAGGAACACCATGTCTACCGTGACGCAGCTGTTCAAATCCCCTGCCGCTGACATCTGGAAGGTAATTGAAGACGGCTGGCTCTATTCGGGCTGGGTTGTGGGTGCTTCAAGAATCCGCGCCGTGGACGAGCAATGGCCGCACGTGGGCGCAAAATTGCACCATTCTGTGGGCTCTTGGCCTTTCCTTATTGACGACAGTACCCAGGTGACAAGCATGGAACCCGGCCAAAAATTGGAGCTGCTCGCAAGGGGGTGGCCCTTGGGCGAGGCAAAGGTGCTGATCACCCTCGAGGACCTTGAAGGCTCTCAATGCCGCGTCTCCATCGCCGAGGATGCCGTGCGTGGGCCAGGAAAATTGGTGCCCAAAGCCCTACGGGATCCAATGATCTCCGTACGAAATCGGGAGACCCTTAGGCGTCTGGAACTTATGGCTGCGGGCGGGGCTGGCCGGACGACTCAGTTGCCTCCGGCGGAGGCCGGCTGACTAGCCGAAGGAATGACCCAGTCGAAGGCTTCAGCTTTGGAACGAGCTCCCTGGGCTGCCTTGGAGCGGTTCGGTTCACCCAGTTCGACCAGCAACTTTTCGGAAAGTACCACCAGCTCCGCGAAGACGTCCGGCGTGAGCCACCCGGGACGGGTTGCAAAGAGGATGTCTTCGCTGGAGGTATTGCCGCTGGCTCCTGGCGCGAACGGGCAGCCGCCCAGACCACCCAGGGCACCGTCCACCATGGCAGCACCGGCTTGAATGGCGGCTAGCGTGTTTGCCACTCCCAAACCCCACGTGTCGTGGCCGTGATATACGATCCTGCGCGCAGGTGACTCATTCCGCACACGGGTGATGAGCCGGGCAACCTGCGCGGGAATGGCCTGCCCCAACGTGTCGCAGATGACAATGTCGGTGGTGCCCTCAGCGCGAGGATCGTTCGCGATGGAGAGGATGCGCTCCTCCGGAACGTAACCCTCAAAAGGGCACGTGAAGGATGTGGCAATGCACAGCTGGATCCGGCCGTTCACTGCGCGGGTATACTCGACGGCCTCTGGCAAAGCGGCCAAGCTCTCGTCAGTGCTGCGCCCTATGTTCGCCTTGTTGTGCGAATCCGAGGCGGACAAACAGTACTGGAAGTTCCTCGCACCTGCGGCTGACGCTTTGGCAACGTGACCTGGTGTTGCCACCCAAATCCAGCATTTTTCCAGTTCCTCGGGGGTGAGGGCCCGGACTACTTCCAGGGTGTTGGCCATGGTCGGTACCAGGTCTGCGCGAGCCATGGAACCCAGCTCGATCGCGGGCACTCCCAGCCGCAGCAGTTCCCGCACTGTCTCGATCTTCTGCTCTGCAGGTAGGAGCTTGCCGGTGAGCTGGAGCCCATCGCGCAGCGTGACATCCCGCAAGAGAACGTTGCCCAGCGTTGAGGCAAGGGGGCTTTCAAAGCGGTTCATGATCGGAGGGCCTCCTTGCGGCCGGAAGCCGCATCGATCTGGGCGGCGTCCATGTTCAGGAGCCCGCCGAGGATTTCTTGCGTGTTTTCGCCCAGGTCCGGGCCCAGGTTCCGGATGGGCAGGGACTGGTCCCCGATCACCGGCACAATACCCGGGAAGCCGACGCCGGGAAGGACTTCCTCGCCTGTGGACACGTCGAACTTTTGGATCATGTTGCGCGCGGCGTACTGGGTGTCCGTGCTGATATCGGCCGCGGTGTAAATGGGGCCGGCGGGGACACCGGCGGCTTCGAGGGCTGCAAGGGCTTCAGCTCCTGATAGCGTCGCTGCCCACTCGCCGATTGCCTGATCCAGTTCTTCGCGCTTTGCCCAGCGCCCGGCATTTGTTTGCAGGGAAGGGTCCTCTGCGAGGTCCGGGCGGCCGATGGTCTGCATGTATCGCTGGTAGATCGAGTCGCCGTTGCCGGCCACCACGATGCTCGCACCGTCATTGCACACGTACGCGTTGGATGGAGCAATGCCCTCCATGCGGCCACCAACTCGCTGCCGATCCACACCGTACGCTTGGTAGTCCGGGATCAGTGATTCCATCATGGAGAACATGGCCTCGTTCAGCGCGACATCGATGATGCGCTCGGTGAGCGGAACAGCGCCAGCCGAGTCCCGGCGTCGTGCTTCACGCTGGTACAGGCTCATCATGGAGCCGAAGGCGGCGTACAGGCCCGCGATCGAGTCCCCGATGGAGACGCCCACACGCACCGGCGCGCGGTCCGGGTCACCCACCAGGTTGCGGAACCCGCCATAAGCTTCGGCGACGGCGGCGAAACCTGGCCGCTCGGACAATGGCCCGGTCTGCCCGAAGGCAGAGATGCGGGTGACGATCAGATCCGGATTGGCTTCATTAAGGACCTCCGGGCCCAAGCCCCATCTTTCCAAGGTGCCGGGGCGGAAGTTCTCCAGCAAGATGTCGCACTTGGCCGCCAGTTCCAGCACAGCCTGCTTGCCTGCCTCTGTGCGCAGGTCCAGGACAACGGACTTTTTGTTGCGGTTCAGCGTGCGGTAGAGCATGGATGTGTTGCCCTTATGCAGGCGCCAGTTGCGCAGTTCGTCGCCGGTACCGGGCCGCTCCACTTTGATGACCTCAGCTCCGAAGTCGGCAAGTAGCCGGCCGGCCGTGGGCGCGGCGATGTAGTTTCCGAGTTCCAAGACCCGGACGCCGTCCAGAGGGGCGATTGTTTGGTGTGTCATGGTCTTCCTTCGTCCGTGTTGGGTAGGCGGCAGGCGGGGCCGGTCAGAACAGCAGGCTCATGGGCAGGATCTGCAGGATCGCCACCACGGAGGCTACGGACACTCCCATCGTGACCGATTTGAGTGCACTCCTCACACTCTGACCCAAAAGTGACTGCAGTAGCCAGAACGTGTTGCTGGTGAACCAGAACGGCAATGTCTGACACAGGGAAATCCGATCGTTTGGCCTTTCGCGCCGAAGGCTGAGTCACGTGCGCACCGTGAGTCCCAAACTAAGTTAACAACATGACCTTCGTTATTCGCCCGGCAATCCAAGCTGATGTACCTGGCATCCTCGCCACAGAATTGGATGCCGGACGCACTTCACTTGCGCATGCTGAGCGATTCACAGCGAGTATTAGCGCCGCGATCGACGACCAGGCACGTGTCGTCGTCGTCGCCGAAGTGCAAGATGACGCTAATGCGGGCGGAGGGACCGCCGTCGTAGGTTGGGCGAAAACGCACTATTGGCACTACGGCGACGGGTCTGCGTGGTCCGGTCATTACTTGGGCGGGGTCACCGTGCGGCCGGATTTTCGGCGCCTTGGAGTGGCTTCGGAACTGACGGGGGCCCGTATGGCGTGGATTTGGGAACGGGCCGACCACGCTTGGTATGTGGTCAATTCGCTGAACGTGGCGTCGCTGGCTTTGCACCGGAAGTGGGGATTTCGTGAGGTGGCTCGGGGACCGGGATTTCATACGGTAACGTTCGACGGCGGCGAGGGGGTCCTGCTGCAGGCGGCGCGGCCGCTGTCCTGACCCTCAGGGACGCCCTTCAGCCTTAACATGGTCCTCAGATGCGCCGACCGGGGGAGTGTGTGATGGGGCCTTTGGAATCAATCCAAGCGAGCACGAGGCAAAGTGAGCCAGCCCGAAAGGGACTGCCTTCGAAGATTCGGCGGAAGCAGTCTCCGCGGCAACGGAAACTCGAGTTGGCGATTCTGCTGGTGCTGATCGTCGCCCTGGCACTGTCGGCTACGCCATGGCCTTCGGCAATGCTGATCCGAAGTGTTTTTGAACGCGGGGCGCAGGCAACGATAGACGAAATGACGCCGTACGTTCCGGATGCACCGCTGCAAACCCGGGCCGGCGTGGTGTACAAGCCCGGTTCCACCTTCGATGTCTTCAGTCCTGCAGGCACTACTGCGCCACTTCCCACTGTGGTGTGGATTCATGGCGGCGCTTGGATTTCCGGGGCCCAGCGAGATGTGAATCCCTATCTCCAGATCATCGCGGCCGAGGGTTACACCACCATTGGCATGAGCTATCCGATTGCGCCCGAGGCCACCTACCCCACGGCTGTGGGTGACATCAACGAAGCCCTTGCCTATATCAAGGCCCATGCCGCCGAGCTGAACGTGGACACCAGGCGCATCGTCCTGGCCGGGGACTCTGCCGGCGCGCAACTCGCGAGCCAAATGACCACTCTCACCGTGAACCCCGAGTATGCCAATCTCATGGGAATCCAGCCTGCGCTGCAGAAGACGGAACTGGCGGCCACCATCCTGCATTGTGGCGTCTATGACCTTCGGGCTATGGCCGACCTCAGCGGAATCGTAGCCTGGGGATTCAAGACGTCGCTGTGGGCCTACACGGGCACGAAGGATTGGTCCGCCACCTACGCTGGCGCGACCATGTCCACCATTGACTTTGTGACCGACGACTTCCCGCCGACGTTCATCAGCGGCGGCAATGGCGACGGGCTCACGTGGCTGCAGTCTGTTCCCTACAGCAACCGGCTAAAGGACGCGGGAGTCCCGGTGACCGAGCTTTTCTGGCCGGCTACGCACGAGCCGGAACTGCCGCACGAGTACCAGTTCCACCTGAACTTCGACGAGGCGCGCGAGGCGCGGGACAAGACCTTCGACTTCCTCTCCACGCACGCCCAGAGGCAGTAGGGCCCACCCGCTCCATCCGGGAATACTTCGGAGCATGGCCCTGTTCACTGATTTAGATGCAAACGCATGTAAGCTGGAAGAACGAGCAACAGGAGAATGCCATGGAAACCCGCCGCATTACCGTACTTTCCGCCGGACTCGGCGTCCCGTCGTCGAGCCGCTTGCTGGCTGACCAGCTGGCCGCCTCCGCTGAGCGGCAAATGCGCGCGGCAGGGTACGACGCCAAAATTGACGTTGTTGAACTGCGCGACCTCGCAGTGGACATCGCCAACAACTTCGTCACCGGCTATGCTGCGCCCCGCCTCGCGGACGTGATTGCCGGCGTCGAGGATTCCGATGCCATCATCGCAGTCAGCCCCGTCTTCAGCGCTTCGTACAGTGGTCTGTTCAAGTCGTTTATCGACGTCCTGGATCCCAAGTCACTGGACGGCAAGGCCGTTCTGCTGGGTGCCACGGGCGGCACCGACCGCCACCAGATGGTCCTCGACCACGCCATGCGTCCGCTGTTCAGCTACCTGCGCACCCGGATTGCGGCCACCGGCGTCTTCGCGGGGCCACAGGACTGGGGAAACACCGACGACGGCGGCTCGCCCCTTTCGTCGCGAGTGGACCGGGCCGCGGGTGAACTCGTGCAGCTGCTCAGCGGCCCTCAGCCGCGCCGCAAGAACGACTCGCTTGAGTCCCTGCCGTTCGAGCAGCTCCTGGCAGGGATTTCAGCGGGCCGGTAGTCCCTGACCACGCGTGGCTAATCCCGGTCCGTGGTATGCCCGAACTTATTGCCCGGTCCAATCGTTGGGGCAAACATGAAGTGTCCTGTGGATTCCATTGACCTGGTGATGAGCGAACGAAGCGGCGTGGAGATCGACTACTGCCCGCAGTGCAGGGGTGTGTGGCTGGATCGTGGGGAGCTGGACAAGATCATTGATCGCGTCGCAGCGGAAACCATCCCGGCTCCGGCCCGGCCCGCCGTCGCGCCGGCCCAACCGCCTATTGCGCCGCCGCCCATCTACAATCCCTTTGAGTCGCGGCCCCAGCAGCCGCGGTACGACGATAGGGACAGGCGCGACTACGACCGGAGGGACAACGATCGCCGCGACGGCTACGATCGCGACCAGTACGGCCGTAAGCGCAAGAAGAAGGAAGGTTTCCTGGGCGACTTGTTCGATTTCTAGTAGCTAGTCGTCCAAGAGCTCAATGAATTCGCGGGCCTGCTTGATGTTGATGTCTGAGTGGCGCGTCAAAGCAAGCGCCGCGCCCTCTACGTCACCGCTCTTTGCCAGCGTCCGGATTCGGCCGTAGATCTCGTCGTTGAGCATGTTGCTGCTCACTTCCCGGGTGACGTCGCCCTTGCTGACGATTGCCCTGTACCTGTAGGGGAAGCGTTCGGGTTCATCGTCGTCGTCGGCCAGCAAGTCTTTGGGCGGAGCCTCCGGCGTGAACGGCTGGGGGTGCGCCGCCAGCGCGCCCACGGCGTTTCGCGACGCCCGCAGGCCTTCGCCTGTCGCCTGCAGGTAAAGCTTGATAGCCGCCATGCCCTGGCCCTGCGCGATCAGCGAGTAGAGCTGTCGGTGCTGTTCCTGGTTGAGCTTGGCCGCGGATTCCTTGGCGAGTTCCACCGGATCCTTGGGGGCATTCGCCACTGCAAGATCGGCCTTGCTTTCGGCGGAGCGCTTGGTGAACGAACGAATGAGTAAAAGCACTCCCGCAATGACCGCGATGAGGATCAGGAGCGGGATGAGGATGGAATCCATGGCGTTGTCAGAGCCGATCTACGTAGTTCTTGGCGGTAAGTAAATCCGAGTGGGTGGCCTGGCGCAGGACTTTGATGGCCTCGATCTTTTTCCCGCTCCGGACCAGGTTCTGTAGCTCGAAGGCGAGCTGCGGGTTCAATTGACCATTTGGAAGTACGGCGGGCTGCTGTCCCGTTTGGCTCCCAGGGCGCCCGGTCTGGGCTTGGATGGGGGTCCTGGCGTTCTCGGCCTGTTCCCTTTGGCTGGCCACATTCTGGCTCGGTTTGGTGGTGGCTTCGATTCGGGCGCGGAGGGCCAGCGCTTCCTGCACTTGGGACGCTTGGTGCGCAGCGGAACGTGCTGCTAGTTCACGCTGATACTTCTCTGCATCCGAGAGGCCCGTGTCGCGCGGTTTGAAGGCCGCAGTGAGCGCCCACAGCAGGCCCACGAGGACAAGAAGCGGAAGGACAATCGTCAGTACGTCACCAAAGTTCATCCCCATGCTTAGAGCTTATGCCAGAAGTTGGTTATCCACAGCACATTCCACTTCCGGCATAGGCTTCTGAGAGAGCTGTGTCAAATTAAGGCCGCATTTGTTAGATGCATCACAATTTCGGCATGTTTAGCATGATTTACCCCGCCCGTAGGACCCGGCGGCGCGGGGCTTCTGTGGATTAGTTCCGCCCAAATCTTTCTTGGGTCCACAGCGTGTGAAGAGTGTTTCCGCAGGTCAGAGGCTATTTTCTCCTAAAAGAATTTCTCTATCCACAGGGTAACGCACAGTCTGTGCACAACGTGGAGCTTGTATTCCACAGGTTTTCCACAGGGGGTATCAGGCTCCTGCTGTAACGTGTCTGAAGTGCCCATTTTGGGCATGAATATCCCGCGCTGGGTTTCCTGGGCTCCCGTAATGGCACTGCTTGTGGCGGGTCCACGGAACCGATTGTGGATAACTTGTGGATATGGCTATTTTGTCGGACCTCCCTGCCATCGTGGGATGCGTCAGGCGGACCCAATAGCCACACTGCGCTTTACGGGCCGCCAGGGCATTACACCCCTGCAGCGGTACATAAATGGAGGACGGCTTTGTCAGTTACGCACTTGGACTCAATCGAGGGCTCACGCGCTTCGGACTCGAGCCGGAAACCTCCCCAGGACATACCTGCTGAACAGTCGGTGCTCGGCGGCATGATGCTGTCCAAGGACGCCATTGCCGATGTTGTCGAAATCGTCCGTGGGCACGACTTCTATCGTCCAGCGCACGAGACCATCTATGAGTCCATCATTGATCTCTACGGCCGCGGCGAACCCGCCGACGCCGTCACAGTCTCAGATGAGTTGACCAAGCGTGGTGAGATCAACCGGATCGGCGGTCCCGCTTACCTCCACGAGCTCATCCAGACTGTCCCCACGGCGGCCAACGCCGGCTACTATGCCGAGATCGTAGCGGAACGCGCAGTGCTGCGCCGACTGGTCAACGCCGGCACCAAGATTGTCCAGATGGGCTACGGCCAGGACGGGGAAGTGGAAGACCTCGTCAATCAGGCCCAGGCCGAGGTGTACGCGGTAGCTGAGAAGCGTACTGCGGAGGACTACGTGGCGTTGAAGGACGTCATGGAATCCACCGTGGATGAAATTGAAGCGTCCGGACACCGTGGCGAAGGCATGACGGGCGTTCCTACCGGTTTCTACGAGCTGGACGAGTTGACGCACGGACTCCACCCCGGCCAGATGATTGTTATCGCGGCCCGTCCTGCCGTGGGTAAGTCCACATTCGCACTGGACTTTGCCCGGTCTGCGGCCATCAAGAACAATTTGGCCACCGTCATGTTCTCCTTGGAAATGGGCCGGAACGAGATCGCCATGCGTCTTCTCTCCGCAGAAGCGACCATTGGCTTGCAGGATTTGCGCAAGGGCACCATCAAGGACGAACAATGGTCCAAGATCGCCACCACCATGGGCCGCATGAACGACGCTCCGCTGTTTATTGACGACAGCCCCAACATGTCCCTCATGGAAATCCGTGCCAAATGCCGCCGCTTGAAGCAGCAGCACGACCTCAAACTCGTCATCCTCGACTACCTCCAGCTCATGAGCTCCGGTAAAAAAGTTGAATCACGCCAGCAGGAAGTCTCTGAGTTCTCCCGTGCCCTCAAGTTGCTTGCCAAGGAGCTGCAGGTTCCCGTCATCGCACTGTCACAGCTGAACCGTGGTTCCGAGCAGCGCCAGGACAAGCGACCCATGGTGTCCGACCTCCGTGAATCCGGCTCAATCGAGCAGGACGCCGACATGGTCATCCTGCTCCACCGCGAAGATGTCTACGACAAGGAATCGCCCCGCGCCGGGGAGGCAGACATTCTGATCGCCAAGCACCGTAACGGTCCCACCAAGGACATTGTGGTTGCCTTCCAGGGCCACTACTCACGCTTTGCCAACATGGCGGGCGAAACAGGTGCCGGGGGAGGCGGGTTCTAGGAACCCGCAGGAAAACACCCTCCCACGGACAATTCACCCGCGCGTTCGGGGGTGAATTGTCCGTAAGAGGGTGTTCGCAGCGACGATGTTGCCGGAATAAGGCCGGGGTATAGGGTAAAGCTTCATGGCGTTGAGACTTGTTCAGGTGAATTTCAAAGCACGGGATGATTCAACTCTCGGGCAGTTTTGGGCTGAGGCTCTCGGCTGGGGGGTCTCCAGCGAGGGACCCGGTGTGACCAACGTTGAGCCCCTGGGTTTCACTTGGCCGGACCCGTCAGCTGTCTGCGTTGACGTAGTGACAGTTCCGGACCCGGAAACAGTCAAATATCGCGCGCACCTCGATCTCGCTACCACTTCCGCGGCTCATCAAAAGGAGCTGGTGGCGCGGCTCAAAGAGCTCGGCGCTACACCGGCCGATGTAGGCCAGGGAGATGTCCCCTGGACGGTCTTGGCGGATCCCGAGGGTAACCTGTTCTGCGTTCTGGAGCCCCGTCCGATCTACCAGGACACAGGTCCCATCGCCACTGTGGTGGTCAACTGCACCGATCCGCGGGCCATGGCCGACTTCTGGAGTGGGGCGATGGACTGGACCCTGCACGAAGTGAACGACGACCATGCGAGGCTGCGTTCGTCCGAGGGGGTCGGGCCATATTTGGAGCTGCTTCGCACGCCGGACCCTGACACGCTGCCGAACCGCATCCATCTCGACCTAATGCCGTATCCCGGTGATGATCAAGCCGCTGAAGTAGCCCGGCTACATACACTGGGCGCGGCTAACATCGACATCGGCCAAGGCGATGTGCCGTGGCGTTGCCTCACGGACCCTGAAGGCAACGAGTTCTGCGTCCTGACGCCTGGCTGACAGGAGGCCTCGTAACCCGGCCGCGTCAAGCGGCTGTTAGCTGCCTGACGCCTTCAACAGGTGATCAGGCAGCCGGTTTCCCGGTGCCCGCCCGCGGATTTCCAAGAGTTCACGGGCGTGTGCGTGCAGCTTCCTATCCTCCTCGGAAACTGGCACCCACGAGGGAATCGGTACGGCAGTCCCGGTTTCGTCGCGCGCCACCATCACAGTGAGGCAATAGGTGGTCAGACTCATTTCGCGGGTCTTGGGATCACCGGAGCGTACGTGGACTGCGATGTGCATGCCCTTGGCCCCGGTGTAGACGAGGCGCGCCTCTACTTCGACGACGTGGCCAATCAGCAGGGGCCGGTAGAAACGGACGCCCCCGGAGAACACGGCCACGGTGTCCTTGCCGCAGTATCTGGAGGCGCAAACGTACGCTGCCTCGTCGATCCACTTCATCACGATGCCACCGTGGACCTTGCCGCCCCAGTTGACGTCAGTGGGGGACGCCATGAACCGTAGGACAACACGCTCGGCGGTTCCGGCGTCGGTATATTCCTGGGCGTTCATGGCGTTGACGATCTGCTCGCGGACCTCGATGCGCGCCAGCGCGTGGTCCCGTGCCTCCACTTCTGAAGGCGTGGACGGCTCAAACTGGGGAACAGGAATCGGCTTGCCGTCGGGTCCAACGGCCACGAAGATCACCATGCACTGGCTATGCATCGTCTCCGGCCCGCCCTTGGGATCGCGGGAGCTGACCACCGTGTGGATGTGCATCGAAGAGCGGCCGGTGTAGACGATGGTGGAGGTCACTTCCACCATGTCGCCGCTGTTCACGGGATCCGTGAAGTGGATGTTGCCCACGTACGCGGTGACGCAGTACGACTTCGACCAGCCAACTGCTGCTGCGTACGCGGCTTTATCCACCCACTCCAGGACGGTGCCGGCGTCGACTGACCCGCTGTGGCCTACGTCCATGGGAGCCGCGAGGAAGCGGAGGGTCACTGAATTGGCGGCATCATCGCTCATGCTTGGAATCTTACTGTCGCCAAGTTTCTGTTACGTGACTAAGTCCGATTACCGGCGCTGGATGCCGAGGGTGGCGATCAGGTCCTCATGGAGTTCGAACCAGACCCGGTGGAAGGAATCCCGGTCGGTAGCTGTTAGCCAGGCTGTGTCCCGGACAGCGTTCTTGAGTGCCCCCAGCAGGCGCTCGGAGTAGCCCTCGAACCGAGGCAACAAACCGCTCACCTGTGCTTCGAGTAGACGCCAGGACGCCAAGGCGCCTATCAGGACGTCCATGGCGTCTTCACCCGCCGGAGATTGCAGCTGAATGGCGCTGCAGGCACCCACGACACCGGTGTTGATGTCTGTGAAATTGTCATGCACCGTCAACACCGCGTCCCGTGCATCGGCGTGGTCCAGTTCATCGGCCAGCAGCCGCTCGTTCTCAATTCTCCCGAGACTCGACAGTGACCAACCGCTGGTCCCCGCGAAGGTGCTGTGTGAAACAAAGCCGTTCACGCCGGCGTCGATGAGCTGGGACTCTACCAAACCGGGGTCTTGCGAGAAGCGGGCCGCCACCGCTTGGGTATCAGCGAAGCCGAGGAGGCGGACCGCATGCAAGGTGAGGAGCGTCATTTGGTATCCATCAGGGTCACTGTTCCCCGGGACCCGTCAATGGCCAGGGGCCCTCCGTCAGCGAGAAGGTTCAGCGCGTCCCGTACACCCAGTACGGCGGGGATCCCGAACTCCCGTGCAACTATCGCGGCGTGCGACAACATTCCGCCGCTCTCGGTGACCACAGCTGAAGCCATTCCGAACAGAGGCGTCCACGCGGGATCAGTAGTACGGCATACCAGAACCTCGCCGGACTGGAAGTGGGTGAACTCGTCGGGACCGTGAATGAGCCGGGCATTGCCTCGGGCTGTACCAGTGCTGGCGCCGACGCCGGTGAGGATGGTCATCATCAGGCTATTTCTACTACAGAAAACACTGCCCGGGCACCTCTTGCTGAAGTGGCCGTGTGCCCAGCTGGGACACCGCAGTCGGGACGCTCTTTCACATCCCGGCCCCTAAACTCCGAGCCCTCTCTCACTTTCCTGGAGAAAGTGAGAGAGGGCTCGGCTGAAGGGCTTGTTAGGTGCGAGAGCGTTGGGGGGTGGCGCTACGCGAGGACGCGGAGTTTCGATCCCGAGCGGCCGAACAGTGCGGCGTCGGCAGAAAGCTTGCCCGCACCGGCCAGTGCCAGGGCCAAAGCTGCGCCTGCGAAGAGCAGTACAAGCTCGTATCCGCCGTTGCCGACAAAAACGCCGGCCGGAGCGTGCACCAGGAACAGTGCACCGAGCATGTTGACGGCCAGCAAGGCTGCAAAGACGCGGGTCAGGATGCCGATGATCAGGGCAAGGCCACCCACGAGTTCAAGGGTTGCCACGATCGGTGCTACTGCCGATGCGGCCGGGACTCCCATCTGGGTGAACGAGGCCTGGGTTCCGGCGATAGTGAATTCGTTGAACTTCTGCCAACCGTGCGCGGCGAAGAGAAATCCTGCGATGACGCGCAGGATGGTCAGGGCTGTGGTGGTCAAGCTGGACTTGTTCATACCTTCAACCATTCCTCAGGAAGGTTGAAGTGTCAACTAAATAAGGCGGTTTATGACCTATATCCCAGCTACCGGGCTTGCATCCGGCGCCTGCTGCGTGGCTTCGCCTGGAGCCACGGCTGCAGCAGTCGGGTAGTGATCGGCAGGAAGAGGTAGGTCATCAGCGGCGTCAGGATCACGATATTCAGCAGCACCGCGAATACCAGCGGCCAGTCCTGAGTCAATGGGTGCAACAGGAAGTTGGCCAACAGGCTGAGCGGGAAGAATGGCAGGAAAATGCTGATGGCCTGCTTCCAGCGAGGCGGCACAATTGTTTCGGGCACAACCACCGAAACGTCTCCGGGCCGCGAGAACCATCCTTCGATCCCCGTGTGGCGCTCCACCCGGGTGGTCTCCATCATGTCCCTGGCACTATCGATCCACCAGCGACGCTCCTCGGAGTCCTCCCACGCCTGCAGTGAATCGGCGTCTGCGAAGCGGTAAAGCATGTGCCATTCAGTAGAGTCCACCCCATTGCGTACCCACCCGGATCCCAGATATCCAGGCCATTCGCGGGCGAGTTCCTGTCCGGCGTGGGCCCAGGCATTGGCCTGCCGGGTATAGCCGGGAAGGATGGTGCGGGCGACGGAAACGGTGACGGGATGCTCATGTGACACGGCCCAAATGTACCCGGCCTGCGGCGGACTAGGCTTGTTTAGTGCCTCAAACCACAACCGCCCCCGCCCGCTCCAACGCCCGCGAGATCCTGCGCCTGGCCGTCCCGGCTTTCGGTGCGCTCATCGCCGAGCCCCTGTTCCTGCTGGCTGACTCTGCCATTGTGGGGCACCTGGGCGTCGATCAGCTTGCCGGTGTGGGACTTGCGTCCACCATCCTGCACACCGCTGTGGGGTTGATGGTCTTCCTGGCGTATTCGACGACGCCGGCAGTCGCGCGAGCGATCGGTGACGGTAAGTTGGGGAAGGCTTTGGCAGCAGGGCGCGACGGCGTCTGGCTGGCGCTGCTGCTCGGGTTGGCGCTCGCTGTGGTCGGCTTCGTGGCGGCCGAACCGTTGGTTGGCTTCATGGGGGCGACCGGAGAGGTTCAGCAATTCGCCGTCGACTATCTGAGATGGTCTATGCCCGGGTTGGCCGCGATGCTCCTCATCTTCGCCGGCACGGGAGTTCTTCGCGGGCTCCAGGACACTCGGACGCCGCTAGTTGTGGCGACTGCGGGCTTCGCCCTGAATATTGCCCTCAACCTGTTCCTCGTCTATGGGTTGAACATGTCCGTGGCGGGTTCGGCCATCGGTACCAGCATCGCGCAGTGGGCCATGGCAGCCGTGTATCTGGTGATGGTCAGCCGGAATGCGCGGCAACACGGGGTGTCCCTGAGGCCCGACTGGCATGGCGTCCGGGCCATGACCAAGGTGGGCTCGTGGCTCATGCTGCGTACGCTGAGCCTCCGCCTCGCCATCCTGGCGACCGTTTTAGTGGTGACCGCCCAGGGTGCCGTAAACCTGGCCGCCCACCAGCTTGCCATGACCATTTTCTCGTTCCTTGCCTTTGCCCTGGACGCGCTGGCGATCGCCGCACAGGCCCTGATCGGCAAGGAACTTGGCGCCCGGAACGCCCAACGCGTCCGTGAATTGACCCGCACCATGATTCGCTGGGGCCTCGGATTCGGCGTGATCACCGGCGTGCTCCTGGCGATCGCGGCCCCGTGGGCCGGCTATCTCTTCACGTCCGACTCCGGCGTCCGATCAGCCCTGACCATCGCCCTTTGGGTCCTCGCGGTGGGACAGCCACTTGCCGGTTACGTCTTCGTCCTGGACGGTGTCCTTATCGGCGCAGGCGACGCACGCTATCTGGCGATTGCCGGCGTCGTAAACCTGGTGGTCTACTTGCCGTTGCTGGTGGCAATCCACCAAACAAAGCCCGACGGCGAAGCTGGGCTGCTGTGGTTGTGGGCCGCGTTTGCCTTGGGCTACATGCTGGCCCGGGGTGTGACTTTGGGGCTGCGCGCACGGACCGATCGGTGGATGGTGCTGGGTTCGCACTAAACTGGACGGGTGACTCTCCCAGCGACTCCTCCCCAGACTCCTTCTGCTCCCGCGGACGGACTCTGGAAACCCGTGCTGATCCGTGCCACGGTTGCACTGGTGTTCGGCGCGGTCACCATCTTCTGGGCTTCGCCGTCCGTGCACGTCCTGGCGTGGGCTGTGGGGCTGTATTTGCTCGCGACTGCAGCTGCTGTGTGGATGTCCCGGGCTCTGCCAATGGCTGTTCCACTGGTTGTTGCGCTCGGAGGCATCGGCGCATTGGTCACGCAGTCTGACCAGGGCGTTGCCCTCGCGGCCATGTTTGCGCTGCTGGTGCTGGGCCTCCTTGAGCTCGTCCATGGTCTGCGGAAGCGGGACGTGTTGGCGCGTGATTGGCTCATTTCGGGTGTAATCGCCGTAGGCACTGCCGTGATGCTGCCGTTCTTTACTTCGCTGGGCGCACATGCGCTGCTGGGCGTGGCTGGTGGTGGGGCCATCATTTCCGGCGTGCTGTGGATCCTCTCCGGTTTGACGCTACGGCACGATGCCAGGAACGGGGCAGACGGCCCTTCCCGGAACACTGCGCCCGGCGCTTCGCCTGAGGCCGTAAACTAGTAGCTGGACGTTCTACTCTTTGTAGAACTTTTGCAGACCGGCGGATACGAACCGCCATCATTGGAGGAATGATCGTGGCAGACCAGACACCAGGAGAACCGCGCAAGATGCGGACCTCGGTCAAGGGACCCCTCATGTTCTCCGCGTTCTTTGCAGTACTGGCCTTCGTTGCCGTGCTCATCTTCGCCTCCGGCGGTAGCGCTCGCGCGCCACGCTTCGACCTCGCTTTCACGGGTGCAGGCATCGCATTCATCGTGAGCCTCGTTGTGGCGGCCATGCTGTCCATGAGCCACAAGGAGAATGCCGACCACCTCGGCAAGGGCTCCGGCGTCAACCTCAGCTCCAAGCGTCCCGGCCACGGCCGCCCGGGTGCCCCGGATTCCGAGACTGAAACGCCCGACGCCGGCCACTAACCTTCCCGGTTCGGCACTCCACTGCCGTGCAGCGCGCCTTGAGCGGACGTGTGCTGACTAGTTCCTGGTATTGCGACGGTTCCGGACGAACAGGAGTCCTGCGCCGACGACCAGGAGTGCTCCGGCTGCGTAGGGCGGTGCCGTTCACGTTGACCTTCTGGAGCGTCATTTCGCCCCACTTGGTCACGTGCCTGCGGGATTCAACGCGATGCCTGGGGTATTACTCGCCTTCGGCGGCCTTCCTGGCGCGGTATGCAGCGACGTGGGCTCGGTTAGCGCAGTTTCCTGTGTCGCAGTAGAGCTTGGAGCGGTTGCGGCTGAGGTCCAGCACGACGGCGTCGCAATCGTCCGCGGCGCACACCCGCATGCGGTCCATTTCCTTGCTTCGGATGACGTCGATGATGGCCATGGCAGCTTCGGTTCCCATTCGGTCCGACAGTGGAGCTTCCGGGGTGGTGGCGTGGAGGTGCCAGTCCCAGTGGTCATGTTTCACGAGTTGAGGGAGAGCCTTGGCGTCGGCAAGCAGCTTGTTGACGGACTTTGCGGCTGTGTCCTCGTCAGCGCTCCAGAGTGCCGCCAATTCGCTGCGCAGGCGCTTAATGCTGCTCAGTTCCGCTGGAGTGTTCACCCGTGAGCCGGTGAACTCTTCGGCGTCCAGGAAGGAGTCGAGATCCTCCACGGTCACCAGTAATTCCCCGCCATTTGCGGCCGTGTTGATCAGATTGACGACGCTACGAAGGGCAACCACGGTGTCAGGCGCAAAAAGCACTTTGACTCCTTACATGTTTCGAGAGTACTGTCATGACCATAAGCCCACTTTACTCCTGACAGGAGGCTGCTGTGTCAGCTCCAACGACGAAGGCTGATGCAAAGAGTTTCCTGGCATCAGGACTCGGCATCGCACTCTTTTCTTCCGCTGTTTTCGGCACGTCCGGCTCGTTTGCCAAGTCGATGCTTGAAACCGGCTGGTCACCCGGCGCCGCTGTTGCCGTGCGCCTCACTGGTGCCGCACTGATATTGGTGATCCCCGCCGTCGTGGTACTCCGCGGCCGGTGGCACCAACTCAAGGACAACTGGCTCACCATCCTGCTGTTCGGGCTCATCGGAGTTGCAGGGTGCCAGCTCTTTTACTTCAATGCCGTGGCCCGCTTGTCCGTGGGCGTAGCACTGCTGCTTGAGTATCTGGCCCCGGTGATGATTGTCCTGTGGCTCTGGATCGCCAGCCGACGGCGGCCGCGCGCGCTCACTGCTTCCGGCGCCCTGTTGTCCCTGGGCGGACTGGTCCTGGTGCTGGATCTGACGGGTGCTGTGAAGGTGGACTTTATTGGAGTCCTTTGGGGTATGGCCGCCGCCGTCTGCCTGGTGATCTACTTCTTCATCACTGCCGAGGAGAATGACAGCCTCCCTCCGCTGGTGCTCGCTTCAGGTGGGCTCTTGGTGGGCGCCCTGGTCATGTGGCTCGTGGGACTGCTGGGGCTGCTGCCGATGACCTTCAGCACCGACGACACTACGCTGGGGCCGTGGACCACTCCGTGGTGGGTTTCCGCCGTCGGGCTCATCATTCTGGCCACCGTGCTCGCGTACGTTTCCGGCATCATGGCTGCCCGCAGCCTGGGTTCCAAAGTGGCGTCCTTTGTGTCCCTCACCGAAGTGCTGTTTGCGGTGGTTTGGGCCTGGCTGCTCCTGGGTGAACTGCCCGGCCCCATTCAGCTGCTGGGCGGCCTCCTCATTGTGGGCGGCGTGGTCCTGGTCCGGGTCGATGAGCTGCGGGGAGATCGTAGGGCGGACATTACTGCCCACGAAGCGGCCCGCGTTCTGGATCACCCGAACGACGTGGAACCCGTCCCCTCCGGTCATGTCGCCAAGGCGCCCCGCAACTAAACTGCCCACAACAGCGAAAACCCCGGACGCCGATGCGTCCGGGGTTTTCCCAACTGTCTTAGTTGGAAGCCTGCTGCTGCTGCTCAGCGTTCTTCTGAGCGCGATCGCCGGCTTCGCGAAGTGCGTCGGCAACCTTCTTCAGGTTGGAAGCGTGCTGGCTGTCCCATTCGCCGCGGAACTTGTCAGCGTCCGGGCCCTTCCAGTCGGTGCCGTCAAGTGCACCCTTGAGCTGTGAACGCTGCTGCTCGATGTTCTCGGCACCGGCCTTCAGCTTGTTACCGAGCTGACGAAGCTGATCAACATCTGCACCCCAAATAGCCATGAGATTCTCCTTCATTTTTTCGGACCCGAGCTCTTCGGCATCCCCAGCGGCCTCCGGCTCATCCGGAAGATCCAATAGCTAAAACCTATCCCGGGAATCCAAAAACCGTCGATGGGCACCCCTCCCCATGTAGCACTGCCCATAGTTAGCATGGGGTTATGTGCCGCAATATCAGGACCCTGCATAACTTCGAACCGCACGCTACGAGCGCCGAAGTGGAGGCCGCTGCCCTGCAATACGTGCGCAAAATCAGCGGTTCCACCAAGCCCTCCAAAGCCAACGAGGAAGCCTTCGCGGAGGCTGTCCACGAGATCGCGCACATTACGCAGCATCTCCTGGACTCCTTGGTGAGCCACGGCCCGGCAAAGAACCGTGACGAGGAAGCCGCCAAGGCGAAGGCCCGGGCCGCGGTCCGTTTCGGAGCCGCGTAGCCCGGGCCACCACCGCCCCTCAGTGGGGTCTACTTCCCGAACGAGCGCAGTCTCAGCGAGTTCGCAACTACCAGCACCGAGCTGGCTGCCATTGCTGCGCCCGCGATCATCGGGTTCAGGAATCCAAGCGCTGCCACCGGGATGCCAATCGCGTTGTAGAAGAACGCCCAGAAGAGGTTGGTCTTGATGGTGGACAGAGTCTTGCGGGATAGCTCGATTGCCTGCACCAGCTGACCCAGATCACTACCCATCACGGTCAGGTCCGAAGCTTCGATGGCAACGTCCGTTCCAGAACCCATCGCTATACCGAGGTCCGATTGCGCCAGGGCTGCGGCGTCGTTGACACCATCGCCGGCCATGGCAACCGTGGCGCCGGACGCCTGGAGCTTCCGGACCGCCTCAACTTTGCCCTCCGGCAGTACGCCGGCGAACACGTCTTCCGGTGAAATCCCGACGGCTGCAGCCACTTGGGCGGCTACTGCGGCATTATCGCCGGTCAGCAGGATGGGGCGGATACCCAAGTCCTTCAACTTCTGTATCGCTGCTGCGGAGCCGGGCTTGATGGTGTCGCTCAGGCTAACGATTCCTGCGGCCTTGCCGTCCACTGCAACCCAGATGGCTGTTGAGCCTCCGTTTTCTTCTGCCGTCAAGGCTTCCCGTTGGTTCGAATCGAGCGTAATGCCGTTGTCCTCGAGCCAGCCCGAGCGTCCGACAACCACGGTCTTTGATGCGCCGTCCACTGTAACGGTTCCCCTCACGCCGCCGCCGGGAGCGGAACTGAAGCCATCAACACGAGGGAGGGTGCCGGCGTCGGGCATGGCGTCCTTTGCCGCAGCGGCAATCGCATGGGCGATCGGATGCTCAGAGGCTGATTCAACAGCGCCCGCCAGTGTTAGGACGGTGGCCGGGGCGTAGCCATTGAGGCCCACAGTGTGGTCCACGGCGAGCTTGCCGCTGGTCACAGTGCCCGTCTTGTCCAGCAGGATGGTATCCACATGGCGGGTGTCCTCAAGGACCTGCGGGCCCTTGATGAGGATGCCCAGTTGAGCTCCGCGGCCCGTCCCCGTCAGCAGCCCGACGGGAGTTGCCAGGCCCAAAGCACAGGGGCAGGCGATCACCAGGACGGCAACAGCTGCCGTGAAGGCCGCGTTGAGGTCGCCCGAGAAGAACAGCCAAAGGATGAACGTGAGCAGGGCAATGACCAGCACGATCGGAACGAAGACGGAGCTGATCCTGTCCGCGAGCCGCGCAATGGGTGCCTTGCCCGTCTGTGCTTGGCTGACCAGGCGCCCCATCTGAGCGAGCGTGGTATCGGAGCCCACGCGGGTGGCCCGGACCAGTAAACGACCGGAGGTATTGATCGTGGCGCCCGTCACCAGGCTGCCCGGTCCAACCTCCACCGGCACCGATTCGCCAGTAACCAATGAGGCGTCGACGGCGGATGCACCGTCCGTGACCACGCCGTCGGTGGCAATTTTCTCGCCGGGGCGGACAATGATGACGTCATCTACGAGGAGCTGATCCGCCGGGATCTTCTGTTCCATGCCATCCACGAGAATCGTTGCATCCTTGGCTCCCAGGTTCAGCAGCGCCTTGAGCGCGTTGCCGGCTTTGGCCTTGGCGTTCGCTTCAAGGTAGCGGCCCAGAAGCAGGAACGTTGTGACCACCGCGGCAACCTCGAAGTACAAGCCGCCGCCGGACATGTTTTCCATGCCAGGGTGTTCAGTCATGCGGGGATCCACCAAGAGTTGCCATGCCGAGTAGAGGTAGGCAGCGATGACGCCAATGGAGACGAGCGTGTCCATGGTGGAGGCGAAGTGCCGGGCATTGATAGCGGCTGCCCTGTGGAACGGCCAGGCCGCCCAGCTCACCACCGGTAGGGCCATCGCACCCACAACCCATCCCCAGTTGGTGAACTGCAAGGCGGGGATCATCGAGATCGCGAACACCGGAATGGTGAGGAGCGCCGCGACGATCAGGCGTGGGCGAAGGGTTGAGGCAGCCGGGCCGTGTGCCATGTGGTCTTCGTGCTCGCCGTGCTCGCCGTGGTCGGCTTGGGCGGCGCCGTGCTCTGCATGCTCGGTCGTGCCTCCCTGAGACGCATGCTGCTGCACGCCGCCGGCTTCGCCGCGTGGCATCGTTACAGCGGCGCCACGTTCGTGGGTTTGTTTGGTGGAGGTGTGTCCGTGGGCCGCGGGGGCTTGGCGGACCGTGGCTTTGTAGCCCGTCGCGTTGACGGTGTCCACAATCTGCTGATCTGTCACGGTTGCCGGGACTGTGACGTGGGCTGATTCGAGGGGAAGGTTGACGCTGGCCTCCACGCCTTCGAGCTTGCCCAGTTTTCGTTCCACTCGATTGACGCACGAGGCGCAGGTCATGCCCTCAATGTCCAGTTCGATGACCCTGTGTGCGGGTTGGTTGAAAGTCTCCTGGCTACTCAAGAGGACTCCTAAGCTTCGTTGGCTACCACCAGGTAGCCGGCTTCTGCCACGGCCTCGCCAATTTCAGACGGCGAGAGCTCCTTGGTTGATGTGATGGTCACGGTGGACAGGCCACCGGGATTGAGATTCACGGCCACGTCTTCGACGCCGCTGAGTGACTCCAGTTCTTCGCTAACGCTGGAGACACAGTGGCCGCAGGTCATACCCGAAACGTTGACGTTGGTGTGGATGGTCTGGCTCATGGCGCTCTCCTTGGTGATGAGTTGAATGGTGTGGTGATTGTTGGCGGAATTACCGCAGCAGGCGCCCGATGGCATCGGTGGCCTCCTTTACTTTGGCGTCGATCTGTTCGGCGCGGGCTTCGGGGTCGGGCTCGGAGGCGGCACCCACCACGCAGTGGCCGATGTGCTCTTCTACGAGTCCCAGGCTGACTGCATGCAGGGCCTTGGTGGCAGCTGCTACCTGGGTGAGGATGTCGATGCAGTATTTGTCGTCCTCCACCATCCGCGCGATACCGCGGACTTGCCCTTCAATCCGTTTCAAGCGTTTGAGGTACGCGTCCTTGTTGCTGGTGTACCCGTGGGGTGCGGGGTGCTCCGGATCCATGTCGATGATGGGTGCATCCGGATGGCTCATGCTCAGGTCTGGCGTGCTCATAAGTCGAAGCTATACCCATAGGGGGTATCCAGTCAAGTACCCCCTGGGGGTATCTGCGGAAACGTAAGCCTTTGCCCCGCGCGGTCGCCGGGAAAGCAAAGGACTAGACCAAACTGGGTAGTAGGTATAGACCAAATTGCTCAAAAATTGGATTCTTGTTTTGCAATGCAAACCTTTTGGCAAATGTGCTTCCGCCCACACCGGCCCGTTCATAGTGTTTGGTCTCATAGCCGCGGAGGGGGAAATCCCGCGGAACCCGACTTTCTCCTTGGAGGACACTTGAAACTCGCACGCTCCGCAGCGGCCATAGCCATCGCAGCGCTCGCCTTGACCGCTTGCGCTCCGCCCACCTCAAACAACGCAGCCTCCAGTTCGGACGAGCAGACCGGCACTGTCCGCGTCTGGCTCTTTTCCGAGGTCAACCAGGATCCCAAGTCTGCGGTGGTCAAGGAAGCCGTTGCTGAATTCGAAGCGGCACACAGCGGCGCCAAGATCGATGTCCAGTACATTCCCGTCGACAGCCGCGCCGAGCGATTCAAGGCGGCCTTCAACGATCCTTCCAGCGCGCCGGACGTAGCTGAGTTCGGTAACACCGACCTTGCGAGCTACGTGGCGTCCGGCGGACTGGCCGACGTCACCGAGGACATCAAGACCTGGGACGAGGCCAAGGACCTGGATGGGAAAATCCTGGATACCACTGAGATCGACGGCAAAAACTACGGTGTCCCGTGGTTCGTTGGCGTTCGCGCCCTCTACTACCGCACGGACCTCCTGCAGCAGCTCGGCCTCGAGGTTCCCAAGACCTTGGATGAGGTAGAAACCGTTGCCCGTGCCGTCCGGGCAGCGAACCCGGACCTGCTGGGCATCTCCGTGGGTGGCGCAGCGCAGTTCTCGGCCATGCCTTACCTGTGGGCCAACGGCGGTGAGATCGCCACGAAGGAAGGCGAGACGTTCGTTTCCGGACTGGACTCCGCTGAGTCGCGGGAAGGCGTCGCCGCCTACACGCGACTCCTCAAGGACGACATCTGCCCGGCCCAAACCTGCGCGGAGTTCGGTGGAAATGCCAGTGTCCAGCAGTTCATTGCAGGTAAATCGGCCATGACCATCGGCGGCGACTTCAACTACAAGGCGGTCGCGGCCAGCGCCATCAAGGACAAGTTCGCCGTGGTTCCCGTTCCCGGTAAGACTGCCGGCTCCATCGCACCGGCCTTCGCCGGCGGTAACAACCTGGGTGTCTTCAACAGCAGCGAACGCCGTACCCTCGCCGCCGACTTCGTGAAGTTGCTGGCCAGCAAGAAGTACCAGCAGAAGATGTTCGATTCCATGGGCAACCTCCCCACCTTCAGCGACGTGCAGAAGACCGTTGCGGAGAACAACAAGCAGGTGGAACCGTTCATCAACACCCTCGGCTCCGGCACCAAGTTCGTCCCTGTCACTGAAAGCTGGTCAACCATCGACGCCCAGGGCGTGTTCACCGGCATGTACCAGAAGGTGGTCACGGGCAAGGCCGACGTCAACGCCGCAACTACCGAGGCTGCAGCGGCTATGAACACGGCATTCGGGTCCAAGTAATGCGCTGCGGCCCATCACAAAGTCCAACAACCAAAGGCGCATCATGACAGCGCTCACCCCGGTTCTGCCTGAGACACCGCAGGGCGGTACGCCAGGCAAAGGCCCAACGACGGCGACCCGCAAGTCCAGGCGTTTCACCTACGGAAAGCGCGGTCTGGAGCCCTGGCTCTATCTTGCCCCGGCCTTCATCGTCCTGATCGCACTGCTCGGCTACCCGATCTTCCAGCTGATCAACGTCTCCCTTTACGACTACCGTCAGGCGCAAGTCAGCGGCAAGGCACCCCTGAATTTTGTGGGTCTGGAGAACTACCAGAAGCTCTTCGCCGATCCGCAGTTCTGGACTGTTCTTGGCAACACGGTGGTCTTCGCCACTGCCTGCGTGGTCTTCACCTTGCTGGTGGGCAGTTCGCTGGCGGTGCTGGCCACCAGGCTGCGCCCGTGGGTCCGCTCGATGCTGTTCGTGGTGTCGCTCGGCGCGTGGGCTACCCCGGCCGTCACGGGCAGCGCGGTGTGGTTGTTCCTGTTCGAGCCCACCCTGGGCCTGGTCAACAAGACGCTCGTAGCCATCGGGTTGACGCAGTTCGAGGGGTACTCCTGGACCTACGACAAATGGTCGGCTTTCGGGCTCGTCGCCAGCGAAGTGGTGTGGTGCTCGTTCCCGTTCGTGCTGGTCACGGTCTACGCCGGGATCCAGGCGATCCCCACGGAAGTCATTGAAGCCGCGAGGATCGACGGCGCTTCCATGCCCAGGATTGCGCGCAGCATCATGCTCCCGATGCTCAGGCCAATCGTGATCGTGGTGACCATTCAATCCATCATTTGGAACTTCAAGATCTTCTCGCAGATCTACATCATGACCAACGGTGGTGGGATTGCCGGACAGAACCTGGTGCTCAACGTGTATGGCTACCAGCAGGCCTTCGCCGCCAGCCTCTATGGCCTCGGTTCTGCGCTCGGCGTGATCATGACGGCCCTGCTCATGGTCATCACCTTGGTCTACCTCCGGATCCTCAAGAGAACAGGCGAAGCCCTATGACCGCCGTCGACGTTGCCTCAGTCCCCCGCCGAAAGACCCCAACGGACGCTCCGCAGAAGCTGCGCAAACAAGGCAAGCGCCGCTTCGGCGCGGACGCCGCGGCGATTATCATCGCCCTGATTGTTGCCTTCCCCTTGTTTTGGATGGTGCTGTCCGCGCTGAAACCCAAAACCGCGCTCGACGCCGGTGACGCGGCACCGTACACGCTGGAACCGTCGCTGGACTCGTTCGGACGCGTCCTGGGGGTGAACAACTTCGGCCAATACTTCCTGAACAGCGTGATCGTGGCCCTGGTGGTTGTGGTGCTGTCCACCGTCCTGGCGTTCCTCGCAGCCGTGGCCCTGACCCGCTACAACTTCAAGATGCGCACCAAGCTGCTGATCATCATCCTGGTTTCGCAGATGGTGCCTGTGGAAGCCCTGACCATTCCGCTCTTTTTCCTGCTGCGCAATGCCGGTGAGGCCATCCCGTTGGTGGGCCTGAACCAACTGGGCTCGCTGGTGTTGGTCCATGTCGGCTTCAGTATTCCGTTCGCCATCTGGATGCTGCGTGGTTTCGTGGCCGCTGTTCCGCTGGAAGTCGAGGAGGCTGCCCGTTTGGACGGCGCCAGCAGCTTCCGCTTTGTCCGCTCCATCCTGTTCCCTTTGGTGGCGCCGGGTGTGGTGGCATGTTCAGTTTTCTCTTTCATTTCCACGTGGAACGACTTCCTGTTCGCCAAGACCTTCATCATTTCCGCCCAGGAGAATCAGACGCTGCCCATGGCTTTGCTGACGTTCTTCAAGCCCGATCAAAACGATTGGGGAGCCATCATGGCCGGCTCGGTCATCATGACCATTCCCGTGCTGATCTTCTTCGTATCGGTCCAGCGCAAGCTGGTGTCCGGACTGGCCGGGGCGGTGAAGGGATGAGCGCGGCTCACCAGTTGATCCCCGCACCGTGGTCCTACTCTGCGGGCTCGGGCGAGTTGGAGCTCGACGCCGGCACTTCCGTGGGTGCCGACCCTGAACTGCGCGGTCCTCGCCGCTGGCTCACCCGGGCTTTGGGCGGAGCTACGGGTTGGGACCTGGCTCCCGCGCCTGCTCGTGAGGCGGGCATCCGCCTCCTGCTGGACCCTTCGCTGGACGCCGAGGCCTACCGCTTGGAGGTGAGTGACGCCGTCGTGATTTCTGCGGGTGGCGCCTCTGGCGCTTTCTACGGTGCGCAGACGCTCTTGCAGTTGTTGGGACCAGCGGCGTTGAGGCAGGCTCCTGTTGTTGCTGTTGAGGGATGGTCGGTTCCCCGTGTGTCTGTGGAGGACAAGCCGCGATTCGGCTACCGCGGGACCATGCTGGATGTCGCGCGGCACTTCATGCCCAAGGACAACGTGCTCCGGTTCATCGAGGTGATGGCCATGCACAAACTCAACGTCCTGCACCTGCATCTCACGGATGATCAGGGATGGCGAATCCACATAAATCGCTATCCCAAGCTGACGGAGATCGGGGCGTGGCGACGGGAATCATCGCTTGGTTCCTGGCGCGCAGGCGTCTTCGATGGACGCCCTCACGGCGGCTTCTACACACAGGACGACCTTCGGGAGATCGTGGCCTTCGCCGCTGACCGGCACATCACCGTCATCCCGGAGATCGACGTTCCGGGCCACAGCCAAGCTGCCATCGCGGCGTATCCGGAGCTCGGTGCGGGCCCGGCTGATGGTTCATCTCCTGTGGAGGTATGGACGCGGTGGGGCATCAATGAGACCGTCTTGGAAGTCTCCGAAACCTCGCTGGAGTTCTACCGGAATGTCCTGGACGAGGTGGTGGAGATCTTCCCCTCCCCGTGGATAAGCCTGGGCGGCGACGAAGTGCCACTCACGCAATGGCTGGCGAGTGCACAAGCACAGGCAAAGGCTGCAGAGTTGGGCTTGGACGACGTTTCCGGCTTGCACAGTTGGTTCGTCGGGCAGCTGGCGTTGCATCTGAAGCACCACGGCCGCGCCACGTCCGTGTGGGACGAGATCGGCGACGGCGGCCTTCCGGACGGTGCGCTTGTGGCGTCCTGGCGCGGGTACGAAGGCGGGATTGACGCCCTGCGCAAGGGCTACGACGTTGTGATGTGCCCCGAGCACAAGCTGTACCTCGACCATCGCCAAGCCGATGGCGACGACGAGCCTGTACCCGTGGGCTTCGTGACAACGCTGCAGGCTGTCTACGAGTTTGAGCCGTTGCCAGGAGTAAACGGCACGGAATTCCCCGGCCGTCTCCTGGGTGCCCAGGCCAACATCTGGAGCGAGCATCTGGATTCACCCCGCCGCGTGCAGTTCGCAGCGTTCCCGCGCCTCAGTGCCATCTCCGAAGTGTTCTGGTCCAAGCCGGAGGGCCGGGACTACGATGAGTTCCTGACCCGACTTACTGGTGCGCATCTGGCGCGCCTTGAGGCTATGGGCGTGGAGTACCGTCCCCTTGCAGGGCCGGCACCATGGCAGCAGCGGCCGGGTGTGGAGGGTTGGAAACGAGATTACGACGCCGAGCAACTCGTGAGGAACTGAGTGAATACTGAAGGCAAGGATGCCCGTAATTCCTCGGCATCGCTTCGCAAGGCGCTGGCTTTGTTGACTGTAGTGGCCGAGGAGCCTGGCAACGGCGATGGGCTGGCGCTCGTGGAGCTGACCCGGCTGTCCGGTTTGAACAAAAGCACGCTCTTGCGTTTAGCTGCCCCGTTGCTGGAGGAAAACCTGCTGGAGCGTGATCACGAGACAGGCAAGTTCCGCTTGGGCCACGGCTGTCTGCGGCTTGGCCAGTCATACCTTGACCGGGTGGATCTGCGCAGCGTAGCCAACGGAGAGCTCAGGAGCCTGATGCGTGCCACGGAAAGCACCTGCCACTTGGTGGTGCTTTCCGGGCACGATGTGGTCTACCTGGACAAGGTGGAGGATGAGGCGACGGTGCGGATGGCTTCGCGCGTCGGCGCCACCATGCCGGCGTACTGCACTGCCGTGGGCAAAGCCATGCTGGCGTTCAGTCCGGAGGAAGTCGTAGGACCGATCCTCGCGGCGGAGCTCCACCCGCTGACGGAGAAGACCATCACGGACCCTTCCCTGCTTCGCGCTGATTTTGAGACCATCCGCCGGCGCGGCTATTCCATAGACGACCGCGAGAATGAACCGGAAGTACGCTGCGTAGCCGCTCCGATTTTCGGCCACGACGATCACGTGGTTGCCGCACTATCCGTATCTTCGTTGTCCTCCCGGATGACTGCCAAGCGCGTCCGGGAGGTCGGGCCCATGGCAGCTGAAACCAGCCTCCGGATCTCCGCCAAGCTGGGCTCGCGGCGGGCAAGCGCGAAACTGGCGAAGCTCGCGTGAGTATCAGCGCATCGGACTACTTTCGCGCCAAGCTGCAGTGCGAGATTGATGTCATGGAGGTGGCTGAGTCCCAACCCGGCTCATTGATTGTGGTGGATACACGCCGGCAGTCCTCATGGGACCACGGACATATTCCCGGTGCCGTACATATTCCCACGGCGAACATTCCTTCCATTGCCCCGGAACTCATTCCGGCCGGTTCCCAAGTAGTGGTCTATTCCTGGGGGCCCGGGTGCAACGGAAGCACGTTCGCTGCGCTCGCCTTCGCTGGACTCGGCTACTCCGTGAAGGAGATGATCGGTGGAATGGAATACTGGATCCGGAACGGGCTCCCGGTGGAAACAGCTGGGGGGACCGTGCAAAGCAGGCCGGATTCACTGGTGACAGCACACACGTCCTGAAGTGAAACGGGGGAACGATGGCGGTTTTCGTCCTGATTCACGGTGGTGGTTCCACCGCATGGGATTGGCATCTGGTCAGCCCGCTGCTCGAGGGATCCGGGCATGGCGTCGTGGCAGTTGACCTGCCCATCGAAGACAACGACGCCGGACTCGAGGACTATACCCACGCGGTGACGGACGCAGTTGGCGATGCTGAGCACACCATTGTGGTTGGGCACTCGCTGGGTGGCTTCACGGCACCATTGGTGTGCGAGGAACTCCACTCCGACGGCCTGGTGTATCTCTCGGCGATGATTCCCATGCCTGGCGAGACCTTCGGTGACTGGTGGACGAACACCGGGCACGACCGGGAGACGATCCCCGATGACGCTTTCTTCAATCTCGTGCCTGATGAGTTGGCTCGCGAAGCCACCGAAAGGGAACGGGACCAGCAAGGCGCTTGGATGTCAGAACCGTGGCCTGGCCGTCATCCGGACGTTCCCACCTTGGCGATTTTGTGCAGGGATGACCAGTTCTTCCCAGCGTCCTTCATGCGGCGACAAGTACAACAGCGGCTTGGAGTTGAACCGGTCGAGATCCCAGGGGGCCACTACGTTACCCTCAGCCATCCGGACGCTGTTGCGATGGTACTCACCGACTTTGCTGAAAGGACCGCGAGGGCACGCTGAGGAACCAGTCAGGCAGGATCGATGTCGGTTCGCTTTGCCCGGACAACATCCTTGGCGTCGGTGACCTCCGACGGCTGGGGAGCGGGGGCGAACAATGCAATGGGGGGTGCGGCGGTACTGCAGTCCAGATCCGGAAGTGTAACGACGCTGCTGATCCGTTGTTGCCCTTCCGCGAGTTGTTCCATCCGGAACATCACGCCCGAGGCACTCAATTCATCGGGCACCTCACCTGTTTCTGATGCCCAACGCACCAAACAACCATGCACCTCGGCAGTGCCGGGAACCGGGCCCGGTTGGACCTTCATGGGGAGGAAAGGATCAGGCCCCGGCCGGATGTCCGGGCGACGTTTCTGTGCGACATCGTTCAACGGAGGCCTGGAAATGCGGACGCGGAGTTCCAAGCCGGTGGTCTCCACCAACTCGGGCAGGGTGAAGTCCGTAATATTCTGTGCCACAGCCTGGGCCTCGAGGGATTTGCGCGCCGCCATGACCCACGGGTCAGCCTCAAGGGGCTCGCTCGGCGCAGCTCCTTGCCATTCGACCGCCGGATAAGGGGGTGCAGGCTTCTTTTCCTCCCGGCACGCCGAGAGACCGCCAGCTACAGTGACCAGCAACAGCGATGCAGCAACCGCCTTGAAATAGCGCGGCCGGGATGTCCTTGCATCGCCCATGATCAACCACCTTTGTTTGCGTTTTTTCGCCTGTCGAATCTATCACGGGCGGATCGGTGGACCAGGTTCAGCACGGTACAGCGCATAGGCTTGGATCATGCTGAACCTGGTCCTTGGACTTCTCTTTGCGGGGCTCTTCCTTGCCTCGTTCCAGTCCGACCGGCGTCGGCTCCGAAACGGGGTGTTCCTGCTGGTGGCGGCATGGTTCCTCCTGCAGGCCCTTCTGGAGTTCCTCATAGACCTGAACCCGTGGTTCGAATGGTTGAACCTGGTGGTCTTGGTAGTCCCGGTGGTGAGCATTTTCGTCTTCGCCGGTTTCCTGATCGCCAACGGCATCACGATGGTCCGCAGGGAAGGCCCCGGCATCACCAGCTTCCTGCCGATCGCGGTGGGACTAGCAGTGTTCCTCGCCCCGGTAGTCGCCTTCCTTTTTGTGCTGAGCGGGCAGCCGGTGTTGGCCGGCATTGCTGCTCTGGCCTTCTTCCTCTGCTCCTACCTCGGTTGCGCATTCGTGGTGTTCCTGGGATACGCGGTGGTGTATTCCCGAATGCGTTTCAGCCCGAACCCGGCGGCCGTTATCGTCCTCGGCTCCGGCCTGATCAACGGCAAGGTCCCGCCGTTGCTCGCCGCGCGCTTGAACAAGGCGTTGGAAATTTACGACGGCGGTACTCCTGCCAAGCCGGTCCTGGTACCTTCCGGGGGGCAGGGTTCGGACGAGCCGCGGCCGGAGTCCACCGCCATGAAGGAGTACCTGGTGGCAAAGGGCGCGGCTGCCACGGACGTGCTGGAGGAGAACCAGGCCACCACTACCCGCGAGAACCTTGCCTATTCCGTTGCTCTGCTGGCAGACAAGGGTATTCAGGGGCCCTTGCTTGTGTGCACCAACAACTACCACGTACTGCGCGCAGCACTATTGTCCCGTCGGCAACGGATCAACGCCGAGGTTGTGGGTGCTCCCACAGCCAGATACTTTGTGCCCAGTGCCTTCCTTCGGGAGTTCGTGGCCGTGATGAGGGACAACCGCCTGACCAACGTTATTCTTTGCCTGCCGATGTTCGGGATCGCCCTGCTCATCACGGTCGCGCTGCTGAACTCTCCGGTGGTGTAGCTTCCCAGGGCTTGGGGACCCCGGTGGTGAAGGCGTGGCTCCACCCGGTGATGGAGCCAGCGGCGAAGACGTATCCCGGCTGGGGTTCCGCTGTGACGGTCACAGTGCCGGCAGGCTTCCTGTAGCTCCCGGCCGCGACTTCCTTTCCGTCAATCAGGTACGACACACCCGCGACGAAGGGAATGGTGTATTCATCCTGCCCGTGACCAGGGCGGTCACTAAAGGTGACGGACGCCGGCGTCGCCGTTTCGTAGCTCAGACCGAAGCCCAGCGGCAACAGGACGCCGTCGCCATCGGCTTCAGGAACGTTGACCGGCAGCTTGCCGCTCGGGTTGATCGCGCCCGAAATGGCGCGGACGGCACCGTGGAAGTTAACCTCCTTGACCCCATAACTGTTGAGCACGGCGTCGGCACCTGGGAACACACTGATGTCGTAGGGATTTCGCGTGGCCACAACGATGACCGGCGTCCCAGTGGCTGCCAGTTCCGCAACCATCTGTTGCTGCGCAGCGTTGCTGGTCGCGTTGTACGAAGCGAAGACGACGGCGTCGGCGTGGCCGGCGGCGGCTACGGCACGCGCGCGGTAGGCCGCGGACGGCGAGGCCCCATCCTCGTAGTCTTCCGTCACCGCGAATCCCTGATCCTGAAGCATTGGACCGACGAGCTCCGGCCATGCTGAACCGGCACCCACCATGAGGACTGAGCTGCCCGAAGCGAGCGGCAAAACCTGGCCTTCGTTGCGTAGCAGCGTGACAGCACGCTCGGAGATCAACTTGGCCGTAGCCAGGTTCGCTGCGCTGCCCACGAGGGTGTCCACAGCGGCGGGGTCGGCCAAGGGTTGCTCGAAGACCCCGCGCTTGACCTTCCATTCAAGGATTCTTCTGACTGACTCGTCCAGGCGGGCTTCGGTGATCTGGCCGGATTCGACGGCGGCGCGAACCCCAGCGAACGAGGCGCCCACATCCGGGGAGTTGAGGAGGATGTCAGAGCCGGCCTGGATCGCCTTTACTGCGATCTCTTCTTGAGGCCATTCGGCGGCCATTGCCGCCATATCCAGGGCATCCGTTGTCACCAAACCCTTGAAGCCCATCTCATCCCGAAGCAAGCCCGTGAGTACCTTGTGCGACAGGGTGCCGGGCATCTCCGCGTCAATGGCCTCCACAATGATGTGAGCCGTCATAACCATATCCACGCCGCCATCAATTGCGGCTTTGAACGGCTTGAGATGCTGGTTGAGGGTCTCGCGATCGTAGGTGACAGTGGGCAGTCCATAGTGTGAATCAACCGAGGTGTCGCCGTGGCCGGGGAAGTGCTTTGCGGCTGCACCCACGTTGTGTGCTTGAATGCCTTCGATCTGGGCGACGCCGAGTGCACTGACTAGCGCAGGGTCTTCACCCATGGAACGGATTCCAATGACGGGGTTGTCAGGATTGGAGTTGAGATCCAGGACCGGTGCGAAGTCAACGTTGATACCCATGGCACGCATTTCGGAGCCCAGGATTTCACCTTGCGCCTTGGCGAGATTTGCGTCTGCTGTGGCGCCGAGGGCCATGTTCCCGGGGAGCACTGTGGCCGGAGGCCCGATGCGGGCAACCAAACCGCCCTCCTGGTCAATGGTGACCGCCAGCGGGATGCCGTTTCCGTCCTCCCGCATTGCCGTTTGCTGCAGACCGTTGGAGAGGCCCGCGACCTGCTGGGGGTTGGCGGTGTTTCCGGACCAAGCGAAGTAGAGGACACCGCCGAGGTTGTACTTTTCCACCACTTCCGCGGGCGTATTGACGCCATACCGCTCTTGGTTCTTTGCTGCCATGGAGGTGTCGTCGGCCGAAGAACCGTAAACATGCGTCCAGGTCATCTGGCCGATCTTTTCGTCCAGCGTCATGCCGGCGATCATCGCCCCGATATCCGGAGAGGCGGCGACCGTCGTCGGACTTCCCGTGACGGGTACGGCCGCAAATGCCGTGCCCGCGCCAGCCAACACCCCCGCGCCCGTCATCAGGAGCGCAGTGGCGGCCGCCGTCATGAGTGAAGTTTGTTGTCTTTGCATGTGAATCCCAATCCCATCGTCCTTGTTGCGGTTGAGGCTTGCGAGTGTCTGTAGGACTAGCGCTTGCCGTTGTAGAGGAGGTACTCGCGGGTGTCGCGCACGAATTGGTTCAGTTCGGACCGCCAGCTGTCCACGATCGTCTTGGCGTCAGCACCGGCGTCGAGCTGTTCAGCAAAGCGGGCCGAGCCGCTCAGCAGGCCCATCCACCGTCCGCCGTCGCCACGCCAGCCGAAACCGGGGTACAGGCGCTTGGCTTCCACCAGCATGTGGGTTCCCACTTCAAGTGCTTCGACACGGGTGGCGTCGGTGATGTGGATTTGGACCCCACCACAGATGAGGCCCTGGTTCTTGGAGAGGGTCGGCTGGAAGTACGCTTCGCGGAAGGTGACGCCTGCAAGGCCCTTGCTGTTCAAGGCCTCCGCCCAGCGGTAGTCCACGTAGGGTGCGCCGATGAGTTCAAACGGCCGGGTGGTTCCGCGCCCTTCCGACATGTTGGTGGCTTCGAAGAGGGCTGTGCCGGGGTACACGGTGGCGGTTTCGGGTGTTGGCATGTTGGGGCTGGGCAGGATCCACGCGGCCCGGTTGTCCGGTCCCGTCATCTCGCGGTGCCATCCCTGGGCCTCCACCACCTGAAGGTCTTGGATGGGTGTGAGGCCGGCGGCCGGAAGGTGAACGGTGTTGAAGTATTTGGCGAGCTCGCCCACCGTCATCCCGTGTTGGAGCGCGATGCCCAGTTGGCCGACGCCGGATTCGAACCCCTTTTGCAGGACCGGTCCGCGGGCTTGACCCCCGATGGGGTTCGGGAGGTCAAGGACAACAAACGTGGCTCCGGTCTTCGACGCCGCCTGCATGGCGCCCCACATGGTCCAGATGTAGGTGTAGAAGCGTGCGCCGACGTCCTGGATGTCGAAGCAGATGGTGTCCACACCGGAGGCTTCGAAGAAGCGGACGTAATCGGCAACAGTGGCGCCGTAGGAGTCGTAGACCGTGATGCCGGTCCGAGGGTCCACGGATGTTCCTTCGCTGGCGCCGTCCTGCGCGGTCCCCCTGAAGCCGTGCTCGGGTCCGAAGACCGCTCCGACCTCCACACCTTTGGCCGCCATGTCATCCACGATTGAGCGGAAGTTGGCGAGGACGCCGGTGGGGTTGGTGATGACTCCCACCTTGCGGCCGGTGAAAATGCTCCAGTCATTGCTGGCGGCCACATCGGCGCCGCTGGTTGGAGGTCCCGGCCTCCCCGGCCGGACTTGCTTGGGACTGGCAGTTGCGCTGGGGGTGAAGGGCGCCACGACGGCGGCAGCGGCCGCCAGCCCCGATGCGTGGAGCAGCTTTCTACGGTCGAGTGCCATCAAGAAGCCTTTCGAAAGGGAGCGAGGAGCATGACAAGTTTTGTGACTTTCCTTACATCGACCGTATTCGCCGCCCGGTAATGCGTCAATGACTTACCTTTGGGTGGATGCCTGTGTAACTTAATGACAAGGCCTTGGACCATGGCCCGGGGCCGGTACCTTGGGTCGGGTTCGACCCGTCGGAAGGAAACCATGCTGGAAGCGCCGGGAAACGCAAAGTTGTCCCGCACTGTTTTGGTGCGGATTCGCTCTGTCCTGCCGGCGTTGCGCCCCTCGGAGCGCGCCGTGGCCGAGTTGGTCTTGTCGGATCCATCCCGGGTTGCCACCATGTCCATCGGCGATTTGGCTGAGGAGTGCGGAACCTCCACTACCTCGGTGGTCCGGTTCTACAAGAAGGTGGGCTACGGCGGCTACCCGGATCTTCGCCTGGATCTTGCGCGTGAAACTGCCCGTGAGAGTGTGGCACACAGCGTTCCGGCCGAGGTATATGAAGACATCAACACCGCAGACTCACTTCAAGACATTGTCTCCAAAATCGCCTTCAACGAAACCATGTCCATCGCCGATACTGCCCAGGTGCTGGATGTCGAACAACTGGCTCGGGCCATTGACGTGGTGTCCGGCTCACGCAAGATCGACATCTTCGGCGTGGGAGCGGGAGGTTTGGTGGGCCAGGATCTGCAGCAAAAGCTGCACAGGATTGGCAAGGTCTCCTTCGTATGGCCCGAAGTGCATGCCGCTCTCGCCTCAGCGGCACTGCTGGATTCCGACGGCGTTGCTGTCGCCATCTCGCACTCAGGCGCCACCTCGGACACCATCGATTTCCTGAAGGCGGGCAAAGCGGCCGGAGCCGCCACCATCGCGATCACCAACCATGCCGACTCACCACTAGGCGGAGTGGCTGACATTGTGTTGACTACGGCAGCCCGCGAGACCCCTTTCCGCCCGGGGGCCATGGGTAGCCGGATAGCGCAGATGATGCTTGTTGACTGCCTGTTCGTGGGCGTCGCCCAGAAGTCAAATGAGGTTTCCATTGACGCGCTGCGCAAAACACACGCAGCTGTCCAAAGCCGGAAGTTGCGCCGGGGCAACTGACAAGCGCACTGCCCGTCCGGGACAGCCTGCAGCTACTGGACAGGTTCCGCCTGTTTGGCCTCGCCTCTCACGTCACTGGGCCTCAGCATGGAGTCTGAATTGATCGCAAGAATCCCCGACAGCAGGGCTGCCAGAAGGATGGAGCCAAAGGCCATGAATGACGAGACGCCCATAAGGAACGTGGCAACTGCAAGGCTGAGGGGACTGGATACAGTTTCAAGAAACTGGACTGCCGTCATGGTCTTGCCCAGGTCAGACGAGGGAATCTGCTGATGGATGAGGGATGTGCGTCCCACCGTCCATGCGATGCCGCCAGTACAGACGACGAAAAGGGCGCTTGCCACGGCAATCCACGACGGGATAAAGAAGAGCAAAGCCCCTGCTGCCATCAGCCAGGAGGACCGTTGCATCATAATGTTTGGGCGCCAGTCGGACAACAAACCTGACAGAATCGAACCGCAGAAGAGGCCCGCAGCTGCTGCTGCGCCGACAATTCCTACTTCCGTGGTGGAACCCTTGAGGCCAACGGAGGTCTGGAAGATCGCCAATGTGGACAATGGAGCCGACAGGAAGCCGACGAGGACAACTGTCCCGGCAAAGCGCCACCAGCCATGGATTTGGGTCAGTCTCCGGTATCCGGCAGAAAGTTCCTTGAAGAAACCCGGCCGGTCCGGCAGGCTGCTCGGGCGCTCCGGCCATGGCAGGAAATTCATGATCAGGGCAATAACCGTAAACGACGCAGCGTCAACAGCCAGCAACCACCACGGACCCCAGACGGCGCTCAAAGCTCCACCAATGGCCGGACCCACGATGGAAGCTGAGGTCCACGCGGTGGATACTGCGGCGTTGAACTTCGCCGTGCCGTCACCGTACATCGTCGGGATGGCCACGAAGGTGGCTGTCCGGGCGAACATATCGAGGCTGCCGCGTAGGAATGCGCCTAGAACGAGGACCCAAAAGGGTGTGTGCCAAGGGCCTATCAGCAACGCCATGGCAGCAACAACCAGTGCTTGACCCCAATAGCCAATGTGGGTCATGGCACGGGGGGACATACGATCTGCGAGTCCGCCGATGAGCACTCCGGGAAAAGCCTTCGGAAGTTGTGATGCCACGGCAACGATGGACATCTGGGCAAGGCTGCCGCTTGTCTGCAGGACTATGAGCGGCAGTGCGATGTTGTACGCACCGCCACCCAACGAATTCACCCACATTCCCGTGAGGTGCAGGCGCCTCTGCCATGGCTTTGCTAATGACACTTCAGATACCTCGGGATGAATGGAGAATGGTGACAAGATCCGGCTGCTTTTCCACTGAGGTGAGAAGCCATTGCATTGCGGGAGCCTGCCAAAAACTGATATTCCACGTGCGGGCAATGACTATGTGAAAGATGGTGGTGCAGCAGGGAACTACAATCCGCCACTTGCCGGGAAGAATGAGCGCAAGGGGGAGCGCGACTAATTCAAGAAAGGGAATTGCGCGGGTCAGCACACGAACCGGCAGCCTGTATCGCTCTTGGGCAAACGGGTGGGTATCCGAGGCCGACAGGTGCGAGTGATAGATATGGTTGGCATCGCCGCGCCTGACCCAAGCGTCATAACCGTGGAGGAGTTTGGACAAGCCGGCCTGCGTGTAGGGCAGGTACAGCGCAACCCGTGAGACCGATAGCGGCAGGCTCGGGGACTGGGAACTGCCTGGCTTGGACACCTGACTGATGACTAGTACCGCTTCAATGAACGTGTCATACGGCCAACGGCCCGGTAGGGAACGGGCATCCAAAGCTCGTGTTCCCAAGAAGGTTCCCAACGCTGCCCGCCGAATCCAGGAAGAGGGCTTCGCGCCGGGGTTTCCACAAACCTCGCAGGCCGCCGCGGCGGCCATCAGTAGTCCGGCTGCCGCACGTCGGCTCTTCCAGGCGGTCCTGTCATCAGGCGTGCTGTCCACCGCTGATTCCTGTGAAGCAACTGCGGCTCGATAGTCACGGGAAGCAGCCGGGCCGGGGCGGAGCGTCAGCGCCAAAGCGGCAACGACCCACACCGCCGCATTGCGTACATGCTGAAGTTGGACTGGTCTACTGCGAAGTTGGCGGAACATAGCTGTACACAATTTCCTTTTCCTCAGGCATTCCCCGAACAGTAGTTGCCACCAGGATGTCCATCCTCAAGGGAAGGTCGGGCAGGTGAGCGGGGGCTCGAACCTCGTCAAACGGTCTCCACGCGTTGTTTCGTAGCCTCTGGATGATTCTCTGGCAGAGGACGTTCTTTGGTTGGTCATCCTCACCCATGAAGATGCTGGCGAACACTGCCCCGGCCCGGAAGAACTGGGTTGGAAGGCAGTTTGCCGGGCTGCAGGCAACGGCTGTTCCATCAGGCATGTGAAATTCAACTGCGAATCTTGAGACGCGGTCCCGGAACTTCGCATTGAACATATTGTTTGACGCGATTGGCCAGAAGTTTCTGTTGGCCACCGTTGCGGCGACCGAGGCGACTACATAGGCCCCCGCCACAGCAACGAGCGTCGTGCCCTTGTGGCAGTCAGGCGCACGCAGCACAGCGGCCATTCCTGGCAAAATCCTCGAACTCCGATGCCAACTCCAGGGAGTCAAACACCAGCCTCCTGCCGTCAAGATTGGTGGATCCGGTAAGCAGGTAGCGGAACACTTCCATGGCAGCAATGGACGCCACGATGGAGTTCAGTGGCCCAAAGCTTGGAGCCTGGTATGAGCTATTGAGATTTGTGGTGGAGAACGATGCCTTTGATTTGGTCCTGCCGTCGTTATCTGTCGCTGCGCATTGCAGGCAGGGTGTGATGCCTGGCCGTACTACCGGGCCTACCACTCCACGCGTATCTTGATATCCGGCGCAGGTGAAAGGTGTGCCGGTAGCGATGGACGCCTGGTTGGACCACTCGAGCACTTCCTGGGGCGTGTCGGCGGAAACCACAACGAAGTCTGAGTCCCGAAAAACAGGTAAGAGATCTTCCACTCCGGAGATCATGGAGGCGACTTCCACCGTGTTGACGTCGGGGGCCCTGAGGTGAAGGTTTCTTGCAGCGGCCTGGATTTTGGGGGAACCGATATCTTGGGCCGTGAAGAGGTACTGCCGGGTCAGGTTGCTTTCTTCTACAGTGTCTCCGTCGACCAGGACAATGGAACCTACGCCTGCTGTTGCAAGTTGCATGGCCACGTTTGTTCCGATTCCACCCACGCCGATCAGCGTGACCTTTCGGTTGCGCAGCAGATCGCTGGCCCCGGGGCCGGTGCTGTGTGCGAGTTCAAAGTACAGGTCATGGCGGCTGTACCGGCCGGAGAGGTCGAACCTGTACGGCACCAGAATCTCGGCCTCGATAAGTTCATCGACGATCGCTCCGGAGCCTTCGCCCAGCAGGAGTTGGGCCTTGCCTCCCAAGTCGTCGAGTGTCCGTGGCTGTGAAGCGAAGCTGAGTAGTTCAGCCAGCCCGTCTGGAGCGTCCTCGATTTCGATCGCGTTGGGCGGTGCCAATCCGATCTGCACGGCCGTTTCCGTGGTGATGACCGGTAGCGACTGCTTGAGCGAGTAGGTTACGGCTGCCAATTCTTGCCTCCAATGATGAGTGGGGACCACGCGGTGCGTGGCCCCCACTATTTATTCTTGGTTTAGTTGAACACGAAGTTCAGCTTGGAACGGCGCTTGGCCAGTCGCTTGAGCTTAAGCACTTGAATCACTCCTTTGTGTTTATAAACTTGTTGGACGGAATGAATCTACGACACTTGTCATCGATATGACAAGTTTGTCGATTATTTTTCTGCGTGTCGCTTCGGGTGTCCCCGCTAAGGGGTGTGCGGTATAGAGTCGAGGGCATGTTTGAACTCGTCCCGCCGAATGTTGCCTTCCATCAGTCGTTCCTTGAGTCGCACCGTGAGTGGGCTGGCGTCCATCAGGACGGTGCCGCCGTCTTCATGGCGGACGACGTCACCAGTCCCGAGGGCTTCGCGGCTTGGGTGGGCATGTTATTGGACGCTGAAAGCGCGCCTGAGAAGGACGGAATTGTGCCGTGCACGTACCTCTGGATCACGGAGGGCCCACGCTACGTAGGGGCGATTGCGTTCCGGCACCATCTGACGTCGGCTCTCCTGAACTCGGGCGGGCACATCGGCTATGGGATTCGCCCTTCGGACCGCAGGAGGGGGGCGGCGACCTGGGCCCTGCGGGAACTCCTGTCCCGTTTGGCTGCGCAGGGCGAGCTGGGTGGGGCTCTGCCGGATCGTGTTCTGCTGACCTGTGATGACGAGAATTCGGCGTCGATTAGAACTATCGAGGGTTGCGAGGGGCGGCTCGAAGACAAGCGGACGGGTGAAGATGGGCGGCTTTTCCGCCGGTACTGGATTGACCTGGGAACACCTGCAGAACATTCCATCCAGTAAGCCTCGACGTCGGCACTCACCGTACGTGCCGACGTCGTGCTTTCTATTCGGTGACCTGGTCCTCCACTACCGGGTCCTTCAAGAGAAGTGCCGTGCCTTGGAAGGCTGGCAGTTCCAGGAAGAAGCTGTGGAGGTCATCCACTTGGCTGACGTCTTCGCCGCTGAACAGATCGTGGACGGTGGAGCCCGGCACAAGGTGCGACGACTGGATGCTGCCCGCAATGTCCTGGTCCGAGAAGTTCAGGACCGTGACCTGTAGTGCTCCGTCGGCGAGCTGGTTGACCAGAACCAGTAGCCCTCGGTGGGAAACGTCGGGCACGTCCAGGAGCGTGCTGGTGGCGATTCCCGACTCTTCCCGCACGGTCAGGATCTGCTGGAGTCGTCGGGCGTAGGAGTTGGGGTCCTTCAGCTGCTCGGGCAGCGGACCGTAGAGGCTCCGGGCGCGGGGCATGCCGGCCAGGGAGGTTTTCGCGTCCGGGCTGGTGCCCATGAGATCGTGTGCGCCACGGTTGATCCAGCGGGTATCGCCCTGCGACGTGAGCTCGCGGACCGTCTCGCGGTCAAGCGCTGTGATGCCCGTGAGGTCCCAACCGGAAAGTGCGAAGACCCCAGGCTGCAGCGCGTTGTACATGGACAGGAGCACGTGGGCGTCCCGGACCTGTGCTTCCTGCTCCTCGCTGATGGCATCCTGATCCTTGATGCCAAGGGCCGCCATGATGAAGCTGACCGTGGTGCAGGCAATGCCGTTGGTGGTGAACACCGCGTTGTACGGTCCGTTCTCCCCCGTGAGCCGTTCCCGCATGGTGTTCTGGACCTTTTCCGCCACCTCGGCGCCGGTGAGCTCCTCACCGGCAAGTTCGAAGACGTCGTCCCTGTGTCCCGCGGCGAAGTGGAGCAGCTCGTAGGTCAGTTCGTCGTGGTTTTGGAGGGCATGGACCAACGATGCCTGGTCCACGCCGATCTCCATGGAAAGCCGTAGTGTCAAGCGCAGGAACTCTGTATCTCCGATGACCAGGGCGTAGTGATAGGCGGGCCTGGTGATGAAGTCGTAGGAGAGGTCCGGCCCGGACTCGGACTGGGTTTTGATGTCATCGATGGTGAGGTTGAGTTCCTGGAAGGAGAATCCGCCCACCTTGCGGATCATGGAACCAATCAGCTGGTTGGCCGCCTCGGACAAGGGGTGGCCCTCCGACCAGCCCGGTTCTTCCTCGGCGCTCTTCTCCACGCCCAGGAACCCGTTGGCATCAAGCCGGAGGGCGCCCGTTCCCAGGTCCAGCAAAGAGTGCAGGGCATCGCCAACCACAAGGCGCATGCCGGCGAACGTTGGGTCCAGCCAGTTGATGGAAGGCTGGCCGGCCTTGAAATAGTGCAGATAGACCCACCGGCGGGTCTTGCCCGTGGTGTCGATGATGGGCTTGGTGGCGCTCCAGTTGGTTTCCTTGACGCCGGGTTCGTAGAAGATGACGCGCTGCAGCCGGCCGATGATGTAGCCGGCCTTTTGCAGGGCCTCCTCAGCTGCCGGGCTGATGTTCACCGAATCCTCACCCTCGGGGACCTCGGGCAGCAGGTGCCAGTCCTCTTCGGGAATGTCCACCATGTGATAAATGCCGGGGTAGTCCCGGAAGTTCATTTCGGCGAGCCGGAAGTCCGCGCCCTTGCCGGTGTGCCCGGGAACGATGTCGTCAATGACGGTGCCGCCGTGGTCATTGGCCACCTCGCACATCTGGCGGAACTCTTCCTCGGTGCCGAAGGCGGGGTCGATCGCCATGCTGATCCGGTCAAAGTGGCCGTCCACGCTGGGGGTCTGGGACCAGCCGCGGATGCCACCGGCCAGCTTGACCGGTCCGGTGTGCAGGCCCCGGATGCCGATCTCGCTGAACGCGTCCCAGAGTGCGGGATCGCCCAACGCCGAAAGGAAGGACTGTCCGTCCTTGGTGATGAAGGACAAGGGGTAGGCCGTGAACCAGACGGGTGCACGTTCCACGGCTGCGCGCGGATTCGGCCTGGCATAGGAGTTCTGCCACATGCTGGCCTGCCCGGACAACTGCCGGGCCATGGTGTTGGCGTCGCCCAACATGGATTGGTTCCTGAGCCAGTCCACGTAAGTGGAGTTCAGGCCGTCGAATTCCAAGGAGGGCCGGGCTGCGAAGAATTGCCGCCTCCGGGCGATCGGCCGCAGTGCCTTGGGGCGAGCTGGATAGAACTGTTCGTCAAACGTGATTTCCGCTGGTTCGCTTGCGGTTTCATCGGGCGTTTCCTGTGGCGTCTCCTCCGGATTTTCTTCCGAAGTTTCGCTGTTTTCTGACACGCTCTCGTTGACTGCAGGCTCCCGCACAGTTTTCTCCTTTACGTGGTCGCCGCGTCAACGCCGACCGTCCGAGGGGGTCGTTCAAGAGGTCACGTACCCGGGCTTGCCCGGACTATTCATGCTAGTCGGGGGAGCCTGCCGTTTGTCTAACCCGGGAACAAGTAAGTCTCGTTATTATCTGCTGGGTTGACGTTGGCGGCGCTGCGGCTTAGCCACAACAAAGCCCGACGTCGGCACTCAGGTGAGTGCCGACGTCGGGCTCCAAAGGGTTGGGTGTGGGGATATTAGTAGCGCCAAACCACCGTGTAGGCGTAGCCGTTGCCGTTCCTGACGCACCCTTCCACCAGGCGCACGTAGGAACCAAACCCAGGCCTGGCGGCATCCAGGTTCGATTCGCACGATGCTTTGGTGTGAAACCAATAGACATAGGTGCTGGCCGCCTCGGCGGGGGCGGCCAGGGCAATTCCTCCACCCGCAAGAATGGCGGTAGCCGCAAAGACGGATGCAATTTTCTTTTTGAATTTATTCATTTCGATAGACTAAGCAGCGGGGTGGAGGCAGTCAACGGTTCCCGGAACCGCCAAGGACCCTACCGATCAACAGCCGGGAGCCGGTACCGTGACTCGTGGAGATCGGAGAACAATGAAAATCGTCGTGATCGGCGGCAGCGGCCATATCGGGTCCTTCCTTGTCCCCAGGCTCGTGCGGGGCGGCCACGAGGTCATCAACATTAGTCGTGGGACCAGTGCGGCATACGTTGATGCGCCCGAGTGGCAGCAGGTCCGGCAAGTCACTGCGGACCGCCACCTTGAGGACCGGGAGGGCACCTTCGGTGACCGGGTCGCGGACATGCGTGCCGACGTCGTGGTTGACCTGGTGTGCTTCACGCTCGAATCCGCCACGGCTCTGGTGAACCGGCTGCGCGGCGAGGCGGGGCATCTGCTGCATTGCGGGTCGATCTGGCGTTATGGTGCCAGCCGGAAGCTGCCCATCTCAGAGGGGGCGGACTCCACCGCGGAGCCGCTGGATGAATACGGCATCCAGAAGCGCGATATTGCCCGGATGCTGAAGGATGAGACGGCCTCCGGAGGGCTGATAACTACGTCGCTGCACCCCGGCCACATTGTGGGTCCCGGATGGCATCCCGTGGGTCCGCTCGGAAATTTCGATCCCTCTGTGTGGCAAAAGATCGCGGCCGGACAGCCACTGCAGATTCCGGGAGGTGGCACAGAACTGATGCACCACGTCCATGCCGACGACCTCGCGCAGGCCTTCGAGAAAACAATCCAGCGCCGCGAAGCGGCCGCCGGCGAGGACTTCAACATTGTTGCTCCGTCCGCCCTGACAGTTCGTGGCTACATGGAAATCGCGGCGTCGTGGTTCGGGCGGGAGCCCCACTCGGAGATGGTCAGTTGGAAGGACTTCCGCGAAACCACCACGCCCGAACATGCAGACACGAGCTGGGCCCACCTCTCCCGCAACCACTGCCTCACCATCGAAAAAGCCAGGTCGCTCCTGGGCTACGCCCCCCGCTACGAGCCGGAACAGGCCGTTCGTGAGGCGCTGCAGTGGCTTATTGGGAACAACAAGCTTCAGGTTCAGACTTCCCTTATAACCACGGCGTAACGCTCGCCGACTGGACTCGCCTATTGGTGTCTGTACAACAGCCACCTCAACCCCGAAGCTTAAGGAGCAGAGGGGGAGCATCCATGTTCAAGGCGGCCAACAAAGGAGTGACGGACACCAGGCTCGACCACGCTTTCTTCGTCATGGGCGGAGTCGCCGCAGTATGGCTTGCATTCTTGTTGGTGGGCGAGAGCTTCCAGCTGGGGTGGGGGCAGGTGTGGTTCTACGTGGTGTTCTGGGCGTTCCTTGCCTACCTGCTGCTCCCACGGCTCCACCGGATCCTGACCACCATCTACGTACCGGGCTATTTCATTGGCCGGGCACGGACCAGCGACGGGCTCTTGGGCGACCCGGTCAACGTCGCCTTGCTGGGCGCCGAGCCCCAGATCCACGCCATCATGGAGTCTGCTAAATGGACCAAGGCCGACGACGTCACTTTCGCCAGCAGCCGGCGCATCATCAGCTCAACTATTTTCCGGCGTAGCTACTCAGAGGCGCCCGTCAGTCCGTTGTATCTCTTCGATCGGCAGCAAGACTTCGCCTACCAACAGGAAGTGGACAACAACCCCGGAAAACGTCACCACGTCCGCTTCTGGCGTTGCCCCGAAGGCTGGCTCCTACCGGGTGGACACAAAGTGGATTGGCTTGCCGCCGGAACCTACGACCGCAGCGTCGGATTCTCTCTGTTTACGCTCCAGATCACGCACAAGATCGAGCAGAACACGGATGTGGAGCGCGACCACATCGTTTCAACCGTTTCGGCTGCGGAACCAGCTGTCTCAGTCCAGGTCATCAAGGACTTCTCCACCGGATACCACTCACGCAACGGTGGCGGGGATTCAATCTCCACTGACGGCGACCTCCCCATCGTCGATGCCCGGAGCGTCCTGGTGCCCGCGGACCAGCTGCCTCGCCGCACAGACAGCAGGGACCGGCGGCCCGCGCCCATCATTGTGGGTGCCGCCCTGGTGGTGGCGAGATCCATTGCGGCCTTCGTCCTTGCCGTCACACTGTTTACATCATCGGACCTGGCCACGGATATCAGCACCGATGGCGAGGCCTTGGACCCGCAAGCCACGACGGCGCTCGTCACCGTTATGGGGCTGGTGGTGTTGGTCTTCGGCTTGGGTGAGGTTTTCCTGGCGTGGCGAATTTTCCTGGGCAGCAACGGGGCGCGGGTGATCGCGATGGCCCTGAGTTCCATCTCCATCCTGGTACAGGCCATCGACTACTCGACAGGGACCGCGAACCTCACCCTGGAAGCCGGCCTCGCCGGTCTGGCCTCGGACATCCTGGTGCTGTTGGCACTGTCCAGCCAACGGGCCAGGGTCTACGCCAAACGGCAGCGTGTGCCGGCGGTCCCGGTGTCGGTGGTAAGCCGCGGAGGGGTCAATTCGTAACGGGCTCCCGGTCCGCCCCCGCTTCGAGGCCGCGTCCCCACCACAGTCCGGTGCTGCCGTCGTATATGACACCCAAATTCGTGGGAGACGCAGCAACGGGCTGGCGACACCCGAATATGGGTGTCTCCAGCCCGTTGGCGTGGCGCTAAAGCATCTGTGTGGCGGGGAGTTACGCAGTGACCGCCAGAGCGTCGATCTCTACCAGCATGACCTCGTGCGGCAAGTCCACGAAAACGGTGGTGCGGCTCGGCAGTTGGCCGCTGGGCACGTTCTCGCGGATGAACTCGCCGTAGACCTCATTCATGGCGGCGAAGTCGTCGCGGGTGGTGAGGTAGACGCGGAACATGAGGACGTCTTCAACGGAGGATCCGCCGGCTTCGAGGATGGCCTTGACGTTCTCCAAGGTGCGTCGGGTCTGGACACGGACGTCGCCCTCGCCGATGTACTGGTTGGTGGCGGGGTCCATCGGGCCCTGGCCCGAGACCTGGAACATGCCGCCCTTCTTGATGCCCTGCGAGAATACGTGCGCCGGGGCGGGTGCGTTTTCGGTCAGTACTACGGTCTTTTCACTCATGCTGAGTTCCTTTCGTGGCTGATCCAGCCGAGGTCGTTGGAGATGGCCTCGGTGCTGGCTTTGAGGTCGGGCAGCAGCTCAAGCAAGCCTTCATAGCTGAGCATCACTACCGGTACCGAACAAGAGGCTGCGGCAACAACGGCGCCGCTCGCGTCGCGGATGGGGGCCGCGATGCAGTGCACGAAGGCTTCGTGCTCAGCGTTGTCGTGGGCCCAGCCCTGTTCCTTGACCTGCTCGAGTTCGGCCAGCAAGGCCTCCGGCGAGGTCAGGGTATTCTCGGTAACTTTCACGTAGTCCAGCCCCGCGGCGATCTTTTCCTGCCGACTGCGCGGCATATCGGAGAGGAGGACTTTGGACACAGCGGCCGAGTGCAGCGATGCAGTCAGGCCGATGCGCGAGTACATGCGGACGGGGTGGTGCGACTCGAACTTGTCGATGTACACCACCTCATCCCCTTCAAACGCGGCGAGGTGCACAGTGTGCCCGGTTCGGCCGTTGAGTTCGGCCAGGTGCGGATGCGCCACTTTGCGGATGTCCCGCTGCTCCAAAGCCAGCGATGACAGTTCAAAAAGCTTGGAGCCGAGCATGAACCGCTGGTCTTCGTCCCGCACCACGAAGCGCTTTTCTTCCATGGCGTGCAGGAGCCGCATCACGGTGGTTTTGTGGACGGCAGCCTTGGACGCGAGCTCGTCCAGGGTTGCTGGCTTTGCGGCGAGTTCGCCGAGCAGGTCGATGGCTCGCATGAGGCTCTGGCTCACGATGTCACGCTCCGGTTCTGGTGTTGAATTGTCCGTCTTCAACATGGATAGCAGCCCACGCGTCATCCGAAGAATCGAGAATGGCTGCGAGCTCGGCGGCGTCGGGCAGCGGGCCGCGGTCACCCTGGACCGTGAGGGTGCACGCAGCTGCCACATGCCCGCGGCGAAGGCTCTCCTTCTGGCCCAGTCCGAACAGCATCCCGCTGAGGTAACCGGCGGCGAAAGAGTCGCCGGCGCCAACGGGCTCGACGACGGCGACGGACAGTGCGGGCACCTCTTCACGAGTGCCGGTCCGGTCCAAAGAAATGGCGCTGATCGCCTCGTTCTTGATGACCAGCACCTTCGGATCCGGCATCATGCGGCGAAGTTCTGCTTCGTCGGTGGTGCCGAAGGCGTGTTCGGCTTCGTCTTTTCCCACGAGCACGACGTCGGACAGGTTCGCCAGCCGCTGCAGGACGGACCTGTCCTGGCCTGCCCAGAGGGCTTCGCGCCAGTTGACGTCGAAGCTGATGATCCGGCCACTGCGAGGTGCGGTGAGGATTGCTTCCAACAGTGAAAGACACTCGGGGGAGAGGGCAGCGGTGATTCCGCTCAGGTGGATGAGTGCTGCGTTCTCAAGCAACGAGGTAACGGCGGGATTGGAAAGCGTGTCCCGTCCCATGGCCGACGCCGCGGATCCTTGCCGGTAGTACAAAACCGAACTCCCGCCGTCGGGGTCCGAATCCTGCGCCGGGACCTTGACGTAAAGCCCTGTGGGCAGGGACTCGTCCACCTCCACGCCTGCGGTTCCCACGCCGTGATCCTGAAGTTCGTGCAGGATACGGGTGCCGAAGCCGTCGTGGCCCACCCGGCTGATCCAGTGCGCGTCCAGGCCCATGGCGGCCAGGCCCATGGCGACGTTGGATTCCGCGCCGCCGATCCCAAAGTGGAGTTCCGTTGCCAGGTGCAGGGGGACGGCGTGGACAGGGGTAAGCATGGCCATGGTTTCGCCCACGCATACAGCTGAAAGCATCGTTCTCCCACTAGTTCGTGCGCTTCTCAGCGGCCTTGACTCTCGATCCGCCACCATGTTAGACATATCACCAGCAGGTTTGCAACCACCGTTGCAAAATACGCAACGCATCAGAATTACCTAACAACCCCACAACGCAGCTTCAAAAACGCAGCACCGCGAAGGGAATGAACGCGTGAACACTTCCGAAGCCATCTCGGCATCCGCCGTGTCGGGCCTGGCTGAACGCCGTCTCGACTGGCGTCACAAAGCTGTGCCCGCAACGGCGAACGGCACCACCCACGCGGACTTCCTCGCCGCCAAGCACACGCTCGCTGACCTCCAGACGCCGCTGCTCACCCTCGACGCCGGAGCGCTCCGCGCCAATGCCGACCGGCTGGCCGACTGGTGCAGAGACCACGGCGTCCTGCTCGCCCCGCACGGGAAGACCACCATGTCCCCGCAGCTCTGGACCGAGCAGCTCAACCGCGGCGCCTGGGGTATTACGTTGGCGAACTTCGCACAGCTCCGTGTGGCCCGCGAGTTCGGTGTGAGGAACCTGCAGCTCGCCAATAGCCTCACGGATCCGCACGCCATTCAATGGGTTGCCGGCGTTGCCACGCCGGACGCGCCGATCCTGTCCTGGATCGACTCCCTGGGGACCGTGGAAGTCATCAACCGAACGCTCGCCGGCAGTGATGCTGTGCTGGAAGTCCTGGTGGAGCTCGGCGCGCAGGGTGGCCGAACCGGGGCCCGGACTGTGGAAGCGGCCATGGAGATTGCCCGCGCTATATCCGAATCACCCAATCTGCGTCTGGTGGGCGTCAGCGGCTATGAAGGCTCACTCGCGCACACGGCGGACGACGCCGGCCTGGCCGCCGTTCGTGGCTACCTCGCCCAGATGCGGCTGCTTCACGAGGAGCTCCTCGCCGCAGGCCTGTACGGTTCAGGCCGAGTGATCATTACCGCCGGTGGCAGCGCCTACTTCGACGACGTCGTCACGGTCCTCGCCCCCGCCATCAGCACCGGTGCCGAACTTGGCGGACCTGCCGTGGACCTCATGATCCGCAGCGGCGCCTACATCATCCATGATGACGGTTTCTATCGCGGAATCTCGCCGTTTTCCCGCGAGGGTAACCGACCCTTCAAAGCCGGGATGTACGGCTGGGCACGGGTTGTTTCACAGACCGAACCCGGCCTCGCCATTCTCGACGCCGGGAAACGCGACCTCCCGTTCGACGAAGGCCTGCCCGAACCGCAGTTCATCGGACCTGTCCTGGGTGGGGCAATGGAGCCACTGCTTGGCGCCGAGATCACCTCGGTCAACGATCAACACAGCTTCATGAGCTACGAAGCGTCCACCACCACGGTCCGTCCCGGCGACGTCGTCCGACTGGGCCTCTCCCACCCGTGCACCGCGTTCGATAAGTGGACCGTCATTCCAGTGCTCGCGGACAGCGGGTCCACCGAAGGCCCGGGTAACCAGACCGTCGTCGACCTCATCCATACCTTCTTCTAGGACCATGCCATGAAGACCCTCATCAGCAATGCCACCTTGGTGGATGGAACGGGAACAGGCCGGCGCCGTGCGGACGTCCTGCTGGACGGCGCGGTGATTGCCGCCGTCGTCGACGCCGGAACCCTCGACGCGGCTTCCCTCACGGGGGCCGGCGCGGACCGTGTGATCGATGCCACGGGCCTGGTCCTCAGCCCGGGCTTCATCGACATGCACGCACATTCGGACCTGCAGCTCCTGGTAAACAGGGACCACTACGCCAAGCTCAGCCAGGGTGTCACCACCGAACTGCTGGGCCAGGATGGCCTGTCCTACGCGCCCGTGGACGATGCCACCCTGGCCGGTGTCCGCGAGAAGATCGCCGGCTGGAACGACAATCCTGCCGATTTTGACTGGAACTGGCGGACAGTTCGGGAGTACCTCGACCGGCTCGACGCGGAAGAAAACGGCGGCCGCATCGCCACCAACGCCGCCTACCTCGTTCCCCAAGGAACCGTCCGGGCCATGGTGATGGGCTTCGCGGAAGGCGACCCCACGCCGGAGCAGCAGCGGCAGATGCAGAACGTCATCCGCACGGCGATGGAGGAAGGCGCGGTGGGAATGTCCTCAGGCCTGACCTACACGCCTGGTATGTACGCACAAACCGAGGAACTGGCTGGACTCTGCCGGACCGTAGGCGAGCTCGGCGGTTTCTACGCGCCGCACCATCGCTCCTACGGCAAAGGCGCACTGGGTGCCTACGCCGAGATGATCGGGCTGAGCCGCGACACGGGCTGTGCGCTCCACCTCTCCCACGCCACCATGAACTTCGCGGAAAACAAGGGCCGCGCCGGGGAACTCCTGGACCTGATCGACGAAGCCCTGGACCACGGCGTGGACATCACCCTGGACACCTACCCATATCTCCCCGGTGCCACCACGTTGAGCGCGATCCTGCCGAGCTGGGCGTCATCGGGTGGGACAGAGGCAACGCTGGCGCGGCTGGCCGACCCGACAACCCGAGCACGCATCAGGGAAGCCGTGGAGGTCTACGGTTCCGACGGCTGCCACGGCGTGGTGGCCGAGTGGGACACCCTGGAAATCAGCGGCGTGCAGAACCCGGCGCTCGCGGGCTACGTCGGCAGAACCATCAGGGACATCGCTTCAGGGACCGGCCGGGAGCCGTTCGACGTGTTCGCGCAGATCCTCACGGAAGACCGCCTCGGCACCGGCATCCTTCAGCACGTGGGCCACGAGGAAAACGTCCAGGCCATCATGAAGCACCGCACGCACACCGGCGGCAGCGACGGACTCCTGGTCGGCGCCAAGCCTCACCCGCGAGCCTGGGGCACGTTCCCGCGCTACCTCGGCCACTACTCAAGGGACCTCGGACTCTTGAGCCTCGAGGAAATGGTCCATCACCTCACGGGCCGGCCCGCCGCACGACTCAAGCTCCATAACAGGGGACTTGTCCGGGAAGGCTATGCGGCCGACGTCGTGCTTTTCGATCCGGAAACCGTCCGCGACGAAGCCACTTTTGAGAACCCACGCCAGGCCGCCAGCGGCATCCAGTACGTCTTCGTCAACGGCACGGCAGCGATCTACGGCGGCAAAGCCACCGGTGCCCGCGCAGGCCGTGCCCTTCGTCGCACCAGCGACGGCCTCACCAGAGAAGGACAGCATGACTCCTGAACAATTCCTCCAGCAGCTCGAAGCCGACCGCACCCTCGCCGTGGTCCGCGCCCCGTCCATCACGGACGCCGCGGATCTTTGCCGGGCACTGTCCGACGGCGGCATCCGCAGCGTCGAACTCACGTACACCACCCCGGATGTGCTCAAGCACGTCCAGCGCGCGGCAGAGACGGCGGCGGATCATGGCGCCGCCGTCGGAATCGGCACCGTGATGACCGCTGACCAAGCCCGTGCAGCGATCGACGCCGGTGCCCAGTTCCTGGTGACGCCCGGCCTTCGCCCCGAGGTGGCCGCCGTTGCAGTCGCCGCCGGCATCCCGTTCAGCCTCGGCGCCATGACCCCCACGGAGGTGGCGCAGGCCTTGGATCTTGGCTCGTCCGCCGTCAAGATTTTCCCCGCCCGCCAGCTCGGCCCGGCGTACTTGAAGGATCTGCAGGGCCCGTTCCCGGGCATCCGCTTGCTGCCTTCGGGGGGCATCGACGCCTCCAACGCCAAGAGCTACCTCGACGCCGGTGCTGCCGCAGTCTGCTGCGGCACCAGCGTAGTCCCACCCGCAGCCGTTGCTGCAGGTGACTGGGCAGACATCGCGGCACGTGCCGCAGCCTTCACCGGCACCCTCAAGTAGGACTTACCCAGAAAGACTCGTTATGACTGAATTCCTTGAATGGCTGCGGCACGATACCGCCGGCCTGCTCCTCCTGGCAGGTGCCGGCATTGCCCTCCTGCTGTTCCTGATCATCAAGGTCAAGCTCGAACCGTTCATCGCCTTGGTGGGGACCGGTGTGATCGTGGCCCTGGTGGGTGGTATCTCCGTGGAGGCCTTGGTCGGCTCGGCCACCAAAAGCAGCGACGCCCTCATTGAGAAGGGCTTCGCCGGCATCCTCGGCCACATCACGGTAATCATCGGCCTCGGTACCGTCCTCGGTGCCATTCTTGAGCGGTCCGGCGGTGCTGAGGTGCTGCTCGGAAGGCTGGTGAAGATCTTCGGCGAAAAGGGCACTCCGTTGGCCATGGGTATCACCGGCTTCGTGCTGGGTATCCCCGTGTTCTTCGACATCGGCATCTTTGTCCTTGCCCCGCTGGTTTACGTCGCCGCAATCCGTGGCGGCAAGTCGCTGGCCCTTTACGCCCTGCCGTTGCTCGCTGGACTCTCCGTGACGCACGCCTTCCTTCCTCCGCACCCCGGCCCCGTTGCTGCGGCCGGACTGTTCGGCGTGGATCTCGGCTGGATCATCCTCATGGGCCTCATCTGCGGTATTCCTGCATGGTTCGCTTCGGGCATCCTGTGGGGTACCTGGATCGGCAAGCGCGTCATGGTTTCCGTCCCGGAGGATCGGATCGTCCCGGAGTCTGAGGAAGCCAAGGGCCACGAACCGTCCATCGGGCTGGTACTGCTGGCCATCGGCTTGCCCATGATCCTCATTCTCGGCGGCACGTTCGGCAATATCTTCGCTCCCGCAGGCACATTCCGCGACATCCTCCAGTTCTTCGGCAACCCGGCCATTGCGCTGACCGTCGCCGTGCTCCTGGCAATGTGGCTCCTGGGAATCCGCCGCGGCATGACCTCCGCCGAACTCAGCGAAATCACGGGTTCCTCGTTGCGTCCCGTGGGCATGATCCTGCTGGTTGTTGGCGCGGGCGCCTTCTTTGGTGCCGTCCTCTCCGCCACAGGCGTTGGCAAGGCTGTGGCGGATACGTTGTCCCAGGCCGGGCTTCCCATCATCCTTTCCGCGTTCGTGATCAGCGCCGGCATGCGCATCGCCCAGGGCTCGGCCACCGTTGCAATCGTGACCACCGGCGGCATCCTGGCCCCCAGCCTCGCCTCCGGGTATTCGCAGCCGCAGCTCGCGTTGATCGTAGTGGCCATATCCTCGGGCTCCATTATCGCCAGCCACGTGAATGACGGCGGATTCTGGATCATCTCCAAGTACTTCAACATGTCAGTCAAGGACACCCTGAAGACATGGACCGTGTTGGAAACGGTGCTCTCCATAGTGGGGTTCGGTATGGCGGCGTTGCTGTACACGTTCGTCCGGTGACCTGACGGCAGCTGAGGTGCCGTCAGGTGACCTGACGGCACCCGAGCCAGGTGGCGGCGTCGTGCGCTTCTCCCTGCGAGCTGTACCGTGGCCACCCACATTGAAATGACAACGGCCTCGACACGCCTAAGAAAGGGTGTGTCGGGGCCGTTTTTGCGTCAAAGAAGGTGGTGGCCGCACGTGGAGCAACCGTCGCTTAAACAAAGAGCTCCGGAGTGCGTTATTGGGGGATACGCACTCCGGAGCGGTCTTTGAGCAGGGGCTCTCGCCATCCTGCAGTAATTACTCTACGTGCCGTGCGACGCCTTCGCCACCACCTCGAATAAGTACTTTCGCTTTAGTTTTTATGGGCAGCTTCATGCCTCTTCTTTTGGGGCACAATCAGCACCGGACGCCGCTGGTGATGACTCAGCCAGGCTGCCACCGAGCCGTTCAGGGCTTCGGAAATCCGGTGCCCCAGTCCAGGTTCGGGGGTCCCTACGATGATCATTGACGCATCGATATCCGCGGCCAAGCGGCCCAGTGCGCGGGCAGGGTCACCGGCAAGCAAGCGCAAAGTCCAATCTGCCGTACCGCCGTCCATGGCCTCCGCGATGGCCTTTCCAAGATCACCACGGACGGCCGCGACGTCCTCGTCATCTTTTTCGGGATGCAGCGACATCCGGTGTGTCTCGCGCGAGGGGTCCCACTCCACCAGGTAGCTGGCCTCATCCACATAAGCGCAAACCAGCGGCACGCCCATCTGTTCGGCGAGGGTCCTGGCAGTTTGGAGGACCTCCACATGCTGATCCGGCAGCACTCCTACCACCAAGGGGATCCGTCCGCTGAAACCTTCCGCAGCCATACCCTTATTGTTGCGCTGCGGCGCGTGCTTGAACAGCTACTTGGGCTCACCGGGACCCTTGTAGACGTTCCTGACGCGGCCTAGGGTTAATCCGGGTCCACGGCCCATCCGAAGGAAGGCGGTCCGCGATGGAAATCTACATGTGGTGGCTCGACTTGCACTTGGACAGCAAGGAGTGGTTGCGCGAAAACCTGCGTGCCGAAGAACTGCCGCTGCAGGTGCTGCAGCACATTGCCGAGGCCGGCGGGCCTCATCCGGACAAGGTCAGTGGTGTGTTGACCGTTGCGGATTGGGACTTCATCGAGACTCAGTCGGAGTTCGTGGACTGACGGAGTTCGTGGAGTTACGGGGTCTGTCCTCAGCGGGATGGCGGTTCCCCGTGAACCCGCTAGGCGCAGCCGGCGGCTGGCCGAGCAGCCGAGACGATGACCTGTGCGGCAGTGTCCGGACCAAGCGAGGGGCTCTCTTGAGTTTGGGCCACCGCCGGCGCGGGCCTCTGCTTGGCGCGCATCCGGAGAAGGGCTACGGCTGAAATCAAGAACCAAGCCACATTCGTCACTACGGAGGGCCATGCTCCATGGAGCGTGCCGTTGACGATGAAGGCGCACGAGCCAAAGAGATTCACGGTCTGGAAGGTGCTGCCTGCCTGCAACCAGCCCATGGACACCGCCATATAGCCGCCGAGCATCGCCACCGCACCGGCCCAACCGGTAATTTCGAACAGCAGTTCCATGGGAGTCCTTTCAGGATTTGGGCATTCCGAATGAAGCCGACGGGCGGTGTTCGATCCGGGATGGGGGCTTGATTCGATAGTCGGTATTGGGCGACTGAACCGTGCTTTTGAGTCAATATTGAGTGAGGAAGCCCTTTAGTTCAATTGCAATATTCTGAAGCCGGTGTTTAGGAGTACTTAACATGGAGATGGACCCGCGCCGGCTGCTCGTGCTTCTTGCGGTCGCGCGCACTGGAGGTGTCCTTGCGGCAGCTGATGAATTGCGGATTACGGCCTCCGCAGTGTCGCAGCAACTGAGCAAACTCGAGAACGAGGCAGGGCAGGCGCTACTCCTCCGCACCCCCAAAGGCTCAGTGCTCACCCCCGCAGGCCTGGCAATGGCAGAGGCAGGGGAAGAAATAGAACGGGCGCTCAACGTGGCCCGGGCCCGGATGCAAAGCGAAGTCAATATCGCGGGGGTGGTGCGGGTGGGCGGATTCACCAGTTTCATGCGCACGGTGGTGATCCCGCGCCTTCCCGAATGGCGCAGCCAATACCCCCAGTTGCAGATTCAGATCGTTGAGGACAGCTTTCCAGCCCTGATGCGGCTGCTCCGGCAGCGCCAGCTCGATGCTGTTGTGATTGAACAGGATTCGACGGCGGCAGAGCAGCGCCCGATGGCGGCCGGAATGGTCCAGGAACCCCTGCTCGATGAGCCGTGGAAGCTCGTGGTGCCCGCTGGAAGCCTGCTCGGCACGGACAACATTGACCTGAGCCGCTTGCACTTGCCGTGGCTGGGAGTCGAGCCATCGGCAGCCAACACCGCAGTACTTGGGCGCCTGCGTCACTCGACGGGGGCCCGGATTGAGACTGTTCATCAATACCACGACACACTCACCGCGCTGGCACTCGTTGCTGCTGGTGAGGGAGTTGCGATTGTGCCCACCCTGGCACTGACGGGCGTCGTCCATGACCAGGTGGACATCCTGGATGTTCCCGGCTTGGGGACCCGGCACATCGCCTTGCGACGGTTCGATCGGAGAAAAGCCGCGAGCCTGCCCTTGGACACAGTGGCCCGCCTGCTTCGTGAGTCGGCGGCCGTGTTCGACACCCGTTCGGGTTCCTGACCTGTCCCGTCTTGAAGGCGGGACAGGTCAGGCATCAGCTAGTTCAGCGCAGGCGTGTCAGTAGGGATCACGCCCGAACCATAGAGGTCCGTGGCAAGGTCCCGAAGTGCCCGCAGAGCTACCCGCTGGGTAAACGGACCATAGGAAACGCGGGCCACACCGAGTTCCTGAAGCTCGGCAGCCGGTAGGGCGCCGGGGGCACCGATCACGGAGAGCTTCCCGTGTCCGAGGCCTTCAACCAAGGGCTCGATGACCTCACGGGTCATGGCACCCGGCACGAAGACCAGCGAAGCGCCGGCGTCAAGGAAGGCGCGTCCCCTGGCGATGGCATCCTCGATGCTGTCCTTGAGTGGACGGTCCCCACCCCGGGCAATCGCGTCTGTGCGTGCGTTCAGCTGGAACGCGATGCCTTCGTCCGCGGCGGCTGACATGATGGCTTGCACGCGGGCAACGGCTTCGTCGAAAGGCCGCAAGCGGTCCTCAACATTCGCCCCAACCACGCCGATCCCAATCGCCCGGCGGATGGTCTCGGCAGGGTCCTCGTAGCCGTCGTCCAGGTCTGCGGTGACCGGGTGGTCCACGGCGTCGACAATTCGCTTGACCCCTTCCAGCGCAACGTCCAACGGCATGGTTCCGTCGGCATATCCAAAGGCTGCAGCAATGGAATGCCCTGCTGTGGCAATGGCCTTGGTCTCAGGAAGTTCTGCAACAGTGCGGGCACTGACGGCGTCCCACACATTCACCACGCTCAGGATTTCCGGCGCCTCGTGCAGGGCTTTCAGCTGGTGTGCACGCGCGTTGGTGTTTGCTTCAGTCATCGTTGCTCTCCATCATCGTTGTTCTCAGTCATCCACGTATGGGAACTCTCAGTTGCCATCCCCTGTGGAAGTCGGCCTCGAGGGACAACTCCCGGTCCCGCAGCATGGTGCCCATCGCGTCATCGGCGATGACCACCCGATGGTTCACCGCGTCCAGGAGCGATTGGGAGCGGGCAGGACGGGTGACAGCATCAATATCGAGTGCAAAACGGGCCATAAGAACAGGTTAGGGGTGAGGCCCGACACTATGCGCCGTATGTCCATGTACTACGGGCGCTGGTGAACTAAGGCAGTGAAATTTCCACGGGGTCTGCGCCGACAACCCTGTTACGTCCCTGGGCCTTGGCGCTATACAGCGCGGCGTCCGCCACTTTGATCATGAAACCCAGGTCTGGAGCCTCAGTACCAATGGACGTGACGCCATAGCTGACGGTGGGAAAGGGCAAACCTTCCGGATCTTGCATGGCGGATAGGCGGTGGCTGATCTCCGACGCGATGGCTTCGGCCCGCTGTTGCGTCGCCCCGGGCAGGAACAGGATGAATTCTTCTCCGCCGTATCGCCCAACAAGGTCGGTTGACCTAACCGAAGCGGTGCAGGCCTCGGCAAAGGCACACAAGGCGGCGTCCCCGGCCGCATGTCCGTGTTCATCGTTGACGGCTTTGAAGTAGTCGAGGTCGGCCAGGATCAAGGCGCCACCTCGTTGGGAGGACGGACCTGCCAGTTCCTTGGCAGCCAGGCCAAGGAAGGCGCCCCTGTTTAGCAGTCCGGTGAGATGGTCCCGTTCGGCGCGTTCCCTGAGTTTTGTGATCAGGTGGTTATTACTGAGCGCGTTCAGGGTGAAGGACAGCGACACCAGGAGAATCAGGTGCACCAGGGCCGCCGGCGCGTAGCCGAAGATGGTTCGGAATGAATTCCCATCAGGTCCTTCCAGCACAAACGTGATTGCCCGGCCCAGGTAGTAAAAGGAGGTAAGTGCTGCTGTGAGGGCCAGGAACTTGGTCGCCCGGGAATGGGTTGATTTCGCGAACCACAATTCTGCCGCAGACATGCCGAGTCCTGCCGCCGTCAGGCTCAGATAGACCAAACCACCGGACCAGAGGCTGGATTCCGCGGTGTCCATCACCGACGCGGCGTAGGTGATCAGTGGCGCGGGGACCAACTGCCAAGCGCTGACTTTACGGTCCCGAAGTTTTCGTGCTCCTGCCCAGATGCTGAAAGCTCCGGCGACCACCAACGCCTTGCCGGGCGGATTGGCCCACGCCAGTGCGGCGGTTCCGTTGAGCAGGAAGGCGCAATTTCCGGCAAAGAAGAGGCACAGGGCTACCCGCCACCAATCGGCGAACGGTGAGCGGAGACGTCGGGAGGAGACACAGGAGAGAACCATCAGGGTCAGGATGACGGCCCCCAGGACCATTCTTACGGAGAACGGGTCCAGGACTACCGCTCCCTCTTGCATAGAGACTGCAATCATGGCTCGATCCTGCTACCGGCCGACCACCGCTGGATTCCCTTTTGTTGGTCTCATGGCTCTTTGACCTCGCAAAACATATATCCCCCAGTAAGTTGTTGCGGCCTCTTGACCGCGAACCACAGTCAAGCACGTTTTTTCCAATCAGTGGACAACGGCCGCCACATCAGGGGGAAAAGTTTTCTTTCGATTTTCGCGTCACGATTCGGAGTTTGGCCACACTGTAACCGTTAGGAGGCTTTTGCCCGGAAACCGGACTATCCACATAGGCCCAAAAAACCGTTGCCACCCATACGCCCTGATGGTTCGATGGGGATCATGGCTACTGCAGAGAGTTATGTCATCGCGATCGGGACCAAGAAAGGCCTGTGGCTGGCAACCAGCCCGGACCGCAAAGAGTGGTCCCTCTCCGGCCCGCACTTCCTGATGAGCGAGATACCCAGCATCGGGATAGACACGCGGAACGGCAATACCCGAATCATGGTTGGCGTACGATCCGAGCACTGGGGGCCCACAGTGGCCCACTCCGACGACCTTGGCGCCACATGGATCGAGCCCGAGCAGGGCGCCATTAAATTTCCGGACGGCACAGACGCCGCGCTGGAACGCATCTGGCAGATCCACCCCGACGCAGACTCCCGGCCCGGCGTCGTCTGGGCCGGTTGTGAGCCCATTTCGGTGTGGAAATCAACCGACGGCGGCGAACACTTTGAGCTGAACCGCGGACTTTGGGACCACCCCCACCGCAGCGAATGGGGTGCCGGCTACGGCGGAGCGGCCGCGCACTCCATTGTGGTTGATCAGTCAGGCGAGAAGGTCCACATCGCCATGAGCACGGGCGGCGTTTACAGATCGCTCGACGGCGGTGCCTCCTGGGAGCCCCGCAACAAGGGAATTTCGGCCTACTTCATGCCGGATCCCAACCCCGAGTTCGGCCAGTGCGTTCACAAGATCGCAGCGGATGCCGCCGTCGGGAATCGTTTGTATGCGCAGAACCATCACGGGGTTTACCGCACGGACGATGGTGGCGAGAACTGGGATTCAATCGCGGATGGGCTGCCGGCGGATTTTGGATTCGTCATGCTGACCCATCCGCGTCGCGAGGGCACCGCTTGGGTGATCCCGTTGAAAGCGGACGGCGAACGCATCCCGCCGGACAGCAAGCTCAGCGTCCACCGCACAGACGATGCCGGCGCAACGTGGAAAGAACTGCACGCAGGCCTGCCGGACCACGAATACAACGCCGTGCTCAGGGACGCCGCTTCCGTGGACACCGCCGAACCGGCTGGCGTGTACTTCGGCACCCGCGGGGGCTCCGTGTATGCCAGTGCTGACGAAGGCGAGACATTTACTGAAGTGGTGTCGCACTTGCCGGACGTGCTCTGCGTGCGTGCCGCCGTCGTGGTTGGCACACCGGCAGGCACCGAGGAAAAAGCCAACGCCCCGGTGCTTGGGTAGGCCGGTCGTGGCTGACTTTACGGTCCTGCTGCCTGGCGTCCTGCAGCCCCTCGTCGGCGGACAGTCCTATCTGACTGCGTCCGCCGACGGGGCTGTGACCGTTGGACAGTTGCTGGACTCGGTAACCGGAGATTATCCGGTGCTGGCCAGGCGTTTGCGTGATGAAACCGGGGCGCTGCGCCGCTACGTGAATATTTACGTGAACGGTGATGAGATCCGGCGTGTGAAAGGTCTTGATACGGAGGTTGCGGCTGGCCAGGAGGTTTTGATCATCCAATCCGTGGCCGGCGGCTGAGAGGGGTTTGGGGTCAAGCCGGATCAGGCGACGCGCCAAACACTGCATTCGTCAGTATTGATTGCTTTCCGCATCCCGGAGGCGTGGTCCATGATCCACACCACGCCGATTCCCGGCGCGGTTTCCTGGACGCGTCCGCGGCGGATCACTACGTCATCGTAAGCGGGACCTACAGAAAGGCGGGCTTCGATCTCGTCTCCGCGGTGGAGCTGGCTGATAGCACGTATACGTGTTGTGTGGGTGGTGGCTTCCTTCAGCATGGTTTCCTCCTGGCTGGAGCTGGTGCCTGCACTTGCCGGCTATTCCAGTGTGGCGCGGCAATGTTGCCACGGTATTTCGGCCCGGTTAGGGTCCCGTTAGCATTCCGGAATGGTTGGGTTTCCACGTGGCCAGCCCCGCCTGCCGGGCTCGCTGCCTGCCCGGTTGTAGCCTGATCACGGTTGTTGAGTCTCACAGCAACCACAGGCTCCGTCCCCGGGGAGATCGAATGGGTGTGCTACGGCGAACAATCGCGTTGTCTACGGGCTTGGTGGTGTTTGCTACCGGCCTGTTTTTCGTACAAACCCCCGCGACGGCGGTGCCGTTGCCCGGGCCGGACAACCCAAATGTCCAGTTCGTGGAGGGGACCCCGCACTCGGAGCATACGTTCGAGGTTCCCCCCGAGCTCGCCACGCCATTCAACACCGCGCCCGACGCCGGCCCCGCAGCGGTGGGACCCAGCGGCGACATCCGGGTACGGCTGGTCACTGCCAAGCTGGCGGACAACACCAATACGGTGTCCATGTCTGGCGCTGAACAGGCTGTTGCCGCGTCCAGTAACTACTGGAAAGCGATGACAGCCAACAAGCTGTCAATGACGGTGAACACCAAGGTTGCCGGCCACCAATCCAAGGCGAAGTCCACGGATAGCTACAGCACCATCATGTCCATCATCACCAGTGAACTGAATTGGTCGGCAAGCCCGTACACGGCCCTGGTTATTTTCATTCCTACGTCCACCCTGTCCGGAAACGCCCTCGGAGCCGGATACAGCAGCGGAAGCTACAGTGGCCGCGTCCTCCTGCCGCAGATCAGCGGGTTCACGAACAACGTGATGAGCCACGAGTTCGGGCACGTCATCGGCCTCATGCACGCGGACGCGTTGCAGTGCGGCAGCGGGGCGTCCGACGTCGGAGTCGACGGTAGCGGACGATTCACGGATCCTTCCTGCTACATCCGGGAGTACGGCGACACCACGGACATCATGGGCGCAGCCCAATTTGAATCACCCGTGATCAGCAGCTCGCTGTGGGACTACGCAGGATTGGGCCGTGGTGATGAAATCCGTGATGTCGGCGTCGCTACGGGCGCTAAGACCTACACGCTCAAACCGTGGGGCGGAACAGAAGCACAGCGTGCCATCAAGTTCACCGATCCCATCAGCAAAGAGGTCTACTACCTGGAGTTGCGGCAGGCTGCAGGGTACGACAGTTACCTTGATGACTCGGGAAGGCCGGCCGGAAACAGGGGCGTCAAGATCGTCCAGCGCGGCGGAGCCACCATCGCTTCGTCCCTGATCCTCATGCCGTCCACCAAGCCGTTCCCGGAAACCTGGTACGCCAGCAACCACGCATGGCAAGCCGGCAGCACTTTCACCACCTATACCGGCACTCAGGTGACCATCAATTCGGTGTCCACCTCGTCGGCGTCGGTCACTATCTTTGCCGATCCCAAGCTCACGGCGAAAATCCGCTTCTCGGCGGGAGACTTCGACGGCGACAGGCTCGCCGATGTCCTCTCCCGCGAGGCTGACGGCTCCCTGATGCTCTACGCCGGCCTGCCCGGCAACAGGCTTGATAATCCCCGAAGGATCGGCTCGGGGTGGAACATCTTCGACGCCATCACCGGCATCGCGGACTTCAATGGCGATCGTCGAGGCGACATCCTGGCGCGCACCAGCGACGGTGTCCTCTGGCTGTATCCGGGTGACGGAAATGGCGGTTTTCTCGCCAAACGGCAGGTCGGATCCGGTTGGCAGGGCTTTTCGAACCTCATTGGTGTAGGGGATTTCGACGGCGACGCCCGGCCCGATGTCATGGCCACCAAGCCGGACGGCACGCTCTGGCTCTACCCCAGCGATGGACAGGGTGGTTTCCGGACATGGTCGCAGATCGGCACGGGTTGGAACGGCTTCACCAGCATCACCTCCGACGGTTCCTTTGGCGGCGCCGGAGCAGGACTGCTCGCACGGGCAAGCGACGGCACTCTCTACCTATACCCCGGCAATGGTTGGGGTGGTTTCGCGCCGCGCATCGCCGTCGGAAGTGGTTGGAACGCCGTGGGCGAGATCGTGGGCGGGCAAGACTTCACGGGTGACACGCGCTCCGACGTCCTGACGGTGACATCGGCGGGAACCATGCGCCTCTACCCGGGCAGCGGCTCAGGTTTTGCCGAACGCCTGGCCATCGGGGCCGGGTGGAACCAGTTCAGCCAGGTGTGGGAGGCGGGAGACTTCGACGGCGATGCTGTCGCTGACGTTCTGGCGCGCGGCACCGACGGCGTCCTGTGGCTTTACCCCGGCAATGGTTCCGGCGCTTTCCTGCCGCGAGTCCAGGTGGGGTCGGGCTGGGGTGCGTTCAATTCGGTCCTCACTGCAGGCGATTTCGACGGCGACGGCCACCCGGACCTTGTGGCGCGGGCTGCTGACGGGGTGTTGTGGCTGTATCCGACGGATGGTCGTGGTCAGTTCCTGGCCCGTAAGCAGATCGGAACGGGGTGGCAAGGATTCACTCAAATGCTCGCACCGGGTGATTTCTCAGGTGACGGCAAAGCGGATCTCGTAGCGCGGGCTGCCGATGGAAGCTTGTGGCTCTACCCGGGTAACGGCGTTGGAGGTTTCCAGCCTTGGCGGCAGATCGGCACGGGGTGGAACATTTTCAACTCGGTGATGCAGGGCGGCGACTTCAACGGTGATGGCCGGGAAGACATCATGGCCCGCGGAACCGATGGCGCGCTCTGGCTTTACCCGGGCAACGGCAACGGAGGCTTCCTGGCCCGCGTAGGCATGGGGGCTGGATGGAACATGTTTAGTTCCTTCGCAGCCTTGGGTAATGCCTTTACCGGAACGGGTAATCCTTCCGTGGTTGGCGTGGCCGGCGACGGGACACTCTTCCTGTACGCCGGTACTGGCCGGGGAGCATTCCAAACGGTGGTGCTGGACCCGCGGTAGGACATGTCAGAGGTGAGACACTGATGCCATTTTTGTCGTGGCGCGGCGCTAGCATTGGCCCTATGCGCCGTGTCTGCCACGGCATTCCACTCTTGAACCCGGGGGAAATCCGTGTCTTTTCTGAGCATCCGGCACTGGCGTGCGTCCGCCATGGCGATAATTGCAACACTGACGGCATCACTGGTGTTGGGAATGGTTCCGGCGCAGGCCGTGGGCTTGACCCCTCATGCCGTTCGTGCGGAGACGGCAAGCGGAACGACGGGCGGTTCGATCAGCGGAACCGTTACTGTCCGTTCAAATGTGGACCTGGGGTCGGTCTCCGTCTTTGCGATTAATCTCTATAGTCCGTCCTCCAACGCTCCGTCAGGAATGGTGAACCCCGACGGTACCTATACGCTTCCCAGCCTGCCGGCCGCAGAATACAAGGTCTATTTCCATTCCAGCGACCCCGGGTGGACGCGTATGGAAGTCTATGGCGGCTCGGACCTGAGCACCTACACTCCGGTGCTGGTCAACGAGGGACAGGACGTCACGGGAATCGACCAAAACATGAGCGGCGGAAGGATCCAAGGCCGGGTCCAGATGCCCTACTACGTGGATACCACCACCGTGGTCGTCGAGGCTTTGGACTCCTCCGGAGCCGTAGTAGCTTCAGAATTTCCAAGCACCGGCGGCCACTACGATCTCAAGGGACTCCCCAGCGGCGACTACAAAATCCGGGCCAGCGGTGGCGTCCTTACTTCCTGGCATGGAGGAGGGGCCTCGTTCGCTGAGGCCGCCACTATCTCCATTGAGGGCGAGCAGGATGTCTACAACGCAGATCTGGCCGGTGATCCCGGCGCCAGCATCAGTGGCTGGGTTTCCAGCTCGTGGCCCTCAACGGGCGCGGGCTCGCATAGGGTCTCTGTCCATGACCTCGCTGGCAAAGTAGTGAAGGACGTCCCGGTTAATAGCAGTTATTACACCGTCAGCGGACTTCAGCCCGGCCAATACAAGCTTGCGTTGGATATGGTGGCCGTCACCAGCGCCCACCAGGCGAAGAGTTCGTATGAGGGGCAGTACTACAGCGGTGTGAGTGAGGACAAGGGTCCCGGTCCTGCGCAGACGATCACCCTCACGGCGAATGAGCAGAAAACCCGTTTCGATTTCGCCGGCACGGATGGCGGGAGCATGAAGGGATACCTCCGCGATGCCAGCGGCCATCCTTTGCCGTTCGGGGTTGTCGAGGCATACACCCGTGACGGTGCGCTCGTGACGAGGAAAGCCGTCACGGATGCCCAGGGTAGGTTCGAAATCACGGGCCTGACCACCGGGTCGTACCGTCTCCGCGGCAACACGACGAATGTGCGCTTCGCTGGTCTCACCTACTCAGGAAGCGTCGCGGAGCAGTCCGAGGCCAAAGAAATCGCGGTCAGCAGCGGTACCCAGACCGACGTCGGTACAGTGGGCTATTGGTCCCGCGCCAACTTCACCGACGTCTTCGAAGGCCAACAGTTCGACCACCAGATCAGTTGGATGAAGTCCACCGGCATCTCCACGGGCTGGCCGGACGCCACCTTCCGCCCTTTGCTGTCCGTGAATCGTGACGCCATGGCTGCGTTCCTCTACCGGTTGGCTGGGCAACCCGCGTTTACGCCTCCGGCTACGTCGCCTTTCGTGGACGTCCCCACGACCAACCAGTTCTATAAGGAAATCGCGTGGCTCGCGTCCACCAAGATTTCGGGCGGTTGGCCGGACAACACTTTCCGGCCCGTGGAGCCAGTGAACCGCGACGCGATGGCTGCGTTCTTGTACCGCTTCTCCAAAGTCACGGGCTTTGAGCCGCCGGCCACCTCGCCGTTTACCGACGTCCCGGCCAATGGCCAGTTCTACAAGGAAATCGCTTGGTTGGCTTCCACGGAAATCAGCACCGGCTGGGAGGATCACACTTTCCGGCCTGTCACACCCGTCAACCGTGACGCCATGGCTGCCTTCATGTACAGGTTCAACGCACTGGACAAGTAGGGACAACGAAATGCCCGGCATGTCAGGAGGACGTGCCGGGCATTTCCGCGCTTCAGGCCCGGTAAGCGGGAAGGAGCGCTGGGCTTACTTTTGTGCTGGGGTTTTAGTGAACTTGCTTGTGCAGGCCGAGCTCCGTGGTGGGAGTTTTGGCTGATTCGCGGGCGGTCATGGCCGACACAGCTGCGATCACACAGATCACCGCGGTGAAGATCGAGATCTGTACCCATCCGCCGGGCTTGGTGCCACCCAAGGCTGTGACGATGGCCGGTGCGAAGCCTGCCATGAGGAAGCCCAACTGGGTGCCAATGGCCAAGCCGGAGAAACGGACCTTGGTGCTGAACATTTCGCCGTAGAAGGACGGCCATACGGCGTTGGCGGCGGCGTATCCGAAGGAGAAGAACACCACGGATACCAGGAACATCAGCGGCACGTTGCCGCCTTCGAGGGTCAGCAGGAACACCGGCGTCATGATCGCGCTGGAAAGGGCTCCGTAGATGAACACGGGCTTGCGGCCGATCTTGTCCGAGAGCATGCCGAACAGCGGCTGTGTTCCCAGGGCAACCACGTTGGCTGCAACCACCAGCCATAGCGTGATGGTGCTGTTGACGCCGGCAACATCCTGGGCGTACTTGATGGCCAGTGTTCCAAAGACCGTGCTCACTGCGGCGATGAAGGCGCAGCATACTACGCGGAGGACATCGCGCCAGTGCAGCCGCAGGAGATCGGCAACGGGGAGCTTGGAAATTTCATTGTTCTTCTTGGCTTCCGCGAAGGCCGGCGGCTCGTGGAGGGTGCGGCGGATGAAGAACGCCACCAGAACCACCACGGCGCTCAACCAGAACGGAATACGCCAACCGATGCCGTACTTGATGTCGTCGGGCAGTGCTACCACCGGGATGAACACCAACGCAGCGAGGATCTGGCCGCCCTGGGTGCCGGTGAGGGTCCACGAGGTGAAGAAGGAACGGCGGTTGTCCGGGGCGTGCTCCAAAGTCATGGAGGAAGCACCGGCCTGCTCACCAGCTGCAGAAAGTCCCTGGCAAAGACGGGCGACAACCAACAGGATCGGGGCCCACCAGCCGATGGTCTTGAAATCGGGGAGGCAGCCGATCACGAAGGTTGCTGCGCCCATGAGGACCAGTGTGAACATGAGGACCTTCTGCCGGCCGATCCGGTCACCGAAGTGGCCCAGAATCACGGCGCCCACGGGGCGGGCGACATAGGCGAAGCCGAAGGTCGCGAATGACATGATGGCCGCGTTGGCATCGGCGGAGGGGAAGAACACGTGGGGGAAGATCAGGGCCGCGGCAGAACCGAAGATGAAGAAGTCGTAGTACTCGACGGCGCTGCCCAGGAAGCTGGCAAGCGCGGCTTTTTTGGGGGTTCCGGCGGTGGTTTCAGTGCCTGGCGTCGCTGACGGCATTGTTTGGCTCATGGGAGGTTCCTTCTGTGACGACGGTGTCGCGGATCTAGCTTCTGTGGGGAGACCAGAGCGAGGTGCGGCCGGATCATCCCGAAAGTAACCACATGGTGAGAGCTACTTGTGCAATATAGCAATAGTGGCTGTGAGTGGGGTCACTTGTCAAGAGATGTCACCACCATCTAGAAATAGCTCTCACTATGTGAGAGCATCGAGTTATGAGTGTGAAAGAGGACACAAAGACCGACATGGTCGGCAAGGCCTTGAGCCTGTTGGTATTGCTGGGCAATGAACCCCGCGGGGCCAGTGCTGCGGACTTGGCGAGGAGTGCGAACCTTCCGTTCAGCACTACCTACCGACTCCTGGGTTCGCTGACCCGTGACGGCTTTGTGGATTACGAGCCCGATGGGCGCCGCTACCACCTGGGCTTGCGCGTGTTTCAGCTCGGGCAGAGGGTCTCCAATCATCATGGTTTTGCTGCCACCGCGCTGCCCGTCCTCCAGCGCGTTACCGAGCGCACGAATGAGGCAACCATCTTGTCCGTGCGCGATGGCAACCATCACCTCACTGTGAACAAGGTCGACGGGCCCAAGACTTTCCGCGTTACCAGCGACCCCGGGCATTTGGGTGCGCTGCACACCACCTCCGTTGGCAAGGCAATAGTGGCGTTCGAAGACGAGATAGAGCGAAAGAGGCTTCTCGAGGAGCTTCCCCTGGATCCGCTCACCGAACACTCCATCACTGACCGCGACAAGTTCCGGGACGAAATCGAGCGGGTGCGCCGCCAGGGGTATGCCGTCATGGATGAAGAAAATGAGATCGGCATGCGCGCTGTCGCCGTGCCGGTCCTCAACTCCCAGGGGCATGCTTTCGCGTCGGTGGCCACGGCGGTGCCGGTGTTCCGCATGTCCATGGAGGAGTTGATCGCGCACGTGCCCACTCTTCAGGAAGCCGCAGCTGAACTCGCGGCCCGCCTGCCCCAGCGATGACCTCGTCGGCCGGCTCCGTTGTGAGGCCCGATTTGCATGCTAAGGGCAAGGCAAAGGGTGCAGAGTAGGCCCCGCAACGCACCGCCCGTATGGCAAATGTTCGCGATAAGAACAAGCGTGCGGAATATGAACACTTGTAGTAATCTAAATAACACCCGGTCCGGCGGCGCCCCAGAACAGCGCCAAAGACCCGTGGTGCTGAAGTCAAAGGAGCTTTAGGATGAGCAACCGAGCCGAGTCCGTTCTGGTGGGCCTCATAGGCGAAGGTGTTACGCCCTCGCTCACGCCGCCCATGCACGAACGCGAAGCCGACGTACAGGGTCTTCGCCTGCTGTACCGCCCCCTGGACCTGCTGGAACTCGCATTGCCGGCCACCGCCGTCGGGGACCTCCTCACCGCAGCCCAGCGCATGGGCTTCAATGGCCTGAACATCACGCACCCGTGCAAGCAGCTGGTGCTTGAGCACCTGGATGAAATTTCCGACGACGCCCGTCGCCTGGGTGCCGTCAATACGGTTCTCATCCAAGGCGGTCGGTTCATCGGCCACAACACAGACTTCTCCGGTTTTGGCGCAGCCCTTAGCAATGGCCTCCCTAACGCGAAACTGGACCGCGTGGTCCAGCTCGGTGCAGGCGGAGCCGGTTCCGCCGTAGCGTATGCGCTCCTCAAAGCCGGCGTCAGCACGCTGGACCTTGTGGACATGGATCCGGCCCGCGCCGCTGAACGCGCCGCCGAACTCGGCGGACTCTTCCCGGCGGTCACCGTCACGCCGCGCACTACCGCAGAGCTAGGCGGGATCATGCCCCTCGCCGACGGCCTGGTTCACTGCACCCCCATCGGCATGGCCGCGCACCCCGGCCTGCCCCTCGACATCGATCTCCTGGAAACGCGCCACTGGGTGGCGGACATCGTGTACCGCCCCATCGAAACGCAACTGGTCCGCGAGGCACGTGCCAAGGGCTGCGACGTCCTCGACGGAGGCCGGATGGCAGTGGGCCAGGCGGCCGATGCCTTCCAACTCATCACCGGACGCGAAGCCGATCGTGAACGGATGCGGGCGCACTTCCTGGAGCTGATCGCAGTGGAAGACGCTGCGGCTGCGCTGACCCCCGAGCTGACGAAGGCGGGCAACTGATGCGCACCGGAATCGCCACGGTCTGCCTGTCCGGCACGTTGAAGGAGAAGATGCAGGCCTGCGCCATCGCGGGCTTCGACGGCATCGAGATCTTCGAGCAGGACCTCGTCACGTCCCCGCACAGCCCTGAAGACGTCCGGAAAATGGCCGCCGACCTCGGTTTGGGATTGGACCTCTACCAACCGTTCCGGGATTTCGACGGCGTCACTCCGGACCTGCTCAAAGCCAACCTTCGCCGGGCTGATGCCAAGTTCAAGCTCATGTCCCGCTTGGGCATGGACACCATTCTGGTCTGCTCCAACGTAGCCACGGCAACCATCGACGACGACGAACTCCGCGCCTCCCAACTGGCCGAACTGGCCGGACTCGCAGGGGACCACGGCGTCAAGGTTGCCTACGAAGCGCTGGCCTGGGGCAAGTACGTCAACGACTATGAGCACGCGTACCGTCTGGTTGAAATGGTTGACCACCCTAACCTCGGCACCTGCCTCGACTCGTTCCACATTCTGTCCCGGGACTGGGACACCGCGCCGATCGAGGACATCAACGCGGAGAAGATCTTCTTCGTCCAGGTTGCCGACGCCCCCAAGCTCTCCATGGACGTGCTGTCCTGGAGCCGTCACTACCGCGTTTTCCCGGGCGAAGGGCAGTTCGAACTCGCCAAGTTCATGGGCCACGTGGTCCGGGCCGGCTACACGGGTCCGGTATCCCTTGAGGTTTTCAACGACGTCTTCCGCCAGTCGGACACCGAGCGCACCGCCGTGGATGCCATGCGTTCCCTGATCTGGCTGGAGGAGCAGAGCGCCAAGTGGCTCGCAAGCACCTCAACGGATGCCGCGGCCGGTAACGGCAGCGGGTCCCGCCGTCGTTACCCCATGGAACTGGCCACGCTGCCCAAGGTGAACGAACCCGCCGGTTTCAACTTCGCCGAGGTCAAGGCGGACGACACCGCGCAGCTGGAGAAGCTCCTGGGCCAGCTCGGCTTTGGATTCGAGGGCCGGCACCGCACCAAGGATGTCCAGCTGTGGACCATGGGCCAGGCCCGCGTGATCATCAACGAGCAAGCGGCATCGCACTCGGAACCGGCTATCGCCGCTTTGGGGTTCGACGTCGATTCGCCAGTGATTGCCTCCGCTCGCGCCCAGCAACTCAAGGCACCGGTAGTGGCCCGCAAGGTTCAGGCCGACGAGGAAGTCTTCCAAGGCATCTCCGCCCCGGACTCCACGGAGATCTTCCTCTGCCAGGGCAGCCCGGATGGCACCGCGGCGTGGACGCATGAGTTCGGCGAAGGGCTGGAGCGCTCCGCAGCGCCGCAGAACGCTGTCATTGACCACGTGAACCTCGCCCAGCCTTGGCAGCACTTTGACGAAGCTGTCCTCTTCTACACCAGTGCCCTTGCCCTTGAACCACAGCCGTTCGCCGAGGTCCCGAGCCCCAGTGGGCTGGTTCGCTCGCAGGTCATGGAGACCAGCAACGGAGCGGTCAGGCTGGTCTTGAACCTGGCACCCGCGCAGCAGGCACAAGCAGCCCGCAAAACGTACCAGGAACACATCGCCTTCGCTGTGGACGACCTCGTGGCGACTGCCCGGGACGCCCGCGACCGTGGCCTCGAATTCCTGCAGATTCCGGCCAACTACTACGAGGACCTGGACGCCCGATTCGATCTTGAACCCGGATTCCTGGCAACCCTCAAGGAGCTCAACCTCCTGTATGACCGGGACGCCAATGGCGAATTCCTCCACTTCTACACCGCCACCGTGGGCAGTGTGTTCTTCGAAATGGTGGAACGTCGGGGTAACTACGACGGCTACGGGGCCCCCAACGCTCCAGTGCGACACGCCGTCCAATACGACTCGCTCCACCGGGTTTAGGCCCGTAAACCAACAAGAACCCATCAACCGAAAGGAGCCGGCCGTGCCGCAAGAACAGACCGCACAAGCGCTCGAATCCGAGGAACTCGTGCCGCCCGCAGAGGCGCATGCCGCGCACGTTTCCCCCAAGAAGGTGGAAACCCAAGCGGACCTCAGCGCTGAGATGAAGGGCATCAGCGACCGCTATGCCGAGGCCCTGAAGAACGGCCGGGGTCCGGAGACCATGCCGCGCCTGGACTACGCGCCGTACCGCAGCAGCATCCTGCGCCACCCCACCAAGAGCCTGCACCACGCGGACCCGGAGACCATTGAGCTCTACTCGCCCGCGTTCGGCCACCAGGACGTCCACGCGCTGGAATCCGACCTGACTATCCAGCACAACGGCGAACCCCAAGGTGAGCGCATCATCGTTGCAGGCCGTGTCCTTGATGGTGACGGGCGCCCTGTTGCCGGCCAACTCGTGGAGATCTGGCAGGCCAACGCCGCCGGACGCTACATCCACAAGCGCGATCAGCACCCCGCGCCGCTGGACCCGAACTTCACCGGCGTCGGCCGTTGCATCACAGGTGATGACGGCTCCTACAGCTTCACCACCATCAAGCCCGGCGCGTACCCGTGGAAGAACCACCTGAACGCCTGGCGTCCCGCGCACATCCACTTCTCCATGTTCGGCTCGGAATTCACGCAGCGCATCGTCACCCAGATGTACTTCCCGGGTGACCAGCTGTTCCCGCTTGACCCCATTTACCAGTCGATCGTGGACCAGGACGCCCGCGACCGCCTCGTGGCAGAGTACGACCATGAACTCACCAGCCCCGAGTGGGCGCTCGGCTACAAGTGGGACATCATCCTGACCGGCTCCAACCGGACCTGGACAGAGAACGAAGCATACGGCGACGCCGGGGACGAGGAGTAAGCGCATGACCAAGCTGACACCCACACCGGGCCAGACTGTAGGCCCTTTCTACGGCTACGCACTTCCCTTCAAGAAGGACAACGAACTGCTGGCACCAGGCAGCCCCGGCAGCATCCGCCTGCAGGGCACGGTGTACGACGGCTCCGGCAGCACCATCCCGGACGCCATCCTGGAAATCTGGCAGCCGGATTCCGACGGCAACATCGTCCAGCGCACCGGCTCCCTGGTCCGCGACGGCTACACGTTCACCGGTTGGGGTCGCGGCTCCGTGGGCAACTCCGGCGTGTACACATTCACCACCGTCAACCCCGGCCCCACGGCACCCGGCGCTGCGGCCTTCATCTCCGTGGCCGTCTTCGCCCGCGGCCTCATGAACCGCCTCTTCACCCGCGTGTACCTGCCGGAAAACGAGGAAGCATTGGCCAACGACCCTCTGCTGAGCTCCCTGGAACCTGAACGTCGTAAGACGCTTATCGCCCGCCGCGACCCCGACGGCGGCCTCACCTGGGACATCCGCCTGCAGGGAGGCGATGAGACGGTCTTCCTGGACTTCCAGCAGGACGGCTCGCTGGAAACCAGCGTCAACGCCGATCACTCTGCAAGGGACAACAAGGCATGACCGACGGCGACTTCGGCCTCCTTAGCCCCGTCTCGGCGTCGCCCGATGTGGCGGCGCTGACTGGCGACCGTGCCGTGATTGCGGCAATCCTCGACATCGAAGCCTCCTGGGCTGCCGTCCTTGAGGAGGCGGGACTCGTTCCCGCCGGATCCGCCGCCGTGGTGGCCGAAGCCGCCGACCCCGGCTCCTACGATGTCGCATCGTTGGCGGAGCGCGCGCAGGGTGGCGCGAACCCGGTGATTCCCCTGCTCGGGGACCTGCGTTCCCGCGTCAAATCCTTGGACTTGGCGGGGATTGGCGCCGGCAAGGCCGTCCACACCTCGCTGACCAGCCAGGACGTCCTCGACTCCGCCCTGATGCTGCTGGCCAGCCGTACAGTGTCTGCGTTGCTGGTTGACGTCAAAGGCACGACGACGGCGCTCGCCACCTTGGCGGCACAGCATGCGGACACGCTGTGCGTGGGCAGGAGCCTGACGCAGCATGCGCTTCCCTATACGTTCGGGCTCAAGGCGGCCCAGTGGTTCCAGGGTGTGGCCGCTGCGGCTGCTCGTTTGGAGTCGCTTCAGTTGCCGGTTCAGTTCGGGGGAGCCGGAGGAACGCTGGCTTCGGGGACCAAGCTGACGGCGGGATCTGCTTCCACGCCGTTCGATCTGGCCGATTCCCTGGCCTCCCGGCTTGGCCTTGCGCCAGCTCCCGCTCCGTGGCACACCAACCGCCTCGCTGTCACGGCCTTAGGGGATGGCCTTGCTGCCCTGATCGATTCCTTCGGGAAGATCGCCGCCGACCTGCTGTTCCTGAGCCGCCCGGAGGTTGCCGAACTCGGCGAACCCTTGGCTGCCGGGCGCGGTGTTTCCTCGGCCATGCCGCAGAAGCAGAACCCTGTCTTGTCGGTGCTGATCCGCAGTGCGGCGTTGCAGGCTCCCGGCCTCGCATCCCAACTGCACCTTGCTGCGGCAACCTTCAACGATGAGCGGCCAGATGGGGCCTGGCACAGCGAGTGGCCTGCCCTACGTCAGTTGCTCGCGTTGGCACTTGGGGCTGCCGGACACCTCCGCGAACTTACCGAGGGCCTTCGCGTCTTCCCCGATGCGATGCGCCGGAACCTCGACATCTCGGGACCGCTGCTCCTCAGCGAAGGTGTGGTGGCCGCCGTCGCTCCTCTCCTCGGTGAGGACGGAAAGCAGAAGCTGCAGGTCGTCGTCGACGAAACCCTGAAGGCACCGGCCGCAGAGCAGAGCCGGATCTACACAAAACTCCTACGTGAAGCCGTCCCCGCGGACAAGCTTTCCGATTCCGAACTCAAAGCGCTCCTGGACCCCGCCAGCTACCTCGGTGAGGCATCCGGGATCAGCCAAAGAATCCTCAGCGCCTACCCGGACTTCGCGGCGCCAGCCGACTTCACTGGAACTTCAACGAAGGGAACTGCTCGTGGCTAAGCCAACTGTGAAGGCCGTGCTGCTCTCCCCGCAGCGCGATGTGGGAGCCAAACCTCTCCTGGTGGTGGGTCCGTCGCTGGGTACGTCCACTGTGCTCTGGTCCGAAACCGCGGCACTCCTCGGCGACGACTACGACGTCATCGGCTGGGACCTCCCTGGCCACGGCATCTCGCCGACCGCCACCGAAGGTTTCGATATCGCGGAGCTGGCGGACGCCGTCGTCGGTCTTGTGGACTCTGTTTCGCCGGGCGCCAGGTTCCACTACGCGGGTGTTTCGATGGGCGGGGCTACGGGCTTGCAGCTCGGCATCAAGCACGGCGACCGACTGCTCAGCCTGTCGGTCCAGTGCAGTGGCGCCAAGCTCGGCACGCCCGAGGGCTGGCTTGAGCGAGCGGACACTGTGCGCAAACTGGGCACTCCTGTGATGATCCAGGGATCTGCGGAGCGCTGGTTCGCACCGGGTTTCATGGACCGCCAACCGGAGATCAGCAGCCGCCTTCTGCACTCCCTCCGCGACGCGGACCGCTTTGGCTACTCGTTCTGCTGCGAAGCCCTCGCGGCATTCGACGTCCGCGAGCAGCTCGGCAGCATCACGGTTCCCACGCTGGCGATTGCCGGCAGCGAGGACACTGTTGCTCCGCCGTCGTTCGCTGAAGCTGTTGCCGCAGGGATCACTGCAGGCGGCGGCACCGCTGAGGCGGTAACGCTCGACGGCGTCGGTCACCTGGCACCTGCAGAGGCACCGGCCGCTGTGGCTGACCTGATGCGGACCTTCATAAAGGAGAACGAACGATGAGCCCTGTTTCTGAACCCAACGGCCCTGCACGGAAAGGTGCCGTGCAGCCCGACGCCACCGCCCAGGATATTTACGACGCCGGCATGGTGGTCCGCCGCGAAGTACTCGGCAACGCACACGTGGACCGGGCGAACGCCTCCAAGGATTCCTTTACCGAGGACTACCAGGACATGATCACCAGGATCGCTTGGGGTGGCATCTGGACGCGGCCCGGCCTGAACCGTCAAATGCGCTCCGCGGTCACCCTCACCGCACTGGTGGCGCACGGCCATTGGGAGGAGCTGGCAATGCACGTACGGGCAGCCCTCAACAACGGTCTGAGCAGGGACGAGATCAAGGAAATCCTGCTGCAGACTGCCATTTATTGCAGTGTGCCATCGGCCAATTCGGCCTTCAAGACGGCCCAAAAAGTATTCGCTGACCTAGACGCCAACGAACCCAACTAACTCGCACTTGTGGTTGCTTTGAGCCCTCAGGCCAGCCACTACTGCCAGTCAGTTGGGCAGAACGAAAGAGAAACCAATGAACCAGGCTTTCGTGTACGACGCCGTGCGCACGCCCTTTGGCAAGTTCGGCTCCGGCCTGGCTGCCGTCCGTCCCGATGACCTTGCCGCGCATGTGGTCCGTGAGTCCGTGAAGCGGGCGCCCGGGCTGGATGTTGAGCGGATCGACGAGGTGGTGTTCGGCAACGCCAACGGTGCCGGCGAGGAAAACCGCAACGTGGCCCGCATGGCTACCCTGCTGGCCGGCCTCCCGGTCTCCATTCCGGGCACCACGGTGAACCGTCTTTGTGGTTCCTCCTTGGATGCAGCCATTATCGCTTCCCGGCAGATCAACGCCGGCGACGCCGAACTCATGCTGGTGGGAGGTGCCGAGTCGATGTCCCGTGCGCCGTGGGTGCTGCCGAAGACCTCCAAGCCCTACCCGGCCGGTGATATGACACTCGCGTCCACCACGCTCGGGTGGCGACTGGTGAACCCTGCCATGAACAAGGACTGGACCATCTCCTTGGGTGAGGCCACTGAACGGCTCCGGGAGAAGTACGGGATTACTCGTGAACGGCAGGACCAGTTCGCGGCGGACTCGCACAACCTGGCCGACGCCGCGTGGAACGAAGGCTTCTACGATTCGTTGGTTACAGCGGTTCCGGGCACGGACCTCGTCCGTGATGAGGGCATCCGTGCCGGATCATCGGCGGAGAAACTGGCTGGGCTGAAGACCGTTTTCCGTGCCGAGGCTGACGGGCCCGACGGCGGTACGGTCACCGCCGGGAACGCCTCGCCGTTGTCTGACGGTGCCTCTGCGGCGTGGATCGGTTCCGAGAACGCCGCTGGCATTCTGGGCTTGGAGCCCTTGGCCCGTATTGCCGGTCGTGGTGCGCACGGCAATGATCCCCAGTTCTTTGGGTTCGCCCCGGTGGAGGCCGCGAACAAGGCCCTCGCGAAGGCGGGCATCGGCTGGGACCAGGTGGGCGCCGTCGAACTTAACGAAGCGTTCGCCGCGCAATCGCTGGCGTGCGTCGATGCGTGGGGGATCGACCCCGGAATCGTGAACCAGCATGGTGGCGCGATTGCGATGGGTCACCCGCTCGGTGCTTCCGGTACGCGCATCCTCGGGACGCTGGCCCGTTCCCTGCAGGCCTCCGGCCAGCGATGGGGCGTCGCGGCGATCTGCATCGGCGTGGGTCAGGGCCTTGCCGTGGTGCTCGAAAACGTTACTGCCGGCGCATCGGCATAGAAGGGGTAAGAGTCATGCTGAATTTCATTGACACTGTTGGCGAGGCTGTTGCCGGCATCAAGGACGGCTCTACGGTGATGATCGGCGGGTTTGGCAACGCCGGGCAGCCGTTCGAACTGATCGACGCGCTGATGGATTGTGGTGCGAAGGACCTGACCGTGGTCAACAACAACGCTGGCCAGGGCGATCAGGGCCTGGCGTTGCTGATCAAGGAAGGCCGGGTCCGGAAAATGATCTGCTCCTTTCCGCGGCAGTCCGATTCCTGGCATTTCGACGCCAAGTTCCACGCCGGCGAGATCGAGCTGGAGCTGGTACCGCAGGGCAACCTGGCCGAACGGATCCGCGCTGCCGGCGCCGGTATTGGCGGGTTCTTCACCCCCACCGGATACGGCACCACGCTGGCCGAGGGCAAGGAAACCCGGTTGCTGGACGGGAAGTGGCAGGTCTTTGAGACTCCCATCCACGCCGACGTTGCCCTCATCAAGGCACTCAAGGCTGACGGCAAGGGCAACCTCGTGTACCGCAAGACCGCCCGGAACTTCGGGCCCATCATGGCTGCTGCGGCCAAGCACACCATCGTCCAGGTCTCGGAGGTCGTGCCCACCGGCTCCCTGGATCCGGAGAACGTGGTGACCCCTGGGATTTACGTCAACAGCGTGGTCCGCGTCGATTCTGCCGGCTCAAACAAGAAGGTGGCCTGATCATGAGCACCCAAACCAGCATCCAGACCTCGGAAAAGCCGTTGGGCCGCGACGAGCTCGCCCAGTTGGTGGCCCGCGACATCGTCCCGGGTTCGTTCGTGAACCTGGGCATCGGCCAGCCGACGCTCGTGTCCAACTACCTCACCGAGGAACAGAACATCACGCTCCACACGGAGAACGGGATGCTCGGCATGGGCCCGGCAGCTGAAGGTGATGAGATCGATGAAGACTTGATCAACGCCGGTAAGATTCCCGTCACCGAGCTGCCCGGAGCCTCGTACTTCCACCATGCAGACTCGTTCGCGATCATGCGTGGCGGGCACTTGGACATCTGCGTTCTCGGCGCGTTCCAGGTCTCCGCCAAGGGCGATCTAGCCAACTGGCACACCGGAGCCCCGGGTGCCATCCCCGCGGTCGGTGGCGCGATGGACTTGGCAACGGGTGCCAAGGACGTTTTCGTGATGATGACGCTCCTGACCCGCGAAGGCGTGTCCAAACTTGTGGAACAGTGCACCTACCCGCTCACCGGCGTCGGCTGTGTCACCCGCGTGTACACGGACAAGGCCGTGTTCCTGACAGGACCCGACGGCGTGACTGTCCGCGAGACGTTCGGCTGCACCTTCGAGGAAATCCAGGAACTCGTCCCCATGCCCCTCAAAAAGGCAGAGTAGGCCCCGCAAGTTGCGCTCCTCCCGTTGTGAGGCCCGCTCTGCGTGGTATTTCGGGAACGAAACGCGCAGAGTAGGCCCCGCAACGCAATCTAGGATTGGTAACCATGACCGATTCCGCAGTAACCCCGCAGGCCAGCGACCAGTATGTTCAGTCGTTGGCGCGGGGTCTGGCAGTGATCCGGGCGTTTGACGCGAACAACCCCGTGATGACCCTCAGCGAAGTGGCGGCCCGCACGGACCTGACCCGGGCAACGGCACGCCGTTTCCTGCATACCCTGGTTGAGCTCGGCTACGTCCGCACCGACGGCAAGACCTTCGCGCTCACGGCCAAGGTGCTGCAGCTTGGTTACTCGTACTTGTCGGCGTTGTCCCTGCCGCAGTTGGCCCAGCCGCACTTGGAACAGTTGAGCCTGAAGCTGGGGGAGTCGACGTCCGCCGCGGTCCTGGACGGTCCGGACATCTTCTACGTAGCCCGCGTCGCTACACGCCGAATCATGAACGTGGGGATCACCGTGGGCACCCGCTTCCCGGCGTACGCCACCTCCATGGGTCGCGTCCTGCTTGCCGGATTGCCGCAGGCCAAGTTGGAGGCCTACCTCTCGACGGCGGAACTTACGCCGCTCACGCCGCGAACCGTCGCCCGCGTGCCCGACTTGAGGGCCGCCGTCGAGCAGGTCCGTTCGCAAGGGTGGTGCCTTCTGGACCAGGAGCTGGAGATCGGGCTGATGTCCATTGCAGCGCCGGTGTGGAACCACAACAATGGCGACAATGTCGCGGCCATTAACGTGTCCCTGCAAGCTCAGGCAGTCGCGTCCCAGCCGAACCCGGCGAAGTACCTCGACGCCGTGCGCCAAGAAGTGGTCGCCACGGCCAACGCCATCTCGCAGGATGTTTCCGCGAAGCACTAACCCATCCGAGCCGGTTGGGCCAGGGGGGCTACTTGCGGATCGCTGCCAGCCGTGTCTCAAGGATCCGCCGCACCATGGAGTCGGGCACGGGGTTATCCGCAGAAAAACGCAGCGTCCCCGGTGACCACGAATAGCCCCCAAGCTCCTCCGACATCTCCGGTAGGATCTGCCCGCTGAACGGGTACAGGGCCAGGTGCTTTTTGGTTTCCTGCACGCTCAGGAAGCCTTTGCCATCAACCAGCAGCGCGGGCATTCCGTAGCTGATGCCTTCTTCGGCGTCGGGAGCCAACTCGCGGGCGATCCCCACGATCCGCTCCAGAATCGTGCGGTTGGCCTCGCTGACGCCCTCAAGATATTCGGTGACCGTTCCCATAGGGACATGCTTCACCACGGGCACCCGCAAGGGCCAGAGGTTTAGCGTTCCGGAATCACCGCGATGCCCTGGATTTCGATCAGGGCCTCTTTCTGCCAGAGGCGAGTGACGCCGATACCGGCCATTGCGGGGTACTGCGAGCCCGCCATTTCCCGCCAGATTCGTCCGATTTCGCGGCCGTTGGCCATGTAGTCGTCTACGTCGGTGAGGTAGATCGTCACGTTGACCAGGTCTTCGGGCTCTCCGCCAGCCTCACGCAGAGTGGTGATCACGTTGGAGAACGCCTGCGTGAACTGCTCCACAATCCCGCCGGGAACGATGTTCATGTTCTTGTCCAAGGCAGTCTGCCCGCCCAGGAAAACGGTGTTGCCGGCCAGGATGCCGTGTGCGTAGCCGGATGGTTTGGCCAGCGATTCCGGGTTGATTGTTGTGTGGCTCATGCTGTTCCTCCTCGTTGTGGCAACTGCAAAAACTTTTGGAAAGCCTCTGTGCAGATCATTTCCGCCGTGCTACGTTGAGCATATGTGACGATCGTAAAAAAGTCGACACATCACAAAATCTCGAAGGGAAACCCGCAATGAAACTAGCCACCTTGCGCACGGCCGGAGGAAGTACGACGGCGGCCCTCGCCACGGGCGCCGACTCATACCTCCCGTTGCCCGCCACTGACGTCGGGGCCCTCCTGGCTCAGTCGGAATGGCGGATGGTCGTCGAGAAGGCGGAAGGGGCTGCCGCGTCCAAGGAACAGAAATTCATCGCGGCAGGCGAAGCCGAACTTGCGCCGCTCCTTCCCCGCGCCGGCAAAGTCATCTGCTGTGGCCTGAACTACGGTGACCACATCCAGGAAATGGGACGCGAGCTTCCCGAGTACCCCACCCTGTTTGCCAAGTACGCGGACACGCTGGTCGGAGCAAACGACGCTGTGGAAGTCCACGGCAGCGGTCGCGTCGACTGGGAAGCCGAGCTCGCCGTCGTCGTAGGTTCAGAACTCTTCCGGGCGGACGAAGACCAGGCCCGTGAGGCCATTGCCGGATACACAGTTGCCAATGATGTTTCCATGCGCGACTGGCAAAACCGGACCCTGCAGTGGTTCCAAGGCAAAGCCTGGGACGGCACAACCCCCGTGGGCCCGCTCATGGTCACGGCAGATGAAGCCGGGGAACATTTCGACGTCCGCGGATACGTCAACGGCGAGCTTGTGCAGCAGGGGAACACCAGCACTTTGGTGTTCGGTCCGGCACAGCTGCTGTCCTATATTTCGCAATTCACCACCCTGCGCCCCGGCGACCTCGTCCTCACCGGAACGCCCGGGGGAGTGGGGATGGGAATGACCCCGCCGCGCTTCCTCAAGGACGGCGACGTCCTCACCACCGAGATCGACGGGATCGGCCGGTTGGATAACCAGTTCCGGATCCATGCACCGCTCCCGGCAAACGCCTAAGAACACCACACCAAAAGGAGAGACCCAATGAGCCAGACCACCACCGAATACCGCCTCGAAGGCGATAACTCCATCTACGCCCAGGCTGACGGCAAGGTTGTTCCTGTAGTCACCCGCGCCGGTGCCGAAGACACCAACACGGCACAGTCCGGCGATTGCATCCGCGTCTCCGGCGTGAGTATCCAGCACACCCCGGCAACCAAGATCTGGTTCGGCCAGGTGTCCAACACTCCGGGCTACCGCTCACTCCCGCACCACCACGGCGAGGCTGAGACCGGTGGCTACGTGCTCCGCGGCCACGGCCGGATCTACTTCGGCGAGAACTACTCAGAGTTCATCGACATGAAGGCCGGTGACTGGGTATTCGTTCCGCCGTTCATGCCCCATGTCGAGGCCAACATGTCCGTCACGGAAGAACTCGTGTGGCTCACTGCGCGCACCCCGGAGAACCTCGTGGTCAACCTCGAAGACGTTGCCGACGAGACCCTCGCCGACTACCGCCGGGCCTAAGCCATGATCACTGGAACCCTGACGTCCGAAACCTTTCTCAAGGCCGTTGAACTCACGCCCGCAACGGCCGAGGTGTTCGACGAAGCCTACGAAGCAACCACCCAGTACGTGCCGTGGCCAAAAGCCTATGGTGGAGACATGGTGGCACAGGCTGCGGCCGCAATGATGCGGTCCGTTGATGCTGACAGGACTTTGCACTCGATGCACAGCTACTTTATGCGTCCGGTGGATATCGGTTCCAGTGTCCGCTACGAAGTGGAGCGTCTGCGGGACGGCCGCGGGTACTCTACCCGTACGGTCCGTGGCTTCCAGAACGGCAAGCCCGTCTATGCAGCCATGGGTTCGTTTCAGGTGCCCGAAAACGGCCCCGACTTCCAGCCCGAGGCCCCTGCCGCCGTCGAGCCTGAATCGCTCCGGACCGCTGCCGAAGCGTTGGACGGAACGGATGGTCCGGCCGCGGACTACTGGTCCACGGGCCGCAGCTTCGATATGCGCCATATTCCAGGACCGGTATATATCGAACTGGAAGGCGGATCGGTGCCGCAGCAGGCGATTTGGGTTAAGGCCTTCGACGCCCTGCCTGACGACGCCGACCTCCACCGCACAGCTTTGGCTTACGTCTGCGATTACACAATTTTGGAGCCGCTGCTCCGGGTGAACGGACTCAATTGGTCCAGCCCGGGACTCGCCACCGCCAGCCTGGACCACTCCATGTGGTTCCACCGCGACGGTCGTGCTGACCACTGGGTGCTCTACGCCCAGGAAGCTGTCTCCGGTCAGAGCAACAGGGGCCTCGCGATGGGCCGCTTCTTTGATCGGCAAGGAAGACTGCTGGCCACGGTCGCCCAGGAGGGCATGATCCGGGCCGGCTCCTCAACAGTTTGAACCCCCAACCCCACTCCGCTTCAACGACGCACCACTGAAAGGAACGGCCATGAGCATGATGCCATCGGCCCACGTGGACACGTTCACCCGCGACCACCTGCCGCCCGCCGATACCTGGCCTGCGCTTGAATTCACCCTTCCCGAACTCCACTACCCGGAACGGCTCAATGCTGCTGCGGTCCTGATCGACGACGGCGTCGAACAGTACGGCGCGGACGGCCCGGCCCTGCGGACCCCGGACGGCGTTGTCTGGACCTACGGTCAACTCCAGCAGCGTTCCAACCAGGTGGCCCAGGTCCTCACCGAAGACCTCGGCGTGGTTCCAGGCAATCGCGTGTTGCTGCGCGGGCCCAACAACCCCTGGATCGTGGCTGCCTGGCTCGGCGTACTGAAGGCCGGCGCCGTGGTGGTGACCACCATGCCCATGCTGCGCTCCAATGAAGTCTCCACGCTGATCCAGCTCACCAAGCCTGTTGTGGCCATCTCTGATCACCGCTTCGTGGACGAGCTCAGGGTCGCGGCGGGGGACCAGGTTAAGGTCCTGACGTACGGGTCCGACGACGACGATGACCTCACCTCCCGCTGTGGGCAAAAGAGCGGCGAGTTCACGGCTGTGGATACCTCGGCGGACGATGTTGCCCTGCTGGGTCCGACGTCGGGTACTACGGGCGTGCCGAAGGTGACCATGCACTTCCACCGGGACGTCCTGGCCAACGCGGACACCTTCGCCCGCTTCATTCTGGAGCCCACGGCCGATGACGTCTTCGCCGGTTCGCCGCCCCTGGCTTTTACGTTCGGACTGGGCGGCCTGGTGGTCTTCCCCCTCCGTTTCGGCGCGTCTTCGCTCCTGACTGAGAAAGCCGGGCCCGTGGAACTGGCAGAGCACGCCGCAGCGGCTGGCGCCACGATCCTCTTCACGGCTCCCACTGCGTACCGGGCCATCCTGAAGGAGAAGCGGGGGGACCTCCTCCGCGGACTCCGCGTTGCTGTCTCTGCTGGAGAGCACCTGTCCAAGGAGACCTGGGAAGCTGTCCGGGAGGCTACCGGCCTGCGTCTGGTCAACGGAATCGGCGCCACTGAGCTGCTCCATGTGTTTATTTCCGCCGCCGGCGATGACATCCGTCCTGGAACCACGGGGCGCGCGGTGCCGGGGTTCCGGGCCACCATCCTGGACGACGACGGCAACGAACTCGGCCCGGGAAACATCGGACGCCTGGCCGTGATCGGCCCTACCGGGTGCCGCTACCTCGACGACGCCAGGCAGGCAAACTACGTGGTCCGGGGCTGGAACGTCACCGGCGACACGTTTGCCATGGACGCCGACGGGTACTTCACCTACCAGGCCCGCTCGGACAACATGATCGTCTCCTCCGGTTACAACATCGGTGCACCCGAGGTTGAAACGGCTATCGATCAGCACCCGGATGTGGTGGAAAACGCGGTCATCGGAGTTCCGGACGAAGAGCGTGGCAGCATCGTCTGCGCTTTCATCGTGCTGCGCGAAGGCGTCACCGGCGACGCTGCAAAGCGCAAGGAAATACAAGACTTCGTGAAGCAGGCCATCGCCCCCTACAAGTACCCCCGGGATGTCCGCTTCGTCAACGAACTGCCACGCAATCCCAGCGGCAAACTCCAGCACTTCAAGCTCCGCGACGGTCTTCTTTCAGAAAATACTGCGACCACGCCATTAGAGAGCGCCGCGGAACACACCGAACAACTTACCCCTGCCGGCCAGAGCCAGGCCTGAGAAGGAGCAACACCCATGAAAATCGCAATCGTTGGAGGCGGCCCCGGCGGCCTGTACTTCGCAGCACTGATGAAGCAGCTGGACCCGTCGCACGACATCACCTTGTGGGAACGCAACGCTGCCAGCGACACCTTTGGCTTCGGCGTCGTATTTTCCGATGAGACACTCGGCGGCATCGGCAACGCCGATCCCGTGGTGGCTGAATACATGAGCCGCCGCTTCGCCCGCTGGTCCGACATCGACATCCACTTCCGCGGCGAAATGATGACAGTCGGCGGCCAGGGCTTCGCTGCCATGAGCCGCAAGGAATTGCTGGAGCTGCTTCAACGCCGCTGCATCGAACTGAACGTTGACGTGCGGTTCAGTACCTTGGCTCCCGCCGTCGAGGAACTTGAAGCCAACTACGATCTGGTTCTTGCCGCGGACGGCATCAACTCGCAGATCCGCGCCAAGTACGCCGATTCGTTCAAGCCAAACCTGGACCCGCGGACCAACAAGTTCATGTGGCTTGGTACAGACCAAGTGTTTGAGGCCTTCAAGTTCTTCGTGAAGGAAACCGAGTGGGGCATCATGCAGATCCACGGTTACCCGTACTCGGACGAGGGGTCCACATTCATTGTGGAAATGCACCAGGACGTGTGGCATGCGGCAGGTTTCGATGAGACCGCCAACGAGATCTTCCCTCCCGGCGTCTCGGATGAAAAGGCCATCGCCAGGATCCGCGAGATCTTCGCCGAGGAACTGGACGGCTACGAGGTCCTCACCAACAACTCGAAGTGGATCAACTTCACCACGGTCCGCAACGAAAACTGGCGCCATAACAACGTCGTGCTCCTGGGCGACGCTGCCCACACTGCCCACTTCTCCATTGGTTCCGGCACCAAGCTGGCTATGGAGGACTCGCTGGCACTGGCCGCTTGCCTGCACGAGCACCCGGATATTGAGTCCGCGTTGGCAGCTTATGAGGCTGAGCGTCGGCCCGTGGTCGCTTCCACGCAGCGCGCAGCCCAGGCCTCCCTTGAGTGGTTCGAACGGATCGGACAGTACAAGGACCAGGACCCCACCCAGTTCGCGTTCAACCTGCTCACCCGCAGCCGCCGCATCACCCAGGAGAATCTGCGCCTGCGCGATCCCGAGTTCGCAGAGGCGGTGGATCGCGGCTTCGCCGAGTCCCAGGGCCTCAGCGAGGTGGCACCGGCCATGTTCCAGCCCTTCCGTATCGGCGAGCTGGAGCTTAAGAACCGTATTGTGGTCTCCCCGATGGACATGTACTCGGCCACGGACGGCGTTCCGGGTGACTTCCACAAGGTCCACTTGGGCTCCAAAGCACTCGGTGGCGCCGGCTTGGTCATGACCGAAATGGTCTGTGTTTCCGAAGCCGGCCGCATCACCCCCGGCTGCAGCGGCCTCTACACCGATGGCCAGCGTGACAGCTGGAAAGAAATCGTGGACTTCGTTCACAGCCGCTCCACCGCAAAGATCGGCGCGCAGCTGGGACACTCCGGCCGGAAGGGCTCCACCAAGCTCATGTGGGAAGGCATCGACCAGCCACTCGACTCCGGAAACTGGACCGCCGTCGGCCCTTCTGCCCTTCCCTACAGCCCGGAAAACCAGACGCCCGTGGAGTTGGATCGCGTCGGCATGGATGCCATCAAAGCGGAGTTCGTCGCTTCGACGATCCGTGCTGATGAGGCTGGTTTCGACCTCCTGGAAATCCACGCCGCGCACGGCTACCTGCTGTCCTCCTTCCTTTCGCCCGTGTCCAACAAGCGGACCGACCAGTACGGTGGCAGCCTGGAGAACCGGCTGCGGTTCCCGCTGGAAGTGTTCGACGCCGTTCGCGCGGCATGGCCTGCCCACAAGCCTTTGACGGTGCGCATCTCAGCCACTGACTGGATCGAAGGTGGCAACACTTCCGACGATTCCGTGGCCATCGCCAAGGCGTTCGTTGAGCACGGCGCTGCCGGCCTGGATGTTTCCACCGGACAGGTGGCCAAGGAAGAGAAGCCCGCTTTCGGCCGCAGCTACCAGACCCCGTTTGCCGACCGCATCCGCCAGGAAGTTGCCGCCCCGGCAGGCGTGGCTGTGATCGCCGTCGGCGCCATCTCCACGTACGACGACGTGAACTCCATCCTCCTGGCGGGCCGCGCGGACCTGATCGCCTTGGGCCGTACGCACCTTTACGATCCCCAGTGGACGCTGCATGCCGCAGCTGAGCAGGAGTATCAAGGTCCCGGAGCCGAGTGGATCCCGCAGTTCCGCGCTGGCCGAAGGAAGCCGCCCAGCTCGCGTACTGACGCAGTGCGGCCGCGCCTGTCCTTGCTGAAGGAAGCGGACATCGAAGAGAACATCACCCACCTTCGCTGGACTCCTGAGTCCGCCACGGCATCGGTTTTGGTGAAGTAGCCATGGCAACCGCACCCCTCAACACATGGAATGTGCCCAGGAAGACCACCGGACTGGTGTTGTTCTGCTGCTGGCTCGCGATCCTCGCCGAAGGCTACGACGTGGGCGTACTCGGGGCCATCCTTCCTGCCCTTGCCGAGTACAAGGAATGGAATCTTAGCCCGTTGGCACTCGGTGGACTCGGCTCATATGCCCTGATCGGCATGCTTATCGGAGCCCTGTTCATCGGCACTCTCAGCGACCTCGTGGGCCGGAAGAAGATGCTCTTGGCGTCCATGGCGATCTTCACGCTCACCCAGGCCGGAGCCGCGTGGGCCCCGACGCCGGAGCTCTTCGGCCTGTTCCGGCTCATCGGTGGCCTGGGAATGGGCGGTGTCATCCCGGTGGCAGCGGCCCTGACCATTGAATACTCGGCGCCGAACAAGCGTTCCTACAACTACGGCCTCATGTACTCCGGCTACTCGTTGGGAATAGTCGCGGCCGCCCTCGCCGCCCTGTTCGTCCTTCCCATGGGCGGCTGGCGTGCGGTGATCGCCATCGGGGCAGCGCCAGTAGTGCTGATTCCGATTATCTGGAAGTTCCTCCCGGAGTCCTTGGAATTCCTGGAATCGAAGGGCCGGAAGTCCGAAGCGAAGGCTTTGGCAGCGAAATTGAACATCGCCAACTACAAGCCGATTGTCGCAGCGGCTCCCGCAGCTCCTGCTGCCCAAGGCGGTCAGGCCGATCCGTGGTGGAAGACCATCACCACCATGTTCTCCCGGAAGTACCTGCGTTCAACGGTGTTCTTCTGGATCTCGCTGTTCTGCGGTTTGGTACTGGTTTACGGCCTGAACACGTGGCTGCCGAGCATCATGAAGAAGGCCGGCTACGACCTCGGCTCGTCCTTGACGTTCCTCTTGGTCTTCAGCCTTGCTTCCGCGATTGGTGGCCTGCTCCTGGGCCGCGCCGCGGACAAATACGGCAAGAAGCTCATCCTGGTGGTGTTCTACATTCTGGGCGGCTTGGGCATCATGCTCCTGGTCTTCCCCAACACCATGGTGGTCAACTTGCTGTTCGTGGCCTTCGCGGGTGTGGGGTCCATCTCCACATCGCTGGTCCTGACCGGCTACATCGCCGACTACTATCCGGCGAAGGTTCGTGGCACGGCAACGGGCTGGGCCTTGAGCTTCGCTCGTCTGGGTGCCATCTCCGGACCGTTGATCGGTGGCTGGATCGCAGGCTCCAAGCTGCCGTTTGAGGCCAATTTCGCCATCTTCGCGGGTATTGCCGTACTTGCAGCAGGCGCTGTGGCAATGATTCCCAAGCCACAGCCTGAGGTGCCGGTTGCCGCCGTCGACGTTGATCCTGACGACGTCGCCGTCAGCGCGCGCTAGGAGAATCATGGACAGGTATCCGGAGGCATGCGTCGAGCGAACGGTGGAGTGGGTAGACACCGATGCCTCCGGACACCAGCACAACTCGGCAATCCTGCGCTGGGTTGAGGCTGCCGAAGCTGAGCTCTTCCGCTCTCTGGAGCTGCCGGACTACTTCCCTAGCGCTCCGCGGGTGCAGCAAGTGATTAATTACAAGGCCAAGCTGTGGTTCGGCCAGCGCATCACCGCCACGGTGAAGATTCAGGCGCTCGGCCGGACCTCGCTGACCATGGCTTTCGATGTAACGTCCGACGCCGGTGAGGTCGCCGCGTACGGGACGGTCACCACGGTGCACGTCCCTAACGGCAGCACCGCTGCGCAGCCTTGGCCGGAGCATCTGGTCCGGGCCGTAAAGGGTGTGCCGGCAGCCGAATAGCTCCGCCGAGATGGCAGTTGACACCAATGTTGAAGCCTGGGATTGGTGTCTACTGCCATCTCGGCGAGGTGTTTGTCTAGCGCAGGCCCTTAAGGATGTTCTTGGGCCGCTGCATCTCACCGTGCTTGGCACCCAGGATGATCACCCAGGCAGCAAACGCGGGAATGGCCCACTGGAGTGCTTTCAGCTGGGTTTGGGCGGTCTTCAACTCGTCCGATGCGCCGGGCCGCGGCTCCGTGGCACCCTCGGCGCCTTCATCGGAGAGCTCGTCCACCTTCTTGCCCACTACACCTGCGTACAAGGTGATAGCTGCACCGGCCAAGGTCACTACTGTCTTGTAGATGGTGTTGGCGGCGACGCTGTCCTGCTTGGCGATCCTGCCTTTGTTTTCCCAAGCGATTGCCAGGTCCGCCGCGAGGTGTCCGGCGAAAGCTGCCGTCTGAACCGGGGCCCACTTCCCCCAGCCTTTGCTTGAGAGGCGGGTTCGTTCGGTGGGGTCTTTGGCTTCCGCTGCGGCCCCGTTGAGTCCGATTGCCCCCATCAGCGAACCGCCGAACCATGCTGCGGCTGTGAGGTCGTGAATGGAACGGGCTACGAGATTTCCTGCCATGATGTGCTTCCTATCGTCGATCCGGAAAGTACCTTTTAGGCCGTGTCAGCCTCGAAACAGCGTGGTTCTATACTAAGCATGCTTACTAAGGTGCGGCCAGTCGGTAGAGCGACGCCTTGCGGTTACGCTTAGCCCGTGGAGCAGCTTTACGCGATTCTTGCGTGCACAATTCTTGGTTGTTTGGCCGTTTTCCAAGTGGCGTTGGTGGTTGGCGCGCCCCTCGGGCGGTTCGCTTGGGGTGGGCAGCATGACGTCCTGCCGCAGAAGCTGCGGGTGGGAAGTGTAGTCTCCATTGTGCTGTACGCCCTGTTCGGCTACTCGGCGTTGGCAAAAGCGGGATTAGTGCCGGTGCCGGTCAGTGAAACCTTCACCGGCATTGTCATGTGGGTACTTACCGCCTACTTCATTGTGGGCGTTGCGATGAATGCGATCTCCCGCAGCAAGCCCGAGCGTTTCGTCATGACCCCGGTGGCGCTGGTTCTCGCAATCCTCTTCCTGCTTCTTTCGCTGGATTGATTCGAACACCAGGCTGATCCGGAGCATCGGCAGGGGCCCGCGCCGCACCTATGATGAACTGGACTGGCGCCGGAACTGCGGCGCGGAAATGAGGACCCTTAGATGTTCGCCGTTCCGGCACCCCCGGTGCGCCACCAGCAACTGCTCGTCACGATTTTCGGTCTTTACGGCCGGAACGCCGGCGACGCGTTGCCGGTTTCTGCCCTGATTTCCATGCTGGGCTCGCTCGGCTACGACGCTCCGGGTGTGAGGTCGTCCGTCTCCAGGCTTAAAGCCAAGGGCGTACTGAAGAGTGTCCGTGAGGGCGGAATCGCCAAGTACAAGATCTCCGAGTCCGTCAGCGACGTGTTCCGTGAAGGTGACCGGCGGATCTTCGCGCCAGAGCAGCCTGCGCCGGTGGATACCTGGGTGCTGGCCGTCTTCTCCGTGCCGGAATCGATGCGTAACCGCAGGCACCAGCTGCGGTCTGCACTGCTCGGGCTTGGTTTTGGTTCCGTTGCCAACGGTGTGTGGATCGCACCCGCACACAAGCTGGAGCAAGCCCGGGAACGCCTTACCGCGAGTGGGCTGATCGAGTTCGTCGATCTTTTCCGGAGCGATTACGTGTTTGACGGGCCCATGCGCCCCAAAATATCTGAGTGGTGGGACCTCAAGGAACTCGATCAGCAGTTCACCGAGTTCCTTGAGGTGTACAAGGGCGCGGAGCGGCAATGGACCGAGCAGGTGGGTGATGATCCGGAAGCTGCCCTGGCTTCGTCCACCGAAGAGCTGCGACGCGACGCATTCCGTTTTTACATTCCCATGCTCACCATGTGGCGTAAGTTCCCGTACCGGGACCCGAACCTCCCCACCGACTACCTTCCGCCCGAGTGGCACGGACCAGCGGTGCGCAAGACCTTCCTGGCCGTACACCGCTTGGCGGCACCCCTTGCAGCAGCCCACGCACATGAGGTCATTGCTGAAGCTTTGAACCCGGCCGCCGCTTGAACCCGGAGGCCTTGCTCGCGGCGGCCTGGGCCTTGGGCTGTCCGGTTACTCGTTGATGCGGGGTGCGTCGATGATGCCGAACACTTCACCCTGCGGCGCTTGAATCATGGACATGCGTCCCAGAGGGCTCTCCGTCACGGGCATCAGAAGGGTGGAACCGAGCACCACCGCCCGTTCCGCAGTGCCTTGGACGTCGTCGCTGGCGAACCAGGTCAACCAGTGGTTAGGGGTATCTTCGGGGATATCGGCGTCATGCTGGATTCCTCCCACTTCCCGGCCGTCAAGCGGCCTGCGGAAAGTGGAGTAGGAAAGGCCGTCCTCGGTGGCGTCCTGGTAGCTGATATCGAAGACGTCTGAGTAGAACGATTTGGCGGCTGTTAAGTCGCGGGTGTGGAGCTCGTTCCAGCACAGTGCGCCGTGTTCATTGACGCGTTCCGCTCCGATATGGGTGCCGGCCTGCCAGATGCCAAAGGCCGCGCCCCCGGTGTCAACGGCCAACGCCATGCGGCCGGATTCCATGACATCGAACGGTGGCGCGATCAACACTCCGCCAGCCGCGCTGATTTTCCCGGCAGTAAGGTCCACATCGTCCGACGCCAGGAACGTGGTCCAGACTGTGGGCATGCCAGGTGCCTGCTTCGGCCCCAGGCCCGCTACGGCGCGCCCGCGAAGGTGCGCCAGGAGGTACTCCCCGGCGTCCGGGCCACCGGATACGAATTCCCAGCCGAAGAGAGCCGCGTAAAAGGCTTTCCCGGCTGCGAGGTCGTCCACGCCCAGGTCCACCCACATGGGCGTTGCTGCCGGCCAGCTCGAGATTTTGGTGGACATGGGACTCCTCGGGGTAGGGCGCTTAGGGGGTGGCTGACTCCCCAGACGCCCGATGCGCCGGGCGTCTGAAGAGACAGCCACTATAAAGTGCGCCGTTGTCCCGGTTCGTGACACGATTTCAACCCTGCGTTTTGCGCGCGCCCCAAAACCGCCCGCCCCAAAACCGCCCGTCCCAAGAAGGCGGCGGGAAAGCGAAAGCCGCCGTCCCGCCGTCGTGCGTTTCCAGCTAGACCGTGCGCGTTGCCTTCGCGAGGTTCTGGCGGAGTTCGTCCGCGTTCTGCCGGATGACGTAGGCCGGGCGGTCGCGCTCAACGCGCCAGCTGTCCTCCAGCGGGCCGACGTTGACGGTGTCGAAGCCGAACTCGTCGTAGAGCTTGGTGACAAGCTCGGCTGCTTCCGGGAAGTCACTCGAGGTAGCAAGGGCGCGACGGTTGGCGCTGCCTGCGGGGGCGCCGTCGGTGGTGATGTCCTTGGCGAAGATGTGATTGAAACCCTTGGCCACTTTGGAGGTTGGGAGGTGCTTCTGGAGCAGGCCGGAGGTGGTTGCTTCTCCGTTATCCAGCTCGGGAATGCGGCCGTCGCGCTCCCAGTAGTAGTTGTTGGTGTCGATGACGATCTTGCCCTCAAGCGGCTCAGTCGGAATGTCCTGGTAGTTCTTGAGGGGTACGGTCACGACGGCGAAATCACCCGCCGCTGCTGCTTCGGCTGCCGTCGCAGCCCGGGCGCGCGGCCCCAGCTCCGCCACCAGCCCGCTAAGGGTCTCGGGACCCCGTGAATTGCTGATGACGACGTCATAGCCAAGTTCCACCGCTTTGCGGGCGACCTGGCTGCCAATGTGTCCTGCTCCGATGATTCCGATTGTTGTCATGACCTTGCCAACAATAAGTTGCAGACGCCGCATTCCCGCGTTACGCAATATTTCTGGGAGGCCTATACTAAGTAGTCTTACTATACTGGTTGGCATCGAAGACGAGGAGGTAGGGATGGCCGGGCATTTGGAACTGGTTGAGACGCCTGATGGGGAATTTCGGATCTTGATGGTGGACGGCGAGGACGTGTTGATGGGTCTCTCCAAGCGGTTCGCTTCAATGGACGAGGCCGTTGAGGGAGTTGCTGCCATCAGGGAAGTTGCGGGGACCGGACTCCTTCGCACCTCAACGGCAGAGCGGTATGCCGTGCTGATGTTGGAGGAACCTGTGATCGATTCTGCGCTGGCAGCGCAGGGTGTGCACGGTGCACAGGCCCGGACGAAGGTGGTTAACTGTGGCAGCTGATGCGACGACTCAGAAGAAACGCGGCGTTCTTTTCGATGTGGATGGAACGCTGATCGATTCGAGCTACTTCCACACCATGGCTTGGTGGCAGGCGTTCCGACGCGAGGGGTTGGACATCGAGATGTCCGCCATCCATCGTCGAGTGGGCATGGGTGGCGACCGGCTCATCCAGAGCCTGGTTCCGGACTGCACTGAGGATATGCAGGAAGATCTGAAGTCCGCGCATAGTGCGGTTTTCTCCACGTTTTGGCCCACTCTGCGTACCTTCGATTCGGTTCGGGACCTTCTGGCCGCGTGTTCCGACGCCGGCCTGGCGGTTGGCTTGGCGTCCTCGGCGCAGGAGCGCGACCTGGAAGTGAGCAGGCACCTCCTGGACGCCGGATCTTCCATTGATGCGTGGACCAGTTCCAATGACGCCAAGGAGAGCAAGCCCGCTCCGGACATTCTTGAGGCGTGCTTGGAGAAGCTTGGGCTTAGCCCGGAGGACGTGGTGTTCGTTGGGGACGCGGTATGGGACGTGAAGGCCGGCAGTGCCATCGGCATTCCCGTCATCGCGCTGACCTGCGGTGGAATCAGTGAAGCCGAACTGCGGGACGCCGGCGCCGCGGAAGTCTATGACAATCCGCGGCACCTGCTGGAGAACCTGGAGACCAGCATGATCGGCACGTTGATGGCTGGTTCCCGGGACGCCTAATGGCTGTTGCCGGTGCGTCTAGCGCGGCTCGTTGCTGATTCCCTTGTCCCGCCCGCGCCGGTTCCGCAGGGTCCAAATGATCAACGCGATGATGATGGCTGCCGCAACGCCCGCAAGAATCCACGGAACGACGTCGGTGCGGGTCTGCTCCTGCTGTTCGGTCTCGCTGGTGCCTGGATTGGCAGGTCCGGTGCCGGCGGGATTCGAGACGTCCGTGGTCGGCTCCGCGGTGGGCGTGGCCGTGGATGGGCCGGAGGGGTTGCTGGGTTCCGGCGAGGGGGTGGTGGTGGCAGCTACGCTGCCCTGCGCACCGACTGCTGCATTGGCTGCAATGGCAGTGGAAAGCATGGACCCGGCGAAGAGGGTCAAAGCAAGGGTGGTCATGGCCAATCTGCGAAGCATTGTTCCTCCTGGGTTACTAGCATGATTCCTCATATAGTAAGCATACTGAGTAAACCCTGGCTGTGGTCGCTAATAGCGGGCGCCGCCGGCAGTAGATCCGGAGCGGCACCCGCGGGCGCCCTAACGCGTGAGCTTGGCGGAATCCGGTTCCGGGTCGCCGATGTGGCCCGGCGCATTGGCGGCGAGGACCCGCTGGACGAACGCACTGTACTCCTCCATGTAGTGTCGCAACAGCCCGGCCGTTCCTTCGTCCTTAACTGAACCGTCGTCGTCGTACGCGTCTGCCACGAACCGGATATAAGCCTCAGGTGCGTTCAGCTGCGGCGCGTCCAGGAAGCTCAGGACGCTGCGCATGGACGACTGCATCACCGCCGTACCGATGCCACCCGGGGATGCGCCAATGATTCCGGTCGGCTTGCGCGCGAACGAGTTGCTGCCCCACGGGCGCGAACCCCAGTCGATGGCATTCTTCAACGCCCCCGGAATTGAGCGGTTGTACTCGGGGGAAACGAAAAGGATGCCGTCCGATGCGGCGATGGCATCCTTCAATTCCCGGCCTGCCGGGGGAAAGTCGGCGTCGTAGTCCGAGCTGTACAGGGGAAGGTCCTTGATGGCAATTTCATGGAACTCGAGTTCCGGCGGCGCAACGCTGATTAAGGCCTTGGAGAGGACCCGATTGATGGAATTGCTTGCCAGGCTTCCGACGAAATAACCGATTTTGAAAGTGTCCATAGTGGCTTTCCTTTCCGACGGCACGGCCGGAACCGGCTCGTCGACGGTGTGGTGGCTGGTTGCCCCCAGCTTCCACCGACCCTAGTTGACTTATGCACATAGCGCAGCCCCTACTCCCGCCGGGACCTCTGCGGTCATAGACTCATGCCAACTGAGTTCTGGAGAGTTCCGGAAGAGGGGTGGCGGGTGAAAGCAGGCATAGCGCGCGAGACGCTCGACGGCGAGCGACGTGTTGCCGCAACGCCGGAAACGGTGAAGCAACTGGTGGCTTTGGGCCTTGAGGTCGAGATCGAGTCCGGCGCGGGGCTGGCGTCCGGCCACAGCGACGGCGACTACCGGGCGGCGGGCGCCGCTGTGGTGGAGTCGTTGGTTCTCGGATCGCTGGATGTTTACTGCCACGTGCGTCCCATGGAACCGTCGACGGCGGGGGCTCTCCGCCGCGGTTCGGTCACCGTCGGTCTAGGATCGCCGTCCTCGGAGTTGCCCACAGTGCGGGCACTCGCCGCGGGAGGAATCACCTCCTTTGCGCTTGAACTGGTTCCGCGTATATCCCGTGCCCAGTCCATGGATGCACTCACTTCCCAGGCCCTGGTGGCTGGCTATCGATGTGTCCTCGAGGCGGCCATGCGGCTCCCACGGTTCTTCCCGCTGTACATGACGGCGGCAGGGACCATTCCACCCGCCCGCGTCCTGGTCCTCGGTGCCGGAGTGGCTGGGTTGCAGGCTATCGGAACTGCCAAAAGGCTAGGTGCACGGGTTTCCGCCAACGATATCCGCCCGGCCTCGGCTGACGAAGTGGCATCCATGGGAGGCACCTTCATCAAGCTGGACCTGGAAACCGCCGAAGCGTCCGGCGGATACGCGCGGGAACTCAGCGCAGACCGGGGAGCCCTGCAGCGTGCCCTTCTGACGCCGCACGTGGCCCAGGCCGATGTCCTGATTACCACGGCCGCTGTACCGGGAAGGCGGGCGCCCCTCCTAGTGACCCGCGAGATGGTCCAAGGGATGCGCCCGGGATCCGTGGTGGTGGACTTGGCTGCCGAATCCGGGGGCAACGTGGAAGGGAGCACCCCCGGCCAGGACATCCCCATCCCCACCGGCGACGGTCAGGGTGTGGTGACACTCGTGGGAATCAAGGACCCTGCCTCGGCGATGCCTGCGGACGCCTCCCGCTTGTACGCCAAGAATGTGTCCAACTTTTTGGGCCTGATGACGCATAACGGCGTTGTTGCTCCGGACTTCAAAGATGAAGTTGTTGCCGGCACGTGCCTCACCCACGACAGCGAGGTCAGGCACGCGCCAACTGCGGAAGCACTAACGGCGCTCGCAGGGGAGACCGCCCCCTTTGGTAGCGGGCCTGCCGGCAGTTCCCACACGGGCAGTTCCCACAAGGGCAGTGAAGGAGTGCGCTGATGGACGGCATGAGCTTGCTAACGATCACGGTCCTGGCAGTGTTCGTGGGCTTTGAAGTGGTTTCCAAGGTCTCCAGCACCCTGCACACGCCGCTCATGTCAGGGGCCAACGCCATCCACGGCATCATCTTGGTGGGCGCCATCATCGTGGCCGGGCAGGCTGCTGATCCGTGGATGTTGGCGGTCGCCCTGCTGGCCGTAGTCCTTGCCACGGCCAACCTCGTGGGCGGGTTCGTGGTGACCGACCGCATGCTGGAGATGTTCCGCGGAAGGCAACGGCCGCCGTCGGATGCTGGTCCGGGAAGTTCCGGCGCCGTGGAGCCGGTTCGAGGGGAGCGCCGGCCATGACGCTTCTCAATCCCACGTGGACGGCACTTCTGTACCTGGCCGCCGCAGCCTGCTTCATCCTCGCCCTGAAGGGATTGAATTCGCCAAAGACTGCACGGCGCGGCAACCTGATCGGAGCACTAGGTGCCTTGCTGGCTGTGGTGACGGTGTTTGTTTCAGTGAAGCTGGACAACGTTCCATGGATTCTTGGGGCCATAGCTGTGGGCTCGGGGGTTGCTGCGCCTGTGGCCCGTCGCGTGCAAATGACTCAGATGCCGCAGCTCGTAGCCCTCTTCAACGGTGTGGGTGGTGGTGCCGCGGCGCTGGTCGCTCTGCTGGAACTCTCCCACGCGGACGATCCGTGGGTTCGATTGGCAATCGTCTTCACGTTGCTGGTGGGTGCGGTGTCCTTCGCTGGCTCCGGTGTCACTTTCGCCAAACTCCAGGGGCTCATGACCACCCGTCCGGTGACGTTCCCTGGCCTGCCCGCCCTGATGGCCGTGGTGCTGTTGGCCGCCTTGGGAGCCGGCGTCGTGGTGATCCTGAATGGCTCGTTGGTGTTGGCGCTGGTCCTGCTGGTTCTGGGGCTGGTTGCCGGAGTGCTGTTGGTGCTCCCGGTGGGTGGCGCCGATGTGCCGATTGTCATTTCGCTCCTGAATGCCTTCACTGGGCTGGCCGTCGCGGCATCTGGATTGGTGCTGGGCAATGTCCTCCTCGTCGTGGCCGGCACGTTGGTGGGAGCTTCCGGCACCATCCTCACCCGTGCCATGGCTGCCGCGATGGGACGCAGTGTTGCAGGCATCATGTTCGGGGCCTTCAAGGGGGGATCCACGGCCGGATCCACTGCCGTGAGTGAGCGGCCGGTGCGTTCCTCCAGTGCGGAGGACGTGGCAGTACTGCTCGGCTATGCGCAGCGGGTGATCATCGTTCCGGGATATGGCCTTGCGGTCGCCCAGGGGCAGCACACCGCCGCAGAGCTTGCCCTTGCCTTGGAAGCGCGCGGTATTGAAGTGGACTTTGCCATCCATCCTGTGGCTGGGCGCATGCCCGGCCATATGAACGTACTGCTCGCAGAGGCCAACGTCCCGTACGAGTCGCTGAAGGAAATGAGTGACATCAACTCCGAGTTCAAGACCACCGATGTGGCCTTGGTGGTGGGCGCCAACGATGTTGTGAATCCAGCAGCAAAGACCACCTCGGGATCGCCCATCTACGGAATGCCTATCCTGGAGGTCGCCGACGCCCGGCAAGTGGTTTTCCTCAAACGCTCCATGCGTCCCGGGTTTGCGGGGATCGAGAATGAACTGTTGTACGAACCTCAAACCACCCTGTTGTTCGGCGATGCGAAGGACTCGCTGACCAAGGTCCTGGGGGCCGTCAAGGCGCTCTAGAGACTTATCCTCCCAATTCGACCCGCGTATTTCCGTCATGGATTGACCAGTTCCGGCACACGTCTTGTACAGAAAGCTTCTAGGGTGAGCTTGCATACGGGCGAGGGGCCATCGATTTGGAGAACGGTAAGAGGGATTCGATGTTTGGGACCCGCTTCAGCCAAGCAAGAGGAAGGCGGGTAACCAATTGGAGGTCTCTGGTTGGCCAAACTGTCCAGGTCTGTCGCGGCAACGACGTCGTGGACCAGGGCACGGTGGAAGCGGTGACTGCTGACGGCACGGTGCTCTGGCTGAGCCAGAAGGGGCCGGTGGAACGACGGATGGTGATGAAGGAACGGGGCAGCGGCCTCTGGATTCGGCTCATGAACTGACGGCTTGGACGCGTCCCCGCTGGATTGACGGATCTTCCGGACCCTCCGCGGGAGTTCTAAGCTGGCTGCACGAACTACCGAAAGCCAGCCACATCCAAGCGAGGTTGCGCCATGACCGTGAAACTCAACAAGAAAGCGCTTGACCACGCGAAGCGCCTGGTCCGCGACGGCAAGGTGGTCAAGGATTCCCGGGATGACTGGAGCGAGCACGCCCCCAGTGCCAAGGATGAAAGTGCATTTCTGGACAAACATGGGCGCTCGGAGTACTCCAAGTGGTTCCTCGGTGTGGACGACGATCACCCCGACGACCAAAAGGGCCACTATAAATTTCCCATTGGTGACTTCAAGAAGATCCACCGCTGCGGTGTGATTTCCGCCGAGAGCAGGGCCGGCCAGTACGACTACGACGATATTCGTGATGCCTTGGGGAAGCTTCTCGAAAAGATCGACGAGGACTGAAATCCCGTATGTCTTTGGACGGCTACATCGCGGTTACGGATGTGAGGAAACCCTGCTGGAATTCGTGCAGGTGCGCACTTGGCAATGGCACCATCTTCCTGAGGTACCGCGTGTTGACCAGACGCTTCCGCCTTCCCTCAGTTTGTGGACGGTTCGTACGCAGGACTATGCGCCAGGATTTCCGCGAGTTCGGCCAACCTGTGCGCGCGTGCCGATTCGGCGGGTGAAAATGGTTCGCCAGGTCGGGAAAAGAGCAGCGGGCCGTGCCACGCCGTCGGGACCTTGAGGATGTCAGTTGAAGGCCCGACGACGGTAGCCGCCTCGGTCATGGGGCGCTCCGGATCGATCTGGACTACTTTTGCGGACAGGAGTTCGGCGACGGCCATCGGAAGCTCGGCCGGATTCCCCGCGATGCGGTTGGCGAGACTCAGGGCCTTTGTTTGACCGTCGGCCATGGCCAAAGCAGTAGTGGGCCACACGTGGGACTCACGCCCGCCGCCGTCGTGCAGTGCCTTCAGCAGTTCCTGTTCGGAGACGTCGCCCGGCGTGGAGAGAACGAACTCGTCCATCACCCTTTCACTGTGGGCTGTAAGAGCTGAGCCGGTTCCGATCATCGGGTGGACGTGCAGGCTGAGGATGTTGGCGTCCATCTTGGCGAGGGCATGGGTAATTTTCTCCAGGGATCCTGGTTGGTCCATGAGCACCGTTCGTGCACGCCACAGTGCAGGGGCGAGGTGCAGTTTATGCCGCTGACGGAGGGCAGGCGCATGCAGCCAGCGGCGGAGGACCTTGGCCGCTGAAGGTTCGGCAACCCAAATGACCAACACCGTGGCGGTGACGGCCAGCAGCAGGACCTTGGCCACGTAGTGCAGATGGGTTCCAACCACCGCCGCATGAACCAGCAATTCGATGGGAAGCATCACTGCGATGTTCGCGAGTGTGAGCCGGGCTTTGGGCACTTCGGGCAACTGACCGCAGACGTCGCAGAGGAGATCCGCGGTGACGGGAGTGCTCGGGTTGGGCTTCATGCTTTCATGCTGCCCTGACGCTGTTTCAAACCCGTTGCCTTCGCGTCACGTTCTGGGGACGGGCCTGTGAACGAACGAACCCGGCACCCTCGCGGTGAGGATGCCGGGTTCGATCCAGCAGACGGGAGGAGCCCTCGAAGTGAGCGGGCAGTGTTAGCGCGTGCGGTCGGAGTCGAAATCCGGATCCAGTTCGGAAGTCTGGCCTGCGTTGCGGTGGGCCGCCGCCTCCTTGAGGAGATCGCGGATTTCGGCCAGGAGCGCTGTGTCTGCCGGGAGCGGCTCTTCCTCGGGTTCTTCTGTAGATAGGCGGTTCTTGACCAGGGAATTGATCTTGTTCATGGGCGCTACGAAGATGAAATAGACCACGGCGGCGGTAATCACGAAGGTAACGAGTGCCGTCAGAACAGCGCCGATGTTCACGAGCGTGGCGGGATTGTTTTCCCAGATCCTGAAGCCGAGTCCGTCAGCATTCATGCCGCCGGCGGCGGCGATCACCGGGTTGATGATGTTGGTGGTGAAAGCCGTAACAAGAGCGGTGAACGCACTACCGATGACCACGGCAATGGCCAACTCGATCACGTTGCCGCGAAGTATGAAGTCCTTGAAACCCTTAAGCATGGATGATCCTCCGATTGGGTGCGGGTGGCTGCTCAGCAGAGATCAAACTACCACTCGGAGGTTTCAAGGAGTTGTCACAAGAGGTGAGAGAGGGTTGGCCGGAAGGGCTGGGGAGGTGAGAGAGGGTTGGCCGGGAGGGCTGGGGAGGTGAGAGAGGGTTGGCCGGGAGGGCTGGGGAGGTGAGAGAGGGTTGGCCCCCTCCCCGTCAGGCGAGCAGCGACCTGGTGTGGTCGTTGAGGAACATTCCGCGGGGATCAAATTCCTTGCGGACTTGGATGAAGGTATCCAGCTCCGGGTAGAGGCGTTCCAAGCGGTTACGGGTCATGAAATGGATCTTTCCCCAATGGGCGCGTGGTTCGAAATCCTGCAGCACGGCGTCGGCGTCCCGGAAGAACTGCCAGTAATCCGTTCCCGGTTCGGTTGTCAGGGTGATGACGGTGCTGTCGCGGCCTTGGAACTGGGACATGTACGCGTCGTCGGACTTCACCCAGCGGACCTCAACGGGATACTTCTGCTCGGGGTACTTCCTGCGGATGAGGTCCTGGATGGCCTCGACGGCCACCAATCCGTCCTCGCTGCGGACAAAATACTCAAGTTCATGGAACTGCGTGGTGAAGCCGCCCGGGTATATCCGGTAGGAGCGATCCAGCCGCGCACCCTCCACGGCAGAGAGCTGGCTTTCATCCTGAATGGAAGCAATGTTGTACCGCTTCGTGTAACTGCGGCCGCCCATGCTGTGATCCGGGGAACCCGGAAGATCAAGGAGTTCGCAGGAGTCGTCCTCGGGGCACCAGAGGAAGGAGTAATGCCTGTTGTCATCGATGTCGGCCTGCCACGTGGAGGTGGTTTCCGCCCACGTGGGGTAGGTAATCTGTTCCTGCAGGTAGTAGCTGTCCTCAACGGCCAACTCGACTTCCAGGAAGATCCCCAACGTTCCCAGGGCTGTCTGTGCGGCACGGAGCTCCCGCAGCTGGCCTTCGCCGATCTCCACGATCTCGCCGTAGCCGTTGATCAGCTTCACCCAGCGCAGCTTGGAGGAGAAGCTGCCCAGGTCCTTGCCGGACCCATGGGTGCTGGTGGCCAGTGCGCCTGCTATCTGCTGCTTGTCAATGTCCCCTTGATTGCTGAGCGCCAGTCCCTTCTCCCACAAGGCGTCCCCGAATGCGTTGATGGTTGTACCGGCCAAGGCCCGGGCGCGGCGCCCCAACTGGTCAGTTCCGGTGATGCCCGAAAGGCCTGCCATGTCCATCAGGACTCCGCCGGTTTGAACCAATGGCGACGACGAATGTCCTGAACCGACTGCCCGGACAGGCAGGCCTTCGCGAATGGCGAAACGGACGGCGTCGAGCGCTTCTTTTTCATTCCTGGGCCGAACGGTGAAGGCGGGTGTCGCGCTTTGGTTACCGCCCCAGTTGGTCCACGTGGCATCCGTGGCAAAAGGGGCAGAAGGGGTAGCGGCACCTGGCAAGGAAGCCGGGCGGGAAACATTAGTGGTCATGGTGAAAGCTCCGTTGCTTGTCTGAACGCTCACGCGCCGTGGTTGATCATGACGTGCTTGGTGCGCGAATAATCGTCCAGGGCATAGAGCGAGAGGTCGCGGCCGTAGCCGGAACCTTTGAATCCGCCCCACGGTACCTCGCACGCGAGGACGAGGTGGGCATTGACCCACACGGTGCCGAAGTCCAGCTGCTTGGGAATCCGGAGGGAAAGGCTTGAATCGCGCGTCCACACCGAGGCTGACAAACCGTATGGGCTCTCGTTGGCCCGCATGACGGCTTCTTCGGTGGTGCTGAAGGTTTCCACGGTGACCACTGGGCCGAAGATTTCGTGTGTTGCGATGGGCGCGCCCGCCGGCACATTGCTGATGACGGTGGGCTGGATGAAGTATCCGGGACCATCCATAGCGGATCCGCCAACGGCCACGTTAAGGCCCGCTTCCCTGGCTTCTGCCAACGATTCCTTGACCCGCTCGTAGTGCGGGAGGGAGATCATGGGGCCGATTTCGACGTCGTCGCCGGCATCGGGTGAGCCGAGCACCAAGGTGCTGACCTCCCGGACCAGGTGTTCGGTGAATTCTTCGGCCACTGACTCGTGCACCAGAACGCGGCAGGCGGCGCCGCAGTCCTGTCCGGCGTTCCAGAAGCCGGCGTTGCGCACGCCCGCAGCGGCAGCGCGGAGGTCGGCGTCGGGGAAGACAACAACGGGAGCCTTGCCGCCGAGTTCCAGGTGGACGCGCTTGACGGATTTTGCGGCGGTTTCAGCCACTGCCTGGCCACTGACGACGCTGCCGGTCAGGGCGACCAAGGCAATGTCAGGATGCTCGGACAGGCGCTGTCCCACGGTCCGGCCACGGCCCGTGACCACGTTGAGGATCCCGTCCGGGATGCGCCCGGCCAGCACTTCCACCAGCTTCAGCGTGGACAACGGGGTTTGCTCGGAGGGCTTGATGACGATGCTGTTGCCGGCGGCGAGGATGGGTGCGATCTTCCAGGCAGCCATGAGCAACGGATAGTTCCAAGGGGTGATGACGCCGACCACGCCCACGGGTTCGCGGAGGATCACGGAGGTGTGGTCCGTGGCGTAATCACCGCCGGCCATGGAGGTCAAAGTCCGTGAGGCGCCGGCCATGAACCGGAAGGTGTCGATGGTGCTGGAGACGTCGTCCTCGGATACAGCCTGCGGCTTGCCGGTGTTGGCCGATTCCAGGACCTCGAAGACCTTGCGGTTCTCCTCGACGATGTTCGCAATGAGGTTCAGGACATCCGCACGCTCCTTGGGGGTGGTGGTACCCCAGGTCTTTTGGGCCACGACGGCGGCGGCAACCGCCACGTCAACATCATCGGCTGTGCCTGCCTGCACGGACGTGATGACCTGTTCCGTGGTGGGATCCACGACGTCGATGGACTGGCCTGACGAACCCTGGACGAAGGATCCGTTGATGAAGTGCCCCGCCGGAGGCAGTGGCAGTTCCGGAAGAGGCAGGTTATGGGTATCAGCGGATGTGCGTCGGACGGTGAACTGTTCGGTCTGGGTGGTCATGATGTTTCGCTTTCAGATGAGGTCTGGGGTGAGTGCGGTTGCGGGAAAGGGCGCGGCTTCTGTTTTCTTGCCGAACAGCCGGGCCGCGAAGTAATAGAGGGGAGCGACGACGACAAGGCCAACGATCCAGGAGATGTCCACTCCACCCATCGCTGCGGCAAGTGGGCCTGTGTAGATTGCGGTTGCCGAGAAGGGAACCTGGATCAGGGCGCCCGCTATATAGGAGCCGATGGCGACCCAATTGAACCGCCCGTAAACGCCGCCGTCGCGCTTGAAGAAGTCTTCAACCCGGTAATCTCCGTGCCGTAGGAGGTAGTAGTCCACCAGGTTGATGGCCGTCCACGGAACCAGGACGTACATCAGGAAGGAGAGGAAGTTGGTGTAGAAGAGGATGAAATTGTCGCGGGCAAACAGGGCGATGGAGACTGCGACAACGAAGAGGATGATCGCGGCGACGCTGCGGGTCTTTGCGCGTGGCAACCAGCTTGGCTTGAACGTCTGCCCGATGGTGAGGGCGCACAGGACGCCGCAGTACAAGTTCATTGCGTTCGACGCCGCGACGCCCAGGCAGAAGATGCCCACGATGATCAGCGTCCATGGCTGGAGCAGTGCACCCAGGCTGCCGACGATTTCTACGTCGTCGGCACTCATGGAGACAGCGAGCGTCCCTACCAAGGCGCCCAGGATCATGGGGAACAACGTTCCCAGCACACAGCCTGAGTAGGAGGCCCAGAAGGCCGGGGCGGATCCTGTTCCTTGCGGCATGTATCGCGAGTAGTCGGAGACGTAGGGTGCGTAGGCCAGCTGCCACAGGGCGGAGACGGAGATGGTCCCCATGAAGCCCACCCAGTTGAAGTTACCCGTCTCCAGGAAGTTTCCGGGCAGTCCGTGGACCATCAGGATCCACGCGAATGCCAGCAACAAGGCCAGGCCGGCCGCGACGCTGAGGACGCGTGCATAGGCGTGGATAAGCCGGTAGCCGAAGATTGTGGCGATGACGCTGACCACGCCGATGATGATGATGCCCGCGTCAACGCTGATGCCCGGGCTGACCGCGGCCATTGCTTCCCCGCCGAACACGAGGTTCGCTGCGAAGAAGCCGACGTACATGATGACCACGATGGCCACGATCAGCAAGGCGCCGAAGGATCCGAACTGGCCACGGGTCTGGATCATCTGGGCCACACCCAGTTGCGGGCCCTGGGCGGAGTGCAGCGCCATGAAGATGCCGCCCACTACGTTGCCGATGATGATGCCCACGATCGCCGGAACAAAGCCCAGGCCGAACACCGTGGTGGCGAGCCCGCCGGTCACGATGGTCATGATCATGATGTTGGAGCCGAACCAGATGGTGAAGAGGTCCCGGGCCTTGCCATGACGTTCGTTGGCCGGGATGGGCTGGATGGTTTTGTCTTCGAGCCGGGGTACTTCAGTGACTGGAGCAGTACTCATGACGCACTCCGGGATGCCGAAGCGAGTTCGCGAACAGCGGTGTTGTCTGCTTTGCTGCGGTTTACCATGAGGCCGAGCAGGTCGAACACCAGGGTGGCCGCGGCGACGGTGGTGATGTCCGCATGGTCGTACGCCGGAGCGACTTCCACGACGTCGGCGCCAACGATGTTGATGCCGTCCAGTCCACGGAGCAAAGCCAGGAGTTCGCGGGAGTGGAGACCGCCCATCTCCGGGGTTCCAGTGCCGGGGGCGAAGGCGGGGTCAAGGACGTCGATGTCGATGGAGACGTAGACAGGGGTATCGCCGAGCCTGTCCTTCACGCGCTGGATAGCTGCCGGGACACCAATAACGTCCAGGTCCGAGCAACGAATGATCTGGAAACCGAACTCGTGGTCGCGGAGGAAGTCGTTGCGGTCGTAGACCGGGCCGCGGATACCCACATGCATGGACTTGTCCTCCACCAGCAGGCCTTCCTCGAACGCCCTCCGGAAGATGGTTCCGTGCGTGATCGGCTGATCGAAGTATGTGTCCCAGGTGTCCAAGTGCGCGTCGAAGTGCAGCAGCGCTACCGGGCCATGGACCTTGTTCAACGCCCGGAGCATGGGCAGGGCGATGGTGTGGTCGCCGCCGATGGAAATGAGCCGCTTGTCCGCGCTGATGAGGGGCAACGCCTGCTCTTCGATCTCACGAACTGCCCGGGTGATGTCGTAAGGCGTGCAGGCGATGTCGCCGGCGTCCACCACCTGCGCTTCGTACACCGGTTCAACGTCGAGCTCCGGGTGGTAGCCGGGACGCAGGAGGCGGGAGGCCTCGCGGACTGCGGCAGGACCGAAACGGGCGCCGGGCCGGAAGGAGGTTCCGCCGTCGAACGGCACGCCGACGATCGCAATGTCGTAATCCGGGACGCGGTCGATTTGGGGGAGGCGGGCGAAGGTGCCGAGGCCTGCATACCTGGGGACTTTGGTTGCGTCGACAGGACCGATGGGCTTGTGGGTTGTCATTGACGGATCCTTGGGTTGAGGGGTGCTCGCCGTTGAGCGGGAAGTAAGTAATTCCATTCTTGGTGATGTGGATCACCCCGGATAGCGGTACATTGACTACAAATGGTCGTGCCGTTTAGACGAATGTCTAAGTCCCGCCGGATACAGCGGCGCAGCGGCCCAACAGAACAGAAATCGGGGAGAAAAGTGGCGATCACGGTGGCTGAACTCATCGCAGAGCCGCAGCTTGGACTCACCTTGATGGCCGGACCGGCTGGCTTGGAAAACCGCATCACTTGGGCTCATACCTCGGACCTGCCCAGGCTGTGGGAATGGGTGACCGGTGGGGAGCTCATGATGACCAATGGCCTCTCCATTCCCGCCGACGCCGAAGGGCAGGTGGCGCTCGCCGAAGCTCTGATGGACAGCGGCGCCAGTGCGTTGGCGATCGGTGAGAAGATGCACGCGCCGCCGCTCACGGAGGAATTCCTGGAGGCCTGCAATCGCCTTCCGCTGCCCCTGATCAACATCCCGTATCCGCTGCCCTTCATCGCGATCGCCCGTTCGGTGGCCGAATCCTCGCTGCTCGAAGAGTCCCGCCGTTTACGGCAAACGGCCCGTGTTTACGACCTTCTCCGCACCGCGGCAACCTCCGAGGACCATTGGCAGAGCCTCGTCCAAAGGCTTGCTACCGAGCTCGATGCGGACCTGTTCGTGGTGGACCGGCGCTGCCTCCACCCTTGGCATCCCGATGGCCAATCGCTTCCGGTGTTTCTCGCCGAGGAATGGGCTCCGCTATCCGGGCAGGTGTCCTTCGCCGGGAAGAACTTCCAATGGCACCGCATCCGCGGCAGGCATGTGCTCACCATGGATATTCCCACCCACGCCAACGCGCTCCTGGTGGTGCTGCCCAACAGCGAACCACACCCGGACGCCGTCGTTCTTCTTCATGCCGCAACCGTGCTGGGGCTGCAGCTTTCGCGCATCGTTTTGTCGCTGGAAGGCCGCCACCGACTGGCGGGCGAGTTCCTGCTGCAAGCCACGGATGGTCGTCTGGGCGCGGCCGAGATGGAGAGCCGGCTCGCCGGCTTTGAGGTTCCACCCCAGGATTTCCTGCTCGCCTCCATGGCCGAGGCGGCCGGCGATAAAACAGCGGACGACGGCGGCAGGCTGGCTAACGTTCATATCGAACTGTGGCGGCACGGGGTTGCGTCGGCGACGTTGAAGCGGAACAACAGGCTCCACGTGGTGGTCCCGGCCGACGTTTCTGACGACGTCCTGGTGCACTGCGCAGGGGCAGAAGCCGCCATAGGAATCAGCACGCCGGCGGCCGTCGCCAACATCCAGCGCGCACTGCAGGAGTCTCTCTGGGCGCTGGGTTCGGCCCGTGCCGCCAACCTGGGGCTGACCCGTTATGCGGAGGGGCCTTCGTGGCTGGGGCTCACCAGTTTTGAGGAAGGAACGGCACTGGTCCGGCGTCTTTTGGGGCCGATTTTCGACTACGAACAGAGCCAGGAAGGCGATCTCCTGATCACCTTGAGGACGTATTTGGACTCGCAACGCTCTTGGCAAAAGACTGCGACGGCGCTCTTTGCCCATCGGCAGACCATCATCTATCGAATGCGGAAGATCGGCGAACTGACGGGGCTGGACATGGGTGAAACGTCCACCGTTGCCCAAATGTGGTTTGCGCTTCAGATCCATGAAGCGATGCATCAATAGCCATACCTTGCTTGCGCTTTTTCGAAACGACCAGCTATGGTGTGAAGCGTGTCACTCAGGTGACGCAACGCTTTTGATCTGCGGCGGGAGAGTCCTGCCGGTACATCCAGTCAGGCGCCGTAGGAGCAAATCCTCCCCAGGAATCTCTCAGGCCCATGTACCGCCGCGGTTAGGCAACTCTGGAAAGCAGTCCGGGTAACCGGGCTCACCGACGGTGCAAGCAGGCAATAATTGCTGCGGAATCTCTCAGGTCCAATACAGAGCGGGGAGGAACCCACATCATCGTGGCGCTCACTGGGCGCCTGAATCATGGAGTTCCTCATGACTGTTCACTCAACCCCCACCGCCTTCGCGGACCGGCACATCGGCGCCCGCCGCCAAGCCGACGTTGACACCATGCTCAAGGCCATCGGCTATGACTCTGTCGACGGCTTGGTAGACGTCGCGGTCCCCGATTCCATCCGCCAGGACACGGCGCTGAAGCTGCAGGACGCCCTCACCGAGGTGCAGGTCCTCGCCGAGCTCCGCAAGCTCGCGTCCAAGAACAAGACCGCCGTCCAGATGATCGGCCAGGGCTACTACGACACCGTCACGCCCCCGGTGATCCGCCGCAACATCCTGGAAGCTCCGGCCTGGTACACGGCCTACACGCCGTACCAGCCGGAAATTTCCCAGGGCCGGCTTGAAGCGCTCCTGAACTTCCAGACCATGGTGCAGGACCTTACGGGTCTTCCCGTGGCAAACGCCTCGCTCCTGGACGAAGCCACCGCTGTTGCTGAGGCTGTGTTGCTGATGCGCCGCGCCAACAAGTCCAAGACGGCCAAGGACGGCAAGACCGTTCTGGACGCCGATCTTCTGCCTCAGACCATCGCGATTGTGAAGGGCCGCGCCGAGGCGTTGGGCTTCGAGGTTGAGATTGCCGACCTTTCGGCTGGCCTTCCCGACGGCGACATCAACGGCCTCGTCCTGCAGCAGCCCGGCGTTTCCGGCCGCGTGTTCGACCACTCTGCCGTGATTGCCGACGCTAAGGAACGTGGTGCGCTGGTCACCGTTGCAGCTGACCTTTTGGCGCTCACCCTCATCACGCCCCCGGGTGAACAAGGTGCGGACATCGCCGTCGGAACCGCGCAGCGCTTCGGCGTCCCGCTGTTCTTCGGTGGCCCGCACGCCGCTTACATGGCAGTCCGCGAAGGTATGGAGCGCACGCTCCCGGGACGCATCGTGGGCGTTTCCAAGGACAACGCCGGCGTACCGGCCTACCGCCTGGCACTGCAGACCCGTGAGCAGCACATCCGCCGCGAAAAGGCTACGTCCAACATCTGTACCGCCCAGGCGCTGCTCGCGATCGTCGCTTCGATGTACGCCGTCTACCACGGCCCCGAGGGCTTGAAAGCAATTGCCGAAACCGTCCACGGCCACGCCCGTGTTTTGGCCTCGGCTTTGCAGAAGGCCGGCCGCGAACTGGTGTCCGAGACGTTCTTCGACACCCTCACAGTCCGTGTTCCCGGCAAGGCGGACAAGGTCATTGCCGCCGCCGAAGCCCGCGGCATCAACCTGCGGTTCATCGACGCCGACACCGTTGGGGTTTCGGTTGATGAAACCACGACGCCGGAGGTCCTCTCCGCGGTGGCCGTAGCCTTTGGTGCCGGTCCGGTGAAGGACGCCTCCGGGTTCGAACTGCCCTCTGAGGTGGTCCGCAGCTCTGATTTCCTGCAGCATCCGGTGTTCAACACGCACCGTTCCGAGACGCAGCTGTTGCGCTATATCCGCAAGCTGTCCGACCGGGACTTGGCGCTGGATCGCACCATGATTCCGCTGGGCTCGTGCACCATGAAGCTGAACGCCACGGCTGAGATGGAAGCCATTTCCTGGCCGGAGTTCGCCTCCATCCACCCGTTCGCTCCGGATCACCAGACGGCGGGTTGGCGCGAGCTGATTGAGGACCTGGAAGCGGACCTTACGGAGATCACGGGCTACGACCAGGTCTCCATCCAGCCGAACGCCGGTTCGCAGGGTGAGCTCGCGGGCCTGCTGGCGATCCGTGGCTACCACCTGTCCCGTGGTGACGAGCAACGTACTGTCTGCTTGATTCCGGCTTCGGCTCACGGCACCAACGCTGCCTCCGCTGTGCTGGCGGGCATGAAGGTTGTGGTTGTGGCCACGGCTCCTGACGGAACCATCGACCACGCAGATCTGGCCAGCAAGATCGAAGCCAACAAGGACGTCCTGTCCTGCATCATGATCACCTACCCGTCCACTCACGGAGTGTACGACGCCGACGTCCGCGAGGTGTGCGACGCGATCCATGCCGCTGGCGGCCAGGTGTACGTTGACGGTGCGAACCTCAACGCCCTGGTTGGGCTGGCCCAGCCGGGTAAGTTCGGCGGGGACGTGTCCCACTTGAACCTGCACAAGACGTTCTGCATCCCCCACGGCGGCGGCGGTCCTGGTGTTGGCCCTGTTGCGGCGAAAGCCCACTTGGCTCCGTTTATGCCGGGCGACGCGAACAAAGCGGCGCACGAGGAAGGGCACGGCGTGGCCATCTCGGCGTCGCGCTATGGTTCGGCCGGCGTGCTGCCGATCTCCTGGGCGTATGTGAAGCTCATGGGTGGGCAGGGTTTGACCGAAGCCACCAAGTCCGCGTTGCTGGCAGCCAACTACGTCGCGTCCCGCTTGGACGAGCACTTCCCGGTCCTCTACACGGGCGAGGGCGGACTCGTGGCCCACGAGTGCATCCTGGACCTCCGTGAACTGACATCCCGCACGGGCGTTACTGCCGAGGACGTGGCCAAGCGCCTGATTGACTTCGGCTTCCACGCTCCCACACTGGCGTTCCCGGTTGCGGGCACGTTGATGGTGGAGCCCACCGAGTCGGAAGACCTCGCGGAGATCGACCGCTTCATCGAAGCGATGATCACCATCCGTGCCGAGATCGAGCAGGTGGCCAGCGGTGATTTCACTGTGGAGAAGTCGCCGCTGCGCAACGCACCCCACACAGCTGCCGCCGTCGTAAATTCCGCCTGGGACCGCGACTACCCGCGCGAGCAGGCCGCCTTCCCGGTCCATCACCTCAAGCAGGACAAGTACTTCCCGCCGGTTGGCAGGATCGACGGCGCCGCCGGTGACCGGAATCTTGTGTGCTCCTGCCCGCCCCTCACGGACTTCGAAAACTAAGGACTCCCGATCATGTCTGAGAACTACACAGCCCTGTACGAGCAGCACAAAAAGGCCGGCGCTTCCTTCACCGACTTCGGCGGCTGGCAGATGCCCCTCAAGTACGAGTCCGAGCTCGCTGAACACCATGCAGTCCGCAAGACCGCGGGCCTGTTCGACCTCTCCCACATGGGCGAAGTCTGGGTAACCGGTCCCGACGCTGCTGCCTTCCTGGACTACGCGCTGGTGGGCAAGTTGTCCGCAGTGGCCGTGGGCAAAGCCAAGTATTCGCTGATCTGCAATGCCGACGGCGGCATCATCGACGATCTCATTTCCTACCGTCGCCCCTCTCCCGAAGAAGGCATCGACAAGTACCTTGTAGTCCCCAACGCGGGCAACGCCAAGGTAGTTGCTGCGGCACTGCTGGAGCGCGCAGCCGGCTTCGACGTCATGGTGGAGGATGCTTCCGCTGAGACGTCACTCATCGCCGTGCAGGGCCCGAACGCCGAAGCCATCCTGCTGACCCTGGTCCCCGCCGATCAGCACGCGCTGGTCACCGAGCTGAAGTACTACGCGGCGGTTGAGGTCTCCATCAACGGGCAGGGCCTGCTGCTGGCCCGCACCGGATACACCGGCGAGGACGGCTTCGAGATCTACCTCCCGAACGTCGACGCCGCAAGCCTCTGGGAAGCCCTGCTCGAAGCAGGCGAAAACCACGGACTCATCCCTGCGGGCCTCGCTGCGCGCGACTCCCTGCGCCTCGAAGCCGGAATGCCCCTGTACGGCAACGAGCTTTCCCGCCACGTCAACGCTTACGCGGCGGGACTGGGCCCGGTAGTTTCCTTGGCCAAGGAAAGCGACTTCATTGGCCGCGATGCGCTCACTGCCATCAAGGCCGCCGGCGTCGGCTCCGCACTTGGACAGAAGCTCGTGGGCCTCAAGGGCGCCGGACGCCGTGCCGCCCGCGCCCACTACTCGGTGTTGAAAGACGGTTCGCTCATCGGCGAAGTCACGTCCGGCCAGCCGAGCCCGACGCTCGGCTACCCAATCGCCTTGGCGTATGTCGACGTCGAGCATTCAGAGCCGGGCGCCATCGTCGAGGTTGACCTCCGCGGCAAGGCAGAGCCGTTCGAGGTCGTTCAGCTCCCGTTCTACAAGCGCCAGAAATAACCGCCGGATCACCCTGCCCGCGGAATCGATGGACCGAGGCAACCTGCTGAAAGGCGGTTCCAATGCCTTGGTTCGCTGATTCTTTGGGCGAGTGGCGCCGGGGGAACGGCCGGCCGGCGGCGAAACGGACTCCGGAAGCGTGCGTCTAAGGAAGCGGCACGTCCGCTCAGCAGGCGTCTTCGCGACCGAGCACGCGGAGGAGTTCGGGTCTCCGCCACCCAGCCCGGGACCGCGGAACACAACAGTTTTAGACATTCGAGAAGTGAGGAATTGAAATGAGCAAAGTAGTTGCCGAGCTGAAGTACTCGGCTGAGCACGAGTGGGTTGCCGTCGATGGCGACGGGCCCGTAGGTATTGGGATTTCCGCCGTCGCCGCTGACGCCCTGGGCGACATTGTGTACGTTGACCTGCCCGAGGTCGGTTCCACGGTCACCGCCGGCGAGACCTGTGGCGAGGTGGAATCGACCAAGTCGGTATCGGACCTGTACTCGCCCGTGACCGGTGAGGTGACCGAGATCAACGACGCCGTCGTCAGCGATCCCGCCCTCATCAACAACGATCCCTATGGCGCCGGCTGGCTGTTCAAGGTGGCCGCCACCGAAGAAGGGCCGCTCATGTCGGCCGAAGAATACGCTGCAACGAACGGTGGAGAACTGTGAACCCGGTATCTGTAACTGACTTTCAGCAGGTTGTGTCGGCGTCGTTGGACGCCCAACTTTCCGAGCTGGATCCTGAGGTCGCTGCGAAGATCGACGACGAACTGGGTCGCCAGCGCGACGGCCTGGAAATGATCGCCTCCGAGAACCACACAGCTGTTGCCGTCATGCAGGCGCAAGGTTCGGTGCTGACCAACAAGTACGCCGAGGGCTACCCGGGCAAGCGATACTACGGCGGATGCGAACACGTTGACGTGATCGAGCAGCTCGCGATTGACCGCATCAAGGCCCTGTTCGGCGCGGAGTTCGCCAACGTCCAGCCGCACTCCGGAGCCCAGGCCAACGCCTCCGTGATGCACGCGCTGATCAAGCCTGGCGACACCATCATGGGCCTCAACCTGGCCCACGGCGGCCACCTGACCCACGGCATGCGGATCAACTTCTCCGGCAAGCTCTACAACGTGGTGCCCTACGGCGTCCGCGAGGACACCCACACCGTGGACATGGCCGAAGTTGAGCGCTTGGCGCAAGAGCACAAGCCTGCACTGATCGTTGCCGGCTGGTCCGCGTACGCGCGGCAGTTGGACTTCGCTGAGTTCCGGCGGATCGCCGACTCCGTGGGCGCCTACCTGATGGTTGATATGGCGCACTTCGCCGGCTTGGTGGCCGCGGGGCTGCACCCCTCGCCGGTCCCGCACGCGCACGTCACTACGTCCACCACGCACAAGACCCTCGCCGGTCCTCGTGGCGGCATCATCCTCTCCAACGACGCCGACATCGCCAAGAAGATCAACTCCGCAGTGTTCCCGGGCCAGCAGGGTGGTCCGCTGGAGCACGTGATCGCCGGCAAGGCTGTCGCGTTCAAAATTGCTGCTTCGGAGGAGTTCCGTGAGCGCCAGGCACGTGTTCTTGCCGGTGCGCGGATTCTCGCAGAGCGTCTGGTCCAGTCCGACGTCGCGGAGAAGGGCATCAGCGTCGTCTCCGGCGGAACGGACGTGCACCTGGTCCTCGTCGACCTCCGCAACTGCGAACTCGACGGCCAGCAAGCCGAGGACCGCCTCGCCGCGATCGACATTACCGTCAACCGCAACGCCGTGCCGTTCGATCCGCGCCCGCCGATGGTTACCTCGGGCCTGCGCATCGGCACCCCGGCCCTGGCAACGCGCGGTTTCGGCGAAGAGGCGTTCCGCGAGGTGGCGGACATCATCGCCGAAGTGTTGATTGCCGACGCCGATGCGGACCTCTCCGGGTTGCGGCACCGTGTTGATGTGCTTGCGAAGGCGCATCCGCTGTACCCGGGTGTTGCGATCCTGAGCTAGTCGGTGTCTTTGGGCTCGTCGACCGCGACATCCTCTGCATGCTCGGTTCGGCCCGTTGGGGCCGACATCCTCCGCGGGCTCGGTCGCTTGAGCGCCCGCTGAGCGGACGCGAAGCTCCCTTAGACGCCCGCTTCCGGATGCCGGCCCCAAAAGGGCAGCAGGGGGTTGGCGTTCCGGGGCCCGGGCTTGCGGTTCGTCTGTTTGAGAAATGGGTCTGGCTGCCGAGGGTGGGCATGTTTTGATCTCCCGGGTGTGGCATTTGCTGGGAACGAATGCCGCACACAAGAACCGGGTCTGGAGGTTCGCACTGGGACCTCCACGGGGGGCCGGCGCCGCCTTGGCTCGGGATTGGGCTCGGCCCCCACACTAAGTTTTGCTCGTTCTTTCTTCCCCGAAAGGGATTCAGCCATGGCTGTTGGTGTTTTCGATTTGTTTTCTGTGGGTATTGGCCCGTCGAGTTCGCATACTGTGGGGCCGATGCGGGCTGCTGCGGTGTTCGCTGGTGAGCTCAAGGACGCCGGTGTCCTGGGCTCGGTGGCAGGGTTGCGGGTTGATTTGTATGGTTCGTTGGCTGCCACGGGTCGTGGGCATGGCACCATGACGGCCACGCTGCTGGGCTTGGAGGGGTATCACCCGGAGCTGATCCTGCCCGACGAGGTGGAGGAGCGGCTCGCGACGATCGCTGAGACGGGTGTCCTGAATCTGGCCGGCGCCTCCGGTGGGGGTGTGGAGCTGCCGTATGCGGTGGAGGACATGATCTTGCATCCGTTGACGGTGTTGCCGCGGCATACGAATGGGATGAAGTTTGCTGTCTCTGATGCTGGTGGGAAGGTGCTGCGGGAGGCGACGTTCTTTTCGGTCGGTGGTGGGTTCATTGTCCGTGAGGGTGAGGAGGATGCGGCCCGGGAGGAACTCGAGGAGTCGAAGAAGGAGTTGCCGTT
>NZ_AKKK01000004.1 GCF_000281065.1 Arthrobacter sp. M2012083
CAACCAGCGTTGGTCGACAAGTCAATGGTATTGACCTGCTGAATCGTGAACTCAATGCCACCCAACGGCGTCAACCCGGAGGTGTCTACCGCAGTGCCGTTGTTCGGAAGGCCTGTGGGAGTGGCAGGGCGTTCGAATTTGTGGACTGTGATGGAACCGGTCTGGTCGCCATCCACCAAGGGTGCTGCCGAGGCCGGTGCGACGGAGAAGGACATGGCCAGCACCGCCCCGGCTATGACGGCGGCGGTCTTCCAAACATGCCGGGAGCTGCTGTGCCTCACTATTTTCCTCTTTCTGATGGTGTTGAGATGCTCGGGAGAACGTTGCGGGGATATGGATCCAGCCGGGGTGGGTGGGACCGGTTCGTGAGTTCGGAAAGACGCCTGCGCTGTTTCCTTGGCGGAGTGTCACGGCACTATCGGGGCGACCTCTTTCCGGGTCCTGGGCTATGTGCCGCCATTGCCGCGACCGGCAAGGATCGCCCGGGAGATGTGTTCGCCGGGAGGGGCTGGATATGTCTCGCGGGGGCACGCTGGGTCAGGTGTTTGGGGCTGATTCCCGACGTCGGATACGGTTCGGGTGCAGGAGCAGGTTCCGCTGCTGGGTTGAGGACTCCGGCGTCAACGCCCTGCAGGCGGGTCGCTTGACGTTTCCTCAATATCAGTTGCACCAGAGGCGCAAGGAGCACCAGCACTAGAAGCCCCAGAGCCATCATCACAATGGTTGTGAGCACGAGTGCGCCCATAAGGGCGATATGAATTCCGACCAGCTCTGAATTGACCAGTTCTGCCGGTTCTATGACACTGCGGAAGTGCGCAATCATCTTCGATCTCCAGGGGGGAGTGCTTGGTTTTTGAGTCATATCTATGTATGGGCAGGCCGCCTATCGTGTCGTGGTTATCCATAATTGACGTCCAGGTTCCGATGACTTTTTCGCGGCTCATGTCGGCCATCCGGGTGCAAATCAGCTCCGCACCGGCTTCGCGGAATTTTCCAGCAATGGTGTAGGTTGCAGGTCGAAGATCCAAAGAGCAGAGGAGAAAACAAACAAAGTGGCAGCTGATTACGACGAGGTACGCTCCGACGTCAAGGAATCCCAGGAGAGCTCGCTTGATGACCTGAAGTCAGCCAATGCGCCCGATGCCCGCAGTGTTGTCCTGGAACTCGACCAAGCTGATGGGCTCGACCAAGACGGCCCCGGCGGGGAGATCATCGCCGAAGAACTCGTGGTTCAGGTGATTCCGCCGGCGGCCGATGAGTTCACGTGCTTCTCGTGTTTCCTGGTCCGGCACCGGTCCCAAATCGCACGCGAGAAGGACGGCCACGCCTACTGCGTGGAGTGCGAGGGCTGAGTACGCGCTATACACCAGCAGATTTAGACGTCAAGTCGACACTCATTGCGGCGTGGCCAGCGCCGTGATCTTCTTAGGGAACGCCAGTGCTGCCAATGGCGCCGTCAGCAGGAAGACGCAGACGACGAGGCCGCCAGGATAATCAAGCCCAACAGGGCAAGGTGGATTCGGTTCGAAACCAGTATCGCCCACCACCGGGAACCCCGTTTGGGCTGATGGAGTCAGTCCAGGCGGGGTTTTCCCATTGCAGCACTCTTGTGTGGCGCATTGCGGCTTTTTGCGTCACGAACTTCTTGGACGCGACACACATCAGCATGCGCGAAAAAGAAGAGTCGGAATTGCCTCCGGCAAAGGCCACGGCCTCCACGGAACCTGCCGCACCCTTCGCGGACCTCGCGCTGACCGCCCCGATCCTCGCCGGCAAGCTCTCCAGGCTGCCCCCTGAGCAGCTGGCGTTGATCTTCCCGCGGATGAATTCTGTCGGCCCTCTATGACACAGTCTTTGTATGACTGCTCCACTGCTTGCCCACGCTACTGACTACGGCCGGATGTACGCCCGCTCCACTACTGAGCAATTTTCCGTCCCGTCCATTACTACGGTGATCGGACAACAGGCGCACGCCTTGGACGGATGGTTCAGTTACATGGGGGCGAGCAGCCTGGCGGCGGATCCGGAACTTCCTTCGATTCTCGGGAGCCCAGCCAAAATCCGTCAGGCAATCAACAAAGCTTCCAAAGCCGCGGAGGTTTACCGTGACGCGGCGGCCGCACGCGGAGACCGCGTCCATACTTACTGCGAACAAGTAGCGTTGCGGGCGATGGGTCGTCCGCACCGCGTGCAGGAATGCAGGGACGACCTCGCGGCCCATGGTGAACAGGCCTTTGCCGCCCGCTTTGACGAATGGTGGGAGCTCTACCGGGTGGAGCCATTGGCACCGGAGATCACTGTGTGGAACAAGACCGTGGGTTATGCCGGGACGCTGGACCTCGTTGCCCGGATCAACGGCCGCATCTGCCTGATTGACTACAAAACCAAGGGCACCACCCGGGACGGGACAGTCAAGGCCCTGGATGACAAAGTGGTCATGCAACTCGCGGCCGGGATGAAGGCCGAGGAAAGCCTGGTGGATCCTGTTGCAGGTGAATGGGAGCCGTGGAAATACGGAGAGAGCCCCATGCTGCTGGCGGTGGCCATCGGAGAGACCGAAGTCCGGCCGCAGCGGGCCAACCCGGACATCCTCAAGCACCATTGGTGGAAGTTCTGTGCCTTGCGGCGCGTTTGGGAGATGTCAGCGGACGTTGTCGCTGCAGGGCAGCCTTTGCTGCCTGTTGCTCCGCCGGTCTTTGCGTCGGCCGGAGCGGCACCGACACCGGCGTTGTCCTCAACTAAACTGGCTTAGGCTCCGCAACAACCGGAACCTGGTTTGACGATCGTGAGGACTGACAGCAGATGGCAATTTTGAGTATCCGAATCATCGGGGACCCGGTGCTGCGCACCGTAGCTGACCCCGTCACCGAATTCGGTCCGGAGCTCGCCAAGCTGGTAGCTGACATGACGGAAACCATGGAAGACGTTGAGGGTGCAGGCCTCGCCGCGCCGCAGGTGGGCGTCAGCCAGCGTGTGTTTACCTATCGCATCGGGGGAGTGGAAGGCCACATCATCAACCCGGTCTTGGAAAACAGTGAAGACTTCCAGCCGGACGAGGTAGAAGGTTGCCTTTCCATTCCCGGCCTGGGCTTCCCAGTGCGTCGGTATCGGGCCACCCGGGCAACCGGTGTGGACCTGAACGGCAATCCGGTCTCGGTAGAGGCTGAGGGCATGCTGGCACGCTGTTTCCAACATGAGACAGATCACCTTGATGGGGTCCTCTACACAGACAGGCTGGAAGGCGATGACCGCAAGGCCGCCCTCCGGGCCATCCGGAACGCCAACTACCACGCGATTACCGAGCAAACCACGTCCAAGCGCGCCAACTCCGTAGGGTCCAGTTTTGGCGGCGGCAGCTTCGGGGCGCCCGAGTGAGGGTACTTTTCGCCGGAACGCCGGCTGTGGCTGTGCCGTCGTTGGACGCGCTGATGAAGGCCGGCTTCAATATCGTGGCGGTTCTTACCCGGCCGGATGCGCCCGTGGGCCGCAAACGTGTCCTGACTCCTTCGCCTGTGGCTGCACGTGCGATGGAACTCGGTATCGAGGTCCTTCGCGCGGCAAAGGTTGACGACGATACGACGGCCAGAATCGCGGAGTTCGCTCCCGATGTCGCCGCCATCGTTGCTTACGGCGGCATCGTTCCCAAAGCTGCCTTGGGAGTGCCCACACACGGCTGGGTCAATCTGCACTTCTCCCTACTTCCGGCATGGCGCGGCGCTGCCCCCGTGCAGCGTTCCATCATCGCGGGCGACGACGTCACAGGGGCGGCTACCTTCCAACTTGAGGAAGGCCTCGATACCGGGCCTGTGTTCGGGACACTGACTGAAACAGTTCGTCCTGAAGATACCGCGGGTGATCTGCTCGAGCGACTGTCCATCAGCGGCGCGGTTCTGCTGAGCCAAACCCTTTCCGCTATTGATGCCGGTCAGGCTGCTCCGCAGCCTCAAAACGGGGAAGTTTCCCTTGCCCCCAAACTGACTCTCGACGACGGACGCCTGGACTGGCAGCAGCCGGCCCTTGCTTTGAACCGTCGTGCGCGCGGGGTCACCCCTGAACCCGGAGCATGGACAACCTTGGAAGGCCAGAGGGTCAAACTTGAACCAGTAGCTCTCCGTCCCGAGATCAAGGACCTTCCTCCGGGAAGCATCCGGGTGGAGGGCAAGTCGGTTCTGGTGGGTACAGGTTCCCATGCAGTGGAGCTGGGCCGGATCCAACCGGCTGGTAAGAAAATGATGTCGTCGGCCGATTGGGCCCGCGGCTTGGCGACACCCGAAAGAGTGGTATTCGAATGAGCGAGTCCGGCCGCCGAGGCCCCAACAACAGCGGGAGCCGGGACGGCGGTGGGGCGGGAAACCGCGACTCGCAGGGCAACCGTGGAGCCCGTGGCGAGAGCAAGCGCAACGCCCAGGGCCGGGAGCGAAACAGGGGACCGCAAAGGGGCTTCACAAATAACGCTCCGTCGCAGCGTACGCGCCGCGCAGATCCAGCCCGACTGGTGGCTTTTGAGGTGCTCCGCGCAGTTGCTTCCGAAGACGCCTACGCAAACCTTGTGCTTCCGGCGCGCATCCGGGAACACCGCCTGGACCGTCGGGATGCCGGCTTTGCCACTGAATTGAGCTATGGGGCTTTGCGCGGCCAGGGAACCTACGATGCCATTCTTGCCCGTTGTGTGGACCGCCCCTTGGAGCAACTGGATCCTGCAATACTGGATGCCCTGCGGATTGGTGCGCACCAGCTGCTCTCCATGCGCGTTCCCGCCCATGCCGCGCTGGACCAGACCGTCGGCTTGGCACGGGCGGTTATCGGCGCCGGCCCGTCGGCCCTTATCAACGCGGTACTTCGCAAGGTCACTGCCCACAGCATGGACGAGTGGCTGGACATCCTGCTGGATGACGAATCCGACGAAACCAAAATCGCTGCCCTGCGCCATGCGCACCCTGAATGGATTGTCCGGGCACTCCGCCAATCGCTGGTGAACCATGGTCGCCCCAAAAGCGAAATCGACGCCCTCTTGGAGGCAGACAACGCCGCGCCGGTGGTCAACTTGGTGGCCTTGCCAGGACTGGGGAACCTCGACGAGGCGTTCGACAATGGAGCCACCGCCGGTCAGCTGGTGGAAGATTCAGCTCTTTCCGCTGGGGGTGACCTCGGCCGTTTCGAATCGGTCCGGCGCGGAACAACGCGTGTTCAAGACGTCGGATCACAGCTTGTGGCGCGTGCGTTGGCCGGAGTCGAGCTGGGGAAGCCGCCTGCACGGGGTGAGCGATGGTTGGACTTGTGCGCCGGCCCCGGGGGTAAGGCGGCTCTTCTGGCTGCCTTGGCCTACCGCGACGGCGCAACTCTCCTGGCCAATGAGCCCGCACCGCACCGGGCCAAACTTGTACAGCAAGCGCTCTCGGCCGTTCCCAACGACGCTTGGACAGTGCGGACCGGTGATGGCCGCGAAGTGGGTGCGGAGCAGCCCGGGACTTTTGACCGTGTCCTCGTCGATGTACCTTGCAGTGGTCTTGGGGCACTGCGACGGCGGCCCGAATCGCGGTGGCGCCGCTCGCCCAAAGACATCGGAGACTTGGGTCCGTTGCAGCGTGACTTGCTGAAGTCCGCGCTTGACGCCGTCAGGCCTGGTGGCGTCGTAGCCTACGTGACATGTTCGCCACATCCGGCCGAAACCACAGCTGTTGTCACTGACGTGCTGGCCAAGCGTGGGGACCTTGAACTCCTCGACGCAGGACAAGCGTTGGACGATGTCAGCCTCACCGGTAGCCTCGGCGCTGGTCACGAGCTGACGGCCCAGTTGTGGCCGCACGTGCACCAGACGGATGCCATGTTCATGGCGATCATCCGCAAGAAACCGTAGCTACCAACCCATAAACCATCACCGAGCTTTCGACTATCACCCATTAGAGGGGGCTGCCTTGTCTCAGTGCTGTATCAACCCGAGCATCCTTTCAGCGGATTTCGTCAACCTTGAGGCGGAACTCCAACGGATCAGCAATGCGGATGCCGTCCACGTGGATGTCATGGACAATCACTTCGTGCCCAACCTGACGCTCGGACTGCCAGTGGTGCAGAGAATTCAAGCGGTCAGTCCGGTTCCGCTGGATGCACATTTGATGATGACCGACGCCGACCGCTGGGCACCTGCCTACGCGGATGCAGGTGTTGCTTCAGTGACGTTCCATGCCGAAGCTGCCATGGCGCCGGTCAAGCTCGCCCGCGAATTACGAGCCCGCGGATCCAAAGCAGGTATGGCCCTGCGCCCGGCCACGCCCGTGGAGCCGTACTTGGACATGCTTAGCGAGCTGGACATGCTGCTGATCATGACGGTGGAGCCCGGATTCGGGGGACAGTCATTCCTGGACATCACCTTGCCCAAGATCCGGCGTGCCCGGGCGGCAATCGAGGGTTCGGGCATCGGCGTTGCCATCCAGGTGGATGGCGGCATCACTGAGGAGACCATTGTCCGGGCTGCCGAGGCAGGGGCCAACGTGTTCGTTGCGGGCTCGGCTGTCTATGGGCATCAGGACCCTGCAGAAGCGATCGACCGGCTCCGCGCTGCGGGCCAGGCTGCTTCCGCGACGAAAGCCTGACGACCGTCACCGCATGTTACGAAGATGGCCCGGGAATAGCCCGGACATCTTGGTAGTTGTGGCAGAATAACAACACACATACGTGCTCCGGGGTCGGTGTAAGTCCGAACCGGCGGTTATAGTCCGCGACCCGCGAGCCATTGGCTTCCAAGAAATTGGGCATCCAGTGGCGGACGGTTGAACTGGTGAAATTCCAGTACCGACAGTTAAAGTCTGGATGGGAGAAGCACGTACAGTCATGCCTTGGGCGTTCCTTTTGCGAACGCCCGGCATTGCGCTGTCGTACACCCCCGGAGTCATCGCGGCTAACTGGGAAGGAACGGCATGGACTTTCTGCGATGGCTCTTCGAAGCACAGATCCCCGTTGGAGGATCTGCTCTTGTCTTACGCGAAGTGCTTGGAAACATCTTTGGGCTCCTCAGCGCCCTCGGCGGTATGCGCCGGAAAGTCTGGGCTTGGCCAATCGGCATTGTCGGTAACATCCTCCTGCTCACGGTCTTCCTGGGCAACGTCTTCGGCGCAGCAGCGCCGGCCACATTGTGGGGACAGGCTGCACGCCAAATCATGTTCATCGCCGTCGCCGTCTACGGCTGGTACCGGTGGCAGCAGGGCCGGCAATCAAGCACCCAAGGCCGAGCCATAGTCCCCGGCTGGGCCAGCAAAAGGGTCCGCATCGCCCTGATTGGTGCAATGGTGGCGGGCACGGCAGCCTTGACGCCCTTGTTCGATGCCCTTGGCTCCTACCCGCCCGTTTGGGCCGATGCGTGGACCTTCATGGGATCCTTGCTGGCAACCTACGGCATGGCACGCGGATGGACGGAATTTTGGCTGATCTGGGTGGCGGTCGACATCGTGGGCGTGCCGCTGCTGTTCAGCGCCGGCTATTACGCAAGCGCCGTCATGTACCTGTTCTACGGCTTCTTCACCCTCACCGGGTTCTTTGTATGGTGGCGGGCAGAAAAGCGTGAACGTGCCGTCGGCGCTGCCAGCCAGGCAGCTGCCGTTTCTGCGGGAGCGATCCTGTGAGCTTCGCCAACACGCCCTACACAGCTGCAGAAAGTGCCGCCATGGAGGTCGCTTTGACCGTGGCCTTGGCAGGTCCCCGCGGAGCCAACCCGTTGGTCGGGGCGGTAATCCTCAGTCCTGACGGTGAACAACTGGCAACTGGTTATCACCGAGGAGCCGGGACGGCCCATGCCGAAGCCGACGCGATTTCCGAAGCCCGCAGAAAGGGTATGGACACTGTCGGAACCACCATGGTTGTCACTCTGGAACCCTGCAACCATGTGGGTCGCACCGGACCCTGCGCCCAAGCGATCATTGCCGCGGGAATCGCTAAGGTGATTTACGCCGTCGACGATCCCCATGACCCCGCCGCAGGCGGTGCGCGTACGCTCACGGCCGCAGGTGTTGAGGTCAGTTCAGGGCTTGAAGGCCTGAAAGCGCTGGACCTGAACCGTGACTGGTTCGACGCCGTCGCGGCCAAGCGTCCGTTCGTCACCTTGCACATCGCCCAGACCCTGGACAGCCGCATTGCCGCGGTGGACGGCACCAGCCAGTGGATCTCCTGTCCGGAGTCCTTGGCCGACAACCACGGACTTCGCGGACTTATCGACGCGATCCTGGTGGGCACCGGAACCGTGCTGGTCGACAACCCGCGGCTCACGGCCCGAACCCCGGACGGCGAACTTTCACCTCATCAGCCGATACGAGCCGTCATGGGCCTGCGGGACGTCCCCGAAGATGCTGCAGTCCGGGGAACTGACGGTCGTTTCGTCCACTTGGCCACGCGGGATCCGGCAGAAGCCCTGGGCATGCTGTTCGAACAAGGGGTCCGCCACCTCATGGTGGAAGGCGGCTCATCGATTTTGAGTACGTTCCTCGCAGCAGACCTGGTGGACGAACTCATCGTCTACTTGGCCCCAACGCTGCTGGGATCCGGAACTCCGGCCCTGAACGACCTCGGCATCACCACGCTGGCCGACGCCCAGCGCTGGTCTTGGGACGAGGCCGGCGGGGGCGCGGTCCGCATCCTCGGCAATGACCTTCGGCTCCATCTGCGGTCCCCACGAGGGGCCGCCAGCACCATCAAGAATTCGGTTCCGCAGAAGAGTTTGGCTTCACACAGTGAAGCTGCGGAATATGTCACAGGAGGACACTGATGTTTACGGGAATCGTTGCTGAGCAAGGCACTGTGCTGGGCATTGAGCATGATGGCGATGCCAGCGCAACATTGCGGCTGAAAGCACCCACCACCGCCGAGGGATTGCCCTTGGGCGGTTCCATTGCCGTCAACGGGGTATGCCTGACGGCAACTCAAATCGACGGGCAGGCCTTCACTGTGGATGTCATGGGGGAGACCCTCGTCCGGACGACCATCGGCGAGCTGGCAGAAGGAGATGCCGTGAACCTTGAGCGTTGCGTTCCGGCTGGCGGTCGCCTGGATGGCCATGTTGTCCAGGGCCATGTGGACGGCGTGGGTGAACTGCTTGAACGCGAGCCGCTGGGCAATTGGGATCGGCTGCGGTTTGGAGTGCCGGCCCCGCTGGCACGCTACATCGCAGAAAAAGGTTCGATCGCCGTCGACGGTGTCTCGCTGACCGTGACAGCGGTCAGTCCTGCTGCCGAAGCGGCACCGTGGTTTGAAGTGGGACTGATCCCCACCACGTTGGAAGAAACAGGACTGGGGGCCAAAAGGGTGGGCGGCCGCGTGAACCTTGAGGTTGACGTGCTGGCCAAGTACACCGAACGCCTGCTGTCCTTCGCGCCCGTCCAGGGAGGCGCACGATGAGCGCCCCTGCCAAGACAACTCCCGCCGGGATGCGTCGTACCGGGCTTGATCCTGTTGAGTCCGCCATTGCTGCGATGGCGGCGGGCCAAGCCGTGATCGTGGTGGACAACGAAGACCGGGAGAACGAAGGCGACATCATCTTCGCTGCCGAGCACGCCACTCCCGCCCTCATGGGCTGGACCATCCGGTATTCCTCCGGCGTCATCTGTGTTCCGTTGGACGGAGAACGTGCGGACGCCCTGATCCTGCCGCCGATGGTGGAGATCAACGAGGACGCCAAAGGAACCGCGTATACCGTTTCCTGCGACGCCGCGATCGGAGTCAGCACCGGAATTTCAGCCACGGACCGCGCATTGACGGCCCGGATTCTGGCAGATCCGAGCAGCACTCCGGCATCGATCACACGACCCGGGCATATTTTCCCGTTGCGGGCAGTTAACGGGGGAGTGCGTGAACGTCCAGGTCACACGGAAGCTGCCGTGGACCTGTGTCGCCTTGCCGGGCTGGCTCCGGTGGGTGTGATCGCAGAGTTGGTACATGACGACGGTGAAATGATGCGGCTGGACAGCCTGCGCGACTTTGCCGCTGAACATGGGTGCCCCCTCATCTCCATCGAGGACCTGGTGTCATATGTTGAGGCGGTAGAGTCCCAGACGGCACATGTTTCACAGGAGGACGAGGAGAAGCGATGACCGCATCGACCACACGCAGCAGTGACCACACCGGCCCCGGGCCGCACCCCGTCAGCGGTGGGCCGATTGTGCAGTTACCTACGGCTTTTGGTGACTTTGTTGCACAGGCGTGGACGGATCTTGAGACCGGTCACGAGCACCTTGCCGTGAGTTCCCCCAACCCGCCCTCGGGTGGCAGGGCCCCCCTGGTACGCCTGCATTCCGAGTGCCTGACGGGCGACGTGTTTGGTTCCTACCGCTGCGACTGCGGAGAGCAACTGGCTTTTGCCCTCGAGCTCATCCACGCAGAGGGCGGTACCTTGCTCTACCTGCGCGGCCAGGAGGGGCGCGGCATCGGGCTGGCCAACAAAATCAAGGCTTACGCACTGCAGGAAGCCGGTTTCGACACGGTAGAAGCCAACGAACAGTTGGGCCTGCCGGTGGATGCGCGTTCCTACACCGCCGCAGGACAGATCCTGGCGGAGATGGGCCTCCACGAGGTCAGGTTGCTGAGCAACAACCCCGACAAGCAAAACCGCCTTGCCCAAGCTGGTGTAACAGTTGTGGAGATGGTTCCTACCGAGGTGCCTTCCCGCGAGCAAAACCTTCGTTACCTGCAGACCAAGAAGGACCGGATGGACCACCGGCTGGCGCTCGAAGTAGAGCCCGTCAGCAATGGCAAGACACCGGCAGCACACCCTTTCGACAACCAACACTGAACGGATTCATCACGAATATGAGCGGCCACGGCGCACCCACTATTGACCTCACCACCCTCAACCCCGAGGAAACCTCCCAGTTGAAGCTCGCCATTGTGGCGGCAAGCTGGCACACCCAGATCATGGATGGACTGGTTGACGGCGCCCTGCGGGCAGCCAAGGAAGCCGGGATCGCCGAACCCACGTTGCTGCGGGTTCCGGGTAGCTTCGAGCTTCCGGTTGCCGCGGCCAGGCTCGCGCCGCACTTCGACGCCGTCGTAGCACTTGGCGTTGTTATCCGCGGCGGAACGCCGCACTTCGATTACGTCTGCCAGGCCGCGACGTCGGGACTCACCGACGTCAGCGTCCGCACCGGCGTGCCGGTCGGCTTCGGCGTCCTCACCTGTGACACCGAGCAGCAGGGTATTGACCGTGCAGGCCTTCCCGGTTCCAAGGAGGACAAGGGCCATGAAGCTGTGACTGCTGCCTTGGCTACGGCTGTGACCCTTAAGCAGTTCAGCTAGAAGCACTGGTTGCCGAGGGGGTGTGGGTGTGTCCTCACTCACATCCCCTTCGTCATGCAACGCCCCAACAAGCGGTGGCCGCCCCCGAGCAAGTAGTCTGGAGGGCGTGAAGAATTTCGAGACGCTGTTCGCAGAACTGAGTGAGAAAGCAGCGACCCGCCCGGCAGGTTCGCGCACGGTTGCCGAACTGGACTCCGGAATCCATGGCATCGGGAAAAAGGTGGTCGAAGAGGCCGCTGAAGTCTGGATGGCCGCGGAGTACGAATCGGACGAAGCCGCTGCTGAGGAAATCTCCCAGTTGCTGTACCACCTGCAGGTCCTCATGCTCGCCAAGGGCCTCAGCCTGGAGGACGTTTACAAGCATCTCTAGCCACGCCACTCCGCCTGCCTGTTGCGGAGCCCCCTGCGTGGCCAAGGTGCCTGAAAACCTCCATTCCGAAAAGAAAGTCTCCCAATGCTCCGTGTAGCAGTCCCCAACAAGGGATCCCTGTCCGAAGCCGCCTCGGCAATGTTGTCCGAGGCTGGTTACCGCCAGCGCCGCGACACCCGCGAACTGGTCATGGTTGATCCCGACAATGACATTGAATTCTTCTTCCTGCGTCCCCGCGACATCGCGGTCTACGTAGGCCAGGGAACCCTGGACGTCGGCATCACCGGCCGCGACCTCTTGCTTGACGCAAAGGTGGAAGCCGAAGAACTGCTTCCCTTGGGCTTCGCCCCGTCCACGTTCCGGTTTGCCGGTCCCGTAGGTGACTTCACCGGCGTCGAGCAGCTTGAAGGCAAGCGCCTCGCCACCAGCTACGACGGATTGCTGCGCGACTACCTCGCCGAGCGCGGCGTCAACGCCAAGGTGGTCCGCTTGGACGGAGCTGTGGAATCTTCGGTGCGCCTCGGCGTAGCGGATGCGATCGCGGACGTCGTTGAAACAGGCAATACCCTCAAGGCTGCCGGCATGGAGATCTTTGGCGATCCCATCCTGAAATCCGAAGCCGTGCTGATTCGACGGTCCGGTTCGGGCGGCGCTGCCAATGGAACAGCCAAGGAAATCGAAATCCTCATCCGTCGCCTGCAGGGCGTCCTTGTGGCGCGCCAGTACGTGCTGATGGATTACGACATCCGCAAAGACCTGGTGGAAGACGCAGCAGCACTGACGCCGGGACTTGAGTCGCCCACCGTTTCGCCGCTTCGCGATTCCGAGTGGGTTGCCGTGCGGTCCATGGTTCCCAAGAAGGAAACCAACCGCATCATGGACGAACTGTATGACCTCGGCGCACGCGCCATCCTGGTCAGCAGCATCCACGCCTGCCGTATCTGATCCCGCGTATCGCTGAGCCGGGCATCAAACAGCCCGGCCGCGTAACAACAGCAGAGCACACAGAACTGAGGAGCAGCACATGGCTGTAGCCGTACGCGTCATACCCTGCCTGGATGTCGACGCCGGCCGCGTCGTCAAGGGCGTCAACTTCGAAGGACTTCGCGACGCCGGCGACCCGGTGGAACTTGCACACCGATACGACAATGGCGGGGCCGACGAACTCACGTTCCTTGACGTCACTGCGTCGTCCGGCAATCGCGAAACCACGTTCGACGTCGTCCGCCGCACCGCGGAGGAAGTGTTCATTCCCTTGACCGTGGGCGGGGGCGTCCGTGGTGTTGCCGAGGTGGACAAGCTCCTGCGCTTTGGTGCGGACAAGGCGTCCATCAACACCGCTGCCGTTGCCAGGCCCGACGTCATTGACGAAATCACCCGCCACTTCGGTTCGCAGGTACTGGTGCTCTCCGTGGATGCGCGCCGTACCCGCGAAGGCGACGAACCGACGTCGTCCGGTTTCGAAGTGACCACCCACGGTGGCCGCACCGGTACCGGAATCGACGCCGTTGCCTGGGCCAAGGAAGCAGCCGACCGGGGCGTGGGGGAAATCCTGCTGAACTCGATCGACGCGGACGGCACCAAAGACGGCTTCGATCTTGAATTGATTCGCTTGGTCAGGGCCGCAGTGAACATTCCGATCATCGCTTCGGGTGGGGCAGGAGTGCCTGCCCATTTCCCGCCTGCGGTGGAGGCAGGCGCTGACGCCGTCCTTGCAGCATCGGTGTTCCACTTTGGCCCGGACGACATGATTGCCCAGGTTAAGGCCGCTATTCGCGACGCCGGGTTCGAAGTCCGCTAGCTTTCAGGCGTAAACAGCACTGGAGAGTCACCTTGAAGGTGACTCTCCAGTGCTGGTTTAAGCCTGTTGGTGGTCACAGACCGATATCGGCGGACTGCAGGAGCGCGACGGCGTCCGGCTGGCCCTCGAAGGTGACGAGGGCCTGGCTGGTGCGGCCATGCGCGTGCATGAGCAGTTCGCCCGGCTCCCCAACTATCGCCACGGACACGGGGGCGCGTTTGGCCACGTGGCGGGGGCCGGTGGGGCGTACGAGCACGATGCCCAGGTCAACGCCGCGGTACAGGAACGCGGCACGCTTGATCAGCTCGTCCCACAGGGCGTCCGAATAGGCTTCATCCAAGGCCCGGGGCGCCCAGCGGTCACCGGCGCGACGAATGTCCTCCGTGTGCACGAAGTACTCAATGAGGTTTGATGTCTCATCCAGCGCCTTGATCTTCAAGGGGGAAAGCGCCGGCGGACCTGCACGGAACGTCTTGACGAGGTCCGCGTAGGCGTCGGAACTCTTCAGCTTGGCAGCGAGTTTGGAGGTGGCTTTTTCGGATGCCTTGCCCAGGCTGGGGATCAGTAGCCCCAGACCCACGGCGATCTTCCGTTCGCGCAGGTATAAGTGCGCGGCAAGATCCCGGGTCAACCACCCTTCGCAGAGCGTGGGGGAGTCAGGCCCGGCCGCCAGCAGGGTTTCGGCCAGTACTTCTCGGGAAGGATCGACGAAATGCATCACTTGTGAAACTAGCACGATCGGAGCACTCTTGCGCAGAGGAACCGCCGCAGAATCAGGCTCCCGCCGAAGGCACTAGACTTGATCTGATGTCAGAGCAGTCCGCCCCCAGCCCAACTCCTGCCGCGGAGCTTTCCAGCGACCCCGCGAGCCCTTTGCCGCAGGAGATCGCCAGCGCCCTCAAAAGGGATTCTTCCGGCCTCGTCGCGGCCATCGTGCAGCAGCACGATACCAACGAGGTCCTCATGCTCGGCTGGATGGATGACGAGGCACTCAACCGCACCATGACGTCCGGCAGGGTGACGTTCTACTCCCGCTCCCGCCAGGAATACTGGCGCAAGGGCGACACCTCCGGACACGTACAGTTCGTGAAGTCTGTTGCCCTTGATTGCGACGGCGATGCCCTCCTGATCCGCGTGGACCAGATAGGCGCCGCCTGCCACACCGGAACCCGGACCTGTTTTGATGGTCGCGACTTCACTGTCGTTACGGGCCACCGCGAATAAGGCACCCACCACTTTCCACTGACGCACCACCTCAGACAATAAGGCGGAGAACATAGCCATGCAGGACCTTGGAATCATCAGCCCGGGCCTGGAAGAGTTCCGCGAACTCGCCGTCCACAGCCGTGTCATCCCTGTCCGGCTCAAGGTTTTGGCTGACGCCGAGACTCCCATCGGCTTGTACCGGAAACTTGCCAAGGGACAGCCGGGTACCTTCCTTCTGGAATCCGCGGCGGTTGGCGGCGCCTGGTCACGTTATTCCTTCATTGGCTCCAAGTCGCGTGCGACGCTGACCACCAAGGACGGGGAGGCCCACTGGATCGGTGAGCCGCCCGTCGGCGTGCCGGTCTCAGGCAATCCGGTGGAAGCTGTTCGCGACACCATTGCTGCGCTGCAGACTGACCGCTTCGACGGCCTGCCGCCGTTCACCTCCGGCTTGGTTGGCTTCCTTGGTTGGGAAGCCGTGCGTCACTGGGAACGGCTGACGTCCCCACCGGAGGATGACCTTCAGCTGCCGGAGATGGCTCTGAACCTGGTCACCGACATGGCAGTCCACGACAATGTGGACGGAACGGTCCTCCTGATCGCCAATGCCATCAACTTTGATGACAGTGCCGAGCGTGTGGATGACGCCTGGCACGACGCCGTAGCCCGGGTGAAGGGGCTGCTGGACCAGATCAGCACGCCAGTTGCCCAGCCGGTCTCCGTGCTGGAAACCGCAGCCTTGGACTTTGCCTCCAGCGTGCAGGAACGCTGGGATGAAGCCAAGTACTTGGATGCGATTGACCGCGGCAAGGAAGCCATTGTTGATGGGGAGGTTTTCCAGGTAGTGATCTCCCGGCGCTTCGAAATGGAGTGCGCCGCCGACCCCCTGGATGTCTACCGTGTCCTGCGCAATACCAACCCCAGCCCGTACATGTATCTCTTCAGCCTGGAGGACGCTGACGGCCGCGAGTACTCGATCGTTGGTTCGTCACCTGAAGCCCTGGTGACAGTGACCGGCGAGGAAGTCATTACGCACCCCATCGCCGGTTCCCGCCCCCGTGGCAAGACGGTTGAGGCCGATAAGGCCCTGGCGACAGAACTGCTGGCCGATCAGAAGGAGCGCGCCGAGCACCTGATGCTGGTTGATCTTTCGCGCAACGACCTCTCCAAGGTGTGCGTGGCCGGAACGGTTGACGTCACTCAGTTCATGGAAGTGGAGCGGTTCAGCCACATCATGCACCTCGTGTCCACGGTGGTTGGCGAGCTCGCCCCCCACGCCAAGGCCTACGACGTCCTCAAGGCGACCTTCCCGGCCGGTACGTTGTCCGGGGCTCCCAAACCACGGGCTTTGAGGCTGCTCGACGAACTCGAACCACACCGCCGCGGCATCTACGGTGGCGTGGTTGGCTACCTGGACTTCGCCGGCGACATGGATATGGCCATTGCGATCCGCTCCGCACTTCTCCGTGAAGGCCGCGCCTACGTGCAGGCCGGCGGTGGCATCGTGGCGGACTCCCACAAGCCTTCCGAAGCGTTGGAGACGGTGAACAAGGCTGCGGCACCGCTACGGGCAGTGCACACAGCCGGGTCGCTGCAAAACATCGCCGCGGACACCGTGCGGAACGCGAACGCATCCGACGACGGGACGCCCGCCTCATGAGTACCGCAGCATCAGCGGCTTCCGTGAGGCAGTCGCCGCGCTGGGCGCGGAAATCCACGGTGGTCCTTGCCACCACCATCCTTGCGTTGGCCGTTTTCGGAGCCACGACGCAGACCTGGATCGAGGTGCGCCTGGACCCCACCGGTGCTTCCAACAGCGACCTCCATGTCCAAGGAAGCAAGGCGGCCACAGCGGTCACGGCGCTGGCCGTCGTAGCCCTGGCCGGCGGTTTGGCGGCATCCATTGCCGGAAAAATTGCCCGATGGATCATCGCTGTCCTCATCGCCTTGTCTGCTGCGGGGATCATCCTCGCGGCAGTGACCGTGATACTGGATCCTCTCGGTGCCGCACAAGGATCAATTGCTGCAGCCACGGGAGTGTCGGGCGGGCAGGCCGACGCGGTGATCACGGCCTTCCCGGCCCTTGCCATCGTTGCCGGCTCCCTCTTGGCGGTGTGCGCTATCGCCCTGCCGCTGGCGGGTCGCTACTGGACCTCGCGGACCAAATATGACGCCGGGGCGAGGGGCAAGAAGAGCGCCAACGAACCGGTGGACGAGATTGACAGTTGGGACAGCCTCTCGCGCGGTGAAGACCCGACGTAGGTACTCATATAGGACTTTGGGCCGGTCCGGCGCAACAAAGCCGACACCCGCCTGGGCTGACGTCCGGCGATGTCCCGGCCGTCGTCAATAAATGGCAGAATGTAAGCAGTATTCATCCTGAGGAGATTTCACATGAGCAAAACCACAGTGTCCAACAACCAAGCGGAATCCACCATGGCCAGCCACGCTGACGCCATCGGTCACGGAAACAGCCCGGCTGCCTGGACGTGCGTACTTGTGATGCTGGTCGGTGCCCTGATTTCCTCCATCGCTTTCGTCATCGCCAGCACCCCGATCTTCGTCGGCGGACTGGTTGTCATGGTTATCGGACTGATCGTGGGCTTCGTGATGCGTAAGGCAGGCTACGGAGTTGGCGGCAGCAAGCTGCAGAACAACGGCCACTAATCGTGACCGTACTCGATGACATCATTGGTGGAGTCAAGGAGGACATGGAGGCCCGACGCGGCCTCGTGTCCCTCGCGGAGCTGAAGGAGCGCGCCGCAAATGCTGCCCCCGCTCGTGACGCGTGGGCGGCCCTCGGTGGTCCGTCGTCCATCCGCGACGACCTCAAAGTCATCGCTGAAATCAAGCGCCGCAGTCCCTCCAAGGGTGACCTCGCCTCCATCGCCGATCCCGCGTCGCTCGCAGTGCAGTATTCCGATGGCGGAGCTTCCGTCATCAGCGTGCTCACGGAACAGCGCCGGTTCGGCGGCTCGCTGGCGGACCTCGACGCGGTGCGAGCCGCCGTCGAAACTCCGTTGTTGCGCAAGGACTTCACCGTTGACGAGTACCAGATTTGGGAAGCCCGTGCCCACGGAGCCGACCTCATCCTGCTCATCGTCGCGGCGTTGTCCGACTCGGAGCTTGCCGACTTCAGTGCGCTAAGCCACGAGCTCGGGATGAACGTGCTGGTGGAAACGCACACCGAGGAAGAGATCGAGCGCGCAGTTGCGGCGCAGGCCAAAATTATTGGCGTCAATGTCCGCAACCTCAAAACGCTCGACGTCGACCGCTCAGTTTTCGGATCCTTGGCCGGCTTGATTCCGGCCGAGTCCGTCATCGTGGCGGAATCCGGCGTCAGGGGCCCCGAGGACGTCTCTCATTATGCCGCGGCGGGCGCCAACGCCATTTTGGTGGGGGAAGCGCTGGTGAGCGACTCCACGCCGCGCGAACGCATCACTGAATTCAAGGCAGCTGGAGCTGCCGCCATCGCCGTCAGGAACTGAGGCAGTAACTGAATCACGGCGAATAGTTGCAAGGCAGCCCGGGCAGGAGCCTGCGGCTGCCTTGTGGCACGTGGAACTACCCAATGAACTAACTGGAACAGGACGGTGAGACTGATGGTCGACGCGCCAACAGCCGGCTCAGAAGAGAATGCGGCGGACGCATTCCTCCAAGGTGGCCCTTCGCTGCGGCACGCATCGGGGCCCTACTTTGGCAGCTATGGCGGACGCTGGATGCCCGAGTCGCTCATCGCCGCCCTTGACGAAGTCCAGGACACTTTTGAAAAGGCCAAAGCTGATCCCGAGTTCATCGCGCAGCTGAAGGACCTCAACAAGAACTACTCCGGCAGGCCTTCCCTCCTGACCGAAGCCAAGCGCTTCTCGGAGCACGCCGGGGGAGCACGAATTTTCCTCAAGCGCGAGGACCTCAACCACACTGGCTCCCACAAGATCAACAACGTCCTGGGCCAGGCACTCCTGGCGAAGCGCATGGGCAAGACCCGCGTTATTGCCGAGACCGGTGCCGGTCAGCACGGCGTTGCAAGTGCCACGGCCGCAGCCCTGCTGGGCCTCGAGTGCGTGGTGTATATGGGGGCGGAGGATTGCCGTCGGCAGGCCTTGAACGTGGCCCGCATGCAGCTGCTGGGCGCCACGGTGGTTCCGGTGACCAATGGTTCCCAGACGCTCAAGGACGCCATCAACGATGCCCTCCGGGATTGGGTTTCCAACGTGGATCACACCCACTACCTTCTGGGCACTGCAGCTGGTGCGCACCCGTTCCCTGCCATGGTCCGCTACTTCCACGAAGTCATCGGTGAAGAAGCACGCAGCCAGATCCTGGAGCAAACGGGCAAGCTTCCCGACGCCATCGCTGCGTGCATCGGTGGTGGCTCGAACGCGATCGGTTTGTTCCACGCCTTCCTCGACGACGCCTCCGTGAAGATCTACGGCTTTGAAGCCGGCGGCGAAGGTGTAGAGACCGGCCGCCACGCTGCAGCCATTTCCCTGGGCCGTCCAGGCGTACTTCACGGGGCCCGTTCGTACCTCATGCAGGACGAAGACGGCCAGACCATCGAATCCCACTCCATTTCGGCCGGCTTGGATTACCCGAGCGTCGGACCGGAGCACTCCTACTTGGCCGACATCGGGCGTGTGACCTATGAGGCCGTGACTGACACCGAAGCCATGGATGCGTTCAGCCTGCTGTGCCGGACTGAAGGCATCATCCCCGCCATTGAGTCCTCCCACGCCCTGGCCGGCGCCATCAAGATCGGCAAGCGGCTCACCGAAGGCAAGGACACGCCGTCGGACGTGACGGTGATCGTCAACCTGTCCGGACGTGGCGACAAGGACGTGGAAACTGCAGCTGCCTGGTTCAACATGTTGGATGAGGAAGGGCACGTCAAGGGCACTACGCTGTCCACGCGCAAGCCCAAGGGACCCACCGAGCGCACGTCCGAAGCAGCCGTGGATGTCAACGAGGACCAGAACTGATGACTGAAGAATTCGCCAGCAAATCCGCTGTCGCCATTGACCGCGCCAAAGCAGAAGGACGCGCCGCCTTGGTGGGCTACCTTCCCGCGGGTTACCCCACGGTTCAGGAAAGCATTGAGGCCGGCATAGCCCTGGCCCGCAACGGTGCCGACCTGATCGAAATCGGGATCCCGTACTCCGATCCCGTGATGGACGGACCAGTCATCCAGGCCGCTACCACGGAAGCGATCTCCAACGGATTCCGGGTTGCGAATGTCTTTGACGTGGTTGCCGGAATTACGGCCGCTACTGATGCGGCAGTTCTGGTGATGACCTACTGGAACCCCGTGATGCGCATGGGTGTGGACGAGTTCGCCCGAAGGTTGGCCGAAGCCGGGGGAGCAGGGCTCATCACGCCGGACCTGGTACCCGACGAGGCTCATGAATGGTTCGAAGCCTCGGACAAGTACGGTTTGGACCGGGTGTTCCTTGTGGCACCCTCGTCCACCCCGGAGCGGCTGGACATGACCGTCAAGGCAAGCCGTGGTTTCGTCTACGCCGTCTCCATCATGGGTGTCACTGGAACACGCACCTCTGTCAGCAGCAGTGCTCAAGACGTGGTGGCCCGTGCCCATGCGGCCGGTGCCGAGCGCGTCTGCGTAGGCTTGGGCGTCTCCAACCCGGATCACGTCCGCGAGATCGCCGCCTACGCGGACGGCGTGATCGTGGGCACCGCTTTGGTGGCGGCCCTCCGCGATGGCGGCGTGGACGCCGTCGGACAACTCACCAAGAACCTCAGCGCCGGCTTGGGCCGCGCAGCTGCAGAAGCCTAGGAAAAGGAAACAGCGAAGCGAATGCAGACCGTCCTCCACGCTGCGGCAATGGTCCCCTTGAGTATCCCGAGCCCGTCGTGGTCCGGTTTCGACATTCCGCTACCGTGGGGGACATTGCGCATCCACGCTTACGCCCTCTGCATCCTGGCGGGCATCATCGTTGGCTTGTGGCTGACATCCACCCGTTGGAAGCGCCGTGGGACCCCGGAGGGCAGCCTGTGGGACATTGCCATCTGGGCTATTCCGTTCGGCATCATCGGCGGCCGCCTCTACCACGTGTTCTCTTCACCGGATGCGTACTTCGGCCCGGGTTTTGACGGCACGGGAGACCTTTCCCTGATCCCGCAAATCCAACGTGGTGGTTTGGGCATTTGGGGCGCCGTGATCCTTGGTGCGGTAGGTGCCTGGATCGGCTGCCGGCGGGCCGGCGTCAAGTTGACCGCTTTCCTCGACGCCGCTGCTCCTGGATTGTTGCTGGCACAGGCCATTGGCCGCTTGGGGAACTGGTTCAACCAGGAACTCTTCGGTGCGCCCACCACCTTGCCCTGGGGACTCGAAATCGATCCCGCCAATGCCAACTTCCCGCCGGATATGGCTGCGGGCACGCTCTTCCACCCAACGTTCCTTTACGAGATGGTGTGGAACCTCGTTGGCGTGGCCATCCTGCTGCTCCTGGACAAGAAGTTCAACTTCCGTAGGGGCCGGTTGTTCTGGCTGTACGCGGTGTACTACACGCTTGGCCGTGTGTGGATTGAAGCGCTGCGCATTGATGATGCCGAACAGATCGGTCTTTTTGGCATCACCACCAGGCTCAATGTGTGGACCAGCATCTTCGTCTTTATTGCCGCGCTGGCGATCTTCTTCATCCTCGGGAGGCGGGGCCGTCCGGTGCCGGACACTCCTTATTTGCCGGGCCGGGAGCCGGAAAAGAAAGCGGAAAAAGACCCCGCAGCGGTGACCAGCGTCACCAGTCATGATGTGGACGCATCTGTCTCAGATGCTGGTTCGCGTGGTAATCTCCCAGATAACCAAAGCGATCCGGGCCACGTTGACGAGCCGCAGGAATCAGCAGAGAACAGGGATAAGGACAGCACGTCCGGCACCGGTTCCACATCTGCTGCTACTGCCGCGAGGAAGGCCCCCGGATCCACGCCGAAGGCAGACGACACCAAGTAGTCGCGTTCGGTAAAGGGGCAACAGAGTCACCGCTCGTAGGGCCCAGTCCACAGCGTCGTGGCACCCCGGAAACCGGATCGCAGCATACCGATGTTCACTGGTCAAGCCGGGGCCAGAGGTCTGCGTAACTGTTCGTTGCGCTGGATCGGCTGGCCTACAATTCCAATTACTAGCGCTTTGTTGTGCCCGTCACAGGGCAGGCAAGGTGGGGCCAACGTTGTCCCTTCCATACGCACGATCTCGAGGAAGGACGTCTCCCATGACCCATCTTCATAACCCCGGTTGGTCCGAAAATATCGAACCTCAGGGTGCCATGTCTCCATTCAAGCGCTTTGCCGCGCTCCCGGAGGCTCAGGGTCTTTACAACCCTGACAAGGAGAAGGACGCCTGCGGCCTGGCTATTATTGCCACGCTCCGCGGGGAACCGGGATACGACATCGTGGAAGCGGCATTGACTGCCCTCCGCAATCTCGAACACCGCGGCGCCGTGGGCGCCGACGAAGGTACCGGTGACGGTGCGGGCCTGCTCATGCAGGTTCCGGACGAGTTCTTCCGGGCCGTCACCGAATTCGAACTGCCTGCCCCGGGCCAGTACGTGGTGGGCACTGCCTTCCTTCCCGCTGAATCCCGCGAAGCAGAAACTGCGAAGGCCGGCATTGAAGCACTTGCTGCTGACGAGGGCCTGACGGTTCTCGGATGGCGTGAGGTTCCCGTGGTCGCCGACCTCGTAGGCGCCATGGCACGGGCTTGTATGCCTTACTTCTCGCAGCCGTTCTTTGCCTCCGCCACCGGTGAGCAGCTTGAGCACAACGAGCTGGACTCACGAGCCTGGCGTATCCGCAAGCGTGCCCAGAATAAGTTCGGCGTGTACTTCCCGTCCCTGTCCTCGCGCACCATTGTGTACAAGGGCATGCTGACCACCGCCCAGCTGGAGCCGTTCTACCCGGACCTTTCGGACAAGCGCTTCAAGACGAAGCTCGCAATCGTCCACTCACGCTTCTCCACCAACACGTTCCCGTCATGGCCGTTGGCTCAGCCTTTCCGCACCATTGCCCACAACGGTGAGATCAACACGGTCAAGGGCAACCGTAACTGGATGCGTGCCCGCCAGTCCCAGTTGGCCAGCCCGCTTCTGGGCTCCGTCCCCGAAGAGCTGTACCCGATCTGCACCCCTGGTGCCTCGGACTCCGCTTCCTTCGACGAGGTAGCCGAGCTCCTCTGGCTGTCCGGCCGCCCCATCACGCACTCCATCATGATGATGATTCCGGAAGCGTGGGAAAACCACGCCACCATGGATCCCGCCCGCCGTGCATTTTACGAGTACCACTCACTGCTCATGGAGCCGTGGGACGGTCCTGCCGCTGTCTCCTTCACCGATGGCAACCTCGTTGGAGCAACATTGGACCGCAATGGCCTGCGCCCGGGACGCTACTGGATCACCGAAGACGGCCTCATCATCTTTGCCTCTGAAGTTGGCGTGATCGAGGTGGAGCCTTCCAACGTGGTCAAGAAGGGCCGCGTTGCTCCCGGCAAGATGTTCCTGGTGGACACCGAGGCCGGACGCATCATCGACGACGCCGAGGTCAAGGCCGAGGTCGCTGCAGCAAACCCGTGGGCCGAGTGGCTCAAGGACAACCTGATCGATATCAACGAGCTCCCCGAGCGCGAGCACGTTGTTCACACGGCTGCGTCCGTCAACATCCGCCAGCGCACCTTCGGTTACACCACCGAAGAGCTGAAGATCCTGCTCGGGCCCATGTCCCGCACCGGCGCTGAGCCCTTGGGCGCCATGGGTTCGGACACTCCAGTAGCTGTGCTCTCCAAGCGTCCGCGCTTGTTGTTCGATTACTTCGTGCAGTCTTTCGCCCAGGTCACCAACCCTCCGCTGGACGCTATCCGCGAAGAGTTGGTCACCTCACTGAAGTGCGCCATCGGTCCCAACGGCAACCTGTTGGATGGCAAGCAGGTCCGCCAGCCGCAGATCTCCCTGCCGTTCCCCGTGATCAACAATGATCAGCTCGCCAAGATCGCGAACATCGAAAGTCCCGACGGCGACCGCATCGCCATGAAGGTCCGCGGGCTTTACCGCCCCGAGGGTGGAGAAGCGGCACTCCGTGCACGCCTGACCGAGATCTGCGAGCAGGTTTCCGGTGCCATCAACCGCGGTGTGCAGTATGTTGTGCTGTCCGACCGCGACTCCAACGCGCAGTGGGCACCGATTCCTTCGCTCCTGTTGGTCAGCGCAGTGCACCACCACCTGCTCCGCAGCGCCAACCGCACCAAGACCGCGCTCGTGGTGGAGGCCGGCGATGTCCGCGAGACGCACCACGTCGCAGTCCTCATCGGTTACGGTGCATCTGCTGTCAACCCATACCTGGCCATGGAATCGGTGGAACAGCTGATCTCCAACGGCGACGTTGTGGGCGTAACGGCGGAAGACGGTGTCTACAACCTCATCAAGGGCCTCGGCAAGGGTGTCCTGAAGATCATGTCCAAAATGGGCATTTCCACTGTGGCTTCCTACACGGGTGCCCAGACATTCGAAGCACTAGGTTTGTCGCAGGAGCTCGTGGACGAATTCTTCTCCGGCACGCACTCCCAGCTGGGCGGCGTCGGCTTGGACGTCATTGCCGCGGAAGTTTCGGCACGCCACCAGATGGCGTACCCGGAAGGCGGCATCGAGCACCCGCACCAGCCGTTGCTCGGAGGCGGCGAGTACCAGTGGCGTCGCGACGGCGAACCGCATCTCTTCAACCCGGAGACGGTGTTCCGCCTGCAGCATGCCACCCGTGAACGCCGTTACGACATCTTCAAGTCCTACACCAAGGGCATTGACGATCAGTCCGAGAACCTGATGACCCTCCGCGGTCTCCTCAAGTTCAAGGACGGCGTCCGTCCGGCTGTTCCGCTCGAGGAAGTGGAGCCCGTTTCCAGCATCGTCAAGCGTTTCTCCACGGGCGCCATGAGCTACGGCTCCATCTCCAAGGAAGCCCACGAGACCCTGGCAATTGCCATGAACCGGTTGGGCGCCAAGTCCAACACCGGGGAGGGTGGCGAGGACGTTGACCGCCTGCTGGACCCGGAGCGCCGCTCCGCCATCAAGCAGATCGCTTCCGGCCGTTTCGGTGTCACCAGCCTGTACCTGACCAACGCCGATGACATCCAGATCAAGATGGCGCAGGGTGCCAAGCCCGGCGAGGGTGGCCAGTTGATGGCCCAGAAGGTTTACCCCTGGGTAGCCCGGACACGTCACTCAACCCCCGGCGTCGGACTTATCTCCCCGCCCCCGCACCACGACATCTACTCGATCGAAGACCTCGCGCAGCTCATCTACGATGCCAAGCGCGCCAACCCTTCGGCCCGTGTTCACGTGAAGCTGGTTTCGGAAGTCGGGATCGGCACGGTGGCGTCCGGCGTCACCAAGGCGAAGGCCGACGTCGTGCTTGTTTCAGGTCACGACGGCGGTACCGGCGCCTCGCCGCTGAATTCGCTGAAGCACGCGGGCGTGCCCTGGGAACTTGGCCTTGCCGAGACCCAGCAGACGCTCATGCTCAATGGTCTCCGCGACCGCGTGGTGGTCCAGGTTGATGGCCAGCTTAAGACCGGCCGCGACGTTGTCATTGCTGCCCTGCTGGGCGGCGAGGAATACGGCTTCGCGACTGCACCGCTGGTTGTCTCAGGCTGCATCATGATGCGTGTTTGCCACTTGGACACCTGCCCTGTGGGTGTCGCCACGCAGAACCCCGAGCTCCGCTCCCGGTTCAACGGCAAGCCCGAATTCGTGGTTAACTTCTTCGAGTTCCTCGCAGAAGAAGTCCGCGAGATCCTGGCCGAGCTCGGTTTCCGTAGCCTCGAAGAGGCAATCGGCCACGCCGAAGTCCTGGACACCCGCGAAGCCATCAACCACTGGAAAGCCGAAGGCCTGGACCTCGACCCCATCCTGCACGGGCTTGAGTTCGACGACGACGTGCCGCTGCGCAACATGACCGGCCAGAACCACGAGCTGGACAAGCACTTTGACCAGCGGCTGATCACCATGGCGCAGGAAGCACTCAGCGACCGCATGCCCGTCAAGATCACCCTGGACGTCATCAACACGGACCGTTCCGTGGGGACGATGCTCGGCCACGTGGTGACCAAGACGTTCAGCACAGATGTGCTGGCGACCGACACGATCGATGTGACGCTGAACGGTACCGCGGGCCAGTCCCTCGGGGCTTTCCTGCCTGCAGGTATCACGCTGCGCATGTTCGGCGACTCCAACGACTACGTCGGCAAGGGCCTCTCCGGTGGACGCATCATCGTTCGGCCGGACCGCACCAATGTGTTCCAGGCGGAGCGCAACGTCATTGCCGGCAACGTCATCGGTTATGGCGCCACCAGCGGTGAAATGTTCCTGCGAGGCCAGGTTGGCGAACGCTTCCTGGTCCGTAACTCCGGTGCGACTGCCGTCGTCGAAGGTATTGGCGATCACGGTTGCGAGTACATGACCGGTGGCCAGACGCTGATCATCGGCCGTACCGGCCGCAACTTCGGTGCAGGCATGTCCGGTGGTACCGCCTATGTACTGGACCTGCAGCCTGAGCGCGTCAACAAGTTGGCCCTCGATACCGGTGAACTCCAGCTCTTGGAGCTCGACGCCGAGGACCGCGACATTGTCCACGGCCTGCTCACCAAGCACGTTGAGGAAACCGAATCCGTCCTGGCCGGCCGTCTGCTCGAGAACTTCGACGACACCGCCGCCCGCATCACCAAAGTACTGCCGCGAGACTACGCCGCAGTCCTGCAAACCCGTCTCGACGCAATCGAAGAGGGCCTTGACCCCGATGGCGAAGAAGTATGGTCTCGAATCCTGGAGGTAACCGGTGGCTGATCCACGCGGATTTCTGAAAGTCCGGCAGCGCGAGACGCAGCCACGCCGTCCCGTTCCCGTCCGCATCATGGACTGGAAGGAAGTGTACGAAGCCCAGGAAAAGGGCGTCCTGAAGAGCCAGGCGGGACGCTGCATGGACTGTGGCGTACCGTTCTGCCACCAGGGCTGCCCGCTGGGTAACCTCATTCCCGAGTGGAACGACCTCGTGTGGCGGGACAAGGGTGAAGAAGCTATTGAGCGCCTTCACGCGACGAACAACTTCCCGGAGTTCACGGGCCGTCTTTGCCCTGCACCCTGTGAAGCGTCCTGCGTGCTGGGTATCAACCAGCCCGCTGTGACCATCAAGCAGGTTGAGGTTTCGATCATCGACCAGGCCTTCGACAACGACTGGGTCCAGCCCCTGCCTCCGACTCGCCTCACCGGCAAGACGGTTGCTGTGGTTGGCTCCGGTCCCGCCGGCCTGGCTGTGGCACAGCAGTTGACCCGAGTGGGCCACACTGTTGCTGTGTACGAGCGCGACGATAAGATCGGCGGCCTGCTCCGCTACGGCATCCCCGACTTCAAGATGGAGAAGGAACAGGTTGACCGCCGCCTGGAGCAGATGAAGGCCGAAGGTACTCGCTTCCGGACCGGCGTCGCTGTGGGAACCGATGTGACCTGGGAGCAACTGCGACGCCGTTACGACGCCGTTGTTGTCGCCACCGGTGCCACTGTCCCGCGAGACCTGCCGATCCCTGGCCGCGACCTCGACGGTGTGCATTTCGCCATGGATTACCTTGTCCCGTCCAACCGCAAGGTGGCGGGGGAGAACCCTGAGAACCACATTGATGCGCGCGGCAAGCATGTTGTCATCCTTGGTGGTGGCGATACCGGTGCTGACTGCATCGGCACCGCCCACCGCCATCAGGCTGCCTCGGTGACCACGCTCGCGATCGGCAAGCAGCCCCCCGCCGAACGTGCAGCGCACCAGCCGTGGCCGACGTTCCCCACCCTTTTCGAGGTCGCCAGCGCCCACGAAGAAGGCGGCGAGCGTACGTACCTTGCATCAACCGTTGAGTTTGTTGGAGAAAACGGCAAGCTCACCGGCGTCAAAGTTGCTGAAACCGAGTTCGTGGACGGCAAACGCCTGCCCAAGGCCGGCACAGAACGAATCATTCCAGCTGACCTCGTGTTCTTGAGCCTTGGCTTTACCGGTGCTGAGCCGGCAGGGATCACGGAGCAGGTCAGTGCAGAATTCGACGGTCGGGGCAACGTTGCCCGCGACGGCTACTACATGACGAACACCGAGGGTGTGTTCGTCGCCGGTGATGCCGGACGTGGCCAGTCACTGATTGTGTGGGCCATTGCGGAAGGCCGTGCGTGCGCGGCTGCAGTGGACAGGTTCCTGATGGGAAGCACCATCCTCCCGGCACCGGTCGCCCCCACCGACCGGGCGATAGCGGTCTTATAGCGCCGGCAGGAACACTTCTTTTACTCAATCAGCATGACTACTTAGGGTAGGTATATGAGACGCGCGAAAATTGTGGCAACTTTCGGTCCGGCTATCTCCAGCTTCGACAACACCCTCGCGGTGCTGGAGGCCGGCGTCGACGTTGCTCGCATGAACATGAGCCACGGCGACTACTCCGTGCATGACAACACCTACGAAAACGTCCGCAAGGCTGCCTCCCAACTGGGCAAGCCCGTGGCCATCATGGCCGACCTTCAGGGACCCAAGATCCGCTTGGGTCGATTCGTTGACGGCCCGCACGAGCTGGCCGTGGGCGACACGTTCACCATCACCACCGAAGACGTCCCGGGTACCAAGGACATCTGCTCCACCACGCTGAAGAGCCTCACCGAAGACGTCAACGTGGGCGACGCCCTGCTCATTGACGACGGCAAAGTGGCGCTGCGCGCCATCGAAGTTGACGACGTCAAAGTTGTTGCCACCGTGACCGTTGGCGGCAAGGTCTCCAACAACAAGGGCATCAACCTGCCCGGTGTTGCCGTCAACGTCCCCGCATTGAGCGAAAAGGACGAGGACGACCTCCGTTGGGCCCTCAAGCGCGGCGCCGACCTCATTGCCCTCTCGTTCGTGCGTGATGCCTCTGACATCAAGCGTGTCCACGAGATCATGGATGAAGAAGGCCGCCGAGTTCCGGTGATCGCCAAGATCGAAAAGCCGCAGGCCGTGGAGCAGCTCCACGAAATCATCGACGCCTTTGATGCCATCATGGTTGCCCGTGGCGACCTCGGTGTTGAACTGCCGCTCGAAGAGGTGCCGATCGTCCAGAAGCGTGCCATTGAACTGGCACGCCGTTGGGCCAAGCCGGTCATCGTGGCAACCCAGGTCCTGGAATCCATGATCGACAACCCGCGTCCGACGCGCGCCGAGGCATCCGACTGCGCCAACGCAGTCCTCGACGGCGCCGACGCGGTGATGCTCTCCGGCGAAACCTCCGTGGGCCAGTACCCCATCGAAACCGTTAAGGTCATGGCCCGGATCATCGAGTCCACCGAAGTACACGGCCTTGAGCGCGTCCCCCCGCTGGGAACCAAGCCCAAGACCCGTGGTGGCGCCATCACCCGTGCCGCCGTCGAGATCGCCGACCAGCTGGACGCCAAGTACATCTGTACTTTCACCCAGTCCGGTGACTCGGCACGACGCCTCTCGCGCCTGCGCCCGGTCAAGCCGGTCTTCGCGTTCACTCCGGTGGAGCACGTCTGGAACCAGCTCGCCCTCACCTGGGGCATCCAGCCGGTTTTGGTTCCCTCCGTGGGCCACACCGACGAGATGACTGCACAGGTGGACAAGAGCCTTCTGGAAATGGATCTTGTGGACGAAGGCGACCTGGTTGTCATCGCCGCCGGTTCCCCTCCCGGACAGGCTGGTTCCACGAACTCGCTGAAGGTCCACAAGGTAGGCGACCTCGCCGACACCTCCAAGACCGACGACGGTTCACGCAAGGAACCCGTTGGCCCTTGGCCGGAAAAGAAGTCCAAGGCCAAGAGCTAAGTTCTTCGCTTTCTTGAATGCGGGCCCCGCCATTGGCGGGGCCCGCATTTTTTGGTTTCTTAGTGATGACGACGACGGCCGCCCACCTCGCGTGAGGTGAGCGGCCGTCGTCGTGCGTTTACTGCTGGGGACGTTAGTTGACCTGGTTGATGATGGTCTCGGCAACCTCACGCATGCTGAGGCGACGGTCCATAGAGGTCTTCTGGATCCAGCGGAAAGCTTCCGGCTCCGTCAGGCCCATCTTGGTGGTCAGGAGGCTCTTGGCGCGCTCTACAAGCTTGCGCGTGGCGAACTGCTCCTGGAGGTCCGAAACCTCGTTCTCGAGGGCCTTGATCTCCTCGTGGCGGGAGAGGGCAATCTCGATGGCCGGGATGAGGTCCGCGGGGGAGAAAGGCTTGACGACGTAAGCCATGGCACCCGCGTCGCGTGCTCGCTCCACCAGTTCCTTCTGGCTGAAAGCGGTCAGCAGTACAACAGGTGCAATGCGTGCCTTGACGATCTTCTCAGCAGCCGAAATGCCGTCCATGACGGGCATCTTCACATCCATGAGGACAAGGTCAGGCTTGAGTTCCTCGGCCAGCTGCACGGCCTTCTCGCCGTTGTCTGCCTCGCCTACGACGTCGTACCCCTCGCCCTTCAGAATCTCGATAATGTCCAGGCGGATGAGGGTCTCATCCTCGGCTACGACAACGCGTCGGGCCGGCTGGGCTGTGGACGTGGACTCCGTCTGTTCGGTCACGGGATCTCCTTGAAAAGGTTCGGCGGGTTCATGTCCATCTTAGTGTGGACTCTTTGATGGCTGGTTTTTGTTGCATCAGCGCGCCCGGTTCTTTGATTCAGCCTATCTGCATGTATAGTAATTTCGCGTGCTGGGAAAGGATCGCGTTGCTCACAGACACGAGCAGTCAGCGAAAATTAACTTCCCGGTAATCCGCGCCCGAGTGGCGGAATTGGCAGACGCGCTGCACTCAAAATGCAGTATCGAAAGGTGTGTGGGTTCGAGTCCCACCTCGGGCACTGTGTTGTCGCAGGTCAGGGGCCTATATGGCCCCTGACTGTTGACAAAACCCCCAAATCTGTTGACACGGAACTAGCATTTTTATGTGGCTAGTATCCGGAAACGCGTCAAAAAGGACGGCTCTTCGTCCTTCATGGTGGTCTGGCGCGACCCCAAGATCCGGAAGCAGCAGGGCATCACTGTCGACTCCGCGCATGAGGCTGAAACGCTCAAGCGGTTGCTCGATGCGAACGGTCAATCCTTCGAGATCGCCCAGCAGGCAATTCTGGACAACAGGGCGAAGATACCCACAGTTGGCGAAGTCATCCAGGAGCACATCGACCTCCTGATCAGGCCGTCGAGCGGGACCGTCAAGACGTATCAGACGATGCTTGATCTCCATGTGCAAAAGGTCATCGGCCACGTCCCCGTCGACAAGCTGGACTACCGGATGATCGCCTACTGGGTGAAGTCCATGATGGCCAAGGGACGCTCACCGAAGACGATCAAGAATGTGCACGGGCTGATCTCTGCGTCGATGAACACCGCGGAGATGCTGGGGTACATCACACGCAATCCCTGCCGCGGCGTGCAACTGCCGAGCGTTGAGAAGGCCGAGGACGAAATGATGTTCCTCACGCACGCGGAGTTCGGCTTGATCATGGAGAACATGGGGGAGCGGTACCGGGACTTCACGAACTTCCTGGTGATGACGGGGACGCGGTTTGGGGAGGCGACGGCGCTGACCGTGGCTGACATCGATTTGTTAGGGAAGCCGGCTACTGCGCGCATCAACAAAGCCTGGAAGCGGGATGGTCAGAACCAGTTCTACATCGGGCCGACGAAGACGGGCGCTGGGAAGCGGTCGATTGGGCTGAACCCTGCCCTAGTGGACCTCTTGATTCCTTTGGTGGCTGGACGGCCGAGCAGTGATCTGCTGTTCACGACGCCTAAGGGGGAGAGAATCGTGCACAAGCTGTTCTGGCACCACTACTGGATGCCGGCGGTCAAGGTTGCCCAAGAGCGCGGCCTGAGGAAGAACCCGCGGATTCACGATCTACGGCACACGCATGCTTCTTGGCTAATTCAGGACGTGCCGGAAGCCTTGCAGGCCGGGGCGGATGCCACGGAGCGGTCAGTTTCGGCGTTTATGCGGTGAGTCCTGTTGGGGATTGTCTCCTCAGGAGATGAGGCGATTGCGGGCACGTGTACCGATGAGATGCATATCTCAAGAGATGTGTCGATCCATTTGGCCACGAAAGTATTCTCCACCTTCTCGTCACGAATCGATGGGAGCCGGTATCTCTCCTCCGGAGAGGCTCTGCTTCGCTTTCGGGCAGGCAATGCAAGAATGGGTGATTCGCCTCCAAGAAGGTGGTACGCCCAGAATCCCTCGTTCTGCCTGCTAGAACGGGATGACTTCTATCTCGTCCTTGAGGTACACGCGGCCGCCAGACTCACCGTTGAAATGAGCCACAACGTACTGCAAATTGCCGTCTCGTTCCCCAAAATCGATGACTTGACCAACTTCAGAGTCCGACTTCCTATACATGTTTAGGGATCCGTACTTCTTCGTGAAATAGTCCAGGCGCTCCTTTAGCCGGCCATCAGACAGTGATGGGTGGTCGAACTCCGAAGAGAGGGCCCGAACCAGGTTCAGGATCTCATCGATCTTTTGTTCTACTGGCCGGATAGCGGAATTGGGGTGTTGGGTTTGCGACACGTTGGAAACGGCTTCCTCAACGCTTTCCACAAGTGACGACCAGAAAGTATCAAACATCTTCCGCAGCACGTCAGCTTTGAGCGGACTGTTGCACCGATCATTGATCGTGCTCAGTAGACCTCGCATGTCGGCTTCAGATTCAAACTCAGTGAGCTGAAGGTTGCTGAGCGGACCAACATAATCGGCCTTCTTCAGCTTCACTAGCACCGGGCAGACACCGGACTTTCCAAACTTGTTGAGCAATGCGCCCGCCTCAAAGTTGAGCCATGGCTCGTGCTGGTTTTCAGCCGTAATGAAGACGATGCCTAGTTCGCATGTTGTGAGGTTCGTAGTAATCCTTTCGAACCAAGGCTCCCCCTTGCTGATCTCATGCGAGAGAAAGACTTCATGGCATTCTTGGATGACGGTGGGAAGCCAGGCCGCGAAGCATTTGGCGGTCTCTCGGCTTATATCCTTTGACCAACTAAGGAACGGTTTCACAAACCGAGCATACGGGCACAGGCTTGAACAGGGCGAACACCGGCCGTCCCTAGCTGACAGGTTCAAATAGTCAGCCGACGTCCATGTGGGTCCGCGGACCTCGATCGGATGCGAACTGTCCCAATTGGGTCGTTCCAGTTCCTTGGTTCTATTGGGTCCGATTGCCTGTAGTGGACTGTGGCAAAGGGTTGATTCCCTGCTTGGTGGACAATGGGTTCTCTCCGTGTGTCGGTCAGGTGTTCGGCGGGCCCTTCGGCGATGTCGACCGTCTGCATCGCCGCATCACCGAACCCCCGAGAGGCTCTTGGAACGGAACGCCATTGATGGGGCACCAGCCGCGGGTTAGGGCAGATGTCCCCATGGCGCGTGATAAGGAGGTGCCGGAGAATGATGGAGGCGCCTCCGGTGGGCACCCGGATGATAAGTCCGCGAACAAAAATGACTGGGGAACTTCATGAAACTCGCGATGCGTAAGACGGCTACTGCAGGCGCTGTGCTGGCTTTGGGTGCCGGTGCATTCCTGGCGGGCGCGCCCGCTGCCAATGCTTCAGGCTCAGGGACAGCGTGTCCGTCAGGACGGGCGTGTTTCTACTTCAATTCCGATTTCCAAGGTGCTCGGGCCGACTACGCCAACAGCGACGCCGGCATGGGAAACGAACTGTTCACCGACGGTCCGGCTGGACGGAACGGATGGGGCGTCCAAGTCAACAACAACTCAGCATCCCTTATCAACAACACGCACGCGTACATCACCATCTACGACAGCCCCGACTGCGTCGGCTACGCCTGGTACATCCAACCCGGGGACCGTCTCAACCTGGGCGAGATGAAAAACAGGGTCAGCTCAATCTACGTAGCCTACAACGGCGGGGCCTGCATCTCTCGGGACCAGTCCTGGGCTTAGCCCTGCAGTAAGCGGGTGGTGGCCCTGCCACGCTCTTGGGGCAAGGCCACTCCCGTTGATCCACCCAGCACGGGGTATTCGCTTGGATGCAAGGGTCCCCCTGAAGAAGCGCAACTGAGCTTCTAGCCAAAGGCAACCGCGTCATCGTGAGGTGCGATGGAAAGGAAGCCGGAGCACACACGACGCCCACACCTGTTGGCCACGCCAAAGCGGCGTCCGACGGCGCCTGACATGGGCAAACGACGTCGTTCCGCGCGGAGTCTCGGCGGACCCATATAGAACCTTGGAAATGAGACGCCTCATACCCGGCAGGTCTGTGTACCTGGTAGGTTCCATTTGTCGGCACGGGCCGGGGAGGCTGCAGCATGGTGTCCTCAAGGAAGTTCAAGGCGCGGACAGCACGGTCAGCGGCCCGCAGCACATCAGGCTTGTATAGCTTATTCCGACCCGGCGACAGAACTTTGGACCCCGCGTGCGCCGGAAGCGCATGCAACATCCGAGGCCTCGCTGGACTGTTGACTCCCCGTCATGATGATTACTTATGACCCGGACATCCTGATCTCCGATATGAAGGCCGCTGAGGGTCAGGGCAGCTTCCTGACCCAAGTCCTGCTCCAGAGCGGCTACCTGGCTACAGTTCGACAGCAGGGTGTTAGTGAGCTCTTCGAGGCGGACCTGACCCACCTGCCCACCTCCGGGATTGTGATGGAACCCGAGACCTACTCGCCGGAAGAGGTAATCCAGAAGCTGCGTGAGTGGGAGGCGCTCCCGGTCGAGGAACCGTCCGAGTAATTACCGCTCGTGATGCCTTAGCTCGGACATCGACGAGGCCCCTTCCGTAGCCCGGAGGTGGCCTCGTCATGTTCTGAAGCACCGGGTGGGGGCTGTCAGACTGACAGTGTGGATGGACTGAGTAAAGAGAAACCCCGGAATAGGCGGCCGAACACGCCAACGCAACTTTTTTGCGGCGGTTCTAAGCGTCGCAGTATCGGCAGCCGTGATCGGCGTGGGTGTCATTGCGCTGCCTTCTTTGACGCCCGAGTAGAAAGTTCGCGAACGGCCGGCTCCGTGGGCGGGGCTTCATGTCTGCACGGTTCGACTCAAGGTCGTTGACCAGACAGTCAGTAGCAGCAATTCATACACAGTGCCGGTCAGTGTCATGGCTAATTGCCCGCCGGCAGCGACCGCGCCGCCTGATCGATGCCAAATGGTCGGCTTCTATGCCTCGACTAGTCGGATCGTATACTGATGCCGCATCCGGCTTTGGCGATGGCTCTAGTCGGGCGCCGAGCGCTCGTACGGGCTGCAACCGCCGTCGTTCTCGTCATCGTGCTTTCCCTGGGCGTTGTCGTTAGCACCGTCGCTTTAGCCTTGGCCGGCGAGAAACCGGAATCGTCCGTCGGGTGTGTGTCAAGCAGCGGCGCTGTCACACAAAGCGTTTTGGAGAGCAGAGGATATCGGCCGGATGGTCAAGCCGTTGGACTCTCCGCAGGGCAGATTGCTGTGGCACAGGGGTACATTTCCGTAGGGAAGCAACTTGGCGTTCCTCGGGAGGCGATGGTGATCGCCATATGATGTCTCTCCAGGAGTCGACCCTCCGGATGCTCGCCAACGCGAATGTCCCTGCATCATTTCAGTTTCATCATGACGGGGTTGGGAGTGACCACGACTCAGTAGGTTCGGCACAGCAGCGGCCAGCGGCTGGATGGGGAACCGTTGCAGAGCTGATGGACGTTTCTTACAACGCACGGGCATTCTATGGCGGGCCTTCTGGACCGAATCAGGGTAGTCCTCGAGGTTTGCTGGATGTGCCAGGCTGGTCTGCTATAGGCAAAGGGCAAGCTGCCCAAGCAGTCCAGGTTTCAGCGTTTCCAGAGCTCTATGTTCGATGGGAGCCGCAGGCCGCGGCCATTGTTGACCTGCTCCAGGGCATAACCCCGGTCCCGACTTGCAGCGCGGGGGAGAGCGGCCGGCGAGATCTGGTCTCTGCAGAAGGATTGCCTCAAATCAGACAGGACATTTTGCGTTTCACGCAGACGGGCGTCGGAGGTGCTTACGTCTGGGGTGGTACTGCGTTCAAGGCATGGGACTGCTCGGGCTTCGTTCAGTGGATCTATCGCCAAGTTGGGATCGAATTGCCGCGTGTGGAGCAGTGGCGGGTCGGGCGAATGACGGATAACCCGCAGATCGGAGACCTTGTCGTTCAGAACCCACAAGGTCCATACAACTGGGGGCATGTGGGGATCTACGCTGGCGATGGCATGATGTACAGTGCTTTGAATCCCGCCGCGGGAACGTTGTTGCATCCAATAGATTGGAACGAAGGCACCGCATACTTCACTTTGCTTCTGTAGCCAATGCTGTATTCCGTTACTTGGAGGGCCAGTCTCGCGGGGCGATTAATGAATAGTGCAAACAGGGTCGATCGGGAGATGACGCGCCGAGCTGTGTCTGTGTGCTGAATAGCCACCAAAGCGAGTGAGCGTCCTCCGAGCGCGGAGTAGTTTCTTTGACGCTGGTGGGCAGACTCTGATGCTGGCGAAGTAGAAATAGACGGGTGCGAGATATGGCTAACCAGCTATTGTTGTCGGTGTCGAGGGCCGTGTTTCTGATGCAGAGGTGTGTCGGCCATTCTTAGGCTGCAACGCTTGATTGCACGACGACGCAGCAAGCCAGCCGAAACTGGCCATTCGTGTGGAGGACGTTAAGTATGGATGCCTATCTGGGTGAAGGGGTAGTACTCCAGCTCGATAGCAATGATTGTGCCGAGTTCTTTAACGACCTGAGGACTTCGCGGCGGGAAATCGTTCCCGTAATTGGGGCTGGACTCGGAGTGGAGCCCGGTGCTCCTTCAGCTGCAACTTTGGCTCGGCACCTACACAATGTTGGCGATCTCCGGACTCCCGCAGCAGATAACCTCTTTGCAGTGGCTCAACAGGCAGCCGAGAAGCACGGCGAGGCATGGCTGCAGAAGACGGTTGCTGAATACATCGCATCCCGTGAAGTGAAACCCAGTCCCGTCCTCCAGGCTTTGGCTAAGGTGCAGACGGGTCTGGTCCTAACCACAAACTATGATCTTGCGATCGAACACAGCGCCAGAGCAGTCGGCAAGGAAGTCGTTTCCCTTACCTTGGATGATCTTCCCTATGCTTTGCAGAATGATCCTGAAAAACTGCGAGTGCTGCACCTTCACGGCGTAGTTACAAAACCTGAAACCATAGTGCTTTCTGAAAAAACTTACCGTGCAGCTCTTGCGGATGAGCGGATGCAGATGGTCACTCGGGCGCTCGGAAGCGAATTCCGGTTACTTTTTCTCGGGCATAGTCTCAGCAAAGTTGAGGAGCACCTGCGTAGGGATTTTGCTTGGGCCGCGCGTGTCAGGTCAACGTCCGGAATCGGTCGAAAACACTTGCTGCTCAGCCACGTCAGCGGCGACCAAAAAGATGTACCGCTAGATCAGGCGGAACTGTTTCGAGCAGCCGGTGTTCAGGCAGTAGTAGTACAGGATACGGATCTGAGGCGCCGGTCTGTTGATATCGCGGCAAGTATCCTGGCTGGATCTTCCCGAGAGATACGGAGTTTTCCTGCTGCTACCGTTCGGGAAGCGCGGGATCCAAACTATATGCCGCTGCCAGTAGCGGAGGTCCCGAAGGACGTAGAGAGTTTTAGCGGCGTAGATGAGGGCCGGTACCTCTGGAAAATTTATTCATCGGGCCATACCCTTGCGCCGGAATTGGACGCGACTGTACCGCGTCTGCTCATAGTGGCCGGTGGTGGCCATGGCAAAACGCAGGAACTCCATCAGATTGGGTTTCGAAGTGGTAATGCACTCTACAAAAGGCTGCGGAGCTTCTCATTGTTTCGAAATGAACGCGATCCTGGAGTTCATTTTGTACGTGAAATGGACGATGCCGAGTCGTATCAGCCAGTGGAAAAGCTCGACATTTCCGGCCTTGAAGCCAAGAGCTATGTTTTCTTGTTGGACGGGCTGGACGAAGTGCCTGCCGCCGAACGACCGGCTCTAGTCTCTTTGCTGGAGGCAGTCTCGCGTGAATATCCCCAACACCGGTACGTTGTTACCACGAGGTTAATGGCTTCGATGCCGAGCCGCATTGAGGGTTTTTCGACTTACCTACTAAAACCAGACAACGAGTGGTTGGAACGCTACGCTGAATCAAGATCAGTTCGGCGCGATGAGTTGCACAACTTTCTCAGCCTCGCCCCTGGTATGAGTGAGCTCGCAAGCATTCCCATCTATGCATCGGCGATAGTTGACAGGGTTCATAACCCAAACGACGCAAAGATCGGCCCACTATCCCTGATCCTTTCAACGACGGCACGAGACGTTGATGCCCGAATAATGCTCAGACAAAACTCCCTGAACCTTTGGCTAAACCGAATTGCGCTCTTCTTGGAGGCCCAGAATGAAGTCTCGATCCCACTAGGAAAGTTGACCGAATCACGACTTCACGATGGAATTCCTAGTCTATATCCTAGCCTGGAATTTCTTAACGAACTTGCGGAACGGGCGTTGCTGCTGCTCAAACCTGATTCGGTGAGCTTTGTGGCAAACATCATTCAGGAAGCCCGCTCTGCCGAGGCGCTGCGCTGCATGGACGATGGTGGGCTGGAGTTCCTGTCAAAGTATGTCGTGATGTCCGATAACAAAGGCGCAGGAGCGATCCGTGACTCTTGGACGCATACGCTTTGGTTGCTCTTTCCGATGGCTAGCCCTGCCGTTAGGAGGCTAATTGCGGAGGCCGATCCATTACTAGCCGCGCGTGCCGCTGTGATCTCCACCGATCGTGAGGAGTGGGACCGTGCGATGTGGACGATCTGGAAGGCATATTCGGAACGCCAAATTTGGCTCGACCGAAACCACGGCGCACGCTACCAAGATGATGAAGGCGCCCTGGAGAAACTGGCCGAGTTTGGGCTATCCGAGGACTTTAAGTCAGAGCTGCTTTCCTCCCTTGAGTCTGACAGTAGGATTCAAAGGGGTAATGCACTCGTAGTCCTAAGTGCCGCGTCCGTCTCCGACTTGCCACAACTTCTCGCCCGTTTCATTCACGATGAGGACCCAGTGGTCAGGCGTCGCGCGGCACTGGCGGCATTTAGTGCCAACCTCGAGGCCATGTCAGCGCCTTTAGCTAAGCAAGCCTATATAGACAGTGACGATATGGCTCAGGAAACTCTGATCGGATGTGCCATAGATCTGGCCTCTACGGATGAGGAAGCTGTGGCCCATGCTGTCGGCGCGCCAGACCCTCTTCGCCGAAAGGCTTTGGGGCAGTTGTTTTCGCGCATTGGTAGGTCGAGATCGCTGGAGCTAGTAGAGGCTGATACGCCAAATCTGCGTCCATTATTGAAGTCTATAGTTGATAGTTCTTCGAGTGGTTCTGAGAATATTTGGACTGTCAGCCAATCAGCGTGCTTAGCTAGAATTTTCGCTTCCATGCGTCATGAATCATCGTTAGACAGCAAGATTACCGCCATTCTAAGACAGCGCCCGCTTGCAACGATATGGGAATGGTTGAAGTTCCCGATTACGCCCCGAATCGACTTTGAGTTCTTTTGGCTTCTGGAACAACTAACGACTTTGCAAGTCGAGCAACTGTCACAGAACTTGGAAAGCAACGCTGGAGACGGCCTCGACCCCGACTCGAGACGCCATGTGCTGGATCTGTCTGCTCAGCTTCTTCAAGGGCGGAAAGAGGGACCGAAAGAAACTAGACGTCACCAACCCGAGCAGCACGAGGTCCCGACTGTCCAAGAACTAATTCTTGGTGGTTATAAAGAGCGCGTGCTGAGACTTAGCGCCTCTACTGATGTCGATTTAACTCCCGCGCAGAAATCTACCGTCAAGGGATGGGTCGAGGCGGAATTCCTGCGCCTTAGTGGAACGCAAGCTTTCGCACCAGCGCCTTCACAGGGCAGATTTGACTTGAAGTGGTCCCTGCTTGCGCAATGGGCTGCTTTGTTGGATGTTGCATTGCTCCCTAAAGACTGGCCATCAGTCACCCGCTTCGAACTCGAACGAGGCGAAAGTGCAGGCATAGCTTGGATTACTGGACAGGCTACGCCTGAGTCTTGGCACGCACTTGAAGAGCAGATAGAGGATTGGCCAAATCTGAGCGTGGCGATGCTTGCGCAAGTGGCGCAGGGGATAAGTCGATCTCTAGCCCAAAAGGTATTCCAAGCTATCTCCGCTTCAGAAGAATCGGAAGACTGGAAAGATGGCTTGCTTCAGAAGTTGGCAGACGAGTGCGAGCCTTCCGTCCTCGACAGCCTCCTCAATGATGAGGAGAACGCGGCCTGGGTTCTCCCCACCCGGGTGAAGCTGGGTAGTTGCCAGGCGGAGACGCGGCTTCTTAGGACTCACACCTTTTCTACGGATGCCTTTCTCGCGGCGGTGGGTGCCAGGCGATGGCAACCGTGGATTGAGAACCTTCGCTGCACCACGTCGGCGCCCACCCTCTTCGCAGCGATCCGAACGGCCCTAATTGATGGAACGGAATTCCATGATATGGAAACAGCCATGAGGGCCCTCGATAGGTGCGCTGGATCAGAAGCCGAGAAGTATTACGATCTACTTATCTCCGATCACGAGATTCCGGGTGCCGCGTTTCTGTATTACCAAAAACGGATAGCACTCGATGCGCTCACCGAAAATAAGGCCAGAGAAGTTGCATCCGATACTCATGATCTAGCAACGCGCATCGTGACCTTCGTCCAGGCAGGCTGCCTCCCGTGACACAGGACTAGGTTGAAGCTAACCCCAACAGCATCGAACCGCACCGCTGAACTGTCACATAGAGACAGATCTACAGCCAGTTATCAGGTTTGCGAGCATCATGTCGTTCCCCGGCACCCTCACCATGAAGTCGTGAGCCCAATCAGCTCATTCCATTGGAAGACGACTGGATGGAGCACCAGATGGTACTGGCAGCGGTGGATCCTGGGATCACACCAAACGCGAACTTTCCTTTTCTTGAGTCACTCAAGCAGATCGGCGGCGGCATCCTCGTCGGCGCCTTCATCGTCATTGCGATCGTGGCGATCATCGGGGCCGCGATGCTGTTGGCCGGCAAGCTGAGCCAATCGTCGCGCTTGGCCTCAGGTGGAGGAGTAATCCTCCTGTGGACCGGCCCGGTCGCCGCAATCCTGGGCGGGATCAACGGCTACATTCTCTGGTCCCAGACAGCCTTTCCGTTGGGCTTTTAGCCGCTTGCGATCATGCCTATCGATTGTGACCTCAACGGTTGGTGGCCGCCGGGTTGTGGGCTGGTTTCCCAAGCAAACGACGGCGTCCAAGGTTCAATCACTTCAATCTTCGCCAACGTCCTTCAGAACATCGCGTCGTGGATGTGGGGGTTCATTACCGGGGCCTTCAGCGTTTCCGAAGTCGATGAATCACAATGGGCGGCGATCGGCGGACTAACCAACTGGTGGGTCATCGTGATGATGACTCCGCTGGTGGTTGTGATGATCCTTCAACTCCTCTCCGGACTGATCAGTCAGCAGCCTCGCTGACTGATTAGAGCGCTGGTCGGGGGAGCAGCCGCGGTGCCTTTGGTTGCCGCGGCGGTCTACCTTGTCCAGCAGCTCACCCGAGTGACTGACTCTGCTTCGACCGCTCTCCTGGAGTCGATCGGCACAGATCCGTATGTCGTGTTCCGTCGGGCACCCGTGCCGAATCCCCTGCCGATCAAGCCAACCAAGCACACCGCCGGCATCGATGGAATCGAGCTGGGCGGGATCCCCCACCAAGAGGATCTTGGCTCCGGAGACCTTGGCCTGCCCGACCAAGGCTGCCAGCTGAAATGTTGAGACCATGGAGGCCTCATCGACAATTACGAGCTGATTGGGTTGAAACCGCCATTGGGCTTGCTCGGCGGCCAGCCGAGCAACCTCTTGTTGAAGTCGTCTAACGATAGGGCCGTGGGGAACGGAAGCCCCACGGAGTCGATCGTCCGCCTGGAAGAATCGTGCTGCCCGTTCGGCCGCACCAGACCCAACGGATTCATGCAGCCACTTAGCGACGTTCTCAGTAACCATCCGTAGCTCCGAACCGAGAACTTCGGCGCTCGCAGCAGCCGGCGCCAGACCAACAACGCTGCCCACCCCGTACGCCACCTCCCACGCAGCTTTCACGGCGCCAAGGGTCGTCGTCTTTCCGGTCCCGGCCGGTCCAACGATGGCGTCGAGCCTGCTGCAGCTCAGCAGGACATCCGACGCTGCCGTCAGTTGGTCATCGTGCAGAGGTGACCCTTCGTCGTTTCTGTATGAGGTGACCGCCCCGAAGGCGAGGTCGACCGGAACGGCCGGGCCGCCGTCGTCGTTCTTCGCCGCAAGGATTTGGTCCTAAAACGCGAGTGTCGACTCGTCCGTGTAGAGGCGCGACCCGTGGAAATCGAAGACGCTTCGCCCGGCGAATCGCAGATCATCGGCCGCATCCGCAGGGACGGTGTACCGATACTGGTTGAGTGGCACGGATTGACGCTCTGCCGCGGTGGCCACGGCATCGATCAGCGCGTTGCGGTCGGCGGGGGAGGCGCAACGGATCTCAGCGCACACACGCTCACCCTCGGCGATCAGGTTCCAGCGATTCCAGGTTGAGCGCTTTGCCGCCACACGTTGCCGGGTGACAAGCCCGACGGCGTCAATCCAGTCGGGTGCGAAGTCGCCAACGTGGAACGAATGTGAGCGGGAGCGCCTAATGGTGGACGCTACGACGGATTCCGGGTCGAAGGCTTGGGCCTTTGCTCTGTCGCGCCACTGTGCGGAAAGCAGCCGCAGAGGTAACGAAGAAGCGTTCTTAGGCGTTCGAGTTGAAAGGGTGGCTTGCTGGCGCAATCTCACGGTGGTAGTTGCCGTCGGGCGAGTTCCATGACCAGCGGTCCACTGTTTCACCAGGCGATCGGTCTCGATGTCGATAAGCCTTGAACGGTTTGAAAATTCACGGATAAGGGCTTCGGCGACGCCAGTGAGTTGCTGGCTTGGGTTATGAGTGTTCTGCGCCGGGGCACGGATGTCAGTGTCTGTGCCGAGGCTGGTGTGCAGCGCATCGAAGAGCAGCCCGTTGTAATGTTCGCTGGCGGCCACGACGGCTTTGTATAAGGAACGGGAGTCCACGGTGACCCACGCGCCGTCCGTGACGCGCTGGACTCGGTTCGCGATGACAAGATGCGTATGGAGCTGAGGATCGCCGGCGCGTGATTCCCAATGATCGAAGGCTGCCGCGATGACCCCTAGGGTGCCGACGTGAGCAACGCCGTTCCGCCCGGATCTAGTGGTGATGACGTGCTCTTCCATCCAGGCAAGCGTTGCTTCGACGGCGTCGTGATGGGTCTGCAGGATTTGTTCTTGCAGAAGGCGGGGGCTTAGTGCCCACAGCGTGGAGACGGACTTCGGGACACTGAACGTGAGGTCGAAGCCGGCGACGGCGTGCTTCGTCGCTTCCTTGTTGCTGGCCTCTTGGTTGATCTGCGGCTGCTCATGGGGCCTCCCCAGTTGTTCATTACTGTCGGGGTGGGCCGCGTCCTGGAAGATGGCGCGCGCATCGGATTCAGTGACTTTGTCTCCGGATGTGCGGGCAACGCCGCTGAGCCCACTGCCCATCCAACGACCCTGAGGCGTTCCCGCCGCGACGTAGTAGCTGATTGTGTCTTGGGGAGTAGGGGAGAAGTCGTCCAGCATCGTGGATTTGAAGAGGTACTTGAGTCCTGATCGGACTGAGAGCCTGGCGATGGACATGGTCATGGCCGTGCTCCCGTGCGAGGCCTGGTGGGCAGCCAGCCTCGCCGACGGAGAATGTCGAGCGTCGCTGGGTCGAGGGCGATGCCCTTGACGCGCGAAATCTGGAGCAAAACTGCCGCTACTCTGGCGAGGTCCTGGACGTTTGTCCGCTGGGCACGTTTTAGGCGGAGGACTTCGTTGTGGAGAAGACCGTTTCTGGTTTCCAGTTCTTCGTAGAGGGCCCGGAGCCGCTCTAGGTCGGAGGATTGCGATCGTAGTTCGGTCAGTAGCCGGTCCGTATCGCCCTCGCCACCGCCGTGAGGTTGTTGTCCGGAGCTCTGCTTGTTCACACCAGTTCATGTAGCGTGCACGCACGCGCCTCATGATTTCCGAACCACCACGCCTTGGATGCCAGAGGTGTGAACGAAGTGGTGACGGAGCCACTGCCCCCGGCGGCTCCGTCACCACTTGTTTGATGGCAATGTATACGGGTGGCTCTCGGTAGCACGGCCTGCGGACAGGAATGCAAGTCAAGAAATCGGCAACAGATGCATTCCGTTTTGGCGGCACAGTTGGCTGAGGTCAGGTACGGGCCAAATGGGCCACAGGCTGCGGCTCATTTGGGTGTCGGACATTACTTCCAAGGTCTCGATGGTGAACTGCTTTCTATGCCGATCGTCCAGACGCGCTCTGGATGATCGGGCAACAAAGAGAGCCGTTCGTAATAGGCGCCGTGGCCGGGATCCAGTCTGGACGGTTAGCCCATCAGATGGTGGCGCAAGGGTTCGAGGGTCGGCGTCAGAGGACGTTCGCGGCGAATGAGCTCCTGAGCCGATTGCGCAACAAGTTGTTGCGCAATCGCTTACATGCCAACAGCTTCGATAGGGCGGAAGCGTGCCAGCCAGTTGAAACCATAAGCGAACTAGAGCAAACGCCGATAAGCACCCATAAGTCTTGTACGTCCTATGACCTGGCGTTTGCTTAGAATCAAGCCATGGCAGAAAACAACGAAGTGCCCCGCCTACCCGGCATACGAGCGATCAGCGCATTCTTTCAAAACTTCGGTGGGGAAGACGTCGTAGTACGTCCGGCAACTCGAGAAGGCAACTCATTCAAAATTGAAGTCTTACTCAGCGAAGGCAAAGCCGTCTTTCCTCCTGCCGCGCCGGTTCACGAGGGAGACACTGTAGAGCGTGCAGATCCGCGTGGTGGCGTGATTGAGTATACGATCTCTCGCTATGAGTTCAGTAAAGACCCATTTGAGCACGGCAACGATCACTGGAACGCAACCTTGACGGAGAAGGGTCACGTTCACCGTTCGTTCGCACAACCAAACATCGTCGTGCATGGTGGAACCAACCAGATATCAGTTGGTAACGCCAACCAGCTGCAACAGTCAAACGTCACCGCGGACGCGCAACGCCTGGTTGCTGCTCTCGAAGAGATTGCCAGGGCTGCGCCGCGGGACGACTTCACTGCTGACCACGCCGAGGCACTCGACGATGCAATCTCAGACGTCAAGAAAACGGTCTCAACTACTGAAAAACCAAACGCCCTAAAACGATCTCTCTATGGGCTCAGGGGCGTAGTGGATGAGATAGGGACGTCGGCTGGAGCGGGGACAAAGGATGCAGTCAAGGCGTGGGTTGCAGCGGCGACGACAACGATCATCACGCACTTGACGGGCCTATGACCCTAACGTACTCCGCTACCACCGAAGAGTCGTAGAAAATACCCACCAGCATCGTGAAGAGCACATTCCCAACACGAAGAGCAGGCACCCGGGACAGATGCCTCAAGCGGACTGGCGGGCCTAGGGTCGAGCACGGCAACTGCATCCATCTGTCGAGGATCGCCAAGTTCCGAGACTGGCGACCCAACGACAACTCGGGCGCAGCTTTGTAGCCGTTCTTCATCTTGGTCTCGTTGACCTTCAGCCAACGCACCACGCCCGGTCGCTACAGTCCCAGCAAAGGATCCTTTACCGCGTTGTCTTTGAACCTCTGTCGATTCGCCCGAAAGGCTCCACAATGACCTACTGGCAGACCATGCCGTCCACGTACAGCGACCGCCTCGAGGAGTTGGCGCAGACGCTATCGGCTTGCCGCGAGGCCTTCCACGAGACCGCCGCCGAGTTTCACTGGGAACCGGCAGCAGGATCTGGCGCTGCTCAAGCGGCCATAATCCTGCCATCGCCTGATCCGGTAATCGACAAGCCGATTGGCGAAACCGGCCACCGCCTCATCACAGAGGCGATCCAGATTTTTCTCTTCAACGTCGCGGCGCATTTGGGTAGTTGGGCTGCTCTTCTGAGGGCTGCAGAGGTGGTTGGCACTCCGCCATTGCTTCTGCGCGCCGTAATCGAGAATTGCGCACACGCGGTGTGGGTGACGGGCGACGACCCCACGGAGGCTCCGGAAGACCGTCTTGCTCGCGCCTACCTAGAGGAGTTGAAGAGCGCCGAGGAAGCCAAGAAGAACGCCGGCCGTCTTCGCGGCAAGAGCGACCCCACTCATACGCGCACGGCGGACGCCTACAAGAAGGTCAAGGCGGACATTGCCGCCCGCTTCCCCGACTCGACTCCCGAGGAGTTGGGCAAGTACAGGCTTCACGGTCAACAGCTGCCGGGCCTTGAAGACTCCGTCAAGTGGATGTACGACCTCACCGCCAGCTTCGGTGGCACTATCGATGCGACTGTGGCCTCGGGCTTATATGGGCTGCTCTCGAACCTCACCCACCCGACCCTCTACACGGTGAGAGAGATGCGTGTCTGGACCAAGGACGAGAAGACAGGCCGAGGCGTTGCGAACGTTCGCGTCACTGTCGAGTCGGTTGAGAAGGACGTTCGTGCAGCGCTGGCGGCCTTCTACAACGCTATGACCTACGTGACCAGCTACTACGGTTGGACCGAGACGGCACTGAGGACTCTTGAGAGCAAGATCGAAGCGGTGATCCCAGACTTCTTCAATGCCGCCCTGGAAGTCGAGTGACAAGGTCTCGCAATCGCGAGGTCCGCTTAGCGTGATTCCTGGCGAGCAGGAAGGCGTGAGGACATGTACATGTCCTTGCGTTGGCCGCCAATCTCTAGCCAGCTCCTCATCGTCCCTTCACGTATGAACCCGCTGCGCTCGGCTGCGAGCCAGGAGCCCTCATTCCAAGGCTCGACGTAGAGTTTCAGTCGATGAATCCCGGGTTGCGTAAGACCCCAGGCGGCGAGGGCACCTAAAGCAGAGGAGCTGCTCCCTTCCCCTGATGAATTGGCGCGACCCAATAGCCAATGCTCGCCCGGCCTTGGCTGAGGTTCTTTAGCCACAGCCCGATTTGGCCAACCGCCTGATCAGAGGAGGAATCAGCAATAGCGAAGGAGACCCGGTGCCATCAACTAAGCGTTGGTGCTGTCTTTCGATGGAGGCCAGAGCTGCCTGGCGTGAACCGCTGGCGGGAACTGTCGTGATGGTGGGAATTAGTGGATCGCTCGAGGCTTCCTGGACCACAGGAACATCGGCTGCCGTAAATGGGCGGAGCCTGTAAGGGGGCGCAACGAGTACAGGCTGCTCCAGAGGATTCATTCTCAGACTCTACGCTGAGCCCCCGCGCAGCGGGGGAGATACCGAAACTGCCACCATCCCACTCCCAAGGAAGTGGGATAGCGACCAGGGACGACCATCCACATCGATCGACCGGGGTTTCTTATGCGAAAGTAAATGCACCACCTACCTGGGGGAGACTGATCATGCCGGCCGTGCCCGATGACCTGCAAAGAAAATTCCAGAACTGGGACGCGAAGGGGCGTCCACCACAGGAGGCCTTCGAGTGGGAGAAGCGGAACTGGCAAAGATACCTCGGCGGCAAGAGAATCTTGGAATCACTTCCAAATCCCATTGACCGCGCTGGCGTTCTGGCGGCATTCAAGCAAGTCGCTGACCCTGACTCGGCTCTCGACGCCTACGTCGCCAGCTACCTCTGGGGTTATGCCCAGGCCAACTTTGGCCCTTACCGGGCAGAACGCGTCATTCGCTTGAATACCGACCTGGAAAACGGTCAGAACTTCGCCGCCGACCTACACGAGCTCGCCGAGAAGGCCATGACTAGTGGCGGGAATGCAGCTTTCGAGAACGTCGTGAAAAGACGGCAGGCCAACAGGAAGTTCTTCGACCAGTGGGGACCCGCCTTCGCGACAAAGTACATCAGCTTCGCTACTAAGGCCTCCTTCCGCGTCGCCACCACCCCGATTCTGGACAGCATCGTCGCGAAATGGTTCAGTGAAAACTGCAAGGAGATCGGGCCTCTGTGGCTCAACTGGAACAGTGCCGTTAGTTATCGCCGGTACACGGCGTGTATGGCCCAATGGGCAGCCGAGCTCGGCATTGAAGCCGAGCAGATAGAACAACTGATCTTCAGAAGGGACTGAGTGACAATGGGCTTTCACGTTTCTACTGGTGCCCATTCTGGCTGCGGCCGTCACATATCGAGCCGGACGTCGTCATCGCCGGCCTTCGAGCCTAGGCCAACACCGTTCCAGCAAGTGAGCTCGACTGAGGACCATAGGGCTGAATGGTAGATCGCTTGGTTGGGCATCAGGAGAGATTGCTGGACGGACGTGGGGGCCTGACGCTTGCCAATTTGTGGCCTGCTGGCCACATTGTTGCTGCCGTTGTCGGTCTAAACCCCGCGCCTAAGAGTGTCGAGGCGGGCCACTATTATCAGGGCCCGGCAGGGCAACGTCAGTTGGTGCGGTTGGCTGACGTCGGCCTGTTCGATCCGGCTGACGCGCCATTTCTGGATGACGCTGCATTGCAGCGTGGAATAGCTTTCACGGACATTGTGAAGGTTCCGACCCTGGGGGAGAAGCAGGTCAAAGCCGAGCGGATTCGTGAGGGGCTGCCTTTGCTTGAGGCCTCGTTGGCGGCTCGAGATGTTCTCTTGGTCATTGGGGTGTTCCGACATCCGGTCCATGCACTACTCGGCTTGAGAAAATCGAAGCCGGGCTTGCAGGAGAAAACGACGAGTTGGGGTGCACGCGTGTTTCGGATGCCTGGGCCGTACGCAAAGGCTGATGAAGCAAGAAGGGTCTTGACCGAATTGGGAAACGTGTTAAGGGAGGGTACGAAGTAGTCGACCGCTCCTTCGCTAACCATATGCGTCCGTCCACAGGTTACGGCGGGCATTTTCCTAAGGCCCTTAGGGCGCCCGGAAGCGACTGAGGACCGGGCCTAGACCGAAGCCGCCTTGCGTGTCAGATACACGTCCTAGTATCTGAATCATGACCTTTACGTACACCTCCACCGATCTGGCAGATATCGCTGAGAGCATTCCGGCCCGCGCCCACGACGCCGGCATTTTTTTCGTGCCTGGCGTAAAGGCTGAGGGTGAGAGCCACATAGCCCTCAGTGGCAGCGACCTCAATGTCGATGAAGCCGTCCGGGTGGCAGCCAAGGTCGGGGCGGTGTTCATCAGTTCTAGTGCTTCCACCTTCGAAGTGCAGAACTACCTAGACGAGCTTGCCGATGACCAGGAAAATTTGTCCGTTCGGGCCAAGAAGCTGATTGAAGCCGCTCGGCAGTACAACGGACAGCACCAAAGTGTGACGGTAGTCTGGGCCGCCCAGGGGCTGCTTTATGAGTGGCACGCTGGTGCTGATTGGCTGGTTCCCTTCCTCGATGAGCTACACGAAGCGGTTGAAGAGTCAGGGGAAGAATCCAATGAAGCTCAGCGGGAACGCCTGACCGAGTACTACACGAACATCCAAACGGCGGCGGCAGTTCTGGCTGAATCCCGCAAATACCGCGGCGAACAAGTGGGTAAGCGTCGGCACCTGATGGCAACTATCATCGCCGAAGCTGGAATGGACGAGATCGACGACATCACTTTGTCCCACCGCGTCATGCCCGAAGCTAACAGGATCATAAATGCCAAGGTTTACGAGTTTGAGCAGGACTTCCGAGCTCGCAAGGAGGAGATAACCGACGAACTTAGGAACTTCCCCGCATGGCAGGTGGTCTACTCCAAAGCTGAGCGAAAGGCTGCGGCCATGAAATTCCTGACCAAGAAAGCCGACGGCTATCGGCTAAGCACGGATTTGGCCGTCGAGATCAGCGAGGCTGCAGCGAACCCTGTGTACGTATCGCGCTACTGATTGCGTGCGGCCTGCAGCTGCACGCCGGCCGTAAAAGAGGCCGGCCAAAAAGGATGGCTCCGTACCGCCTGGCACACATGACGGCTGAGGAAATGTCCTACTGCCGCCGAATTAGTGTGCTGAGAGCACTCGAATGGAAGATCTTGGCCCGAGCGCTCCCCCTTCTGATACTTCAGCTGGACGGTATCGGTCGAAAGAAAGAACTTCCCGCCGGGGAGGAAACGGCAGGGCTTTCTGACGCCTGCTTAGCCTTATCCGCAACGTTCACTTCATGAGCCGACAAAACCCGATTCAAGGTTGTCGTGATCTCTTCCTTGTCGAAGGCTACGTAGGAATATTGAATATCCACCACCACCGCTGAACTCGCCTGGTAGGAAACCCCCGGGCTAGACAGAAGGTCCTTATCTGCCTCCAGAGTTCCATCTTCGACTTCAACTCTGTAAACAACGCCACCTCCAGCTGGCGACGAGGCGGAGGCAGGGTCTGTCCACATCCCGGCGTAAGCTCTGGCTAGCTTTACGTCCGTGGTCATGTAGACCTTGTCGAGTTGTTGAGCTATCTTTCCGAAACCTAGCTCCAAACTAGCGGCCAATGCCTGGGACTTCACCCTGGTCTCGGTTGGAGGCAGGACTCTGTCTCCGACTTTGAGGCCAGGGGCGCCGCCGTGGAAAAGATACAAAGTCGTCATGGAGTTCCCTAACCCAGTTGGAGAAAAGTTTAGATCCACCTTCGCACAGGCCAATCAAGACTGGCGCAGGAAGGGCCGCAGAATGCGCGTCACGCCTCGCATCGAGTAGAGAGGGTGTTCCATCGGAAGTTTCCCGGTCCCAAGGAAGTGGGACTGGCCTCAGGGTCTGGCAGTGTGGGGTTCGTGGGTTTTCCTTTTGCGGGGGCAGGATGGTGGCATGTTTGAGGGTTTCGAGGAACGCCACATCGACGTCGGGTCGTGCAGTCTGTTTGTCCGTTATGGTGGCGAAGGTCCACCGGTTCTGTTGCTTCACGGGCATCCGCGCACGTCCGCTACATGGCATCGGGTCGCTCCTCAACTGTTGAACGCGGGATTCAGTGTCGTTTGCCCCGACCTCCCGGGTTACGGGCAGTCGAGCAAGCCGGCCCCGACAGTGGACCATGCAGCCCATTCAAAGCGCGCGACCGCCCGGCACATGGTCGCACTTATGGTGGAACTGGGTCACGAGCAATTTAGGCTCGTGGGACATGACCGGGGCAGCTACACTGCGCTGCGACTGGTCTTGGATTATCCCGGAACGGTCTCCAAGGTCGCCCTGCTCGATTGCATCCCCATCAGCGAGCATCTAGCCAGGGCCGATGCGAGGTTCGCTACAAAGTGGTGGCATTGGTTCTTCTACGCCCAACCAGATATCCCGGAACGGGTGATCATGGCAGATCCGGACAGCTGGTATGGCGGGAGCGCGGCGGCAATGGGGCAGGAAAACTACGATGAGTGGCGCAGGGCGATCCATAACCCGGACACGGTGCGGGCCATGCTTGAAGATTACCGGGCGGGCGTGACCATCGACCGGCAGCATGAGGAAGCCGACAGGCAGGCGGGAAGGGCAGTTACCGTGCCCCTGTTGCTGCTCTGGTCGCTCCGGGACGACCTTGTAGATCTCTACGGCGATCCGCTCAGGGTCTGGGAGCGGTGGGCGACCGATGTTCGCGGCCACGGCATCGAGTCAGGGCACCACATGGCCGAGGAAGCCCCGGACGAGTTATCCTCCGCCCTGCTGGGATTCCTCTAACTGCACCATTCCGTTCTGCAACTGAAAAGAAAGCTGGAACGAAATGGCACGTCCTTTGACTACGGGGGAGAACCTCACCGCGCAACGAACTCGGAGATGCGTCCGTACCCTTCCGATTCGACGTACATGCTCTCTTTTACTCCGACGATGCCCTCGCCACCGAGGCAATGCTGCACCGGACGTTCGCTGAGCAGCGCGTCAACAAGGTCAACCTCCGCCGCGAATTCTTCCGTGTCACCCCGCACCAGGTCCTGGAAGTACTGAAGGAACACCACGTCGAACTCGTCGAATTCACCGAACAACCCACCGCCGATGAATTCCGCCTCAGCACACCGGAGGCAGAGGCCCTGCCCGTATAACGCCCAACTACCAAGACCTGGGAACGCATCCGCAGGGCCGGCGTACGTCGCGGTTCGTTCGGTACGTGTCATAGGCGCCGTTATCGTCGCCGAGGCTGTGATGGGACTTGCGGTGCCTGCTGTTCATAAACTTCAAGGACCGCCTCGTAGGCAACATCAGTGCGCTCGTAGACTGTGACGGGTGGATGAATGTCCCGTACCAGCGCACGCCCAGCCTCAATCGAAGCAGTCACCGGCGCCGACGCGATTAGGTGCCAGCGCTTTGCGCTCGGAAATCGGGATTCAGCCATCGCTAGCGCGGCCCGCCAACGGTCCGCGAAGTTGGCTAAGGACTGCTCATGCGAGAGCAGATTTGGTCCGGGTGAATGTTCGATTGGCCGTACTTCGATGACCGGAGCACCATCGACGGCGGACGGAAAGGCCGAGTGAGTCACCTCGCTCGTTAGTGCGCAAACTAGCACTACATCCTCGGCGGAGGCGTCATCCTCGGGAGCAACGATCTCGAAGTCGACGGGGTTGCCCTGGTCATTCCATGACCAACCGACGAACTGATCTCGATGTTTCTGAAAAAGCCTTGTAGGTGTCTTGTCGTCAAGATGCCATCCTAGATAGACCAGCAGAGGCACGGACGCGATGGCGAAGACGGAGATGTGGTCGACATCGCCGCTTTCGACTGCTTGGCGGACCTGAGCGATTGTGTCGTCAATCGACTGCTGTGCCGCCTCCCAGAAGCCACGGCCACCAGGCGAGCCGTTTATTCGACAGGCGAAGTCACCGCTGCGCTGTGTTTCAACGAGCCCGAGGTAGTTAACCGCCAAGAGTGTCTCGGCGACTTCCCTCCGAGATGCCATTGCGAGCGAGCCGCGAATCAAGCAGCCAATACGGAGGGCAGCGGTACGTGTGAGGCCACCGTTCTCTGTGACCATCTCCACGCGTCGCTCGAAGGACTCCTTGATCTCGCGCAGTTTCTCAGGCGGGAAGAAGTCGATGTGGTCGGGGTTATCGATGATCTTGTGGCAATCATGGCATAAGAGCAGCAGGTTTTCTTCAGCCTCGGTGTCATCGACGCCGTCATTTTGCTTGCTCCGGGGTGATCCGTCTCCATCGGTTGCCCCTATGTTGTGCGCCAGCTCCGCCAATAATACTGAATGCAGGTACGTTCGCTGGTCACCGAGCAGGCGCCGGTTACAGATAGTGCACCGGCCTGCAGTGCGTGCCCACAGCGCGTTTCGGACTGCATCCTTAATGCGCCCGCGATTGACAGCGGTGTCGCGGACGTCAGAGGAGCTCATCTGTCTCACCTTCAGGCCTATCCTGATTTGAAGCCTCAGATCGGTCTTCTGCCTCGTCCGTTGACAAGTGTGTCATCACACTCGGCGCATCCGTGCGGGCCGCCGCTAGAAACGTTCGCAGCGGTCCTGCCTCACCATGCGGCAGCGAGATCAGGTGCGTTCCAGAGACGGGTTCGCTCGAACCGAGATGAGAGCCGAGGAGGCTGGTCAGGCTCGCAGCAAGTCCACTCAAATCGGCAGCAGAGCCGTGGAACGTGGGTGCGGAGCAGCCTCTAGTTGGGACGATTTCTTCGGCGCCAGTCTCGGCTCCCCACAACTCATGAAATGGCTCCAATGCACCTTTGGCCTTCACTGCTTTTCCAGCCTGCTGGTCAATCGTCAAGCAACCCGAGGTCTCTGGTGGCATAGAGACAGTGAGGATACCGAGTGTCCCAGTTCTCACGTCGCATGCCATCTGTGCCAAGACTGGGCGCTCGGCGGTTGCCGCGGCCGCGTCGAGCATTCGGCTAATGGCGACGCTGACGGTCGCATCGACAATGACGTCGGCAGCTATGAAGTCTGAAGCTTCGGGTATGTGCGCTTTTCTAGGAATGACTTCTACTGCGTCGCTGATTGCGCTTAGGCGTGCAGCCAGAGCTCCTACCTTTGACTCGCCTACGTCCATTTCAACGAAATTCTGCCGGACCAAAAGGCCTCCCGTGATCCGGCCCGGATCGCACAGCACGACCTTCGCGGCCCCCGCTCGGACGACAAACTCCGCGACCCAGGAGCCCAAACCCCCGCAGCCCCAGACTTGGACCGTCTTCCCCGCGAAAGAGGAGACTGGACGGGTCGAGTCTCGGCGGATCGTTACCTCAGGACGTTCATCGGAGACTGGGAGCCATTCGACCTCAACACTGTGGTCAACTTTGGCTGGGTCGACCATGTTAACCACGGAGGTCCTCTTTCTGTTGTCGCGGGCCAAAGCCCGGATTTGGTCTGCGCCTGCTGCCGGGATGCTCGCGGCCAGTAGGTGCGGTGGGCCCCCGGTGGGGTGAGGGACCGAGATGATGAGTCGCTGGGGCGTGCCGACCGGCTTGCGAATTGCGCTCGCTGCGAGAGTAGCTAGCAGCGGGGTTGCAAGGCCAGTCATGATGCGTTCGGTGGTGAATGCATCACCTGGTGACCGTTGTCCAACATAAGGATCCTCGACGACACTCAGCAGGGAGAGTAGGGTGCTGCCGGCGCCCAGAGGCAGAGCGGCATTAAGGCGGAAGATTGGTACGTGCTGGGCGAAGTCACTAACAGTATCGTCTTGGGCGTGATCTCGATCGAGCGCCAGGTCAAACCGCTTTGTTGCCCGGTCGATGAGCCAGCCGTTCATTGCGAGTCGGTTCGCGGGAAGGGAGTCTCGCACGACGACTGTGGGCGCGCCGTCCGTTTCGTGTAGCACCCCACCGACTGCGTGGTACAGGGCAGTCTGAGCATTGAACCGTCCAGCAGCAGCGTCCCGGAGCCACTCCGTTAGCCTGTCGACTAGCCCACCAAACCCATCAGCAGGGTCCCATTCTCGAGACGGGTCGAGGTACAAGCACAGCCGCGTGCCCTGAAGCACGTGAGCGTGGTTGAGGAACCGGAGGTGATCAACTTCGACCCGCGGAGGGGCGACATCGGACGGTCCCACGATGACTCGAAAGTCCTCGTAGTCGTGGAGGAGAAGCCCGCCCTCCAAGTGCTCAAAACCAAGCGTGCGGACGCGCAGTCGCAGGCGCATCTCGCTGCTGCTGTGCCGAGGCTTGCCGATTAACCTGACCTCCCCAGGGAACGCCACAGCGAACGCAGTCAAGTCCGTGAGAACCCTAGCCTGCCACTCACTAGTGCGCCTTGTGCTCACCCGGCGCGACCCGCATGCTTTACAGTCGAAACTGACGCGGCTGCAGCGAGGCTGGAGACAGCGCTAAACTTGCCCGTCCCAGCTGACGCTGAGGACTTCGAACCTGCTGGTGCCTTGAAGCCATCACCGAACAGCGCCTGCCACTTCTTCACGCTCTCGTCGAAGTCACCCTCCTCATAGGCATCCTTGATTTCAGCGGCATGTACATTGATCCGCCTCCGGAAGTGCGAATAGGTCTCCTGACTCCAGCGATGGTCGAACGATGTGCCGGAGCCGGACGGGTCCATGATGACTGGTTTGACGGCATTGGCCTGGAGGTAGACGTCGAGGTCCGAGACGATGTGCAGCAATGCAGTCGGGAGGTCGCTGTAGTAGCCGCTGTCGAATACCTTGCGCCACTCTTCGACTCGTTCGCCCAGAAGCGTTGTCAGCAGGATCGATTTGGTGCCCGTCCATGAGTTCTTGTGGTCTCGGAGATGCTTCATGATTCGGATGACCTCGCGAAGGCGCTTGTTCGCTATGTCATCCTTATTTTTCATCCAGTCCGTGAAGCCGGCTGAGTCGGTGCGTTCCCACGTGTTGTCATCGCGGTTAATGATCCATTGCGAACCGTCTGCACGAAGTACGAAAGGGACGACATCGACGTGCATGGCATTTTCGGCGTAGTTGACATAGACGCAACGGCACTTACGACCGTGCGGCATGTTCTTGTATGGCGAGGTGTTGTGGAGGACGTTGTAGATGGCGTCGCCGTACTTCTTCAGATTATCGGCCCAGTCCGGTTCTTCAACCATCTGAACCATGAAGTCGGCATCGAACGCATTCCCGTTGACGGGCTTGATGATTGTGCGCTGAGGCCAGGACCCCTGCGGCACCTTCTTCTTGATCAGTGGCTTAAGGTCCGGGTCGGCCTTCAGGCAGTTGTAGATCGCGTCAACTCTCGTGCTGAGCAGGTCGACTTTCGACTCGGGCAGGTTTACGGTTTGGTCAAGAAAATTCTTGAAGTAATCGGTATGCTTCACGGTGCCCCTCCAGGCGTCGTTGGGATGCCGGGCTCTGCGGCGTGTTCGCTCGGCGCAGATATGGGCGTGTAAGTGCTTGCGACGTGATCGCCGAAGCGTTCGCTGAACAGCGGGCTCAATGACCGGCTCTCACCAGCTGCTAAGCCCGCTAGTGCTTTGGGGTTGGCTCGATCGAGTGCGAAGACTCTCCCAGACACCGATGCGTCAAAGCGGACGAAGTCGTCCTTGCCAATTAGGTGCATAGCGGTGCCTTGCACACCCCGGCTCGACGCGGTGATCATCAGGTTGGCTGCCGGTTTAGCCCAGTTGAGCCAGCCTCCGTTGTCAATTCGCTCGGCGTGGTTTGGCCGCTGGTCCACCGCGCCGACACTGAGTACCCGGATGGCGTCCAATGGCACGTTGAGCATGCTTACGGCTTCGCTGATCGCCACAACCGAGGGATTATTGGCCCAGACGCCGCCGTCAATGAGACGTTGCCCTTGGACATGCGCGGCGTTAAAGAAAGTGGGGGCAGCACTTGTCGCCATCGCGACGTCGACCATTTGAAGGCGACCGTCGCGGCGCAGCCGTGGATGGTGCGGCGTCTTGAAGATGTGCACAGCGCCCTGCTGGACATCCCACGAAGGGATGACTAACCGCTTGGTGCTGTCACTGAGCTGCCGGTGCCCGAGCAATTTTGCAAGTTCCATCCGCAGTACGTCGGAATCGTAGGTGGGCGCAGTCAGCCGGCGCGCAAGCCGCCAAAGGCGACGTTGTGCCGAGGGGAAGACCGCCTCGACCAGATCCTCGTAGTGCTCAGCAATATCCTTTGGGCGCATGCCTGCACCAAGCCCGAGGGCGATTATGCCACCAGCCGATGTGCCGGCTATCAAATCGAACGAGTCATTGATGCAGATGCCGAGGTCCTCTTCGAGGTGAGCAAGCACTAGGACGGTGAAGAGCGCCTTCGCTCCGCCACCGTCGAGTGCGAGAATCTGGAATCGACAAGGCGATTCGTCAGTGAATTCACTTCTTGATGTTAGATGCGCCGGCAAATTTGGCATGCGCGACTGCCCGGGTGGCTTTTTCCCTCCCGGCGTTGCTGGATTTCCAGAAACTACATCCATGTAACTATGCTACGCCCTACCGCGAGATGCCTCCGAGGCGTAGAACAGGTGTGCTCGCTTCCGGGGGGCTGATCGCCAACGACCTCCTGACTAGGCAAGTGTCTGCGCGTGAACAACGCGCCGGCCCGTTTGGACAGTGTTCGACCCGAGCCCCTCGCCGGCAGGTAGAAGGGTGATCTTCAGCCTCGTGTTGAGCCGCACCTCCGGCACGCCATACCCCCTCAACGGCAAGGTTTTGCTTTAACGGAGCGGGTCATCCTCAGGCTGCCAAATCCAAGAAGGGATCTCAGCGTCCACAATTAAATATTGCTTATGGAGAGTGCAGTGTGAGGGAGACTCAGGCGTTCGGATGATCGTTCCGAAACGAAATCGGCGTCTGGGTGGGAGCGCGAGACCAAGCCTTGCTCTCAGGCTGGAATCTCATCACTAGGCGGATGCGCCGTTCAACCCTGAGGAGGGTGCGGGTTAAAGCCTCCGAAGGTTTCCATCAAGGAGCGCGGTGCTTCACACGTCAAGTATCGACCTGATCGTTAGTAACCTAATTAAGAACACTGTTGACCTGCGCGCGGATGCTGAACCCTGGGGGAACCATGAGCACACCATTTACAATTCACTCCATTAACGCCTACACGCACGGGTTACTCGGATCGATGGTTGGCATGTTTGGTCTGGAGCCAAGCCAAATGCGTAAGCTGGTACTTGATATGCATGGTCAGGTGACGGAGCGCCTGCGCGACGAGGGCATTGAATACTCCGATCTTCGGAACGCACTAACGCCTACGACCAAGAAAAACGAAATTGCCTTCATTTTCGATTCAACTCGAGTTGAAAACTGGAATTACGGTCTGGAGCTTGCCAAGAGTTGGATTCCGGCGCTGAGCGATCTTGGACCGGAGAAGACTGCGATAAGCGTAGGTGATCTCATCGGACTGCCAGCGGAGCTGGCATGGGCGGCGTTGCATCGATACCTCGTCGGTCCAGAGGACTTCCAGCTCCATTCGCCCGAACTCTATTTCGTCACGTACATGACGAATATCACAGCGGGACAGCTGAAGAAGATGGACTGCGACCTACGGGGCAGGACGAAAGCATACCTTGGCTACGTCGACTGTACGGTCTGGAACCCGCTGAAATTGGCGATGCTTCTTCCGCAAGTTGGACTTCGCGTCGGACGTAAGATCATCACTACGGCCGACGAGGATGGCAACGCCAACCTACCGGGCTACCCCTTTATGTCCAGTGGGTTTGAAATCGTAGGTGTTGAGGACGATCATTACTCGATTCTGCTCGATCACCGCTTGGATAATGGCGTACCCACTTGGGCGCAAGAAGACAGCCGAATAGCTCTTAGTGTGCTGGGAGGCGACTTCTCCCCACTCTCTGAGGGTGATGTCTTCGCGAAAGAAATGCGAATCACCTATCTCCAAGAGAATCACGGGGCATCCCTTCAACGAGCAGGCCTCCTCGGGTCCGATAATAATGTTCTCGTTGAAGCCATCAAGGAAAAGATTGCCTCCGGGTTGGTTTACAACCTCCGGTTTATTGAGGGCAGCGTCGGATCAGAACGAGTGCCTGAGTTGGATGCAACTATGTTTACCGTCCAAGTTGAGTTCCCCGACGAAGAAGCGGAGGTGAAGCGCTACCAAGTGGGCTTGAAATACCGCGCCGAAGACCACTCGAGCGAGATCACTACCTTCTTCTGAGACGAAGGTGTTTCTGTCGATTTGCTCTGCACTCGGTAGCTGCAGTGTGGGTGTCTAGTAGGGTGTCCGGTCCGAGTTCATCGGTGAGGGGTGGAGGCCAGGCCGAGTTGTTTCTGGATGCCCCATACGCCCCGGCCCTCCTCGAAGAATCCGAGGTACCCCGCAACCTGCGGGCCCCACGCCGAGACCACGTAGAACGCCCTGATCAACAGTAGGGACGGAAAAAGTCCTTCGATACTTTTCGCTTGGGTGCTTGGACTCCTTTCCCACTGCAGTCGCGCTCTCAAACCCGGGGGACGCAAAGATCGAGAGGACAACGGCGAGTAAGAGAGCTTACCTGGTCTGGACATTGGCAACGTTGAAAACATGGAAGTTCACTCGTCCGGGGGCTTGGCGGGAACATCCCAGCGACCGCGAGCCCCACCGACGGCCATTTCGAAGATCGTCATGACTACGGGGAGTTTGATGGGAATCACTGTGCGGGTACGCGAAGGCGATGGAGATCACCAGGTGAGCGGCATCGTACGCCCACAAAAGAATCCGGATGCCGTACTTGTGCCGAAGCTCGCCCCGGGCTGATCACGGAACACTGACTCTGTTCGTTTCCAGCTGCCTGGCTCAAGGACGTCTGATGCTTTCTTCAGCGTCGCGCGGCTCTTTTGCATCCCAACCGTTGTCCACTTGAAACGATTTCCATTCGGAAGTTGGCGCCGAGCGTGCAGTTTAGTGGCGGCTGCCTTGGGAAGAACGAACGCTCGAGCCACAGTTAGAATCGGGAGCGTGAAAAAACCCCATGTTCAAGCTGTAATAGTCCCACCAACTGCGGTCAGCGGGTCGTTCTATAAGCCCTTCGAAAAGATTGAAGGCTTCGACGAGTATTGGTGGCACGATGTCATTTTGGCAGACCAGCGGAGCCAAACGCATTTCGTGTCAATGCACGTGGCCGGGGAAGAGGTCATCCGTGCGGAGCTCACGCTGCGCAAGAACCCGCCAGGCACTTACCCAGGCTGGACAGGGCCCGGCCCGTTCGCCGCCATCGAGTTCTTCGAGGTTGCAGAGCGCCACCGCGGTAAAGGACTTGGAACACAGGCTGTTTTCAGCGTTGGGACGTTGTTCCCTGGCTTTCGCCTGCATGCGTTGTCGGAAGAGGCGGACGGCTTTTGGGCGTCACTTGGTTGGGCACGGTACTCGCACTTTGAGGAACCCAGAAACCGGCCGTTGTACCTGAGCCCAACCTTCACTGAGAATTCTTAGGCACTAGTACGTTGCGGGCCGTGGCGCACGGACGGCGCTTCTACCTGTTTGTCGGATCAAGGCGAGGTCCCGGTTTGTCTCGAAGCTGCTGTCAATCCCAAGTCATGAGGCGGAGAATGCAATCGTCGAAGTGACGACGAAGTCATCGTAGTGATGTCGCATGTCAAACCGCTCCCGTTCACCATTAGCCCATGCCGCATCGAACGTCGGTGTAATCGCCTCGTCATACCCGTGTATCTGTCACCGGCTGTTCGACTAAGCCGCTCGAATGGTCGGAGATCTCTGACGGCGCGAGCCTGCAACCCAGATCTCCCTAGGAAGCTGGAGCGCTGTGAGCTGTTGGGAAATGCAAAACAAACTTCTGTCGGATGTAGTTATCGGTCCGCCGTGGCGGGTTGTGAAGTACTCGGAAGCTATACGTAGTCATGTCGCTGCATTTGCGATCAGCCATGGATATCTGAAAGGAGGAAGTCTGATGAAGGCGCTTTTCCTCCCATGTGTCCGCTTTAGCGGCACTCTCCGAGTACCTGCCGTTCACCCCGTTGTGCCCTATATTTCTCCGGCCGGGATCTCGTTCGAGATGACTCCGTTTGGGCACAAAGAAAGTGTGGACAATGTCCACACTTTCCGTCTCGAACTGGCCCGTACAGGTATCGGACTGGCCCGGATTGCTTGTGTTTCCGCCACTTCCCAGTGTTTTTAAGGCCCGGAATCCCGTTCGAGTCCCACCTCGGGCACAGCATACCCCCTCGTCAGAGGGGGTTTTTGCTTTAATGTGTGCACAAATGTGGACATGAGACTCTGATGTGTGGTGCCGGCTCGTGCCTGGCCGCCGGTTGGCCTGTTCAGTTATGGGGGAGCGGGTTCAAGGTCTTGGCTGGGCGGCCCTCCGCTTGCTCTTTACCGAGGTTCGTACTTCCATTCCGGTTGCATGGCGGCCAGGGTTAGCCGCTCACTACTCCATACGCCCGGGTAGTCCTGAGAACATGACTTTGAGCGACTCCTTCCGGAGTCTTTCCAGAGTTGTTGCTGTGTCCTCGAGGGAAGACGTGCGCCTGCCGGAACTTAGACCGAACAATGGATATGTGGAGACCAACCCTCGCTCATTCCGAAGCATTGGCCATGATTTACCACTCCCGGCGGTCCCGATTGGTGGGGGAACGAGATGCCGATAGATACCGGCGACCTCCTGAACAGCTACCCGGCCATCCCGCCGCAGCTGACCCTCCTGCTAGAAATCCGCCGCAAGAATCGTACGGGACAGGACGACGGCCCGGTCGGTGAGTTCAGCAAGCTCGGCATTGTCGCATTCCGGTGATGCCCACCGGGTGGCTCCTTCGAGGAGCGTCACGACGACTTTGACCCGTTCTTCAGCCTGTGGAAAGCCCATGTCAACGGCGGCGGCGACGTACATGTTTTGGTGGAGGTTCACCCAATCGTCTACCTGGGAACGCAGCTCGCTGGGGAGAATGTTGGCCATCCTGTCGGTCGCAACCAGAAGGTCCCAGAGGTTGCTTTCGGGGAGTCTCACCTGGCGGGTGAAGTGCAGCCGGACCATGCAATCCCAAAATTCGGATGCCGATTGCGCGTGGTCCACGGCCTCCAGTAGTGCTTGGCCGAAGCGGTGGAAATGCCAGCGCAGCGATTCGGCGACGATCTCGTCCCGTCCGCCCGGGAAATGCGAGTAGAGGCTGGGTGGCTTGATGTTGACGGCATTGGCGATGGTGCGCATCGATACGGAGTTGAATCCGCTGGCAATGGCCAACTCCAGAAAGGCTTCAAGGATGTGCCGCCTTGATGCTCCTTGGCCAGCCCAATCCCATTCCTCCAGACGGTGCGCGAACGTGTCGCGGGCGGACTTGTAGGACGTGCTGCTCATGATGTGACCCTAACAGTCGGGTGGACGCTGCCTCATTTATCGTGACGCGAAGGGCGTTCGAAGTTCAGTCCAACTCTACAGAAACTCTTGGCTAACGACCATTAGTTAGGTACTCTGAAAGTGGCGCAAAGCAGCACCCGCTGGCTCCGCCGTCTGAACGCCTTAGCGGAAGGAACGAGTCATGGATATCGAGGATTCGAGCCGGGGGGCCAAAGGAAGCACCATCATTTTGGGCAGCGGCCTCTCTGGCATGGTGGCCGCTTATATCAGCGCCCGGGCGCTGGAAGACGACGCCACCCACGACCCAAACTGGCGCGCGCAACAGGCTTTCCGTCCTAAAGGCCGAGGCTGGAGAAGCAAGTGGCTGGCTTCGCGCCGTGGCGGCACCGCCGTCGTCTCCTGACAACCTCCACCCCACGAAGGAACGTGTTTGATATGGCCGCTGCTGAAGTCCTTTCTCCTTGGTTGCCCCATGAGTCGCTGCGCCAAACAGACCGGCTGCGCGAACTCTTCCTGATGCAGCCTCACGCTGACCTCACCGGAATCCGGCCGATTGTGGCACGCTCCTGGTACAGAAGCCGTGCGGCTGGCGTCGACGCTGTGGTGGACCGGGGATTCTTTGATGAAGGCCGGGTGGACGAGTTCACCATCAGTGCTGCGGGCCCGCACTTGCAGAAATTGGATGAAGTCGCAGCTGACATGGGAGGCTACGTCAACATCACAGCCCCGAACGGAGTCCTCGTCAAGGCAGACTTCCTGCGCGACGACGGCTTTCCAGCAGGGTATTCACTCTTGGAAGAGAGTTGCGGCAGCAACGGAGAAGGTCTCGCTCTGGAAGAAGGGCGGGGCGTCTGGCTCGCACCGGAGGAACACTTCCGCGAAGACATGAGGGGCAACTGGTGTTTCGCTTCCTTGGTCCGTGATCCCTTCCACAACCGGGTCCGGGCTGTTATCGGTCTTACGTTGCCGGCCAACAGGGTCTCCGCGCTGGAACCGTCATCGACCCTGCTGATGCTTGAGGGGGTTGCATCCCGAATCGAACGCGACATCGAGGTCCGCACGTCATCCAGGGAACGGGCGCTGCTCAGCGAATACTTGACGGTCTCGCGCCGCAGGGGCAATCGCGCCGTGATTGCCTTGGATGGCAAGAACTCCCTTCTCAATGCCTCCGCAACCGCTAGCTTGGAGGACAGCGACTTCTCCATCATTTCGGGCTACGCAAAAGCGGTGATGTCCTCCGGTCGGGAAATGAACTATGAGGTATCGCTTCAGGGACCCGGGCGTTCCACGCTTGAAGTTTCACCGGTGACGCTCTCTGCATCCAATGTCGGTGCCATCGTGGTTGTCCGTCCTCATGTTCCTGTGAAGGTGCGCATTTCCGAGTCCGTCAGCGACCTTAATAGACCGGAACCATCATTGCCGGACACTACGAACCGGCTCATGAAGCATTTGGACGGGACAAGCATGGGTTTCAAACGTGCCCTGAATCTGGCCCGCAAAGCTGTAGAGCAAGAACGCTCAGTGGTAGTGATCGGTGAACTGGGCAGCGGTAAGCGCAGGTTGGCCGGCGCCATTGCGTCGATGCGTGGTGAGCAGATGGTGGTAGATGCGAGGACTGGGGCGCTGAGGAATCCGCAAATTCGGGACGTGATTCACCGCGTGTCCACGGAGCTTCCGCCAACTTTGGTTGTTGAACACGCCGACGAACTCTCCCAAAATGAAGCCGCCGAGCTGGTCAGTAACCTGAGAGGCAACACCACCACCAAACTGGCGTTCACTATCACTCACCCCACGGATGCCACCCTCCTGCTCTCGGACGCATTCGACGTCCTGGAAATCTCGGTGGAGCCCTTGCGTAATCGCAGGGAAGACATCCCACCGCTTGCTTCTGCCATCGCCGCAGAGATGGGCGACCGGAAACTGTCCCGCCGTCTCCTCACCACCCTGACTCACGCGGATTGGCCCAGGAACATCGATCAACTGCGGGCCGTCGTGTCGAATGCCGTGGAGCGTGCCGCCGGGGCCGAAGTGACTGTGGACGATCTTCCTCAGGGCTACCACAGGGTCCTTACCAAGGGGCGGCTGTCCAGGCTGGAGGACGCCGAGCTCAGTGAGCTCCGCACGGCCCTCCAGGAAGCCGATGGCAACCGCAGCCTGGCAGCAGTGGCCTTGCAGATTGGCCGTTCCACCCTCTACCGCCGGATGGACTACTTCCGCAGCCGCGGATTCGACCTCTAATTCGGGAACTTAAGGCAGCCGGCTACCGCTTAGGGCCGGCTGCTTTTTGCTGCCTGCCAAACAGCCTGGCGAAGCTGGGACAGTGTCCCACCCAGGTGTCTCGATCTGGTACGGATCAGCCATACGGACCCGCGTTCTACTTGAAACTACCCGGACACCGGCACCCCTCCACGGGGCGCTGGCAGATCAAGAGGGTACAAAAACGAACAGGACGACGACTATGACCCGCGATGCCCACGGAACCATTCTTGTGGCCCCACATCACTTTCCGAACCTGGACCGCGAGCACGCGCTCGCCAAGGAGTTCGGTTACACACTCAATCCGGCTGCCGACGCCGATTCCTTTCGCAAAGGACTTCCCGACGCCGACATCGTGATGATCACTCCGTACGCGAAACTCACGGCGGTGGACTTCCCTCTGATGTCCAACTGCAAGGCTGTCATCAGGTATGGAATCGGCTACGACAACATTGATGTTGCCGCAGCTACCGAGGCCGGCATTCCGGTATCCATTGTCCCTGGGACTGCGTCGGAAGAAGTTGCCTCGCATGCTTTTGCCATGGGCCTGGCCTTGGCCCGCAGGTTGCCTGCTGGTAATGCGTCCATCCGGGACCTCGGCTGGGCCGGGACCATCGGCTACGACACCCCGGTTCTTTCCGAACTAGAGGTCGGCGTTTTGGGAATGGGCCGCATCGGCCAGCACGTTGCCCGCATGTATCAAGCTGTTGGGGCACAGGTCCGGGCCTACGACCCATTCGTCACGGAGAGCTTTGTGGACCTGACCACTCTGGAAGACATCCTGGAGAATTCCGACGTCGTCTCACTGCACCTGCCGCTGACTGCGGATACGGCCAACCTCATTTCCAAGGATGTTCTGGCCCGGATGCGCAAAGGTGCGGTGGTTGTCAACGTGTCTCGTGGCGGCCTCATCGAGGAATCAGCCCTTGCCCAGGCGCTCACCTCCGGGCACATTGCCGGCGCCGGCATCGACACCTTCGCCGAAGAGCCACTCGGTGCTGAACACCCGCTTCGTTCAGCGCCCAACACCATCCTGACGCCCCACATTGCGTGGCGTTCCAACCGCTCCACGGGTGCTCTGCAGGAGGGCGCCGTGGAGAGGGTCCGCCTGGCTTTGACGGGGCAGCCGCTGATCGACCTCGTGAACTGAAAGACTGGAGAGAACCAAGTGGGAACAGAGCAAAAGAACGCCATCACGCAGAACCACCCCGCGGAGGATCCACATCTGCGCAGGGGACCCCGCGGCTTCCCGTTGCTGCCCGGCGGCTATGGCCGATCGACGTACTACACAGGTGCCCCGAGCCCTTACGCCATCCGGGGCGAGGGGTACCGTGTCTGGGATGACCGCGGCCACGAACTGATCGATGCAAACAACAATTTCACGTCCCTGATACACGGCAACGCCCACCCTGAGATCACGGAGGCCGCCACCAAGGCACTCACAGCCGGTGCCAGCTGGGGAATCCCCAACCTCTACGAGTGGGACCTGGCCGACCTGCTGTTGTCCCGTCTACCCGACCTCGATCAGGTGCGGTTTGCCAACTCCGGCACGGAAGCGGTGATGTCCGCGATTCGCATTGCGCGGGCCAGCACCGGGCGGGAACGCGTCATAGTCACCAAGGGCGGCTACCACGGCACATCCGAGGTCGCTCTGGTTCCAGGCGGCCCCTCCTACCAGAGGGGAGTCACTCAGGGTGTCATTAATGACGTCACTGCGGTGCCGCTCAACGATGTCGAGGCCCTGCGTCAGGAGGTGGAGGCAGCACCGGAATCCTATGCTGCGATAATCCTTGACCTGCTGCCGAACCGTGCTGGCCTGCTCCGGATTTCCGAGGACTTCGTTCACACGGCCCGTGAGTTGGCCACGCGGTACGGGATCGTTCTGATCATTGACGAGGTCATCAGCCTTCGGCTTGGTTTCAACGGCTTCAGTGGAGAGTACGGCGTTTCTCCGGACTTGCTCACCACAGGAAAGTTGATTGGCGGAGGGTTCCCCGTGGGAGCAGTGGCTGGTCGTGCTGAGCTGATGGCCGAAGTGGATCCGACCCGCCCCGGCAGCTTGCCACACGGCGGCACGTTCTCGGGGAACCCGGTCAGTATGGCAGCCGGAGCAGTTGCTTTACGCCTTTTCACTCAAGAAGAAGTCAAGAGACTGAATCACCTCGGCGACACAACACGGGACGCCGTGAACGCGCGGATCGCAGACGCCGGCTGGGAAATACGTGGGCGGGGTTCGCTGCTGCGGGCTGTTCCCTCAGGCGCGGAGAAAGTGGGCGAGCGCACCCAGCATGAACTGTGGTGGGCGTCCTATGAGCGGGGTTTGCTCGGCTCGCCAGCCAACCTGCTGTCCTTGTCCACGCCCATGGACGAAAAGGTCGCGGAGGACATCGCAGATCGACTGACCGATGCCGTGCTCGCCGTGGCAGATGGCACGGCCACGAAAGGGGAGAAGTAACCATGAAGATCGTCTCCTACAAACACGAATCCGGCGTTCGCGGCGGTGTCCTGATCGACGACGCTGTCTATGATCTCGAACTGCTGCTCCAAGGATCCACGGACGCAGTTCACGGCGCCACCAGCTCCGTCCGAGGTTTCCTGGACCTTTACGGCGACCGGATCCCGGCGATCTCGGCGGGGATCGCTGCTGTAGCAGCTGAGGACCCCGTGGCCCGCGTCGGCGCGTTGTCTGAGGTTACCTTGACCACCCCTGTGGCGGACCCGTCAAAGGTGCTCTGCATCGGCCTCAATTACAAGGACCACGTGGCCGAAACCGGAAGGGCGTTCCCTGAATACCCGGATGTGTTCGCAAAATTTGCGTCAACGATGATCGGCCCACAGGACGAAATCGGCGGAACCCGGGTCAGTGAAAACCTCGACTTTGAAGGGGAAGTCGCTGTGGTGATTGGCCGCCGGGCCAGTGAAGTGTCTGAGGACGAAGCCTTGGACTACGTTGCCGCACTGGCGCCCCTGAACGACATCACCGCACGAGATCTCCAGTACCGCGGCACCCAATGGCTGGCCGGTAAGGCCGTTGACGGTTCCACCCCCTGGGGTCCTGCGCTGGTAACGCTGGACGAAGTGGGGGACCCGCAGGCACTGGACATCACCACGTGGGTAAACGGCATCGAAGTCCAGCATTCCAACACGCAATACCAGATCTTCTCCATCGCCCGTGTTGTCTCTTACCTGTCGAGCTTCCTCACCCTCGAACCCGGAGACGTCATTGCCACAGGTACACCGCAAGGCATCGGCGCCAAGCGCAACCCTCCCGTCTGGCTCGAACCGGGCGACACGGTCGAAATTGAGATCGAAAAGGTCGGGCTGCTCCGCAACCGCGTGGCCAAGCCCCAGCGATAAACACTTCAACTCCTAGAAAGACAGAAATCCCATGAGCGAAGTACAAACACAACCGGGTGAAGCGAGGTACCGCATCGCCGTCGATACCGGTGGCACGTTCACAGATGTGGTGGTCGGATCAGATACAGGGGACATGGCCGTTGGCAAGGCCCTGACCACTTACGACCGCGTCTTCACCGGCTTCGAAGCCTCTGTCCGCCGCGCTGCCGAATCTGTTGGCTGGAGCGGCGATGACGTCCTGCGGAACGCAGATGTCATTGTCTACGGCACCACCCACGCCACCAACGCTGTTCTCACCGGCAAAGTGGCCAAAACGGCACTGCTGACCACGGACGGTTTTGCCGACACCCTCCTGCTCCGTGAAGGTGGCCGCAGGGATGCCTTCGATTCAAAGGCCGCCTACCCGCCGCCCTACATTCCCCGCCAGCTGACCTTCGAAATCACCGAGCGCATCTCTGCCGAGGGCGACGTCCTGGTGTCACTGGACGAAGAGCAGGTCCGCGAAGTCCTCGGATCCTTCAAGGAACAGGGCATCGAAGCCGTAGCAGTCTCCTTCCTGTGGTCCATCATCAACGATGCCCACGAGAAGCGGGTTGCCGAGCTGATCCAGGAAATCCTCCCCGGAGTTCCGTACACGCTCTCCAACGCGGCAAACCCCACCATCCGCGAATATCGACGCTCCTCGGCAGCCTCGATCGACGCTTCCCTGAAGCCGTTGATGGCCGACCACTTGGGCAAGCTCCGCTCGGACCTCCAGGAGTACGGTTTCGCGGGGGACCTCTTGGTGGTCACCTCCGAAGGTGCCGTCCTCGACGTCGCCGATGTCCTTGACCGTCCCGTCCTGCTTCTGAACTCCGGCCCGTCCATGGCACCGTTGGTGGGCGCGGCTGCTGCTCCAGACCACGACACCGTGGTGGTCTGCGACATGGGCGGCACCACCTTCGATGTTTCCTTGGTGGAGAACGGCGTGGTCCGTCACACCCGTGAGGCGTGGCTGGGGGAGCCGTTCGTCGGTCACCTCACCGGTTTGTCCTCCGTCGCGGTGTCCAGCATTGGCGCCGGCGGCGGCAGCATCGCCTGGATCGACGGCGGCGGGCTGCTTCGCGTGGGCCCGCAGAGTGCACGCAGCACCCCCGGTCCGGCAGCCTACGGCCGCGGCGGCGAAGAACCAACCGTCACGGACGCTTGCGTGGCGCTCGGCTACCTCGACACAGAGGGCTTCGAAGGTGGCTTCACCCTGAACCGCGAGGCTGCCATTAAGGCCATTGACACCCGCATCGCCGGGCCGCTGAAGATGGACACCCTGCAAGCTGCCCAGGCCATCCTGGATGTCTCCGCCAACCACATGGCCACCGCCATCCGACAGTCCGCCCTCGAACAGGGCGTTGATCCCCGGGGCGCGCTCATTGTTGCCGGCGGTGGCGCAGGTGCCATGGTCGCAGCGATCATTGGCAGGCTGCTGGAAGCCGACACCGTCCTTGTCCCGGCGACCGCCGGCGTCCTGGCCGCCTACGGCGCCCACCGCGCCCCGATCGCCACAGAGTTCCTCTCTCCGCTGCACAACGACACCCGCAGTTTCGACGCCGGTTCGGCCTCCCGTGCTGTGGAGGACCTGACAGCCAAGGCTGAGGTCTTCGTGAAGCGCTTCGATGGCGTGGGAAACGAGCCCAACGTCACCTACTTCGTTGATGCCCGCTACCCGGGCCAAGCCTGGGACCTTCGTGTCTACCTGGACGCTGCGCCAGATACCGCAAGCGACGCCGCAGGGATCATTGAACGCGCCTTCCACGAAGAGCACGACCGTCGCAACGGCACGCACGATCCTGATAGCCGGGTGGAGATCATCACCTGGGGTGTCCGCGTGGAAATCCCGCGGCCGGAACACACCAAGGAAGAAGCGGGGATCAGCCGGGAGACCGAAGTCCACCGCACCGACTCCATTGTCTTCGGTGGGGAGAGCTTCAGCACTCAGCGCTACCGCGGAGTCACCCTTGCCCCTCGGGACAAGATCGAAGGCCCGGCCGTCATCGACCAACCCACAACCACCATCGTGGTCCCACCAGAGTGGAACGCCACGCTTGACGAACGATCCAACATCTACCTCACCCGTAAGGAGGCGTAGGAAATGACACGCGAATTTGACCCCGTAAAGCTCTCGGTACTGGCCAACGCATTTGACGGCATTGTCCGCGAAATGACCAGCGGCCTGCTGCGTTCGGCCCGATCCTCCGTGATCAACACTGCCCGCGACTTCTCCTGCGCAGTACTTACAGCGGACAACCAGCTCCTCGCTGCTGCAGAGGGGGTACCGGTACACGTCTTTGGTGCCGGACCCCTGGGCGAAGACATGGTGGAACTGCACAAAGACATCCGCGAAGGCGACGCGTTTCTCCATAACGACCCCTACATGGGAAACTCGCACGCCGCAGACCATGTGATCCTGGTTCCGATATTCGTCCACGGACGGCACCTGTTCACGGCCGTCACCAAAGCCCACCAGGCAGATTGCGGCAACTCGCTCCCCACCACATTCTTTGCTACCGCACGGGACGTCTATGAAGAAGGTGCGCTGATCTTCCCTTGCGTCCGGGTGCAGCGCAACTACACGGACATTGACGACATCATCCGTATGTGCCGGTCCCGCATCCGCGTCCCCGATCAGTGGTACGGCGACTACCTCGCATCGGTCGGGGCTTCGCGCATCGCCGAGCGCCGCATCCACGAGCTCGCCGAAAAGTTCGGGGTGGAAGACCTTGAAGACTTCGTGGACGCCTGGTTCGACTACTCCGAGCGCCTCACCGCGAGCGCGATCGAAACATTGCCCGAATACGTCCTCCACGGATCCTCTGACCACGATCCCTTCCCGGGTACCGGCCCAGAAGGCGTGCACCTGCAGGCAACCCTTGAGGTAAAGCCCAAGCAGGGCAAGATCATCATTGACCTGCGGGATAACCCGGACAACCTCCCCAATGGCCTGAACCTGACCAAGGCCACAGCCACTGGCGCGGCACTGGCAGGAATCCTCTCCGGCATCCCGGAGAACCTTCCCAGCAACGCGGGAACCTTCCGCCGGGTGGAGGTGCTGCTTCGCGACGGCTGCGCCGTAGGGGTGCCGAAACATCCGTACTCCTGCTCGTCGGGTACTACCAACCTGGCCGATCGGGTGGTCAACATTGTTCAGGCCGCTTTCTCGCAGATCGACGACGGCTATGGCACCGCTGAGGGCGCCGCCGGGCAGGCACCGGCAAAGTCGGTGATCTCGGGTATCGACGAGCGCAACGGCAACGCCTACGTCAACCAGATCCTGGTGGGCGGGGTTGGCGGCCCGGCTACTCCCTACGTAGACGGCTGGCCCACATACCAGCGTCCAGTGTGCGGAGCCCTTCTTTACCACGACAGCGTGGAAGTCGATGAGCAGCGCTACCCGATCCTGGTCCACGAACGCACCCTGGTAGCCGACACCGGCGGAGCCGGCCGCCAGCGCGGCGGACTCGCAACCCGGGTCACCATGGAACCCCGTGGGGAGAGCGTCACCCTCACCTACGGCATCGAAGGCAAGATCAACCCGCCCAAGGGTGTCCGTGGCGGCCACGACGGGGCAGAACCGTCCGCCTGGGTAGAGGACCTCAAGACCGGCGAACGGCGCGAGATACCGGTAGTAGGCCGCTACGACCTGCAGTCGGGCGAGAAGGTCGTATCCATCACCCCCGGCGGTGGCGGCTACGGCGATCCGCTGGAGCGTGACGTCCTGGCAGTCCTCGACGACTACCGGGAATCACGCGTCACTGCCGAGGCCGCAGCTGCCGATTACGGCGTCGTTATCACCGACGGCGCAGTTGACGAGGCAGCCACGGCGAAGGCCCGCCAGGAACGCCTGGCCGGCTAGCCGACAGCTATCGCAACCCATCCCGAGGCGGGGTATATTCCTCGCCTCGGGATGTTCCAACAAACATTTACGGAGATTCACATGGAACCCATTCGAGTCGGCATCATCGGCGTCGGAAATGTCCTTAACCAATACCTGGACAAGATCGGCGTCCACCCCGACGTCAACATCGTTGCGCTCGCGGATGTGAACCCCGAGGCAGTGCGGAAGCGTGCTGCCGAGTACGACGTTCCCAAGGCCCTCACTCCGGACGAGTTGCTCGCAGATGAAGACGTGGAGTTGGTCCTCAACCTCACGCCGCCCAAGCTCCATGCGCCGGTCACCCTCCAGGCGATCGCGGCCGGCAAACATGTCCTTTCGGAGAAGCCCTTCGCAACCTCCCTTGAGGAAGCCAAGCAGATCCTGGACGCAGCAAGGGCAGCCGGCGTCAAAGTCGGCTCCGCGCCCACCACGTTCCTGGGTTCCGGCATGCAGACCAGCCGCAAACTCATCGACGACGGCTGGATCGGCGAGCCGGTGGCGGCCTTCGCATCGTTCGCGTGCCGGGGCTATGAGCACTGGCACCCGAACGTGGACCCCTTCTACAGCCCCGGGGCTGGCCCAATGCTGGACATCGGCCCGTACCTGATCACCAATCTGGTGAACTTCTTCGGCCCGGTGAAGCGGGTATCCGCGACAACGCCGCGTTCCTCCGAGACCCGTCCCCGCCCGGGCAAAGAGGGCGAAGTCATCCAGATCCAGACCCCCACGCACGTCACGGGCGCCCTCGACTTCGAGTCTGGCGCTACAGCTACGGTGATCGTCAGCTGGGACATCTGGAACCACAACCTGCCGCACCTGGAAATCTACGGCACGGGCGGTTCGCTGGCCGCTCCGAACCCGGACCACTTCTCCGGCGCTCCCGTGCTGCGCCGCGGCGAGCCTGGCGACCTTGCGTTGGACATGACACCTCCCGGTGGCGGAGATTGGCGCGAAACGCCCATCACCCACCGGGACGACGCCTACCGTGGCATCGGCCTTGCCGAATTCGGTTACGCCATCCGCAACGGCGTGGAACCCCGGACCGGCGGCGACTTCGCCTATCACGTACTGGAGGTTCTGCTTGCTTTCGAAGCATCCTCGGAGCAAGGCCGACACATCCGGATTGAAAGCACCTGCGAACGGCCGCGCCCGCTGCCCTCCGTCGGGCCCCAGGAACCTTACCGTTTCGACTAAAAGGACAACAGCCAGAACAGCAGCCGACGGCGGGACTCAAGTTCCGCCGTCGGCTGCTGTTTGTCTTCCATGGCCGGGCCGCGTATCAAACTGGGACACACCGGCGCCTTCGCGCGGTGAAAACCTGAAGTTCGGGCGAATCGGTGTGGAAAATGCCGACGCACCTTCGAATTTAGGAGATCGCATGACTAGCACAGCCGCTGCTGACATCGGCACCGTGGTCAACACCGCAGGCGACAAAAAGGCCGTCCGCCGCCGCACAGTCGCACAAGCAATCGTTGAATACCTTCAGGTCCAGTACAGCGAATTAGACGGTGAACGCAGGCGCCTCGTTCCCGGAATGTACGGCATCTTTGGCCACGGCAACTCCGTTGGCTTGGCGCAGGGAATCGACGAATATGGTGTGGACTTCCCGCACTATCAGGGCAAAAACGAGCAGTCCATGGTCCATGCGGCCATCGGGTTTGCAAAGGCTTCCAACCGCGCCGCAACACTTGCGTGCACGGCCTCAGCCGGCCCGGGATCGACCAACATGGTATCCGGCGCCGCCACAGCAACCACCAACCGCCTCCCGGTGCTTCTTTTCCCCGCGGACATCATCAACAACCGTTTCGGTGACCCGGTGCTCCAGCAGATCGAGCACCCGGTGGAACGTGATGTGTCGGCCAACGATTGTTTCCGCCCGGTCAGCCGCTACTTTGATCGGATCACCCACCCGGCACAGTTGCTGTCCACACTCCCTGAAGCCATGCGGGTACTCACCGATCCCGTCGAAACCGGGGCCGTGGTTGTTTGCCTGCCCCAAGACATTCAGGGCGCGGAGTTCGACTTCCCGGAATCCTTCTTCACGCCGCGCGTATGGCACATTCGCCGTCGCCCGGCAGTTGAGGACGAGCTGCGCGACGCCGCCGAAATCATCCGCAACGCCAAGCGTCCGCTGCTGATCTCCGGTGGCGGTGTCCGCTACTCCAAGGCACAGGAGGAACTGGCACGCTTCAGCGCGGAGTTCGGCATCCCGGTGTCAGAGACCTACGCGGGCAAGGGCAGCGGACCCATCACCGACCTCAACCTCGGTGCTCTGGGTGTGACCGGAACCGTTGGCGCCAACGAGATCGCGGACGGCGCAGATGTGGTCATCACTGTCGGCTCGCGTCTCCAAGACTTCATCACGGCCTCGCATTCGCTGTTCCAGAACCCGGATGTTAAGTTCGTCAACCTCAATGTGGGCTCCTTCGATGCCCACAAGATGGGCTCATTCCCGGTCATCGGCGATGCAAGGCTGTCGCTGGCTGCTCTGCGGGAGCGTCTGGCGGCCGTTGGGTACTCGACGTCGGACGAGTTCCGCAGCGACATCGCAGATGCCCGCAAGGCCACGATGGAGGTGCGCAAGCACGACCTTCAGGATTTCGCCGGCGAACTGATGAGCCAGGCCCAGGTGATCGACGTACTCAATAAGCGCACCACAAGTGACGACGCCCTGATTTTGGGCTCCGGCGGCGTGGTTGAAGGCATCCATAAGGCGTGGGATCCCTCCAACGGCACCGAAATTCACTTTGAATACGCCAACTCCTGCATGGGCCATGAGATCCCGGCGGGCCTCGGCTACCGTTTGGCTCGTCCCGATGCGCCGGGCGAGGTATATGTCCTGATCGGTGACGGTACCTACTTCATGCAGCCCACCGAACTGGTCACGGCAGTCCAGGAACGCAAGAAGATCATCACTATCGTTATCGACAACCGCGGACACCAGTGCATCTGGCCCCTCCAAGTTGCCAAGGGTGGTCCTGGCCGCGAATTCGGCACACAGTACCGGGAACGCAGCAAAGAGTCAGGTCGACTGGACGGGTCGATCCTCGACTTCGACATCGCAGCCAACGCAGCCAGCATGGGCTGTGCTGCCTGGTCCACGACGACCATCGAGGAGTTCTCGGCCGCCCTCACCGAGGCGCAGGAAGCCGAAGGCCCCGCCGTGATCGTGGCCCGAGTTGAGCCCTGGCGCTACCTTTCCGGCAATGGCGCCTTCTGGGACGTTGGAGCTCCGATGACTTCGGAGCGACCCGCAACGCTCGAGGGCATCGCCAAGCATCTCAAGGGCCGTGAGCGCCAGCGCTTCTACGCTGCCACCACCGCACCTGAAACGCGCTGAGCGCACCGGGCGGGACCGCTACGCAGCGGTCCCGCCCGTCGTCTTACGGGCTTGCCCGTTCTTTCCAATTTTCGCAACAAAGGAGCATTCATCATGAGCGCATTTGCCGTTACTGATCCGGCTACCGGAACCATCCACGCCGAATACCCCGCAGCCACTGATGCCGAGGTGGAAGCCGGGCTCAGCGCAGCACAGAGGACCTACCAGGAGTGGTCCCGTACCACCACGGTGGCCGAACGGGCGGCCTTGGCCAAGCGTCTTGCGGACCTGTTTGTCGAGCGTAAGGACAAGCTGGCCGCCATCATCAATCGGGAGATGGGCAAGCCGCTGCAGCAGGCAGTGGGCGAAGCTGAGTTCTCCGGTTCCATTGCGGCCGCTTTCGCGGAGCACGCCGAGGAATGGCTGGCCGATGAGCAACTCGAAGTAGCAGACGGGCTCCGGAGCTTCTTCCGGTACCAGGGCCTCGGCGTGATCCTGGGCATCATGCCGTGGAACTACCCCTACTACCAGGTGGCACGGTTTGCCATTCCGAATATCATTTTGGGCAACACAGTGATCGTCCGCCACGCCAGCCAGTGCCCGGAATCGGCGTTGGCGTTGGAGGAACTCTTCCGCGACGCAGGCTTCCCGGAGGGCGCCTACGTCAACCTGTTCGCCACGCACCAGCAGATCTCCACCATCATTGCCGACGATCGTACACAGGGCGTCTCACTCACGGGCTCAGAGCAGGTGGGTGCGATCGTTGCCGAGCAGGCCGGACGCGCCTTGAAGAAGTGCGTGCTGGAGCTCGGTGGGGCCGACGTCTTCCTGGTGCTCGATACGGATGACGTGGACCTTGCAGTGAAGAAGGCCGTCATGGGCCGCATGGGCAATACAGGCCAATCCTGCAACGGTTCCAAGAGGATCGTCGTGATGGACAAGTACTTCGATGAGTTCTCGGAGAAGTTCAAGGCGGCCATCGCCGGCCAGTCCTACGAGAACGGTGATTTCGGGCCGATGTCTTCGGCTTCCGCCACCAAATTCCTGGCCTCGCAGGTGCAGGGTGCCTTGGACCAGGGGGCCGAGATCCTGGTGGGCAACAATGAGCCCGAGGGCAACGTCTTCACGCCGACGGTTATCACCAACATCACCCCGTCCATGGACGTTTACAGCGAGGAGCTTTTTGGCCCTGTTGCGCAGCTCTACAAGGTCGGCAGTGACGCTGAGGCGATCAAGCTGGCCAACTCTTCGCCGTACGGCCTGGGTTCCGTGGTGATTTGCGACGACGTTGAGCGCGCCGAGCGCGTCGGCAACCAGCTCGACGTCGGCATGGTCTTCGTAGGCGCCTATGACCTCAGCGGTGCGGATGTACCGTTCGGCGGCGTCAAGAAGTCCGGGTATGGACGGGAACTCGGCAAGGTAGGAATGCTGGAGTTCGCGAACAAGAAGCTGTTCCGCTTCGCCAAGTAGTCAGCAAACCTAAGAAGGAGGCCGGATCGTCGTGATCCGGCCTCCTCTTTTGTGAGTGGGGTGATGGTGGCGGTTCAGGCCTGGTAGGTGGTGTGTCCGGAGACTTCCGGGATCTCAACCCAGTTCCCGGAACCGGCGCTGCGCAGCGATGCATCCACCAGTTCCGAGGCAGACCAGCCGTCAGCAGCAGACGGACCCAGCTGTTGACCTTCGGCCACTGAGCGCAGGAACAGGGCAGCCTCTATGGTCTTGAGATCGTTAAAACCTATGCCCGGACCCGGACCCGGCTGGAAGCGTCCGAACTCGCCGTAGGACGGCGGCGTCATGATGGTTCGGTAGCCGCTGCGGTCCGTGGCAACTTCCAGCTGGTTCATCCGTTCGAAGTTCCAGCGGAGTGAGCCCTCGGTGCCGTAGACCTCGATGATGTATTCCGCGTGGGGTCCAATAGCTACCCGGGTGGACTCGAACATGCCGATCGCGCCGCCTTCGAACCGGGCGAGCATTGCCGTGTAGTCCTCGTTTTCCACCTCCCGGGTGACTTCGGACGCCTGGCCCATGTCAAAGGAATTCGAGGAGTTTCCCGCCGGAAGAGGCCGGTCCTTGATGAACGTCTCCGTCACAGCATTCAGAGAGGTGATGCGTCCTACCAAGAACTGGGCGAGGTCGAACCCGTGGCTCAAGACGTCACCCAGGACTCCCGAACCTGCCCGGGCCTGCTCGTAACGCCAAGTAAACACCTGGCTTGGATCCGAGGCGTAGCCGGTGAGCAAACGGATCTGCACGTTGGTGATGCGGCCCAGAGTGCCGGAGCGAATCAGCCTGCGGGCCTCCGCCACAGCCGGGGCGTGCCGATAGTTAAAGCCCACCGAGGTGATCAGCCCCGCAGCCTCGGCCCCCTGCGCGATCTCGCGGGACTCCTGGGCGCTCCGTCCCATAGGCTTCTCGATCCAGAAGTGCTTGCCGGCCTCGATGGTGGCAAGGGCTATTTCATGGTGGAGGAAGTTCGGGGAGCATATGGAGACCACATCCACATCCGGGTTCTCCAGTACCTTGCGGTAGTCAGTGGCGGTCTCCTTATACCCGAGGGCATCCTCGGCATGATGGCGGCCGGCGTCGTCGGGATCCGCGGCGATCACAAGCTCCGGGTGCCGTGGCAGTTCCGGGAAGAACTGCTTGGTGGCCAGGTAAGCGCGGGAGTGCAACCTGCCCATCCATCCGACCGAAATCAGGCCAACCCCAATGCGGTTCTGCTGTTCCAAGAGGACTCCTTAGTCTTTACCGCTCTCAGGCGGTGCTGTGCCGCAGAATGACGGCGGCATCTACTGATCAGCCTAGGAATGTTGCGGGTGTGTGCTGTGTCTCAATGTGAGACACATGGCGCCGGGATAGCGCTGTTTTAGTTGAAGGAACCAGCCCGACACCACCTAGCAAGAGGAGCCCGTCGACGATGATGGACCGCAACCAACCACTACGAACCGGCCCCCTGCGCGTGCTCGTTACTGGAGCTTCGTCAGGTGTCGGGGAAGCCACGGCCAAGTTGTTCGCAAGCCGTGGCGCCCGTGTGGCGTTGTTGGGCCGCCGGCCTGAAGAACTGCAGCGGGTGGCCGCGGACATCGGCACCGATGCCCACACTCTGGTTGCCGACGTCTCCGATGCCGGGGCCGTCAGGAACGCTGTGAGGAGTGCGATCCACGTCATGGGTGGTTTGGACGTGGCGGTCAACGCCGCAGGTGTAGCAGGACATGTTGCCTTGGAAAACCTCACCGATGACCACTGGCATGAGGTGCTGCAGACCAACTTGTCCGGCACCTTTTATGTGGCACGCGAGGCTGCACTCCATATGCGGCGGGCCGGCCGGGGTGCGATCGTCAATGTCGCTTCCGACCTGGCCTCTGTTGGCGCTGCAGGACTCGTCCACTACTGCGCAGCCAAAGCCGGTGTCGTGGGACTCACCAAAGCGCTGGCCCTGGAACTTGCGCCCTCCGTCAGGGTCAACGCCGTCTGCCCAGGTCCGATAGATACGCCCATGGTGCGCGCCGGATTGTCGGCGGCACCGGATCCTTTGGCGGCCCTCACGTCGAAAGAAGGCACCGTGCCGCTGAACCGCCTCGCTGATCCAGAGGAGGTGGCAGCCGCTATTTATTTCCTGGCGGTCGAGGGGACCTTTGCCACCGGAACCAGCATGGCGTTCGACGGCGGCACAACAGCTGCGTAGGAACGCCACCAATTACCTGTCAACTGAACAAGCCCAAGGAGCTTTGAAGGAAATGGAAGAGTCAAACTACAAGGACCTCCGCAGCGCACGATGGTTCGCGCCGCATGATCTCACCGGATTTGTTCACCGCACGGCGATCCAAGCTGAGGGATTCTCACGCTTTGCGCTCAAGGACAAGCCGGTCATTGGCATCGCCAATTCCTGGTCGGAACTGGTCAACTGCAACATCCACTTCAAGCTCCTGGCTGATGCGGTCAAGCGCGGTGTCTTGATGGCCGGCGGCCTGCCGCTGGAGTTCCCCACAATTTCCTTGGGCGAAAGCCTGATGAAGCCCTCGGCCATGCAGTTCCGCAACCTGATGGCCATGGACGTCGAAGAGTCCATCCGGGCATACCCTTTGGACGCGATCGTACTCCTGGGTGGCTGTGACAAGACTGTCCCGGCACAGCTTATGGGAGCAGCAAGTGCCGATGTTCCCACGATCATGCTGACCGGCGGACCCCAGGAGCCCGCACACTTCCGCGGGAAACAGCTCGGTGTCGGTACAGACACGTGGAAGTACGCAGATGAACTGCGCGCAGGAAAGATTACCGAGGCGGACTTCGACGAGCTTGAGTCGGCCGCGAAGCCCTCTGCCGGGCACTGCAGTGAGATGGGTACGGCCTCAACCATGACCTCGCTGGTTGAAGCACTTGGCATGTGTTTGCCGGGTACCGCGTCGATCCCCGCGGTAGACGCGCGCCGTGCCCAGGCAGCGGAAGCAACGGGACGCCGCGCGGTGGAGATGGCGCTGTCACAGGGGCCGAAGCCCAGCGAAATCTTGACAAAGGAGGCCTTCGATAACGCCATCACACTCCTGATGGCTGTGGGAGGGTCCACCAACGCAGTGGTCCACCTGCTGGCTCTAGCACGGCGTGTCGGCTACGAGCTGCCCTTGGACCGATTCCATGAGATTTCCCAACGGACGCCCCGAATTGTCAACGTACGTCCATCCGGCGAGTACCTGGTCCAGCAACTCTTCCAGGTTGGCGGAATCTCCACCGTTCTCAAGGAGCTGACGCCACTGCTAAATAAGGACGCAATAACCGTCACAGGCGAGTCCCTTGAGAAGGGCTACCTTAGTGCTCCCGAACCTGACGGCGTGGTGGTCAGTACGCTGGAGGCGCCTTTCGATGCCTCCGGAGGCATCGCCGTCGTGCGTGGCTCCCTGGCGCCCAACGGCGCTGTCATCAAGAGGAGCGCCGCTTCCAAGGACCTGCTGCAGCACAAGGGTTCCGCAGTGGTGTTCGAAGACATCTACGATCTGGGACGCAGGATTGATGACCCCGATCTGGACATCTCCGAGGACTCAGTCTTGGTCCTGCGCAACAGCGGGCCGGTTGGGGCTCCCGGTATGCCCGAGTGGGGCATGCTGCCGATCCCGGAGAGACTTCTGCGCCGCGGTATCCGGGACATCGTCCGGATCTCAGATGCCCGGATGAGTGGCACGGCCTTCGGCACTACAGTCCTGCATGTTTCCCCAGAGGCTGCCGTGGGCGGCCCGCTGGCGATTGTCCGCGATGGTGATCCAATCGTGCTCGACGTCGAGAACCAGCGCCTCGACTTGGACATCCCGGCAGAAGAAATCGATAACCGCTTGGCCGAACTCAAACTTCCGGAACCGAAATATCGTCGCGGCTATGGTCGGCTCTTCATCGACCACGTGAACCAGGCCCACGAAGGGTGCGACTTCGACTTCCTCAAGGGCCTGCCTGACGAGGAACCACAGCGACTGCCGTACGGCCTGATGAGCGGTTGGCAGGGCGGCTGGTAGCCGGCAACGGGTCCAATCTGAAGATGGGTTCCCCACAGGGACACCCCGGGAAGGAAAATGTGTCACAACCAAAAGTAATAGCCATTGTTCAGGAAGGTCGCCCGCTCCCTCCACTGGAACGGCTGAAGGCCGACGCCGATATCGTTGTGGTCCGCACCGCGGATGAGTACCGTAAAGCGCAACCGGGTGCGGAAATCCTGTTTTTGAACGACTTCAGGACCAAACTCCTGCGCGAAGTAGGGCCGGGGGAGTTGCGGTGGATCCATACCTCGAGCATCGGCGTCGATAGTCTCATGACGGACGACATCATCAATAGTGACATCGTTGTGAGCAACTCCCGGGGCGTCTGTGAGCGTCCCATTGCCGAGTGGGTTCTGGGCGTCTTGTTGATGTTCACCAAGGACCTCCGGCGCACCATTGAATTGCAACAGGCCAGAACATGGCAGCATCGTGAGACCGAGCCCCTGCTGGGTCGGAAAGTGCTTGTGGTGGGTCCGGGGCCTGTAGGCCGCGAGACGGTCCTTCTGCTCAGGGCAGCTGGCATGGACGTGACGGTCGTGGGCCGGTCAGGCAGGAACGATCCCCAGCTGGGCACCATATCCGGCTTTGATGGCCTTGAGGAGCTGTTGAGCCAAGCCGATGATGTCGTGCTGACACTGCCGCTCACAGAGGAGACCCGGGGATTGTTCAACTCTGCAATGTTCCGCACCATGAAGCCCGGGGCGAGACTGGTCAACGTGGGCCGTGGAGCGGTGGTCGTGGAGCAGGACCTCCTGGACTCCCTTGATGCCGGACACCTCGGTGCAGCCGCGCTGGACGTCTTCGAGTATGAGCCGTTGGATGCCGGCAATCCGTTGTGGGGTCGACGCGACATCCTGGTCTCACCGCATGCATCCGGCGATCTCATCGGTTGGCGGGGAAGGGTAGTGGACTGCTTCGCCCGGAACCTGAGCCTCTGGAAAGCCCACGAGCCGCTGAACGACGTAGTGGACCTGAAGAAACTCGGCACGGTCAGCCCGGCGGCCGGGGTCTGAGACACCCTGCTGGGGCCAATCCCATGGGGTATTCGGCGCTTTAAAACCGCGTGGAATACCCCATGTGATCCCGTGTCCCAAGCTGGTACAGTGCTCCCACCATCCCCGTCGATAGTGTGATTCAGCATTCAAACTTTCGTGACGAGGATTACATGTCTAGCACAACAAGAGGTACGACGAAAACGCCGACCCAGACCCAGGACCATAAGCTCAGCGGCAATATGGGCGTAGGTGAGCTCGTGATGAACGTGCTCGCTTTCTCCTCCCCGCTGACGACAGTCGCGGGCACCCTGCCCGTGATGCTCCTCTTCAGTGGGCACACTGCTCCGGGCATCTACCTTCTGGTAACACTGATGCTCCTGATTTTCTCCGTGGGTTTTGTGAAGATGAGCCGCAGCGTGGAGGCGCCGGGAGGTTTCTACTCCTTCGTCACGGCAGGCCTGGGCAAACCCGCCGGCCTTGGAGGAGCGTTGCTTGCCCTCTTCGGATATGTGTTTATTGGGTTCTTCGCTCCGTCCCTCTTCGCCCTGACACTTCAGAGCTTTGTGGTCAATACGCTCAATGGTCCTGACATCCCGTGGTACTGGTACGGTCTGGGCATCATTGCCGTCACCACACTGCTCGCCTACAACCGCATTGATCTCTCCGCCAAGGTCTTGACGGTGGTCATGCTGCTGGAATCGGCAGTAGTTATCGTCTTTGACATCGCAGCCTTTGCGGCGGGTTCAGGCGAAGTTGTCCAGGGAATCGGCTTCTCCATGCCGTGGATAACAGATGCCGGTCTGGGTTTGGCACTGCTGTTCGCCGTCGGAAACTTCTTCGGGTTTGAAGCGACGGTCATTTACAGGGATGAAGTCAAGAACCCGGACCGCACCATTCCCAGGGCCACCTACATTGCGGTAGTAGGAATCGGTCTGTTCTATGCTGTCGCCGCCTGGGCTTACACGACCTTCATTGGAGCAGACAAAGTTCAGGACGAGGCCGCCGCTAATACAGTTAACCTCTTCAACGACGGCGCCACTGCTCTGGTCGGCAAGATCTTTGCGGATGTGGCGGTGGTATTGCTGATCACCTCGATCCTGGCTTCGATGCTCTCCATCCAAAATATTGCCGCGAGGTACAGCTTCTCGCTGGCAGCCGATGGGGCGCTACCGTCCGTGCTGAGCCGGGTCCATCCCCGGCACAAGTCACCTTACGTGTCAGCCCTGGCAGTGGGCCTGGTGTGGGCCCTGGCCACGGTGGTCTTCACCTTGGTGGGCGTTGCCCCGGAGCTGCTGTATCCCATCGCAAGCGGCAGCGGAACCTTTGCTGTTCTCCTGTTGATGTTCATCACGAGCTTTGCTGTCCTTGTGTACTTTGTACGGCGGCGCCGCATCGCCCCTGAGTCGGTGTGGAAAACGATTGTCGCACCGATCATCAGCGTCATCTTCCTTGGCGTGATCACCTACCTTGCGATCACTAACTACCCCGAGCTCATCGGGGGATCGGCCGTGATGACGGCGATCTTCATGACTTTCACTTTCGCCTTGTTCTTCGGCGGGATCGGGTACGCGTACTACCTGCGGTCACAACGCCCTGATGTGTACCGGCGACTGGGCCGGCAAAGAGTCGACTAAAAACCAATCTCACCTGATCTTCAACTGTCTGGAGTTTTGCAATGACGCAACAAATCAGAGTTGGCCTCTTCGGCACGGGAAGAATAGGCCAAGTCCATGCCATGAGTGTGGCCACCTTGGATGAAGCCACCTTGTCCTGGGTCTGTGACCCTTTCGTCGAGGGTGCCAAGCAAACAGCCGCGGAGTTCGGGGGGCGCGTCAGCGATGACCCTCACGAGGTCTTCGCGTCAGGGGAGGTTGACGCTGTCATCGTAGCCTCGCCCACGAAGACCCACCTCGACCTTCTGGAGATGGCGGTAGACGCCAACATCCCGGTGCTCTGCGAGAAGCCGATAGATCTGGACATAGGCCGTGTGGATGCCCTGCGTGCAAAAGCAGCGTCGGCGGGCGTGCCCATTGCCTTGGGCTTCAATAAGCGCTTTGACAGGCACTTTGTGGAGCTCAGGAGACGGGTGGGCGCCAATGAAATTGGGGCATTGGAGCAGCTGGTCATTACCAGTAGGGATCCAGCGGAACCACCGGCTGCCTATTTGCCTCAATCGGGAGGAATCTTCCGGGACATGACCATCCATGACCTGGATATGGCGCGCTACTTCATCCCTGACATCGTTGAGGTGTCCGCGAGGGGTGCGAACGTTTTCAGCGATGGCATCCGTGAGGCAAACGACTTCGACTCCACCGTAGTCACCCTCCGGGGTTCCAAGGACGAACTCGTAACAGTCCTGAACTCGCGTCACTCGGCGTACGGTTACGACCAGCGAATTGAGGCTTTCGGAGCAACAGGGCTCCTGCACGTGGGCAACAAAAGCGACAGCCTCGTGCGGTACTGGGGAAGCCGGTCCGTCGAATCCGCGGGCCCCTACCAAGACTTCTTCTTGGAGCGATATGCGGAGGCCTACCGGCTGGAAGTTGCCGAATTCCTCCGCGCCGTCCGTGGCCTGCCATCGAGAAGCCCGGGATTTGAGGACGGCAGGGCTGCTCTCATCCTTGCCGATGCCGCGGAAGAGTCAGCCCGGACCGGTGTTGCCGTGGCAGTGAACCTCAACTAACACCTAGAGGTCGCCTGCCTGGGCCGTTGGCGTTTCGCAACGATATTTACGGCCCAGAGCAGGCTTTTTCCATTCTTTTTGAAACGATTCACAATCGGTGTTCCAAAGTGGTACACATGCTGAATTCGGGGATCCGTCAGAGTTCAGGTAAGTGAAACAGTGTGGTGAAGGTCACGCAGCTTCGGGATGTATTTGCAACTACCCGGAGCCAGCAGGGTCAAACAATGTTGATTGATCAGCCGCCACCAAAGGTGTTTCACCGGTTCATTTACATGGCCCTATCGAACGAGGATGAGATGACCGACGTACCACCGGCGACCCCTCCACTGGTCGCCCTCAACGACATACACAAAACATTCGGGGCGGTGTCCGCATTACGCGGCGTCAGCATCGATGTCCAACCCGGCGAAACCTTTGCTCTGCTTGGCGATAATGCCGCCGGCAAGTCCACGCTGATGAAAGTACTCACTGGCGTGTATCAACCCGATCAGGGTTCCATTGAGCTTGACGGAAAGACCACGGAGTTCCCCACGCCATCCGCCTCCCGCGACCAAGGGGTGGAGATGGTTTACCAGGACTTTGCCCTGGCAGACAACCTGGATGTTCGCTCCAATATCTTCCTGGGGCGGGAGCCGCAAAAGAATGTCCTTGGCCCCTTGTTGCGGATTATCGACCGCAAAAAGATGGAGCTTGAAACCAAACGGGTGCTTGAACGCCTGGACATACCCATCAATCCTCGGCTCAAGGTCAAGCGGTTATCCGGTGGTCAACGTCAAGCCGTCGCCATAGGCAGAGCGCTGGCATTTGACGCCCGACTCATCATCATGGACGAGCCGACAGCGAACTTGTCGGTGGCCAAGGTGGACAAGCTCATTGAGGTGACTCAACGCCTCAAGGATCTGGGCATTGCCGTCATCATCATCACACACCGATTGGACGAGGCCTTCGCCGTGGCTGACCGCTTTGCGGTCATGCGCCAGGGCCAAGTGGTGGGGCGGTTCCGCGTCGGGGATGTTTCAGAAGCCCAGGTGGCCCACTTGATCTCCCACGGCACCTTGGATGACTACATCGACGACGGTGCCGGCATCCCCGAAAAGCGCCGCAAAATCGGGAGCACCTCATCGATGGAAGTCGTCGATGTGATGGCAACTCCAGCCACTACGAACGGGAGTCACTCATGAGTCTCACAATGGAACGCGTCAAAACAAAGCTGGGCCCTGCGGACCTTAAAGAAGGTATGACAGCTACCAAGGTCAAGCGCTTCATCGGTGATTACGGGATCATCATACTTTTTGTGGTCATCCTCGTCTTTCTTGCCGCCGTAGCCCCCAACTTCCTGACCCTCAACAACATCGTCAATGTGGTTAGACAGTCGTCCATCATCGGACTGATCGCCCTCGGGATGACCTTCATCATGATTACCGCCGGCATCGACCTTTCTGTTGGTTCGATTGTGGGTTTGGCGGGTATGACCTTCGCCTTGCTGGCCCCGGCAAGCGGTGGAGCCTTTTGGTTGCCGTTGGTTGCCGGTCTTGCGGTAGGCCTGCTGGTTGGATTCCTGAGTGCAGCCTTAGTGGTCTGGGGAGCCATCCTGCCGTTCCTGGCAACACTGGCAACCATGGCCATTGCCCGCACGGCAGTCCTGGTCATGACGGACGGCCAGGTTGTTTCCGGACTCAGTGGACCTGCTGAATGGCTCGGCTCGGGCTTCATAGGCCCGGTTCCCGTCCCGGTCATCATCTTCTTGATCGCGGCCATAATCTGCGAGTTTGTGCTCAGCCGGACAAAATTCGGTTCGCACGTTTATGCCGTGGGTGGCAATGAAGAGTCTGCCAAGAAGGTTGGCATCTCCACCGGCCGTGTGCTGTTCACCGTGTACCTCATTGGTGGTGTGACAGCCGCGCTGGGTGGTTTGGTCCTCACTGCGCGTTTGGATGGCGCGGCCCCGGTGGCCGGCACTGGCTATGAACTCCAGGTGATTGCCGCCGTCGTCATTGGAGGAACGAGTCTCTTCGGTGGCGTCGGCACCATCCGCGGAACGGTCATCGGCGTTCTCCTGCTGGGTGTGGTGATGAATGGCATGAACCTGATGGGGGTCTCGTCGTACTTCCAGCAAGGCGTCCAGGGCATCATCCTGGTGCTCGCCGTGCTGTTGAACCGTTGGAAGTCGGACTGACCGCAACACCCGCACCAAGCAACAAAAAAATCTCCCTCAGCACAGACAGAAAACCACCGAAAGGAACACACCATGGGAATGCGACGGAGTATCGCAGCGGCGTTCGCAATGATGGCAGCAGGTGCGCTTACGCTGACCGGCTGTGCCGGCAGCAGCAACGCAACCAGCAGTGGCGGGACAGGCAAGACCTACAACATTGGCGTTGTGGTTCTTGACCTCCAAGACCCGGATCTGGCCCACATGACGGACGCCATGAAAAAGACGGCTGATGAAAAGGGTGTCAAGCTCAACATCACCGACTCCAAGAAGGACGTAGGCAGTGAACTGAACCAAGTTGAGGACCTCCTCACCCGCCAGGTTGATGCCGTAATTATGCAACCGTTGGATGGTGACGCCAGCCAGAACGCCGCAAAGCGCGTTATCGCCGCCAACATCCCGCTGTTTATCCTGTCCACCGAGTTCGCCGAAGGCTCAGACGTTGGGTACAAGAGCTACATCGGCGTCGATGACACAGTGGCCGGTGAAATGCAGGCAGATTATTTGAACAAGGCGCTGCCGGAAGGTGGCAACATCGTGTTCGCCGCCGGTGTCTACGGAGCCTCTTGGACGGATCGCCGAAAGAACGGCTTCGACAGCAAGATCAACAAGAACTTCAAGATCGTGGCGGAATTCCAAGCCAAGGGAAGCCGTGACGATGCCAAGCGCAACATGGAGGATACCCTTCAGCGCTTTGGCGCCGGCCAGATTGATGCGGTCGTGGCAAACAATGACGAGATGGCCATTGGTGCAGCCTCTGCCATTGCTGACGCTGGACGGACGGCGGAGTTCAAGGCAGTAGTCGGCGTCGATGGTACCGAACCAGCCATGCAGGACATCAAAGCCGGGACAATGTCGGCTACAGTCCGGCAGGACTCCGCTGGACAGGGTGTTAAAGCAGTTGAAGTGGTTACTGACTTCCTCAACGGCGGGAATGTCGAGAATCGCTACACCCTGCCCTTCACCCTCATTACCAAGGACAACCTCTCTGAGTTCTTGAAGTAGGACAATCCATCAATCAAACGGGCACGGCGGTTTTCTCCGCCGTGCCCGTTCCGTTTTGGCACACCTCCGCACATGCCGCGGCTGCCTACACTTCAGGCGGACCACTACGAATGGAGAATGCGACCATGCCCCATGGTGACGATCGCGACGCGAACATCAGTCAGCTACTCGCCAGACTGGAGCATCACGGGATTGAGGTGGACGACTCCCAGCGAAGACGATCCGAGTACTCCTACGACGCATCCAACTACCGCGTGCGCCCGGCCGCTGTCGCCTTTCCTGGGAATATCGAGGACGTACGCACCGTCTTGCGCGTCTGTTCGGCGCTGGAGGTCCCGACGACCACACGCGGCGGCGGGACCTCGATGGCAGGCAACGCTATAGGCGACGGTTTGGTGATCGATCTTTCCCGCCATATGACCTCGGTAGGAACCCTTGAGGCCGGGCAGAGGACTGTATGGGCCGATGCGGGGGTGGTCCTGGGAGAGTTGCGTACGCAGATTGAAACCATCACCTCTGGGGTGCTGACGTTCGCCCCGGACCCTTCGTCCTTATCGCGGGCCACGATCGGTGGTTCCATTGGTAATGACGCCTGCGGAAACCACTCTGTAGCTTACGGTCGCATGACCCATCACGTGCAGGAATTGGAGTTGGTGACCGCAGACGGCGCGTACCTTCGGGCCGGCCGTGATTTCCTGCACGCAGTCTACCACAACGACATCCATTCCATTGCCCGGGCCCGTGAGTTGTTCGAAGGCCCGAAGTCGCTGGCTGCCGCGAACTTGTCGCCCCTCCGCGTGGAGCTGCAGACCATCCCGCGGCAGGTCTCCGGTTACCACGTGGGACACCTGTTGCCGGAACACGGTTTCAATGTTGCCAGTGCGCTCGCGGGCAGCGAAGGGACCTGTGCTGTTGTTGTGCGTGCCAAGGTGAAACTGGTGCCGAAGCCCCGCGCCACCGCGCTGCTATGTCTGGGCTACCTCGACACCATTGATTCTGCCCGCGATGTCATGACCATATTGTCCGCCAAACCGAGCGCGATCGAGGGTTTGGACGTTTCTATCGTGGACATCATGCGTCACCGTCGGGGACCGGCAAGCGTGGAATCACTGCCGGACGGCAATGCCTTCCTTATGGTCGAGTTTTCAGATGACACCCTTCATCAGGCCGCCGCTTCCTGTGAAGACCTCGTGGAGAAGCTTCGGGCCGAGGGCCGTGTTGTCGACTACTCGGTGGTCACAGAACCCCTGGCGCGAGCCGCGATGTGGCGGGTCCGCGAAGACGGGGCAGGGCTCTCCTCGCGACGGATTGACGGAATTCAAACATGGCCCGGTTGGGAAGATTCTGCCGTTGCTCCCGAACGACTCGCTGACTATTTGGCGGACCTGCTTCCCTTGGTGAAAAAGTACGGCTACGCAGCATTCATGTACGGCCACTTCGGTGCGGGGTGTGTCCACATGCGTTTGGATTATGATCTGCGCAGTGAGGCCGGGCGTCGCAATTTCACTGATTTCACCCGTGAAGCTGCCCAGCTGGTGGTGGCCCATGGAGGCTCGCTGTCAGGGGAACACGGTGACGGGCGGGCGAGAAGCGAACTGTTGTCGGTGATGTATTCCAAGGAGATGATTGGCATCTTCAAAACGTTCAAAGAGCTGTGGGACCCGGCGGGGATTCTCAACCCTGGGGTCATCGTGGACCCCGTTCCGTTCACTGCCTCGCTGGCCTTGGAAGGCGTGGCCAAAGCCGGCCCCACGCACAGTGAACTGACGACGTCGCCGACTGCCGCCGTCGTGCCGTCCTCTGACCGTGAGCTGCTTCCGGTGGTGAGTCCGTTCGTGGGGAACACCCATGCCTGCATAGGCGTGGGTAGGTGCCGCTCCACCACCGGGGGTTTCATGTGTCCCAGCTACCGCGCCACCAAGGATGAGAAGGACTCCACTCGTGGCCGCGCACGGGTGTTGCAGGAGCTGACCAGGGTTCAAGGGAGCAGTAAGGACGGCTGGAAGAGCGCGGAAGTCCGGGAAGCGCTGGATCTTTGCCTGTCCTGCAAGGCATGTTCCGCAGACTGTCCCACGGGAGTGGACATCGCTGAGGCCAAGTCGGAGCTCGTGGATGAGTATTACCGCGGGCGTATCCGACCCTTCACGCACTATTCGATTGGGTGGCTGCCTCGGTGGCTCCCGTGGTTGACCCGCGTAGCGGCTCTGGCGAATTGGGGGACCTCCTTCCGGCCCTTCAGGACGGTGGGGGAGTGGTTGGGCATTAGTGCTCGACGGCGGTTGCCGGCTTTCGCGGCGAACGGCCGGATCCGAAACCGGGTACGGGAAGCCCGGTTCGAGGACAACGCAGACATCCTTCTGTTTATCGACAGCTTCACCCGCGCTTTCAGGCCGGAGGTCATTCCGGCAGCGGCCCGGGTTCTTCGCGACTCCGGTAGCTCTGTGGGGTGTACACCGGACGCCTGTTGCGGCTTGACCTGGATCTCCACAGGGCAACGTGATGGGGCCCGCCGGCGGCTGGCCCGGTTGATCAGCAGTCTCGACGATGGCACGGACAGGGATATCGTCGTACTCGAGCCCAGCTGTGCGGCCGCTATCCGCGATGAAGGTCCAAAAATGGTAGGCGGGCCGGCCGCTGCCCGAGTGGCGGCAAGGGTACGGTCGTTTTCTGTAGCAGTGGATGAGGCCATCAAACGCGGCTGGAAGCCCACGGCTCCTGCACCGGAAACAGCAGTACTGCAGACTCACTGCCACGAGCACGCCGTGTTCGGCTCGGGCGCCCAGAAACGCGTCCTTGAGGCCTGGGGAGTTCCACGAGTAGTGGAATCGTCGTCGTGCTGTGGCGTGGCTGGAAACTTCGGATTTGAGGCCGAGCATTTCGATATGTCCATGAACGTTGCTGAGCACTCTGTCATACCCGCCCTCGCGAAGGGCGAGGCTGATGCCCTTGTTCTCACCGACGGATTTAGTTGTGCCATGCAGGTCTCACAGGTTGATGCCGGGCGTTCAAGTGCACACCTGGCCGTGGCGCTGGATCCCAAACCCACCGAGTCAAAGTAGATGGAGTACGTCGGCATATTTCTGATCCTGATCGCTGCCGGACTGCGGGTGATCGGCGATCATATGGCGAACTCGGCCCAACAACCACGAACCACGGCAAGCATGCGTGGCATCCCCAGCGTTCCACCACGAGCCGCGGCCTTTCTGGTGGCTGCGGCCGGGATCTTCATCTTTGTCACGAGCATCAGTTCGCGGTGAGTGGCCCCATCCAGGGCAGTGTCTCAAACTGACACGATCGACTGTGTGCTTTAAGGCCGATTCTGGAAGAGACCAATAAGCACGACTAGTTTGAGGGTTGATCCCGATGATGAACAGGAAGCTCGCACAAGGACGGCACGTGGAGTGGCTCCGATCTTCGGCCCACTGTGGCCAAGCCGATTTGGGTGAACGCAGCGACTATCAGCCAAAGCGATCCGGCAGGCTTATACATCGTCTCCTACAGGACGTGGCGGAAGGCCGAGAGATCGGCGACGCCACGCCCTGGCCTTCTCCCGGGTCGTAGCCCTTTTAAAGCCGCGGTCCGTAGCGATTGTTCCTGGCACTGTGCTCAAGCGCTACGGACCGCTTTACCCCTGTGCAGGAGACAGATTTGTCCATTCCGGGCCCCGCCGTCCTCGCCAGTGAGCCTGGCAAGGTGTTGGTTGAACTCCCACAGCCGGACTTCCGGGGTCCCCGCGCAACCGCATTCATCGAAGCTTTGCAATCTTTCGAGCCGTTAGGCATTACACGGTGCCGACGGCTACGGGATGGAATCATCGTGACCTACGACGACGGCGCCTTGGAGGTGCACGAGCTACGGGCACTTCTGTTGGCCGCATCCTCCAAGGTCAAGTACATGGAGGGGGACTTTTCTCCGTCAACGCATATCTTGCCAGTGACGTTCGGCGGTTCGTTCGGACCGGACTTATCCATGGCCTCTGTGCTGCTCGACTCTGCCGAGCGAACCCTCATTCGACGGATGTGCCGTTCCCGGCATACTGTCAGGTCATTTGCTGGGCCAGGTGCCTCCGTCTTCTGCGAAGTGCCGTGGTCGAAAGACTGGCTCCGAGCCCAGCCGGACTTGTCTGTAAGAGAAGTGCCGAGAGGGTCCCTCACACTTTCAGCGCAGGGAGTGACCGTTACGAGCCGCCGAGGCTACACAAATGAGCTTGTGGTGGGCAGGGTCCGAGACGCCTTTCTTGACGTTCCGGCGGAGATACGGATGGGGGATTCAGTGTGGCTGAGACTAGGCAAAAGGTGCCTACCTAACGATAGTTAGCTACATTGGATCCAGCCGGACAACGTTGTGAGGATGATATGGACCCTACGCCCCGCGGGCAAGCAAATGCTGCAGTCAGGAAGTTCCTGTCCGGTCATGACTGGTCAACCCAGACGCCCACCCGACAGCGAATACTCCTGGCTTTCCTGCACTTGGCGGCCGTCAAAGGCGTCAACGCCGTGAGCATGAGGACCATGGGTCGCGAACTCGACATGAAAGCGCCCAGCTTGTACTCGAGCTTCCCTCGCGGCAAGGACGAAATCGTTGCCGAGTCGCTCCGCTGGTTCACCCATGGATTCGCCAGAGATCTCCTTGAGGCTGTCGAATCGACAAACACGCCGGAGGATTACTGGGCCGCGCTGGTCCGCGTCCATCTTGCACAACAGCTCCAGCGACCGGAAGCCGATCTTTGGGACCTGCTGATAGCCACTGACAGGGCGGCCCGCTTCTTGAGCGACGACGCCCGTGCTGAGGCCAACCAATGGCTGCGCCTGCACGAGGATATGTTTTCGGCTGCTGCCCGGGAGATGGGGTATCGCTTCAGGGCGCAAACCGTCCGAGTGATTCTCGCGCTCCTCGACGGCGCCGGCCGATGGGTCGACAGGAGCGACAATGACCAGGATTTCGCGGCTCTGTCGGATCGCGCCGTAGCTCTAACTCTTTCGATTCTTGAGATCGATACTCAAAGGCGCTCCACGGATAGGGCATTGTCCCAAGCTGGCACAACGTCGCTCCGCTGAGCGCCGATACTGTGATTCGAAACTCAGATATTAGTGACAGGGATTACATGAATAACGTAACGCTGGAATCACCAAGGACGACGGTTCGAACCCAAGAGACCAGGCTCAACGGCAACATGGGCGTGGGCGAACTCGTAATGAACGTACTGGCGTTCTCCTCGCCACTGGCCACCGTTGCCGGAACGCTGCCTGTGTTGTTGATGTTCAGTGGACAAACAGCCCCTGCCATCTACATTCTTGTCACTTTCATGTTGCTGATCTTCTCGGTCGGCTTCGTCAAAATGAGCCAGAGTGTACGAGGCCCCGGAGGCTTCTATTCCTTTGTCACTGCAGGTCTGGGCAAACCCGCCGGCCTCGGAGGAGCCTTTCTCGCCCTTTTCGGTTACATCTTCATCGGGTTTTTTGCGCCCTCGTTCTTCGGTGTAACGCTGCAGGGTTTTGTGGTCGAAACGCTGAACGGACCGGACATACCTTGGTACTGGTATGCGCTGGGTATTACTGCCGCCACCACAATTCTCGCCTACAACAAGATCGACTTGTCCGCAAAGTTGCTGACGGGAGTGATGCTTCTCGAAGTGGCAGTTGTTGTCGTCTTCGACGTCGCGTCGTTTTCAGCCGATGGACTGGAGGTCGTCTCGTCCGTGGGGTTTGCCCTTCCCTCATTTTCAGACGCAACCTTGGGTTTAGCGCTCCTGTTCGCCGTAGGTAACTTCTTCGGATTCGAAGCCACCGTCATCTACCGCGACGAGGTCAAGAATCCTGACAAGACCATTTCAAGGGCCACATATAGTGCCGTTGTGGGCATCGGATTCTTCTACGCTGTAGCGGCCTGGGCCTTCATCGCATTCCTTGGACCTGAAAATGTCCAAGCCGCGGCCGAAGCCAACACGGTGAACCTCTTCAGCGATGCAGTCGCTGCTCTAGCGGGCAAGATCTTCGCGGACGTTGCCATGATCTTGCTCATCACCTCAGTTTTGGCTTGCATGCTCTCGATCCAAAACATTGCTGCCAGATACAGCTTCTCGCTCGCCGCTGACCATGCGCTTCCAGCAATCCTTGGGCGGGTGCATCCCCGCCACAAATCCCCGTACGTTTCCGCTCTGGCCATCGGCCTCATATGGGCAGTTGCCACCGTCGTCTTCACTTTTCTGGGCGTTGCACCCGACGCCTTGTATCCCATCGCCAGTGGGAGTGGAACTTTCGCCGTCCTCCTGCTCATGTTCATCACCAGTTTCGCAGTGCTCGTGTACTTCGTTCGCCGACGCAGTTTCGCGCCAGAATCGGTCTGGAAGACCATCATTGCGCCGCTCGTCAGCGTGGCGTTCCTGGGCATTATCACCTATCTGGCTGTTGCCAACTACCCGGAACTCATAGGTGGCTCGGCAGTCATGACTGTCATTTTCATGAGCTTCACCTTCGCACTCTTCATCGGCGGAATCGCTTACGCGCTCATCCTCAGGTCCAAACGGCCCGAGATCTATGCGCGGCTTGGGCGGCAGCAGATCGACTGAACCATTTTGCGGGAGTATCGGCGAGTCACGCGATACTCCGGCGTTCCCGAAGCTTCGCCTTCTGCGACACATCTACCCCGCCGAACTAACTTGTGGCCGGTGGCCACCCCAGAGCACCCTGGAGGACTCATGAATAGCTATTACCCACTCGCACTTCTCCTGGCGCGGCAGGAAGCTGCACAAAGCGCTCTTGAAACCGCGCACAGCGCCCTGCCCGGCGCACCTGTCGTAGTCGAACGCCAGAGGCCACATTCACTCCGGTGGGCCGCGTTGCGCGGGCATGTAGCTACGTTTCTCCACCGCCTGGCCTGGGCGATTGAGCCGGGTGAGCGCGGAACGCCGAACTCGGGATCATGACATATCTACCCCTCTCGCGGAATCAGAGCGCTTGAGCGGAGCGCCCACCGAGTCGTTCTTTCGACTGCTCAGTGTCGTGCATGGGGCGGTTCCACTTGTACAGCCTGTCGGGACGGATTTTGTTCCCAGTTATCGCGGCTGGTGTGGTGTGGACAATGTCCACACTTTCCACCCCGGACTGGCCCGTACAACCCCCGGACTGGCCCGGATTCCTTATGTTTCCGCCACTTCCCAGTGTTCCCAAGGCCCTGAATCCCGTTCGAGTCCCATCTCGGGCACGGCATACCCCCTCGTCAGAGGGGGTTTTTGCTTTAACGTGTGTACACTCTGGTTGGTCAGGTCCCTCTGACACTGGCCGCGGGGTGTGCCTGGCGCCGCGGGTCGCCTGTGAAGTTGTGGGGGAGCGGGTTCAGGGTGGTGGCTGGCCGGCCCTCCGCTGGCTCTGTACTGGGGCTATGGGTTCCTTTCTTGGTTCGTCCGGTAGGACGTTGTTGTCCTACACCCCTTCATGGGTAGAGATGCTGAGCACGACATGACTTCGGGACCTTGCACTAAAGATCCTGACTTTGGTTCATTCCTCGAGCGAGAAGACGTTGACGGTGGCTGCTTTGTCAGGCCAAAGGGGGTGTGGACATTGTCCACACTTAAATCTTCTTTATCGTGACTACATGCGACCATTGGCTCTTCCCTCCTTGGGCCTACATCTACTCATGCATGAGAGTGCCTATAGCGACATGACGCCGATCAGGAAGCGCTCTACATATGTAGGGTCATTCCGAGGTGGGGTTCAGTGGCGGTCGGCTGGGCGCTTTCAAGTTGGTCTTGGCCAAGTCTTCGACGCGCTCTGCCAACTCAGGCGGGACGCGGGTCCGACGCAGATGACCGCTCTCCCCAGCGGTGCCTCCGGAACATTGCAGCTCACGCGCTCGGCAGACCGTGCACGTCGGAGCCGGCCACAGTTTGCCGAGAGGGGCCCCTCCGGAGCGGGTCGTCTGACGACGGGTTTTCAAGAAACCTCGTTTCGGCTCTTCGACTCCAGGTGCTCAACGATTGGCAGTGTCGGCCGGGGTCACGTCTAGGTCCAGAAGGCAGGGAATGCCGACAAGCGCTGCTTCGGACAAACGCCGCGGGCGATTACGCTGCTCTGATGGCACGCGTACGGGCCGGACAGCATTACCCGAGGTACTGTCCGGCCCTGCCCATAGTTCCGAAAGACGAGTCCTGCGGTGTTATGGCGCTGTAACGTGGGGGACCGATTGCTTGCGTACTTCAGCCTGCTCGTCGGCGAGGGGTTTGCGTGCTGTCTCCGCGCTCATCAGCAAGCCCACCAGGGAGAGCACACCGATGCCCATCAGGAAGAACGCCGGTGAGCTGGGGTTACCGGTGGTGGCGATCAGCCAGGTGCCGATAAGCGGTGCGACGCCGCCGAAGAGCATGGCGCCGACGTTGAACGGCAACGCGAATCCGAGGTAGCGCGAGCGGGTGCCGAACAGTTCGGTAAAGAAGGAAGGAAACACTGCATCGTTCATGGCGAAGAACATGAGCGAGACGATGAGGACCGCGGAGGCGAGGACCACGCCTCCGAAGGAAAGCAGGGTCATGATCGGGTAGCTCAACACGATGAAGGCGATGCTTGAGATCATCAGCGTCCGTTTGCGGCCGATCCGGTCGGACAGGCGGGCGGCAAGGGGGATAAAGATGATGTGGGCGACGAGCCCAATCGTGACTACCAATGTCGCGGTTGCTTCGCTCATCCCGGCTTCTTCGATGAGGAACGAGGGCGTGTAGCTGAGCAGGAGATAGTAGGCGCCGGCATTGAGGGACATGACGAGCAGTGCCTTCAGCATTGAGGGGAGGCTCTTGCGGGTCTCGGACCAGCGGTTTGAGACCGGAAGCTGATCAACTGCGCTCTGGCGCTGCTTCTTTTCGAGTTCCAGCACCCGGCGGAACTGCGGGGTGTCTTCCAAACGCAGGCGAAGCCAGAGGCCAACGATGCCGAGCGGGCCCGCGATGAGGAACGGGATCCTCCAGCCCCATTCCTGCATGAATTCCGGTGAGGTGCTGGCGTAGAGGATGGTGGCCATGAGCGAGGCTGCCAGGAACCCGGCGGCAGCTGCGATGGGTACGACACTGGTTAGCAGTCCGCGCTTGGCGGCGGGGGCGTACTCGGCGACGAAAGTGCCTGCGCCGGCGTATTCGCCGGAGGCTGAGAAGCTCTGTGTTACGCGGAGCAGCAGGAGCAGGATCGGTGCTGCGATGCCGATGGTGGCGTAGTTCGGTATGAATCCGATGAGGAAGGTGGCTCCGGACATGAGGATGATGGTCGTGGCGAGGATGCTCTTGCGGCCGATTTTGTCGCCTAGGCTGCCCCAGACGAAGGCCCCGAGCGGGCGTACGAGGAACGATAGCGCGAACACTGCGAAGGTGCTCATCAGGGCAACAGCGCGGTCCTCCGGGGGAAAGAAAACTATTGCGATGGTGGTCGCGAGGTAGCTGTAGCTGGCGTAGTCGAAGTACTCCAGCAATGTGCCGAGCCCGCTGGCGATGACGACTCGGCGGAGTATGGATCGGGGGACGGAATCTGTGGTGGCTACGGTGGTGGGCATGGTGTCGTTCCTCATTTGAGTACCGGATCTTCGCGGTGGGTCCGCAGGATGTGACGACCATCATGGCAGCTAACGTCAGCCCGGAATATGGCCTCGGCGGCGAATCCCTACTGTTAGTTATGGCCCTTTAGGTGAAGTACCTACGTTGTCGCGGAAGCCCCTGACTTTCAGGGCGAGCCAGAGCTCGGTCTGTGCATCGATGCCGTCCAGGTCGTGACCGGTGATCTGGACGATCCGCTGCATCCGGTTCCGTACTGTGTGCCGGTGGACTCCCATTCGTTCGGCTGTCGCTTCGACGGATCGGCGTTCGAGAAGCCAGGTGTGCAGTGTGTTCAGGAGGGCTTCGCCTCCGCGCGAGTTCTCGATGGGGGCGAGGACAGCGCTGGAGAAGGCTTCCAGGTATTCGGATGGAGCGGCGTTGATCAGGAACTCGTGCGAGGCTCCGTCGACGTACTCGATGGGGGTGCCGGCCCGACGGCTGGTCTCCAGGGCCAGGGTTGCCTGCCTGATGCTGCGGGCGGAGTGCTCGGGAGCGCCCCTGGTGCCGATCCCCGTGGGGACGTCGAGACCGTAGTCAGCCAGGGCCTGGCGGGGGTCCACAGTTGCCAGACATTCGACGATGCGGTGACGGTGCCGTATAAAAGGGGCGGCGAGGACGACCGCGAGATCGTCGATGAGCACTTCGGCATGGGTCTCATTGCGCGCTTCGATGCTCACGCCCCGCAACGGGCCTGAATCTATGCCGATGCTCCGGAGGAACGTCCGGGCGCTGCCCGGCTCCGTGAACGTCAGGAGGCGGGCAAACCGTTCGGCGCGCTTACGGCGCGCAGATTCGTCGAGGAACCACACGCGTTCGAATTCGAGTGCCAGGAGCGAACGTAGTGCCGGCGCGGCGAGCTCAGCCGTCTCCTGGCCCGTCGGGATACGGACGCAGAACCCCCGGACAGTGTCATTGCCTGCGAACGGGAAGACCTCGACCGTCTCTTCTACGCCGGCGGATGTGCCGTCGGGATCCGCGACCAGTTCCGTGGCTGACAGGAGGAGTTGCTCTCCAAGTCGTGGTGCTTCACGTCCGGCGAGGCGTTCGCTCAAGGGCGCGAGCAGGATCGAAGGAAAGGCCGAGCTTCTGGCCATGACCCTCCCGAGACGGTCGAATACAGCCACCGGCTCCTCGGTCCGTTGCTGCCAGCCGGACAGCAGGTCCCCAAACGAGCCGCCGCGGGCCACAATTGCTGTGATCTCCATCTGCAGGTCGAGCGGCCGTCTGAGCGCTTCCCGTTGTCCTTCCGCGTGCAGGACGGCGATGGTGTGCGCGATTCGCCCGAAGTCGGCGATGTCACCGGTCAGCAGTGGCAGGTCATTCTCGCTTGCCAGAGCCAGCACCTGCGCCGGGAGGCGCTCGAATGCGGCCTCGGCGCCGAGGCCGATGATGAGCCCCGAGGCACCGGCGTCCGTGGCTTCCGACAGGAAATTCTTCCAGGCTGTCCAGTCCTCACCGATGTGCAGCCCGCTGGTAAGCACCATTTCGCCGCCGTGGAGTCTCGGAAACGGTCCTTTTCGCTCGACAGCAATGGGGACACCGGCGGCTCGTTCAACGCCGGCGCCTCCGTGCGCCGTCGTCAGCCCAAGCCCTGGGGTGGAAGCAAGCTTGGCCACCGTGAACGCCGTCAATTCAAGTGCCATGGCCCCATGTTAGCGACGATCAGGCGGCATTTCTGTACGGGCCGGCCACTATTTGGTTAGCCAAGAGTACGCCCCGGCGATGGTCAGGAAAGGATGGCTTCAATAGTGTGATTCGCAGCAGGCCGCACCAGCGAGCCGAAGACCGCAACTGCGAATGGGAGCATGTGATGATCGGCCAGAACGAGTACTTCGAGGGACAAGTACGAAGCCTTGAATTCAAGAACGAGCAGGGAAACTTCACCGTCGGGGTGATGGAGCCCGGTGAATGGAAGTTCGAAGCCCCCGTCAAAGAATGGATGCACCTCGTCCGCGGAACCTGGGATGTGCAGCAACCCGCCGGTCAGGGGGAGTGGACAACCTACAAGGAAGGCGAACGGTTCGAGGTCCCGGGTGGTACCGACTTCACCGTCCGCGTAAAAGACACCGTCGCCTACCTCTGCCCCTACACCGGTGAATTCCTCGGTCACCTGGACATGTAGCATCCGCAACTGCCTGAGTACTGACACAAGTGAGTATGTGTTGGACTGACCTCAACAAAAGGAGCCTGGCGCCAAGCCGGGCTCCTTTTAGTTGCGCCCGTGCGGGCCTTCACCTCTATGAGTGAGAGTTATATGTATCCGTAGCGTGACTCGACGGCTCAGTGGGCAGTCCGCTAAGCCGTTAATCAGTCAAGGTCCGTTCCCCTTGCCTCGAGGTAGACGCTGACTGCATCGATCAGGTGGCCGATATGTTGAGGCATCAGCTGGCCCGCCATATCTGCGTCCCTCCGCACCTAGGCCGCTGCCAGTTCTGCATGGTAACCCGGCAGCTGTGATCGCTGGCCTGCCACCGGACAAGCGCCCCGTCCCCGCTGTTGTTGACTAGGACCAGCTGCTGGCCAAACGTGCCATCCATAACGCCGCCCCCGGTTCGGCAATCAATTCCAAGGAGCAGATCTCATGAGCCCAACCACGCCTGTTGTCGTATCCCAGACCCTGCGGCGACGCCGCGGACTGACCGAGTAAGCCGCCGTTTGCTGCGGCGGACCAGGCTTGCCGGAGGCTCCGGTTGCCCTAATGGCGGTCCTGGACGAAGCACTCCGCGTCGCTGGCAAGGAACAGCTCTCCTACCAAGGCCTTCTCGCGGAGCTACTTCTGAGGGACCTGCTGGCGCGGGTTCCTCAAGGTTCAGCGCATATTCAATATCGTTCGGTCAGTTTTTGGGTGCTGTCCCTGCTCTCGCCCGTCTGGGGATGCGTTCCCGGCCCCGTAAAGCGAGGTAGATCGCAGCTCCGATGACTGGAACCGCGATTATCAGCACAGCCCATCCCACGCGTGCCCAGCCTGAGAGTCCCCGGTCCGTGACTGCCAATACGAGTGTCGCGAGAACGGCGATTCCAAGGATGATGCTTGGTATGGCGGATACTGCCATTAAGACAAAGTTTGGCTGAAGGCTAGCTTCCTGGCTTTGCAGCAGCACTACGAGCTCGTTGCCCATCCTGAGTTCCCTCCAACGCTTAGCTGGACCCGCGCATCAAATGATCCAAGCGGGTTTGAACCCACGAGTGGGCCCTGGCAGTAGCGGCCCCCCAACCGTCTTCGCATGCCTTGACCGGAACAAAATTCGGAGCAGTGCAGCTCCATCCCCATCCCCAGCGGGTGGCGGTCTGGTTGTAGACACGATCGATGGTGTCGTAGGTTCCGTTGACAATAGCGTAGTCGGCGTTAAATGCGACGACGATGGTGCCCCATTGGTTCTTGACGCCGCAGCCGAGGTATACGGCATTTCCGTTTCTTGAGGGCGAACCGAAGCGTCGCATGCGTGCCGACCAGGGTTGGATCCGAGCCATTCAGGAAGTCGATGGACGCTCCGATGTTAACGAGGACGACGGCGGGAGTTGTCCTCCCGCCGTCGTGAGCCGTTCGGCTTGGCACCTCGCCTTGTTGGCGCGGCGTTCAGCCTTCAAGCTTGGAATGCTCGCCCAGGCGGTGCCATGAACGGTTGTGGTAGACCAGAGCGTCACTGGGTTCGCCCGCTGAGACATCACGCATTACGCGCGCCTCCAGGGCGTGAACGGCGATGATTGTGGAGGTCCCCACCTCCATGCGATTGATGACGGCGCAGCGCACCCAGGCGCGGACATCGTCGTAGACGGCTTCGCCGGTTGCAAGGGCGGACCAGCGGTGCGTCTGGTCAAAGCGGTCGGCGCCGGGGGTCGCCCCAAACTTGGCCAAGTCGACGTCGTGCGCGTCCAGCAGGTGCACCACGACGGTTTCGGCGCGTGAGAGCACCGAGGAGGCAGAGGACAGCGCCGAGACCGAGAAAATCAGCAACGGAGGTTCCGCACTCACTGACACGACCGACGATACCGTCAGCGCCACCGGTCCTTCGCCGGCATCCGCCGTAATGACGGCGACACCTCCCGGGTGGCCACGGAACAGTGCTTTGAATTCGTCGGCGGAGAGGGAGGACGGGAAGCTTTGCTTCGGAACCTCGAGCCAAGTGTCTGGGGGGTAGGCGTGAAACATCGTTATGACGCCCCGGGGGTGGAGCGGGCGAGTTCCTCGCGAATGATGTTTGTCCCTGCGCTGAGGGCACTTAGCTTGGCCAGTGCGATGTCCCGGGGGAACGGTGCCATGCCGCAGTTGGAGCTGGCGATGAGCTTGTCCGCATCGACGAACTGCAGGGCCTTGCGGAGGGTGTTGGCGACGTCCTCCGGGGTCTCGATGGTCTCGCTTGCGACGTCGATTGCCCCGAGCATGACTTTCTTGCCGCGGAGGAGCTCGATGAGGTCCATGGGCACGTGGGAGTTCTGGGATTCCAGCGAGATGATGTCGATGCTGGAGCTCTGAAGCAGCGGGAACGTTTCCTCGTACTGCCGCCACTGTGAGCCGAGAGTCGCCTTCCAGTCATTATTCGCCTTGATTCCGTAGCCGTAGCAGATATGCACGGCGGTCTCCGCACGCAGCCCTTCTGCCGCTCTCTCAAGCGCAGCCACGCCCCAGTCCTTGACCTCATCAAGGAAGACGTTGAACGCGGGCTCGTCGAACTGGATGATGTCCACACCGGCCGCCTCCAGTTCCTTCGCCTCCTGGTTAAGGATGGCAGCAAACTCCCAGGCCAGCTTCTCGCGGCTCTTGTAGTGGTCATCGTAGAGAGTGTCCACCATCGTCATTGGACCGGGAAGAGTCCATTTGATCGGCCGGTCGGTGGTTGCGCGGAGGAACTTTGCGTCTTCGACGAATACCGGCCGCTCACGGCGCACTGCTCCGACGACGGTCGGCACGCTCGCGTCGTAGCGATCGCGGATGCGCACGGTCTTGCGCTGTTCAAAGTCGACCCCGCTGAGATGCTCGATGAAGGTCGTGACGAAGTGCTGGCGGGTTTGCTCGCCGTCGCTGACGATGTCGATGCCGCGTCGGCTCTGCTCGTGGATGGCAATGCGCAGCGCATCCTGCTTGCCCTCGAGCAGCGCATCGCCCTCCAGTTTCCACGGGGACCACAGAGTCTCCGGCTCTGCGAGCCACGATGGTTTGGGCAGGCTTCCCACAACGGTGGTGGGCAAAAGTGTGTTCATGATTGACGATTCTCCGTGGGTCAGTTGACGAGAGCGGGGTATTTGGCGGTCCACTGGTCCAACAGGTCCTTGTGGGGCGTGATGAAGTGTTCCTCCGTGTACTTCGCCTGCGTGATCGCGAGCTGACTGCGCTCGACGCGGTCGTAAGCGATCTGGGTACGCGAGTAATCCTGCTCTCCCAGGCTCGGCTGGTAGACGTGGGCGGCGGCGGAATTCGCGTTGTAGATCTCCGGGCGGTAGATCTTCTGGAACGTCTCCATGGTGCTGATCGTGCCGATGAGCTGCAGGTTGGAGTAGTCGTTGAGCAGGTCGCCGCGGAAATAGAAGGCGAGCGGCGCAACGCTGCCGCGTGGCATGAAGTAGCGGACCTGCAGCCCCATCTTTGCGAAGTATGCGTCCGTCAGCGAGAATTCGTCCTGCTGGTACTCGACGCCCAGGACCGGGTGACGGTTCTCCGTTCGCCGGTACGTCTTGCTCGTGGAGACGCTGATGCACACCACTGGCGGCTGCGGGAAGCGTTCCTGGCATGCCGGGGAATCGAGGAATTGCTGGAACAGTTTGCCGTGAAGATCGCCGAAATCCTCGGGAACGGTGGGTTTGCCTGAGGCCCCTGCTGCCGCTGGCAGTACGACGCTGAAGTCGAAGTCACGGACGTAGGAGGAGAAGTTGTTCCCCACGATCCCTTGGTGGCGGACCCCGTTCAGCTGGTCGACGATCTGGATGTCGAGAACCTCGAACAGCGGGAACTGCTGATCCGTACCTTCCGCAGTGAACTCTATCTGCACAGAGACGATCTCAAGCTCGAGCGTGTAACGGTCCCGGTCCGGGTTGTCCCAGCATGCGAGATCGTTGAAGCGGCGCCGAATCATGGTCAAGGCATTGCGGAGGTTCTCCTGGCGGTGCTCTCCCCGTGCCAGGTTGGCGAAATTCGTCGTGATCCGCGAGCCTTCCGACGGGGAGTAGTCCTCGTCGAAGGGGGTGGTGGTGATGCTGAAGGTGAAGTCGTCTGCCATGTGCTGCCAATCCGTTGATGGGCCGGAGACGGCCTTTCAGAAGGTGATGTATCCATGGTGCAGCCTTCCGCGGGGTATCAAGTAACTAGTGGTTACTATGCATACATATAGAATCTTCCTATGCCCCAGATTTCGAGTGGATTGACCCTGCAGCAGCTGCGCTACTTTATAGAAGTTGCAGCTGAGGGGTCGATCTCCGCGGCCGCCGATCTTCTTTATGTAGCGCAGCCGACCATGTCCGCCGCGATGAAGGACCTTGAGGCCCGTGTGGGCCGTGCGCTCCTGGTTCGCTCCGCCCGCGGGGTCACCCTCACCGCTGACGGTGTAGAGTTCCTCGGCTACGCGAGGCAGGTCGTGGAGCAGTTTGCTCTCCTCGAGCAGCGCTATCTTGGTAGGCCACCGCGGCGGCGTCTGCTCGGGGTGTCAACGCAGCACTACTCGTTCGCGGTGGATGCCTTCGTCCGGATGGTCAAGGCCACTGAGGTGGCCGAATACGAGTTCTCGCTGCGTGAGTCCCGTACTTGGGACATTATCGAGGATGTCCGGACGCTCCGCAGCGAGATAGGCATCCTCTACCGGAACGATTTCAACCGGAAGGTCATCGACAAGCTGCTCCGGGAATCCGGGCTCGCGTTCACTCCGCTTTTCCTCGCCGATCCGCACATTTTCATTTCACGGAAAAATCCGCTCGCCTCAAAAGAGCGTGCGACTCTCGATGATCTCGCCGGCTTGCCGCGGCTAACTTTCGATCAAGGTGCGAACAACTCTTTCTACTTCGCCGAGGAGATTCTCTCCACCCTGTCCAGTAAGCAGGAGATCCGGGTCTCTGACCGTGCCACGATCTTCAACCTCATGATCGGGCTCCACGGCTACACGATCTCGACCGGCATCATCAGCGGGCAGCTCGATCCGGAGATCGTCGCCATCCCGCTCGACGTTGACGAACGCATCGAGATCGGCTGGATCGGCCACGCCGCGATCCCGCTCACCGACCAAGCGCAGCGCTACCTCAAGGAATTGCGGGCCGTCGTCGCTGAGTTCGGCGTAGAGCTACTCGACTGACTGCCGCTGAGCGGGTGCGTCTTTACCCCTTCGGTGATTGGACATGTTCGTTGCAGCAAAGCGGGTTGCTGAGCCGTGAGGCATGTTGGGCAGCCCTCTGAAACTGCAAGACAAAGATGCCTGGCGGGCATGCCTCCGTCAAAGGGGTTTTTGCTTTTGACGTGTATATATTCCGTTCGGTCAGGTCCCTCTGACACTGGCCGCGGGTGCGCTTGGCGTTGCGGGTCGCCTGTTTAGTTGTGGGGGAGCACGTTATGGCTGGTGTGCCCTGCGCTTGCCGTGAACTGGGACTGGGCGTTCCTCGCTTGGTTCTTCTGGTTGGCCTACACCGCTTCATGGGTGGAAGGGCGGAGCGCAACATGACTTCGAGAAGCCGAGCTGAAACCACCTAGTTTCAACTCGTTTTTGGTTCACAAAAGCGAGTAGCTGCAGCAGCGTGAGTCTCCACACTTTATTTTGAGTAGATCGTAATAAGGCGTACCTTGGATGTAGGCCAGAGTAGCCCTCGAGTACCGCACCGGTGAACATCCCCGGGCCGGCAGGGCAAGCAACACAACCAGCACAGCCCTTCCGCTTGAGCGGCACTGAACCTGAACCGGCCCTGATCCTGAACCCCAAGGAGAACCCATGACTTTGCTTACCGAGCGCCCCGCAACAACCGAACCCGCCCCTGAGGCCGTAAACCGTATCTCTGTAGCCGGTACCGCACTGCGTGGTGGCAGCTACGTATCCCTTCCCGCAGGCAGCGCCCAGGCCCGTGTTGAAGGCGCCTATGTCACCGCCCCCTGTAGCCGAAAAATCTCTGCTGTCACCCATGGCAGCTATGTCGCGGTATCCGGCGCTCCCGTTGTTGCCGGCGGCACCGTCGAAGGCAGCTACGTAACGCTTTCGAAGGCGTCCTAAGCCCCGGGCGTCTGTGGTGGATGGCGCCATCCGGCGCAAGAAGGGGAGGACGACGGCGACACTGCGTGTCGTCGTCGTCCCTTTTTATGCAGCCTTCGGCGGTCGGCGGGTTGTCCACATGCAGCACTTCGGGGCTGCTTCCATGGGGTGGCCGCTGCAATGCTCGAGGTGCCCAGGCGGCTCAGAGAGGCCCCCTCCCGGAGCGGTAGCACCCAACCCTCGCCTGGGCAGTCACAGCGGCCGGCACCTCGGTCGGATCGAGGTGGTGGAACGCGACGAGAACATCCACTGTCTCTCCAAACAGGGGGTCACAGTAGGTGGCTCGACAGCAAGACTCGCCGTCAGCAGGGCGACAACCTACAGCCGGATGGACAGGCTGGAGGATCACCCATCCGAAATAGGCGGTCGCCGCGCAGACTCCGGGGAGCCCCCTGTATCTTTCGTGTCCTCCGGCAGCGGAGTAGATTGAAGAAACACGGCGGGTGTCGCCATGGTCCGGACGAGAATCGTCGGACGCGGTGCGGCCGACAACGGAACGGGCTCTTTCTGAGAGGAGTTACGTTGCGCGAGATATCTCTTCCTTCCGGTGAGACTGTCCCGGTGCTCGGGATCGGAACGTGGGGCATGGGCGAGAACCCCGACAACGCTCGCCAAGAGACCGCGGCGATCCATATGGCCTTGGACGTGGGAATGTCCGTGGTTGATACCGCCGAGATGTATGGCAATGGCGCGGCCGAGGAACTCGTCGGAAGGGCGTTGGCAGCCCGGCGGAATAAAACGTTTCTGATCACCAAAGTCCTGCCGCATCACGCCACATTGCGCGGAACCATCGATGCCTGCGAAGGTAGCCTGCGCCGGCTTGGAACGGACAGCATCGACCTCTATTTGCTGCATTGGCGAGGTGTTGTTCCCTTGGCCGAAACGCTCGAAGCCTTCGAACACCTGCAGCGGGCCGGGAAGATCCGGTACTGGGGCGTCAGTAACCTCGATGTAGCGGACATGGAAGAACTTCTGCGCTTGCCGGGCGGCCGGAATGTCGCGACAGACCAAGTGCTCTATAACCTGACCCGCCGGGGCATCGAGTTCGATCTGTTGCCCCGCTGCGTCGAGAGGGGCATCCCGGTGACGGCGTACTCGCCGCTGGAGCAGGGGCGGATGCTGAATGATCCAGTGCTGGTGCGCATCGCAACCGAACACGGCGTCAGTCCCGCGCAGATTGCCCTTGCCTGGGTGCTCAGGCAGCCACTCGTCTTGGCCATTCCCAAAGCGTCAAGCCCACAACATGTCCAGGAATGCCATCGGGCCCTCGACGTTCGGCTTGCGCCCCAGGACCTGGCCGACTTGGATCGTGCCCATCCTTCTGCCACCCACAAACGCGTGCTTGAGATGCTCTAGCGGCCTCCTCGTGGCGCGCATCCCTCAGCCGGGACCAAGGCTGCGATGCCAGTCCACCGGCAAGCGGAACCGTCTCTTGTGGTGACCAGCGATCACTGCGAGACTGGCAGTGCATCGCGCCGCTCCGTCGATAGGTTGAGGAGGGTTCCACGATGTCGGCTCGGTCCGCATCTTCCCCGCCGCAGTTCCGTTCACAGGAGGCTCGCCATGAAAACTGCCCTGCAGTATGGAATCCGTCAGATCGGGCCGGGTGAGGGAGCATGATTGAGGTTGCATTGTCGGTGATCCTGAAGGCAAAACCCGGCAAGGAGCAGGACGTCGCAGAGTTCCTCCGCTCCGCACGCTCCGTCGTTGAACAGGAGCAAGGGACGCGCGCCTGGTTCGCTCTCAAGTTCGACGATTCGACCTTCGGAGTATTCGACGTATTCCCCGATGACGAAGCCCGCCAGACTCACCTTGCCGGAGGTGTCGGGCAAGCACTAGCTGCTCAGGGAGCTGAGCTGTTCAGCGCGGAACCGAACATTCAGAACATTGACGTGCTCGCCTACAAGCTGCCCGGTGAAAGCGGGTAGAGGGCTACCGCTCCGCCGTCACCGCACTGCGATCCCGCCTGATGCATAGGTTCAGGAGCGGAGGGTGACACGCTCCGACACCGGCCGTGCCGAGGCGTTCAGCGATGCCGTCATCGCGATCGTTATCACGCTACTGGTACTTGAGCTCACTCCGCCGGAGACCGAACCCGGGGAGCTGCTGGCCGGACTGCTCGGTCAATGGCCGACATACCTGGCGTATGCGGCGTCCTACATCTATTTGGCCGTGATCTGGCTCAACCACAAATCTGCCTTCTCCCGTATCCGGCAGATGGACATCGGCCTACAGTGGGCCAATCTGGGAATCCTTGCCACGCTCGCCCTTTTGCCCTGGCCAACAGCCGTGATCATCGATACAGCCAAGACAGGCAATGTGGCCGACGAGCGGGTCGCGGTCGCGTTGTACGCGATCGTCGGGGCACTGCTGTGCCTGTCATGGCTGGTGTTCTTCTCGCACTTGGCACGGCATCCTGAGCTCACCGAGGAAGAAGTGGAGGATTCCTACTTCGCGCGCGAGCGACCACGTGCCCTTGCCGGGGTAGTGCTGTACCTCGCGGCGGGAACAGTAGGTGTCCTCGTCCATCCGCTGGTAGCATCGGTGATTTTCGTGATCCTGCCTGTTTTCTACGGTCTCACCAGCCACGGGGTCGAGCACAGGCCGGGCTTCCTGCGAGGTCTCTAGGGCGCTGTCCACAGCCGCAATCGCGTTACTTTGCCGCGCCGACTTTGCAAGCGGGATCCCCGGCCCCTAGGGTACTAAGGAAGCTTACCTTTTTGGTTGAGTGCAGTAATCGATTTGCCGATCAACATCGAGGAGAACGCGCAGTGCCAACTGAGGACAACCTTAAGATTCCAGGGGCTCCGTCGATTGAGCAGCCCGCCGTAGAAGAGCCCACAGCGTCGCGTGAGCCTTTGCCGCCGAAGCCTGATCAGCAGGGGCCGGAGGCCGTGTCACCCACGGGGAGCCCCACCGGCGCACCCGCAAACTCACGTGCCCAGTCCGGCCAGTACCTGACAACGGCCCAAGGTCTGAGGCTCGGAGATACAGACCATTCCTTGAAGGCCGGGCCGCGGGGCCCGATTTTGCTGCAGGACCATCACTTGCGTGAGAAGATCACGCACTTTGATCACGAGAGAATTCCTGAGCGCGTGGTCCACGCCAGGGGAGCCGGGGCGCATGGAACGTTCCGCTCTTACGGCACGGCGTCAAAAATTACCAAAGCAGGGTTCCTTGCGCCGGATGTGGAAACCCCGGTATTCGTGAGGTTTTCCACTGTTCTGGGATCCAGGGGGTCCGCTGATACGGTCCGTGACACCCGTGGTTTCTCCACGAAGTTCTACACGGATGAGGGCACCTACGACCTGGTGGGGAATAACATTCCTGTTTTCTTCATTCAGGACGGCATCAAGTTCCCGGACCTCATCCACGCGGGGAAACCGCACCCTGACAGGGAAATCCCGCAGGCTCAGAGTGCGCACGACACATTTTGGGATTTTGTTTCGTTGCATACCGAAGCGCAGGCCCACACGATGTGGAATATGTCGGACCGCGGAATTCCCCGTTCCTACCGGACCATGGAGGGGTTCGGCGTCCACACATTCCGGTTGGTGGATGCTGCAGGTAAGACCACTCTGGTGAAATTCCACTGGAAGCCGAAGCTGGGTGTTCACTCTTTGGTGTGGGAGGAGGCCCAGATTATTAACGGCATGGATCCCGATTTCCACCGTCGCGATCTGGCCGATGCGATCGAATCAGGTGCGTACCCGGAGTGGGAGCTTGGCATCCAGACGTTCCCGGACACCGAAGATCAAATGTTCGAAGGTATCGACCTTCTGGATCCCACCAAGTTTGTCCCTGAGGAACTGGCGCCGGTTCAGCCAATCGGACTGATGACGCTGAACGCCAACCCGACCAACTACTTTGCCGAGACCGAGCAGGTGGCCTTCCATCCGGGACACCTCGTCCCAGGCATCGATGTCACCAATGATCCTCTTCTGCAGGTCCGCCTGTTCTCATACCTGGACACGCAGATTTCGCGGCTCGGTGGACCGAACTTCGCCCAAATTCCCATCAATCGTCCCCACGCCCCGGTCAACGACATGCTGAGGGACGGGATGCACCAGACTGCCGTGCATGGGGGAGTGGCCCCTTACCATCCGAATTCCCTTGATGGTGGTTGCCCCTTCATGGCCGGGCGGGACGTGGGAGCATTCGTGGACGTCCCTGAGGAAATCGCGGCAGGAATTAAGGAACGGAGAAACCCGGCGTCCTTCGATGACCACTTCAGCCAAGCCCGGCTGTTCTTCCGCAGTTTGACGTCGGTAGAGCAGGACCACGTGATTCAGGCCTACACCTTTGAGCTTGGCAAGTGCTATGAAGCGGCGATCCGGGAACGGCAACTCATGGCGCTGGCTAATATTGACGCCGGACTTTGCGCCGCCGTCGCCAAGGGCCTCGGGATGCCGGCTCCCACGGCCACCGTTGACACGCCGGACGTGGAGCCCAGCCCCGCTGTGTCCCAGATTGGTGGGAAATGGCCTGTTTCCGGTCGCGTGGTGGGCATCATCGCGGACAGTGAAAGTGACCTGTCGCTGGTGACCGCAGCACGCGAGGCGCTTGACGCGGAAGGCATGGTCCCGCTGGTAGTTGCGCCGTCCGGGGGTGTGATTAAACCGGAGGACGGTCCCGCAGTGACTGTTCAAAGGAGCTATCTCACCGCGCGTTCAACCGAATTCGACGCAGTCATTGTGGCCGGCGGAGGCACTCCAGCAGCCGACGCCGTGCCGGGCCGCGATGCCAAGGCAGGTGAACCGGGGGCGACCCTTGACCCGCGGGTTGTCCTCATGGTCTCCGAAGCATTCCGTCATGGCAAAGCCATTGGTGTTTGGGGTCCAGCTGCCACAGTTCTGGACGCGGCGGGGGTCCCTCTGAATGCCCCCGGAATCGTCACTGGAGAAGGTCCGGATACAGTAATTCCCGCGGTGGGGGAACTGCTCTCGGCACACCGGGCGTGGGAGCGGTTCCCGGCGGCGGGGTCAACCTCGTAGCACGTCCAGCAGAAGGCTGTTAAGTTCGACGGCGGTGGGTTGCCCATGCGGGCCAGCCCGCCGCCGTCGGGTTGTCAGGCCGGACGGTGCTTTCGCAGCGTTCTTAAGGCAACTACGGCCCCCAAACCCGCTAGTGCCCAAGGGGCACCCACGAGGATGGGGTCGATCCACTGATGGTTGATGTCTGCGCGCTTTTTCCCGACGCGGGAGCTCGCACCATGGTGGGAGAACTCGCTGAGCACACCGGTTTCGGTCACCGGGTTGTCCGGTCGCAGGGTTGCGAACGAACGCAGGTGGCTTTCCCACGCGTCCACTCTGTCGGCGGCGATCAGGACCAGCCAGTGGGCTGCACGTCCTTCGCTGTATTTTCGGTATGCGTACTTCCGCAGCGCACCGGAGATACCCTTGGGAGGGGTTGAGGTGCCAAAGACGGGGGTCACGAAGGCGTGTTCAACGGACCGTTCCCTGGGCCACTTCTCCGGCTGACGTTCGGGAAAGTCCCAGCGCGCACCGGTCTCGATACCGGGCTGCTCGCGGGGGTAGGAGGGTCTGTCCGCCGGGTCGAGGTCAACGCCCCATCCCGGAATTCGTGCCCGCAGCTCCTCCGCAGTCTCCTTCAGCGCGGGGGTGCCGGAGGTGTAAGGCGTTGGTATTTCAGCCATCATGGTCCCTTTCAGGCCGAGGTTGCGACGATGAGGGGCTTGATGCAGTCATCAAGCTTCGCCGAGAAGATGTGGTAGCCCTCGGCGATGTGCTCCAGAGGGATGCGGTGGGTGACAATGTCACTGGGTTTGAGGTGCCCGTTCCGGATGTGTTCGAACAACCGGGGCCACTGCCTTTTGACCGGGCATTGGTTCATCCGAAGCGTCAGCCCTTTGTTCATCGCGTCGCCGAACTTGACGGCGCTGAAGAGCGGCCCGTAGGCGCCCACGACTGACACAGTGCCGCCCTTGCGGACGGAGTCGATGGCCCAGTTGAGGGCGATGGGGGATCCGCCCTGCAGTTTCAGCTTGCTGCTGGTCACATGCTGGAGGAAGTTGCCGTCCGCTTCGGCTCCCACCGCATCGATGACGACGTCGGCGCCCAGATAGTCCGTGGCTTTCTTCAGGTGCACCACAATGTCGTCGTACTCCACAAAGTTGTAGGTCTCGGCGTGGGCGAATGAGCGGGCCTTTTCCAGTCGGTATTCCAGGTGGTCGATGACGATCACCCGCCCCGCTCCCATGAGCCAGGCTGACTTCGCTGCGAACAGTCCCACCGGGCCGGCACCGAACACCACAACGGTGTCACCTTCGGCAATGTCGCCCAACTGGGCGCCGAAGTAGCCAGTGGGCAGGGCGTCGGTGAGCAGTACGGCATCCTCCTCGTCCATCCAGTCCGGAATCTTGGTGGGACCCACATCAGCGAATGGCACGCGCACAAACTCAGCCTGACCGCCGTCGTAACCCCCGCAGGTGTGGGAGTAGCCGTAAATGCCGCCCACGGCGGTGGCGTTCGGATTGACGTTGTGGCAGTTGGAATACAGGCCGCGGGAGCAGAAGTAGCAGGACCCGCAGTAGATGTTGAACGGAACCATGACCCGATCCCCCACCTCCAAGTTTTGGACTGAGGAACCCACCTCGTGGACCACGCCCACAAACTCATGTCCGAAGGTCATCCCGACCCGCGTGTCCGGCATCATGCCGTGATAAAGGTGCAGGTCTGAGCCGCAGATGGCCCCCAATTTCACTTGCACGATCGCATCATTGGGATGTTCGATCTGCGGTATGTCTTTCTCTTCCACGCGCACCTTATAAGGCCCGCGATACACCATGGATCGCATCAGTTCCCCTTCCGGGAAGTAGTTCGTTCCGGCATCGAAATAGCCTGTCGGGCCCTAGGCGCCGACCGGGTGGAGGACAACTTTGGTCCAACCATCCACGCGGTCATCGAAGTTCCTGTAGGCCTCCGGGGCCTTGTCCAGCGGCAGTTCGTGGCTGACCAGGAAGGAGGGACTGGCCTTCCCGCCGGCAATGAGGTCACGAAGGGCCCGGTTGTATTTCTTGACCGGGCACTGACCGGAGCCCATCGTTTGTCCTTTGAACCAGTAGTTGCCGTAGTCGAAGGCCACCTGACCCTGCTTGGCAAGTTCGTCCGGGGCTCCAGGATCCTGTGGCAGGAACACGCCTACTACGCCCAAGCCACCTACGAACCTGACGGAGTCCACCAAGCGGTTCAAGGTCAGGTTGGGCTGTTCGTTTCCGCTCGGGTCGTGGGCCTGGTACCCGACGCATTCGCATCCACGGTCAGCGCCGAAACCCATGGTTTGGTCTTTGACGAACTCCACTGGGTCCACCTTGGAATCGTCCACAGGGATGGCACCGATCTGTTCCGCAAGCTTCAAACGGTCATGATGCCGGTCCACCACCATGACTTTTCCGGCGCCCTTGATGATGGCTGAGTATGCTGCCATGAGTCCTACTGGCCCCGCGCCGTAGATGACTACGGAGTCCCCGGGGTACACGCCGGCCATCTCGGTTGCGTGCCATCCGGTGGGGAAGATGTCCGCGACCATGACATAGTCGAGCTCTTTCTCCTCGGCGTCCTCGCCCAGGCGCAGGCAGTTGAAGTCTCCGTACGGCACACGCAGGTATTCGGCCTGTCCGCCTTGGTACGGCCCCATGTCCGCGAACCCGTATGCGGCACCGGCGAGCTTGGGTTCGGGCTGCATGGTCAGGCAGTAGTTGGTGAAGCCCCGATCACAGTTCTTACAGAACCCGCAAGCGATGTTGAACGGCAGTACGACTCGTTCGCCAACCTTCACCTTGTTCACCGCTGAGCCTGTTTCGATCACTTCACCGAGGTTCTCGTGCCCAAAGGTGCGTCCGGTTTCGAAGCTGGTGCGGCCCTCGTACATGTGCAGGTCGGAGCCGCAAATATTCGACGACGTTATGCGCACCAACACGTCGGCGGGGTGCTCAATCCTGGCGTCAGGTACGTCCTCGACGCTGACGTCGTTCGGTCCTTTGTAGACTACTGCCTTCATTTTTCCGCTCTTTTCTTGTTGCCCAAGCCGATCCGACCGAGTCGATGTTGCTATCCGGGGGCGCAGGCGTAGAAATGCCACGGAGCCCTGAACGGAATGATGGCGCAGCCGTTACCCAGAAACGGGCGTTGATTCAGCGAGGAATTGGGGGATGCAAGTTGAGGTCCGGGCCCGCTCAAAGGGGCGGAATGCCCGAGGCTCTCAGACGTCAGGCTGTCCGGGACTCTGTACCTGCCCGTCCGCCCGAAAACGAGACAACGAATGAGCCTTAATACTAAGCACGCTTAGTAAGAGTGTCGAGGGTTTACCCAAAATAGATGCCGTGAGGATCGACCATAACCATCGTTGAGGGGAGCTTCCCGTCATCAAGCTGTCTTCCCTGTCCGGCGCGGACAGGATTCTGCACGAATTGATCGGGCGGGTATCAAAGGATGCACACATCGGAGTGTCTGCCGCCCAACCCCGGCGGGCATCGACCGTAGGATTTGAAACCGGTCGGGCAGTTTCAAACACACAAGTGCGGGAGGCGGTGTTGCCCATTCGTGGCAGCGTTGCCCGGCAACATCGTTCGCGAAGCCCCCATTGCTGCGCTGGTGCGTCGCTTTCGGGGAATGGGGCCACGAAATGTGCTGGAACCAAGCGTCAGGAACAGGAGGGCCCTATGATCACCGTCAACACCATGCCGACATATCTCAGCGTGGCCTCCGTCCGCGTTCGTCGTCTTTGGCTCCCGCGGTGACTGGCTGCATCCCGCCTCGGAAACGTGTGAGGAGTCGATGGTTGCTCTCCATACTGTTCATCCAATTGGTATCGGCATTGTCAGTATTCCTTCCCTTCCTTGCTGGAATTGATCCGTTGGGCGGCCTGGAGACGCATACCGGAGTATCCACCCTCGTCTCGATCTTGCTCTTCCCGGTTGTTGTTCATGGAACGTGGCGACTCATGCGGCAACGACAAGGCGATCTGCTCGAAGCGTCACTTACCGCCGGCCCCGGAGACCCATCCCAAGGTCAAGAATCAGGATTCGGTGAAATCTCGAGGCCGCTTGATGTCCCCAGGGCGCAGAGCCATGGGGAGGACGGCATCGCTGCCCGCATCGATTCTCTGTTGGTGACCCGGTCACTGATCACGGCGTTCCAGCCGATCTGTCATTTGGGAACCGGAGAGATAGTCGGCGCCGAAGCACTCACGCGCTTCATGGACGCTCCCTTCAGGTCTCCAGATCAATGGTTCGCAGACGCAGAATCGATCGGTCGGGGCCTCGAACTCGAATTCCTTGCCTTGGAAACGGCAATGGCCGCCGCAGCGCGCCTTCCGGCCCACGTCTACGTCGCCGTCAATCTCTCTCCATCGGCATGCCTTGACCTGAGGCTTCGCGACATCGTGAAGAAATCACGTCTAGGACCCGAGCGAATCGTCGTAGAGTTGACCGAGCGCTCTCCGGTAGCTGACTATGCCCGTCTTGCGGCGGCACTCGCTCCGCTGAGAAGTACTGGTCTGCGCATCGCCATTGATGACGTCGGCGCCGGGTTTTCATCCATGCGTCACGTCCTTAGGCTCAATCCGGAACTTATCAAACTTGACCGGACAATCGTGGCGGGAATTGATAAGAACGCCAACCAGAAAGCTCTCTGCGCGGCGATGCTCAGCTTCAGTTCACACATCGGGGGAGGCCTCGTGGCCGAGGGAATCGAAACCAATTCGGAATTGGCCACGCTGGCTGAGCTGGGAGTCAACACCGGGCAAGGCTACCTCTTGGGACGACCATCCGTGCTGACGGAGGACGGGTCCGCTTCGTGGTGGAAGAACCGGTCGCCAGCAAGTGGAATTGACCATCGTCACCATGTCCATGGCGGTTCCTTCGGAGCAGGAGCTACGTCCTTCGGTGGAGACCCTCATCTGCCTTGAGCTCCTGCTGTCCCTCTGAGCGAGGGTGGCCTTCAGAGGTTGACGCCGGGCATTCTGCCCGGTGGTTCACAGTTCGGTCAGTTTTCTTAGCTCGGCGGCTTGAATCCGCAGGAATTCCGGGTCCTCCTGTGCATCCCTGAGCGAGAGCCCAGTGAGTTCCCTGAAGGCGCGCCGCATTGCAGCGAGGCTCGTGAACCCGCTGGCGCCCGCTATGTCGGTCAGGGAACGTCTCCAGGCGGCTGCCTCGGCGAGGAGCTCAATGGCTTCCAAGGTCCGGAGGGCGCGGATGTGTCCGCTGACCTGAAGCCTTTCGTCGTCGAAAAGATAGTAGAGCGCGCGGCGCGAGAGAAAAGAATAAGCCACGACCTCGTCAACAGTGAGCGCAGGATTTCTGAAGTTCTTGCGCACGAATTTCTTGATCGATGCGATGCGGGCCAGCTTGAGATCGTGGGGATCGGCCGGGGCTTCGAGCAAGGAGCTGACCAGAGCCAGCATCATCGATCGGACGACCGGTTGGAGGTGCTGGATCTCCTGCGCAATGACCGAGCCCTGCCAGCCAGACAAGGCAGGAAGAATCAGCCCACGCAAGATGGGATTTTCTCTGATGTCCGCCAGCCCTTTCAGCCGTTTCATTGCTTTCTCGTCCAAGCCCAGCAGCTCCGGATCGAAGTGGACCCGAACAGCGCTGAAACCGGCTGCCGCGTGGAAGTTGCCTGGCGAAGAAAGATCAAAGAACCTGACTGTTCCGGGAGAGACGGACTCCGAGCGTCCCGAGAAGCTGAATCTGTCACATGCAGTCCTGAAATATATGAGCCAGTCGCTGGGCATCGTCTGCCCATTCCAGAAGCAATTGGCGGGTTCATTAGTGACGTCAACCAGGCTGAAGCCTGGACCGTCGAGGCTCAGGGCGGTTGGATTGAAACTCGGACGCACCAGTTTGTCGGTCTGTTCCAACCGAACGGGAGCGTCGATTGCACTCCCGTACCAGCTTCGCCAATGTTCGAACTTTTCCTCGGGAGTGAGCCCGACCGGAACGGCGTAGCGTCTTACGTGGTTATGAGGTGACACGTCCGGGCCGCCAGCCGAATCGTCGCGAGGTGTGTTTTCCATGGGTGGGACTTTCTGGCTGGAACTAGATTCAATGTGCCGCGTCCCTGCGACAGTGAGTAATCATGTTGTGAGGGTGGCTGACCGACATTAAATACTACCTGCGGATGGTCAACAGATGTATCCGCTGACGGTCGGCCGACCGGCTCATTCGTCATCGTCGACCGACTGACGACGATGGCGTTCCCGTTGACCGTACGCGGCTCGAAGGATGTCATCCTTTGACTCGAACCCCGAGCCCAACGCGCCACCGATCAGCGCCGCGGAGGTGGTCATCCATGCAACTTCGGCAAAGTCCCAAACAGTTACTGGATGTTGCAGGGTTGATGCCAACAGGGAATCGTCGATGGTGAACGCTGCGGCCAGCAGCACCGCGACGAACAGCAGGACGTAGCTGATAACGACGCCGATTACCAGCGACCACACTGTAGAGATGTTGTACAAGGAAGCCTTGTATCGTTCGAGGGAATCGTTGCGTTTGGAGCTTTCCCACAAATCGTGCTGGGCGATGATCCAGAACACCATCGAGCTGATGGAAAGTGCCATCAACAATGTCAGCCTCGTCGCCCCGAGGAGGTCCGCGAGCTGCCATATGGTGTCCGTGACAAGCGCGAAGGCGCCCGTGGCGATCGCGGCAGCCATGGCGCTCCTCAGCCCGAAGACGAGCCGCCAAGGGCGGTTCGCCCGCAGCATGCCCGCCAGCAATCGTCCACGACCGAGGCGGGTTGCTGAAACGTAGCGGAACCCAATTGGCCCTTGGTCGGGAACAGTGGTCTCAATATGCCTGGAATTGTGGAACCACGGCGGCCCGAATTCCACGGCGTCATCCTCGGGAACAAGAGGGCGCTGCATCGCCCAGCTGAGATCGGCGACGGCGGTGCGGACCCGGCGGTCGATGTTGACAGCACCGAGCGCAGGCAAGGAAATAAGGGAAATTTGCTCTCCAAGCGCAACCTCCGCGACCACGGTCCGGCCCTCCAGGCGAATCGGAAGATCGGTCAGGCAGACCATGACATCCCATCCACGGAGGTTTCGGTGCTTGACCAAGGAACCCAGCATGGGAGCCAACCCATTGCCGGCCGTAAAGTCCTGGTACTCGACGATCACGGACCAGACGTGGCGCTCATCGGCAAGGTTGAGCAGATCGCCAACTTCGCGGCCATTGCGCGCGGCAAACTCAGCGGTAACCTCCGGCTCGGCGAGCACGCCCAGCATCCGTGCGATTCCGGGGTTGGCATCACCCGAATAGTCCGGCACGCTTTGCCTCCTTGGTTGTGGTTATGGGTTTTGGTTATGGGGTGTGAAAAGGGGCGCCGTGCGGTCGCAGGCGCCATGCTCGCGTGGCGACGTGCAGGTTCAGACGGGTCTCGGGATCGGCAAGATCGAAGCCGGTGACCCGCCGGATGGAATTCAAGCGATAGCGGAGGGTGCTTCGATGGATGGCCAGACTTTCGGCCGTACTGTCATAGTTGCCGCCGTGGTCAAGGTATTGGGCCAAGGTTTGAACCAGGTCAGAGCCCCGGCTGTCGTCTGAACGCTGGAGGGTGCCCAACCACTCGTCTACATAGCCCCCCAGACCCGGTTCGCTCCCGGCTGTGTCCAGGATCCGGTAGATCCCCAGTTGATCAAAGCGGGTGACACCGTAGCAATCGATTGAAGCGGATCGAATGCGCAACGCGTGCAAGGCTTCCGAAAAGGAACGTGGAATGTGGCCAACATCCAGGCAAGGACCGCCGACGCCCATGGACCCCGTGGCACTTCGCAGGGTCTTGGCAAGGACGGAATAGACCTCGGCGCCCAACGGGTCTCCCTGTACTACAGCAATTGCCATCTCCGAGCGCCGTGATACCAGTGCGGATGAATGGAGTTCCACGAGCGTGCGGCGCAATGCGACCACGACCGTATCATCAGTTCGTGGCGGTTCCCACACAGCCACGACGACGTGTTGCGGACCCCTGATGTCATAGCCCAATGCCGCGGTACGAACGCCTGCGTTTGTGGGTTCCATCCCGGATACGAGTTCGTCCACGAGGTCCCGCCCCAGCCTTAGTTCCAGCAGGGCAAGAGCGCGGCGGTGCGACAACTCTGCTTCCAAGAGCCGCGTTGCATACTTTAAGGCGAAGACGTTGGCGGCTGTGATCGGTAGCTCGGTTTCCAGCATGCAAACAGCTCCCAGAACTTCACTGTGCGACAGAGCAAGGGCAACGAGCCGTCGCGGTTCGCGGACTGGTGAGCCCGAGGACATCCAGAGTTGGGCCGTGCGCGATCTGGCCGCCGCGGTCGGTCTGGGGTAGGGGAACGTCGACCCGATCCCAGCTTCCGCACTGATCTTCCCGAATGCGTCTTCAATATAGATGGGCCGCCCCGTCAGCCGTGAAAGGACCACTGCCAGCAATCTTTCCCTGGTGTCACTTTGCTCGAGGTTGCGGGTCGCTACTTGGTCCAAAACATGCCGGATACGGTCGTGTTCTTCCAGCTCAAGGACTCGCGCCGAGAGGGACAGCAGATATCGGTCGAGGTCGGCACTGTGGGTTGCCTGACCCATTGCGTCATCCCGGGATTCGCCGGGGGAAACCGTGGCGCGAGTCGTTGCGGCTATCCCCGCAATCGTTCGGAGCTGTGTCAGCTTCGGGCCGTCCGGAGGATCGGTCGCGGACAGTACCAAGCATCCGTTCAGTTTGCCCTCGCTAACGGTGAACAGCGCGTATCGCCATCCAGGCGCTGCGCATGGCAGAACTGCGTCCTTGCCGTTGAGGCGCCGGACGTCATAATCCTGGGGAATCGCCGCGCGTGCGAGGACGGGATTCAAACGGCCATCCACTGCGAGGTAGCGGTCCTTGACTTCACAGAACGACAACTCCGACACCGCTTGCGCGGCAGTGTTGAGGAATTCTTCTGCCGCACGTCGGTCAGTCATCTTGATCCTCGTCTCTGTCCGGAGGGCGGTTGGGAGTGGACACATGCCTGGATGAACGGTGGTCCGGTGCCCGCTGTGATCGTGACCCTCCATAGGCCGATGGTCGCCTCAAGGACATCAGCATTCCACCACCAAACTACGCCCGTATGGCGCCGTTGTTAAGGTGTTGGGGTTGGCGTGCCCATGGGTCCGTCACGCAGGATGCGCAGGTGCTCGTGGATCATGGCCACCGCTGTTGAGCCTTCGCCGGCAGCAGCTGTTACGCGTTTCACCGATCCATGACGAACGTCCCCCACTGCGAACATCCCGGGGACGCTGGTTTCAAGAGGCAGCCGCCTGCGACCCAGATGGCTGAACTCCGGAGGGAAATCCTCGAGATCGGAACCGGTCAAAACGAAGCCGTGGTCATCCAGCGCGAGTGTACCCTTCAACCATTCTGTGTGCGGCACGGCCCCGATGAAAATGAAAAGGTACCGGGATTCGAAGCTGCGCTGTTCATCAGTGGCTCGCAGGCTGACGACGATCCGTTCCAGCGCGCCTGAACCACTTACGGCCACGATCGTGGCCCCCAGCAGTACGGTTATGGCGGATTGCTCTTCGATCCGTTCCGCGAGGTACCTCGACATATCCGCTCGGAGGTCCGCCCCGCGCACTACCAGTCGCACTGTTGCTCCGGTGCCGGCCAGGAAAAGCGCTGCCTGCCCGGCGGAGTTTCCCCCGCCGACGACCGTCACTGGCTGCGATCCGCAGAGCCTGGCTTCATGGACAGTGGCTGCATAGAAGACGCTGTTTCCTTCCAATTCCTCCAGCCCAGGGATCGGTAGCCTGCGGTAGCGGACCCCGGTTGCCAGAAGAGCGGCCCGTGAATAGGCAGGGCCGCTGCCGTTAAACTCGGCGCGGAACCCGCCGTCCCTCGACTGAATGGTGCGTGCTCCGCAAGCGACGTTGATCTGGACCCCGAACTTGCGGGCTTGAAGGCTGGCCCTTTCAGTGAGTTCCCCTCCGGAGATGCCGGCGGGGAAGCCGAGAAAGTTTTCTATTCGTGGCGACGTTCCGGCCTGTCCGCCCAAGCCGACGGCTTCTTTAAGGACCACCGACAATCCGTCGGACGCTGCGTAGACTGCGGCTGCCAGACCGGCCGGACCAGCCCCGATCACCATGAGATCGTAGGTGGTCGAATGTTCTTTGACAGCTCGCAATCCCGTGGCGAGGGCCAGGTCTGCGTTGGAGGGGTTCCTGAGGACTTGCGAAGCATTCAGCACCACTGCGGGAAGGTCGCCCGCGGGGATACCGACCCGGTCCAGAATGGCTTGTGCTTGGCCGTCGTTCTCAAGATCAACCAGTCGGTGAGGCAAGCGATTGGAGGCTGAAAACTCCAGGAGGCGGAGGGTGTCACGGCTGAAGCGGGAGCCAACGATCCGGATCCCCACGCCAGCGCCGATCAGCAGGATGCGGCGCTGAAGATAGGCACGCAAAATGGTCTCGCCCACTGCGGCGTCAGTCAGAACCACGCGGCGCAAATCCTCCCCGCTGATCTGGAGCACTTCAGAAACTTCTGCGGACACACTGCTGACAAACGCCGGTTGCCCCTCGACCAGGCCCAACTCCCCGAGGAACCGCCCCGGACCGTGAACTTCGAGGATTCGGGTGCCCGGGTCCACCTCCGCGGGTTGTCTGCCACGAACGTCTCGCAGCCCCTCCACGACCAGTACGGTGCCCCGCAGTATGACGAAGAAGTCACCGCCGAGGTCACCCTCGCGCGTGAGGACTTCTCCGGCGGATGTAGCTCTTATGGTGCCGACACGGTCCAACAGTTCGATCTGGGCTTGGCTCAGCCGCGGATAGGCGCCAGAGACATCCGGTGTTTCAACCGGCCCGGAGTCTGCGAAAGGCTGCATCAGATGTTGCCCCCGTCAACTTCTTAGACGAACGCCTCGTGGGGATAGCACCAGCGCCAATTCTCGCCGGGCTCCAAGGAAAGAACGATTGGATGCAACTCAGTGGCGTGGGCTCGGGCGTGCCGCATGGGCGACGAATCACAACACCCGACATGGCCGCAGGAAAGACACAGCCTCAAGTGAACCCAAGGAGTACCCAGGGATAGACATTCCTCGCAGCCTTCCGGCGTGCGCACCCGAACCGGACGAATTTGCGCGAGATGCGGGTCGGGAATTCGTGTAGTCATGTCGGCTCCTGTGATGGTTCGTTCATGGAGCCGACCCGGCCGTGACAGCCAACAACGATGTTACGTCGGCACTGACCAATGGTGTGGGTACCATCCGGCCCGGCGAGCGGGGTGCACCAGATATAGCCCAGTACTAGACCCGGCTCAGCTGCCTGTCAAGTGGTTCACGTGCTCGTGACCCTTGCTTGGTTGGTCCGGCCATGTGGCCGATCCCCACCTGTGTCAGTGCCTTCGTCTCCACGCCCTGGGCCGTTCGCACGACAGGTTAATTTGCTGCAGCATATTTGACCTAACAGGGTCATGCGGCTCGCCCGTCCAGGGGGCAGACTCAACTTCATAAGACTGCATGACGAAGCCACGAAACCCCTGAGCCTCTTGGCTGGGCGGCAACGGCCTGCGTCGTGCGGTGCAACCTCGGGCGGACGTCGCCGCAGGCCGGTCGCGTTCTCTAGGACCGGAGTGAGTCATGGGCAAGGCAGTAGGAATTGATCTCGGAACAACCAACTCGGTGATCGCTGTCTGGGAAGGTGGGGAAGCACGCGTCATTCCCAACGCGGAAGGAGCGCGGACGACTCCATCAGTTGTGGCCTACACCGACAGCGGGGAACGGCTTGTGGGGCAGCTTGCCCGCCGGCAGGCGATCCTCAACCCCAAGGGAACCATTACATCCGCCAAGCGATTCATCGGCCGACACAACGACGAGATAACGGATGAGGCCAAAGCAGTGAGTTTCGACGTCGTGGCGGATGACAAGGGTGTGGCGCGTTTCCAGGTGCAGGGCAAGAAAGTCGCACCTGAGGAAGTGAGTGCGCTCGTTCTTCGTAAGTTAGTGGACGACGCTGCAAAGCAGTTGGGCGAGAAGATAACGGAAGCAGTCATTACGGTCCCTGCGTACTTCAACGATGCACAGCGCACCGCGACCAAGGACGCTGGCAAAATTGCGGGGCTGGAAGTCCTCCGGATCATCAACGAACCTACTGCCGCGGCCTTGGCCTATGGCATTGACAAACGTCAGCATGAGACGGTTTTGGTTTTTGACCTGGGCGGAGGAACTTTTGACGTGAGCCTGCTGGATGTCGGCGACGGCGTTGTGGAGGTCCGTTCCACGGCGGGCGACACGCACCTTGGCGGGGACGATTTCGACCGCCGCCTTGTGGATTACCTGGCTGACGATTTCCAGAAGCAGGAGGGCATCGACCTTCGGGCGGATGCGCAGGCGTTGCAACGGCTGTTCGAGGCTGCCGAGAAAGCGAAAGTCGAGCTAAGTTCTGTGACCCAGACACAGGTGAACCTTCCCTTCGTCACTGCGGACGCCGCGGGTCCCAAGCATCTGACGACCACCGTTCGGCGCTCCGTTTTTGAAGACATCACTCATGACTTGGTGGAGCGGACCATGGATCCGGTCAAACAGGCGATGACGGATGCCAAGGTCACCGCCAATGACATCGACGAAGTGATTTTGGTCGGTGGCTCCACCCGCATTCCGGCGGTACAAAATGTTGTACGGCGTTTGACCGGTGGAAAAGACCCGAACATGAGCGTCAATCCGGACGAAGTGGTGGCTATAGGTGCGGCGATTCAGGCCGGAGTGCTTAAGGGCGAGGTCTCGGATGTCTTGCTACTGGATGTTGTGCCGCTTTCGCTGGGAGTCGAGACCCGCGGCGGCGTGATGACAAAGATCATCGAGCGCAACACGACCATCCCCGCAAGGCGCAGCGAAGTGTTCTCCACTGCTGACGATAACCAGCCCGCCGTGGACGTCGTAGTCCTGCAGGGAGAGCGGGAACTGGCAGCGGATAATCGGGTTCTGGGCCGGTTCCAGCTGACCGATATACGCCCAGCGCCCCGCGGCGAACCGCAGGTGGAAGTCACGTTCGACGTCGACGCAAACGGCATCCTCAATGTCACCGCCCGCGACAAGGACACGGGCAAGGAACAGGGCATCACGATCAGCGAAGGTTCCAACCTCGACGCCAGGGAAGTTGAGCGCATGATCGCCGAGGCTGATTCCCACAGGAGCGAGGATGTGCAGAATCGGGAGCGCATTGACACCCTCAATGAACTGGATGCGGTGGCTTACCGCGTTGAGCGTGCTGTCAATGAGCTTGGTGATTCGGTCCCGGTGCACGATAAGGCCCGTGCTGAACTGTTGGTTGGTCAGGCGCGGGACGCCGTCAGCAACCAGGCGGATGTTGGCGCAGCGAGGGAACTGATTTCCGAGCTCCAGCAGCTGCAGTCGGCGTTGAGTGCCTCGGCAGCCTCCGTGGCCAGTGCGGGGGCGGGTCCGGGACCGGTCTCTCAGCCCGGGTCCTCCGACAATGTGGATGACGATGACATTGTCGATGCAGAATTCGATCGTGGCTAGGTTCGACCATGAGCGACCAGGCAGGGCCGGTTGGGCACGCCGATCCAGGGAGTGAAGCAGAGGCCGCCGCAGCCGGCGAAACGGCACCTGTGGCGGAGGTGCCGGCGGAAGCACTGGCCAAAATGGAGGATCTTTGGCGCCGCGCGCTGGCTGATGCCGACAATATTCGAAAACGCGCCGCTCGGGAGGCTTCACAGCTCAGGGCCCAGGAACGCGCAGCGGTCTCGCTTGCGTGGCTGCCTGTCTTGGACAATCTGGAACTTGCTCTCGCTCACGCCCCCTCTGCCGGGGACCCGCTCGTCGATGGCCTGGCCGCTATCCGTTCTCAGGCCATCGAGATCCTGGCCCGCCTGGGGTACCCGCGGATCGACGGCGAGAACGTACCCTTTGACCCTCGGATTCACGAGGTGGTTAGCGTATCGGAGACGGACGACGTTCCTCCCGGGACCGTGCTAACCGTTCTGCGCCCGGGCTACGGCGGGACGGATACCATCCTCAGGCCGGCCGCCGTCGTCGTGAGCCGGGCGGTGAACGCTGACCGTGGCTAAGGATCACTACTCAGTTCTCGGCGTCCCCCGCACAGCGAAGCCGGATGCAATCCAGCGGGCCTACCGCAAACTGGCAAGAAAGTACCACCCGGACGTTAATCGGGAGCCGGATGCTGCTGAAAAGTTCAAGGAGATCGGCGAGGCGTACGATACGTTGTCAGATCCCGAAACCAGGGCGCGCTATGACCGGTTCGGCGCGGACTACCGGCAATATGCCGGTCGCGGCGCTGATTCGGAGGGCGGCGGCACGGGGTGGGGTTCCGGCGGTCCGCGCCCGGGACGTGGCGCCTACGGGGGCGCCCATGTCGACATGGGCGGCGACGTTGATTGGGAGGATCTGCTGGGTGGCTGGTTCCGTCAGCAGGGCGTGGGCCCGGCGCCGGGCTCGGACCACGAGGCTGAGCTTCGGCTGACCCTTGATGAAGCCATCCGTGGCGGGCGACGCACGGTTCGCCTGGCCGAACCGGGTGGCGAGACACGGAACTATGACGTCGACGTGCCCCCCGGTGTGATGGACGGCCAGCGCATCCGGCTCGCGGGGGAGGGTGCCGGTGGCCGCGACGGGGGTCGGCCGGGGGATCTCTTCCTGACCGTGCGCATCCAGCAGGACGCGAGGTACCGCCTCAAGGGCCGAGACATCCATTTTGACCTTCCTGTCACGCCGTCGGAAGCCGCACTCGGGGCCAGGATCAAGGTCAACGCGCCCGGCGGCCCTGTAACCATTGCCGTTCCGGAAGGGTCTTCCAGCGGCCGCAGACTGAGGCTTCGCGGGCAGGGGTTGCCCGACCCAAAAGGCCAGCCGGGGAACCTCTACGCGGAGATCCGCGTCATGGTGCCCCCGCGGTTGAGTGGTGAGGTCCGCAGGCTCTACGAGCAACTGGCAGCCGTGTCCGATTTTCATCCAAGGGAGGGGCTGCTGTGAGCCACCAATATCCGCTCGCCTACCCGTGGCGCCTGAGTCTCGAAGCGGTGGCCCGTAGTAGCGGTGTCCACTCCGACGTCGTCATGAGGTTCGTGGAGCTGGATCTGATCCGGCCGCTGGGAGGCGATGGTCCTGGCGGTCCCTGGTTCAGTCCGCGGGCTCCGGAATTGATCGCGCGCGTTCTGCGGCTGCATTCGGAGCTGTCGCTGAACTATGCGGCAATCCCGCTGGTGCTGGATTTGCTGGCGAGGGTTGACACGCTGGAACGACGTTTGATTGAAATCTCGTACGTGGAAGGGACTGCTTCGCGATGAACATGGAGAGTTTTACCCAGAAGTCGCAGGAGGCGTTGGCAGGGGCGCAGCGAATCGCCCAGCAACACGGCCATACCGAGACCGACGGCGAGCACCTCCTTGCGGCCCTGCTGGAGCAGGAGGGGGGATTGGTCCCGCGGCTGCTCGTGGGCATGCAGATTGACGTGGAGGAGCTGAACCGGGCGGTCGAGACCGAGCTGCGAAGGAAACCGAAAGTCACGGGGCCCGGCGCAGCGCCCGGCCAGGTGTACGTCAGCCGTAGGCTTGGCGCACTCCTCGATGCCGCTGAACGTGAAGCAAAACGACTCAAAGACGAGTACGTCTCGGTGGAGCACCTACTGGTCGCGCTGGCGGAGGAAGGCCGGTCCACGGCGTCCGGCAGGGTGCTGGCGGAGCACGGCATTACCCGCGAGGCGTTCCTGTCGGTCCTGACCCAGGTCAGGGGAAACCAGCGCGTAACCTCGGCAACGCCGGAGCAAACCTACGAAGCGCTGGAGAAGTACGGCCGCGATCTGGTGGCGGACGCGCATACCGGAAAGCTGGATCCCGTCATCGGCCGCGACGCGGAAATCCGGCGGGTTGTCCAAATACTCTCACGCAAGACCAAAAACAACCCGGTGCTTATCGGCGAGCCTGGAGTCGGCAAAACCGCCATTGTGGAGGGACTGGCCCAGCGGATCGTCCGGCAGGACGTGCCCGAAGGCCTGAAGAACAAGACCATTTTCTCGCTGGACCTGAGTGCCCTCGTAGCTGGTGCCAAGTACCGCGGCGAATTCGAAGAGCGGTTGAAGGCGGTGCTTGCCGAGGTGCTGGCGGCAGAAGGAAGGATCCTGCTCTTTGTGGACGAACTGCACACCGTTGTGGGGGCAGGCGCTTCCGAGGGGTCGATGGACGCCGGTAACATGCTGAAGCCCATGCTGGCCCGCGGGGAGTTGCACATGATCGGCGCAACCACGCTCGACGAATACCGCAAACACATCGAGTCTGATCCAGCATTGGAGCGCCGCTTCCAACCGGTCACGGTTGAGGAGCCCGACGTCGAGGACGCCATTTCAATCCTTCGAGGCTTGAGGGAGCGCCTTGAGGTTTTCCACGGCGTACGGATCCAGGATAGTGCCTTGGTGGCTGCGGCATCCCTTTCCCACCGGTACATCACCGACCGGTTTCTTCCGGACAAGGCCATTGACCTCGTGGATGAAGCGTGCGCCCGGCTCAGGACGGAAATTGACTCGATGCCGGCGGAACTGGATGAGCTCACCCGGAAGGTTACGCGGCTCGAAATCGAAGAAGCGGCACTCGCCAAGGAAACCGACCCGGCCAGCAAGACCCGGCTGACGGAACTGAGGCGTGAATTGGCGGACTTGCGCGGAGAAGCAGACGCCAAGAGGGCCCAATGGGAAGCCGAGCGCCAAGCAATCCACAAGCTGCAGGGAATACGTACTGAACTGGAACGGGCGCGGCTGGACGCTGAGGAAGCCGAGCGGAACTACGACCTCAACCTGGCGGCAGAGCTACGCTACGGCCGACTTGCCGACCTCGAACGGCGTCTGGCCGCCGAAGAAGAACGGCTGACCGCGAAACAGGGCGAAAATCGCCTGCTCCGCGAGGTGGTGACCGAGGACGAGATCGCCGACATTGTCGCGGCCTGGACCGGGATACCGGTCGCCCGGCTCAAACAGGGCGAACGTGAAAAAGTCCTTCACCTGGACGAAATCCTGCGCGCCCGGGTCGTCGGACAGGATGAGGCGATTAACGCGGTGTCGGATGCCATCATTCGTGCGCGCTCCGGTATCCGGGATCCCCGTCGGCCGATCGGCTCCTTCATCTTCCTCGGCCCTACGGGCGTCGGGAAGACCGAGCTTGCCAAGGCCCTGGCCGCATCGCTCTTCGACAGCGAGAACGCGATGATCCGGCTGGATATGAGCGAGTACCAGGAGCGCCATACAGTGAGCCGTCTGCTGGGGGCTCCGCCCGGCTACATCGGCTACGACGAAGGAGGGCAGCTCACGGAAGCGGTGCGCCGGCGGCCATATTCGGTGGTGCTGTTCGATGAGGTGGAAAAGGCCCACCCGGACATTTTCAACACGTTGCTGCAGGTGCTCGACGACGGCCGGATTACAGACTCGCAGGGCCGGACGGTCGATTTCCGCAACACCGTCATCATCATGACCTCCAATATCGGCTCCCAGTATCTGCTGGAAGGTTCGTCCGAAGGAGGGACGATCACGGAGGAGGCGCGCGGCATGGTGATGGCTGAGCTCCGGGCGCACTTCCGACCCGAGTTCCTGAATCGCGTCGACGACACAGTCTTGTTCGCGCCCTTGGGACTGCCACAAATCGAACGAATCGTTGATCTGCTGTTCCAGCAGCTGCGGCAGCGCCTGGCCGAGCAGCAAATAGAGCTGCACCTGACCGAGGAGGCACGCCTTCTGATTGCCGAACGTGGTTTCGATCCGGTCTACGGAGCCCGGCCGTTGCGGCGCTATATTTCGCATGTGGTCGAAACGCAGGTGGGGCGGGCCCTGCTGCGCGGCAGCATCGAGGAGGGCGGAGCGATCACGGTGGCGGTTTCCGGAAACGAGCTCGTGGTTGAATACAGCACAATGGAGCTTGAGGAGGCCGGAACCACATGAACAAAGCCATCATCAAATGCCCTCACTGCGGCAAGTCGAACCGTGTTCCGGCAGCCGCCGATGGCCGACCGCGCTGCGGGAGCTGTCACCGGGACCTGCCCTGGGTGGTTGAAGCCGGCGACGATGACTTCAGCGCGATCGCCGAACGCCCCGGCGTTCCGGTATTGGTGGACTTCTGGGCCGTGTGGTGCGGACCGTGCCGGATGGTGAGCCCCGTACTGGACACGTTGGCACACGAACGCGCCGGGCAGATCAAACTTGTGAAGGTCGATGTGGACCATTCCCCGCAGCTTTCCGCCAGGTTCGCGATACAGGCAGTGCCAACGTTGATGGTCATCGTTGACGGCAAGATCGTTGCGAGGCAAGCCGGCGCGGCTCCCGCGCCGGTGTTGAGGTCTTGGTTGGAGGAAGCACTCACGAAGTAGCCCGGGAACAGCGGGCGACGGCGGCAGGGCGGCGTCCCGCCGTCGTGCCTTTTGGGCTGCGTGCGTCCACGTTTAGATGGCTGAGAGAAATCCCGGTTTCCGACTGGCCCAATGGGAAGACTCATTAATTTGGCATTCTTCCCATCTTGTATACCGGCACTCGCCGGCCCCTGTGCACGAAGTGATGCATTTACGGCGAATGTTTGCATGAATCGAATTCTTCGCCACTTATTCGCGACATCAAGATTCGTAGAATAAATTCACGCTGAACGTGGGGTTCCCCGGCCCCAGCGGGACGCGCGTATTCACTTTTTGTCACCTCAAACACAGGACAAAACCATGCGTAGAATTACCAAACTCTCGGCTATCCTCGCCACTGCCGCTATCGCTGCGACCGTCGGACTGACCCCCGCCTCGGCCGACGTCGTTGACTCCACGATCTCCGGCGGAACTCTAACGGCCACCACCTACGGTGCCACCCTGACGGGGGTCACGCTGGACGGATCGAATACCCAGACCTCCACGGGTGTTGCCTCCTCGGAGTGGACTATCACCGATGCCCGGGGCACGGGCTCGGCGTGGGCGCTTACGGTGAGCGCATCCACGCCGACCAGCGCCGCAGGAACAGATGAATCGATCCCACGCACTATTCCTGTCAGCGGCTTGACGATCACGCCAGGCACCATCACAGCGGGCGCCGGATCGGACTCTGCAGCAACCATCACCGCTCCGGCGTTGGCCCTGTCAACGACCTCCCAGGCCCTGGTCTCCTCGTTGGGCCAGAACATGGGAACGTACACGCTCGCCCCGGCGTTCAGCCTCGCCATTCCGGCCAACGCCTACCGCTCCAATTACGCGGTTGGCGCCAGCGGAGCCTTGAACCCCTACACCTCCACCATCACTTACACCATGGGCTAAAACCGCGTAGGCCTGTCCGCCGTCCCCTTTATGGGGAGGCGGGCGGGCCGGTAAGCGGCCAATATCCGCCGCCGGCCGGCCGGACGCCCCGTCACTTCCATACCGCAGCACCACAAAAACTAATCCGGATGCTTCCAGGACTGAGAAAACGTGAAAACACCTTCCCCACACCGGCCCGGGCGAGTGATCATCGCCATGGCGCTGCTGATCCTGGATATTCTCCTCATGGCCGACCCCGCCTCCGCGGTCGACAACGGGACTTTGGGAATCCGCCCGGAGACAGAGGCGGACTTCTTCCACCTGTCCCTATATCCCGGGGCCAAGTTGGAGGCCACAGCCATCGTCTCCAACCACACTTCCTCACCCGTTACCCTGGCGACCTACCCTGTGGATGGGGAAAACACAGTGCAGGGAACATTTGCGATGGCCGCACAATCCGCCCCCCGCGAAGGTGTCGGCGCGTGGGTCGAGCTTGATACGGAACATATCACCGTCCCCGCCAACACGGACCTCAAAGTGCCCTTCCGTCTCACCGTTCCCGAAGGCACGCCTCCCGGAGACTATGCAGGAGGGCTCATCATCCAAAGCCCCACCGTCCAAGGCAAGACCACGGCAGTCAACGGTGATACCGCCGTTCGACTGGACACGATTCAACGCCAAGGCGTACGTATTTACCTCAACGTTTCCGGCACCGCTGCTAAATCACTTGCCCACGGCGGTCTGAGCTGGAAACAAAACGGGGACAACCTCGACTTCATTCTGCCCGTGCGCAACACCGGCAACACCATTCTGCATCCGTCCGCTTACGTGAGCCTCTCAGGCTGGCCTGTCACGGCAACGAGGTTGGAATTCAGCACTCCCGATGGCCTGCTCCCAGGAGCGAGCATTGACCTGCACGCCACACTCGCACAGGCACCCATTATCCAGGGCGGCGCGGCCGAGGCGACGGTGACTTCTGAGGCCGGCACCACTCAGGCGGGTTCGCGCGTTTTTTACGCACCGTGGCCACTCCTTGCCATTGGCCTGGTCTGCTTTGCTGCCGCCTTCTACGGGGCATGGCGGGCTGTCCGTTTCATTCGCCGCGCCCGCGTTGCGCTCTCCCAACTGAAATCCATGGGGAGCACGGCACCTCATTAACACGCCGAACCATGCGACGCCAGGCCTCATCGTCATGCGTTCAGGCTCCGGGGCTGAGCCTCTGCCGCAGTTGTTGCAGTGCCATATGAACCACGGGCTCGGATTTATGGATCTCCCTGATATTCATCCCGGTAAACTCTTTGATTGCCCGGCGCATGCTTTGAACGTTGGTGAATCCGCACCGTGCCGCAATTTCTGAGTAGGCAAGCCTTTGGGCATCGGCTTGAAGCAGGAGCTCCAGCGCTTTCCGCGTTCTCAAGGCGCGAATTCGCTCACCCAAACGGAGTTCTTCAGTCTCAAAAAAGTAGAACAGGGAACGACGGGAGAGGTTGAACTTTCCGGCGATCATTGCCACGTCCAGATGTGGATTGTCGTAGCTGGTCTCAAGGTATTTCTTTACCGCCCGGCTTAGTGCCGGTTTCTGTGTCTCATCGTCGACCGGTGATTCGAGCAGGGAACCCACCAAGGTTGCCATGACGGATCGGAGGATCTCGCCGGTTCCTGACGCCTCGCTGTCGATTCCCGGCCTCTTCCAGCTCATCAATGCGGGGATCACGAAGGTCCCCACAATTGGGTGGCTTGCAAGGTCAGGCATGCGAAGAAGGGAGCGCAGACCGCTTTCGCTGACGTTGAGGCTGATGCGGTCCATGTTGAGCTGCTGTGCGTGAAACCCTTCGGGCGCATCGAAACTGCCGCCCAGCGACGTGTCGATGAATCTGACGGAGCCCGTCGGTACCGGCTCGGGTGCGCCGTTGAGGTCGAGGGTCAAGCCCTGTGCCTTACGGAAGTAGGCAAGGCGCAGATCCGTGGAGTCGGGATTTGGCGCCCAGAAGCCCAGCGCGGGGGTGTTGTGCATCTCTATGAGGCTGAAGCCCGGCCCGGCAAGATTAATGGCTGAGGGACTGACGGACGCTGGAATCTCACCTTCCGACCGTTCCAGTCGCATCGGTGTTTCGACGGCGTTGCCGTACCACACCCGCCAATGCTCGAATCTTTGTTCGGGATTGAGCCCCTCCGGCACTGCGTATCGTCGCACACGGGCGCTGTTCGCGTCACCAGATTGAGGCATGCCATCCTCCTTCACCAGCCGAGCATCATGGCAGTTGTGCGAGCTGCCACAGCGCCTTAAGGAAGCGGTTGCGGTGACTCGTCAGACCGACCGAAAATGAGGTCCGCTGGTAGGGCAATTTTACCCCTGGATGCGCCATCGGCTGGCGCGTTGATGTGTTTGTTTTGGTGCTGTCGAGGCTTGGGTACGCCGTTCGTGCACAGGGTACGTATTCGGAGAAGGGGCCGCGTCGGCAGGTCCAAACCCACGCGGCTGTCTACTCGAATTCGCTCGGAGCAGTGGTCACGTAGGTGCATCCTGCAATTGTTTGGCCATCGCCCCAAGGAGGGGCCGGGGTGCCGGGGGAGTGGGCTCTTCCTGCCGGTTGACATGTTCGTTTCCGCTGGAAAGCAGCCTGGTTGCCAGTTGATTTATTCGGTGGGGGGAGAGGACATACTCGACGGCCAAGATGCTGGCACCTACCACTCCAGCTTCCTGCCCGGTTTCGGATTGAGTGATATTCAGGTGCTGGGTCGCCAACGGCGTTGATCGTGCGTAGACCATTTCACGTATCCCTGCCATGAGGTGTTCTCCGGATTGGGCAAGCGAGCCGCCCACAACAATCAGGGAGGGGTTGATGAGGCTCACGCACATGTTGAGCATTTCTCCGATGTCGCGGCCCGCCTGGCGGACCGCTTGGATAGCAGCCAGATTCCCGGAACGAACGAGCGAAACGACGTCGCTTCCAGTGATTGCCTCCAGCCCGCTCTCGCGGAGCTGAGCGGCGATGGCAGGCGCGCCCGCTATGGCTTCCAGGCAGGCACTCTTGCCACACCGACAGAGAATTCCTGACCCCCGGGAAACAGCAATATGGCCGACGTCTCCAGCGACACCTGCCGCGCCCCGCTGCAATTCTCCTCCGCTAACCAGTCCCGATCCGATGCCAGTGGCGACCTTGAGGAAGATCATGTTCTCCTCGTTTGGCCAGCGGGTCGCCCGCTCGCCAAGTGCCATAAGGTTGACATCGTTATCGACGAGTACGGGTACGTCCAAGGTCTTCTGAACATAAGCGGGAACATCGAATCCGTCCCATCCTGGCATGATCGGGGGACTCGTCGGCTTCCCGGTGGAGTGCTCAACTGGCCCGGGTAGCCCAATACCGACGGCGATGACATCCGCAGTTGGTCGCTCCAACACTTCCAAGTGTCCCGTCACCATCGCCAAGAGCCAGTCCAGGACTGCTTCAGGTCCGCATGAAATCTCCAGCCGCTCAGTGGTTTCCACGAGTACCGTTCCTGACAGGTCCGTAAGTGCCACGGTGACGTGTGTCGCGCCGACGTCTGCGGCTGCGACCAACTTTGCGCCCGGGTTGAAGGCTAGCCGCGCCGATGGACGGCCACCAGTAGAAGGTGCCCCTGATACGGGAACAACCAGTTCAAGTTTCAGGAGCGGCTCAAGGCGGGAACTGACGGCAGCTCTGCCCAACCCTGTGGTCCCAGCCAGGTCTGCTCTGGTTCGTGGTTGTCCGTCCCGCAGGATTTGCAGAAGTTCGCCGGGTCCGCCGTTGTCCATGACACTCCAATTCGGGGCTCAAATGAGTTTGTTGGTGGGCCTGAATTCTTGACGAACCCGGCTCACAGGACCCTGAGGGCCCTCATCTCCACTCAGTGTCAAGCTGCTCACTCCTTCCCGTCCACTCGGCGAAGTGCTTAGCATCAAAAAGTGCAACTTGGGCGTGCAATCGGCCCCCGTGAGCGTCAAAAGGTGCAGACTTTTGCTGAGCCACTGACCAAAGTCACGTGCTGCGTGTCACTGTTTCGGCATGGAAAACGACAGAACCACGACAACCCCCTCCCGGCTGCGGGCCGGGTTCGTCGGTGCCGGGTTCATGGCTGAGGTGCACAGCCGAGCCGCCCGTGCTGCAGGGGCGGATATCGCCGGCATTGCCTCCTCGAGCCGTGCCAGCGCCGAGCACGCCAAGGACCGCTTGGGTGTGCAGCAGGCTTACGCGTCCGTCCACGACCTCGTTGAGGACGACGCTATCGACGTCATCCACATCTGCACGCCGAACAGCACTCATTACGGACTGGCTAAGACCGCGCTGAAAGCAGGCAAACATGTGGTCTGTGAGAAGCCCTTGGCTACCAATGTCCAGGACGCAACCGAACTGGTAGCACTGGCCGCCAAGGCGGGGACCGTTGCGACCGTTCCTTTTATCTATCGCTTCCATCCAATGGTCCGGGAAGCCCGGGAACGTATTGCATCCGGCCAAACGGGACGGATCTCCGCGATTCAGGGCTCCTACCTTCAGGATTGGCTTCTCTCCCGGGAAGACGACAACTGGCGGGTGGACGCCGTTCTGGGTGGGCCATCCCGGGCGTTTGCCGATATCGGCTCCCACCTGTGCGATCTTGTCGAATTCGTGAGCGGTGAACAGATAACAAAAGTCGGCGCCCTGAGCCGGACTCTCTTCTCAGGCCGGACGAACAACAAGGACATTCAAACTGAAGACCTCGTTGCAGCTGTTTTCGCCACTGAATCCGGCACTGTGGGAAATCTCCTGGTCAGCCAAGTTGCCCCTGGACGAAAGAACCGCCTGATGATCGAGATCGCGGGTTCGGAGGGCACCCTCCAGTTCGATCAGGAAGCCCCGGAGACGTTATGGCTAGGTAAGCGCACGGGGTCCCAGCTGCTTGTCCGTGATGCGGGAGCGCTTAGCCCGGAAGCGGCACGGCTCAGTGTCCTGCCAGCCGGCCATCCGCAGGGTTATCAGGATGCATTCAATGCGTTCGTGGCCGATACCTATGCCGCCATCGGCGGTGACGTCCGCGAAGGTCTGCCGACGTTCCAGGACGGCCTCAGATCGGCCGTCCTCACTGAATGCATTATCAAATCCAGCAAGGGCGGCGAGTGGATCGACGTCCCAAACACAAAAGAACTAGAAGGAGCGCATCAATGAAGATCATCCAAGTAGGCCTCGGCGCCTGGGGCGCCTCATGGCTGAACGTGATTCACCAGAGCAAAAGCTGGGAGCTGGCAGGCGTTGTCGACGTCAACCCCGACGCCGCGCGGGCGGCAGGCGAACAGTACGGAATCCCCGCCTATGCCACCATCGATGATGCGTTGAACCACAAGGACACGTTCGACGCTGCCTTGGTCATCGTTCCACCCGAGTACCACGCAGCCGTGGCCATCCCGGCACTGGAAGCAGGCGTGCACACACTCATTGAGAAGCCCCTCGCCCACAGCCTTGAAGACGGAATCCGGATTATCGAAGCGGCGGAGAAATCCGGCAAACAGGCCATGGTGTCGCAGAACTACCGTTTCAAGCGCGCCGCCCGCACTGTTCAGCGCCTGATCCGCGACGGCATCATCGGTGACCTTGAGCATGTGTTCATCGACTACAAGAAGAACCCTCCGTTCGATGGATTCCGGCTCGAAATGGACGAACCCCTGATCGTTGACGCCATGATCCATCACCTTGACCAACTCCGTGGCATCGTCGGCCTGGAACCCAATGCTGTCCGTGCACGGTCCTGGAACACCGGCACCTCCAGGTTCAAGGGCAACGCCTCCGCGGTGGTGCAGTTGGACTGCTCCAACGGTGTCCGCGTCGTCTATACAGGCTCGTGGAGCTCATACGGCCCGCAGACCAGCTGGGACGGTGACTGGGAGGTCCAAGGCAGCAAGGGCGCCATTACGTGGAAGAACAACGAAGTCACCATTAACTTCGCCTCACTGTTCGACACCGTATTCCTCGCCGGCGCGGTCGAACGCTCCGGGGTCATGCACGTTGAGCTGGACCCTCTCCCGGTCGAGGAACGCCTGGGCACCCTCGCAGCATTCCGCGAGGCCATCGAAACAGGGGAGAAGGCAGAGACGGACGTCACCGACAACATCCAAAGCCTGCAACTCGTCATGGCCACGGCCGATTCCGCCCGGCAAGATGGCGCGCCCATTCCCCTCAAAACCAACGCCGAACTCTTCGGCAGCCACTAGCACTTCCCACCGAGGAAGTGTCGAATTGACTGGAGATACAATCATGCAGCCAAAAACAGCCACCGGCTCGTCCGGTCCGGTTTCCGGGAAGGCTGGCCCCGGAAAATCCCAAGTCGAGTCCCGTTCACGGCTTTCCGGCGTCGGCGACTTCATAGGTGCACAGGGCCTGCTCGTCGTCGTCCTGCTCTTCGGTGTACTGCTGACGTTCCTCAGCCCGGTATTCCTGACCACAGTCAACCTGGTAAACCTGCTCTACCAGTGCACGATCCTCGGTGTGTTCGCCATCGGCATGACCTTCGTGATCCTTACCGGTGGTATCGACGTCTCGGTAGGATCGACCGCTGCCCTGTCGTCCGTGCTGTCGATGGGCGTGATCGTCAACATGGATATGCCGCCGGCAATCGGGCTCCTGACCGGTCTAGTGGTCGGCGCCGGAGTCGGAGCCGTCAACGGCCTGATGGTCACGAAGCTGGGCATTTCCCCGCTGATCGCGACGCTGGCCACACTTTCGGCGGGGTCGGGAATCGCCTTCGCCTACTCCGACGGCGGCAACATCACACCTGTTCCGAAGGTGCTCACTGAAATGGTCAGCGCTAAAATCGCAGGAATTCCCTTGCTCATACCGGCCGTTCTGGTGCTGGCTTTCCTGGCCCACCTTGCCCTCACCCGCACCACCTACGGACGCTCCATATATGCCGTCGGCGGTAACAAGGAAGCAGCCCTGCTTGCCGGGATCCGAGTGGACCGTGTCACGATGAACGCCTACATCATCGCCGGTCTCTCGGCGGGAATGGCCGGACTCCTGCTCACTGGCCGCTTGGCCTCCGGAAGCCCGCGTGCAGGCGACGGCATTGAACTGACCGTCATCGCCGCCGTGGTCATCGGCGGAACCAGCCTCTTCGGTGGCCAAGGAAACATCAAGGGCACACTGCTCGGCGTGCTGCTGATCGCGATGGTTTCCAACGCCGTGAACCTGCTCGGCATCCCCTCGTCCTACGACCGCATTGTCCAGGGCGTCGTCATCTTCGCCGCCGCCGCACTGGACGTATACCGCTACAAGTACGTCCAAAAGAACCTCGCAAGGAAACGCACGATCGGACCGCCGCCGGCGATAGACCCGACGACGGCGGGCGCCGCGGTCGCCAGTCCCGCCACAGCGAACACCACCGGAACCTCGGCCTGACACCTCACCCGCTGACAGCTTGGCCCAGCCGGCATGTCTTAGCACTCAACAGAAAGAGTAAGTCAATGAAGACCTCACCCAAACTGGCGGTCCTCGCGGCAGTCTCCGCCGCTGCCATCGCACTGACCGGCTGCGGAGCACCCAGCGCCGCACAGGAAGCAAACGACGGAACGAAGACGAAGAAGATCGCCGTCCTGCTCTACAGCCAGAGTTTTGAATTCATGGTTGCCCTCGGTCAGGGCGTCAAGGACAAGGCGAAGGAACTCGGCGTGGAGGTCACAGTCCTTGATGCCAAAGGCGACTCCAGCACGCAGATCAGCCAGATCCAGGACCAACTTGCCCAGGGTGTGGACGGCATAGTTCTCAGCCCGAATAACTCCGCTGAGCTGGTTCCCGGCGTCCAGATGATCCACGATGCCGGAAAGACCGTCACCACCGTGGACTCGGTAATTCCGGGCGACATCGCCGACGCTGCCGTCGCCTTCGATAACGAAAAGGCCGGAAAACTCGGCGCTGAAGCCTTGGCCAAGCTCATGGGAAACAAGGGAACTGTTCTCGAATACCAAGGAGCCAAGGGCGCCTACCACGCGATTCTGCGCGGAAAGGGCTTCAGCGAGGGCATCAAGCAGTTCCCCGGCATCAAGGTCATCGGCCGTGACGCACAGTGGACCGCAGACAACGCACTGTCCCTGACCGTCGACAACTTCACCGCCGACTCGAGTATCAACGGCCTTTTCAGCCACAACGACGAAATGGTGCGGGGAATCGTATCCGGCCTCTCACAGATCAACAAGGACGCTCCGGTCGGGTCCGCAAACCACATCCCGCTCGTCGGAGTAGACGGCACGCCCCTGGCCTTGGACCGGATCCGCAGCGGTGTTCAGGACGCCACGATGGACCAGAACCCGTTCGAGATGGGAGCACTGGCCCTTCAGGCTCAAGTTGATCTGCTGGACGGCAAGGAAGTCCCGAAGATGCAGCTGACCGACACCAAGCTCATCACTAAAGAGAACGTCGATGACCCCAAGCTCTGGGGCAACATCTTCAAGGATTAGAACCCCAACGCTATCGAGGCCGGGCCCGGACCGGCTGCCCGACTACACCAACCCACTTTCAATTCAAGGAGAATCATGTCCCGCTTCAAGTATTCCTACAACGCCATCGTCTACTACCAGGAAGACATCGCCAAAGGCATTGACCGCGTCGCCCGGTATGGTTACGACGCCATCGAACTGGTCGGAGAACCGGCAACGCACAACGTAGAAGAGATCAACAAACTGACCAGCGACGCCGGTATCGACGTCAGTTCCATCTGCAGCATCTGGTTTGGAGAGGAACGCGACCTGATCAACCCCAGCGCGTCCAACCGGCAAAAGGCCTTGGACTACGGCAAGTCGGTGGCAGACTTCGCCGCCGCCGTTGGAGCTCCGACCATCATCGTTGGGCCATCCCCGGTGGGAAAGACCGAAGCCCTGGCCAGCGATGAACAGGAATGGGAATGGGCTGTCGAGAATGTCCGCACGCTTGGCGAATACGCTGCCAGCGTCGGCATCAACATCACCCTCGAACCGTGGAACCGCTACGAGACGCATTTCCTGAACCGGCTCGACCGCGCCGTTGAACTCCTGGACGCCACCGGTTTGAAAAACGCTGGCGTGCACGGTGACCTCTTCCACATGAATATTGAAGAAGACACCATCCACGGAGCCTTCGCCCGTGCCGGCAGCAAGGTCAACCACGTCCACCTCGCCGACTCGAACCGCGCAGCGCCCGGCGTAGGACACATCGACTTCCGGCCGACGCTGCAGACGTTGAAGGACATCAACTTCGACGGCTATTTGACCTTCGAACTTCTGCCTGCCGCGTCGAACCCTTTCGCCATGATGGCGCGTGGTGGCCACCTGGAGTTCCTGGACCCCTACACCGAGAAGGCCATCAACGAAATGAAGAAGCTGGAACAGGAGCTGTGGCCCAATGAGTAAATACGAGTTTGGAATCAGCACCTTCATCCTGGTCTCCCCGTTCACCGATCGGGACGTCAATCAGTTCGACGTCGCCAAGGAGATGGGCTACGACCTGATCGAGGTCTGCATTGAAGACCCCGCCGTCGTCAGTGCGGAAGCATTGAAGGAGGCCTCGGTGCGGACCGGGCTGCCGGTGTCCATCTGCGGTGCGTTCGGACCGGACCGCGATGTCTCGCACGAAGACCCGCAGAAGCGGCGGCAGGGCGTTGACTACCTGAAACTCTGCGTTGACATCGCCCAGGCCGTTGGGTCCCCCCACGTGGCCGGTCCGATGTACTCCGCCACAGGCAAAGCCCGGCTGCTTCCCCCCGAGGAACGCCGGCAGCAGCGCCAGTGGGCGGCCGACAGCCTGCGTGAAGTGGCCGACTACGCCTTGGAACGCGACGTAACCCTTGCCATAGAACCGCTCAATCGCTTCGAAACGGATCTGGTCAACACCGTGGAGCAGGGACTGGAACTGTGCGAGCTGATCGGACGGGACAACGTAGGCCTGATGCTCGACACGTTCCACATGAACATCGAAGAGAAGAACATTGCTGCTGCCATCACCTCTGCCGGTGACAAGGTCTTCCACTTCCAAGTGTCAGAAAATGACCGTGGAACGCCCGGCAGCGGTCACGTCCCTTGGTCCGAGACCTTTGATGCGCTGAAAACGATTGATTACCAGGGGTCCATTGTTGTCGAATCGTTCCTCCCCACAGTCGAGGAAATCGCCAAGGCCGTTTCGCTCTGGCGGCCGGTGGCGCCGTCCATGGACGCTCTGGCCAGAGATGGACTCACCTTCCTGAGGAGGGAACTGCCGTGACTGGGACGCCCGGACGCGCTTCAGCAATCGTTGAAGCACGCAATCTCGTAAAACTGTTTCCGGGCGTCGTTGCCCTCTCCGGCATGAACTTCGAACTTCATGCCGGAGAGGTGCACTGCGTCTGTGGTGAAAACGGAGCCGGAAAATCGACGCTGATCAAGACGCTCAGCGGGTTCTATGCTCCCGACGAAGGTGGTGTGTACGTGGACGGCGAACTAATGCCCTCCAGCACTGCGGCCTCCAAAGCCGCCGGGATTGCGACCATCTACCAGGAACACAACCTGGTTCCGGACTTGTCCGTAGCCGAAAATGTTCTTTTGGGAAACTGGGGTGGACACAACGGCATCCTCTCCCGCCGCGAAATCCGCAGCCGGGCCAGGAAGGCTCTCGACCAGGTTGCACCGCACCTCAACCTCGATACCCCTGCGATGGCGCTCTCAACGGTGGACGGTCAGATGGTGGAAATCGCGCGGGCCATAGCCCAGGACGCCAGAGTGATCATCATGGATGAGCCAACCACCGCCCTGACCGAGCAGGACGTTGAGAAGCTGTACAAGCTCGTCAACGAGCTACGGGCCAAGGGCCTTGCGATCATGTACGTTTCGCACAAACTGGAGGAAGTCTTCACCTTGGCCGACCGGATAACCGTCATCCGCGAAGGCAAGACCGTGGCCTCATCCGTCCCTGCGGATGAGCTCGATGCCCGTTCCGTGGTGCAGCTGATGGTGGGTAGGGACGTGGACCTTTACGAGCACATTCCGCGCGAACGCGGTGAACTGGTTCTCGAGTCGCGGGGTCTCAGCCTTGCCGGCGCGTTTGAGGATGTGAACATCCAATTACATGCAGGGGAAATCGTTGGACTGGCGGGACTCGTCGGTGCAGGGCGGACCGAGGTCGCCCGGTGCATATACGGGGCAGATAAAGCCGATGCCGGAACCGTGGAGATCGACGGCCGGAAGCTACGCCTCCATGGTGCCTCTGCCGGCATCGCCGCCGGCATTGCCCTCGTCCCGGAGGAGCGAAAGCTGCAGGCCATCATCCCGATGCTGTCCATCCGCGAAAACACCACCTTGTCCCTGCTGAAACAGGTCAGCAAGTGGGGCGTGCTGCGGAGGGGTTACGAAAAGAAGATGGTCGGCAACTACATCAAGGAACTTGATGTCAGGACCCCTTCTGCGGAAACGCCAATACAGTCCCTGTCCGGCGGCAACCAGCAAAAGGTCATCATCGCACGCTGTCTGGCCAGCAATCCCAAGGTCCTCATCCTTGACGAACCAACAAAGGGCATTGACATCGGTGCGAAAGCCGAGATCCACCGTCTGATCGAACAACTGGCCCGTAGAGGCGTAGCCGTACTCGTGATCTCCAGCGAACTACCCGAGCTGCTCGAGCTCTCCGACAGAGTGATGGTCATGCGGTCCGGCCGAGTAGTGGCCGAACTGGACAAGGCACAAGCAACCAAAGAAAACGTCATCGCATATGCCGCGGCGTAAGCGATCCGACCAGAACGGATAGAATCATGCCCGATCATCAGACCCGGCCGTTCACCTTGTTCACTGGCCAGTGGGCCGACCTCCCCTTCGAGGAAGTTGCGCGCCTTGCCTCGGGCTGGGGTTACGACGGCCTGGAAATCGCCGTCTCCGGAGACCACCTGGACGCTTGGCGTTGGGACGAACCCGGCTACGTCGAATCCAAACTCGCAGTGTTGGAGAAGTACAACCTGAAGGTCTGGGCCATCTCCAACCACCTCAAGGGCCAGGCCGTGTGCGATGACCCCATCGACTTCCGCCACGAAGCAATCGTTGGCTCCAAGGTGTGGGGTGATGGGGAACCCGAAGGCGTCCGCCAGCGCGCGGCCGAGGAAATGAAACACACCGCCCGCCTCGCCCGCGCCCTGGGGGTGGACACCGTCGTCGGGTTCACCGGATCCTCGATCTGGCAGTATGTGGCCATGTTCCCGCCCGTCCCGGAAAAGGTCATCGAGGCCGGTTACCAGGACTTCGCCGACCGTTGGAACCCCATCCTGGACGTCTTCGACGAAAACGGGGTCCGCTTCGCCCACGAAGTCCACCCCTCCGAGATCGCCTACGACTACTGGACCACCGTCCGGACCCTCGAAGCGATCGGCCACCGCGAAGCGTTCGGCCTGAACTGGGACCCGTCCCACTTCATGTGGCAGGGCATCGATCCTGTGTCCTTCATCTGGGACTTCAAAGACCGGATCTACCACGTGGACTGCAAGGACACCAAGCTCCGCCCCACCGGCCGGAACACCGTGATGGGCTCCCACCTGCCCTGGGG
>NZ_AKKK01000005.1 GCF_000281065.1 Arthrobacter sp. M2012083
GCCCCGCCACTCATTCAACTGCCCCGACTTCAGGGCAGCCAACGTCCGCGGCATCTCCAGCACCAGGGCCTTCGCCAAACCCAGCAACCGGGACCCACGATTCGGCGACTCCCGCCGGGCCAACGCCACCTGAGCACCCACCCCACTGCCACGCTCCGAAACAGGAACACCCGCCTCGGCCTGCTCGGCACGCTGGGCAAGATCAAAAGCCACAGCAACCCGCGCCTGCAAAGCCGTAATGGCCGACTTCATCTCCTCCAAAACCCGCAACTGCTCGATCAGGTCCCCACTCACGGAGCCGGCCGAAACCCCGCCTGGCTGAGACACGTCGCGGGAAATGGCAAGAAGAGGCGCAGCGGACACCGCTGTCTTCGTTTGCCTTTCCCGGATCTGCTCCATGTCCCTACTCTCGCAGGAGGCACTGACATTATTAGACGGTTCATTCGGGACTGAGATTGAACCATCCCGCCCTTGTCCCGCGTCTTCATATCAGGGGAAGATATTCCACATCGTCGGGAGGTTCGCCATGGTGCAGCTTGAGAAATTCGAAAAGTACTTGATCGAAGAGTTCTACGACGACTTCCGGTCGGGGGACATGTCGCACAAGACGTTCACCAGGCGGGTGGCGTTCATCATGGGAAGTATGACGGCGGCTGCGGCGGCCATGACTTTGGTGGGCTGTACGCCGGACGAGGTTCCCCAAACCACCGATCCCATGCCCACGCCTTCGCCGACATCCCAGGCGGCAAGGACAGGGACCGCGACTACTGCAGTTCCCAACGCCAAGAGTCCGTTATCTGTCCCGGAAGGTGCTGCGGGCCTGACGACGGCAACAGTGACGTTCCCCGCAAACGGGACGGAGATCAGCGCTTACCTGGCCAGGCCCGAGGGGAGCCAAAAAGGTCCTGGTGTCTTGATCTGCCACGAAAACCGAGGCCTCACCCCGCACATCCAGGACGTCGCCCGGCGCTTCGCCAAGGAAGGGTACGCGGCGCTGGCACTGGACCTCGTGAGCAGGGAGGGCGGCACAGCGACTATGGATCCGGACGCTGTCCCTGGCGCTCTGACGCAGGCTGGCGCTCAAAGGCACGTGGACGATTTCAAAGCCGCCTTCGAGTACCTCAACGGCCAGGAATTCGTCGAAGAGGGCCGGATCGCCATGGTGGGTTTCTGCTTCGGCGGCGGCATCACATGGCAGGCAAGCACCGAGATCCAAGGACTCAAAGCAACGTCCGCTTTCTACGGCCCCGCGCCTGACCTTGCCAAGGTCCCCACCATCAAGGCGGCGGTCTTTGGCGTCTACGCCGAGAACGATGCCCGCATCACCGGCCCTATGCCCCAACTCCAAGAGGCACTGGATAAAACCAGCGTCAAGCACCAGCTCAAGGTGTACCCCGGCGTGGACCACGCGTTCCACAATGACACAGGTGAGCGCTACGTGGAAGCCCAGGCGACGGCAGCTTGGAACGACACCCTGACATGGTTCAAGGACAACGTCTAAACACCCCTAGCCCTGCAACCGTGCAGCCTCGCTCGCCAGCTCGGCCTCCAAGGTCTCGATACTCGGCAGGCTCGCCACCAACTCATCAGGCAAGGAGTCAGCAAGGGAGGTTTTCCACTCCGCGATGCCCACAGGAGCGTTGAACCCACGCAAGGCGTACTCGGCCACCACGCTGTTCTTCTCTTTGCACAACAGCAGGCCGATGGTGGGCTTATCGTCGGGGTGCGCCATGAGGTCGTCTACGGCGGCCATGTACATCCCCAATTGTCCGAGGAACCCAGGTTCGAACTTCACGGCCTTGAGTTCGATGACCATATAGCAGCGCAACTTGAGATGGTAGAACAGCAGATCTGCGAAGAACTCGTCCCCGGCAATCTCCAGCCGCACCTGCTCACCAACGAAGGCGAAACCCTGGCCTAGCTCCAGCAGGAATTTCTCCACGTGCTTCACCAACTGCAGCTCCAGGTCCCGTTCGGTATGCCGATCACTCATGGACAGAAAGTCAAAGACGTAGGGGTCCTTGGTTGCCTGCTGCGCGAGGTCCGAATCGGCAGGGACCATGGTGGTTTTGAAGTTGGTGATGGCCTGCCCTGAGCGCTCGTGCAAGCGCGTTGAGATCTGGTGGGCCAGAACGTTGCGCGACCATCCGTGTTGGGCAGCCGCCGCTGCGTACCAAAGGCGCGTGGCGGCGTCGTCGAGCTTTTCCAGCAGTGCGATCTGGTGGTACCAGGGCAATGTTGCAAGCGGCGCTTGCAACATTGGAAAGTCCGGCCAGGCCTGAGCGAAGCTCTTCATGTACCTCAGATTCCTGGGGGAGAAGCCTTTTGCTTCCGGGAACCGTGTGCGGATGTCGGCGGACAAACGGGTGACCACTTTGGCGCCCCAGCCTTGCTCGGACTCCCGCTGGGCGAGTTCCCGGCCGATGCTCCAGTAGGAATTGAGAAGTTCGCTGTTGGCAGCAGCCACCGCCCTGGTCCGGCCGGTCCGGACCTGCTGGGCAACAGTGCTGAGGAGGGTGGGGTACCACTCGGGCATGGATGAAGCAGCCGGGACGCCCGGGAACGAAGCTTCAGTTGCGAGCTCTTGGGACGGCATGTGTCTCCTGTCGATTGCTGTTGGCATGACGCTATGGGGACGCACTGACAAAATAGACGGGTGAGTGAAGCCGGAGAATTCGTGGACTACACGCTGCAGCGTGAGTCGTCCTGGGAGAAGGCCGATGAGGCCAGCGAGCGTCTCGGCGAGGCCTTGAAGGTGTATGGCGCGTCCGTGGGCGCGGTGCGTGGCACAGTCCGGGACGCGCTGAAGCGGTACAAGAATCTCCACCATGACGACATCACCGCCCTAAGCTCGGAACTGTGGGAGGAGCCGGTCTTCGAACGCCGCCTCGCAGCGGTGGTTTTGCTTCAGACCAAGGTAGGCGTCCTGGTCAACACCGACCTCACCCGTATCGAAGGCTTCATCAGGCGGGCCGGCACCCGGGAGCTGGTGGATCCTCTGGCTGCTGACGTTGTGCGGCCTTTAGTTGCGCGGCTGGAGGGACTCGCGAAGGAACGCGCAGAACGCGTCCTGGAACGTTGGGCGACTGATCCGGACCCCGAACTACAGCATGCAGCGGCCCTGGCGACAGGCTCCGCCACCCCTTGATAAGGATCGGCGACCCGCCTAGCGTTTCCCTCAACACATGCCAGTGAGTTTGAGAGGCAGATCGTTCGATGAAATCGCTATGGCTTGACCGCAAATCTCACTTCACGTCTGACGCAATCCCCGCTGAGCAGCACTTTGACACGATTGTGGTGGGCGCCGGCCTCACCGGAATGGTCGCAGCCTTGCTCTTGTCCCGCTCCGGCCAGCGCGTGGTGGTTTTCGAGGCCCGAACACTAGGCGCTGTGACTACGGGAAACACCACTGGCAAGCTGAGCCTTCTGCAGGGCGGTGTGCTTTCCGCGTTGCGCAGCCAGTACTCGCTGAAGGTGGTCCAGGCTTATGTGGAAGCCAACAAGACCGGACAGGCCTGGCTTGCGCAGTACATGGAGCAGCAAGGCGTCCCCTTCCAGCGCAGGACCGCGGTCACCTTCGCAACCACGGACGACGGCGGCCAGCGGCTCCGCAAGGAAGCTGCAGTTTCCCGGGACGCAGGTTTGGACGTCCATTTCAGCCGGGACCCCGGATTACCGTTCCCTGTTGCGGAAGCTTTGGAACTGGAAGACCAAGCGCAGATTCACCCCATGGATGTCCTTGAGACCCTCGCCAGCGACACCCGGGAACACGGCGGCCTGATCGTTGAGGGCGTGCAGGTCCAGAACGTGGGCTCAGAACTGCCGTTGGAAGTGGCCACCCGCAAAGGAACGTTCACCGCGGACACCGTGGTGGTTGCCACAGGAACGCCCATCCTGGACCGCGGCCTGTACTTCGCGAAGCTCGAACCGAACCGTTCCTACGCCGCCGCCCTTCGCGTGGCAGGGGACATTCCGAAAGGAATGTACCTCTCCATCGACGCGCCAACCCGATCCCAGCGGACCTATCCCACTCCCGAGGGCGAGTTGCTCTTGGTTGGCGGCTACGGGCATACCGGTGGCCGGGCCACTTCGCCGCAACAGCATCTGAATGACCTGCTGGGATGGGCCAATGAGCACTACCCCGGCGCCGAGGTGACCCACACCTGGTCGGCGCAGGACTATCAAGCCACAAACCTCATGCCGTTCTTCGGCAAGCTTCCCCGTGGCCACGGACGGATCTTCTTCGGCACCGGCTACAACAAATGGGGGATGAGCAACGGGGTGGCCGCTGCGCTGTCCATCACCTCGGATATCCTGGGTGGCCAGTCCGACTGGGCCACGGCGATCCATCACCGGGTCACATCACCCCAAGGTGCCATCCAAGCCATTCGCCTCAATGCGAGCACTGCCAAACGGATGATCGAGGACAAAGCCAAGGTCAGGAGCAACCCTGAAATCACTGACGAAACGCAGCCGCAGGAAGGCAGTGGCGTCGTCGGGCTCTACAAGGGCGAGCCCGCGGCGGTGTCCACCGTGGACGGGAAGGTCTGCATGGTGTCCGCCAGCTGCGCGCATTTGGGCGGATTGTTGACCTGGAACGACGCTGAAAAATCGTGGGACTGCCCCTTGCACGGTTCGCGCTTCACCCCGGAGGGAAAGTATCTCGAAGGCCCGGCCACGCATCACCTGCAGAAGTCGCCGGTCAAGAAAAAGGACTAGCTCAGCCGTTGAACGCGTCGCTGGGCTTGGTCCGCGGCGCGTCGTTGCTGGGTTGCGGCCCGCACGGCGCGCTTCTTGTCTGATTCCGCGGATTCCGCGTCACGGGTGGTCCCAATGAGTTCGGCTTCAAGGGCGGCCAGACGCTTTTTGATGTCGTCGATCTCGGATTTGAGGTTGGTTCTTCGGTCGGCCAGCTCTTTGACGGTTTCCCACGCGTCGGATGCTGCCAATTCTGCTTCCCTGGCCTCCTTGTCGGCGGCTTCGAAGTCGCGGCGGGCCCCTTCCAGTGCTGCTTGTTGCTTGGCTGCGCGCCGTTCGGCCAGGGACGTCGCTTCGTCCTTGGGTGTCTTCTCTTTGGACTGCTTCTCTTTGGAGGTCGTGGCGGGCTTGGGAGGTGACGCCGGTTCCGTCTTGGCCGCACGCTTCACAGGGGCCTTCCCGGTTTCCGGACCAGCCTCGTCGTCCGGACCAGCCTCGTCGTCCGGACCAGCCTCGTCGTCCGGACCTGGCGCAGCGATGGCACCTGTAAGGTCCACTGCCTCGAAGCCGCTGCCGCTGAGCCCTCGCACCAGCCGGCCCGTTCCTACAGCGCCAGCGGCCCCGACGTCGGCCATTGCTGCCCTGAATGTCTGCTCAACGTCGGCTGCTGCGGCAGCGCTAAGTGGAGCGCCCAGCTCGGATGCGAGATCCTTGGCCGCATGCACGGCAGATGTCAGTTGGCCTTGGCGCTGCTGCCCGAGATCGCGGAACGCTTCTGCGTCGCCTTCCTCTTGGGCGGTTCGAAGCGAAACGCCAAAGCGCACGACGCCGTCAATCACCTCCGGCCTATGAAGGGCCAGCATGTTGATGGCCCAGGCGCCGGCGGCTGGCTTTGGGAGGCTGCCAATCTCCTTGGCCAGGTCCTTTTTGCCGGCATCCTTCGCTTTGCCGACCAGCGCAGTTCGTTCCGCAGTGAAATCACGGGGAGTCACGGCATACAGCTCGTGGGCAGCGTCGCGGAGGTCCATGCACCCATCCTAGGGTTGTGGATTCGTCAGAGGGTTTGCTGGGCAGCCCATGAGACCGATGTCTTCATTGGTGCGCTGCTTAGGGTAGCCTAAGTCGAGTGGACCAGATCATGAGTTTGCCTTTCGGCATCGCACTTGCGGCGCTCTTCGCGATTGTCATGATCCGTGTCAATGCCACCTACTGGATTGGGCGGGGAGCCGTTGCCGGACTCGCGCACACCCGCTTTAGCAGTTCTTTGGAGCGGCCGAAAGCAGCCCGTGCCCAGGCCCTGATCCAGCGGTGGGGTCCTTACGCCGTCGTACTCTCTTTTCTAACCGTCGGCCTCCAAACGGCTATCAACCTGGCAGCGGGCGCTGCCCGCATGCCGCTCCGTCGGTACTTGCCCGCTGCTGTGGCAGGTTCTGTCATCTGGGCATTGCTTTACGCAACCATTGGTCTCGCTGCTTTGGAGGCGTGGCTTGCGGTAGCGGCAGCGTCGCCAGTTGGTGCTGCGGTGGGAGTAGCAGCTTTGACGGCCATCGTCGTCTGGGTTGTCGTGTTCCGTCGGCGTCGGGCCAGGGCCAAATCAGCGGATACAGTGGTTTGAGTTCTACAGCTGGATCGGCGAAAGGCCTGGGTTGACTACTGCATTACCGGAACTGGCGGACGGCGATTTTTACTACGAATCGTTGGGCGAGGGCCGCTACCGGTCCACCATCCATGCCCAAGGCGCATGGAATCCCCACGAACAACACATGGCCCCCGCCTCGGGCATCATTGCCGATGCCCTGGCGCGCCATGAGCCACGGGACGACGTCCGCATGGCGCGGATCAGCTACGAAATCCTCGGGCTGATACCAGGCGGCGAGTTCCAGGTCGCCACCTCGACGTTGAGGCCGGGAAGGACCATCGAACTTATCCAGGCAGAGCTTTCGGCGGGAGGCCGCGTGGCCATCCGTGCTGCCGCCTGGCGCATGGTCACCAGCGACACAAGCGCTGTAGCCGCAGTGGAAGATGAGGTGATGCCGGCCCCCGACGAATGCAAGCCATGGGATGGCGCCAGCGTGTGGCCCGGGGGTTACATCCGGTCCTTGGAGATGCGCATTGCCGAGGACCACCGTCCAGGATCCGGCAAGGTGTGGATCCGAACGTCCCACCCGCTCACGGACCAACGCGACAGTACCGATCTTGCCCGCCTCATGGGCTTGGTGGATACCGCGAACGGCATCGCGGCCCGCGTTCCGCCGGGCGAAAACAGCTACATTTTTCCCAACGTCGATCTTCAGATTCACATGTATCGTGCTCCGGCGGGTGAATGGTTGGGCTTGGACAACAAGGTCTCTTTCGGAGCCGACGGCATCGGCCTGACATCCACTGTGCTCCATGACGTCAACGGACCTTTCGGACGGGCCGAACAGATCCTGACGTTGAGGAAGAGCTGATGGTCGGCTCGGAAGCAGGAGCACGCCAGCTCACGGTTTATCGCCAGAAGGAGTCAATGGGCGCGGCGGGAGACCTCGATTTCGCCTTGGAGCTGCTTCAGCGTGCCCGCAACGGCAAGCTTGGCCCCTCTCTCCGCCTGTATCGTCCGCAGCCTACCGTGGCTTTCGGCCAGCGCGACGCAAACCTTCCTGGTTTTCACGCAGCGGAGGAGGCGTGCCGGGAACTCGGTTTCGAGCCCCTGATACGAAAGGCCGGAGGCCGCGCCGCGGCGTATCACCAAGGGACCTTGGTGATAGATCACATTGAGCCGCATCCCGACGCGATCGTGCGTGCCAAAGCCCGTTTCTCGGAGTTTGGTGAGCTGCTGGCCGGGGCGCTTCGCAGTGTCGGCGTCCATGCCGCCGTCGGCGAAATTCCGGGGGAGTACTGTCCGGGGGAGTTCAGTGTTCACGGCGAGGACCCTGATTTTCCTGCACACCGCATCAAGCTCATCGGCACGGCCCAGCGCGTCGTCTCCGGAGGTTGGCTGTTCAGCTCCGTGATCGTGGTGGAGGACTCCCAACCTATTCGCGAGGTCCTGACGGCGAGTTACGCTGCGCTCGGCCTTGAGTGGGACACCGCCACCGCCGGGGCTGCGAATGACTTGCTGCCCCATGTGGACGTAGCAACGGTGGAAGGCGCCGTGATTGAGGCTTACCGCGGTTATGCAGACATCATCGACGGCGATTTCCAGACTTTGCTGGGCTAGCGGACCACGCCGTTGAGCCTGCGTGTACCGGGGTTTAGTCTGAGGTAGACAGGTTACCCAAGCACGCGGATCGCGGTGGAGCAATGGGCCGGAAGAAGCACCCTATTGAGGATTCTGACGTAGACATCAGCGTCAGCGCACCCAGGAGATCCGCTGCGGGTTTGCCCAGTCTGAGCGAAACACTCCCGCATGCCATGGCCGACATGGGCCCGTCCCGGGCGTGGAAGACACTACGGGCCGTCAACCAAAAGGACGGTTTCGATTGCATGAGTTGCGCCTGGCCTGACCCGCCGGAACGTAAGGCTGCTGAATTCTGCGAGAACGGCGCCAAGGCAATCGGGTGGGAGGCGGAGCCGTTGCGGATCCCAACGGATTTTTGGGCTGCCAATGACCTGGGCTCCTTGGAGTCCAAGTCCGAGTACTGGCTGGGACAGCAGGGAAGGCTGGTGGAACCCGTCCTTAAGGCTGCGGGCTCTGACCATTATGAACCTGTTACTTGGGACCGGGCGTTTGAGGTCATCGCCCACGAGCTGAACGGGCTTGGGACCCCGGACCAAGCGACGTTCTACACCAGCGGACGCACAAGCAACGAGGCAGCGTTCCTCTATCAACTCTTCGTGCGGGCATTCGGAACCAACAACCTCCCTGACTGTTCCAACATGTGCCACGAATCCACAGGGGTTGCGATGGGGGAAACCATCGGGGTGGGGAAGTCTGCCATCACCTATGCGGACTTTGCCAAGGCCGACCTGATCATCATCATGGGCCAGAACCCGGGAACTTGCCATCCGCGGATGCTTACGGCCCTCGAGGAAGCGAAAGAAGCGGGCGCGGAGATTGTTGCCGTGAATCCGTTACCCGAGGCTGGTTTGATCAATTTCCGGAACCCGCAACGGCCTCGGGGATTGGTAGGTAAGGGCACGGATCTGGCAGACCAGTTCCTGCAAATCCGCATTGCCGGGGATATGGCATTGCTGCAGGCACTTTCACAGCGGGTCCTCGATGCGGAGAGCGCAGCCCCCGGAACGGTGCTGGACCGTACGTTCATAGATGAGCATTGCCAGGGCTTCGTCGGTTTTGCAGCCCACCTCGCCACATTGAATGAACGCGATGTCCTCACTGCCACGGGGCTCAGCAGCGCGGACATTGATGAACTGGCCGCGAGGTACCTCCGTGCCGAAAAAGTCATCATCACGTGGGCCATGGGTATTACGCAGCATAAGAAGGCCGTGCCCACCATCAAGGAGATCATCAACCTGCTCCTGTTACGCGGCAACATCGGAAAGCCCGGCGCAGGGCCGTGCCCGATCCGTGGACACAGCAACGTCCAAGGTGACCGGACCATGGGTATTTGGGAGAAGATGCCGCCACGGTTCCTGGAGGCAATCAGGCGGGAGTTCGGCTTCGCCCCGCCACGGAATCCCGGCGTCGATGCGGTGGACAGCGTGAGGGGAATGCGGGATGGCAGGATCAAAGTCCTGATCGCGTTGGGCGGTAACCTGGTCCACGCGATTTCAGACACCAAGGTTGCTGAAGCGGCGGTACGGAAGACGCGTCTGTCTGTACAAATCTCAACCAAACTCAACCGTTCCCATGTGGTGGTAGGTGAGCAGGCCCTGATCTTGCCGACGTTGGGACGGACGGAGATAGACAGGCAGGGCGGCGTGGCGCAGTTTGTCACCGTGGAGGACACAGTCTGCGCGGTACATCGCTCTGTGGGTCCGCTTGAGCCAATAGCCCCGAACGTGTTGTCCGAGGTGGCCATCGTCAGCCGCATGGCCCAAGCTGTCCTGGGCGATAAAGTGCCGGTTGACTGGGCCGGGCTGGGACGCAACTATGACGGCATCCGGGATCACATATCCCGCGTCGTGCCGGGGTTTGAGGATTTCAATGCCCGCATCCGCGAGGAGGATGGCTTCGTCTTGCCTCACGGGCCAAGGGACAGCAGGACATTCCCCACAGCAACGGGCAAGGCCATGTTCTCCGTGAACGGGCTTGAGACAATGACGATTCCCCAAGGCCGCCTGCTTCTCCAGACGATCCGGTCACATGATCAGTTCAACACCACCATGTACGCCATGAACGACCGGTACCGGGGCATAAAGAAAGGCCGCATGGTCCTCCTGGTGAATCCGTCGGACCTGGCCGGGTTGGGTTTCGAGGACGGGGGCTACGTGGACGTACACAGCGAGGCCGACGACGGCGTTGACCGTGTCCTGCCTCAGTTGCGTTTGGTCGCGTACCCCAGTGCGCGGGGATGCGCAGCTGCTTACTATCCGGAGGCGAACGTCCTGGTGCCGTTGGATTCGACGGCGGAGGAGAGTAATACTCCGGCCTCGAAGTCGGTGATTATCAGGCTTGAGCCGGCTGCCGCCCCGGTATACGGGTCGGCAGCCGGCTGACGCGAACGAATGCCGCCGGGCTGGCTCGCACTGGAGCTAGTGACCCCTTGCGATCCATTCATCCAGGTGCGGCTTCTCCGCGCCGATGGTGGTGGAATCGCCGTGTCCGGTGCGGACCACGGTTGCCTCAGGCAGGGGGAGGAGCTTGGTCCGGATGGACTCGATGATGGTCGGGAAGTCGCTGTATGAGCGTCCCGTCGCACCGGGTCCGCCTTGGAAGAGTGTGTCCCCGCTGAAGAGTGTTTCTTCGCTGGGCAGGTGGAACGAGACAGACCCGGGCGAGTGTCCGGGAGTGTGGATCGCTTTCAGTGTTGCACCGGCAACGGTGAACTCGTCGCCGTCCACGATTGCCACATCGGGATCAAGTTCGGGGAACACTGCCCGCCATAGCATCCAGTCGTCCTGGTGCAGGTGGATGGGAGCTTTGACGAGCTCCCAAAACGCACCGGCGGAACTGATGTGGTCGTCATGGCCGTGCGTCAGCAAGATGGCTTTGACAGTGCGGCCGCCCACGGCCTCACGAATCGCTTCGGGGTTGTGGGCGGGGTCGATGACGATGCATTCGGAGTCGTCGCCGATGATCCAGACGTTGTTGTCCACGTCCCAGGTTCCGCCGTCCAAGGAGAATGTCCCGGAAGTAACGACGTGATCGATTGAGAGGTTGCCGGCGCTCACAGCTCAACCACCGATCGCAGGACGGCACCTTGATGCATCTTGTCGAACGCTTCTTCGACTTGGTTGATGGTGATGCGCTCGGTGACGAACGCGTCCAGGTCCAGCTTGCCCTGCTTGTAGAGGTCCACGAGCATGGGGAAGTCCCGGGAGGGCAGGCAGTCGCCATACCAGGATGACTTGAGTGCTCCGCCGCGGCCGAAGACGTCCAGAAGTGGCAGTTCCAGGGTCATCTCCGGAGTGGGGACACCAACCAAGACCACGGTGCCTGCGAGGTCGCGGGCGTAGAACGCCTGCTTATAGGTTTCGGGACGTCCGACGGCGTCAATCACCACGTCTGCGCCGAAGCCGCCTGTCAGGGCGCGGATTTCTTCGACGGGGTCTCCCGCGGATGAATCCACGGTGTGTGTCGCGCCGAGTTCTTTGGCGCGCTCGAGCTTCTTTGCGTCGATGTCGACGGCGATGATGGTGGTGGCGCCTGCGAGCGCGGCACCGGCGATGGCTGCTACGCCCACGCCGCCGCAACCAATGACGGCCACCGAGTCGCCTCGTTTGACGCCGCCGGTGTTCAGTGCCGCACCCAATCCTGCCATGACGCCGCAGCCGAGCAGCCCTACAGCGGCGGCATCGGCGTCGGGGTCTACCTTGGTGCATTGTCCGGCGGCGACCAGGGTCTTTTCGGTGAACGCGCCGATGCCCAGGGCGGGCGAGAGTTCCGTGCCGTCTTCGAGGGTCATTTTTTGCGTGGCATTGTGGGTGTTGAAGCAGTACTGGGCTTGGCCTCGGTTGCAAGCGCGACAGTTACCGCAGACTGCGCGCCAGTTCAGGACGACGCGGTCGCCAGGGGCTACATCGGTGACGTCGGGGCCTACTGCGCTGACGACGCCGGTGGCTTCGTGGCCGAGCAGGAAGGGAAAATCGTCGCTGATGCCGCCCAGTTTGTAGTGGAGGTCGGTGTGGCAGACGCCGCTGGTGAGGATGTCCACCAGCGCTTCTCCCGGACCGGGCTCGGGAACCAGGATGGTTTCTAGGGTTGCGGGTGCGCCTTTGGAGCGGACGACGACACCTTTGACTGCGTGGACCATGGAGATGTTCCCTTCGGGCTCTCGGAGAGCAGGCCCATTAATGCAGCAGGGCCCGCTACGGATTTCCATTCTGTCTATCACAGGTGACAGACAGTGTGTGGATTGTTCCGTGCGGGCCCAGGCAGTAGCCGAGCGGAGGAAGCTTAGGCAGCCAGGCGGTTTTCGACTTCGGAGGCCGAGGGGTTGGTGGCCGCGGTTCCGTCGGGGAACAGCACGGTGGGGACTGTTCGGTTGCCTCCGTTGAGCTGCTCGACGAGTTCGGCAGTGCCATCTACTTCTTCGATGTTGATCTCGGTGTAGCCGATTCCTTTGGCGTCCAGCTGCTTCTTCAGGCGGTTGCAGTAGCCGCACCAGGTGGTCGAGAACATGGTGATGGTGCCGGAGTCGGGAGTGAAGTCCACAGAGCTCTCCTCAGTAATTAATCGTTTGCACGGGATGGTTCGTTGTTATCAACGGTAACCCGCGTCCGAATAATTCCCGTTCGGTGGCGAAGCCGGGTTACGTCACATGCCTGCGCTGGTGCGTTCGGCGGGGAGGGGGCAGACTGTTTGCCATGTGTGGACGTTATGTGATGGCCCGTGCGGTGGGGGACCTGCTTGCCGATTTTGATGCCGAGCTTGAGAACGAGATTGCCCTTGAGAAATCGTGGAATGTGGCTCCGACGGATGCTGTTCCCATTGTGTTGGAGAGGTTGATTGACGACGACGTTAGGCGGCAGCTTCACGTCGCGAAGTGGGGGCTGGTGCCTTCATGGGCGAAGGATCCCAAGGGTGGTGCCAGGCTTATCAACGCCCGCAGCGAAACGTTGTTGGAGAAGCCTTCCTTCAAGAAAGCCGCTGTGGCGAGGCGTTGTGCGGTTCCGGCGGATGGCTACTACGAGTGGAAGAAGGGCGAGGGCAAGAACAAACAACCGTATTATGTGCATCCTGCGGACGGCCATGGCCTGGTTTTTGCGGGGTTGTACGAGTGGTGGCGGGACCAGTCAGCTTCCCCTGATGATCCGGGCCGCTGGTTGCTGTCGATGTCCATCCTGACCGCCGACACCCCGACGGTGGATGAGGCGCGGACCCGGCGCAGCGCTTCGGTGTTTGACGAACTGACTGCCCTCCATGACCGGGTTCCGTTGCCCATGAGCACTGAGACGATGGAAGCGTGGTTGGATCCGCGGGAGAAGGACGCCCAGGGGTTGGTGGACATGGTCCGGTCCCGGGCACACGACGCCGCCGCAGCTTGGACGCTGGACCCGGTGGGGGCCGCGGTGGGTAACGTCCGCAACAACTCACCGGAACTCATCGAACCGGTGGAAGGTCTCTTTTAGGAGTCAGAGGGCTTCGTTCACCGGCACGCCGGATTGGAACTCACGGCCATCGGCTTCGCTGAAGCCCGTCATGACATGGCCTTTGCTGAGGCCGTGGATGGCTGACATCGGGAAGTTCCCCGTGATGACGTTGCCGGAATGCTCCACGCCCTTGATGTCGTAGTTCTCCTCGGCGCTGAGGGAGTGGTTGAACGAGTAGAACGAGATTGCCTCGCCGTTCATGAACTCGATGCCGAGCCTGCGCTGTGAGGAATAGTCCTCGCTGGCAGCAACAAGGCCCACGACGTAAGCGCCGGAGCCTGGTATGTTGCCATCGATTTCGAACCGTGCCACGAGGTTGTCGTCTTCGGCGGAGATGCTGACCTGCTTCAGGAGTGCGTCATTGGTGCTCATGCCACAATCCTGCTCTGTGGACCGGCTGCCGTCCACCCCTTGGGCGTCATCCTCGCCCTTATCCCTCCAGGAGGCGCCGGACGCTCCGTGACACCGTAGCCCTGTCCATGTCCTGGCCTTTGCGGGCGGTCAGCAGGTGCATGGCCAAGCCGTCGCTGTAATCGGAAACGGCTTCGGCCCGGGCCCTTGCTTCAGGTATGCCCATGGCTTCAAGCAGTTGCGCCAAAGCCGATACCAGCCGCTCGTGCCCGGCAGCCACAACATCGGGCTGGTCAAGGGCGAAGGCGAAACGGGCCAGGGTCAGTTCCGCGTTCTCATGCGCGAGTCCCATGACCGCTCCGGCGATCTGCTCGGCCAGGGTGGCTACCGACGTCGGGATTTCCAGTCCACCCTGCTGGAGCAGGAGGCGGTCCCGTTCTTCAACGCGGTCGACGGCGGCCGCCATCAGTGCTGCACGGTTGCGGAAATAGTTGGAGGTCGTTCCGACGGCGACGCCTGCTTGGGCGTCGACGGCCCGGTGAGTCAGTCCCTTAAGGCCCTTGGCAGCAACGACTGCGAGCGCTGCGTCGGCAAGTTCTGTTCGGCGGTCCGGCATGGCGAAAGTCTAGCTTCAACCCCTACCTGCACTACAAATGTAGTAGTACAGTGTGGCCATGGAAAAAGTGGACATCATTGGTGGAGGAATCGCCGGGCTGGCGCTCGCGGGAATGCTCGACCCCGAAAGGTTTGACGTCACTGTTTTTGAGCAGAGGACCGAGCTTCCGGCAGTCGGCACAACCCTGGCCATGTGGCCCAAAGCCCAGCAGGCATTATCCAGGCTGGGGATTCTCGGGGCCGTGCGGAACCGTGGGGCCATCATCAAGGCCGGCGCACTTCGACGCCCCTCGGGAGAAGCCCTGCTGGCTATTGAAGGCGAGGGGTTATTGGGAGTATCCCGACCCGAACTCCTGAGGCTGCTGGACACTGCGGTGCCAGCCTCCGTGCGCCGGATGGTGGGGAGGGTGGATCACCTTTCCGGCGCAGCTGCATTGACCGTGGGTGCCGATGGAGTCAACAGCATCGTTCGGCGGGGCACTTGGGGCAAGCGAAGCGCGGCCAGGCCCACGCCGTTCCTGGCAGTACGGGGAGTCGTTCCCGCAACCCCGTCCCCTGGGGACGTTGGAGAATACTGGGGACGCGGTGAAATCTTCGGCTTGGCCCCTGCCATAGGTGGAAGCAATTGGTACGCCTCCTTCCGCTCGGAGCTGGGCCCGGACAAAGTGGACGTTGCAGGGGCGCTCGAGGTGACACGTCGACGCTATGCCAACTACTCGTCCTCAGTGCGGGATGTACTCGACCTGGCCACCGCGGATACGTCCCTGGCGCAACGCATTTGGACCACCCCGCCCTTGGGCATTTACGCGGGCAGGGGTGTCGTGCTGGTGGGAGATGCCGCACACGCCATGACCCCAAACCTGGGGCGCGGCGCCTGCGAGGCGCTCATCGATGCCGTAACCCTGGGCAAACTGCTGAACGAGCAACCCATGGACAAAGCGCTCGCCACCTATACCAGGAAGCGGGTCATGCGCACCCAATTACTCCGCCTGGCATCTTCGGCCATGGGGAGGGTTGCGCTCGCCCAAGGTGCGCAACCGTGGCGTGACGCCTTGCTGAAGCAGGTAGGTAAACGAGTGGCGGGAACCCGGGAGAGGGCTGGAACTTCGAAGTAGGTTTTGTCGGAGCGTCGGCGTAAACTGGATTTATTCGAACATACTTTCGAATATGGTTTCCTGGCGTAAGAGGTGAGGGCATGGGGCTGTTCAGTGAATCTGTCGGAGTTATCTGCACTGACACAGGCCACCCGCGGGAAGTCCAATGGAAAGGCACCCGGTACACGGTCACCAACGAACCTGTTCGATGGTACGAACGGCGCCAATGGTGGCTTGAAGAAAGCCGCGCCCCCCTTGGAAGCGGAGCTGGCCTGGTTGACCACGAGATCTGGCGTGTACAACTCCTGCCAACCTCAGCTGACGCGGAAACCAGCCACCCCATCACCCTCGACCTGGTCCGGCACGTAGGAAGCGGACGCTGGAGACTCCTGCGCATCCACGACGCCGCACCAGCACGCGCCGTGGAACCCGAAGAAGCGGCCTAAACATTGAGCTTCACCCACCTGCACGTCTCCACAGCCTTCAGCGCACACTATGGCGTCTCCTGGCCGGAGGAGCTAGCTAAAACAGCCGCAGCAGGCGGAGCCACAGCGCTCGCCTGCACAGACCGGGATGGCCTTTACGGCACCATAAAACACCTCAAAGCATGCATGGACGCAGGCATCGACCCCATCGTAGGGGTGGACCTGGCGGTATTCGACGACGACGGCGACCACCGCACCCAAGTCGCGGGCCGCGTCGTCGTACTCGCCCACGGAAACAACAACGGCGCCGGGTACAGGGCACTGTGCCGCCTTATCTCCGACGCCCATGCACGCACGTCAGGGAAAGCCGGGGGAGCAATCCCCGCTGCAGTCACCCGCGGCGAACTCGCCTCAAGAACCCTGGACCCCAAAACCCTCAAACCAGTCCTGACCGTGCTCATAGGGCCCGACTCGGACGTCGGCCAAGCCATGGGAGGCCGCAAATACCTCAGGCCCAGAACCCTCTTCAAGCAATGGATCGACGCCATGCCACCGGGCACCATGGTCGCTGAAGTCGTCTCCCACCTCAGCGCCCCCGGAGAACCGCTAAGCACAGCCCATGCCGTGCGCATGCTCAAGCTCGCACTCGAATACAACATTCCGGCAATCCTCAGCAACGCGGTCCGCTACTGCGCCCAGGACGGCGCCGCCACCGCAGACGTCCTCGACTCCGCACGAACCCTCAAATCCCTCCCTGAACTCTCAACGGCACCCTTGCTCCAACCAACAGGAACGCTCCAACCAACAGGCCAGGGCTGGCTAAAGACCCCGCACCAGATGCTCCAACTCAGCAAAGAAATCATGAACGCAGCGGGCCTGGGAAAAGCCGACCTCACCAAACTCCTCACAAACACAGAAGCGCTCGCAGATAAATGCCGCATCGACCCCGTCCTGGATATGGGATGGAAAAAGCCGGTAGTTCCCGAGGCCTCCATCATCGGCATCGACGCTGACCCCATGATTGAGCTCACCCAACGCTGCGAAGCCGGAATCAACAGACGGTTCCCGGGCATCAAGGGAGATGCAGGAGAACATCTGCGCACGCGGCTGGAGCACGAGCTTGGAATCATCGGCAGGCTCGGCTTTGCCTCGTACTTCCTGACAGTTGCAGAAGTCTCAAGAATGATCCTTGATATGGGGGTCAGGGTAGCTGCGAGGGGATCCGGTGCCTCGAGCCTTGTCAATTACTTGATCGATATCAGCCAGGTTGACCCGATCCGCCATGACCTCATCTTCGAGCGCTTCCTCTCCGGCCGTAGGTCCACGCTTCCTGACATTGATATTGATGTGGAAAGTGCTGAAAGGCACACCGTCTATCGAAAGATTTTCGACCGCTTCGGTGCCGAACGCGTCACCCTGATGAGCATGCAAAACGGTTACAGGGCACGTGGTGCAGTACGTGATGCCGGTATGGCCTTGGGGATGCCCGACGAAGAAGTGGGTGAGATCGCCAAGCAACTGTGGAGATTCTCTGCACGCAAATTCCGCGAAGCCCTGGTGGAGAAGCCCGAGTTGCGCGATTTTGCCGGGCGCGTGGAACGCGGTGCCATGGAGGAGAACCAGCAGTTGGATTTGTTGGTGGATCTTACCGAAAGGCTGGATCGGCTGCCCCGGCATATCTCCATGCATCCCTGTGGAGTGATTTTGGGAGATGCCACACTCCTGGACCGAACCCCCGTTCAGCCCAGCGGCTTGGGCCTTCCCATGAGCCAGTTCGACAAACACGACATGGACCCCATGGGCATGCTCAAACTGGATGTCCTGGGAGTACGCATGCAAAGCGCCATGGCCTTCGCGGTTCGGGAGGTAATCAGGCTGCATCCTTCCAAAGCTGAAGTTGTTGCAGCCGGGCGGCATCCAGTGGAGCCAGGTGGTGCAGGTCCCGACTACATCGCCCCTGACGGCAGGATTGACCTCAACGCCGTACCCTTCGACGACGAGCCCACCTATGAGCTGATCCGCAGCACCCACACACTTGGTTGCTTCCAGATTGAATCACCGGGGCAGCGTGAGCTCATTGGAAAGATGGCTCCCCGGGAATTCAACGACCTCATCATCGATATCTCACTTTTCAGGCCCGGACCCATGAAATCCGATATGGTGCGGCCCTTCCTGGAACACCGGCATGGCTTTGCTCCTGAGATCTATCCCCATCAGGACCTCAAACCGGTCTTGGAAGAAACTCACGGGGTGACAGTTTTCCATGAACAGATCCTGAAGACCTTCCATGTCATGACCAACTGCGGCTTGGACAGGGCTGATGAGTTCCGCAGAGCTTTGGGCGACGAAGTGCGTGAGCCAGGAGTGGAGAAGTATTTCCGCAAGGAAGCAATCAAGAATTACTCTCCAGAAGTGGTGGACAAGGTCTGGGGAACCTTAAAAGCCTTCGGCAGCTTTGGTTTTTGCAAAGCCCACGGTGCTGCCTTTGCGGTGCCCACTTATCAGTCTGCCTGGCTTAAGGCCCATCATCCTGAGGCCTTTCTGGCCGGTCTGTGGGAACACGACCCCGGGATGTATCCCAAACGCCTGCTGGTAGCTGAAGCCCGCCGGCTCGGCATACCCATCCTTCCTTTGGATATCAACAGGAGCCAAGCAGAATACAGGGTGGAGAAAATCCAGCAGGGCCCCGATCAGGGCAAGCTCGGCATCCGCTTGAGCCTTACAGGAATCTACGGACTTTCAGGCGCGGAACTGAAGCGGATCGTGGCCGGGCAACCTTATGATTCCCTGGCGGACCTACGGGCGCGGGCAAGGGTGAGCAAACCAAATATCAAAAGACTTGCCCAACTTGGCGCCTTCGATGCTTTGCATAAAGACTCCGGCGGAAAAGCTAACCGGGCTGACCTCGTGCACCATTTGCAGGCGCTCCAAAGCAGCCCCTCAAAGAAAGCTGCGGATGTCATTGATGGTCAATTGTCATTTGCCCTGGGTGATATTGAGTTGAGGAACCTCGCCCCTGAACTTCCCGAGCCTTCCATGGTGGATAACGTCAGGGCGGAGCTTGATCTCATGGCTGTTGATGTCAGCGAGCACTTGATGGATAGCCACAGGCCGCTGTTGGACAAACTGGGAGTTACAACGGCTGACAAACTCCTGGGCTTGCGCAATGGGACCGAAGTCCTGGTGGCAGGGGTCCGGATTGCGACGCAGACCCCACCCATGCGAGGCGGGCGGCGCGTCGTCTTCATCAGCATCGACGACGGAACCGGTTGTGTGGATTCGGTCTTCTTCCATGAAGCGCAGCAAGAATCCGGGCCACTGCTGTTTGGTACCCGCCTGCTGCTGATCCGTGGAACCACCAGAAGGACCGGTCCCAAGGGAATCAGCCTGAGCGCCAGCAAAGCCTGGGACCTCAGCCGGCCCGAAGCGTTGCCATATGCCGAACTCCTGCCTGCCGAAGTCGGGCTACCGGAGGGATACACCCACCATGGGCCGCTCCACGGCATCTCCAGGAACCTTGCCATCACTGGTCTGGGAAGCTGAACCTGCGGCAGAATCCTGCCCCGGCCAGCCCAACTCGGTCCCGGCGCGCTGCTTTGGCCGCCTTCGCTGAAGCGGATACGATTGTCGGTGGCTGGCTGTGGTCCCCGTACGCCACAAGCTATGAAGCCTTAACTATGAATAGGAGACACCCGTGTCAGATGCCCAACAGATCACCCTCATCGTCGATGGCGAAGAGACCAAGGTGACGGAAGGGACTACCGGCGCGGAACTCTTCTTCGAGCGCCGCGACGTCGTTGTAGCCCGTGTCAATGGTGTGCTGAAGGACCTTGACCAGGTGCTCACCGAGGGCGCAGACGTCGAGGGCGTCACCATCGATTCCCCTGATGGGCTTAACGTTCTCCGCCACTCAACAGCCCACGTCATGGCACAGGCTGTCCAGCAGTTGCGCCCCGATGCCAAGCTGGGCATCGGCCCGTACATCACTGACGGCTTCTACTTCGACTTCGACGTCGCTGAGCCGTTCACCCCGGAAGACCTCCGCACGCTGGAAAAGATGATGCAAAAGATCATCAACCAGAACCAGAAATTCGTTCGCCGTGTGGTCACCGAAGAAGAAGCCCGCGAAGCGATGGCCAACGAGCCCTACAAGCTGGAGCTGCTGGGCAAGAAGAACGACTCAAGCGACGCGGCGGAAGGCGTCAACGTCGAGGTAGGCGCTGGCGACATCACGATCTACGACAATGTGGATCGAAAGAGCGGCGAGAGCATCTGGTGCGATCTTTGCCGTGGTCCCCACCTGCAGAACACCAAAATCATCTCCAACGCCTTCGCGTTGACCCGCTCGTCCGCCGCATACTGGCTCGGCAACCAGAACAACCAGCAGTTGCAGCGCATTTACGGCACCGCGTGGCCCACCAAGGAAGCCCTCAAGGCCTACCAGGAGCGCATCGCTGAAGCTGAGCGCCGCGATCATCGCAAGCTGGGCGTCGAACTTGACCTCTTCTCCTTCCCCGATGAACTGGGCTCAGGCCTCCCTGTGTTCCACCCCAAGGGCGGCATCATCCGCAAGGCGATGGAGGATTACTCGCGCCAGCGCCACGTGGACGCAGGCTACGAGTTCGTCTACACCCCGCACATCACCAAGGGACACCTCTACGAGGTCTCCGGACACCTTGACTGGTACAAGGACGGCATGTTCCCGGCGATGCAGGTGGACGCCGAATTCAACGAAGACGGCAGCGTGCGTAAGCCGGCGCAGGATTACTACCTGAAGCCGATGAACTGCCCCATGCACAACCTGATCTTCCGCTCCCGGGGCCGGTCCTACCGCGAACTTCCGCTGCGCCTCTTCGAATTCGGCTCTGTGTACCGCTACGAAAAATCCGGGGTTGTGCACGGTCTGACCCGCGTCCGTGGAATGACACAGGACGACGCCCACATCTACTGCACCCGCGAACAGATGAAGGACGAGCTCACCACCACGCTGAACTTCGTCCTGGGCCTGCTCAAGGATTACGGCCTGGACGACTTCTACCTGGAACTCTCAACTAAGAACGAAGAGAAGTTCGTCGGTGACGATGCCGCGTGGGAGGAAGCCACCCGCACTCTGTCCGAGGTTGCTGCGGCTTCCGGTTTGGAGCTGGTACCGGACCCGGGTGGAGCAGCATTCTACGGACCTAAAATCTCCGTCCAGGCAAAGGACGCACTCGGCAGGACCTGGCAGATGTCCACCATCCAGCTGGACTTCAACCTGCCTGAGCGTTTCGAACTGGAGTACCAGGCAGCTGACGGCACACGCCAGCGGCCGGTCATGATCCACCGAGCCCTTTTCGGTTCCGTGGAACGCTTCATGGGTGTACTCACCGAACACTACGCCGGGGCGTTCCCGGCCTGGCTCGCTCCTGTCCAAGTGGTGGGAATTCCTGTGGCCGAGACATTCAACGACTACATGTTCGACGTCGTTGGCCAGCTCAAAGCTGCGGGAATCCGCGCCGAGGTTGATATCTCCTCGGACCGGTTCCCGAAGAAGATCCGTACGGCCAGCAAAGACAAGATCCCCTTCGTCCTGATTGCCGGTGGTGAGGACGCAGAAGCCGGTGCGGTGTCGTTCCGCTTCCGGGACGGCAGCCAGGATAACGGGGTTCCCGTGGCCGAAGCGGTCCGCAGGATCGTAGACGCCGTCAAGAACCGCGAGAGCTGACGGAACGGACACATTGACGGTGCAGGAGAACCCAGGCGCGGCAGCTGACCTTCCGGGCGACGCAGGCGTAACCGATGACTTCGGATTGGCGGGCGTACCGGACGCGTTTCAGCGCCTGTGGACTCCGCACCGTATGGCCTACATCAAGGGCGGGCAGGATCAATTCAAGAACAAGGACGACTGCCCGTTCTGTGTAGGACCCACGCGCTCGGATGAGGAATCCCTCATCGTCCACAGGGGCAGGACCTGCTACGTGGTCCTGAATTTGTTCCCATACAACCCCGGCCATCTGTTGATCTGTCCCTACCGGCACGTTCCCGACTACACGGACATCACAGTGGAGGAAACGGCAGAGTTCGCCGATCTTACCCAGACCGCAATGCGGGTGCTGCGGAAGGTTTCGAATCCGAGCGGCTTCAACCTGGGAATGAACCAGGGCGTTACCGGCGGTGCAGGCATCGCCGCGCATCTCCATCAGCACGTGGTTCCGCGCTGGGGCGGGGATGGAAACTTCTTCCCGATCATCGCCCAGACCAAGGCCATTACGCAGACCCTCGACGAGGTCCGCAAGCTTGTGGCCGAAGCCTGGCCGGGGGAGTCGAATGCTCAATAGGCATGCGCGCGGCTTTTTTACTTCACTTTTTACTCCTCTAGCGCGTTGGCTCCTCAAGATCGGCGTGTCCCCGGACGCCGTGACCATTGCAGGGACCGTCGGCGTCATTCTGGGGGGACTCATCCTCTACCCGCTGGGCTTCTTATGGTGGGGTTCAGTCGTGGTCGCCCTTTTTGCGTTCTCGGATGTCGTAGACGGAATCATGGCAAGGCTGCAGGGGCGGAGCGGTGGTTGGGGTAATTTCCTGGACTCCACCTTGGACCGTCTTGCCGATGGCGCGATTTTTGCCGGCCTCACTATCTGGTTTTTCACCGGAGGCGAGGATCCGGCAATCGGCGCCGCCGCCGTCGTCTGCCTTGTTCTTGGCATGGTTGTTTCCTATGCGCGGGCCAAAGCGGAGTCCTTGGGCTACCAGGCCAGCGTGGGGATCGCAGAGCGAGCAGAACGCTTGGCTTCGGTGCTGCTTATTACGGGGCTCACGGGATTGGGGCTCCCGCCGGTTGTGTTGTTCGGGACCCTGATCCTTCTTGCCCTGGCCAGCCTGGTGACGATCGTCCAGCGAATGTCCGCAGTGCGTCGGCAAGCCATGGCTGAAGCTGATGGAACCGCCGCAGCGTAAAGGACCAGCAGGCAATACTTGCCAGTGGAACTGGCAAGCGACCAAAATGGCTCGTTCATGGTTGTGCACCTGCCCTACTACAGCCCGCTTTGTTGCCTGCCGATGCGGTAATGAATGTACTGCCAGCACGCAAGGTGCGACTACTATTACTAGTACTTGGTCACCTTGACCTGAAACCCGGTGTGCGCTGATTGCGGTCGTGTGGCTGCGCGCGCCTCCGGCAAGAAGGTCGTTTATCTACCCATAGGGGTTTTTGTGTCTACACCAGATGTAAGCAACGAAGCCGGTTCGTCCGCGAACAGCGTCACGGGCAGCAGCCGTGTTAAGCGGGGCATGGCGGAGATGCTCAAGGGCGGCGTCATCATGGACGTCGTTAACGTCGAGCAGGCCCGCATCGCCGAGGATGCCGGTGCCGTTGCCGTCATGGCGCTCGAGCGCGTCCCGGCCGATATCCGCGCCCAGGGCGGGGTGTCCCGCATGTCCGATCCGGACATGATCGATGCGATCATCGCTGCCGTGTCCATCCCGGTCATGGCCAAGGCGCGCATCGGTCACTTCGTCGAAGCCCAGGTCCTGCAGTCCCTCGGTGTTGACTACATCGACGAGTCCGAGGTCCTGACCCCGGCCGACTACATCAACCACATTGATAAGTGGAACTTCACCGTTCCCTTCGTCTGTGGTGCCACCAACCTTGGTGAGGCGCTGCGCCGCATCAACGAGGGCGCGGCGATGATCCGTTCCAAGGGCGAGGCCGGTACCGGTGATGTTTCCAACGCCACCGGGCACATGCGCAAGATCCGCTCTGAGATTGCCAAGCTCGCAGCACTGCCGGAGGACGAGCTGTACGTTGCGGCCAAGGAGTTGCAGGCCCCGTACGAGCTGGTCAAGGAAGTCGCCGCGACCGGTAAGCTCCCCGTGGTGCTGTTCACCGCCGGTGGCATCGCGACCCCGGCTGACGCTGCGATGATGATGCAGCTCGGCGCCGACGGCGTGTTCGTTGGTTCGGGGATCTTCAAGTCCGGCAACCCGGCAGAGCGCGCCGCCGCCGTCGTCAAGGCCACCACGTTCCACGATGACCCCGACGTCATCGCCAAGGTCTCCCGCGGCCTCGGTGAAGCCATGGTCGGCATCAACGTCGACGACATCCCGCAGCCCCACCGCCTCGCAGAACGCGGCTGGTAGGTCTCATTGCGCCCGGTGGGCGCTGATCCTCTGTGTGCTATTCCCCGCTTCCGCCGCCGCCACTTTGGCGGTGGCCGAGGCGGGGGCCCTTTTACGCACACTGCCGGATCAGCGCCCACCGTTTCGTTTTTTTGGGGTGTGTGAGTTAGTTGAGGCCGCGGCGCTTTAGCAGGGGGTCCAGCTCGGCGTCGCGGCCTCGGAATGAGCGGAAGGATTCCAGCGGATCGCGGCTGTTACCCTTCGATAGCAGCTCGGATCTGAACCGGTCCCCGTTGGAGCGGGTAAGGCCGCCGTTTTCCCTGAACCACTCCACGGTGTCCGCGTCCAGCACCTCGCTCCAGATGTAGGAGTAATAGCCGGCTGCGTAGCCCGCGCCGGCGAAGATGTGCTGGAAGTAGCCGGTCCGATACCGCGGCGGGATCAGTGGGTGCGCGACTCCCGCGTCGGCCAAAGCCTTGGATTCGAAGGCGGGAATGTCGTCCGGAACTTGGGACTCGGACAGCACGTGCCACGCCAGGTCAAGGAGGGCCGCGCCGAGGTATTCGGTGGTTGCGAAACCTTCTCCCCACAACAACGACTCATTGAGTTTGTCCACCGTGTCCTGGGGGAGAGCTTCCCCGGTGGAGTAGTGACGTGCGTAGTTGGCCAGTACCTCCGGCCACATGATCCACATTTCGTTGACCTGGGAGGGGTACTCCACGAAGTCGCGCGGCACGGACGTGCCGGAGAACCGCGGATAGGTGACATCGGAAAAGAGGCCGTGCAGGGCGTGGCCGAATTCATGGAAAACAGTACGGACCTCGTCCAAGGACAACAGTGTAGGCTCGCCGGGCGCCGGCTTGGTGATGTTGAGGTTGTTGATGACCACGGAGCGCGTTCCCAGGAGGCTGGACTGTTCAACCAGGGAATTCATCCAGGCACCTCCGCGCTTTGATTCCCGCGTGTAGTAGTCGCCCAGGAAGAGGCCGAGGCCGCTGCCGTCTTCATTCCGGACCTCCCAGATTCGGACGTCGGGGTGATAGCCGTCCAAGTCTTCGCGCTCATGGAAAGTGACCCCGTAAAGCTGCGTTGCCGCATGGAAGACACCGTCCTTGAGCACGGTTTCAAGGCTGAAGTAGGGCAGGAGTGCCTGCTCGTCCACCTCGAACTTTTCCTTTCGGACAAGTGCAGAGTAGTAGGCCCAATCCCACGGCTCGAGTTGGTGTCCGGCGGATTCCGCTAAGGCGTCTGCCTCCTTCCGGGCGTTACGCACAGCAGCGGGTGCCAACCGGCCCAGCATGGCCTGTACTTCGCTGAAACCGGGCGCAGTCTGTTGGTCCACGACCAACTCAGCGAAGTTGGCAAACCCCAGGAGAGTTGCTTTCTCGGCCCGCAAACGTGCGGTAGCCTTCACCAGGTCACGGACATCCAGGTCGCCGCCATCGGTGCCGCGCGCCACGGACGCTTCGAACAGGCGACGGCGGATGGTCCGGTTTTCCAAGGACGCCATGGCGGGTTGGTTGCTGGGTTGGATCAAGGTCAGTAAGTACTTGCCGTCATGCCCGGCAAGCTTGGCTGCTTCCGCGGCGCCGGTGACCACTTCGGGCTGCAGCCCGGCAAGATCACCGGCGTCGTCAAGAAGCAGGGCGGCCGACTTCATGGCCTCCTTGACGCGCTGGCCAAATTCGGTGCCCAATCGGGACAGCTCGGCGTTAACTTCACGCAAGCGTTGTTGCCCGATGTCATCCAGGTGAATTCCGGACTGCCGGAACTCCTTGAGGTATTCCTGCACCAGTCGGGACGATTCTTCATCCAGGCCGGTTGTGTCAATGTCGGCGAACCGGTGGTAGAGCGCACGGTTCATGTAAACAGCATCTTGATGCGCTGAGAACTTCGGTGACAACTCCGTCTCCAGCGCCTTGATGGCGTCGGAAGCATCCGCGGAAACCAGCGTGAAGAATGCCGCAGCCGCCCTGTTGAGGAGAAGCCCTGACCGCTCCATGGCCATTGCCGTATTCTCCAACGTAGCTGGCTCTTGAGTGGCCACGATCCGGGAGATTTCCTGGAGGTGCGATGCCAAACCCTCCTCGATGGCCTCCGCGTAGTGCTCTGCTGAGATGCCGGCGAAGGACGGCAGCCCATAGGGCAGGTGGCTGGGGCTCAGGAGTGGATTAGTCATGAAGTGACTCTTTCACGTAAGAATCGTGTCCTCAAGAGCGGCACGCCCGGCTTCCTCAAAGCTTCCGCCGTAGGATGAAAGCCATGGGCAAAATCACATTTTCCGGGAGATGGTTCCGTCCCCGCAGGGCGGCACTGATAGTGAGTGCCGTGGCCATGTCCCTCTTGGCTAATGCTTGCGGTGTCATCGCGGAAAATGATGACTCGAACCGCGGGAGCGCCACTTCCGCCCCGGCCATCGAGAGCCCAAGCCCCACCCGAACACCCGCACCGAACCCCACTCCAGGCAAGGGGCCCGCCTGCCCCGAGTTGCGCTGCACCTCCATCGTGGTGACGGGCGACATGTTGGTGCATACCCAGCTCTGGCAACAAGCGAGGACGGACGCTGCGGCAGCTGGTCAGCCCGGCTATACGTTTGTTCCGCTTCTCGAGGGGCAGCGTCGCTACATTCGTCACAGCGACCTCGCCATATGCCACCAGGAAACCCCCGTTGCTACCCCGGAAGGGCCTTTCTCGGCCTATCCGTCCTTCAACGTGCCACCGCAGATCATCACAGCATCCAAGGACGTTGGCTACCAGGCCTGCACAACGGCAAGCAACCACACTATTGATCGCGGTACCGAAGGTTTGCTCCGAACGCTGGATGCGTTGGACGCGGCGGGCCTGAAGCACACGGGTTCCTACCGGACGGAGGCCGAGTCCAAAGAGATACTCATGCTCCAAACGGACGCTGCCAAAGTTGCGGTCATCATTGGAACGTATGGCCATAACGGGCAGATCCCTGAATACCCGTGGTTGGTTGACGAGCTGGATCCCGCGGCCATGATTGCGAAGGCAACACAGGCGAAGGCGTTGGGAGCCGACATTGTCCTGGGCGTCATGCACGCCGGTGACGAGTACGCCAGCGAAGCCAATGCCCAGCAGCAGGAGGTTGCTCACGCATTAGTGGACAGCGGCCAGTTCACCATGATCTACGGGCACCATACCCACTCGGTACTGCCGATCGAGAGTTACAAAGGCACCTGGATCGTGTACGGGCTGGGCAACGGTGTCACCGAACTGTCCCCCTGGTACGTCCTGAACAATGAAGGGCTGCTGGTCAGGGCACAGTTCAGCCAGAACGCCGCAGGTGTCTGGACTGCCTCGGACCTCGCTTGGGCTCCGTCGGTGATCGTCCGGGATCCCTATCGCTGGTGCTCCGTGGCCAGCGATGCACCGCAGGGAGTCTGCGCTACCCCCGCGGCCGATGCTGAGACCTACCAGCGAACCAAAGCGGTGGTTGAGTCCATGGGCGCAGCAACGGCAGGCGCGCATGAACTGCTGATCACCAAGGAAAAGTAGCGCCTACCGCGGTCGGCGTGCGGCGTGCTCGCGCGCAAGGCGGGCATAACCGTCGTCGGGAGTTCCCGGCACGAACGTACCAAACTTGCGTTCGGCTGCCGTTCGGATCAGGAAGTCCGCAATGGCCGGGTTCTTCGGCAGCAATGAACCGTGCAAGTAGCTCGCTACGACGTTGTTGTAGCGAGCGCCCTCGTGCCCGTCCTTGCTGTTGTTGCCAGCGCCCTTCGTGACGGTGCCGAGGGGCTCGACGCCGGGACCCAAGGTGGTCTGCCCGCTGTGGTTTTCGTAGCCCAGGATGTCGCCGAACTCGGCAGATTTCATGGTTACGTTGCCGATGAGTCGCTCGTCCGTTCCGTGGGTTTCGACGTCAAGAATGCCGATGCCGGGAATGATGGGCCCGGTGCTGGTCTTGAAGAACTTGCCGAAAAGCTGGTACAGCCCACAAATCACCAACATGGGGGCGCCTTCATCCGCGAGCTGCTTCAACTGCGCAGCACGCGCCTGGAGATCGTCCTGGATGACCAGTTGACCGCTGTCCTGCCCGCCTCCGCCCACAATAATGTCGACGTCGTCCGGGAACTCGTCGCCCACGTTGTATTCGAGCAACTCCGGTGTATAGCCGTGCCACTTGATGCGTTGCTTCAGGACCAGGGCGTTTCCCCAGTCGCCGTAGATGTTCATTTCCCGAGGGTAGAGCTGGAGCACGCGGAGTGTTCCCTTGCTGGGCTGTGCTTCCGGGTGGGACTGCGCTTCCGGGTGGGGCTGTGTTTCCGAGGTCATGAGACCACCTCAACTATGGTGATTTTGGCCAGTTCACGGCGAATGGCGAGCATGGAGGTGTAAGTGCAGAAAATGCGCTTGGGCTTGCCTCGAGAGCCGTCAATGAACGTCCGCAGTGCTGCGGTGATGTCCGGTTCGACGACTCCGAAGGGCACATCGTCGTACTGGAGACGGAGCGCCATGTCGTAGGCGCGGACTCCAGTGAGGACTTCCACGCCGTCTTCCCGCAAGGAATCGAACTCAACGTCCCAGAGCCATGACATGTCCCTGCCATCGGCGTAGTTGTCGTTGATGGCAATCATGGTGGCGTATCCACCGGCAGGGAAGGACTTCAGCCCGAGTCGGAAACCGCTGGGATTCTTCACGAGCACCAGTTCCAGGGGCTGGCCGTCCACCGTGAGGCTTTCGCCGCGGCCGAACGCGGGAGCAACTTCTCCCAAGGCCTTCACGAGTTTGGGCGTGTCGACCGGCCCGGTTCCCAGGATGGCCCGCGCCAGCGACAAAGCTGCCGCGGCATTGAAGATGTTGTAGACACCACGCAATTTCATCGATGTGGTGACGGTTTCGTCGTCGAACTCAAAGTCGGCGTCCTGGGCACCTACCCGGCGGAGTACGACGTCGGCAGCCGGCAGGTCTACGTCGTCACCGGTTTCTGCGGCAACAGAGGTGCCTGACGGGGATGGACCGATGCCCGTTGTGCGCATTTCGTCGTCGTTCGGGAAAGTGCTGCGCAACGATTCGTCGAGTCCGAAGTACCTGATTTCGGGGTGGTGAACGGCGTCGAGGGTGTTGAGGGCAGCGGCAATCCGGGCTACACGGGGGTCTTCGCGGTTGAGGACCACGGTGTCTGTCGTCTTGGAGGCGATGTGCTCCAGCAAGCGGGCTGTCTTGTCGATTTCACCGAAGCGGTCCAATTGGTCGCGCAGGACATTCAGCAGGAGGCTGAAGCGTGGCTCCACCTTATTGACGAAGTGCACGGCGTGGGCTTCGTCAAGTTCCAGAATGGCGATGTCGGCGTCGAGTCGCCCACGCCAATCCACATCGCCCAGGAGCGAGGCTGCCACGCCTCGGGTGAAGTTGCTGCCGCTGCGGTTGGTGAAGACCTTCAGGCCTTGGCTTTCAAGGAGTTCCACCACCATCTTGGTGGTCGTGGTTTTACCGTTGGTGCCACTGACCACGGCTACACCGAGGGGGAGCGATGCCAGCGTTCGCTGCATGAAGCCGGGGTCGATTTTTTCGACCACCAGGCCGGGAAAAGCTGAGCCTCCGCCCCGGAGCCGGGACAGTGTGCGGACCAGCTTGCCGAGGGGAACACTGAAGGAAAGCATGCTCTGTAATATATCCCAGTCAGGGCATGGAACCCTGACTGGCGGCGGCGCCCCGCGGTCGGAGGCAAGGTTGCTGAGGTCTTGGGCCACTATGATGGACGAATGACCAACCCCCTTTCCGACGCTTCGTCACGCGTGGGTTCAGGACTCCGAATCGGCGTGCTGGCTCTCCAGGGCGACTTCCGTGAGCATATCCACGCTGTTGAGGCCGCTGGAGCCACCGGCGTGGGTATTCGCCGCCCGTCAGAGCTCGACGACATCGACGGCCTGATTATCCCCGGCGGCGAATCCACCACCATAGACAAGCTTTCCCGGATCTTCGAAGTCCGCGACCCCCTTCAAAAGCGCATCGCGGACGGCCTTCCCGTATATGGCTCCTGCGCCGGCATGATCCTGCTGGCCAATGAAATTGCGGACCCGGCTACGGACCTGGACGGAAATCCCCAACAGACCTTTGGCGGCCTGGATATTACGGTCCGCCGTAACGCCTTCGGACGGCAACGCGAATCCTTTGAAACCGACCTCGATTTCAAGGGCTTGGATTTCAGTGCAGGGGATTCCGGTGTGGATCCCGTTCACGCGGTATTCATCCGCGGCCCCTGGGTGGAACGTGTTGGTCCGGACGTGGAGGTCCTTGCCCAGGTTGATCCCGACCACGCCAGCCACACGGCGACTTTGCATGGAGTGGCTAGAATTGTTGCAGTGCGTTCCGGCCAACTGCTGGCCACCTCCTTCCACCCGGAAGTGACGGGAGAGAAACGCGTGCATGAACTCTTTATTCGAATGATCAGAGGAGAAGCGTAAAGCATGTCAGGCCACTCCAAATGGGCGACCACCAAGCACAAGAAAGCCATCATTGACGGCAGGCGTGCAAAGTCGTTCGCGAAACTGATCAAGAACATTGAAGTTGCTGCCCGCATGGGTGGACCGGACCTTGCCGGCAACCCGGGCCTTGAACTCGCAGTCACGAAGGCGAAAAAAACTTCAGTACCCAACGACAACATCGACCGTGCCATCAAGCGTGGTGCGGGCCTCACCGGTGAAGTGGTGGACTACACCGAGATCATGTATGAAGCCCGCGGTCCCCAGGGTTCGGCTCTGTTGATTGAATGTCTGACCGACAACAAGAACCGTGCCGCTTCCGAGGTGCGTCTGGCGATCTCGCGCAACGGAGGCACCATCGCCGATCCCGGTTCCGTGAGTTACCTCTTCGCTCGCAAGGGTGTTGTTGTCCTGCCCAAGAACGGCCTCAGCGAAGACGACATTCTGATGGCTGTCCTTGAGGCCGGAGCCGAGGAAGTCAAGGACAGTGGTGAAAACTGGGAAATCCACTCCGAGCCCTCCGACCTCCAGGCCATCCGTGACGCCTTGAAGGAAGCCGGCATCGACTACGAAACCGACGAAGCCGAATTCGTTCCGTCCATGCAGGTTGAGCTGGACGTTGACGGCGCCAAGAAGTTCATGAAGCTCGTGGATGCACTGGAAGACCTGGACGATGTCCAGAACGTCTACAGCAATGCGGACCTCAGCGAGGAAGTGCAGGCTGCCCTCGACGCCGAGTAGTCGGGTGGGGCGCAGCGCAACAACTTTGACAACCAGCAGGTTTACAGCCATCAGGAAGGCCCGGACTTGACTCTTCGTGTATTGGGAGTCGATCCGGGCCTTACCCGTTGCGGCATCGGTGTGGTGGACATTGAGCGGAACCGCCGGGCCACCATGGTGGCCGTCGGTGTGGTGGGCACGTCCGCCGAGCTGACTTTGGACAAGCGTTTGCTGGTCATTGCCCAGGCCATTGACGAGTGGCTGGATCTGCACAAGCCGGATGTCGTCGCCGTCGAACGTGTTTTCTCGCAGATGAACGTGAGCACGGTGATGGGCGTAGCCCAAGCGTCGGGCGTCGTCATTGTGGCGGCAGCACGCCGTGGGATACCGGTCGCATTGCATACGCCTTCCGAGGTGAAAGCCGCGGTGACCGGCAGCGGCACCGCAAACAAGGATGCGGTCACCAAATTGGTGACCAAGATTCTGCGCCTGGATGCTCCGCCCAAGCCGGCTGATGCTGCCGACGCCCTCGCCCTGGCCCTCACCCACGCGTGGCGCGCAGGCAGTGGCATGGGGTCCGTGGGGGGCGCCAACGGAAAGGGCGGCCTCACCCCCGCGCAGAAAGCGTGGGCCGAAGCCGAAGCAAAAGCGCGCCGCAAACGATGATTGTCAGCCGCCCTTGCTAGGGTATTCGTAGATATGTTCGGATAGTCCGCTTTGGCCGCAGTTTTCACGGTAACGGAGCAGGCAGTAATTCAGGAGCCGGGTCTTGATCAGTTTTCTCCGTGGAACGGTAGCCCACGTTGGTTTGTCCACCGCTGTTATTGACCTCAACGGTGCGGGTATGAGTGTCTTCGCCACACCGCAGACCTTGAGCCACCTCAAAACAGGAACAGAAGCCAAGCTCTTCACTTCCATGATCGTCCGTGAAGATTCACTCACGCTGTTCGGATTTGCCGACGACGACGAACGTGAAGTCTTCGACGTCCTGCTCAGTGTCAGCGGGGTTGGCCCCCGTTTAGCCTTGGCCGTCCTGGCCGTGCACGAACCGGAAGCCATCCGGGTGGCGGCCCACACTGGTGACAGCAAGGCATTCACCAAGGTGCCGGGCATTGGTCCCAAGGTGGCCGGCCGTATTGTCCTCGAGCTGGCCGGGAAGTTGGTTCCGCACGGAACCGGTACTGGGAGCGCTCCAGCCGCAGCCCCGAACGCAGAATGGAAGCCGCAGGTAGTCGCAGCCATGACAAGCTTGGGATGGTCCGAGAAGGACGCCAACGGCAGTATCGACAAAGCCATGGCGGACTCGCCGGAACTCGTGGACGCAGGAAACGTAGCCCAAATACTTCGGGCTACACTGCGGTGGCTTGGTCAGGACGGGGCACGCGCAGGCAACCGCGTAGGCAGCCGTGGCTGAGCAGTCACTCGTCAGCGGGGGAGAGGAACCGGAAGAGCGGGTCATTGAGGCCGCTCTCCGCCCCAAGAACCTGCACGACTTCGTAGGACAGCATCGGGTCCGCAAGCAGTTGGCCTTGGTGCTTGAGGCCTCGAAGATGCGTGGCCGCAGCGCCGACCACGTGCTGATGTCCGGGCCTCCGGGACTCGGCAAGACCACCCTTGCCATGATCATTGCCGCGGAAATGAACGCACCATTGCGTATCAGCAGCGGACCGGCCATCCAGCATGCCGGGGACCTCGCAGCCATCCTTTCCTCGCTCTCGGAGGGCGAGGTCCTGTTCCTTGACGAAATCCACCGCATGTCCAGGCCGGCAGAAGAAATGCTGTACATGGCCATGGAGGATTTCCGCGTGGACATCGTCGTGGGCAAAGGAGCCGGCGCAACTGCAATCCCCCTCGAGCTCCCGCCCTTCACCCTGGTAGGTGCCACCACGCGCGCAGGACTTCTGCCGGGCCCCCTGCGGGACCGGTTCGGTTTCACCGGGCACCTGGAGTTTTATTCGGTGGCCGAACTCGAACTTGTCCTCCGCCGTTCTGCCGGGCTTCTGGACTTGAAGGTTAACTCCGCAGGTTTCACCGAGATCGCCGGCCGCTCCCGGGGAACACCGCGTATCGCCAACCGGCTGCTGCGCCGTGTCCGTGACTGGGCGCTTGTTCATGGCATCGAGCAAATCGATGCTCGTTCAGCGTCAGCTGCCTTGGATATGTACGAAGTAGACGAGCGTGGCTTGGACAGGCTGGACAGATCCGTTCTTGAAGCCCTGATAACCAAGTTCAATGGTGGCCCTGTTGGCTTGTCCACGTTGGCCATTGCCGTCGGTGAGGAACCCGAAACGGTGGAGACCGTGGCTGAACCGTTCCTGGTACGCGAGGGACTTTTGGGACGTACTCCACGGGGTCGAATCGCGATGGCGTCCGCTTGGACCCACCTCGGCTTCGCCGTACCGGCCGGAGTGTTTGGTCAAGAGACCCTCGCCTTGTTCGGTGAGGACGAAAACCACGCCGAAAGCATAGATACGGTCGGTTAACACGCTCTGTTCAGCTTTTCCCACTAGACTGGTATGACGCTCGGCACGTTCGAGTCCTTGATCCATGCCCGCTCAGCGGATCTGCCAGGGACGTTGCCGTGAACCAAAACGTAAGTACAGAACGGAACTTCCCTGTGGATCCAATGACCATATTGCTGTTCGTCATGCTTGGACTCTTTGTCTTCATGATGTTCCGCCGCAACAAGAAGACCCAGCAGCAGCAGGCTGAAATGCAGTCCAAGTTCGCTCCTGGTGTCGACGTCATGACCAGCTTCGGTCTCTTTGGCCGCATCGTGTCCATCGACGAAGCTGAGAACAAGGTCGTCATCGAACTTTCCCCGGGTAACCAGGCAACGGTTCACCGCCAGGCAGTCACCAAGGTGGTCGAAACCACCCCCGAGGAAGCACCGGTTGTCCCGGATGACGCTTCTTCCCTGACAGCCGCGGAGACTGAGGCTCCTGCCGCCGTCGAGACACCGGAAGAAACCATCGCGCGCCTCAACAAAGAGGACAAGAAGGACAACTAGCACCGTCAGTCGCGGCGACACCGCGCAAGGCAACTTCTACGGCAGCGGAGAGCCGCCGGCAGACGCTCACCAGCGTCGGCCGGCGGCTGTCCGGCGATAACAGGAAGATCGATAATGGCACGGACCGGCCCCAAAAACTCAGCCCGCAGGGTGCTGACCTGGCTTGGCGCAATTTTCGTTGTATTAACCGCTGTCCTTGCTGGCGGAGTGGTGACTGGCAACGCCAGTTGGGCTCCGAAGCTTGCTCTGGACCTTGAAGGCGGAACCCAGATGATCCTGGCACCCCGGGTGGAGGGTTCCAGCGAGATCAATGAGGAGCAACTCAACCAGGCAGTTGCCATCATTCGGCAGCGAGTCGATGGCTCCGGTGTTGCTGAAGCCGAAATCAGCACGCAGTCCGGCCGCAACGTGGTGGTCAGCCTTCCGGGAACACCGTCGAAGGAAACCCGCGACCTGATCCAGGCTTCGGCCGACATGAACTTCCGCCCGGTGATCACTTACGGCGATCCTGCGGCTATCCCGGCCGAGCAGCGCACCCCTGAGGATCAGCTGAACAAGCCGACAGCGGAGCCGGCCAACGCGAGTGATGTCAACTGGATTACCCCGGAAGTCCAGAAGGAATTTGAAGCGCTCGATTGTGTGAATCCGTCACCGGAAAAGCGCGACCGGTCGGATCCTGCCAAACCGCTGGTAACCTGCGAGGCGGCCACTGCCACGACTCCTGCGATCAAGTACATCCTCGGGCCCGTTGAGGTCAAAGGCCAGGACATCAGCGATTCCACCTTTACCCAGGTCCAGGGTGCCCAGGGCTCCGTGACGAACTCCTGGGGCGTGAACATCGTCTTCAACTCGGATGCAACGGCAAAGTTCAAGGCCGTAACCGAACGCCTCAACCAGTTCTATGCTGCAGCGCAGGCCCAGGGTACTGACGATCCCAAGTCTCAGTTTGCGATCGTCCTGGACGACAAAGTACTTTCCGCCCCGCGAGCCCTTGCTGTCATCACTGATGGCAAGCCGCAGATCACGGGTAACTTCACCCAGGCGTCTGCGAAGGCTTTGTCGGACCAGTTGCGCTATGGCGCACTGCCCATCAGTTTCGAGATCCAATCACAAGAGCAGATTTCGGCCACTCTCGGTGGCGACCAACTTCGCCTCGGCTTGCTGGCAGGCATGATCGGTCTGTTGCTCGTGGTTGTGTACTCCCTGTTCCAGTACCGCGCGTTGGGCCTTGTCACCATCGCCTCACTTGTGGTGGCTGGTGTGCTGACCTATCTCGCCATTGCCATCCTTGGATGGACGGAAAACTATCGTCTCTCGCTGGCAGGCGTGGCGGGTCTGATCGTGGCCATTGGCCAGACTGCTGACTCGTTTATCGTCTACTTCGAGCGCATCAGGGATGAGCTGCGCGAGGGCCGTGGCCTGGTGTCCGCCGTCGAGAATGGTTGGAAGCGGGCAAAGCGCACCGTGCTGGCTTCCAAGGCCGTCAACCTCCTTGCTGCCCTGGTTCTCTACTTCGTAGCCGTCGGCAACGTACGTGGCTTTGCCTTCACCCTCGGCCTGACGGCCCTGGCTGACCTGCTGGTGGTGTTCATGTTTACCCATCCGATGCTGCAGATCCTTGCCCGCACCAAGTTCTTTGGCGAGGGGCACCGTTTCTCAGGGCTTTCCCCTGACCGTCTCGGCGCAGTTCCCCTTTACCGGGGCGCGGGCCGCGTCCGTACGCCTGAGGAAAAGCCTGCCGTGGTGCGCGCGCGCAACACCGGCGCGGCAGCCGAAGCTGAACGACGCATGACCATCGCCGAGAGGCGTCTTGCCGAGAAGGGCCAGCTCACTGGTACTTCCAACGGCACCAAGGAGGAGAAGTAATGACCACGAGCTTCGCAACCTTCGGCCACGAGCTCTACACGGGCAAGCGCTCGTACAACTTCGTCAATTCCAAAAAAATTTGGTTCATCATAGCGGCGGTCGCCGTGGCACTCTCCATCCTGATTCCGGTGGTCAAGGGCGGTTTCAACCTCGGAATCGAATTCCGTGGCGGCTCCGAGTTCACTGTTTCAAATGTGAGCACCACTGATGCAAGCCTGGGGGAAAAGGCTGTCCACGACGTCGTGCCCGATGCCATTCCCCGTGTAGCCAACGTGGCAGGCAACACCATGCGGATCCAGACGGACCAGCTGACCGATGACGAAACCAACCGGATCAAGGATGGCCTCACCAGCGCCTACGGGGTCACGGAGAACGAAGTGACGTCCAACTTCGTTGGCCCAACCTGGGGCCAGGACGTCACTCGCCAGGCCCTCATCGGCCTGGTGGTCTTCGTTGCCTTGGCAGCTGTCCTGATGGCGCTGTACTTCAGGACCTGGAAGATGTCTTTGTCGGCACTCGTCGGCATGCTGGTCACCATGTTCACCACAGCGGGCGTCTACGCCCTGAGCGACTTTGAAGTCACGCCCTCGGCAATCATTGGCTTCCTGACGGTCCTCAGCTACTCGTTGTACGACACCGTGGTGGTCTTCGACAAGATTCGTGAAAACACCTCGGACATCTCCACGTCCACCCGCCGCACGTTCAGTGAAGAGGTCAACCTGGCCGTCAACCAAACCTTGGTCCGCTCCATCAACACCATGATGGTGGCCGTCCTACCGGTTGCGGCAATCCTCTTCATTGGTGCCGGGCTTCTGGGCGCGGGCACTCTTCGCGATCTTTCCCTGGCGTTGTTCGTGGGGATCCTCATCGGTACCGCGGCTACGATCTTCATTGCGGCGCCGCTGTACGCGTGGCTCCGCCAGAGCGAGCCTGATCTGGTGAAGCAAGCCAAGAAGGTTGCCCACCGCAGGACTGAAGCCACGGTCTAGGGCTGTTCAGTACCGTTGTTTCGCCGGGAGCCGGCCTCCGCACCACTGCGGAGGCCGGCTCTTTGACTTGCCTGCGTCATCGTCATGTGCTGCCCGGTTGCAGAAGCATTCACCTGCGGGAATAGACTGGGAGAATTAAATCGGTTGTGAGGGGTACTTCTGTGGAAGAACGTGCGACGTCGGCACCACCGGCGGGCGGGGATGACGGCCGCAAGACTGTGGCAGTTCCGGCAACGAGTGTGCCCGGACGAACTGCGGCTGCGGTTCCGGTCGATGCTCCCGGTGCGCGTCCCACCTTCCCGGGACGGCGGGAGCGGACACGTTCCCGGCTTGCCCGCCTGACGGGAAGGGGCATCGCCCCGTACTCGCCGATTCTCGAGCCACTGTTGCGGACGGTTCGGGCGAACAATCCCAAAGAGGACTTCGACCTGATTCAACGCGCCTTCGCAGTGGCGGAGCAGAGCCACCAGGGGCAGAAGCGCAAGAGCGGTGATCCGTACATCACCCATCCCGTGGCCGTGGCCACCATCCTGGCTGAACTCGGCATGACCGGGACTACCCTGGCAGCAGCGTTGCTTCACGACACCGTTGAGGACACCCCCTACACGCTGGCTGACCTGACGCGCGACTTTGGACCCGAAGTCGCCATGTTGGTGGATGGTGTCACCAAGCTGGATAAAGTCAGTTTCGGTGAAGCTGCGCAGTCGGAAACCGTCCGCAAGATGGTGGTCGCGATGGCCAAGGACATCCGTGTCCTGATGATCAAGCTGGCAGACCGCCTCCACAACGCGCGCACTTGGCGGTTCGTTTCCGCGGAATCGTCATCACGCAAGGCCCGTGAAACGCTGGAGATCTTCGCACCGTTGGCGCATCGCCTGGGTATGAACACCATCAAGTGGGAACTGGAAGATCTCTCCTTCGCCGCGCTGTACCCCAAGGTGTACGAGGAAATCGTGCGCATGGTGGGCGACCGCACCCCGGAGCGGGAAAAGAGCCTGAGCGTCATCCGCAACCAGATAGCGGATGACCTTCGTACAGCACGAATCAAGGCGACCATCACTGGACGGCCCAAGCACTACTACTCGATTTATCAGAAGATGATCGTCCGGGATAAAGACTTCGACGACATCAACGACCTCATGGGCGTGCGTGTCCTGGTTGATTCGGTTCGTGACTGTTACGCAGCCTTGGGGACGTTGCATTCACGGTGGAACCCCCTTCCGGGGAGGTTCAAGGACTACATCGCGATGCCCAAGTTCAACATGTACCAATCCCTGCATACAACAGTGATTGGCCCTGGCGGTAAACCTGTGGAAATTCAGATCCGCACCCACGAAATGCATCGACGTGCAGAATACGGTGTGGCAGCCCACTGGAAGTACAAGGACCAGCCCAACCGGACGGCACAAGGCCCAGGCAGCCCGCGTGACGGGGACATGGGCTGGCTGCGGTCGCTGGTGGACTGGCAGCAGGAAACCTCGGATCCCGGAGAGTTCCTGGATTCGCTCCGCTACGAGATCAATGCCCGGGAAGTGTTTGTTTTCACTCCCAAGGGTGAAGTCATGGCCCTTCCGGCCGGATCAACCCCCGTGGACTTCGCGTACGCCGTGCACACGGAGGTGGGCCACCGAACCATAGGTGCCCGCGTCAATGGCAAGTTGGTTCCGCTCAACAGCGAGCTGAACCATGGCGACTGGGTAGAGATCTTCACCTCCAAGGCGGAAGGCGCCGGCCCGAGCCAGGACTGGCAGCACTTCGTCAAGTCGGCGCGGGCACGCAATAAGATCCGCCAATGGTTCACCAAGGAACGCCGCGAAGAAGCCATTGAACGTGGCAAGGACATGTTGACCCGGGCTATGCGGAAGCAGAACCTGCCTTTGCAGCGGCTCATGACGCACGACGCCTTGTCTGCCGTGGCGGAGGACTTCCACTACGTAGACATCTCGGGGCTGTACGCGGGCGTTGGCGATGGGCACACCTCGGCCCAGTCCGTCATGGAAAAGCTCGTGGAGCACTTGGGCGGTCATGAAACACCCGATGAAGACCTCGATGAAGTCAGTATTCCTACCCAGGTTGCGAAGTCGAAGTTCTCGGATTCGGGTGTCATTGTGCGCGGCGTCGGCGATGTCTGGGTCAAGCTGGCCCGGTGCTGCACCCCGGTACCCCCGGACCCCATCCTGGGCTTCGTAACGCGTGGATCAGGAGTTTCCGTCCACCGGACGGACTGCACCAATGTCTCGGGTCTTCGTGACCAGCCGGACAGAATTGTTGAGGTTGAGTGGGCACCCACCCAGTCGAGTGTGTTCCTCGTGGAGATTCAGGTGGAAGCTTTGGACAGGAAGTCCTTGCTGTCCGACGTGACCCGTATCCTGTCCGAGAACCACGTGAACATCCTGGCCGCGTCGGTTCATACGTCGAGTGACAGGGTGGCGATCTCGAAGTTTGCCTTCGAAATGGGCGATCCGAAGTACCTGCATCACGTCTTGAACGCGGTTCGCCGAATTGATGGCGTCTTTGACGTGTATAGGACTACTGGCAACCGCCGCCGCAGCTAGCCCGGATGTGGGGAAGCCAGCTGGCCCAGTGTTGCCAAGGCGCGTTTCTTGTGTGGCACCCGGGGAGCCGACTCCACGGCCAGGGTGAGCAGCCGCAACCTGATGCCAAGTTCTTCGCGTTCCAGAAGTCGCTTCAACGCCGGCAAAGCGCGATCGGCTTCGACATGGAGGGCGATGTCCGCCGCGGTACGTAGTGGGCTGCTGACGAGCATTCCTCCGAGGCTGACGACATCCATCTGACCCAGCCGGACCTCATGAAGGCTGCATGGCGTGGATCCCCGCAGGCTGGATATGCGATGTTTTGAATCGACGAGCAGGGACAGGTGCTCGGGCGGATTGGCGCAACCGTAGATCCATGCTGCTGTGAGCCTGCCGGCGACCACCTTGGTCCGGATTCTTTCCGGGACGGTGAGGGCCGCTGCGCGCGCTCTCAGTCGGTGGGTAACAGCCACACCGGGGGAGGCATAACTCTTCCCGTACAGGGGCAGCAGGATGCCGTCGAACGCCATACTTTGCAGTTCGTTCCACGTAAAGATGCGACTCGGGGAGTAGAGCTCGGAGATGACCGGCTCCAGCAAATGCGGGGCGTTGACAGCGGGGACCATTCATCGATCATTCCGTGCGGCCGCCCTACGAGTACAGGCTCCGTTCCGGTTATGTGGATAACCGGAACGGAGCCTGCAAGAATGATCTTGGCCAGGGTCTCTAGGCGAGGTCGCTTGCCGAGCGCTGGATCTGGTCAAGCCATGCCTGACGGGCCTCCAGCGCCTCGCGGGCAGCCTTGATACGGCGCTGGTCGCCGGCCTTCTCGGCTTTCTCGAGATCGTCCTTGAGACCTGCAATGGCCGATTCAAGCTGTGACAAGGCGCTGTTGGTGCGGGCCTTGGTTTCCGGGTTGCTCCGGCGCCACTTCTCTTCCTCGGCTTCACGAACCGCATCTTCGACCTTGCGAAGCCCGGCCTCAATCCGGCCCATGTCGGCGCGGGGAACCTTGCCGGCATCTTCCCAACGGTCCCTGATGGACTGAAGGGCCTTCTTGGCGGCGCTGAGATCGTTGATGGGCAGGAGCGCCTGCGCCTCAGCCACCAACTGTTCCTTGACGGCCAGGTTCGCAGTGTACTCCTGGTCGATTTGCTCGTTGGCGGCCTGGCGGTTGCTGAAGAAGACGTCCTGGGCGGCACGGAACCGGCCCCAGAGTGCGTCATCGTCCTTGCGGCTTGCACGTGGAGTTGTCTTCCACTGGTCCATCAGCCTGCGGTACTCGCCGGCCGCGAATCCCCAGTCGGTAGACGTTGAAAGCGCCTCGGCCTCCGCGATCAAAGCCTCCTTGGCTGACTTTGCAGCGGAGTTGTTGCTGTCAAGCTGCGAGAAGTACGCGCGGCGGTGACGATCAAAAACCGTCCGTGCAGAGCGGAAACGCTTCCAGAGTGCGTCTTCGTTGCTGCGGCCAAGCCTGACCCCGCTCTTTTGTGCGGCCTTCCACGTTTCAAACAACTCGTTCATGCGCGCGCTTGAGGTCTTCCACTGAATCTGAGCGGGGTCCTGGCCGGCAATGGTCTCAGCTTCAGCAACGATTGCTTCGCGCGCCGCGAGTTCGTTGGCGCGCACCGCCTCGTGGGCAGCCTTCTCGGACTTCTCGAGTTCTACAATCTGGGCTGACAGGACGTCCAAGCGGGCCTCAGCAGCACGGATGTCACCCACCATGTTGCGCTCCGCGAGTTGCTCACGGAGGTGCGTGACCGTCTTCTGCATGTCCGTGGCAGGAGCCTTGGACTCCACGCGGTGTTCCAGGAGAACCACCTGCGCGATGATGTCGTCGAACTTACGGGCAAAGTAGCCAAGTGCCTCGTCGGCGCTGACACCCGGGTACTGACCCACAGGGATCTCTTCACCATCCAACGTCAGGAAGACGTGGCCATCACCTTCAGCGCGTCCCCATTTGGCTGCCTCGGCGAGTGAGGCAGCGGAGACCGCCGGGGCCGCAGGTACGACGGCGGCAGGGGCCTTGGGGCGGGCCGCGAAGGCTGCGGGGGATGGCGCTGCGGACGGCGTCGGACGAGGAGCGGCCGGTGCTGCGGGCGCTGCTGACGGTGATTCTTCCGGTGTTTCCGCGGCAGCCGTAGCTGTGTCGGCGGCTGGGGTGGCTTCCACCGGGCCTGATTCGGCAGCCGGAGTTGCTTCGTTGGCTGGAGTGGGCTCGGCCGGAGTTGGTGCCTCGGTACCGTTGGTGCCGGTTTCCTCGACTGCGTCTTGGTTGGCCACTACTGCTGTTTCGTCGGATTTCTGACTGTCTGTCACCGCTAAAAGTCTTTCGCTTGGAGGGAACTGCTCAGGTAATGCACCGCAGGCCGGGCCTGGAGCTGGTTACTTCAGAGAAAACGAGTCTATCGTGACAGGTGCCACAGGGGCGCCGTCGCTGGCGTTTTCACCGGGTTTAAGGCCTGCCGCGGCGATCTTGGCGACCACGTCCAGACCACTGGTCACCTTGCCCACCACGGTGTATCCGCCTGCGGTATCAGCCGGAATGGTGGTGTCTTTGTAGACGATGAAAAATTGGTGGCCGTTGCCGTAGGCATCGTTGCCGGTGCGGGCAACTGCAATCGTTCCCGCAGGGTACTTGTTGTCTGCAGGGGTATTTTCCAGCGGCCCCCACCGATAATTTGCGTCGTCCGAGCCGTCTTCGGATTTGGCTCCGCATTGGAGGAGCCCAAACGTTTCGGACGTTGTCAGCCGGTGGCAGAATGCTCCGTTGTAGTAGCCGGCGTCGCTCAGGGACTTGAAGACGGCAGCAGCTTGTGGGGCGGCAGTTCCGTTGAGCTCTACGCCAACAACGCCGCTGTTCAGCGCGAGCTCGCCAGTGAACGTCTTTCCAGCGGCCGTGTCCGGGCTGGGAATGTCGGCGCTGTTGGAGGCGGATGGGGACGCCGACGGCGAACTGAGCCCCGCCTCCGCGGCTGCGAACTCGGCCTCGGTGGGGTTGGAGCCAAAGACCGTTAGTTGCAGCACGGCGGCCAGAACCACGGCTGCGGCAGCTGCACTCACGGCGATGGTGTTGTCACGTTTGCGTCGCTTGCCCTGTTCCTGCCGCAGGGCACGCTTGGCTTCCATCTGCCTGATGCGCCGTTTCGCTTCACGGTCATCCCGCGACCTTGTTGCCAAGAGTCCTCCTGATTGTGTCCACTTTCGGTGGCTGCCGACAGGAACCGGGCATGCTGCATTAGATGTGCACGCGCGGAAAGCATAAACTGGCTGCCGCACATAGTTTATGCATGACCGGCTGGACGCCCGCCCTGTAAACGCCGAAAGGGTGTTTAAAGCTGCGGTGCAATGCCAGCGTCAGCTTTCTTCGAGGAGACTTTTCCACCATGGCACGTACCGCCTCCCTGTCCGGATTCCCCGAGTGGCTTCCCCAGGAGCGGTTGGTGGAGCTCCATGTTCTGGATACGCTCCGGAAGACCTTTGAACTGCACGGTTTTTCTTCCATTGAGACCCGCGCCGTTGAAACAGTGGGCCAGTTGCTCCGCAAGGGAGAAATAGACAAAGAGGTCTATGGCCTGAGCAGGCTCCAGGACGATGAGGGCGAGGCTGAGAAGCAGACCCAACCCGACAAGGCTGACCCGAACGCCTTGGCCCTCCACTTTGACCTGACTGTCCCGTTCGCCCGCTACGTAGTGGAAAACGCCGGCTACCTGGCATTTCCCTTCCGCCGGTACCAGATCCAGAAAGTCTGGCGGGGCGAGCGGCCGCAGGAAGGCCGGGCACGTGAGTTCACCCAGGCAGACATCGATGTTGTGGGAGACGGCGAACTGCCGTTCCGTTACGACGTCGAAATCGCGCTGGTCATCGCTGAAGCCCTCAGCGCCCTGCCGATCCCGGACTTCAGGCTGCGGATCAACAACCGCAAGCTGGCCGAGGGCTTCTATCGCGGCATTGGACTGACGGACACGGCCGGTGTGCTGCGTAGCATCGACAAACTGGAAAAGATCGGCGCCGCGAAGGTGGCCGGTCTGTTGAAGAGCGAGCTTGGGGCTACTGATGAACAGGCCGGCCTCGCCCTTGAATTGGCCACCATCCGTACGGAAGACACTTCATTCGTGGACCAGGTCCGCGCACTCGGAGTGAAGGATGATCTCCTTGAAGAGGGCCTCAATGAGCTCGAGCAGGTCATTCAGGCGGCAGTCCAGCGCGCTCCCGGCAAGGTAGTGGCAGACCTCAGCATCGCCCGCGGCCTGGATTACTACACGGGGACTGTTGTTGAGACGGTGCTGGTTGGACACGAGCAGCTGGGTTCCATTTGTTCCGGTGGCCGCTACGACGCACTGGCCAGCAAAGGCAACCGCAAGTTCCCCGGCGTCGGACTTTCCATTGGCGTGACGCGGCTTGTTTCCCGCATCCTCAGCCAGGAACTGGCCACAGCGTCGCGTTCCGTGCCCACGGCGGTCCTGGTTGCCCTGAACTCTGACGACAGCTGGTCCGCGGCGCAGGACATCGCAGCCCAGTTGCGGGGCCGGGGGATTGCCACGGAAGTGGCGGCCAAGGCCGAGAAGTTCGGAAAGCAGATCAAGTTCGCTGATCGCCGTGGCATCCCCTTCGTATGGTTCACCGACGACGACGGCAATCACCAGGTCAAGGACATCCGTTCAGGCGAGCAGGTTGACGCCGATCCCGCCAGCTGGACGCCCGCTGAAGAGGATTTGTACGTCCGCGTCACCACCGCGGGCTAAGCACCATCTATTGTTCCGTCCTCGTCGCATGAGCTGTGGCCAGGGCGGGTAAACTCGGACGGGATCGTCTTTGCAACGGTCCCCTTATATTTCATGCTGAAAGGAATGCTGTGCTGCGCACACATGACCTCGGATCTCTTCGCTCCGAGCACATTGGACAAACCGTTACCCTGGCCGGCTGGGTGGGGCGCCGCCGTGATCACGGTGGCGTTGCATTCGTCGACCTGCGCGATGCGTCCGGTGTAGCCCAGGTGGTAGTCCGTGAGGAAGAGGTCTTCCACGGCTTGCGGAACGAGTACGTCCTGCAGGTGACAGGTACTGTCAACAAGCGTCCTGAAGGCAATGAGAACCCTGCGTTAGCTACGGGCGAGATCGAGGTCATCGCGGACAAGGTGGTCATCCTCAACACCTCCGAACCCCTGCCGTTCCAGATCGACGAACACGTGGAGGTTGGCGAGGAAGCCCGTCTTAAGCACCGCTACCTTGACCTCCGCCGCCCCGGCCCCGCCCGCAACATGCGCCTGCGCTCCGAGGCGAACCGTGTGGCACGCGAACTTCTGCACCAGCGGGGCTACGTCGAAATCGAAACCCCCACGCTGACGCGTTCGACGCCGGAAGGCGCCCGTGACTTCGTGGTCCCGGCCCGTCTGGCGCCCGGTTCCTGGTACGCCCTCCCGCAGTCGCCGCAGCTTTTCAAGCAGCTCCTCCAAGTGGGCGGCTTCGAGAAGTACTACCAGATTGCCCGCTGCTACCGCGATGAGGATTTCCGCGCGGACCGCCAGCCCGAATTCACGCAGCTGGACATCGAAGCCAGCTTCGTGGACCAGGATGACGTCATCGAGCTCGGCGAGGCGATCGTCAAGGCCTTGTGGCAGCTGATCGACGTCGAGATCCCCACTCCGATCCGTCGCATGACGTACTTGGACGCCATGGCCAAGTACGGCTCGGACAAGCCGGACCTGCGTTTCGGTGTTGAACTTACTGAGCTCACCGAGTTCTTCAAGGACACCAACTTCGGTGTCTTCAAGGCGCCGTACGTGGGTGCCGTCGTGATGCCCGGTGGAGCTTCACAGCCGCGCCGTACCTTGGACGGGTGGCAGGAATTTGCCAAGCAGCGCGGTCACAAGGGCCTGGCCTATGTCCTCTTCAAGGAAGACGGCGAGTTGGCTGGCCCGGTGGCCAAGAACCTTACAGAAGCCGAGCGCGAAGGCTTGGCGGACGCTGTTGGCGCCAAGCCCGGCGACTGCATCTTCTTCGCTGCCGGCGAGAAGTCCGCAGCCCGCGCCCTGCTCGGTGCTGCCCGCGTTGAAATCGGTCACCGCACCGGCCTGATCGACCCCAAGGACTGGGCTTTCGTCTGGATTGTGGACGCTCCCATGTTCGAACCCGCGGCCGCGGCTGTCGCCTCCGGTGACGTTGCAGTGGGCGGTGGGCAATGGACGGCTGTGCATCACGCCTTCACCTCGCCGAAGCCCGAGTTCCTGGACACCTTCGACAAGGACCCCGAATCGGCGCTGTCATACGCCTACGACATCGTCTGCAACGGCAACGAAATCGGCGGCGGTTCAATCCGTATCCATGAGCGCGAAGTACAGGAACGCGTCTTCCAGCTCATGGGCCTGGATAAGGAAGATGCCGAAACCAAGTTCGGCTTCCTGCTCGAAGGTTTCAAGTACGGCGCACCTCCGCACGGCGGAATGGCACTGGGCTGGGACCGTGTTGTTGCTTTGTTGGCCGGCGTCGAGTCGATCCGCGACGTCATTGCCTTCCCTAAGTCGGGCAACGGCTACGACCCCCTGACCGCGGCGCCGGCACCGATCACGCCGCAGCAGCGCAAGGAAGCGGGAGTCGACTTCAAACCGGAGGTCAAGCCCGCAGCCAAGCCGGAAACGACGTCCGAATAAGTTTCTGCCCAAAAGGCTCCTCACTAAGGTGGGGAGCTTTTTGCGTTCCAGCCACAAAAGGAGCCGCGAATGATGGAGCAAGCACTTCTGGAATCGCTCATGGACAAGGCCTGGCCTGCGCTTGAGCGCGAAAACCTTGACTTGGGACATGCGGGGGAGTGGGTCCTCCGTGCTTCGGGCGGAGTGACCCAGAGGGCCAATTCCGTGTGGCCCAGGAATTCGGGCGGCCCGCACGGCACCCCGGGCATGCCGCGATCCGTGCGTGCAGCGGCGCAGTGGTATCGCCTTCGTCGCCTTCCCGTAATCTTCCAGGTGTTCGATGACTCCCGCAGCTCGGGACTCAATGCTGTCCTGGATGAGCAACGCTTCACGAGGCAATCGGCAACAAGGATCATGGTCCGCGGCATGGACGGGCTGCCGGCCCGCAGTTCGGGCCGGAACGTTGAGATGGCTGGGGAACCCTCCCAAGAATGGCTGGACGTGTGGTGGTCCGTGGACGGCCGTGGTGGTGACGCGGAGCAGTCCGTAGCTCGCAGGATCCTCACCGGCTGTCCGGCCCTGTACGCAATGGTGAGGGACGACGACGGCGTGCCCGCCGCCGTCGGGCGTCTCGCCTTGGTGGACGGTTGGGGCGGCATCTACAGCATGGCGACGTCGGCCGGGCACCGCAGGCGCGGATACGGCACGGCGGCGCTGACTGCATTGTTGAATGCCGGGACCCAGCGGGATCTCAAGGGATTCTGGCTACTTGTCACTGAGGCCAATCGTGGAGCGCAGCTACTTTACTCACAAGCTGGCTTCGCCGACTACGGCACTTACCTGTATCGGCAGGCACCCCTGAGACGTGCGTCCAGCGGCTGCTAGGAGGGCGGATCAGTCACTGTGATGCGCACGGAGCAGGCGTCGGCAGCCGCCTTCGCCAGCACGGCAGTCTTGGGCCCTTGAATGTCCAGGAAGGCTAAGCGGGTTCGTCCTGCTACGGCTTTGAGTAACGGCTGGGCAAGAAGCTGATCCACCAGGACGCGGTCGCCGCCAGGGACGATGTACTCGATTCGGTGTTCGTTGAAGATTCGGAAGGCCTGTTCTGCTGTGGCCTTGGCTTCGAGGAAGCGACTGCCACTCTTCGAAGCCAGGATCGTGGAACCGCTGGCAGCAGCTATGGCGTAGCCGCCCCTGCGAACAAGGAGCAAGCCAAGCCCCCGTTCCTGGTTCGCAAGCGAAGCCAGGCGTTCCAGCTCCGTTCCTCCCCGTCCCGGACGTCCGTCAGCCGGCCAAGGGGCCTTCAACGTTGCAGTCGCACCGTCGGCTGCCCGCAGGAGCAGCCCACCGTCGTCGAGGTCTTCAACAACGGCGCCGTGGCTGGCCGCGAACCGGTCGGCCCAACCCTGCAACCTGGCTGCGGGCACCAAAGCAGTCCGCCTGCCGGAAGGCTGGTGCGGGGCAGATGCTCGGCGATCCACGTCAATGTCTCCTTTGCTGAAACTATGAGTAGCCTATCCATGTGGAAGATCTCTTTGGTGCGGGTGCAGTTGACGACGACGAGTCGGAGGATCTGTCCGCGTCAGGGGGCCCCTCCGATGCTCATTGGATGGCTTCCCAACGCAGTCCACTGGCGGTAAGAATGCGTCCCCGGTCGCTGGACGAGGTGGTGGGGCAGCAGCATCTGCTGGGGCAAGGTTCACCTTTGCGGCAACTGGCAGCGGGTGCTGAGGCTGCCGGCCCGGCGGGTCCCAGCTCGGTGATCCTTTGGGGGCCTCCCGGAACAGGGAAGACCACGCTCGCCCACGTGATCGCGCGAGGACCCGGGCGTAAGTTCGTTGAGTTGTCGGCAATCACCGCCGGGGTCAAGGACGTTCGGCGCGTCATGGACGAGGCCTTGACGGCCCGGGACCTGTACAAGAAAACCACGGTTCTCTTCCTCGACGAGATTCATCGCTTTAACAAGGCCCAACAGGATGCACTGCTGCCCGGTGTCGAGAACCGCTGGGTTGTACTGGTAGCTGCAACCACGGAAAATCCGTCCTTCTCCGTAGTGTCGCCGCTCCTGTCACGCTCACTCCTTCTCACCCTCAAGCCGCTCACCGATGACGACATTTCGGGTCTGCTCCAGAGGGCAGTGGCCGACGCCCGCGGCCTGGCCGGTCGTGTGGAGCTTAGTCCTGAGGCATTGGACCACTTGGTTCGGCTATCCGGAGGTGATGCCCGACGGGCGCTGACAGCACTGGAAGCAGCTGCCGGAGTCGCCTTCGGTGACTCTGCCGCCGTCGATACTTCGGTCGACGCCCCAACAGCAGTCGAGGGGGAAAAAGGCGCTGACGACGGCGAACCCGGACTCGCGAACGATGGCCCGCCTGACGCGCCGGTGCTGGTGGAACTCCGTCACACCGAGCGCGCATTGGATGCTGCCGCCGTTCGCTACGACCGTGCCGGCGACCAGCACTACGATGTGGCCAGTGCGTTCATCAAGTCCATCCGGGGTTCCGACGTGGATGCTGCCTTGCACTATTTGGCACGCATGCTCGAGGCCGGGGAGGACCCGAGGTTCGTGGCGAGGCGGATCGTGATCTCCGCAGCCGAGGATATCGGCATGGCCGATCCCTCGGCGTTGCAGACCGCAGTGGCTGCGGCGCAAGCAGTGCAGTTGATCGGCATGCCGGAGGGGCGCATTGTTTTAGCCGAAGCCGTGGTCCACCTGGCCACAGCGCCCAAGTCCAATGCCGCCTACATGGGTTTGAACAAAGCGGTGGCCGATGTTCGTGCCGGTTTTGGTGGCGGCATTCCCATGCATTTGCGTGACGCGCACTACCCCGGCGCCAAGCAGTTGGGCCACGGCAAGAGCTACAAGTACGCACACGACGAACCGCACGGTGTGGCAACCCAGCAATATCCGCCGGATGACCTTGTGGGTAAGGACTATTACCAGCCAACCAATAACGGCGCTGAACGGGATATTGCCGCCAGGCTGGAACGGCTCCGCAAGATCGTACGCGGGGAGTAGCCGGCACGATCATGCCAGCTCCGGCACCGGGCCCTGCGCGTGGTAGGATAGTTGCTTGTCTGGCATGGCCCGACGCACAATCCCTCTGAAGATTTCTTCAATAGTGCTGTGCGCCCGGGCTAGTAGCAAGAGGCAGCGGTTGGCCGATGCTCTCCCTGATGGAGGCCAGTAACACTGACACACCGCAGTAATTGGAAGGACACAAGTGGCTAACAACACTCGTGCTCGCCGTACCGCACGCCTTTCGCGTGCACTCGGCATTGCTCTGACCCCCAAGGCAGCCAAGTACATGGAGCGCCGCCCTTACGGCCCCGGTGAGCATGGCCGTGCCCGCAAGAAGCAGGACTCCGACTACGCTGTACGTCTGCGCGAAAAGCAGCGTCTGCGCGCCCAGTACGGCATCCGCGAAGCCCAGATGACCCGCGCCTTCGAAGAAGCACGCCGCACCAAGGGCCTCACCGGTGAAAACCTGGTTGAGCTGCTCGAAATGCGTTTGGACGCCCTCGTGCTCCGTGCAGGCTTCGCCCGCACCATCGCACAGGCCCGCCAGCTGGTTGTGCACCGCCACATCATGGTTGACGGCATCCGCGTGGACCGCCCGTCCTTCCGCGTTGGCGAAGGCCAGCTCATTCACGTTCACAGCCGCTCCGAGGTTATGCCCCCGTTCCAGGTGGCAGCCGCTGGCGCGCACGTCCTCAACAACGTGCCGGCGTACCTGGACGTCAAGATCGACGCCCTTCAGGCCCGCCTGGTTCGTCGCCCGAAGCGCTCCGAGGTCCCCGTGATCTGCGAAGAGCAGCTCGTCGTCGAATTCTACGCTCGCTAAATTCAAGCAGCGCATACAAGGAAGCCCGTGGCACACGCCGCGGGCTTCTTTGTCTGTAAGGTACCGGTCCAATATAGGTAAGGTACTTGGGGAGGCTTCGGCCAAAGCCGTGAACCGGCTGGTGCGAGGCAGCGAAACGATCCAAGGAGAAGAGTTCTATGTCTGGTGGCGACATCGCCGGCCTCATCGCAGCAGGAGTCTTCGCGCTCCTCGTCTTGCTTTTGGCCGTGCCCATTTTGAAGCTTGGCGGCGTCTTTGACGAGGTGCGGACCTCAATCCGTTCCATCAGCGATGGCGCCACGCCCCTGATGGATGAGGTGACTGCAACCGTCACCACCACCAACCAGCAGTTGAAGAAGGTTGACGGCATCGCCTCCAACGTCTCCGATGCGTCGGCCAACATCTCCGCGTTGTCCTCGCTCGTTGCAGCCACGGTAGGCTCGCCGCTGATTAAGGTGGCTGCCTTCAGCTATGGCGTCCGTTCTGCCTTCGCTGGACGCCGTACGCCTTCCTCCGGCCGCCGCAGCCGTTGACCACGTCAGCCGCTGACCAAGCCAACTGCTGAATTACAGGGAGACTGGAACCTTATGAAGAGAATTGTCTGGATGGGCATCGGCGTCGCCATCGGCGTCATTGCCTTCCGTAAGATCACCGAAGCCCAAGCAAACCTGGGGCCGGAGGGCCTAAACCGCGCCGTCGGCCGGATGGCTGACGGACTGTTCGACTTTGCAGACGCCGTGCGTACGGGGATGCACCAACGCGAAGAGGATTTGCGGGCAGCGTTGGGGATCGACGACGCCGGAGCCACCCGGCGCTAGCGGGAGCGGTTCGCCCCCACGCCCTCAACAGGGCAGAATGGAAAGCTGCGGAACGGCACCAGCCGGTACCGCGCACATCGTGTGCAGTGAATTGAGAAGGGTAAGTAATCAGCTAATGAAGTCGCAGGAGATCACCAAGCGCTGGGTGGACTTTTTTGTCAACAAGGGCCACACCGCCGTTCCCTCCGCGTCGCTCGTTTCCAGCGACCCGTCACTTCTCTTCACTGTGGCCGGAATGGTACCTTTCATTCCTTACCTGACCGCGCGCGAAGAGCCTCCCTACAGCCGTGCAACGAGCGTCCAAAAGTGCATCCGCACCGGAGACATCGAGGAAGTGGGCAAGACCGCCCGCCACGGCACGTTCTTCCAGATGTGCGGCAACTTCTCCTTTGGTGATTACTTCAAGGAAGACGCCATCAAGTTCGCTTTCGAACTGCTCACCACCAGCGTTGACGACGGCGGCTACGGACTACCGGCCGAACTTCTCTGGGTGACTGTCTACGAAGAGGACGACGAAGCCAAGGAACTGTGGCTCAAGAACACCGGAATTCCCGCCGAGCGCATCCAGCGCATGGGCAAGGCTGACAACTACTGGTCTACAGGCCAGCCGGGCCCGGCCGGCCCCTGCTCGGAGATCTACTACGACCGCGGCCCTGCTTACGGAATCGAAGGCGGCCCGCTGGCCGACGAGACCCGTTACATCGAAATCTGGAACCTCGTGTTCATGCAGTACCAGATTGAGAACGTCCGCTCCAAGGTGGACTTCGACATCGTTGGCGAACTGCCGCAGAAGAACATAGACACGGGCTTGGGCATGGAACGTCTCGCGATGATCCTCCAGGGCGTCGAAAACATGTATGAGACCGATCAGGTCCGTCCGGTCATCGACAAAGCTGCTGAATTGTCCGGGCGCGAGTACACCTCGGCTGAATCTCCGGAAGACCCGCACCACACGGACGATGTCCGCATGCGCGTCGTTGGGGACCACATTCGTTCTGCTTTGATGCTCATCGCTGACGGCGTCGCACCCTCCAATGAGGGCCGCGGCTACGTGCTGCGCCGGCTTATCCGCCGCGCTGTACGCGCCATGCGCCTGCTCGGCGTTGAAAAAGCTTGCCTGCCCGACCTCCTTCCCGCCTCCCGCGACGCCATGAAGGGTGTCTACCCGGTGGTGGAGACTGACTTTGCCCGCATCAGCCGTATTGCCTACGCCGAAGAAAAGGCGTTCTTGCGCACTATTGCTTCCGGCACGGCCCGCCTGGAGGATGCAGTAGCCGAATCGAAGGCTGCCGGCGTTCCCCTGTCCGGCGCGGACGCTTTCGCCTTGCACGACACTTACGGCTTCCCGATTGACCTGACCTTGGAAATGGCAGAAGAGGCCGGGCTCAAGGTGGACGAGGCAGGCTTCCGTGCGCTCATGCTTGAGCAGCGCCAGCGTGCCCAGGCCGATGCCAAGGGCAAGAAGGGCGGCCACGCCGACCTCAGCGCCTACCAGGAGCTCCTGGGCAAGGGCGAGACCGTCTTCACGGGATACGACGAACTTGAGGGCGAGGCGAAGGTTCGCGGTATCGTCAGCGGCGGCCGTGCTGTAGCGCACGCATCCACCGGCGACGAGATTGAGTTGGTCCTCAACGAAACCCCGTTCTATGCAGAAGCCGGCGGTCAGTCAGCTGACACCGGCCTGATCACCGGCGATGGTTTCGTGGTGGAGGTCCTGGACGTGCAGCGTCCCATCAAGGGCCTGAGCGTTCACAAGGCAATTGTTCGTGAAGGTGAGATCGCTTCCGACGCACTGGTGCGCGCCGCCGTCGACCGTGAACGTCGGCACGCTGCCGAGCAGGCCCACACCGGCACGCACATTGTGCATGCCGCCTTGCACCAGATCCTCGGGCCGGAAGCCACTCAGCGCGGTTCCTACAACAAGGCCGGCTACCTTCGCTTCGACTTCGCCTGGGGCGAGGGTTTGAGCACTGCCACACGGTCTGAAATCGAAGAGGTCTCCAACATCGCCATCCGGAACAACTTCCGGGTGGATACCAAGGTGATGGGGCTCGCTGAAGCCAAGGCCCTGGGCGCCATGGCTCTGTTCGGTGAGAACTACGGCAGCGAAGTCCGCGTGGTGGAGATCGACGGCGCATGGTCCCGCGAATTGTGCGGTGGCACCCACGTTTCCAACACTTCACTGATCGGCAGCCTTTCCTTGCTGGGCGAACAGTCTGTTGGCTCCGGCAACCGCCGTGTCGAGGCCTTTGTTGGTTTGGACGCTTTCCGTCACTTGGCAGCCGAGCGCGCTCTGGTTTCCGAGCTCACGGAACTGTTGAAAGTTCCGTCCGGACAACTTGCAGACCGCATCTCCAGCACCCTGAACAAGCTCAAGGCCACGGAGAAGGAACTCGATCGCCTCCGCAAGGAACAGCTTGCAGCAGCGGCCGCAAACCTTGTTGGTACCGCCAAGGATGCCGCTGGTGTTCGGGTTGTAGCTCACGACGCCGGTCAGGTGGGTGGAGCTGACGATCTGCGTAACCTTGCCCTTGATCTGCGCAATCGCCTTGGTTCGGAAGCCTCCACCGTGGCTGTTGCGGGTGTGAGCAATGACCGGCCCGTCATTCTGATCGCTACCAACGAGGCTGCCCGTGAAGCAGGCGTAAAGGCCGGCGTGCTTGTCCGCCTGGCCGCCGGGATCCTCGGTGGCGGCGGTGGCGGCAAGGACGACGTCGCCCAAGGCGGCGGCACCGACGCTGGGAAGGTCTCCGAGGCCCTCACAGCGGTGGTGGATGCGATAGCCAAGCGCTGACGGTGAATTCCAGTACTGACAGTGGCGTCTACCCCCAAGGCATCAAGCTGGGGGTAGACGTCGGTACCGTCCGTGTAGGCCTGGCCATTTGTGATCCCGACGGGATATTGGCCACGCCGTTCAAGACGGTAGGGCGGGACAGCAAGAAGAATTCCGATGTTCGCGTCGTGGTCAAGCACGCGGCGGAGTTGCCGGCGGTCCAGATTTTCGTGGGTCTTCCACGGACCATGAGGGGCGAGGAACGCGCGTCTGCGCAAATGGCCATGGACTACGCCGACCTTCTTACCAGTGAGCTTCTGCGCGTCGGTTTGGACGTTCCCGTAAACCTCGTCGATGAGCGACTTTCCACTGTTACGGCACACCGCAACCTGCACGAAGCTGGCATGAGCAGCAAGAACCACCGTAAAGTGGTTGATCAGGTTGCTGCTGCTGGAATACTTCAGCACGCAATCGACATGCAAAAAGCCAGAGGAACGGACGTTGGCCGCCGAGTGCAGGCACCGGCGCAGTCCGAGAAACCCAGCAGTGCCCCAACGCTGCGGGCTGCCTCAGGCCGTGAATCCGATTCTTCTAAGAGGGGACTGCAACTGTGAGCCCGGTCAACAACGACCCCTCCAGCGGTACCGCCGGCGGCGGTATGTCGCTAACCCGCAAAGAGCTGCGGGCGCGTGAACGATTCCTCGCCACGCAGAACCACAATGTGGTACCCGTTCCTGAAGCGACTCCAGGAGAGGCGGCTCCCTCAGCGGAAGTTGAGCCGGAATTGCCCCGACCGATCCCGGCCGTTCAACCTGAGCCCGCGACGCCCCCCACACCCGTGGCACCCCCGACTCCCATCGCGCCCCCCACGCCTGTGGCCCCCCCGACTCCCGCGGCAACCCCAAGTCCTGCCGGTGAGCCTGTCGACCCTGAGGTTCACGCAGCCCAGGTGCTTGGTGGGCCGGAAGGTCATCACGAGGACCTGCACAAGGAAGACGTCCACGTACACGAGGTCAGTGAACACGAGACCAACGAACACGACCACAGTGACCACGCCGCGGCAGATCACGGTGATATTCACGACGTTCATGACCAGCATGAGTTCGCTGCGCATGATGACCACTACCAGCTGGACATCCATGAAGAACTCCACGATGACGTTCATCTGCATGATGAGCACCACCATGACTTCATTGCCCCTGCTGCCAGCCCGGCGTCCAAGGCCGCCGCGAAGAAGGCCCGTCGCCGTCGTCGCGTCCTGGCCCTCTTGATCACGCTGGGTGTCTTCGTCGCCGCCATCGCGATCGGTGCGCAGTTCCTGAAGCCCTTGCTGGGTATGGACAGGGTTACCGATTACCCGGGCCCCGGAACGGGGTCGGTGACCATCACCGTGCCCGAGGGATCCGGTCCCAAAGCCGTAGCCAACGAGCTCGTACAAAACCGCGTGGTTGCAGACTCCGATGCCTTTGTTGAGGCCTTCCTGAGTGAAGGTGGGGAACTGTCTCCGGGCGACTTCACGTTCCGTACCGAAATGAAGAATTCCGACGCCGTGGCTGTCCTCGTCAACAAGGACGCCGGCAAAGTGATGTACTTCGCGCTGAGTGCCGGCTTGCGCATCAATGAGTCCCTGGAGGCCATTTCCAAGGGTTCCGGCATCCCCATACAGCAGCTCAACGCCTTGAACCAGGCGCCGGCGCAGTTCGGAGTTCCTGCCAAGGCCAAAAACCTGGAAGGCTTCCTTGCCCCGGGCGAATACCGCTTTGAGCTGGGCACGTCCGCCAAGGACATCATCCAGAAGCTGGTAACCACCACCCTTGATGAACTCAAAGCCCAGGGTGTTACAGACCCCGCCAAGCAGTACGACACCGTAACCATCGCCAGCATCGTGCAGGCCGAAGGTGGCCAGGCAGACTACGGGAACGTGGCCGGAGCCATTTACAATAGGCTCAAGCCCAACAATGTGGAAACCAGCGGACTCATCCAGTCCGATGCCACAGTGACCTATGGCTTGGGCAAGAAGTCGTTCCACCTCACCGAGGAAGAAAAGGCCGACAAGTCCAACGCCTACAACACGTACGCCAATGTCGGGTTGCCGGTAGGACCTATTGGCTCGCCGGGAAAGACAGCGATTGATGCTGCAGCCAAGCCGACGCAGAACGAATATCTCTACTGGGTGACCATCAACCTGGACAGCAAGGAAACCAAGTTCTCCAAGACCTTGGCTGAGCACAACACCTATGTTGAGCAGTACAACGCGTGGTGCCAGGCCAACGCGGGACGGTGTGTGTGAGTCGTCGCGCCGCAGTACTCGGGCACCCGATCTCGCATTCGAAATCTCCGGCACTGCACTCTGCTGCCTACACCAAACTGGGCGTGGATATCGAGTACTCGGCCATCGACGTCACTGTGGAACTCCTTCCTTCATTCATGGACTCGATCCGCGGAGATGACGTTTGGTGTGGCCTCTCGGTAACCATGCCGCTGAAGTCGGCCATGGTCAAGGAAGTGGATGAAGTCCGCGGCGCCGGCGCCCATCTGGGCGTTATCAACACGGTGGTTTTCGAGCACGACGCCGGGCAGGTCCGTCGGGTGGGCTACAACACTGATGTTGCCGGTATCGTGGAGGCGGTCCGCTATGCGGGCGTCGTCGCCACACCCCACGCAGCGATCCTTGGTGGAGGTGGGACTTCGGCTGCGGCCGTCGCCGCTGTGCAGGAACTTGGTGCCCGTCACGTCGACGTTTTCGTTCGCGACGCGGGACGTGCCGGCGATGCGCAGGCCGCCGCGGCCGCCGTCGGAATTTCCTTGGCCATCCGGCCCCTGACGGAAGCGGCAACTGCCGTGGCCGGCACGGATCTGGTGATCTCCACGCTTCCACCCCGCGCCGCCGACTCGTTGGCGGAGGAACTTGCGGCATTGCCCGCCACCGGGGCTGGAGTCCTGTTGGACGTGGCTTACGATCCTTGGCCCAGCCGCCTCGCGGAAGTGTGGCATGGTCACGGGGGAGCAGTAGTCCCGGGCTTGGAGATGTTGATGTACCAGGCGGCCGAGCAGATCAGGCGCTTCAGCGGCTGTGACGTCGATGCCGCCGTCATAGATGTGATGTGCGACTCAGTCGGGCTTCCCCGGCGAGTGTTCTAGAAGCCTTACATGGCAGGATTGGTTATATGTTGCGTTGGTTGACTGCCGGTGAATCCCATGGTCCGGCCCTGATCGGAATTGTTGAAGGCGTTCCTGCCGGTGTTGAACTCACCAGCGGGCAGATTCGTGACGCGCTGGCGCGTCGCCGCCTGGGCTATGGACGTGGTGCCCGCATGAAGTTTGAGCAGGACGAGGTCACCATCATGGGTGGCGTCCGGCATGGACTTACCCAAGGTGGCCCTGTAGCCATCCAGGTCGGCAACACAGAGTGGCCGAAATGGGAGCAGATCATGTCTGCTGATCCCGTGGACCCTGCGGTCCTCGCCGACCAAGCCCGCAATGCGCCTCTGACGCGGCCTCGCCCGGGGCACGCCGACTTCACAGGTATGCAGAAGTATGGATTCGACGAAGCCCGCCCGGTTCTTGAGCGTGCCAGCGCACGTGAGACCGCTACACGCGTGGCCCTTGGTACCGTCGCTGCACAGTTCCTGAAGCAACTGGGCATCGAGTTGGTAAGCCACACCGTTTCCATTGCCAGCGTGACCGTGCCCGAAGGCCGGCCTTTGCCGTTGCCGCAGGACGTCATAGCCCTCGACGCCGATCCCTTGCGTTGTTTTGACCGCGAGACGTCCAATGCGATGGTGGCCGAGGTGGATGCCGCCCACAAGGAAGGCGAAACCTTGGGCGGCGTGGTAGAGGTCCTGGCATACGGGCTTCCCCCAGGGCTCGGCAGCTACGTTCACTGGGATCGTCGCCTCGACTCACGACTCGCGGCCGCACTCATGGGCATCCAGGCCATTAAGGGTGTGGAAGTGGGCGACGGCTTCCTTACGGCTGCACGCCGGGGATCTGCTGCACACGATGAGATCCTCAAGGACGGGAATGGCAAGATCGTTCGCCAGACCAACCGGGCCGGTGGCATCGAAGGTGGCATGAGCATCGGTGAAGTTCTTCGTGTTCGGGCTGCCATGAAACCAATTGCGACCGTCCCACGGGCGCTTCGCACCATTGATGTCAGCACCGGCGAACCTGCCAAGGCACACCACCAGCGCTCGGATGTCTGCGCGGTTCCGGCAGCAGGCGTGGTGGCCGAAGCCATGGTGGCTTTGGTTCTCGCCGAGGCTGTAGCCGAGAAATTCGGAGGCGACTCCGTCGCTGAGACCCAACGGAACCTGCAGAGCTACTTGGAGAGCATCCCGGCCACCCTGGACTCGGTCGGCCGGTAGTGGTTCGCGCTATCCCGGATGGCCGCCCCATTGTTCTCGTAGGCCCCATGGCCGTCGGAAAATCGGCGATCGGCCAGCAACTGGCCCATCAATTACGTGTCCCGTTCGTGGACACTGACGCGGTGGTGGTAGCTGCCCACGGCAGCATCGCAGACATTTTCGCCGGCAGGGGAGAGCACGCGTTCCGCGAGATTGAAGCGCGGGCAGTGGCGAAGGCCATCGAGTCTGCCAAGGCAGAGCCGGCCATCATTTCCCTGGGCGGCGGGGCTGTGCTTGACTCCGGAACCCAGCAGTTGCTGGGGGAGTGCACCGTTGTCTACTTGGAATGCGATGCGGAGACCGTCGCGGACAGGATTGCGCGGAACACAGGGCGGCCACTGCTGCAGGGTGACGCCATGAGCCGCTGGGAAGCATTGTTTGCCACCCGGCGTCCCGTCTATGAGCGTCTCGCGGACATCGTCATGGATGTCCGTTCCGGAACCGTGGCAGAAATCGGCCTCCATTTGGAGGAGCGGCTGCTCCAGCATGCAGCCTTGAAAGAGGAAGTTGAAAAGTGAGCAACGAAGCAACTGTCATCAAGGTGACCGGCCAGTCGGTTAATGAGAACTACGACGTCGTGGTGGGCCGCGGGCTGTTGGACACCCTGCCGGCCAAGCTTGGCGAACGCGTACGACGGGTTCTGGTGATCCACCCGCGGGCCCTCCGCCTGACCGGTGATACCGTCCGGGACGAGCTGGAGGCTGCTGGGTTCACGGCACTCACAGCCGAAATCCCGGATGCTGAAGAGGGCAAGCACATCCAGGTTGCCGCGTTCTGTTGGCAAGTGCTGGGCGAGAACGATTTCACGCGGTCCGACGCCATCGTGGCTGTTGGCGGCGGCGCTGTAACGGACCTCGCCGGCTTCGTTGCCGCCACCTGGCTTCGTGGCGTCAAAGTCATCCACATGCCCACGAGCTTGCTCGGCATGGTGGATGCTTCAGTGGGGGGCAAGACCGGCATCAACACAGCCGAAGGCAAGAACCTTGTGGGTTCCTTCCACCCCCCGGCCGCGGTCCTGGCTGACTTGGACACGCTCCGGACCCTGCCGAAGAATGAACTCATTTCCGGGATGGCCGAGGTCATCAAGTGCGGCTTCATTGCTGATCCGGCAATCCTCGACCTCGTGGAAAAGAACACAGACGCAGTCATGGATCCGGGATCCGACGTAGTCCGGGAGCTCATTGAACGCGCGATTTCCGTCAAGGCTGAAGTCGTTTCACAGGACCTCAAGGAATCCGGCCTCCGCGAAATCCTGAACTACGGCCACACGCTGGGCCACGCGATCGAGCTCGTGGAACGCTACTCATGGCGTCACGGCGCCGCCGTTTCCGTTGGAATGATGTTCGCTGCCGAGTTGTCGCGAAGCGTCGGGCGGTTGTCCGATGCTGATGCCGACAGGCACCGCACCATCCTGGAGAGCCTTGGGCTGCCCATCACGTACCGCAGGGACCGCTGGCAGGGTCTTTTGGATGGAATGCGCCGGGACAAGAAGTCGCGCGGCGATCTCCTGAGGTTCGTTGTCCTCGACGGCGTTGCCAAGCCGGGCATCCTGGAGGTCCCTGACACTTCACTCCTGTTTGCCGCCTACCAGGAGATCGCATCATGACCGTCACTCTTCGGGAAGGCGTCAGCGACTGGCCTACTGCAGGTTTCCCCGGAGTCCGGATGAACCCGGACACTTTGCTTCCTGTGGTTGTCAATGAGGAAGCCATGGAGACCGCCCTCGCTGCCTCGGAAGACCCTGCGGATCGCATCATGGCCCTGCTGCTGGACAACCAGCCCAACGAGGCGGCTGAGCTGTTGGCCGAGGCGCGATATAAGGATCCGGAGTCCTTCCGCTTGAGGATTTTTGAAGCGGAAGTCCACCGGGCAACTAACCGGCTGGACCGTGCGGTGCAGTTGTTCCGGCACCTGTTGCAGGATGTCCAGGGCAGCTCCAAGGAGGCGATCGTGCACCAGTACCTGGGCAGGGCGTACTTCGTCAGCGGCAATGCGCTGGCAGCATCCGAGGAATTCGCAAAGGCGCTGGACCTGCGTGTAGCCATGGCCGCCGATGCGGCGCTGATCTACTCTTCGGCTGTTGCCCTGCAGAGGGCCCGGAATGTACTTGAACTGGCTTCCTGAAGGCCCGGGAAACGCAGCTCGCAAGCCGTAGCCGTATTTGCCGGTAGAATGGTTCTTGGATTTTTGATAAATACGCGCTGGCCGGCCGTTTGGCATGCCTGCTTGGCATAGACAAACTGGCAGCTTGAACCAGTGAGAGAAACCAGAGGATACGAGTGGCAACCACAAACGACATCAAGAACGGGACCGTACTGAAGCTCGAGGGCCAGCTCTGGAACATCATTGAGTTCCAGCACGTCAAGCCGGGCAAGGGCGGTGCCTTCGTCCGAACCAAGATGCGCAACGTCATGTCCGGCAAGGTGGTCGACAAGACCTTCAACGCCGGCCTGAAGATTGAAACCGCAACGGTTGACCGCCGTGACTACCAGTACCTGTACCAGGACGGCGAAGACTTCGTCTTCATGGATACCCAGGACTACGACCAGATCACAGTGTCCGGTGCCACTGTAGGCGACGCCACCAACTTCATGCTCGAAAACCAGATGGTCAACATTGCCATCCACGAAGGCACGCCGCTGTACATCGAGTTGCCCCCGAGCGTTGTCCTCGAAATCACCTACACGGAGCCGGGCCTTCAGGGCGACCGCTCATCGGCAGGCACCAAGCCCGCAACTGTGGAGACGGGCTACGAAATCCAGGTTCCGCTGTTCGTTGAGCAGGGCACCAAGGTCAAAGTAGACACCCGCGATGGCAGCTACTTGGGCCGGGTCAACGACTAGTGAGCGCACGCGGTAAAGCCCGTAGCAGGGCGCTCGAAGTACTTTTCGAAGCGGAGCAGCGCTCCGTTTCGGCTTTCGACGCGATGACAGCGCGCCGGGAGAAGACCGATCTTGTCATCAACCCGTACACGGTGGAAATCGTGGAGGGTGTTGTTTCCATGCAGGCAACCATCGATGAATTCCTGCAGACCTACGCCCAGGGCTGGACGCTGGAGCGTATGCCGTCCGTAGACCGCATCATCCTTCGTATCGGCGCGTGGGAACTTCTCTACAATGATGAAGTTCCGGACGGCGTAGCTGTCAGCGAAGCTGTGGCCCTTGCCAAGACGATGTCCACGGACGAGTCACCGGCTTTCATCAACGGGCTGCTTGGCCGCTTGCAGAAGCTCAAGCCGTCGCTTCTGGCTTAGGCATTCATGAGGAAAAGGACCCGCATCCACTGGATGCGGGTCCTTTTGTCTTACCTGTGGGTCCGTTGCGCTACTGAAGCACCGCCGCCCTGAGGGAGGGGATGCTGCGCAAGTGTTCCAGTTCATCGTGCTGGTGAACGTGGACGTCGCGGCCACTGAGGATCCGCTGCCGGGTAAACGCCAATGCTGTGGCCCCTTTGATGAATGATTTCATCTGGTTCCCGCGTCCGCGCGACGACGCCCAACGAACAGCCTGCCGCCTGCCTCGTGACGTGGCCAGCATCTCCACTTCGGCTGGCGTGAACCAGCCTGCCCGGGCGTACTCCAGGAGCCGTTGTCGGGTAAGTTTTCCTTCGGCAACACGGAGAAGGATGATGCCTGCGGCAGCGATCAGGAAGATCGGAACCTGGACCACGAAGTACTCCACCAGGAAGTTCTGCCCCATGCTGTTCCAGCGGTTGTGTAGGAATATTGCGGGTAGCAAACCGATGAAGAACGCCAGGACGGCATAGCCTGAGTGCCATTTCCGGGCTGCGAAGCCCATGATCAGCCCGGTTGTCCCCGTGAACACTGCGTGGGCGAACGGTGACATGACGCCGCGGAGGATAAAAATCCGGACCAAGTCGGTGCCTGGATCGGTGGATGAGGCTATTTCGCGTCCAAAGTAGAGGATGTTCTCCGTGAAGGCGAAGCCCGCGGCAATGGTGAAGGCGAAGACGACCCCGTCGACCGGTCCGTCGAAGTACTTGCGTGCTCCCAGAATCAGGACCAACAACCCCAGGGACTTGGTGAACTCTTCAACGATGGGGGCTTGGACCGTGGCCATGAAGTAGGTGAAAGCTTCTTCGCTGGAGGTTGGTGCTGCAAGCGCGAAGATCGGCTGGATGAGCAGCGTGCCGGCAATGGAGACCGCGGCGCCCCACGTGAACGCAAACCACAAGAGCCTCTTTGGCTCGGGTTCCCAGCGATCGATCAGGCGGACGGTCAACAGCACCACGGAGAGTGGAATGAGGGAGGCGATGAATCCGATCACAAAACCGGCAATGCCCGTATTGCCCAGGAGGAACGGCACCACCAGCAACAGGCTGCCGAGGACCAGTACGGTTCCCACAATGAGTAGCGGCAGCATGCCCCAGGTCCTGCGAGCTTGCGGTGCGGGTGGCATCGCCCAGGTTTGCCGGGGGAGGGATGTGGGATTACCAGGAGCCGGCTGATAGTTGCTCGGCTGCACGCGGCCGATCCAGGTGGGGTTGGCACCAGGCTCGAGATATGGCCGCGGATAGGGTTGGCCGTGGTGGTTCATGGTCATGGGCAAGAGCCTATTCCACAGCACGGAGTGTGAGCTTAAACTCACGCTTCGCCACCGTCCCCGATGAGGTGGGAAAGAGGCGCTGTGGTAGTTTTGAAAAGCAAATATTCCTTTTTTAATTCCGTCCCGTGAGGCGGGGAAAGGGGAGACGAGCGATGACTGAAGTCACTTCAGCGCACGTGCCGTCGCGGGTTGTTCTCAATCAGGCGGACATTGATCGTGCGCTCACTCGTATCGCCCACGAGATCCTCGAAGCCAATAAAGGCTCCCAGGACCTTGTCCTGTTGGGCATTCCCAGCCGCGGCTATCCTTTGGCAGTGCGGCTTGCCAACAAAATTGCAGCCGCCGACCCCACGGTGAACGCCGAGACGATGGTCGGCCAGCTGGATGTCACCATGTTTCGTGACGACCTCTCCCATCAGCCCACGCGGCCCCCACGCCACACACGGCTCCCGTTGTCCGGAATCGACAACAAGGTTGTTGTTTTGATCGACGACGTTCTCTATTCGGGCCGAACCATTCGCGCCGCACTGGACGCCTTGGTTGACCTTGGCCGCCCGAGGATCGTCCGCTTGGCTGTGCTCGTGGACCGGGGCCACCGCGAGCTTCCCATCCGCGCAGACCACGTGGGCAAGAACCTGCCCACTTCCTCATCCGAGAAAGTCCGGGTCCACCTCGAGGAGATCGACTCCGTGGACGGCGTGCCCGTCAACGAGGTAGTAATTGAGGCTGGCAAGTGAAGCACCTCCTTTCCACCGAAAACCTCAGTCTCTTCGACGCCGTTCGTGTTTTGGACACGGCGGAGGAAATGTCTGCCGTCGGCGAGCGTGAAGTAAAGAAACTACCGGCGCTCCGCGGCCGAACCGTGGTTAATCTTTTCTTCGAAGACTCCACCCGTACCCGTATCTCTTTTGAGGCCGCGGCCAAACGCCTGTCGGCCGATGTCATCAACTTCGCCGCCAAGGGGTCCTCGGTTTCCAAGGGTGAGTCCCTCAAGGACACTGCGCAGACACTCGCAGCCATGGGGGCGGACGCCGTCGTCATCCGCCACTGGGCTTCCGGTGCCCCGCATCGGCTTGCTGCCACGGATTGGATAGATGCAGCTGTCATCAACGCCGGCGACGGCACCCACGAGCACCCAACCCAGGCACTGCTGGACGCGTTCACCATGCGTCGGCATTGGTCCCAGGTCAACGGCATCGAATCCACGGGAGCAGACCTCAAGGGCATGCGGGTAGCAATAGCCGGGGATGTCTTGCACTCCCGTGTCGCCCGGTCCAACGTTTGGCTGCTGAAGACCCTTGGCGCCGAGGTCACCTTGGTGGCGCCGCCTACTCTGCTGCCCATCGGCGTCGAGCACTGGCCTTGCAAGGTCAGCTACAACCTGGACGAGACGTTGGAAGCAGGCATCGACGCCATGATGATGCTGCGTGTCCAGGGTGAGCGCATGAACGCCTCCTTCTTCCCCTCGACCCGCGAGTACTCGCGCCGCTGGGGTTTCGATGACGCCAGGCTCCGGATGCTGGACGACCTCGGCATGAAGGACACCATCATCATGCATCCAGGCCCCATGAACCGGGGGTTGGAGATATCTTCTGCGGCCGCAGATTCACCGCGTTCCACCGTGCTCGCGCAGGTGCGGAACGGTGTCTCGGTCCGAATGGCCGCCCTTTACCTGCTGCTCTCCGGGGACTCCCGCGAAGCCGCCCCGAACGTAAGCCAGTCCAGCAAGGAGACCAACTGATGGCCGAGAACACCTACCTGATTCGTGGGGCCGCCATCCTCGGCGGCGAAGCTGAAGACCTCTTGATCCGTGACGGCGTTATCGAAGCACGCGGCAAGGACCTGTCAGCTGACGACGCAACAGTCATCGACGCCCAGGGCCTCGTCGCCCTGCCCGGCATGGTGGACGTTCACACCCACTTGCGTGAACCCGGCCGCGAAGACGCCGAAACTGTGGAAACCGGTACCCGGGCCGCTGCACTTGGTGGCTTCACCGCGGTCCACGCCATGGCCAACAGCAACCCCGTTGCTGACACGGCAGGCGTCGTCGAACAGGTCCACAGCCTGGGCCGGGCATCCGGCTGGGTTGACGTGCGCCCCGTCGGTGCAGTGACGGTGGGCTTGGCGGGGGAGCAGCTCGCCGAGCTCGGGGCCATGGCGGACTCCCGTGCGCAGGTCCGGATGTTCTCCGACGACGGCATCTGCGTCCACGATCCCGTCCTCATGCGCCGGGCCTTGGAATACGTCAAAGCGTTCGACGGCGTGGTGGCCCAGCATGCTCAGGAGCCGCGCCTGACCGCTGGTGCACAGATGAACGAAGGTGCTGTTTCCGCGGTGCTGGGGCTCACCGGCTGGCCGGCTGTCGCCGAGGAAAGCATCATCGCCCGCGACGTCCTGCTTGCCCAGCATGTTGGTTCCCGTCTCCACGTATGCCACGTCTCGACGGCGGGTTCCGTGGAAATCGTGCGCTGGGCGAAGGCGCGTGGAATCAACGTCACAGCCGAGGTCACCCCTCACCACCTGCTCCTCACTGATGAGCTGGTCCGTAGCTACGACCCCGTCTACAAGGTCAACCCGCCGCTTCGTACGGACGCCGACGTCCAAGCCCTCCGAGAGGGCTTGGCAGACGGAACCATCGACGTCGTGGGAACCGATCACGCTCCGCACCCCAGCGAGCACAAGGAATGCGAATGGGCGCAGGCAGCCATGGGCATGACCGGCCTTGAAACCGCCCTCTCCGTGGTTCAGGAGACCATGATCGAAACCGGGCTCATGACCTGGGCCGACTTCGCCAGGGTTACCTCGTTCACGCCGGCAGTCATTGGCCGTGTGGCCGATCAGGGCCGCCCGCTTGAGGTTGGCGAGCCTGCCAACGTCATCCTGGTGGACCCGGCTGCGCGTTGGACCGTTGACCCCCATAAAATGGCAACCATGGGCCGCAATTCACCGTTCAAGGGCAAAGAGCTGCCCGGCTCCGTGGTGACTACTTTCTTCAAGGGCCACCCAACCGTCCTCGGCGGACAGCTCAACACGCCGTACAGGTACCCGGCAGTCAGCAGCAGCTAATGGATAACCAAACACTGACCGTGCTCATCACGGTGCCGCTGATCGTCGTCGTCCTGGCGATGATCTGGCTGGGATGGCGCAACCGGCTGAGGCGACAAGCCGACGTCGAACGCCTTCCCGAAGTACCGGAGCAGCTGACGCCGGCAACGGTGGTCGCAGATGGCCAATACGTGGCCACCACCACGGCGGGGGACTGGCTGGACCGGATCGCAGTGCAGGGCCTGGGTATCCGGACCAATGCGGAACTGAGCATCCACGCAGAAGGCGTGCTGTTCGACCGATCCGGTGCCGCCCCTGTGTTCATCCCGCGAGCCGCGCTGGTGGACAGCCGCGAAGCCAACGGTATGGCCGGGAAATTCGTCGAAAAGGACGGACTCCTGGTTGTCAACTGGAAGCTTGGAGCCCGGGAACTCGACACCGGATTCCGTTCCAGGCACGCAACCGACAAACAGCTCCTCCTCGAAGCCCTCCAGGATTTGATCTCCGCAGCCCCTCAGGCAGATGCCGATAGTGGAAAGTAATAAAGTGACGGATAGTAAAGCAGCCACCACACCCACCCCCTCAGCAGCAGTACTCGTGCTCGAAGACGGCCGCATGTTCCGCGGCCGCAGCTACGGAGCCCAGGGAACCGCTCTTGGTGAGGCCGTCTTCGCCACCGGCATGACCGGTTACCAGGAGACCATCACCGACCCCTCCTATGCGCGCCAGCTGGTGGTGCAGACTGCGCCGCACATCGGCAACACCGGCGTCAACAGCGAAGACGCTGAGTCCCGCCGCATTTGGGTGGCCGGGTACATTGTGCGCGACGCCGCCCGCCGTCCCTCAAACTGGCGGTCCGAACGAAGCCTCGATGATGAACTGGTTGAGCAGGGAATCGTTGGCATCCAGGGCGTAGACACCCGCGCCATCACCCGCCACCTCCGCGAACACAAGACCATGCGCGCAGGTATTTTCTCCGGCGAGGCCGCGCAGTCCACGGACAAGGAACTGCTGGACGCTGTCCTGGCCAGCGCTCCCATGGAAGGTGCAGCACTGGCTGAGGAAGTCTCCATTGACGAGGCCTACGTCGTGGAGCCCAAGGACCACGGATGGGAAGGCGAGCCGCGCTTCTCCATCGCTGCCGTTGACCTTGGCATCAAGGCAATGACCCCGGTGCGCTTCGCTGAGCGCGGCGTGCGGGTGCACGTCTTGCCCGCCACTTCCACCTTGGAGGACGTCAACGCGGTCAAGCCTGACGGCTTCTTCATGTCCAACGGACCCGGCGACCCCGCCACGGCAGACCACCAGGTTTCCTTGCTGCGCTCGGTGCTGGACGAGAAACTCCCGTACTTCGGCATCTGCTTCGGTAACCAGATCCTGGGACGTGCCCTGGGCTTCGGCACCTACAAGCTCCGTTACGGCCACCGGGGCATCAACCAGCCGGTGATGGACCGCCGGACCGGCAAGGTGGAAATCACCTCGCAGAACCACGGCTTCGCTGTTGACGCGCCGCTGAACGGTTCCACCGTGGCGCCGGAAGAGCGCTTCGGTCGCGTGGAAGTCAGCCACGTTTCGTTGAACGACGACGTCGTAGAGGGACTCGCCTGCCTCGACATCCCGGCGTTCTCGGTCCAGTACCACCCCGAAGCTGCGGCCGGACCGCACGATGCTGCCTACCTCTTCGACCGCTTCATCGACCTCATGGCCGATACGAAGTCCAAGGCCACAGGCGCCAACTCCACCGACTCCAAGACTGAGGACAAGAAGTAATGCCCAAGCGTACAGATCTCAAGAGCGTCCTTGTCATCGGTTCCGGCCCCATCGTCATTGGCCAGGCGGCCGAGTTCGACTACTCCGGAACCCAGGCGCTTCGCGTCCTCAAGGAAGAGGGCCTGCGGGTCATCCTCGTAAACTCCAACCCGGCCACCATCATGACGGACCCCGAGTTCGCAGATGCCACCTACGTTGAGCCCATCACCCCTGAGGTGGTGGAGAAGATTATCGCCAAGGAGCGTCCGGACGCCATCCTGCCCACCTTGGGTGGCCAGACGGCCCTGAACACTGCCATCGCGTTGGACAAGAACGGTGTGCTGGAGAAGTACAACGTGGAACTCATTGGCGCGAACATTGCTGCCATTGAGCTCGGGGAAGACCGCGAAAAGTTCAAAGGTGTGGTGGAGCGTTGCGGCGCGGAGTCCGCACGCAGCCACATCATCCACACCATGGAAGAGGCCTTCGCTGCTGCTGAAGACCTCGGCTACCCCATGGTGGTCCGGCCGTCCTTCACCATGGGTGGCCTGGGCTCAGGCTTGGCCTACAACGAGGACGACCTCCGCCGCATCGTCGGCCAGGGCCTCCAGTACAGCCCCACCACCGAGGTCCTGCTCGAAGAGAGCATCCTCGGCTGGAAGGAGTACGAGCTTGAGATGATGCGCGACAAGAACGATAACGTCGTTGTTGTCTGCTCCATCGAAAACTTCGACCCCGTGGGCGTCCACACTGGTGACTCCATCACGGTTGCTCCGGCACTGACCCTCACGGACCGCGAATACCAGAAGCTCCGCGACGTTTCCATCGCCGTTATCCGCGAAGTGGGCGTGGACACCGGTGGCTGCAACATCCAGTTCGCCATCGACCCCGCCACGGGCCGCGTCGTGGTTATTGAAATGAACCCGCGCGTATCCCGTTCCTCCGCGCTGGCATCCAAGGCAACAGGTTTCGCCATTGCCAAGATCGCAACCAAGCTCTCCCTCGGTTACACACTGGATGAGATCCCCAACGACATCACCCAGAAGACCCCGGCCTCCTTCGAGCCCACGTTGGACTACGTAGTGGTCAAGGTTCCGCGTTTCGCGTTCGAGAAGTTCCCGGCAGCCGACAACACGCTGACCACCACCATGAAGTCCGTTGGCGAAGCCATGGCCATGGGCCGCAACTTCACCGAAGCCCTGCAGAAGGCCCTTCGCTCCTTGGAGCAGAAGGGCTCGCAGCTGGACTTCAGCTCCGTGCCGGAATACGAGGTTGCCGAACTCATCGAGAAGGCCAAGCGACCCACGACGGACCGCCTGCACCAGGTGCAGCGCGCGCTCCTGGGTGGCGCCACGGTGGAAGACCTTTTCGAAGCCACCAAGATCGACCCCTGGTTCCTGGACCAGCTGCAGCTCCTCAATGAGACCGCGCAGGAGATCCGCAAGGCCGGCGTGCTCACCGAAGAAATGCTGCGCAACGCCAAGCGCCACGGCTTCTCCGACGAGCAGATCGGTGCCTTGACGCACAACAACGAGGCAGTGGTCCGTGGCGTCCGCCAGGCCTTGGGCATTCGTCCGGTCTACAAGACGGTGGACACCTGTGCCGCAGAGTTTGCCGCTTACACCCCGTACCACTACTCGTCCTACGACGAGGAAGATGAGGTAGGCCTGCACGCCAAGCCCTCCGTCATCATCCTGGGTTCAGGGCCCAACCGCATTGGCCAGGGCATCGAGTTCGACTACTCCTGCGTCCACGCCTCCATGGCGCTCCGCAAAGCCGGCTACGAAACCGTCATGGTCAACTGCAACCCCGAGACCGTCTCCACGGACTACGACGTTTCCACGCGCCTTTATTTCGAGCCGCTGACCCTTGAGGACGTCCTCGAGGTCATCGCCGCTGAAGAGCGCACCGGTGGCGTCATGGGTGTCTTCGTGCAGCTCGGTGGCCAGACCCCGCTGAAGCTCGCACAGCAGCTTGCCGACGCCGGTGTTCCGATCCTGGGCACATCGCCGGAAGCAATCGACCTCGCTGAGCACCGTGGCGCCTTCGCCCGGGTCCTGGACGAAGCCGGCCTGACCTCCCCGAAGAACGGCACCGCCGTTTCCTTCGACGACGCCAAGAAGATCGCCGACGAAATCGGCTACCCGGTACTGGTCCGGCCGTCCTACGTTCTGGGCGGCCGTGGCATGGAGATCGTGTACGACGAAGCGAACCTCTCCCGCTACATCGCCAACGCCACGGAAATCACCACGGACCACCCGGTGCTGATTGACCGGTTCCTCGAAGACGCGGTGGAAATCGACGTCGACGCTCTCTTCGATGGCACTGACATGTACCTCGGCGGCATCATGGAACACATCGAAGAAGCCGGTATCCACTCCGGTGACTCCGCTTGCGTGCTTCCTCCGATTACGTTGGGCAACAACGTGATCGAGCGCGTGCGCACGGCAACCCGTGCCATTGCCGAAGGCGTGGGTGTCCGCGGCCTCATCAACATCCAGTTCGCACTGGCTTCCGACGTCTTGTACGTCCTTGAAGCCAACCCGCGGGCTTCCCGCACAGTTCCGTTCGTCTCCAAGGCAACGGGCGTGCAGATGGCCAAGGCGGCTGCCCTCATCGGTACGGGCGTGACCATCAACCAGTTGCGCGGCGCCTACAAGATGCTGCCGGAAACCGGTGACGGTTCCACCCTCCCGTTGGACGCCCCGGTTGCCGTCAAGGAAGCGGTCCTTCCGTTCAGCCGCTTCCGCACTCCTGAAGGCAAGGTTGTAGATTCCCTGCTCGGCCCGGAAATGCGCTCCACGGGCGAAGTCATGGGCATCGACAAGCACTTCGACACCGCCTTTGCCAAGAGCCAGGCCGCTGCCAACAACGCGTTGCCGACCGAGGGCAAGATCTTCGTCTCGGTAGCCAACCGTGACAAGCGCTCCGTCATCATGGGCGTCAAGCGCCTGTCAGACCTCGGCTTCGAGATCGTCTCCACCGGCGGCACGGCTGACGTCCTGCGGCGCAACGGCATCCAGGCGACTCCGGTCCGCAAGGTGGCCGAGGGAAGCAGCGCCGAAGGCGAAGGCACCATTGCGGATCTGGTCATCGCCGGCGAGATCGACATGGTCTTCAACACGCCCTCCGGAGGCGAAGCCCGCAGCGACGGATACGAACTCCGTGCCGCGGCAACGTCCATCGGCATTCCCTGCATCACCACCGTTGCCGAGTTCAACGCCGCAGTGCAGGCCATTGAGGCGCTACGTACCTACGAATGGTCCGTGACCAGCCTGCAGGAGCACGCAGCAAACCTGGCAGCCGCAATGGAAGCAGCCAATGCCTGAGTCTGCTTCACCACAGCAAGTGCAGCAGCCAGCCCGGGAGTCCTTTGGCTCCCGGCTGGCAGCGGCCATGGCCTCGCGCGGTCCGCTGTGTGTTGGAATCGATCCGCACCCGCAGCTCCTGGCCGAATGGGGATTGAACGACGACGCCGCGGGACTGGAACGCTTTTCGCTGACAGTGGTGGAGGCCGTGGCTTCCCTCGCTGCCGCGGTCAAGCCGCAGGTGGCGCTCTATGAGCGTCACGGCTCCGCCGGCATGGCAGTCCTGGAACGCACGCTGGCAGCCTCCTCGGAGGCAGGCGTGCTCAGCATCGCTGATGCCAAGCGTGGGGACATCGGCTCCACCATGGCTGCGTATGCCGATGCCTGGCTGCGGGATGGTTCGTCCCTGGCTGCTGACTCCGTGACACTGAGCCCTTATCTTGGCTTTGAGTCGCTGCGCCCCGCCTTGGATCTCGCTGCGCACTACGGCAGGGGCGTGTTTGTGCTTGCACTGACATCGAACCCCGAGGGAAAGTCTGTCCAGCATGTCGGCGGAGGCGACTCCGTGGCGCGCAGGATCGTGGCCGCAGCTGCAGCCGAGAACCAGCGGTACGAGGGCTCCCTTGGGTCTGTTGGCTTGGTTGTTGGAGCCACTATCGGTTCCGCCCTTGAGGATCTGGACATCCACCTCGACCCTGTCCGCGGGGCGATCCTTGCCCCGGGACTGGGTGCCCAGGGCGCAACTCCGGCGGATCTTCGAGCGACGTTCGGCGCCGCGTATCCCAGTGTCCTGGCGACCTCCAGCCGGGGGATCCTGGCCGCTGGGCCGTCGCTGGCCGGCCTTCGTGCCGCAACGGAAGAGACGCTGGCCGGGCTTCGCTCGGAGTAAGTTGGCTACCCTCATTGCGCAACGCGGCCCCTGCCGGTAGGTTCAGGATCAGTCCGCGTGATCTGGATCACAATTGCGATCTGACAGGGGTTTGGCAGTGGGCCTTAAAGAGCTGACACCGCAGGAGCGCTCCGATGCGCTTGAAAAGGCTGCCAAGGCGCGGGCCGTGCGTGCCGCTGCCAAGGAAAAGCTCAAGCGCGGCGAAGTGAGCGTTGCGGAGCTGATTTCTTCCGGTTCAACGGATGAAGCGATTGCGCGCATGCGGGTGGTGGAGTTGCTGGAGGCCCTGCCGGGCATTGGGCCCGTCAGGGCGGCAGGGATTATGGCGGAGATTGGCATCGCGGGATCCCGGCGCATCAGGGGCCTGGGAATTCATCAGGCCCGGGCGCTGGTAGATTTTATGGATACCCAGCAAAACGTTTGACGCATCTCCCGAAGGAATCCGTGAGCAAGAAACCCGGACTGACTGTCCTTGCAGGCCCCACTGCCGTTGGCAAGGGAACCGTATCCACCTACATCAGGGACAACTATCCAGAGGTTTGGCTCTCGGTCTCGGCAACCACCCGGGCTGCGCGTCCGGGCGAAAAGGATGGCGTTCACTACTTCTTCAAGTCCGCCGAGGAGTTCGACTCCCTGGTAGCTGAGGGTGAATTGCTGGAGTGGGCTGTGGTCCACGGGCAGAACCGCTATGGGACGCTCCGCAGTACCGTTGACGCAGCTATCGCCGACGGGAAGTCAGTGTTGCTGGAGATCGACCTCCAAGGCGCCCGACAAGTCAAAGCTGCCGTTCCGGACGCGAATTTTGTGTTCCTGGCACCGCCCAGCTGGGACGAAATGGTCCGTCGCCTGGTGGGTCGCGGCACGGAAACTCCCGAGGAACAGCAGCGCAGGCTGGAAACCGCTAAACTGGAACTTGCTGCTGAACCGGAGTTTGACCACACCGTCATCAATGACGACGTTCGCCGGGCAGCGGACGAGCTTGTTTCACTCATGGGGCTTACCCCGCACCAGCGCTAAGCGCTTGCATTTGTTGGCCCGCTAAAATTTGGAGAATTCGTGTCCACGAACCTTGAAGGCATCATCAACCCGCCGATCGATTCGCTGCTTGAGGCTGCTGATTCCAAGTACGGCCTGGTCATCTTCGGCGCCAAGCGCGCCCGCCAGATCAACGCCTACTATGCACAGCTGCACGAGGGCCTGTTCGAGTACGTCGGCCCGTTGGTCGACACCAAGCTGAACGAGAAGTCGCTGTCCATCGCACTCCGCGAGATCAACGAAGGCCTTCTGGTTTCCACGCCGATCGAGCCCGCCGAATAACAAAGACTGCCTGTTGACGGAGGTCACGTGCGCATAGTCCTCGGAGTCGGGGGAGGGATCGCAGCCTACAAGGTTGCATCGCTCCTCCGGCTTTTTACTGAAGCCGGTCACAAGGTGACGGTCGTTCCCACCGAAGCCGCAACCCGATTCGTCGGAGTGGCCACGTGGGAAGCCCTCTCCGGCAACCCCGTAAGCAATAGCGTCTTCGATGACGTCGAGAAGGTCAACCATGTCCGGTTGGGACATGAGGCTGACCTGATCGTGGTTGCTCCTGCCACGGCTGACCTCTTAGCCAAGGCAGCAACCGGACAAGCCGGAGACCTCCTCACCAACACGCTCCTCATGGCCCATGGGCCGGTTCTTTTCGCGCCTGCGATGCACACCGAAATGTGGCGACATGCCGCCACCCAGGCCAACGTTGAGACGTTGCGCAGCCGTGGCGTCACGGTACTCGAACCTGCCTCGGGTCGCCTGACGGGCGCTGACTCAGGTCCCGGCCGTTTGCCCGAGCCGGAAGCGATCTTTGCTGCTGCCATGGCGTTGGCCGGGGCCACTGTGGAAGGCGAAGCGAAGGCACAGCCCGCCACGCACGCATCCTTGGCAGGCCGTACCATCACCATTTCCGCAGGCGGAACCAGGGAAGCGCTGGACCCTGTCCGCTTCCTGGGCAACCGGTCCTCGGGAAAGCAGGGGGTCGCTCTCGCTGCCGCAGCCCTGGCGGCCGGGGCAACTGTGAGATTCCTCGCAGCCCACATGGACGTCGAGCCGCCCGCCGGCGTCGAGTTGGTCCACGTTGAATCAGCGTTGGAACTGCGCGAGGCTGCGCTGAAAGCGGCGGCGGACTCCGACGTCGTCATTATGGCCGCTGCTGTTGCAGACTTCCGTCCGGCAGAGGTTTCGGACACCAAGATCAAGAAGGTCGACGGCGAGGACGCGCCTGTTGTGCGGTTGATCCGCAACCCGGACATCCTGCATGAGCTCGTGGAGCGACGCAACGCCGGGGGCGGCCACCAGCTGATTGTTGGTTTCGCGGCCGAAACGGGCGACGCCCAGGGTGATGTCCTGGAACACGCGGCAGCAAAGCTCAAGCGGAAGGGCTGCGACCTCCTGGTGGTGAATCAGGTGGGCATTGGCCGGGTGTTCGGCCAGGATGACAATTCCGTGGTCATCCTCTCCGGCCACGGAGCCGAACCGCAGTCCAGTGCCGGCTCCAAAGCCGACGTCGCCGCCGCCGTGATTGATCGGGTGGGTGCCGAGCTCACGCGGGTCTTCCCGGCTGTGTAACTGAGCCCACACCCGAATTCTTAGCAAAGGGACACACGGCAGATGCCGCCGTCCCGCAACCCAGTAAGGTGGACGAGTGACTTTACCGCTGCACCATGAACACCATGGCACCCCGTCCAAGCTCCGGCTCTTCACTTCCGAGTCGGTCACTGAAGGACACCCGGACAAGATCTGCGACCAAATCAGCGATGCCATCCTGGATGCGCTGCTCGCAGCTGATCCCGAATCCCGCGTGGCCGTTGAAACCATGGCCACCACCGGCCTGGTGCACGTTGCGGGTGAGGTCACGACCGACGCTTATGTGGAAATTCCGCAGATTGTCCGCGAGACCATCCTCGGCATTGGATACGACTCTTCTGCCAACGGCTTCGACGGTGCCCGCTGTGGCGTGTCCGTTTCCATAGGCCAGCAGTCCAACGACATCGCCGGTGGCGTGTTCAACTCACTCGAGGCCCGTGAAGGCCGCCAGGAGGACGACTACGACCTCCAGGGTGCAGGCGATCAGGGCATCATGTTCGGTTATGCCAGCGATGAGACGGCATCGTACATGCCCACGCCCATCTGGCTGGCACACCGTTTGTCTGAACGCCTCACCGAAGTCCGCAAGAACGGAGAGCTGGCTTACCTCCGCCCGGATGGCAAGACCCAGGTTACTGTAGGGTACGACGGCGACCGGCCGGTTTCGGTGGAAACCGTGGTCATTTCCAGCCAGCACGCAGAAGAGGCAAGCCTTGAGCAGCTTCGTGCAGACCTTGCCAGCTACGTGATCGACCCCGTGATGTCGGCGTCCAACTTGGACATTGCCCGCACGGCGAACATCCTCAATCCTGCCGGTGCCTTCGTTATCGGCGGCCCGGTTGGCGACGCAGGCCTCACCGGCCGCAAGATCATCGTGGACACCTATGGTGGCTTCTCACGCCACGGCGGTGGCGCGTTCTCCGGCAAGGATCCGTCCAAGGTGGACCGCTCAGCCGCCTACGCCATGCGCTGGGTTGCCAAGAACGTGGTAGCCGCGGGACTGGCCAAGCGCGCTGAAATCCAGATTGCTTACGCAATCGGCCAGGCACGCCCTGTTGGAACGTACGTTGAGACCTTCGGCACGGAAACTGTTGACCCGGCGCGCATCAGCGAAGCCATTGACGAACTGTTCGACCTCCGTCCCCGCGCCATTATCGATGCCCTTGACCTCAAGCGGCCCATTTATACAAAGACGGCGGCGCACGGTCACTTCGGTCGCGACGAACCCGACTTCACGTGGGAACGCCTGGACCGGGTGGCCGACCTGAAGGAATACTTCAACGCCTGATCTGTTCTGTCGTTGGCCTCTGTTTTGTCGGTGGCCCGTGATTGGCTGGTGCCAGAGAGATGCCCGCAGCGGGTCGATCCCGCTGTGGGCATCCTGCGTTGAGGTATGTAGAAGCGTTCTCTTGGAATGAGCTTGTGCAATGACTGGGAGGTGACGAGCATGGTAGGACACGAGGCCCAACCGTCCTTGCTTCAGCCTTCGCTGCTTCAGGGATTTCCCGATCGGGCACCCGTCAACGGACCGCCCTTGGCGCCGGAGAATCCGGTGGCCCGTGTGGTGCTGGAGTCATCCGTGCCGCACCTCGACAGGCCCTTTGATTACAGTGTTCCCGCCGACCTCGCCGAAACTGCGGTCGCCGGCGTCCGCGTGAAGGTGAAGTTCAACGGCCAGGAACTGAATGGCTATATTGCTGAGCGCCGCGCGGATTCCGATGTGGCCCACCCTCTGACTCCGCTCCATAAACTGGTTTCTCCCGTGGCGGTCCTGACTCCGGCCACTTTGGAGCTTGCAGGGACTGTCGCTGCACGTTACGCCGGAACGTTGAGCGATGTCCTCAGGACGGCTATCCCTCCACGGGTCGCGAAGGTGGAGAAGGAACTGCTGGCTGGAGATTTTGATGCTGACATAGCGGACCTGAAGCCGGCCACGGATGCCCATGCTTGGGCTTCATACGCCAACGGGGCGGCTTATCTGCAGCACCTGGCCAGCGGAGGTTCGCCCAAAGCTGTCCTCACGGCTCTGCAGGGTTTCGGACTTGATGGTTGGCCGGCCCTCGTGGCGTCTGCTGTAGCTACTGTGCGGGCCTCCGGGCGCGGAGCAGTGGTGGTAGTACCGGACTATCGGGATCTTGAACAGTTGGAGGATGCACTGGCCAAGGTCCTTCCGACGTCCGACGTTGCCCGGCTAACGGCGGATGATGGACAAACCCCCCGTTACAGGAATTTCCTGCGGCTTCTCAGCGGTGCCGCAGGAGTTGCTATTGGCACCCGTTCGGCGGCATATGCTCCTGTGCGCGACCTTGGCTTGGTGGTGTGCTGGGACGATGGAGACGACCTGCACATCGAACAAAGGGCTCCCTATGCACACAGCAGGGAGGTCCTTCTGCTGAGGGCCGAGCAGGAGAACGCCGCCTGCCTTATGGCGGCCCATAGCCGCAGCACCGAACTCCAACGCCTCGTCGAAATGCAGTGGGCGGTGCCCATTGAAGCGCCGCGCACTATCGTCCGCGCCACGGTGCCCAGGGTTCTCAACACGGCTGACAGCTTCGAGCAGGAACGTGATCCGCTGGCCCGCATTGCCCGTTTGCCCGGTGCAGCGTGGCGGGCGGCCAAGGACGGCCTGGAACGGGGGCCTGTCCTGGTTCAGGTGGCCAGGGCAGGCTACGCCCCATCCTTGGTGTGCGAGACGTGCCGGGAACTGGCGCGCTGCAACGCCTGCCAGGGACCCCTGGCCGTGTCCAGCAGTTCCGCGATGCCGGCATGCCGGTGGTGCTCTACCCCGGCTCCCCAATGGCGTTGCACCCACTGCAGTGGGACAAAGCTGCGCCGTGGTGCGGCTGGAGTCATGCGGACTGCCGAGGAGCTGGGGCGGGCCTTCCCCGGTAAGGCCGTGGTGACGTCCTCAGGCGAACACGTCAAGGCAACTGTCCCCGACGCGCCCGCGTTGGTTGTCGCTACGGTGGGTGCCGAGCCGGTTGCGCCAAACGGTTATGCGGCCGCCTTGCTGCTGGACGGCAACTCGCTGCTCCGACGGGAGAACCTGCGGGCGGGGGAGGACACTGTTCGCCGGTGGTTCAATGCCGCCTCCCTCGTGAAGCCGGCAGGCCAAGGTGGACTCGTCGTGATTACCGCGGACGATACCGCTGCGACGGGAGCACTCTTGAGGTGGGACGCTTCCGGCTACGCATCAAGGGAACTGGCCCTTCGGAAGGAACTCCAGCTGCCCCCAGCGGTCAGGGTGGCTTCCGTAACCGGCGCAAGGGCCGACGTCGTGCATTTCAGTGACGCGCTGGAAGCCAACGCCGAGCTGGCATCGGCAGCGAAACTTCGCAAAGCCGGACCCGCTCCCGTGCAGCTGTTCGGCGGTGCCCAACCGTCAGCCGCTGAGAGCGATGCAGAGGTCAGGACGCTCTATTTCATTCCTTACACCGATGCCGCGGAAACCACGCGCGCCATGCGGGCCGTCAAAGCAGCAAATGCCGCCAAGCGCACCGCTGGACCTGTGCAATTGCGCTTGGATGGCGTAGACGTTCTTTAGTTGCTTGCCGTCTGATTAGGGCCGAGTGGCCGGGGGGCTAGGCCTTATTGATGGTTCATCCACCGGACCGGACTTTCCGGGGTTCTCCATATCCTCAAGTATCTGCAGGCCCCGCTTCGCCCACGCGATTTCCTGCTCGGCATGCGCAAGCTGACCTTCATAGGCGAAGACCTTGAAGCGGACAATATGCTCTCGTTCCTCTTCGGAGTACAGGGTGAGGCGCCGGGCAAGCGTGGGATGGGTGCGCTGCTCGAGGGCTTGGATCATGTGCAGAGTTTGGAGGCGTTGTTCGTCGTAATGGGCGATGTGAGCTCGCAGCTGCGCAGCCGCCACGCCGGACGGTGCCCACTCGAAGTAAGCGGCCCTGAGGCGGGCGGGATCCCGGTCCCTGACGTAAGTCAGCGGCTGATTCTGCCACTCGATCAGAGCCGCCTCGCCTGCCGGCGTGAGGGCATACTCCGTCTTTGTCGCTCCGCGGGTGCCCCATGGTACAGGCCTGCTGGAGAGTAGGCCCTCGGCGTGCATCCTACGCAGCTCCGGGTAGATCTGGGAGTCGGGGGCATGCCAGACGTGGCCCACGGAGGAGCTGAACTGCTTCACCAGGTCGTAGCCCGTCAGCGGACCTGAGGACAGCAGTGCCAGCAGGGCTGAGCGAAGGGTCACAGGTACTCCTTTCAGGTCGGCAATGCGGGCCCTCACAGCTTAGCTTCAGAAGAGCTTTGCAAACCACTATCGAGATAGATAGTATGTGTGCCACGTCACCAAATACCTATGATGATAGTTATTTTCTGTCTGGCCCGCTCAAAGATGAGGACCGCTTCATGACCGTCTCCGCAACAAAGACCACATCCACCGCCAAGCTCCTGCCCTCTCCGCTCAACGCATGGTTCGTGGCGGGGTGGGATCATGAGATTTCCGCCAAGGGGATTCTGGCCCGCACCATCGCCGGCCGCCCTCTGGCCCTCTACCGAACAGGAGACGGCCGCGCCGTCGCACTGGCCGACGCTTGCTGGCACCGTCTTGCCCCGCTGTCCCAGGGTAAGCTCGTGGGCCGCGACGAGATCCAGTGCCCGTACCACGGGCTGCGTTACAACGCTGCTGGCCGTTGCACCTCGATGCCTGCGCAGGAAACACTCAATCCTTCGGCCACGGTTCCCTCGTTCCCTGTGGTGGAGCGTTACCGCTACGTGTGGGTGTGGCTGGGTGACCCTACGAAGGCCGACCCGGGCCTGGTGCCGGACATGCACCAGTTGGACAGCCCCGAGTGGGCGGGAGACGGCGAGACCATCCATGCCCCGTGCAACTACCAGCTGGTTCTCGACAACCTCATGGACCTCACCCATGAGGAGTTCGTGCACAGTTCCTCGATCGGGCAAGAGGAACTGTCCGAGTCCGAGTTTGAGGTGACCCACGACGAGTCATCCGTCACTGTCACCCGCTGGATGCGCAACATTGACGCGCCGCCGTTTTGGCTGAAGAACATGCGGGACAAGTTCCCGGACTTCGAGGGAAAGGTGGACCGCTGGCAGATCATCCATTACTACTTCCCGTCCACCATCTGCATCGACGTCGGGGTCGCCGAGGCCGGGACCGGAGCCCCCGAGGGCGACCGCTCCCGCGGGGTGAACGGCTACGTCATGAACACCATCACTCCGGAGACCGAACGTTCCTGCCACTACTTCTGGGCGTTCATGCGCAACTACCGGTTGGAGAGCCAGCTCATCACCACACAGCTGCGCAACGGCGTGCACGGGGTCTTCGGCGAAGACGAGGCCATGCTCCTTGCGCAGCAGGCGGCCATCGACGCCAACCCCGACTACGAGTTCTACAACCTCAACATCGACATGGGCGGGATGTGGGTGCGCCGGCTCCTGGAGCGTGCGCTCGAAGCCGAGGGCCGCCTCGCCGCCCTGCCGGGCAGCTGAGCAGGGGGAGAAAACCGTGGCCGATTCCCATCACATCCTCTGGCAGCAGGCCGTCGTCGACGCCGTATCCGACGTGGCCGAGAACATCCGCCGTATCGTCCTGCGTCCGGAGCGTCCCTGCGCCATTCGTCCCGGCGAGCACGTGGATGTCCGCACGACCATCGAAGGCGAGCAGCACGTCCGCTCATACTCCGTGGTCAATGCCGCCGACGATGGCACGCACCTCGCCCTGAGCGTCTTCCGGACCCCCACCTCCCGGGGCGGATCCGTGTTCATGCACTCTCTCCAGCCCGGGCAGAGCCTGGAGATCACCCAGTCGATGCAGAACTTCCCGCTGCGGATCGGAGCCCCCTCCTACGTCTTGCTTGCCGGGGGCATCGGCATCACTGCAATCGCCGGGATGGCCGCGTTGCTGCGCCGCCTCGGCGCCGACTACCGCCTCGTCTATGTGGCCCGCTCCCGGGATGCGATGGCCTACCTGGATGACCTCGCCGCCATGCACGGAGACCGCTTCGAGGCGCACATCGACGCGGAGGGGGTTTCCCTTGACGTCCGGGCCCTCGTGGGCTCAGCCCCCGAGGACGCAGAGTTTTACATGTGCGGGCCCATTCGGCTCATGGACGCTGTCCGCCGTGCATGGACCGAGCGGGAGCTCGAGCCCACGAACCTGCGCTACGAGACTTTCGGCAACAGCGGCTGGTACGAGGCAGAACCATTCACCGTGCGGATACCGCGGCTAGGGGTAGAGACACATGTCGGCTCCGATGAGTCCGTGCTGGAGGCCCTCGAGCGCGATGGTGTGGACATGATGTCGGACTGCCGCAAGGGCGAGTGCGGCCTGTGCCAGGTCAAGGTCCTTGAGCTCGCCGGACGGATCGACCACCGCGACGTTTTCTACTCGGACCGCCAGAAGGAACCCAACACCAAAATGTGTTGCTGCGTCTCGCGGGTGGTCGCTGCCGAACCGGGCACAGACCCAACGCCCCGTCCCACCATCCTCACCATCGACGTTCCCTGAGAGGCATCATCACCATGGACATCAGACACCAGATCGACGCATCCAAGATGTCGTCCTACCAGTGGCTCATCATCGCGGTGACCACCTTCCTCAACGCCCTCGACGGCTACGACGTGCTGGCCATGGCCTTTACAGCCACATCCGTGACCAAGGAGTTCGGACTCTCCGGTTCCCAGCTTGGGTGGCTGCTCAGCGCGGGCCTCATCGGTATGGCCGTGGGTTCGCTCGTCCTCGGGCCCTTCGCGGACCGCTACGGCCGGCGCAAGATCCTCATCGTGGCACTGGCGCTCAACGCGGTCGGACTGTTGCTGTCCACAACGGCGAACTCCGCGCTCGAGCTCGGCCTATGGCGCGTCGTCACAGGACTGGGTGTGGGCGGCATCCTCGCCTCCGCGACTGTGATCACAAGTGAGTTCGCCAATGCCCGCCGTCGCGGTATGGCCGTCAGCATCTTCACCGCGGGCTATGGAGTAGGTGCCACGCTCGGTGGCATGGGAGCTACCCAGCTTATCCCCGCCTTCGGGTGGCGCTCCGTGTTCCTCGTTGGCGGCCTGCTGACTCTCTTGGCGATCGCTCTGGTGGTTGTCCTCATGCCAGAGTCCGTCGATTACCTCCGCACCCGGCGACCGGAAGGCGCGGCCGGGAAGCTCCAGCGCATCGCCGGCCGTCTGGGTCTCCAGGGCGAGGTCAATCCCGGCCCTGCCCCTGTGGTCGCCGGTAAGCAGCAGGGCAGTGTGGCCGTGCTCCTGAGCCCGCGGTACCGCACGGCCAGCATCCTGCTCTGGATCTCCTTCTTCGTCATCATGTTCGGCTTCTACTTCGCCAACTCCTGGACGCCCCGGCTGCTCGTGGAATCAGGGATGACGGAGCAGCAGGGCATCATCGGGGGACTCATGCTCACCATGGGCGGAACCTTCGGTTCGCTGCTCTACGGCGTGCTCACCACCCGGTGGGACGCGCGGTTGACCCTTATGGTCTTCACCGTGCTCTCGGCCGTGACCCTCGTCCTGTTCATCACCACGAGCCCCCTGCCGCTGCTGGCGTTCTCGTCCGGCGTGGTCGTCGGGATGCTCGTCAACGGTTGCATCGCTGGCCTCTACACCGTGGCTCCCATGACATACGAGCCTGGTGTCCGCACCACAGGTGTGGGCTGGGGGATTGGCATCGGCCGGGCCGGTGCCATTCTCGCTCCCATTGCGGTCGGCGCGCTGCTCGACAGCGGATGGAACCCCCACCAGCTCTACATCGGAGTGGCCGTGGTGGTCCTCCTCGCGGCCGTCGCCCTGTTCCGGCTGCGGCCCTACGAAGAGAACGCGTCCTCCGCAACCAACCACCCTGCGTCAAGAGCGACTACCGGATGACAGGGTGCCGCCCCATTGGACCCGGGAGTGCGCTAAGCGCGTTCCCGGGTCTTGCGTGCGCGCCGGGCCACGACTTCTTCCGCCGCAGCCACGAGCTGCCGCGCCGATTCGTCCCAGTTGAATTCAGCAGCGCGTTCCACTGATTTGCGGGAGCGATGCCGCCAAAGCGCGCCGTCACCAAGGGCCGTGACGGCGGCCGCGAATTCCGTCGGTGATTCAGGGTGGACGTAGCTGACGGCCTCGCCGCCCACTTCACGGAAAATCGGAATATCGCTTGCGATAACTGGCGTACCCAACGCCATGGCCTCCACCAAAGGCAAACCGTACCCTTCGGCCCGTGACAGGCTGATGAGAGCCGTTGCCTTCAGGAGGAGTTCGTCGTATTCGGCGTCAGTGACACCGTTATGGAACAGGACTTTGGCTCCATTGGGGACCAATGCCTCCAACTCAGCTTTGCGCTCAGGGGTGATCCGGCTGAGCAAATGCAACGTGTAATCGTGCAGTTCGGACATGCCCCGGATCATGGTTTCCACGTTCTTGTAGGGCATGAACGAACCCATGTAGAGGAGGGACTTGTCTGCGCCTCCTTCAGGGTCGCGGGGCGTTTGGCCGGGTTGGGGTGCGTTGCCCACGATGCGCACGGGACGCTTGGTGAGTTGGTACTTGGCCATGAGGGCTTCAGTGGTACGGCTGATGGTGGCCACGATATCCGCGCGATTAAGGAGGACGCGCTGCGGCCAGAACGCCTTGTGGTAAAGCCGCCAGAGAAGGCGCACAGGGGCTGGCAGGAATCCCGGGGGAGTCGGGTGTTCATAGTAGATGAGGTCGTGGAGGGTTAGCACCAGGCCGTAACGGCGCCCCAGGGTGCCCATGGTCTGCATGGGACATACCACCACGTCAGCACCAAGGGGATTGACCTTGCGGGCGACGAACAATTCCATGGGGGACAGCGGGCTGTTGAGCATGACGTACGGGACGTTGGGCAGAAGGGCCAGTTGGCGCTTGTCGCTGATGAGCATGGTGACATCGGCGATTTTGGACGTTGCGGCGATGAGGCTGGAACCGTAGCGGCTAATGCCATCGTGATGGTCCGTTCGGGTAAAGCGGGCGTCGATGACAATTTTCACGCGGGATGTTCCTTCAGGAAGGTACGGATTGCTTCAGCGGCCGGAACCGGCGTCTCATAGTGGATGAGATGCCCGACGTCGGGAATCACTTCCAGCTGTGCGTCAGGTAGCCGCTTCATAAGTTTGTGCTGGTTGGGAAGAGTGGCGATCTCATCTTTTTCGCCAGCGATCAGCAGTACGGGAAGTGTTAGTTGCCCGGCGACTTCGGCCACGTTGCCTGAGACGGAGGCCCTGAACGATTCGAGCAGGCTTTTTCTGTCTGCGAAGGCACTGAAATAGGCGTCGTGCTGGCCATGGATGAAACGGCGCAGGGCTTTGTCCTTGGTTTTGGCCATGGTGATGCTCATGATGCGAACGATCACCCGATTCCGAAGCACGGCTAGTCCAAACTTGCGGGGAAGCTTGGCAGACGCTTGGTAGTACAGCACCGCAAGTTTGGTCATGATGCCCTTGGGGCCCTCCAACGCGGGCGCAGCAATGGGGTTGATCAGGATCAGCGGATAAATGGCTCCGGGATTCGTGGCGGCGAAGTGGCTGGCGACGATTGAGCCGAAGGAGTGGCCCAACAGCACAGTCTCGTCATTTAAGTCGAGCGCGGCCATGAAACCGGAGATGAACTTTCCATAGCGCTCAACGGTGTGTTCATCCTGGACGAAGGGCTCCGAGCTTCCGAAGGCCGGCAAGTCCGGCATGATGATCCGCATCTCGGGAAGTTGGTCGGCTACGCGCAGTAAGCCATGGTGGTCACCCCGGAAACCATGGATCACCAGGATGGTGCGGGTCATGGGAGTGCGGGTGACCGGTTCATAGGTCCAGTACGCCACCTTCCTGCCATCCACCTCAACGTCCGAGGCATGCGTCCGCCCCGGCAAGGATTCGCTGAAGAATTCGCTGGGGGCCTGCACACCCTGCGGGGAATGCGCGGTGTCCACGTTGTCCATTCGTCTATTCCTAGTTCACGTTGTCCGGGTGGGACCCGGTCCGATGGTGGCGTTCGAGTGCGGCTATGCCGTCCATATCCCCGGAGTCCAATTCGAAATCGAAGACGGCCATGTTTTCCTTGATCCGTCCCGCCGAGCTTGCTTTGGGAATGACCAGGTTCCCCAGCTGAAGATGCCAGCGCAGAATAACCTGGGCCGGAGTCCGGCCGTACTTTTCTGATAGCGAGACGATTGCGGGGTCAGCCAGGACGTGCCCGCGGCCGAGGGGGCTCCAGGCCTCGGTGCGGATTCCGAGTTGCTCGTGCAACGTCCGCAATCTTGTCTGCTGCAACCAGGGGTGCAGTTCTATCTGGTTCACCGCCGGAACAACCTCTGCCTTTTGCATGAGCTCGTCGAGGTGTCCTGGCTGGAAATTGGAAACACCTATGGCTCGGACTTTGCCCTCCCTGTAAAGGGTTTCCATCGCTTTGTAGCTTTCCACGAACAATCCCCGGCCGGCGCACGGCCAATGGATGAGGTAGAGGTCCACGTAATCAAGTCCAAGGTTCGCTATGGACGTGTCGAACGCCCGTAGTGTCGCGTCGTAGCCCTGATCATCGTTCCAGACCTTGGTGGTAACGAAGACGTCCTCGCGGGCTAGTGCGTGTACCGACTCGCCGGAGCCACCGGTACCTCTGTTGGCTTCCGCGGCGTCACCGATGGCACCGCCGAGGGCCCGGCCCACCCCGACTTCGTTCCCGTACATCGCGGCAGTATCGAACCGGCGGTAGCCCTCGCCCAAAGCCGTGGCAACCAAGGCTTCTGCGTCTTTGGCGGGAACTTTATAGAGCCCGTATCCCATGCGATCCATCTGTACGCCGTTGTTTAGTGCCAGCCTGTTTGATGTCAGCTTGGATGGGGATCTCATAGCAACGACTCTACCCATTCCTTGCACGATTGCTTCAGGAATGGCCATTGAAACTCACCAGGCGTCGGGCTGAGGCTTCGTCCAGAATGAGGTCCGTCGCCAGCCCCGCAGCCAGGGCTCCTTGGAGGCCGTTGATCTTCGATGCCCCGGAGACCACGCAGATCCGCCGCCTGACTTGCCGCAATTGTTCATGGCTGGGACCGGTTGACCTTTCGTTCAAGGTGATGCCGTCAGAGGAACCATCACTCCGGAAGAAGACCGTGGCTACGTCGCCCACCACATCGTCGGCGGCCAACATGGTGAGGTCGTGCTCATCGAGGTAACCACCGGCATAGACATGGCTCGGGTAATCCGAATCCACAGACCCGACGCCGAAGATAGCGATGCTCATCCGGGCCTGCAGGTCCAGGATGCGTTGAACGCTGCGCTCATTCCACATGGCGGTCTTGGTGGAGGCATGATCAAAAAACGCCGGAACAGGGAACTGTTCCACGCGGGCACCGAACGCACTGCCGAAGCGGCGCATGATGTCGCTGGCATACGTAATACCGGTGGTTTGCATGTTGCCGGCGCCATTGAGCTGGACCACGATGCTGTCGTGTGTCACCTTGCGCGTGAGGTGCCTGCTGACCGCGCTGAGCGTCGCACCCCAGGCCACTCCGATGATGGCATTCGAGTCAACCAAGGGTCCGATTGTCCGTGCAGCCTGCATGGCTACGCGGTCCAGGGTCTCCGCTTCGTTGAGCGTGTCCAGTACTGGAACCACGTGGACATCCACGCCGTACTGGTTCCGGATCTGGCTTTCCAGCTCAGGGCCGGTATCGAAAGGGCTTCGAATCTGGACCTGAACCAGGCCCGTTTCCCTCGCCGAAGACAACAGCCTGGATACCGTGGACCGGGATGTCCTCAGCTCCCGGGCAATCGCATCCATGGTCAGGTCCTGCAGGTAGTACATCTGTGCAGCACGGAGCGCATCCGAGTGACGTGATCGTCCCATCTCATTTCCTTCCTGCACGTTTGTGCAAATAGCTTGACTCCATTTTCCACCTTCGCCAGATTAGTGGTGAACGGTGCAGCAGCGAGTGGCGCGGCGCACGAACCAAGCCCAAGGGAGCAGTTTTGGGACACAACAGGATTTCCGGTACCTCACAGCACACACAGCGCGACTCCGTCGTTGCACTGCAGGAGCGGCCTTCGGCCAAGGTACTCATCATCGGCGGTGGCATCAATGGCGTCGGAACGTTCCGCGATCTCGCCCTCCAGGGTGTCGACGTCGCACTTGTTGAACGCGGTGACTACTGCCAAGGCGCCAGTGGCGCTTCCTCCCACATGATCCATGGCGGCATCCGCTACCTCGAAAACGGCGAGTTCCGCCTGGTCCAGGAATCCGTGGTCGAGCGCAACAGGCTCCTGAGGATCGCGCCGCACTACGTGAAGCCCCTGCAGACCACCATCCCGATCTTCAGCACGTTCTCCGGCATCCTGTCCGCACCCATGCGCTTCCTCACCCACAAGCAGGGCAAGCCCAAGGAGCGCGGTGCGTTCCTCATCAAGGCTGGTCTGAGCATGTATGACTTCTTCTCCCGCGACGGCGGGAGCGTGCCCCGCCACCAGTTCCGTGGCCGGACAAAGGCCCTGGCCGAGCTTCCGAAACTTCACTCCGGCATCAAGTACGCGGCTACGTACTTTGATGCTTCGGTCCATAACCCGGAGCGACTCACCCTCGATGTCCTGCAGGACGGCGAGAAAGCAGGCCGTGGCGGGGGACTGCCGGGAGGCAGCGCCCGCGCCAGCAACTATGTCTCGCTCGTGTCCATGGGATCGGACGGAGTCCGGCTTCGTGACGAATTGACCGGCAAGGAATTCGACTTCCAGGCTGACGTCATCGTCAACACCACGGGCGCCTGGGTGGACCTCACCAACCAGGCCATGGGCGCCGTCAGTAAGTTCATGGGCGGCACCAAGGGATCGCACATCGTCCTCGACCACCCGGAACTGCTGGCTGCGTGCAACGGCCGCGAAATCTTCTTCGAACACACAGACGGCCGCATCGTCCTGATCTACCCCATGGGGGACCGGGTACTGGTGGGCACCACGGACGTGGACGCTGACATGTCCGAAGATGCCGTGTGCACGGAAGAAGAAATCGACTACTTCTTCGACCTCGTCGGCCACGTCTTCCCCACCATCAAGGTGGAGCGCGAACAGATCGTCTACAGTTTCGCCGGCGTCCGTCCGTTGCCCCGCCACGACGAAACCCAGCCTGGATTCGTCTCACGCGACTACCGCATCGAACGCAGCGTCCGCACCGGCAGCGACTCCGTCGCAACGCCAGGCGGTAAGGCCGCCGTCGTCCTCAGCTTGGTGGGTGGCAAGTGGACCACATTCCGCGCCCTGGCCGAGCACATGACCAATGACGTCCTCCACGAACTGGGTATGGAGCGCAAAGTCTCGACGGCGAAACTCGCCATCGGCGGCGGCGCAGGCTTCCCTGCAACTGAACAAGGCGAGCAGGAATGGATCAAGAAGCACATGGGGCCGGGGCTGGATGCTGACCGCGTAGCCGTGCTGCTGACCCGGTACGGAACGCGTGCAGATGCGGTCATCGACTATTTGAACGCCGGACACGACGCGCCATTGCGCTCAACCCGTGAATTGAGCGTCCGGGAGCTGGCATTCATGGCCGAGCACGAGCAGATCGGGCATCTGGTGGATGTCCTCATCCGCAGGACATCGCTCGCGTTCCGTGGCCTGGTCACCGGGGAGTTGCTCAATGAAATAGCAGCAGCGTTGGCCGAGCCGCTCGGCTGGGATGCTGCTGCCCGCGAAGCAGAAATCCGCCACGCCCAGGAAGTACTGCAACGGTTCCACAAGGTTGACGTGCACAGTCTCGTAGCCTGACACCAAGCAGCGGAAACAGCTTGACCGTCCCAGCGTGCGGCAGGGGCGGAAGGGGGTAGGTGGGCCCGCCAGGGGACCACCACACCGGGACGGTTCCGGAGACAACGGAACCGTCCCAACAGCCTCTTCACCCGCGAGGAGGCTGACAACAGAAAAATGAGGAGTCAAAGATGTCTCTTGGAATTGTTTTCCTTTCCGAAGTATTCGGAACCATGATGCTGACCCTGCTGGGTTGCGGCGTCGTGGCAAACGTTGCGCTCAAAGGCACCAAGGGCAACAACGGTGGATTCTTGATGGTGACGTGGGGCTGGGGTATTGCGGTCTTCGCGGGCGTTTTCGTGGCCGCAAAGTCCGGTGCGCACCTGAACCCGGCCGTCACCCTGGGCCTGCTTGTCAACGGCAAAGCAGAATACGCCCCCGGCGTTCCCGTGGATTTCGCGTCCACCCTGACGTACTTCGGCGCTGAACTGCTCGGCGCTTTCCTGGGTGCCGTTGTTTGCTGGCTCGCCTACAAGCAGCACTTCGATGAAGAGCCGCTCGCAGCGAACAAGTTGGGCACCTTCTCCACCGGGCCGGCCATCCGCTCAACCCCGTGGAACCTCATCACGGAAATCATCGGCACGTTCGTCCTGGTCTTTGTCATCCTGACCTTCGGCGGGACCCCCTCGGGCCTCGGCCCGCTGGCTGTAGCACTGCTCGTTGTTGGCATCGGTGTTTCCCTCGGTGGCCCCACCGGTTACGCCATCAACCCTGCACGTGACCTTGGCCCCCGCATCGCCCACGCAATCCTTCCCATCAAGGGCAAGGGCACCAGCGACTGGGCCTACTCCTGGATCCCCGTCGTAGGACCGTTGGTTGGCGGCGCCCTTGCGGGACTCGTAGCCCTCTGGGTGCCGGACATCATGCCTGCACTTGCCGGCTAGTCCTGCACGACCTCGCACCACCTCTCCGCACGTTTGCAGATAAAACACTTGAGAAGCTAACAACAAAGACAAGGACGTCACCATGAATCAATACGTCATCGCCATCGATCAGGGCACCACCAGCTCCCGCGCCATCGTTTTTGACCACACGGGCAACATCGTGTCCACAGGCCAGATGGAGCATGAGCAAATCTTCCCGCAGGCCGGCTGGGTGGAGCACAACCCCGCCGAAATCTGGAACAACACCCGCGAGGTGATCGGCTCCGCCCTGTCCAAGGCGAACCTGACACGCCACGACATTGCCGCCGTCGGCATCACCAACCAACGCGAAACAGCGGTCGTCTGGGACAAGAACACCGGCGAGGCCGTTTACAACGCCATCGTCTGGCAGGACACCCGCACCCAGTCCATCGTGGATGAACTGGCTCAAGACGGGGGCGTGGAGCGCTTCAAACAGAAGGTCGGCCTGCCTTTGGCCACGTACTTCTCTGGGACCAAGATCAAATGGATCCTGGACAACGTGGACGGCGCCCGCGAACGAGCCGAAGCCGGCGACCTCCTGTTCGGCAACACTGACGCCTGGGTTCTGTGGAACCTGACCGGCGGCGTGGACGGCGGCGTGCACGTCACTGACGTGACCAACGCTTCCCGCACCTTGTTCATGGACCTCGAGACCCTGCAGTGGGACCAGGAGATCCTGGACATCTTCGGCGTGCCGGCCTCCATGATGCCTGCCATCAAGTCGTCCTCCGAGGTATACGGCCACGTGCACACCTCGCAGCTGCTCCGCGAAACGCCGGTAGCCGGCATCCTCGGAGACCAGCAGGCAGCAACCTTCGGGCAGGCCGCTTTCCAGCCCGGCGAAGCCAAAAACACCTACGGCACCGGCTGCTTCCTGATCTTCAACACCGGCGAAGAGATCGTTCACTCAAAGAACGGCCTGCTCACCACCCTTGGATACAAGCTGGGGGACGCCAAGCCGCACTACGCCCTTGAAGGTTCCATCGCCGTCACCGGGTCCCTGATCCAGTGGCTCCGTGACAACCTCGGCCTGATCAGCTCCGCTCCTGAGGTTGAGGACTTGGCTGCCGCCGTCGAGGACAATGGCGGCGTCTACATCGTGCCGGCCTTCTCCGGCCTGTTCGCACCGTACTGGCGAGCAGACGCACGCGGTGCAATCGTCGGACTCACGCGCTTCGCCAACAAGGGTCATATTGCCCGCGCAGCACTGGAAGCAACTGCATTCCAGACGCGTGAGGTTCTCGACGCCGTCAACGCCGACTCGGGCGTTCCGCTCACCGAGTTGAAGGTCGACGGCGGCATGGTGGCCAACGAGGCACTCATGCAGTTCCAGGCAGACATCCTGGGCGTACCTGTAGTTCGCCCGAAGGTTGTGGAAACCACGGCCCTCGGTGCTGCCTACGCGGCCGGCCTCGCCGTCGGTTTCTGGAAAGACCTCGGTGAGCTCAGTGCAAACTGGAACGAGGACAAGCGCTGGGAGCCGCAGCTGCCGGTGGAGGAGCAGGAGCGTCAGCTGCGGCTCTGGAAGAAGGCCGTAACCAAATCCATGGATTGGGTCGACGAAGACGTTAAGTAGTTCAAAAAGGGGCCGATGACTCCCGCCCGCCCGTCCCCAGCTGCTCCCTCCGCCCGCAAGCTCGCGGTGGGCCCTCGCAGCTGGGGGCCCAACGGGGGGACCCGCTACACGATGGCGGGGAGTCATCGGCCCCTTTTTCGACGCTGCGCGCTGCGTCGCCAACCACGATTTGCCGGTGAGTGGAAGGGGGATCGTGCGCTATTGTAGATCTATGCGTGCGATCCTTCTGCTTATCTAGCCGCTCGGCTTTCACTAGCCGTGCGGCCGCCCCTCCATTGTTGAGGGGCTTTTGTGTGTCCGGGACTTACCGGTGCCATAGCAGGAGTCAAAACCGCCATCGAAGAACAGAAGAGGGCAGCAGTGAGCGTTCAGCCGGAGACAGAGACCGGAACAGCACAAACAGCCGCAGCCGAAGCGCCCGAAGAAGGCGTCTACAGCTTCGCTGCGATGGAAGCCAAGTGGCCGCAGGTCTGGGAGGACCTCAAAGTCTTCACGCCTGCCGACGACGGATCGCGGGAACGCCGCTACGTGCTGGACATGTTCCCCTACCCCTCCGGCGACCTCCACATGGGCCACGCCGAAGCCTTCGCAATGGGTGACGTCGTGGCACGCTACCTGCGCCAGAAGGGCTTCGATGTCCTGCACCCCATCGGCTGGGACTCCTTCGGACTTCCCGCTGAGAACGCTGCAATCAAGCGTAACGCGCATCCCAGCGAGTGGACTTACGCCAACATCGACACCCAGGCGGCGTCCTTCAAACGCTACGCAATCTCCGCCGACTGGTCCCGCCGCCTCCACACCTCCGACCCCGAGTACTACCGGTGGACTCAGTGGCTGTTCAAGCGCTTCTACGAGCGTGGCCTGGCATACCGCAAGGACTCGCCCGTCAACTGGTGCCCCAAGGACCTGACTGTTCTCGCCAACGAGCAGGTAGTCAATGGCGCCTGCGAACGCTGCGGCACGCCAGTTACCAAGAAGTCCCTGAACCAGTGGTACTTCAAGATCACGGACTACGCCGACCGCCTCCTTGAGGACATGGACCAGCTGCAGGGTCACTGGCCCGAGCGCGTCCTGGCCATGCAACGAAACTGGATCGGCCGCTCCGAGGGCGCCCACGTGCGTTTTGTCATCGAAGCCGCGGAGGACCGGGCAGAGCGCGAAGTCACCGTATTCACCACCCGGCCGGACACCCTCTACGGTGCAACCTTCTTCGTTGTTGCTGCCGATGCTCACCTGGCGCTGGATTTGGTGACGCCAGAACACCACGACGAACTCATGGCCTACCGCGAAAAGGTCAAGGCACTCTCGGAAATTGAGCGCCAGTCCACCGAGCGCGAGAAGACCGGCGTCTTCACCGGCCGCTACGCCATCAATCCGCTCAACGGAGAAAAGCTCCCGGTGTGGGCCGCTGACTACGTCCTGGCCGACTACGGCACGGGCGCCATCATGGCCGTCCCGGCACACGACCAGCGCGACCTCGACTTTGCCAGGACCTTCGGGCTGCCCGTTCGTGCGGTACTGGATACCGGTGACGAGGACCCCGCAGAGACCGGCGTTGCCACTGCAGGTGAAGGCACGCTCAAGAACTCCGGTGAGTTGGACGGCCTTTCCAAGTCCGAAGGCATTCCCGCAGCGATCGAGATTCTCGAGAAGCTCGGAACCGGCGAAAAGTTCGTCAACTTCCGGCTGCGTGACTGGCTGCTCAGCCGCCAGCGCTTCTGGGGTACCCCCATTCCCATCATCCACTGTGGCGAATGTGGCGAAGTGCCCGTTCCAGATGACCAGCTGCCCGTCAGGTTGCCCGACAACCTGCGCGGTGAGGCGTTGTCGCCGAAGGGGACCTCCCCACTGGCCGCCGCCGTCGAGTGGGTCAACGTAGAGTGCCCCAACTGTGGCCGTGCAGCGCAGCGTGATACTGACACCATGGATACGTTCGTGGACTCGTCCTGGTACTTCCTGCGATTCGTATCGCCGGACTACACCGAAGGCCCGTTCGATCCCGAAAAGATCAACAACTGGATGCCGGTCGGGCAGTACGTGGGCGGCGTTGAACACGCCATCCTGCACCTGCTGTACGCACGTTTCTTCACCAAGGTGATCAAGGACATCGGCCTGATCGAAGCCAACGAACCGTTCTCGGCGCTGCTCAACCAGGGCCAGGTGCTCAACGGCGGCAAGGCCATGAGCAAGTCCCTCGGCAACGGCGTGGATTTGGGCGAGCAGTTGGACAAGTTTGGTGTCGACGCCGTTCGCCTCACCATGGTCTTCGCCTCCCCACCTGAGGACGACGTCGACTGGGCGGACGTTTCGCCGTCGGGTTCGGCCAAGTTCCTGGCACGCGCCTGGCGCCTCGGCCAGGACGTCAGCAGCGCACCGGGCGTTGATCCGGCCACTGGTGACCGTGCCTTGCGCACCGTGACGCACAAGACCATCGCCGATGCCGCTGAACTGCTGGACAACAACAAGTTCAACGTCGTGGTTGCCCGCCTCATGGAGTTGGTCAATGCCACGCGCAAGACCATCGATTCGGGTGCAGGTGCCGCAGATCCGGCTGTTCGTGAAGCGGTGGAAGCCGTAGCCGTGATCCTGAGCCTCTTTGCGCCCTATACGGCCGAGGACCTTTGGAACACGCTCGGCCACCCGGCTTCCGTTGCGAATGCAGGCTGGCCGAAGCACGACGATGCACTGCTGGTGCAGGACACCGTTACCGCCGTTGTCCAGGTGCAGGGCAAGGTTCGCGACCGTCTTGACGTTTCGCCGGACATCACCGAGGACGCGCTGCGTGAGCTCGCCTTGGCCTCGGAAAACGTCCAGCGTGCCTTGGACGGCCGCGGCATCCGCACCGTCATCGTGCGGGCACCTAAACTGGTGAACATCGTCCCTGCCTAGCAGGGATAGTGCGGCCGCCGGCATTCTGCCGGCGGCCAGCCATCATCTTTGGAGGTTGCGTGCCTGAGCGAGAACCACCCGCATGGATATGGCTCAAGGAAAGAGTGGCGCGCCTCCGGCAGCCCACGGCTACGGTCCCTGTCGCTGACGTGCCGCTGGCCGCCGTCGTTAAAACTGCGGTTGTCACCGATTCCGCCGCCGCCTTACCGCCGGACTGGGTGTCTGCTTTTACCGCAGACGGCCGCCTCGCGGTTGTTCCCATGCCGGTCATGGTTGGGAACGAAATCTACGGCGAAGGCGAAGACGACATCACGCAAACCCTTTCCCTGGCTCTTGCCTCCGGAGCCTCGGTGAAAACTTCACGGCCGTCGCCTGGCCAGTTTGAACAGGCGTACCTCGCTGCGCAGCGACACGGTTTCGAGGCTGTAGTGTCCATCCACATTTCTTCGGAGCTCTCAGGAACCGCTGACGCCGCAAGGTTGGCAGCTGCACGCGTCAGCATCCCTGTTGAAGTCGTGGACTCGCGCACGGTGGGGATGGCCCAAGGCATGGGAGTCCAGAGCGCCGTGGTGGCAGCAGCCGATGGCCAAGGAGCGGCAGAAGTCCGCGGCTTTGCTGAGAAGCGCATGGAACGCACCAAGGTCTACTTCTATGTGCCCAGCCTCGAACAATTGAGGCGAGGCGGGCGCATCGGGGCTGCAGCGTCGCTGTTCGGTACCGTCTTGGCCATCAAGCCCATCCTGGCGGTCGACGGCGGCAGGATCGTGCCGCTGGAAAAGGTCCGTTCCGCTGCGCGGGCCGTGGCCCGGCTGGAGGAGATCGTCGCCGCGGACGTCGCCGCCCGCCCGGCCGGCCAGCAACGCTTGGCTGTTCACCACTTTGGCAACCAGTTGGAGGCCGAAGCCTTGGCAGCCCGCCTGAACGAAAAATGCCCTGACTGTCCGGCACCCCAAATCAGTGCGCTTCCGGCAGTGTTGGCAGCACATGCGGGGTTGGGCGTTCTTGCAGTCATCGTGGGGGAGAGCAGTACCCCAACAGATTGATCCTTCGCCCGTCTTATCCACATAGGGCACCTCGTCCCCGCTGTAACAGGGATGGCAGCCATAGGCTCGTTTCATGCCACGCCGGAACCGGGATGCCTCCCCAGATGCCGCAGCGCAGGCAGTCCGGCAACGTTTTGCATCCCGCCTTGGTACGGACACCCGGACCGTTCCGCTGTTACAGTTGCCCGTCGAAACGGACCTGGCGCCTGAACATTCGGACCCGGAATCCGGGATGCGTTATGCGCGGACCCGCTGGCGAACCCCATGGCGGGTTGCTGCCCTCCTTGCCGTTGTAGGAGTTGGCATTATGGCCTGGCACTTGTGGCAATCGGCCGTGGGGCAACCAATAACAGAGCCCCTCACGTCATCCTCGGCGAAGGGGCCCGGGATGCCGGATACTTCAGAGCCTCCTCAGTCAGAGGTCACGGAGGCTGGGGGCAGCGTGCTCGTGCTCGTGCACGTGGCCGGTGCGGTGCAAAAGCCCGGTGTTGTTTCCTTGCCGGTGGGCAGCCGGGTCTTCCAAGCGATTGAGGCTGCCGGGGGAGTTGTTTCCAATGCGGAACTCAACGGCCTCAACCTTGCTGAGGTGGTGACTGACGGGGCCAAAATTCAGGTGCCGGTAGTTGGGGAGGTGTCGCAGCCTGCTCCAGTTGCTGGAAGTTCAGGCGGTGCCTCGGGTCCTGCAGCCGCAGGAGCCAAGGTCAACATCAACACGGCGTCCTTGGATGAACTGGGAACGCTCCCCAGAGTTGGGCCGGTGACTGCTCAAGGAATAATTGATTGGCGGAATGAACACGGACCTTTTGCCTCTGTCGACGAACTTGACGCCGTTGACGGCATAGGACCCAAGCTCATGGAATCACTCAAAGACCTTGTGACGGTCCAGGGTGGCTAAGCCGGCGGCGGTGACAAGGCTTGCTGGCGACTCAAAGTTATCGAGACGCACGGATCTGAGGCTGGTTCCCACTGTGCTGGTGACGTGGTCCGTTGCCTTGGCCGGGGCATTAATGGAGGCAACCTGGTCTGCGGCCCTGGCCGTCATTTTGGTCGTGGGTGGGGGTCTACTGCTGGTGGGCGGAAGGCAACATCGGCTCGCCCTGCACCGTGCCAGGACGATCCCCGCCACCATTGCCCTCGCCTGCATCCTTGGTGCTGCAGTGGCTGTTCACTGTGCTGCCGTGGCAAACACACGAGAAGAGGGGCCGCTCGCTGAGGCGGTATCGGAGGGCAGTGGTGTCCTTATCCACGTGCTCATCACAGGAGCTCCTACCGAGGTCCGCGTGCCGGGCCATGCCCGCGGAAACAGGTGGTCGGTAGATGCAGCCTTGATTGAGGTCACCTCCAAGGGTTTGGTCATTCAAGGTTCCGCTGACCTGGTGATAGTGGGTGGGAATGGCTGGCAAGACGTGCGGCCCGGGCAGCGGGTCAGAACTTCGGGAACGGTAAAGGCTGTGCGGGAGGGACAAAAGCAGGCGGCTCTTTTGTCGGCGTCTTCCGCGCCCGTTATCGTCGCGTCGACTTTTGATGTCCGACAATCCGCGTCTGATGTGCGGAGGCACTTCGTCGCAGCATCGAGTTGGTTGCCGCCGGACCCGGCCGGGCTGATGCCGGGCATGGTCACAGGTGACACCAGCGCTCTTCCGGAAAGTCTGGAGGCGGATATGAAGACAACCGGGATGACACACCTGACCGCGGTCAGCGGAGCCAATTGCAGCTTGGTGCTGGGAGGCTTCATTCTGTTAGCGCGATGCCTGAGGCTGCCACGCCCCGTAGCCGGCACTTTGGCTGCGTGTGGTCTTGCGGCTTTTGTTGTGATGGTGGGTCCGGAACCGAGCGTGCTCCGTGCTGCTGTGATGGGCACCGTTGGGCTGGTGGCCACAATTGGGGGCCTGCGGGGTCGATCCTTGACATTCCTCTGCCTCGCCACGATTGTTCTCTTGCTCCTTGATCCGAGTATGGCGGCGAATGTCGGGTTCCTGCTGTCCGTGCTGGCGACCTTGGGCATTGTCCTGCTGGCCACTCGCGTCGCGTCGTGGATCCCTATGTGGGTGCCACGGTGGTTGGCTGCGGGAGTTGCCGTTCCGTTGTCTGCGCAGTTGCTGTGCGGCCCGGTGATTGTGGCCCTTCAACCGCAGTTCACTCCCTACGCGTTCATCGCCAATGTGGTGGCCGGCATTTTGGTGGCCCCGGTGACGGTGTCCGGGGCCCTTGCCGTTCCGCTGGCAGTTGGTCTGCCATGGTTGGCACCAGTTCCCATAGCCGTCGCCGGGACCTGTGCGGGCGTGGTGGCCGGCGTGGCCAGGTTCTTCGCGCATTTGCCCGGGGCAGCCCTGCCATGGGCCGAAGGGCCGGCCGGGATTGTGTCCATGGTGGCCTTCTCGATGATGACTTTATTGGTTGTCTGGGCAGCGCTTCACCCTACGCAAGCCATGTCAGGCATCGTTGGGCTGCATGATGCGGTGGTGATGCTCCTCGATCGCTGGCCGGGGAAACGCGTGTGCCGACGCGGATCAACCCAGGAAGCGCAACGAGGGTTCCATGAGCCGCGGCGGTCAACCAAGAGTCCCTGGCGGAAGGTCCCCCCGCGAAGGTGAAATTTGCTTGGGCCGCGCTGAACTGCCTGGTTGCCGGCCCGTCTCTTGTCGAGCGGGAAAGACGTGCCGCACTAGGTGACGGCTGCGGTGCTGGGCGTCGGCGTCATGTACGGCATCTGTTGCGGGCGTGGTCCATAGCTGACTGATGTACCAGCCCGCCTGCCGGACTGTCAGCAGGAAGATGCAGATGATGAGGAAGGCCGCCAGAGCAGTCGCCTGGACAATCAAGCACATCAAGGCAATGTGGAATTCGGTGGAGCCAATGTCGCCTATGCCATCCACTGCCGACGCGCGCTAACTGGCGCTAGTCGGGGTGAAGGTTAGGCTCTAGTGGTCCGCAGCGTGCGCCGCGGCAATGGAGATGGTACTACGGTGGCAGTGATTGGGCTTCCCGGAGTCCCAGCAAGGATGGGACATTAGCAGCATTAACCTTGGGGGAAAGTGATGAAGCGTAGACGTTTGGCCGGCATCGCAATAGCGATCTCACTTCCCGCGGCCTCGCTCGCGGGGTGCGCGGGGCAGCAACCAGCAAGCAAAGAGCTGCAGTCTTTCAGTTCCATGGATGAGGCGTACGCCGCCGTCGATGAGATCCTGGGGTGCGATTCTGAAGCTAGTGGCAACCCGGTTGTTCCTATGGGTGATGGCGCCAACTGGATGGTTGTGGACCTCAGCAACATCGCGGGCGGCCAGTCGTCAACACTGGACCTCGAAAGTTTGGCCGACAAAGTTAACGGTGAGTACGCCGTCGTCGGCTCCTAGCCGGAGGCAGCCGCACGGTCGCTGGACATGGCAGACTTGAAGCCTGCAAATAAACGTCCGGAAGGAACCACCAGTGGCTGCTGCCCAAAACACCCGGGCCAAGAGCGTCGCGGCGAACACCGTCAGCTGGCGTGACGCGGCGCCTGCCGCCGTAGTTCTGATCATGGGCCCGGAAGAGTACCTCGGAATTCGCGCCATGGATGGGATCCGAACCCAAGTTCGGGCCAGTACTCCGGACGTTGAGCTCAGCCGGCTGAACGCTGGCGCCTACGAGTCCGGGTCCTTGGCGATGACTGTCACCCCGTCGCTCTTTGGCGAGGGCAAGCTCATTGAGGTCGAGGGCCTCGAAGCTATGAATGACGCCTTCCTGGCAGACGGGTTGGCCTACCTCCAGCATCCGGACCAGGACGTTGTCCTTGTCCTGCGCCATGCCGGGGGAGTACGTGGCAAGAAGCTGCTCGACGCCGTGAAGTCTGCCGGCTGGCCCGTCATTGACTGCCAGCCCCTGAAGAAGGACTCGGACAAGACGGCGTTTGTCGTTTCCGAGTTCAGATCTGGGGGACGCCGCATTGAAGGCGAAGCCGTCCAGGCCTTGGTCAATGCCGTGGGTGCCAATCTGTCGGAACTCGCGGCGGCATGTAGCCAATTGATTGCAGACGCCACCACGGCTGTCACAGCCGAAACCGTGGAGCGCTACTACGGTGGCCGGGTGGAGGCTACGGCGTTCAAAGTGGCCGATGCTGCCATGGCCGGCAACGGACCGGTGGCATTGTCCACCCTGAGGCACGCCTTGGCCACCGGCGTGGATCCGGTTCCTTTGGTTGCGGCGCTGGCGGCCAAGCTGCGCACTTTGGCAAAAGTTGCGGGAGCCAATGGTTCGCCGGCCACCATCGCCAAGAACTTGGGAATGCAGCCCTGGCTCGTGGAGCAGGCCCAGCGCGATGTCCGCCGCTGGACCCCGGAAGGGCTGATCCGCTCCATCCAAGTCATCGCCGAGGCGGATGCCCAGGTGAAGGGCGAGTCGCGTGATCCGGTCTACGCTGTGGAGCATGCAGTCACGGTTATTGCCACGTCGGCCAGCCGCCGCTGAAGCTGGCGCGTTCACCGCGGCTTCCGCTTAAACCCAAAGGCCGGCACCCAATGGGTGCCGGCCTTTTGATCAGCTCAGTCGAACTGGAAAACCTTAGAGTGCGTTGACCTTCTTGGAGATCGCCGACTTGCGGTTTGCAGCGTTGTTCTTGTGAATAACGCCCTTGCTGACAGCCTTGTCCAGCTTGCGGCTGGCAGCAACAAGTGCAGTTCCAGCAGCATCCTTGTCGGCAGACTCAACGGCGGTGTTGACGGCGCGGATGGCCGTCTTCAGCTCGGACTTGACGGCGTTGTTACGCAGGCGAGCCTTCTCGTTGGTGAGGATGCGCTTCTTCTGGGACTTGATATTAGCCACGTATGAACTCTCTTTTTAATGCGGAAATGGTCTAGAGGGTTTTCAGGTTGGCCATCGACTGAGCGGCGTGGGGATGCCTATGGCAGCCAACCATGCATGGCCGTCGACCTGCACGGACACACAGCTATAAAGGATAGCAGAAACTCGGGGTCACGCAGAACCAGGCGCTTGGTCGGGCTAGTGCCGGGCTTGCAGAGCCCGGGCTACCTCGTGGAACTGCGCCTTTCCCAGGACGGCGCCTTCCCGCCGGATCGCTTTGGGATTCAGCCGGATGACGCGACCCACGTTGATCTCACTGGGCCTGCCTTGCCGATCCCAGGCGCCGGTTCCGATGTCGACATACTCGCCCGCCCGCGCGTCGTTGTCGTGGTCCTTGGACGTCAGCATGAGGCCCAACAGCCACTCGCGGTCCCGACCAACCAGAAGGACGGGTCGGTCTTTGCCTTGCGTATGGTCTTCTTCATAGGGAACCCAGCTCCACACAATTTCGCCAGGGTCCGGTTGACCATCGGGCTGGGGGGAGTAGTTGACCTTAACTGAACCGCGAAAATCGCCGGGGTAGGGGCCTGGCTGATGTACGACGTCGGTTCGCCGGGTCTGCGTCCTTGGGGCACCTGCCGGGGTGGCCGCCGTAGTGCTGTTGCCTCCCAACGACTTGAGGGACCGCATGATGAGTTTGCCCAAAGGGCGCAAGTCGAAAGCCATGTGACAACGCTACAGCTGGCTCCTGCTAATGCCCGGCACGCAATGTACGGCGAAGCGCCGGTTCATGGGAGACTAGAGGATCAGATGCGCGGCGTGTTCCGGCTGGTCTCTGCCCAGTGGCAGGAATTACCGCGCGAGTGTCGACAGTAAGGATCCTGCGTGTCTCCCATGGCCCGCACCGCACCGGTGCCCGCCGCAACAGATCCGGCCATCATCCGGAACTTCTGCATCATTGCCCATATCGACCACGGTAAATCCACCCTGGCCGACCGCATGCTGCAGTACACCGGCGTCGTTAAGCAACGCGACATGAAGGCCCAGTATCTGGACCGTATGGATATCGAACGTGAGCGCGGCATCACCATCAAGTCCCAGGCTGTTCGTATGCCGTGGGAACTCGATGGCAACAGCTACGCGCTGAATATGATCGATACTCCTGGCCACGTCGATTTCACCTATGAGGTGTCACGTTCCCTGGCGGCCTGTGAAGGTGCAGTGCTGCTGGTGGATGCTGCCCAAGGCATCGAGGCCCAGACCCTTGCCAACCTGTACTTGGCGATGGAAAACAACCTCACTATCATTCCGGTTTTGAACAAGATCGATCTCCCGGCCGCGCAGCCCGAGAAGTACGCGGCTGAACTTGCCAACCTGATTGGTGGCGACCCGGATGATGTACTCAAGGTTTCCGGTAAAACCGGCGTGGGCGTAGAAGCGCTGCTGGACAAAATTGTCCGCGACCTCCCCGCGCCCGTTGGCGATCCCAATGCTCCGGCCCGCGCCATGATCTTCGACTCCGTCTATGACACCTACCGCGGCGTGGTCACCTATGTCCGTGTGGTTGACGGCATGTTGCACCCCCGCGAACGCATCCAGATGATGTCCACCCGCGCCACGCACGAGCTCCTGGAAATTGGTGTCAGCTCCCCGGAGCCCACACCGTCAAAGGGCTTGGGCGTCGGTGAGGTGGGATACCTGATCACCGGTGTGAAGGACGTCCGCCAGTCCAAGGTTGGCGATACGGTCACCAACCTGGCAAAGCCGGCATCGGAGTCGCTCAGCGGCTACGCGGACGCCAAGCCTATGGTCTTCTCCGGTCTCTACCCGCTGGACGGAACGGATTACCCGGTACTCCGCGACGCCCTCGAAAAGCTGATGCTCAACGACGCAGCGCTGGTTTACGAGCCCGAAACGTCTGCGGCACTGGGCTTCGGTTTCCGCGTAGGGTTCCTTGGGCTGCTCCACCTCGAGATCACGCGTGAGCGCCTTGAGCGTGAGTACAACCTGGACCTTATCTCCACGGCACCCAACGTGGAGTACGAGGTGACCCTGGAGGACAAGAAGGTCATCCACGTCACCAACCCCAGCGAATACCCCACGGGCAAGATCTCCGAGGTCCGCGAACCCATGGTGTCCGCCACCATCCTGGCACCCAACGAATTTGTTGGTTCCATCATGGAACTCTGCCAAAGCCGACGCGGCCAGATGCGCGGCATGGACTACCTGTCCGAGGATCGGGTGGAGCTCCGCTACTGGATTCCCCTGGCCGAAATCGTGTTCGACTTCTTCGACCTCCTGAAGTCCAAGACACGCGGCTACGCCTCGCTGGACTGGAAAGCCGACGGCGAACAGGTGGCCGACCTCGTCAAGGTGGACATCCTGCTCCAAGGTGAACAAGTGGACGCATTCAGCGCCATCACCCACCGCGACAAGGCCTACGCCTACGGTGTGATGATGACGGGCAAGCTCCGTGAGCTTATTCCCAGGCAGCAGTTCGAGGTGCCCATTCAGGCCGCCATCGGATCACGCATCATTGCCCGCGAAAGCATCCGGGCCATCCGCAAGGACGTTCTTGCCAAGTGCTACGGCGGTGACATCACCCGAAAGCGCAAACTTCTGGAAAAGCAGAAGGAAGGCAAGAAGCGTATGAAGATGGTGGGCCGCGTGGAAGTGCCCCAAGAGGCATTCATCGCAGCCCTGACCACTGACGAGTCCAAGGACAAGGCCAAGAAGTAAATGCCCAGCGTCCTACCCTTGGGCGACCCTGCACCTGCGGATGGCATGTTGCCTCCGCAGGTGTTGGCCGGCGTCGAGCACCGCAATTTCGGGCTCTACGTCCATATCCCTTTTTGCGCCGTTCGCTGCGGCTACTGCGACTTCAATACTTATACGGCCACCGAGCTCGGCGGTGGGGCCTCGCAGGACGCTTACGCTACGACGGCGGTATCTGAGCTCGACTTCGCGGCGTTGGCCTTGGACGCTTCCGGTTTGCCTCGGCGTCCCCTCAGCACTGTTTTCTTTGGTGGTGGTACTCCCACGCTCCTCCCGGCGGAGGACTTGGCGCGGATCCTGCGCGCCGCCGTCGATCAGTGGGGCTTGGAGCCTGGTGCTGAGGTGACAACTGAGGCTAATCCCGACTCCGTGACGCCAGAGTCGCTCAAGGTGCTGGCTGATGCCGGCTTTACGCGTGTCTCTTTCGGCATGCAATCCGCGGTCCCGCACGTTCTGAAAGTGCTGGACCGCACCCATACTCCCAGCCGCGTGCCTCTGGTCGTGCAATGGGCACGCGAAGCCGGCCTTGCAGTGAGCCTGGACCTCATCTACGGCACGCCCGGGGAATCCATGGCGGATTGGCAGCTGTCACTCGAAACCGCGCTCTCATACCAGCCTGATCACATCAGCGCTTACGCGTTGATTGTGGAAGACGGGACCAAACTTGCCGCCCAGATCCGACGCGGCGAAGTACCCGGAATCGATGACGACGACCACGCTGCCAAGTACGAGCTGGCAGACAAAATGATCTCCCAAGCAGGATTGAACTGGTACGAGGTCAGCAATTGGTCCCGAACGCCGGAACAGGCTTGCCGGCACAATCTTGCCTACTGGCGCGGGGATGACTGGTGGGGCATCGGACCCGGAGCGCACTCCCATGTGGGAGGCGTCCGGTGGTGGAACGTCAAGCACCCCACCGCCTATGCGGGACGGTTGGCTGCAGGAAGCTCGCCGGCTGCCGGCCGGGAAACCCTCGACGCCGAGACCCGTGAGGTTGAGCGCATCATGCTCGAAGCGCGGCTCGGAACAGGGCTGTCCGTGGATGCCTTGGACGCGATCGGGCGCCATGCGATGGCCGGGCTGATTGCTGACGAACTGGTGGACCCCGTTCAGGCGTTCAAGGGACGGCTTGTCCTGACGCTGAAGGGGCGGCTGTTGGCTGACGCCGTAGTCCGCAGGATTCTTCCGGACTAACCGCAGCGCCCGCCCGAAAGGGCGGGCGGCGGGCTACTTAATCCAGCGCAGGTTGACCTTGTAACGGTGGGGTTGCCCGTGGTTTACGCGGATTCCCGCCGAGACGGAGAAGCACGTGAGGGCCACCCAGATGGCTGTGGCGATGACGGCGAAGATGTTGCCCACAACGGGTAACAGCACCAGGATATTGGCCAGCACTGCTGCGATGGTGGGAGGCAGCGTAAAGTTCAGTGCTTCCTTGGATTCCTGCGCGGTGAACGGTCCGCGGTCCCGAAAAATCAAGTAGATCAGAAGGGATGGCAGGCATCCCAGGATGCCGCCAAAATGGGCCAATGTAGCCCATTGCCGGTCTTCGCTGGCCGTCAACGGGAGTGCGTTGGCAGGCGCGCCATGGTACTGGGGCCGGCCTGCGGCGCTACCCGGTTCTTCAGGAGCGTTATCTGCCACGGTGTCTTCCCTTTGCTGTAAAGATGCTGCGGTATTGCTGTCCCAGAATACCGGCCCCAAGGTACTTCCCGGGACCAACGTCCCGTTGACACGGTAGTTGCCGTTCCTTCAAGGACCTTGCCTCAAGGAACTGTCAGGAAATCGATGACTTCTTCAACGCGGCCCAAGAGTGATGCTTCAAGGTCGGCATAAGTTCGAACCGCCCCGAGGAGCCGCTGCCAGCCCAAGCCTACGTCCTCCGCGGTCTCGTGGGGCCAGCCGAAGGCCGTGAGGATTCCTGTCTTCCAATCGACCCCCCGGGGTACGGCGGGCCACGCCTCGATGCCCAGGACCTTTGGCCGGATGGCCTGCCAGACGTCCACATAGGGGTGGCCGACGATCAAAACGTTTCCTGCCGCTCCGGGCACTGTCATTGCCTCGGCGGCGATGCGCGACTCTTTTGACCCCGGGACAAGGTGGTCCACCAAGATGCCAAGCCGGCGACCCGGACCGGGGTTGAAGGCAGCGATGGCCGATTTTAGGTCGTCAACGCCGTGCAAAGGCTCCACGACGATGCCCTCCACGCGGAGATCGTCACCCCAGACCTTCTCGACGAGCTCGGCGTCGTGCTTTCCTTCGACCCAGATGCGGCTTGCCTTGGCCACCTGGGCACGTTGGCCCTGTACCCTCACGGATCCCGACGCTGTCCGGGTGGAAGGAGCGGCAGAGGCAGCAGGGCGGGCGGCAGGAGGCATCAGCCGGATTGCCTGCCCTTCCAGAAGGAACCCGTATCCCAACTGGAATGATTTGGTCTTTCCACGCCTGTCTTCAAGGGAGACAACGTGCATTCCGCCTGATTTCTCAACGCGGGTGACTTCTCCCACCCAGCCCGACTGCACGTCCTCGAGGACCATTCCCCGCTGTACGGCCACTTCCGGCAGCTGTTTTTTGCCGGGAGCGGACAGATCCTGCGGGCCCCAATTGTCGAAAGCCAAGGAATTCCTACCTTTTGTGCTGGTTTACGGCGCGGGCGGAAGCCGGCCACGGGAGGTTTCAATGCTAGCAACGGGGTGGCTCATACTAGACTTGTTAGCACTTGGGCATGTTGAGTGCTAAGTGTGGTGGTCGGAGTGAGATCCCGCGTTGACCGGTCGTAGGGACCATGACAGTCGTCAGGAGGTGGAGCAATGAGTGAGCCGCGCAAGCTAGAGGTGCTGCGTGCCATCGTTGAGGATTACGTGCATTCCAGGGAGCCTGTTGGATCGAAGGCCCTCGTGGAGCGGCACCATCTTGGCGTTTCCAGTGCCACCATCAGGAACGACATGGCTGTCCTTGAAGAGGAAGGCCTGATTGCAGCACCCCACACCAGCGCCGGCCGAATCCCGACGGACAAGGGCTACCGCTTATTCGTTGACCGCATTTCCCAGGTCAAACCGCTTTCGGCGGCCGAACGCAGGGCGATCCACTCGTTGCTTGAGGGCCCGGATGATGTTGATGACATCCTGGAACGCACTGTAAGGCTCCTGTCGCAGCTGACCAACCAAGTGGCAGTGGTGCAGTATCCGCATTCCAATCGTGCTCTGGTCCGGCACGTGGAATTTGTCCTGTTGGCCCCCAAGCAGGTGCTCGTGGTCCTCATTGCGGATACGGGCAGCGTGGGGCAGAAGGTCATCGACGCCGGCTCCGACGTGAGCGACGAGGCGCTGATGCTCCTGAGGTCCCGCTTCCTGGGCAGTATCGCCGCCACCCAGATGGCTCTTTTGCCGCAGGTGCTTCCATCGGTGGTCGCCCTGTGTCCGCCAGAGCTCCGCAGCTTGGCGCAGACATTGGCTCAGGGGCTGCAATCACTCAGTGACACCAGCCGCGAAGAGCGCATCCTCATGGCAGGAACGGCCAACCTTGCCCGCTCCAATGTCGACTTCCCGCTGAGCATCGGTCCTGTGCTGGAGGCACTCGAGGAACAAGTTGTCATGCTTCGGTTGTTGTCCGACATGGGGGATGACCCTCGCGGCGTCACCGTGAGCATTGGACGTGAAAATCCTTACGACGGCTTGGCTGAGGCGTCTGTCGTGGCTACCGGCTATGGTTCCGGCGCCAAGGTGGGGATTCTCGGTCCGACACGCATGGACTACCCCACCACCATGGCAGCCGTCCGCGCCGTGGCCCGTTACCTTTCCCGCATTCTCGGCGGCTGAAAACCGGTCCGAGGAAACATCCGCAGTACAACAAGGAAGAGATACCGACTTTGAGCAGCCACTATGACGTTTTGGGAGTCTCGCCGGAAGCCACCGGGGAAGAGATCAAAAAGGCGTACCGCAAGTTGGCGCGGAAACTGCACCCCGACGTAAACCCCGGTGAAGATGTCGCGGAACAGTTCAAGGCCGTGACCCACGCTTACGAAGTGTTGTCCGACCCCCAGAAGCGCCGGGTCTACGATGCCACCGGCAATGAGAACGGCACCGACAACGGTTTCGGTGGCGGCTACTCCGGTCAGGGTTTCGCGTTCCAGGACATCTTCGACACCTTCTTTGGTGGCGGTGGCGGCCACGGTGGACCGGCCTCCCGCGTCCGCCGAGGCCAAGACGCGCTCATCAGCGTGCGGATCGACCTGAAGGACGCCGTGTTCGGCGTTAACAAGAAGCTTGAAGTGGACACCGCCGTAGTTTGCCCCACCTGCGATGGCAGTTGCTGCAGGCCGGGCACCCACCCGGAACGCTGCGACATTTGCGGTGGCAGCGGCCAGGTACAGCGCGCTGTTCGATCCATTCTCGGCCAGGTCATGACCACCGCGCCTTGTGGTTCCTGCGAAGGCTTCGGCACGGTCATCAAGGACCCCTGCAACGAGTGCAATGGACAGGGCCGAATCCGCAGCCGCCGTTCCCTCACCATCAAGGTACCGGCAGGCGTCGCAACCGGTACGCGCATCCAGTTGTCCGGGCAGGGCGAAGCAGGCCCCGCAGGTGGTCCTGCCGGTGACCTCTATGTAGAAATCCGGGTCAACAACGATTCCATGTTCATGCGTGAGGGCGACGACCTTCATGCCACCCTGAGCGTCCCCATGACGGCGGCAGCACTTGGCACGGAGCTGCAGCTGGACACTTTCGATGGCGCACAGGATATCGATGTGAAGGCCGGCACTCAGTCGGGCGAAGTCATTACCCTGCGCGGCCTGGGCGTCACGCACCTCCGTGGTTACGGACGAGGCGACCTCAAAGTGCACCTGCACGTGGAGACGCCAAGCAAGCTCGACCCCGCCCAGGAAGAACTCTTGCAGCAGCTCGCCAAGCTGCGCGGTGAGCAGTTCACCGAAGGAAAGCTTGTGGCAAGCGGCGGTATGTTCGCGAAGCTGCGGGACAAGCTCGGTAACCTGTAGCGGTGAGCAACCCCGTTTTCTTCACAGCGGCGGGCAGCCTCGGCCACGTGATCCCCGGCTCCACTTTCGTGCTCGAGGGTCCTGAGGCCCGGCATGCTGTAACGGTCAAACGCTTGGCCGCGGGCGAATCCGTGGACATAGCGGATGGATCGGGCGTGCGGCTGATTGGCACCGTAAGCGACGCCGGATCCAGCACCTTGACCGTTAAGGCATCCGAGGTGGTCCACGAGGAGCAGCCCGAAATCCGGTTGGTGCTGGTTCAGGCGCTTGCTAAAGGCGACCGCGATGAACTTGCCATCGAAACGGCCACGGAACTAGGAATTGATGCCGTCATTCCATGGCAGTCAGAGCGCGCAATTGTGCGTTGGAAGGGCGAAAGGGCCGCCAAGGCCCACGCGAAGTGGCAGTCGGTGGTCACTGCGGCAGCCAAACAGGCGCGGCGGGCCTGGATTCCTGAGGTGCGATCCATCGTGGATACCGCCAACTTGGCGAAGGCTGTCGCGGCCGCTGACTTGGCCATCATCCTGCATGAAGACGCCAAGAACCCCTTGCGGACTGTCCTTGAACGGTCGGATGCGCTGCCACATGACGCCGCGGGGCCACCGCGGGAGGTCCTTTTGATCGTTGGACCGGAGGGCGGAATCTCACCGCGTGAAGTGACACGCCTCAGCGACGCGGGGGCCGTAACGGCCCTGTTGGGCCACCATGTATTGAGGTCGTCGACGGCGGGACCTGCCGCCGTCGTTCTTGCCAGTGACGTCCTGGGCCGCTGGTAGCAAGCCGAACGCTATCCGACCCCGCACGCTATCCGACCCCGTACGCTATCCGACGTTGAACAGGCGGGTGTCGGTGCTCGTTTCGATGGTGGCGCCGGCTTCATCGACTTGTGAAACCCGCAACTCATACTTTCCGGTCTTCAACGTCGCGCTGAATGTGAAAAGTCCGTATTGGCCGGGTTCACCAGTCGCCTTGGTTTGACCGGTGAGCAGGCCGGTCTTTTCGCCCTTGCCGTTCTCTTGGAGGATCTGCCAACTGACGGGCCTGGAGCTGTCGGTACTGCGGCCGTTGAACTTGACAACGCCTGCCGGCAAGGACGTTTCTTCCTGGGGATCGATAATCCAGAGCGGCGCAACCAAGGAGGCATTCCGTTCCATGGGTTGGCCGAGCTGCACCTGCCCGAACGCCATGTAGTCCTTGTGCCCATCAACCAAAATGACAACCTGGATTTGCTGGCCCGAATTTATGAGGCCGGACGACGAGGCTGCTGCCGTAGCCGTGTAGACCAATTGCTGGACGGCGCGATGCGCCATTCCGGCGTCGAGGTTTGAGTTGAAGGCGTCCCGCGAGATATCAACAGTGATCACATTCTTGCCCGAGATGGACGTGGCAAGACTCCCGGGGTCCTGCCACGGCGTGAAGAAGTCGTGATCCAAGGGTTTTTCGGCCATCATGATCCGGAGCGCTGTGGTCACAGGATTCTCGTCGCTCGAAATGTCCCTGAATTCGCGATAGAGGTAAATCTCCTCTTTGCTGCGTCCAATCCAGTACACCGGGATTTTGGTGGAAGCCTGAGTGGTTTCCAGCGGGGCGTGGCTGGCAGGGGCGTCCTGGACGGTGACTGGTGGCGAACTAACGCTTGCTTGGCTACCGCCGCCGTTGGCGATGCAACCGGTCAGCAGAAGGACAGCAAACATCGCTGGCACGGCGATGACGGACCTCGTCCGCCTGCGCGCGCCATCCCCGACGATTACTGGCTTCGTGATGGGCTTCCTGCCTTAACGTGTCTCTTGGCGGCCGCAGCCACCGGGCCGGACCGCAGGGTGCTGATCCCACCCGCTATGCCAGCTTGGCACATCGTCGACGGCGGTCGGCCGGGATCGGGCTGCCAAGCGCCAACTGAAACATGATTGATACCGGCTTGATGCAGAGTTGAGACAAAATGTATGACATGACGGGGCAGGCCCTGATGATGCCGTCCTTCGAGGTTCCCCGCGGGCCGGGCTGGCGTAGGATTGAAGACATTCCGGCATCCGGGCGGGCGTCTTTCAGCGGCCACGAATGTCGAATCGATGGCGTTAATACGACCCAACCGGAGGAGAAAAGGCCCTAAGGCCAGCACTATGAGTGAATCTTTGAACGGGCGGCTCAGGACCGGAAACGGCAACCAGCCGCCCACCGAGTTCCCGCACACACTACCGGGTACGCGCACGGAAGTTGTCACGTTCGACAACTCCGACCAGATGGTTCACTCGTTGGGCAGCCACGACGAAGCCTTGCGATACATCGAGGAACAGTTCCAGGACGTCAATTTCCACGTCCGTGGCAACGAACTCTCCATGACCGGGCCATCCACAGTCATTCCTCGTATCATGCGTCTTTTGGAGGAAGTCCGGGGGCTCGTGGCGAAGGGGACGGTGGTCACTCCGGACATCCTGCAGCAGCTCGTATCCCTGTTGAGGACGCAGTCCGTGCAGAATCCGGCGGATGTCCTGACGCACAACATCCTGTCCAGCAGGGGTAAGACCATACGGCCGAAGACGCTGAACCAGAAGAACTATGTTGATGCCATTGACGACAACACCGTGATTTTTGGAATTGGTCCGGCAGGTACTGGAAAGACGTACCTGGCAATGGCCAAAGCAGTGCAGGCCCTGCAGACGAAGGAAGTCAGCCGGATCATCCTGACCCGGCCCGCGGTGGAAGCGGGGGAGAGGCTGGGCTTCCTCCCCGGTACGCTGAGCGACAAAATCGACCCCTATCTTCGCCCGCTGTATGACGCTTTGCACGACATGATGGATCCTGAATCCATCCCGCGTTTGATGGCTGCGGGGACCATCGAGGTCGCTCCTTTGGCCTACATGCGAGGGCGGACGTTGAACGACGCCTTCATCATTCTCGATGAGGCGCAGAACACCACTCCGGAGCAGATGAAGATGTTCCTGACCCGACTCGGTTTCGGATCCAAAATGGTGGTCACCGGGGATGTCACCCAGATTGACCTGCCTTCCGGTTCAACATCGGGCCTGCGGATCGTCAGGGAGATCCTGAAGGGGATTGACGACGTCAATTTCTCCATCCTGGAGGCCGCTGACGTGGTGCGGCACCGCTTGGTTGCCGACATCGTCTCTGCCTACAGCACATGGGACGACGCACACCGCCTCGACGCCGCAGGCGCACAGTACCAACGTGGAGAACGCAAATGAGCATTGAAGTAAACAACGAGTCCGGTGTAGCGGTGGACGAAGCGCAGCTGGTGACGTTGTCGCGCTTCATCTTTGAGCGTCTGTACATCCACCCCCAGGCCGAACTGTCCATTCTCCTTGTCGACGAACCAGCCATGGAAAAGCTGCACATCGAACTCATGGACGAGCCCGGTGCCACGGACGTGTTGTCGGTACCGATGGACGAATTGACGCCGGGCACTCCTGACAAGCCCACGCCCCAGGGCATGCTGGGTGACATCGCCATCTGCCCGCAGGTGGCCGAGGTGCAGGCACGCAACGCCGGGCATGCCACACAGGATGAGATGCTTCTCCTGACCACCCATGGCATCCTCCACCTGCTTGGTTTTGACCATGCGGAGCCGGAGGAAAAGGAAGAGATGTTCGGCTTGCAGCGGGAACTGCTGTCTGAATTCCTGGGCAAGGATGCCCCCATGGAGACCATGCAGTGACCTCGATCATCCTGGTCGGCATGGCGCTGGTTTTCCTTAGCTTCGTCGCACTGCTGACCGCAGCCGAGGCTGCGTTCAACTTCCTGCCCCGGCATGAGGCCGAACAATCAATAGTCCGCAGCAAGGGCAAAGCGCTGGGGGGCATTCTCAAGAACCCGATTGCACACATGCGCGCCCTGCGCTTTTGGCGCGTGTGGTTCGAGATGGCGGCAGCGGTTGCCGTCGCCGTGGTCCTGCACAGTTTGCTGGACAACGTATGGCTCGCCGGGCTCGCAGCAACGGGCATCATGGCGGTGATTGGCTTCGTTCTGGTGGGTGTGTCGCCCAGGCAGTTGGGCAGGGCACACTCCGGTCCCGTCGTTCGCTTCACTGCACCGCTGATCCGGTTCCTGTGCTGGATATTGGGCCCCATCCCCGGCTGGCTGGTGGCCTTGGGGCAGGCAGTTGCGCCCGGCGCCCCGAGCGGTGACGACGCCTTCGTCAGCGAAGAAGAGTTCCGTGAGTTCGTGGATCGAGCCGCGGAGTCGGACATGATCGAAGACAATGAGGCCGAACTCATTCATTCAGTCTTCGACTTCGGCGACACTTTGGTGCGTTCCGTGATGGTTCCCCGCACGGACATTGTCAGCATCGGTACGGGCTCGGACCTCGAGACTGCAATGGGCCTTTTCCTGCGGTCGGGCTATTCAAGGATCCCGGTCATTGGTGAGAACACGGATCAAATCCGTGGAATTCTTTACCTCAAGGACGTAGCCGCAGCCATGCATCGCAGCGAACCGGGACTGCAAGCCCATGATGTTGACTCACTTGCAAGGGATGTCCGTTATGTTCCGGAGTCCAAGCCAGTGAGCGACCTCCTGAGGGAACTGCAAAAGGAGTCCACACACGTAGCGATCGTGATCGACGAGTACGGCGGCACCGCCGGACTGGTCACCCTTGAGGACCTCATAGAAGAGATCGTTGGCGAGATTGTGGATGAATACGACGCCGCCGCCGAGGAAGCCGTCGACCTCGGCGATGGCACGTACCGCGTGAGCGCCCGTATGAGCATCGATGACCTTGGCGAGTTGTTCGACATCGATCTCGACGACGACGAAGTGGATACGGTAGGTGGCCTCCTCGCGAAAGCCCTTGGCCAGGTTCCCATTGTTGGGAGTTCCGTTGAAGTGAACGGTATATCGCTCCGGGCAGATAGGCTGGAGGGTCGCCGAAACAGGGTCAGCCACATCATTGCGGCAGCCATGCCAAAGGAAGACACTGACTTTGAAGACCTACTCGATGACGCCGACTCAACGCAACAGGGAGTTCCACGTGAGCAAGCAAAATAAGAAATTCGATGCCGATGCCGATTTCGGTGGCTTCCACGCTGGCTTCTCGGTGCTTGTCGGCCGACCCAACGCGGGAAAGTCGACTCTGACTAATGCATTGGTTGGCCAGAAGGTTGCCATCACCTCGGCCAAGCCGCAGACTACACGTCACACGATCCGCGGTATCGTTCACCGCGATGATGCCCAACTGATCCTTGTGGACACGCCGGGCCTCCACCGTCCCCGGACCCTCCTGGGGAAGCGTCTCAATGAGCTTGTGGCAGATACCTTGGCGGAAGTCGATGCCATTGGATTCTGCCTGCCGGCGAACGAAAAAATCGGCCCCGGCGACAAATACATCGCGGCGCAACTGGCCGCCGTCGGACGTAAGCCGATCGTGGCGCTGGTGACTAAAACGGACCTTGTGGACCGTCAGGCGTTGACGGAGCAACTGCTCGCCGTCGCCGCATTGGGACGCGATGTCCTGGGTGAGCAAGGCTGGGCTGACATCGTGCCAGTTTCTGCTGCCGATGGTTTCCAGGTATCAACTGTGGCAGATGTGCTGATCAGCCATATGCCGTCGTCGCCGCCGCTTTATCCCGATGGCGAGCTGACTGACGAGCCTGAGGCCGTGATGATCGCCGAGCTGATTCGCGAAGCGGCCCTTGAGGGAGTCCGTGATGAACTTCCGCACTCACTGGCAGTGGTGGTGGAGGAGATCGTTCCCCGCGAAGGCCGGACCGAGGACAACCCGCTGTTGGATGTTCGAGTGAATCTTTATGTCGAGCGTCCTTCGCAGAAGGCCATCATTATCGGCAAGGGGGGAAGCCGTTTGCGCGAGGTGGGAACCAACGCCCGCAAGGGCATTGAAACGCTGCTAGGTACTCGGATTTACCTTGATCTCCACGTAAAAGTAGCTAAAGACTGGCAGCGCGATCCCAAGCAACTGGTCAAGCTCGGGTTCTAATGAGCATCACTGGATCCGGCGTGGCTTCAGGGCCGATAAGGAACTTCCCAGAAACGCCAACTATGATTGCGGGGATCCAGCTGTTTGATGAAAGGTAAACCAAATAGTGCGACGTCGTGACGCCCGCCCACAGGGCACCGGCACCGCTGTCCCCGGTGGGGCACGCCATGGAGAGGATGCCGACGGTACTCCCCGCCATATGAAGGCGCCCAAAGGCCTGCCGCTGTGGTTGAAAATCGTGACCGGCGTGGTCTCCGTCGCATTGGTTGCAGGCGTTGCCTTTGCTGCTTTTTGGTTTATCCGGTTGCAGACCAACATCACCAAGGCTCCCTTGAGTGCGGGCGAGACACGCAATGCCGGTGATCCGCTGGTCGATGACAAGACGGACCGCCTGCAGATCCTGATCCTTGGCTCCGATACCCGTGATGGGAAGAACGCCGAATACGGCAGCACTGAAGACTCCACCGGCTATGGGCACTCCGATGTCATGATGCTCCTGGATATCTCCGCGGACAACAAACGCGTCAACGTCCTGAGTTTCCCGCGAGACCTGTTGGTGGACGTGCCGCAGTGCACGGACCGCACCAATAACCAGACGTTTCCCGCCCGTAGTGGCGTGATGATCAATGAAGCCATGGCGGAGGCCGGTATCGGCTGCGCCGTGGATACTGTCAATCAGTTGACCGGTTTGGAAATTGACCACTTCATGATGGCGGATTTCAACGCCGTCAAGGAGCTCTCCCACGCTGTGGGCGGCGTCAACGTCTGTGTCAGTGATCCGGTCTTTGACCCGGATTCCCGGCTCCGCCTGGCCAAGGGTGATTCCCTGGTGGAAGGCGAACAGGCTTTGGCATTCCTCCGGACCAGGCACGCTTTCGGTGACGGAGGCGACCTCGGTCGCATCAAGGGCCAGCAGGCCTTCCTCTCATCCCTCACCCGGAAGCTCAAGGACGAGGGAACTTTGGGCAACCCGCAGCGGCTGTTGCAGATCGCGGATGTGGTCACGCAGAACCTGACAGTAGACGAGGGCCTTGCGTCAGTTCCTTCGCTATTGACCATTGGCGGCCGGCTCAAGGATATCGACGTTTCCAAGGTGGCGTTCGTGGCTGTGCCAACACAGGCGGCGGCGGCTGACCCCAACAGGTTGGAACTCGTCGAGCCCCAGGCTTCACAGCTTTTCGCAGCACTTCGTGCAGACCTCGACCTCACAACACCCGGCGCGACGTCCACTCCAGCACCCAGCGAAAGCCCGGCTCCTCAGCCAACGGCCACCACGCCTGCCGTACCCGCCTACGACAAAGCGATACAGCCGGTGGCCGTTGCCAACGGCAGCGGCGTCGCTACCCGGGCACAGGAGCTCATGACCGTGCTCACGGGCAACGGATTTGCGCAGACAGTGTCCTACCTGGCAAATCCTGTGGATCAGACCGTGCTTTACTACGGACCGGGTTTTGCGGACGTGGCCGCCGACGTGGCCACACTGTTCGGCATTCCGGCCGCCCAGGTCCAGGAAGCCCCGGGTGTCGCGGGCGTGCAGTTGTACGTTGGCACGGATTTCGGCACCGGAACCGCGTACGGTGCCGCCTCCGTCCCGTCGGATGTTGTCAATCAAACGGCCAGTGATGCCGTGTGCCAACAGGTGAATCCCCTCTACATCGACCAGTAGTAGGCCCCCTGCCTAGGGCAGAACACAGCAACGGCCGGCCAGTTGTTCAACTGGCCGGCCGTTGTGCTTGCGGGTACTACCAGATGCTGACGCGTTCCCCGGGTTCCATCCACATGCCATCGGCTTCCGTCACGGCGAACGCTTCATGGAAGGCGTCAAGGTTGCGGGCTATGGCGTTGGTGCGGAATTCGTTGGGGGAGTGGGGGTCCGTAGCCAGTCTCCGGATCGCTTCTTCGGTGCGGATCACCTGGCGCCAACCTGCAGCCCACGACATGAAGAACCGCTGGAAGCCCGTGAAGCCGTCAAGGACCTCCGGCTCCTCCCCGCTCAGGCTCAGGAGATAGGCCTTATAGGCAATAGTGAGGCCTCCGAGGTCGCCGATGTTCTCGCCCAGAGTCAGCTTGCCGTTGACCTTATGGTCGGGCGCAGCGTACGGGGACAGGGCGTCGTACTGGGCAACCAGTTTCGCGGTCAGGGCTTCGAATGCTGTACGGTCGTCCTCCGTCCACCAATTGCGTAGCGCGCCGCTGCCATCAAACTGGGACCCTTGGTCGTCGAAACCATGGCCGATTTCGTGACCGATCACCGCGCCGATGCCGCCATAGTTCACAGCGTCATCCGCGTCTGCGTTGAAGAAGGGAGGCTGAAGGATAGCTGCCGGGAAGACGATCTCGTTAAGCATTGGATGGTAATAAGCATTTACCGTCTGCGGTGTCATAAGCCACTTCGTCAGATCAACGGGCTTACCGATTTCATCCAGGTGCCTGTCCACATCGGCATCATGCGCCCGCTCGACGTTGCCGAGGAGGTCCGTCGGGTCAATTTCCACAGCAGAGTAATCGATCCATTTGTCCGGGAAACCGATCTTCGGACGGAACGCGTCCAGTTTCTTCAGTGCCTCTTTCTTGGTCTCCTCGCCCATCCAGCCAAGGGACGAGATGCTTTCCCGATAAGCTTCGATCAGGTTTGATACCAGGGTCTCCATCCTTGCCTTGTGTCCGGCAGGGAAGTGCCGCTCAACGTAGATCTGGCCGACTGCCTCGCCGAGGGCCGCTTCGACGACGGCCACCCCGCGCTTCCACCGCTCCTTGTTCTGCGGCGTACCGCTGAGCGTGGTGCCGTAAAAGTCGAAGTTCGTGGCAACGAACGCGGACGAAAGATAGGGCGCCGCCGAACTGAGAACCCGGAGGGTCAGCCACTCCTTCCAGGTTTCCAAGGGCTCGGACTCCAGCAGACCTGCCGCGCCCGCAAAGAAGTCCGGAGTGCTCACCACAATTTCACTGCGCTTGGCTGGTTCCACCCTTGCAGCCTGGAACCAGGTGTCGAGCCGGGGGAACAGTTCCACGGCTTCAGCCGCGGTCTTGAGGTTATAGGTCTTCTGGGGATCCCGCAGTGTGACGTTGTCCCAGTGATGGGATGCCAAGGCGGTTTCGAGTGCGACGATGCGTTGGGAGGCAGCTTGCGCGTCGGGGATGCCAGCGAGGTTGAACAGCTTGGAAATGTAGTCGCCATAGGCCGCGACGATGGCCGCGAACTTTTCTTCACGGTAGTAGGACTCGTCCGGCAATCCCAAGCCCCCTTGTCCGATATACAGGAGAATGCGTTCAGGGTTGCCTGCGTCCGGTGCGGGGTAGATCGAGAAGAGCCCGGAGACGTCCGAGCGGAACAATCGTCCGATCAGGGCAGCCAGTTCCGCGGGGGACTCCACCTCGCGAACCTCGTCCAGGCGGTCTCGCACGGGCTCCATCCCTTTCGCCTCGGCTGCTTCTTCGTCCATGAAGCTGGCGTAGAGTCCGCCAACTTTCTGCTCGACGCCGGTGGCTGCCCCGCCTTTGGCGGCTGCCTCTTCGATAATCGCCTTCACGGCCAGCTCCGCGCCATCCCGCAAAGCCGTGAAAGTGCCTTCAAGCGGCCTGTCGTCCGGAATCGTTGTGCTGTTGAGCCACGCACCATTGACGTGCTGGTAGAGGTCGTCCTGGGGCCGGACGCTGTGATCGATGTTGGAAAGAGAGATCCCCGACTGTGGCACTGTGGCTCCTTGTGTGGACACTGCAGTCGGCGTTTCCACCGTCGCGGCGTCTGCATAGTGGACGTTGCATGAGGTGTTGCACTGTCATCATACGCATCGTGTTAGTGTGAATTTGTGCGTACGGCGATGCTTCTTCTTAGCTGCCGCGGCGAGGCCTGAAAGCTATCTGACGCTGGGCCATCCTCGCCGCGGAGTTCCGTTGTGTCCGGCTAAGCTTTCATTTAGTTCTTAGAGAAAAGGCCACACGTCATGCGTAATGCACAAAAGCCCTCCGGTATGCCGATTCACCGTTACCTGCCGTTCCAGGATCAGATCACCGTCGAGGTCCCGGACCGCACTTGGCCGGACAAGGTCATCACCAAGGCTCCGCGTTGGTGCGCAGTTGACCTGCGCGATGGCAACCAGGCACTGATCGACCCCATGAGCCCCGCACGCAAGCTGAAGATGTTCCAGCTGCTCGTCAAGATGGGCTATAAGGAAATCGAGGTCGGGTTCCCCTCAGCGTCGCAGACTGACTTCGACTTTGTTCGCCAGCTCATCGAGGGCGGCCATATTCCGGACGACGTCACCATCCAGGTTCTGACGCAGGCGCGTGAACACCTGATTGAACGCACCTACGAATCCCTGGTCGGCGCCAAGCAGGCTATCGTGCACCTGTACAACTCCACGTCCGTATTGCAGCGTCGCGTTGTATTCAACCAGGACGAAGACGGCATTCTGGATATTGCGCTGCAGGGCGCGCGTCTGTGCAAGAAGTATGAAGAGACCCTGACAGACACGCACATCACGTATGAGTACTCACCGGAGTCATTCACGGGAACAGAACTCGAGTATGCCGCCCGCGTGTGCAACGCCATTGCGGATGTCTTTGAGGCATCGGCCGACAAGCAGGTCATCATCAACCTGCCGGCCACGGTGGAAATGGCAACGCCCAACGTCTATGCAGACTCCATTGAGTGGATGCACAGGAACCTGCACCCCCGCGAGGGAATCATCATCTCCCTCCACCCGCACAACGACCGTGGCACGGGCGTAGCTGCAGCTGAGCTGGGTTACCTGGCAGGCGCAGACCGCATTGAAGGTTGCTTGTTCGGCAACGGCGAACGTACCGGCAATGTCGACTTGGTGACGCTGGGGCTGAACATGTTCGTGCAGGGTGTAGACCCCATGATCGATTTCTCGGATATTGATGAGATACGCCGCACTGTGGAGTACTGCAACCAGTTGCCGGTTCCGGAGCGTTCGCCCTACGGTGGCGACCTCGTCTTTACCGCCTTCTCCGGCTCACACCAGGATGCCATCAAGAAGGGCTTTGAGGCGCTCGAGAAGGACGCTGCTGCTGCCGGGAAGTCGGTTGACGACTTCACCTGGCAGGTTCCGTACCTGCCCATCGACCCAAAGGACCTCGGCCGCAGCTATGAAGCTGTTATCCGGGTTAACTCGCAGTCCGGCAAGGGCGGCGTGGCATACCTGCTGAAGAACGAGCACAACCTGGATCTGCCCCGCCGGGCACAGATCGAGTTCTCCGGAGTCATCCAGCGCCGTACCGACGCCGTGGGTGGCGAGGTCAGCGGTGCCCAGCTGTGGCAGATCTTCCAGGATGAGTACTTGCCCTCGGAAGAAGAGCAGGCTCAGTGGGGGCGCTATGGGCTGGGTAGCGTGAGCACCGAGACGGATGAAACCGGCGCCATGACCATGAATGCAAACCTCAGGATTGACGGCGTCGAAGTCCGCCGCACCGGCCACGGCAACGGTCCCATCGCGGCCCTGTTGGACATACTGCACCACGACGGTGTTGACGTGCGGGTGCTCGATTACAGCGAGCACGCCCTGTCCGAAGGCGGCAGTGCCAGTGCTGCGGCGTACGTTGAATGTGCTGTCGGAGAGCGCGTTTTGTGGGGTGTCGGAATTGACCCCAGCACCACCACGTCCTCCCTCAAGGCCCTGATCTCGGCAGTGAACCGGGCCGTCCGGGACGCCCAGGCCTAAGCCCACCGTGTGGTGACGGGAAATACCGTCACCACACGGTCCGGCGAACACTTCCGGACCAGGCATAGTGGGAAGATGAGTTGTGGCCAATCCGTCGTTTGCAGCGCGGTCCTATCGGGACGATGCCGTGGTGCTTCGTACCCATAAGCTGGGTGAGGCGGATCGAATCATCACCTTGCTGACCAAGCACCATGGCCAGGTTCGTGCCGTTGCCAAGGGTGTTCGCAGGACCAGTAGCCGCTTTGGGGCGCGGCTGGAGCCCTTTATGGTGGCGGACCTGCAACTAGTCTCGGGCCGGACCTTGGACATTGTGACACAGGCCGTGGCGAAGGGCGCGTACGGAAGTAGTATCGCGGCGGACTATGGGCGGTTCACTGTGGCCGCAGCCATGACGGAGACTGCCGAGAAGCTCACGGATGCTGATACCGAATCAGGGACCGCCCAATATAATCTGCTGGTTGGTGCGCTGGCTGCCTTGAGCCGGTCGGACCATCCACCCGAGCTCATTCTTGATTCCTATCTGCTACGGGCGTTGGCCACCGGTGGCTGGGCGCCCAGCTTCACTGATTGTGCGCGTTGTGGCCGTCCCGGTCCTCATACAGCTTTTGCCGCCCCAATTGGCGGCATGGTGTGCAGCGACTGCAGGCCCCCCGGTTCTCCAGCCCCGGCGCCGGAGACAGTGCTGTTACTGGGGGCCCTGCTAACTGGTAACTGGGGCGTCGCTGATGCTTCGGATCCGCGGCACAGGCGGGAGGCTGCCGGCTTGGTGGCCAGTTACCTCCAGTGGCATCTTGAACGGGCCCTCAAATCACTCAAACACGTGGAGCGAAGCTGACAGTGGTACTTGGAAAGAAGAGTAAGTCAACAGCGGCAAGGACTGCCCCCGTGGTTGCCCCTTATGGACACCCTTCCGGGGCCCTGCCGCCGAGTATTCCAAGTGAGCTCATTCCGCAGCACGTCGCCATAGTCATGGACGGCAACGGGCGTTGGGCTAATCAGCGAGGCCTCCCTCGGATAGAGGGACATAAGGCCGGCGAGCCAGCGCTTTTGGACGTCATGGCAGGAGCGATCGAACTCGGGATCAAGTACGTCAGCGTGTATGCGTTCTCCACCGAGAACTGGCGCCGGTCACCGGAAGAAGTTCGATTCCTCATGGGATTTAACAAGGATGTACTACGCCGCCAACGCAACCAACTGGATGAGTGGGGTGTCCGCATCCGTTGGGCTGGCCGCCGGCCCCGTCTCTGGGGATCGGTCATCAAGGAGCTGGAAGAGGCAGAGGACTACACGCGAGCCAATGACACCTGCACGCTGACCATGTGTGTTAATTACGGTGGACGTGCAGAAATTGCCGACGCCGTTTCCGCCATTGCGCACGACGTCGCCGCCGGCCGGTTGAAACCGGGGTCGGTGTCGGAGAAGACTATTCAAAAGTACCTGGACGAGCCAGACCTTCCCGATGTGGATCTCTTCCTGCGTAGTTCGGGAGAGCAGAGGCTATCCAACTTCCTCCTGTGGCAGTCGGCTTACGCTGAGTTCGTCTTCATGGACACGTTATGGCCGGACGTGGATCGGCGGACTCTTTGGGACGCCGTCGAAATTTATGCCAAACGCGACCGGCGCTACGGAGGTGCCGTGGACGCGGCACCCGCTGTCAAATAGCACACGCACGTTAACTCAGTACGGATAGGCCGCCAGCCACACGGCAACGTCACGGTAGGCCTGTTGGCGGACTGTTCGCCGTGACAGAAACACGTCGTGCAGGGCGCCGGGATAGCGGAAAACGGCAGTCCTCCGGGCAAGTCCAAGCGCCCGCCGCGACGTTTCTTCAACGTCGATGACGGCATCGGCACGCATGAGGTCGGCAGTCCATTCGGCCTGGATCCTGGTCCTCCCGGACAAAAGCACCAGCACCGGGGCGTCTATGTTGAGCTTGCGCTCCACTGCGGCGTGGCCCGCCAGAACTGCTTTTGTCCATCCGGCCCGGATAGGGAACGAAGCCCGCGGACGCCATACCGGATCCAGCATCCACTCGCCATGCGCCTCGTTGCTGACACTTTCCCAATATGCAGGCATTTCCGGGAACCTGAAAGGACGTTTTGGATCGGTCCGGGCAAAGGGTTCCACCAGATGCATGGCGATACTTCGGACGAGGCTGCTTCCCTGCAGTTCCAACCATGGAGAATTCAGGACCAACGTTCCCACCCGACCGGGATTACGGTCGGCCCAAAGGGCCGCGATCAAGCCGCCCAAGGAATGGGCGAGCAGGTGGATAGTGGGAGGCATCGCGTTATTGGTCCGTGTGGCTACATCCCGTTCGATCTCACGAAATGCTGCGGCGAGGTCTTCGTCGTAAACGCCAAGATCGGATGTGTAGCCGGGTGTCTGACCCGGTAGCAGGCTGCGGCCGAATTTCCGGAGGTCCAGGGCATAGAAGTGAAATCCCGACGCCGTGAGGTACTCGGCCAGTTCCGTCTGTAGAAAGTAGTCCGCCCAGCCGTGCAGGTAGAGGACCACCTTCGGGGCTCCGCCGGGATCAGATGGGGCTGGGCGTCGTCTGCGCCTGCTAAAGGAAGCCAGGAAGTCAAGCACGCCCTGCTCTGACGGATGGGCCGTGGGCGGGGCATGCCTGATGAGGGTTGCCTTTACTGGCCCCTCATCGTCGGCCGTCAAGGGCAAATCCCTGCGCTCGTAGCCTTGGCCAAGGACGTCGGGCTGCCATAGTGAAACCGACTCCTCCGTGCTTGTCATGCGTCCCCTTCCCGCCGCCGATCCGGCTCATTGTTTGTCCATAAATCCGTTGACCCACCGGGCCAGCCGTGAATAGGCGTCCTTCCTCACGGCAGGAGCTGAAAGGAAGACGTCATGGAGGGCTCCGTCGATGCGTTCCAAGGTAACGGTCCGGCCCAGGGCCATCGCCCGCAGTGCGATGACGCTGACGTCCAGGACGGCGTCCGATCGGCGCATCGACTCCTGCCAGACCATGCCATTGGCGCTGGTGGTGGAAGTCAGCACAAGGACAGGCATCTCCAGCTTCAAGCCACGGGCAACTTGAGAATGGCCAGCGAACACAGCGCTCAACCAACCTGCCCGGACGGGGAAAGCGAGCGGGGGCCGATAGTTCTCATCCAGGGTCCATTCCCCTTCAGCAGTGCTGCTGATGCTCCGGAAGTAGAAGCCCCGCTCCGGCAACCTCAAAACCATCTCCGGGCGGATCTTTGCGATCGGCGACACCATGGCTTGCGCGGCGCGGCGCACCAATGAACTACCGTGCATCTCCAGCCATGGACTATCGAGAATCAGGTATTGGATGTCGTCCGGGTGGCGGCTGGCCCAAAGCGCTGCAACCAGTCCTCCGGTTGAATGTCCCATCAGGGTCAGGCTTCCGGATGAGGAGGCAGCGTGATCGTGGCCAATGATTTCGATGGCCTTCTCAATCTCGCCATCGTAGTCGCCCAGGTCGGCCACGTAGCCACCGGGCATATCGGCCTGTAGGCTCCGGCCGTGGTTGTGCATATCCAAGGCGTAGAAGTCATAACCTTGCTGTGCCCAGAAGTGGGCCAGCTCAGTATTGAAGAAGTAATCACTCCAACCGTGCAGGAAAAGTACGGCACCGTGGCGCTTCGGAGCTGGGTAGGTGTCATTGTCAATTTGGTCCTTGGGCTGGACCCTGTGCCGAATCAAGGTGGCGCGCCGCACCACGCCATCCGGCCCTGGGGCGTCAACCCTGCAGGATTGGAAGTCGGTTCCAAGGATGTCAGCCGTCCACTCCATGGCTTTAGCTTAGACACTGGCGGCGGCTTCCCGGCCCGCGGCCCTGCCGGTCAAGAGGCAGCCGCCGAGGAAAGTCGCTTTCATCGTGGTCGAGCACAGCCACCGTCTTGCCGTCGGCAGCGACCCTTTGGCCTCCATGATCTGCGTCACGATTTGCCAGCGGCATGCCTACATGCCAGCGGCAGGCTGGGTCACGGGTTTGGTGAGTTGTCAGTAAGCGGGAAAACTAGGACCATGCGTGTTTACCCCACATTCTTCAAGTTGGCCTTCTCCTGGATGGATGCCGAGAAGGCCCACAAGATCGGCTTCCAAGGAATCCGGGCGGCCCACCGATCCGGTGCCGGGCGGATTCTCTCCAGGATTACCGCTCCTGATGCTTCCCTGCGGACGGAGGCGCTGGGGCTCACTTTTCCGTCACCGTTCGGCCTTGCAGCAGGCTTCGACAAGGAGGGTCACGGCATTGAAGCCTTGTCCGAGCTCGGATTCGGTCATGTGGAGGTGGGGACCATTACAGGCCAAGCGCAGCCGGGCAATGAAAAGCCCCGCCTGTTCCGTTTGATTGAGGACAAAGCGGTTATTAACCGCATGGGATTCAACAACGACGGCGCCGCAGCAGTCGCTCCGAGACTCAAGTCAGCACGGGCCGCGTTGCAGCGGCAACACCCCGACGTCCGCCCGGTTATTGGAGTGAACATCGGCAAGACCAAGCTGGTTGAGCTCGACGACGCCACCGAGGACTACTTGGTGAGTGCACGTAGCCTGGCGCCGGCAGCCGACTACCTAGTGGTCAACGTTAGTTCTCCGAATACGCCGGGGCTGCGCTTGCTGCAGAATGTGGAGACGCTGCGTCCATTGCTGCGGGCTGTTGGCGATGCTGCCGACGAAGCCGCCGGCCGGCATGTTCCCCTTCTGGTCAAGATCGCGCCGGACCTCTCCGATGAGGATGTCGACGACGTCGCGCGCCTTGCGCTGGACCTGAAGCTCGATGGGATTATTGCCACTAACACCACGATTTCCCGTGATGGGCTCGTCTCTGACGCCGCGAAGGTGGAGTCCCTGGGTGCGGGCGGCTTGTCGGGAGCACCCCTGAAGCGGCGCTCCCTGGAAGTTTTGCGCAGGCTCAAGGACGCTGTGGGGGACCGGCTCGTGCTCGTTGCGGTAGGTGGAGTGGAGACGGCGCAGGATGTTCAGGACCGCTTGGATGCTGGCGCGACTTTGGTGCAGGGATATACAGCCTTCCTCTATGAAGGACCGTTTTGGGCTTCGCGCATCAACAAGGGCCTCGTGAAACTTCGTCAGAGGGCAGGCCGCTGATACGGGTTACAAAAAGACCCCGGACCAGTGGTCCGGGGTCTTTTTGAATGTAAGGGTTGGGGTGCCGGTGTTTTCGGCGCCTAGGCGGGGTACTGGCCGCGCTTTACCTGAGGTTTGGGAAGGCGGAGCTTGCGGAACTGGAGGGCACGCATGCACCCGTACCAGATGGAGCCCCGTTCCACTTCGCCGAACTTCTCGGTGAGACGCTTGCGAAGCTTGCGCGACAGGATGAAGACGTCCACAAAGACAGCGAGGAACATGATCCAGAACCCAATAAGGACGTAGCTGATGCCGGCGCTGGTGGGCGGAATGATCAAAGAAATTACGACGAACAGCAGTGCTCCGAACATGAGGTATTCGCCCAAGCTGAAGCGTGCGTCCACGTAGTCACGCGTGTAACGCTTTTGAGGTCCCTTGTCGCGAAGGGGGAGGAACCTCTCGTCACCCGTATCGAGGGCCTGCCGCATCTTCTGCCGCTGGTCCTGGATGGCTACCCTTTCCGCTGCCTTGGAGGCCTTACGGTCGTTGGGAACCAGAGGGCGCTTGCGGGCCGCTTCCTGGTCCTTCCGCTTGGGCGTTGGGGCGCCTTTTCCCGCACCGGACTCCGGTGCGGTGGCGTAGGCCTGATCTACTACTGATTGAGCGCTGGGCTCTTCCTTTTTGCGTCCGAACACCCATACAGAATACCCCTCAAGAAGGTGGCGCACGTTACCTGTCCGGTTGCTGGAGCCCTGTGCCCCGGCTTGAAGCCCGTGGCGGGGGTGCACTTGCGACGGCGGGAGAATCCCCGGCGGTAAAGTGTGGCCCATGACTTCAGCACATGCGGAGATCCCGCAGAACAAGCAAGGGCACTCAGGCTCCACCCCAGTGGAGACATTGACCATGGCGGTCAACGACTCCTTCGATACGACACTCTCGTCACTTAAAGAACTGGTGGGTATCCCGGGGATTGCATGGCCAAGCTTTGATCCCCGGGAACTGGATCGAAGCGCCGACGCCGTGGCTACCTTGGTGAGGGAGGCCGGCATGGACGACGTCCGCATCCTTCGCTGCAACAAGTCCGACGGAACGCCCGGTGGTCCTGCCGTCGTCGCGCGTCGACCAGCCGCCAAAGGCAAGCCGACCATCCTGCTCTACGCGCACCATGACGTCCAGCCGCCAGGAGACGGAAGCCTCTGGGACTCTGAACCGTTTGTCGCCCAAGAGCGTGACGGTCGGTTGTACGGCCGGGGCGCCGCCGACGACAAAGCAGGAATCATGGCGCACCTTGCCGCATACAGTGCCGTTACTAAGGTCCTGGGGGAGGATTTCGGGCTCGGTGTGACCTTCTTCTTCGAGGGTGAGGAAGAAGCGGGGTCGCCCACGTTCCGGACATTCCTGGAGGAGCACCAGGAACTTCTCCGGGCGGATGTGATTGTTGTTGCGGACTCCAGTAACTGGAAAGTGGGTGTTCCCGCCCTGACCACCAGCCTGCGTGGTTTGGTGGACGGAACCTTCGAGGTGCGTGTCCTGGAGCATGCCGTCCACTCGGGAATGTTCGGCGGCCCGGTGCTCGATGCCCCTACTCTCTTGTCGCGACTCATTGCCACACTTCATGACGACGACGGGAACGTGGCGGTTGCCGGCCTCGTGGGCCGGGATGAAGTGGACGTTGACCTCACCGAAGCGGACTACCGTGCCGATGCTTCAGTGCTCGACGGCGTGAGGCTCGCCGGGAGCGGAACTATCGCCTCCCGCTTATGGACCAAACCTGCACTGTCCATCATCGGTATGGACGTCCCGGCCGTGGATGTCGCCTCGAACACCCTCATACCTACGGCCCGTGCAAAATTCAGCATGCGGTTGGCTCCGGGCCAGGATCCCGAAGCAGCAATGGCTGCCCTTAAGCAGCACGTTGAAGCCAATGCGCCCTTTGGTGCAAAGGTGACGTTCACGCCGGGGGAGAGGGGCAATGCCTTTTCCACCGATACGACTTCCGCTGCGGCGCGGGTGGCACTGTGGGCGCTGGGGGAGTCCTGGGGCGTCAAGCCCGTGGAAATGGGCATCGGAGGCTCCATTCCGTTCATCGCAGACCTCTTGGAGATGTACCCGGACGTCCAGATCCTCGTGACAGGTGTGGAGGACCCCGATTCCCGCGCGCACAGTGCCAACGAATCGTTGCACATCGGAGACTTCCAGCATGCCGTGTTGGCCGAAGCCCTGATGCTGGCCCGGCTCAACGCCGAGGGCTTGGTGGAGTAACGCCCCCCACGGCGCGCCGGGAACAACGAAATGCTGTCTGTGGTTACGTCAGGAGTTATAGCTAAGTGTCTGCGCGACGTAGCATTGGTTATAACCCGTACGTAATTGGGTAAGGGCAGGCAGCGTTCCGGCGCCGCCGCCAGGAGCTTCATAAGAAGGTAGGCCAATGAGCACTGCAACCAACGAAAACAGCACCGGAGCACAGCTCGTCACCAACGACGACGAACTGGCCACGCACGAGGTCAATCTGACCGACGTCGCCGCAGGCAAGGTCCGCAGCCTCCTCGAACAGGAAGGGCGCACGGACCTTCGGCTGCGCGTTGCAGTCCAGCCTGGAGGCTGCTCGGGCTTGATCTACCAGCTTTACTTCGATGAGCGCCTGCTCGACGGAGACGCTGTGCGCGACTACGACGGCGTTGAGGTCGTAGTGGACAAGATGAGCGTTCCTTACCTCAGTGGCGCAAGTATTGACTTCGAAGACACCATTTCGAAGCAGGGCTTCACCATCGACAACCCGAACGCCGGCGGGTCTTGCGCCTGCGGCGATTCATTCCACTGATGTGAGCCATCGCCGCATGTCGGCGCCCCTTCGCCCGGCTTTAAAACCGTTCGGAGCCACGGCGCTGACATGTGCGCGAAAACCGCGTGATAGCGGTAAGCTCTACATCGGGTAGTAAAACTTTTAGTGTGCCCGGTGAGCCTTCGGCCTGCCGGGAGACAGCAACAAGAGGAAGGGCCGTCTGTGAGTTCGCAGAACCGAACCGGCAGCCGACGCATAAAGATCACATCGATCACTGGCTTGGCACTAGCCGGCGCGTTGGTTTTGACCGGATGTTCACCAGAGGTAGAGAAGGGTTGGCTGCCAACAGAGCGCGGCACGACCAACCACACTGACCGGATCATGGACCTCTGGGTCAACTCATGGATCGCCGCCTTGGCAGTCGGTATTATCACGTGGGGCCTCTTGGTCTGGTGCATCATTGCTTACCGCCGCCGCAAGGGCACCACGGGTTTCCCGAAGCAGCTCAGCTACAACCTGCCACTCGAGGTCTTCTACTTGACCATCCCGCTGTTCATGGTGCTGGTGTTCTTCTACTTCACCGACCAGGACCAGCGCGCGATCGATGACCGCTCGCAGCCCGCCGACGTCGTTGTTGACGTCCGCGGCAAGCAGTGGGCTTGGGACTTCAACTACAAAAAGGGCGAGGTCATCAATGAAGACCTCCACGAGGCCGGCGTTCAGGCCCACCTGACCGGCAATGAGGTCGACAAGGAACTCCTCCCCACCCTGTACTTGCCCGTTGGCAAGTCCGTGGACCTGGAGCTGAACTCCCGCGACGTCATCCACTCATTCTGGGTTCCTGCCTTCCTCCAGAAGCGCGACATGATCCCGGGTAAGACGAACTACATCAGGTTCACCCCCACCAAGGAGGGCACCTTCGATGGCAAGTGTGCAGAGCTCTGCGGTGAATACCACTCCGAAATGCTCTTCCGCGTCAAGGTTGTCTCCGAGTCTGAGTTCCAGGCCCACATGGACAAGCTTCGCCAGGATGGCAACACGGGCCTGCTCGGTGCGGAATATGACCGCAACCCGAACCTGAACGAAACCAAGTAAGGGGAGCGACGTGGCTACGTACACTCAATCCGCACCGGGGGTCCTAGAAGCTCCCGTAGTTCCTAAATCCAAGGGACGCATCGTCGTCAACTGGATTACCTCCACGGACCACAAGACCATCGGGTACATGTACCTGATTGCGTCATTCGTGTTCTTCTGCCTCGGTGGCGTCATGGCGCTGCTGATTCGTGCTGAACTGTTCGAACCCGGTATGCAGATCCTGCAGACCAAAGAGCAGTACAACCAAATGTTCACCATGCACGGCACCGTGATGCTCCTGATGTTCGCTACGCCTCTGTTCGCTGGCTTCGCCAACGTGATCATGCCGCTGCAGATCGGCGCGCCCGACGTTGCATTCCCGCGACTGAATGCCCTGGCTTTCTGGTTCTTCCTCTTTGGTTCAACCATCGCTGTTTCCGGATTCATCACCCCCCAGGGTGCTGCCTCCTTTGGTTGGTTCGCCTACGCGCCATTGTCGAACACGACGTTCAGTCCCGGCGTCGGTGGTGACCTTTGGGTCTTCGGCCTTGCCCTCTCCGGCTTCGGCACAATCCTTGGTGCCGTCAACTTCATCACCACCATCATCTGCATGCGCGCCCCGGGCATGACCATGTGGCGCATGCCCATCTTCACCTGGAACACGCTGGTTACCGCGATCCTGGTCCTGATGGCCTTCCCGCCGCTTGCTGCAGCACTGTTCGCACTCGGTGCGGATCGCCGCTTCGGTGCCCACATCTTCGACCCCGAAAACGGCGGTGCAGTCCTTTGGCAGCACCTGTTCTGGTTCTTCGGTCACCCCGAGGTGTACATCATCGCCCTGCCGTTCTTCGGCATTGTTTCGGAGATCTTCCCGGTCTTCAGCCGCAAGCCGATCTTCGGCTACAAGGGTCTTGTCTACGCAACGATCGCCATCGCCGCCTTGTCCGTTACTGTGTGGGCCCACCACATGTATGTGACCGGTTCAGTGCTGCTGCCGTTCTTCGCCTTCATGACCATGCTCATCGCAGTTCCCACGGGCGTGAAGTTCTTCAACTGGATCGGCACCCTATGGCAGGGTTCCATCACTTTTGAGACGCCCATGCTCTGGAGCATCGGCTTCCTGGTGACGTTCCTCTTCGGTGGCCTCACAGGCATCATCCTGGCCTCGCCGCCGTTGGACTTCCACGTATCGGACTCGTACTTCGTTGTAGCCCACTTCCACTACGTGGTGTTCGGTACGGTCGTGTTCGCCATGTTCGCAGGGTTCTACTTCTGGTGGCCCAAGTGGACCGGCAAGATGCTCAACGAGCGTCTCGGCAAGATCCACTTCTGGCTGCTGTTCCTCGGCTTCCACGGCACGTTCCTGATCCAGCACTGGTTGGGCGTTGAGGGTATGCCGCGTCGTTACGCCGACTACATGCCGCAGGATAACTTCACGTGGATGAACCAGTTCTCCACCATTTCCTCCTTCGTCCTTGGCGCTTCGCTCCTGCCGTTCTTCTGGAACGTCTACATCACCTGGCGCAGCAACAAGAAGGTGGAAGTGGACGACCCGTGGGGCTTCGGTGCTTCGCTGGAATGGGCAACTTCCTGCCCGCCGCCGCGCCACAACTTCACCTCCTTGCCCCGTATTCGCTCCGAGCGCCCGGCTCTGGACCTTCACCACCCGGAGTTGGCGCAGGTTCACACCGCCGAGGCCCCGTCACCCGCAGCAGCTGTCTTGGGTAACGCCGACCAAAGGGACGTCAGCAAATGAAAATTGAATCGTGGCTCTTCGGAGCCGGTGTCTTCTTCTTCGTCCCCGTAGCCATCGCCTATGGCTTCCTGACGGAATGGAATGAGTGGGTCGGTGTCCTGGGCATCCTCCTCGTAGGCGGACTTGCCGGCATGATCGGTGCCTACCTCGGATTCACGGGTAAGCGAATCGGCCTGCGACCCGAAGACCGGCCCGACGCAGAAATTCACGAAGGCGCTGGCGAACAGGGGCACTTCAGCCCCTGGAGCTGGTGGCCGCTGGTTCTTGGCTTGGCTTGTGCCGGTGGCTTCCTCGGCCTCGCGATTGGCTTCTGGGTGACCTACGTCGCCGGTGGCCTCGCCTTGATTGCCTTGGTTGGCTGGGTCTTCGAGTACAGCCGTGGCGATCACGCCCACTAGATAACTGGTAACACAGCGATGGGCCCCACCGATTGGTGGGGCCCATCGTCGTTAAGTCCTCAATGTTGCGGGAACGTTCCGTCAGTCTCGACGGTCCTCAACACAGCTGGAGATGCTATCAGTGGGCTTGTGTGCCCGCCAGGACGGCGGAAAGAGCCATGAGGGCACTCTCGGCCTCGGGAAGACTCTGATCGCCGCTGAGTGCATCTGGAGCTACTGCGAGGAAGACCTCGCACCCATGTTCAAAATCCTCAGTCATGACCTCCAGAAGGGAGCGGGCGTCCACGGGGAGCCCGTTGGGCTTACGAATGGTCACCGGCAGTCCCGTATCAGTGACGGCACGGACAAATACAGCGGCCGCACGTGCGTGCAGCCCGATTTCAGCGGCTACGAAGGCTTTCTGCTCCGGCAACCCAGCTCCTTTGATACGACGGAACCTCCGTCTGAAAAATGATCCATACCAGCGTAGCCGCCGCAGCGCGATCCAATCCACACTGTGTGCCGGTGGTCTAGACCTCCTGCCAAGCTGATTTATCCTAGAACCATGACTCAATTGCTGGAAACCTGCCGTGGCTGAGGCAGCAAGCATCGCCGGTGAGATCGACCGTGCCAGCGCCACTCCCATCTACGTTCAGCTGCGTGAGATCCTGCGCACGTTTATCGCCCAGTCCTGCCCACCAGGCTCTGCGCTCCCTTCGGAGCGGGATCTCTCGGAACGGTTCGGATTGGCGAGAATGACCGTCCGTCAGGCTATTGATGCTCTGGTTGGCGAAGAAGTCATAGAGCGGGTAGTGGGTCTTGGAACCTTTGTCAGGAAGCCGAAGCTGGATTTGCAGGTGAAGTTGACCTCCTACAGCGAGGAAATGCAGCGTCGCGGTATGGTGCCTGCTGCAAAGGTTCTGAGCTTCGAGCAAATCGCGGCAAGTGCTTTCCTCGCCAGGGAGCTGCAACTGGACGAGGGCACGCCCTTGGTGCGGTTCAGGCGTCTTCTGCTGGCTGATAACGAACCCATGAGCGTAGATGAGAACTTCATTCCGGCCCATCGGGTGCCCGGGCTGCTCGACGAGGCGCCCCCAACATCGCTGTACAACGTTCTGAGCGAACGGTTCGGCCTGGTGATGGAGTGGGGTGAGGACATGATTGAGGCCACTGCGGCGTCACCGTCAACTGCCCGGCTTCTCAACGTGGACGTAGGCGCCCCGCTACTCAAGATTCAACGGCACGCCTTCGTGGCCCGCGCAATGGTTGACTACTCTGTCTCTTACTACCGCGCGGACCGCTATAAACTGTGGGTTCCCTTGCAGCGCCCAGGAATTCGTCCCACCCGTAACTACTCGTCGGGGTACCGAACGCAATAGGACGTGGGCTGCCCGACGCGTCCTGGGTGGAAAGGGAACAGACATAAAGGAAGGACCCGGTTCATGTGAACCGGGTCCTTCCTTTGTATCTCCTGCTAAGCGCTAGTGGCTCAGGCTCTTCTGGTCTTCACCAGCTGCGATGGCCTCATGGTGGCCATGTGCGTGTGCTGCTTCGAGTTCCGCGGGCGTTGCGGGGGCAACACGGTCTTCGAAGAACCAGCGGGAGAGTGCCGCGCGGCGCTTCTCCTTCCGGGTGACCACGCCGTGCTCGTTCGGCTGGGCCGGGAGCGGCGCCGGTGATTCGAACCCTACAAGCTTGTAGCGCTTGTACTCATCCAGCGGGGCATGAACCTCGATGAATTCGCCATGGGGGAGCCGGACGATGCGACCAGTCTCGCGGCCATGAAGTGCAATTTCACGGTCCTTGCGCTGGAGGGCCAGTGCAATTCGCTTGGTCACGATGAAGGCGATGACAGGGCCGATGAAGAACAGCGTCCGCAGCCAGTAGGTGACATCGTTCAACGACACATGGAAGTGCGTTGCGATGAGGTCAGAACCAGCAGCTGCCCACATCACGCAGTACCAAGTGAAACCTGCAACACCGATCGCCGTACGGGTCGGAGCATTGCGCGGGCGGTCCAGGACGTGGTGTTCACGGTTGTCCTTGGTGACCCAGCGTTCGATCCACGGGTACATGAACAGCACCGTGAAGATGATGCCTGCCGGTACGAGCGCAGGAAGCAGGACGTTCAGCGTCAGGGTGCGTCCGAAGATGACCCACTCGAAGTGGAAGTCGTTGATGACACCCGGCATGAGGCGCAGGGCGCCGTCGACGAAACCGATGTACCAGTCAGGCTGGGTACCAGCCGAAACCGGGGAGGGATCGTAGGGGCCGTAGTTCCAGATCGGGTTGATCGTGAAAGCTGCTGCCATAAGAGCCAGGACACCGAAGACGATGAAGAAGAATCCACCAGCCTTTGCGGCGTATACCGGGCCGAGGGGGTAGCCGACGACGTTGCCGTCATTGCGTCCGGGGCCGGGGTACTGGGTGTGCTTGTGCACAACCACCATGAAGAGGTGGATGACAATCATCAGGAGGATGAGCGCCGGGACCAGGAGGATGTGCAGGACGTACAAACGGCCAATGATGGCCGTACCCGGGAATTCTCCACCGAAGAGGAAGAACGAGGTGTACGTTCCGATAACCGGGATGGACTTGATCACGCCGTCGATGATGCGCAGGCCGTTGCCGGACAGCAGGTCATCGGGGAGGGAGTAGCCGGTGAAGCCTGCAGCCATTGCCAGGATGAGCAGCACGCCGCCCACAACCCAGTTCATTTCGCGGGGCTTGCGGAAAGCGCCCGTGAAGAAGACGCGCAGCATGTGCACACCGAGGGACGCTACGAACAAGAGTGCGGCCCAGTGGTGAACCTGGCGCATGAACAGGCCGCCACGAACGTCAAACGAGATGTTCAGTGACGAGCTGTAGGCAACTGACATTTCGACGTTGTACAACGGCGTGTAGGAACCCTGGTAATGGGTTTCCGCCATGGACGGGTCGAAGAAGAAGGTCAGGAACGTACCCGACATCAGCAAGATGACGAAAGAGTACAGCGCCACCTCACCGAACATGAACGACCAGTGGTCGGGGAAGACCTTGCGGCCGAACTCGCGCAGGATGCCGGAGCCGCCAACACGCTCGTCCACGAAGTTGGTGAAACTACCAACCTTGGTCTTCGGAACGAAGGGGGCTTCAGCTGTTGATGAGGCGCTCATGCTCGTCACGCTCCCAGTAACTCGGTCCTACAGGTTCTCTGAAGTCGCTGGTTGCGACGAGGTAGCCCTCTGCATCAACTGCGATGGGCAGCTGGGGGAGCGGACGGCTAGCCGGCCCGAAGATGACCTTGCATTCCTGCGTGAGGTCAAAAGTGGACTGGTGGCAGGGGCACAGGAGGTGGTGCGTCTGCTGCTCGTAGAGAGCAACCGGGCAACCGACGTGCGTGCAGATCTTGGAGTAAGCAACGATGCCGTTGTAGCTCCAGTCTTCGCGACCCTCAGAGGGGTTCAACGAATCCGGGTCCAGGCGCATCAGGAGAACGACGGCTTTTGCCTTCTCGTTCAGCTTGCCTTCGTGGAGTTCGTTGAGGCCTTCGGGGATCACGTGGAAGGCAGAACCTATGGTGACGTCCGAGGCCTTGATGGGGGTGCCATCAGGGTCACGGGTCAGGCGCTTCAGCTTGTCGCCCTCAGGCGCCCACATGGTGTGTGCCAAAGCGTTGTCCGGCCGCGGACCCAGATCGCCGAAGATGGCGAGGGCCGGCAGTGGAGCAAGCGCAACGGCACCAAGAAGGGTGTTGCGGATCAGCGGGCGACGCTTGATGCCGGTCTCGTCGACGATGTCATCGACGATACGGACTGCAGCCTGGCGATCTTCTTCAGTGCGGATGGCGTGGCGCTCTTCCGACACTTCATGGTCGGGCATCAGGGCCTTGGCCCAGTGCACGATGCCGGTGCCGATTCCCAGCATTGCAAACGCAGTACCGAGTCCCAGAAGGAGGTTCTGGGTGCGGATGGTTGCAATCGAGGTATCGTCGCCCAAGTCGATGGCAAAGTAAGCCACCAGGAACACCAGCGTACCGATTACAGAGGTGCCAAACAGAATGGCTACCTGACGCTCGGCGCGCTTTGCGGCTACCGGGTCCGTGTCAGCCAGGCGCAAACGATGCGGAGGCAGTCCAGGATCCTGGAACTTCTCCACCTCATTCTGACCAGCCGTAGCTACGGTGCCCGAGTGGTTCGGACTGCCGTCACTATGGTTGCCCATAATTCGCCTCATCCTTCTCTCGTTGTCTCGGCCGGGGCCGAGTTATTTTCAGTTTCAAACTGCTGAACGTGCAGCAGAAGTTTTGTCGTGTCCGGGCTAGGACGTGCGGGACGTCAACCAGATCGTGAATGCGATGATGACACCCAAGCCGGCAACCCAAACGAACAGACCCTCGGATACCGGACCAAGTGCGCCCAGGTCTGCGCCACCGGGAGACCCGTTGGCTTCGATGGTCTTCAGGAAGGTGATGATGTCGCGCTTGTCCTCAGGTGTGACGTTGGAGTCACTGAAGACGGGCATGTTCTGCGGACCGGTAACCATGGCTTCGTAAATGTGCTCAGGGCTCACACCTGCCAACGCGGGGGCAAACTTGCCGCGGGTCAGGGCGCCACCGGCAGCAGCGGCATTGTGGCACATGGCGCAGTTGACGCGGAAGAGTTCGCCACCGTTGGCTGCGTCTCCCTTTCCGTCGAGGAGGTTTTGTTCCGGAATAGCCGGACCTGCACCGAGGGATGCAACGTAAGCGGAGAGCTGCTTGGTCTGTTCCGCATTGAACTGGGCGGGCTTCTGCTGGGCCTGCGGTCCGCTCATCTGCATGGGCATACGGCCGGTGCCAACCTGGAAGTCAACTGCAGCAGCACCCACGCCGACCAGCGAGGGGCCGTCCTGGGTTCCGCTTGCACCCATGCCGTGGCAGGTGGCGCAGTTGGCGGCAAAGAGTTTGCCGCCTTCCTCTACGTCACTTGCGCTGAAGCTCGTGGTGCTGGCCTTGGCCTGGTTGACAGTTGTGGCAACGGCGTACAGCCCACCAGTGAGGAGGAGGCCCATCAGCAGCAGCGCAATGGCTGCCAGTGGGTGACGTCGCTTCTGCGAGAGTGCCTTCACGTGGTGGTTCCTTTATTCGATCCTGCGTCGGCTCCGAGAGCCGCTTCTTGAAATTCTGCCTCTTGTAGAAAAAGAGTCAAAGCCGGGCTTACTTGAGAACGTAGATGACCAGGAAGAGGCCGATCCACACAACGTCAACGAAGTGCCAGTAGTACGAGGTGACGATCGCCGACGTCGCTTCAAAGTGTCCGAACTTCTTGGCTGCGAACGCGCGGCCAATGATGAACAGGAACGCGATCAGGCCGCCGATGACGTGGAGGCCGTGGAAGCCCGTGGTCATGTAGAAGGCGGAGCCGTAAGCGTTGGACGACAGGGATACGTGCTCGGAAACGAGCATGGCGTATTCCATGGTCTGGCCGGCTACGAAGAAGGCACCCATGACGAACGTGAGGGAGAACCATTCGGTCATGCCCCAACGCGTGAACTGCAGGAGCCCACCGGTGCGGCGCGGCTCGAGCCGCTCGGCGGCAAAGACGCCCATCTGGCAAGTAAAGGAACTTGCCACAAGGACGATGGTGTTGACGAGCGCAAACGGGAAGTTGAGCTTGGCCGTCTCCTCGGCCCACATCGTTCCGGATGTGGAGCGCAGGGTGAAGTACATGGCAAAGAGGCCGGCGAAGAACATCAACTCACTGGACAGCCAAACAACGGTTCCAACAGAAACCAGGTTGGGGCGGTTCAGCGTCGGGTGCGCCGGGGTACTGGGGGCATGGGTCGCAGATGTCACAAGGACATTATGTCTGTAAAAGTCCAGACTTCCCAATGCAAACCACCGATTCGGGAGACTTTTTCTACAAAGACGCGAATTCGCGCGGAAAAGTTCCCGGCCTCGTTCACATTGGTCATCGGCGTGGCTGGCTCGATAGCATCAGGGAGTGACTTCTCCGGCATCGGCACCTGCAGCCAGTAATACCTGGCCAGGGCTCATCTCTGCACTGATCAACGGCGACGACCTTGCAGTGGGCAACACAGAGTGGGCCATGAACACGATCATGTCGGGAGAAGCGACTCCCGCTCAGATCGCCGGCTTCCTGGTGGCGCTTCGCGCCAAGGGCGAGACGGTGGAAGAGTTGGCCGGCTTGGTTGCGGCCATGGTTCAGCACGCCAATCCGATCGACATTTCCGGTGAGAAGCTGGACATCGTAGGAACCGGTGGGGACCGGTTGAACACCGTGAACATCTCCACCATGGCCGCGCTCGTGGCCGCTGGAGCCGGGGCCAAGGTGGTCAAGCACGGCAACAGGGCTGCTTCGTCCACTTCAGGATCGGCCGACGTTCTGGAGGCCTTGGGCGTCCGCCTGGATCTGTCGATAGAGCAGGTGGCGCGGAACGCCGAAGAGGCGGGAATCACTTTTTGTTTTGCCCAGGTCTTCCACCCGTCGTTCCGGCACACAGCTGTTCCGCGCCGAGAACTGGCTGTACCCACGGCCTTCAATTTCCTGGGGCCGATGACCAATCCCGCGCACGTGCAAGCCTCCGCCGTGGGTGTAGCGAATGCCCGCATGGCGCCGCTGGTGGCCGGAGTTCTGGCCCGCCGAGGCAGCCGGGGCCTGGTGTTCCGTGGTGACGATGGACTGGACGAATTGACCCCCACGGGACCCTCCACCGTCTGGGAGATCAGGAACGGAGCAGTCAGGGAACAGGTGTTTTCGCCTGAAGACCTGGGGATCCGCCCCTCGACAGTTGCGGACCTTCGCGGTGGCGACGCTGCTGCCAATGCGGCTGTGGTGCGCGAAATCCTGGATGGTAAGACGGGTCCGGTGCGTGATGCCGTTCTGCTGAATGCCGCGGCTGGATTGGTGTCAATCGACCTCGACGCCGAGGGGAGCCTTGAGGAGCGGATGCGCACCGCTTTCGTAAGGGCAGCTGAGTCCGTTGACTCCGGCAAGGCCGCCGAAGTTCTCGCTAAGTGGATAGCCCTCAGCCAAAGCTGACGAAGGCGGACCCGGCGTTATTCGGAGTTATTACTCGAATCCGAGCGCGAAAGCTGCGTCAAGGTCGTGCTGCGAATAAGCCCGAAAAGCGATGTGGGTGGTGGTGTGGACCACTGATGCAACTTTGGACAGTCGATCGGCGATCACATCGGCGAGTTCGTCATGCTTGGTCACCCTGGCCACGGCAATGAGGTCCCATTCGCCGGTGACGGAGTAGACCTCACTGATGCCCTGGATGGCCGAGATCTGTTCGGCGGTCTCCGGTATGCGTGAGGCGTCGGTCTTGATCAGGACGAAAGCGGTGATCACGTGGGGCCTTTCCGGAAATGCATCGTTGCGGACGATTTCCAGCCTAGTGCATTCTTGCTGGGCAAGGCTTGATCACGCCCGGCGTTGCCGCTTACGCGATGCCCGCAGGAGCAGCGTCGCAAGGACCCGGTATCCGAGAAGGAATACGCCGAGGCTGATCAGCGCCACGAGGACAAAAGGCAGTACGACGGTTTGGCCAGTAACAGCCCTCAACAACATTCCCACCAGCACCGCCCCGATCCAGATACACACCCCGGATGGCCATGCTGCCAGGGGCGCCCGCCATGCGCGTGTGACGACCCAGGCAATAGCTGCCCCGGTCAGGAACGGCCATGCTGTGGCGAAGGCTCCCGAAACGATGTCTCCGCGGGCATGTGCGTCGCGGCCGATAGCGGCGAAGACAAGAATCAGCAGAAGGTCGGCAATAGCTGCGGGGATCCACAGCCGAGATGGTGAAGGCATACTGCTGACACTATCGGGGCCTTCTGTCATGCGCGAAGCCGGCTCCCGCGCTGCAGCCCTTGCATGTGGTCCTGTGGGCCGTAGCCCTGAGGGCAGCGGCCCGGGCTCTATTCGGCGGCAGGCCGCCGTCGTTGCTGTTTGGTTGCCGACCTGAGTTCTTTTGCTACACGGTGGCGCCTGGCGGAGCCACGGGTGGGTTTTGAGGCGCGGCGGACGGATTCGGGGACGAGGCCCGTTCTTACTAGCTCGGCGAGCTTGGCCATGGCGATCTCGCGATTACGCAGCTGGGATCGTTCCTCCGATGCGGTCACGATGATGGTACCGCCGACGACTCTTCGCCCCAGGCGTTTGAGCAGCAACTGCCGCTGCTCATCTGTAAGCGTGGCAGAACCGGTAACGTTCCACAGCAATTCGGCCCGACTGTCCGTGGTGTTGACGTGTTGACCGCCCGGCCCGGAGGAGCGGGAGAACCGCCATCTGAGTTCCGAGGCGGGGATCGTCAGCGAACGGGAGATTTCCAGGTCCATGGGTCAAGCCTTGCACGTCGCTGACTCCTGGCCAGGCAGGCATGTGATGACTTTCTCCGACACGTTTTTAGAAATTAGGTAAGCCTAAGCTAATCTTTCATTTTGTGACTGAACTGACTGAACTCACGGGGCTCGAGGCCACTGACCTGGTCCTCCGCTACGGGGACAAGGACGTGGTCCATGGAGCGGGGCTCCGCCTGGAGCCGGGGCGCATAGTTGCCTTGGTAGGCCCGAACGGCAGTGGCAAGTCCACCCTGCTTCGTGCGTTGGCCCGGTTGCACGAGGCGTCTTCCGGAACGGTAACGGTCAAACCTGCCGGCGGCGAAGTGTCAGATGCGTTGATGATGAAGCGCAGTGATTTCGCCAGGCATGTGACGTTGCTTTCGCAAAGCCGGCCGGTGCCGCACGGCCTTAGCGTCCGTGACGTCGTCGAGTTCGGGCGCCATCCCTACCGCGGGCGGTGGCGCGCTGCCGATCCCGAGGGGCCGGCCGCCGTCGACCGCGCCATGGAGCTGACCGGTGTGGCGGAGCTTGCCAGCCGGGGCGTCCACGAACTTTCGGGCGGGCAACTGCAGCGGGTGTGGCTGGCAAGTTGCCTTGCGCAGGACACCTCGGTTCTGCTGCTCGATGAGCCAACCAACCATTTGGACCTCCGGTACAAGGTGGAGATTTTTGATCTCGTGCACGATCTGGCCCGCATTCACGGGGTGGCGATTGGTGTGGTCCTGCATGACCTCGACGAGGCGGCCGCGCTTGCCGATCACGTGGTGGTTCTGTCGGAAGGCCGAATCGCTGCGGCCGGACCCGCTCATGAGGCACTCGATGCGGAGCTCCTCAGTGACGTCTATTCAATTCCGATCGTTACCCACACCGATCCGCTGACGGGCAGGCTGCGCACCCGCGCGGTAGGCCGGCACAGCAACAGCTGATCACCCCCATCAAGACGTAAGCCCCCCAACACGAAAGGGACACCTGTGTCCATGAAGATCCACAAAGCCCTGGCCGCCACCGCTGCCTTGGCAGTCCTGCTCACCGGCTGCGGCACCACTGAGGGCCCGGCGAGCTCCCCTTCGAACAGTGCCGGTGCGGGAGAATCCATCACCGTGACCGACGCCCGCGGCACCGAGGTCAAGCTCGATGGCCCCGCCAAGCGCGTGGTCGGTACCGAATGGAACGTAGTGGAGAACCTGACCACCCTCGGCGTCATGCCGGTAGGCGTCGCAGATGTCAAGGGCTACAGCGCCTGGGTTAGCGCCGGCAAGCTGGACAGCACGCCCACCGACATCGGAACACGCAACGAACCCAGCTTCGACACCATTGCTTCCCTCGATCCTGACCTCATTGTTGCCACCACCGACCTCGCCGAGCCCGTCATCAAGCAGCTCGAAGAACTGGCTCCCGTTGTTGTGGTGAAGTCCGCCGATGGCAGCCGCCAGATCGCGCAAGCCGAGGACAATTTGAAGCTCGTCGCCAAGGCAACCGGCACCGAGAAGAAAGCTGATGAGGCAATCGCAGCGTTCGACGCCGCCGTCGCCGAGGGCAAAGCCGATCTCGAGAAGGCCGGCCTGGGCGGTTCGCGCGTAGCGTTCGCAGACGGCTGGGTTGCTGATGGCAAGGTCTCCATCCGCCCGTTCACCAAGGGTTCCCTGCTGGCCGACATCAACACCGAGCTGGGTCTCGTGAACCCGTGGACGGTTGAAGGAGACCCTGCCTACGGACTGGGCTCTACCGACGTCGAGGGCCTGACCACCGTCAACGCCGACCATTTCGTCTACATCACCAACAGCGCGGATGGCGATTTCACCGAGCAGTTGACCGACAACGCAGTTTGGAAGTCGCTTCCGTTCGTGTCAGCCGGCAAGGTGCACCGCCTCTCTGACGGCATCTGGATGTTCGGTGGCCCGGCCTCGATGACCCAGTACGTCGACGCAATCGTCGCGTCCCTCACCAAGTAGCCCCACCCGCATGACCGACACTGTGAAGAGGCCCGCCATGACCGTTACCACGGCCGTGGCGGGGGGTCCCCCCCCCCCCGCGCC
>NZ_AKKK01000006.1 GCF_000281065.1 Arthrobacter sp. M2012083
TTGGGTATCAGCGACATCATGTTCATTAATGAGCGTGCGTCCCGGAGTGAGGAGGAGATCCGGGAGGGGTTGTTGCATATCTGGTCGGTGATGGAGGCCTGTGTTGAAACGAGTTTGAAGCGTGAGGGTGTGTTGCCTGGGGGGTTGAAGGTTCGTCGTCGTTCTCCTGATTGGTTGGAGCGGTTGCTGAAGGAGGACAAGGACCGGAACGATCCGAAGTATTGGCAGGAGTGGGTGAACTTGATCGCGTTGGCGGTCAATGAGGAGAACGCTTCTGGCGGCAGGGTGGTGACGGCGCCGACGAATGGTGCTGCGGGGATCATTCCGGCGGTGTTGTATTACGCGTTGAATTATGCGCCTGGGATGGACAAGGCCACGCAGGCCGATAAGGACGATGTGGTGGTGAAGTTCCTGCTCGCTGCCGGTGCGGTGGGTGTGTTGTATAAGGAGCAGGCGTCCATTTCGGGGGCTGAGGTTGGTTGTCAGGGTGAGGTGGGGTCGGCGTCGTCGATGGCTGCTGCGGGGTTGGCTGAGGTGATGGGTGGTACGCCGGGTCAGGTGGAGAACGCGGCGGAGATTGCGATGGAGCACAATCTGGGGTTGACGTGTGATCCGATCGGGGGGTTGGTGCAGATTCCGTGTATTGAGCGGAACGCGATTGCTGCGGCGAAGGCGATCAACGCGGCGAAGATGGCGTTGTGGGGTGATGGGACGCACCGGGTGTCGTTGGATGAGGTGATCGTGACCATGCGCGAGACGGGCAAGGACATGTCCTCCAAGTACAAGGAAACCGCGATGGGCGGCCTCGCCGTCAACGTCGTCGAATGCTGACGGACATTGTGTTGGCACTCCTTGAGCGGCGAAAGGCCCGACGCCTTAATTCTGTCAGTCCCTGATGCCATGCTGTATCCATGAGCGGGGGATACAGCAGGGACTTTTTGCGGACACGGCTTGAACTGCCCAGTCCGTCGGCTACTACGACACTTTTGGACTACATCCACTTTTCTGTTCGCTTCCGGGCTGCCCGGAAGCTCGCAGCGATTGTGGGTGTGAACATCAACGGCAAGGAACTGATACCCCTGGCCCGCGAGGGTTCGTGGCATTTCGATGACAGGATCCCCCGGGAGCAGCAGGCCGGCCAGGATCTGTACAAGAGCAACGCCTTTGATCGCGGGCACTTGGTCCGGCGCCTGGATCCCGTGTGGGGCGACGCCGCAACAGCCAAAAAGGCCAACCAGGACACCTTTAGCTACACCAACGCGGCACCACAGATTGATGACTTCAACCAAGGCAAAGAGCTCTGGGTGGGGCTCGAAGACCACGTTTTGGGCCACGCCGACGCGTATGAGGCAAAGCTGAGCGTGTTCACGGGGCCGGTGTTCCTCGATGACGATCCTGTGTATAGGGGAGTTCAGATCCCTCGAAAGTTCTGGAAGATCGCGGCATGGACCAACGATGCCAAGCTGGCCGCTGTCGGCTTTGTCCTGGATCAGTCGCCGATGCTGGGGAAAGTGGAGCTAAAGAAGGCCATCAGCCAACGGCTCCTTGAAGGTGAGCCACCGCCGCTTGGACCATTCCGGACGTTCCAAGTACCCATCGGTCAGATCGCGGACCTCACCGGGCTCAGCCTCGGCAGACTCATCAATGCTGACCGCCTTGTCAGGGGTCAACGGGAATCCGGCATTGAACCGCGGGCGATCAGGCTGGAGAAGGCAGAACAGATCAGGCTCTGAGCCCTTGGTAACCAGCAGAATCGGGGGATATCCACATACCCCGATAGACTTGGGGCTGCATGTCCGCATGCGCACTACGCTTTTGAACACTGCACCAAACCCTGAGATTGGACACGGCCACCTTGCGAGAATTTACCGCCCGCTTTGCCACCGCCGAGGAAATCGATAACTGGGACAAGCACGTCACGGCGAATCCGAATGGCGGCAACATGCTGCAGTCGGACGCTTACGCGGCAGTCAAGGACGGCAACGGCTGGCTGGTCCGCCGGCTCGTCATCGAGACCCAGGGGTACAGCAGCTACAACCTGCTCCTGGAGAAGAAGTTCCCTGTGATGGGGCGGCTCTGGTACCTCATCAAGGGACCGGACGTCGTAGATGTCAGCGACGTCCAGCCCGCCCTGAAAGCAGTAGCCGCCTTGGCCCGTGAGAAGAAGATGAACGTCTTCACCATCAAGATCGAGCCTGACATTGTGGACTCGGCTGAGGCCGTGGCAGAACTTCAAGCCGCCGGCTTGGTGAAGGCTCCCAACATTCAGTCCAATGACTCAACGGCCTTGCTGGACATTTCAGCGCCCGCAAATGAAGTCTTGCGCAGCATTTCCTCACGTGCCCGCAACGCAGTTCGCAGGGCTGAACGCGAGGGCTGCGAGGTGATTCAGGCTGAGCCGGGCGAAGACAGCTACCGCAAGCTCTACGCCCTCATGCAAAACACCGTAAACGCCAAGGGCGCCATGCCGCTGCGCAGCTACGAGTACTACTCCAAGTTCTGGGAAGAGTTCTGCAGCCGAGGCCAGGGACACTTCTTCTTCATCCATGAGGACGGTGCACCGAGTGTGGGGGCTTTCGTCATCAACTACGGATCCAAAGCTACGTACAAGGACGGCGGCTCCACCCAGAACCGCAAACAGTACGGTGACTCCCATCTGGCCCAGTGGGCGGCGATCCGACGCATGCAGGAACTCGGATGCGTGGAGTACGACTTCTGTGGCACGCCCCCCGCTGCGAGGATCAAGGACAAGACCCACCCCCTGTACGGCATGGGATTGTTCAAGACGAGCTTCACCAAGACCGTCACGGATTTTGTGGGTTGTTATGACCTTGTCCTGGGACCTGTCCGCCACAAGCTGTGGCTCAAGGGCGCTGAACGCATCTTCCGTAGGCTCGAAACCATGCGTACCGGGGGCCAGTTCTACTGACGGCCACCCGCAGCCAGCAAACCAACTTCAGGCCCGCCCCGGCCACCAACGGGTGCAATCTACTTTTTAGGTGAGGTAATTTCTTTGACTCCGATCGAGGCTGGAACCGACATGGAATTCGTGATTCTCAGTGACGCTGATTTCGAGACATTCGCCAAGGGACACCCTCAGGGCAGCTTCATCCAGTCCATGGAACTCACGCGCTTCCAGCGTGCCCGTGGCCAGGAGGTTGAGCTTTTTGGTGTGACGCGCGGCGACAGCCTCATTGCTGCGGGGAAGCTCGTCTACTCGTCCAACCGCTTGGGCTACAAAACCGCGGACTGCGCCAAGGGGCCGCTGATGGACTACAGCGACCCCGCAGTGGTGCGCTTCGTCGTCGAACAATTGAAAAAGCATGCGGCCTCGAAGAAGGCCGCCGAGCTGCGTATCTCGCCCAACATCCGTTACATTGCGCGGGACGAAGAAGGCGCCGAACACCCCGAAGTTGAGGACAACCGTCCGCTGCTGAAGGAGTTCGAAGGCCTGGGCTTCAAGCACCAGGGCTTCGACATGAATTTCGCCAACATCAACTGGATGTTCATCAAGCAGCTGGACGGGATCGCTGATTCCGAGGAGCTCATCATGGGCATGAACTACCGCACCCGCAAGGCCATCCGTAAAGCCGAGAAGAACGGCGTCTACCTGGAACAGGCCACACTGGAAACGCTGGATGAGTTCTACAACGCCCTCAGCACTGCGGGCGATGAGAAAGGCTTCACGTACCGCGAACGCGAGTATTACGAGCAGCTCCTCCGGAATACCTCCGATGAGTTCACCAAGCTCATGATGGCCAAGATCAACATTCCCGAATACCGGGCCTCCATCACGGAGCGGCTGGATGCCGAATCCAAGACCTTGGCAGACCTCAAGCGTGAGGTCGAGGAGACCGGCAGCAAGAAGAAGGCCAACCGCGTCAAGGTGGTCCAGGACCTTGTGGACAGCTACGAGCGAAGCCTCAAGGACATCGAACGTTTCCCCGATTCCGTCGGTGTCGCTACGGTGGCTGCCATCCATTTTGCATGCTCCGGTGATGAACTGGTGTGCGTCATTGGCGGCACGGTTCAGGACTACATCTACTTCAACGGCGCCACGTCCTTGTACTGGGGCATGATGCTGCACGCCCTGAACAATGGCTACTCGCGCTACAACTTTTACGGCACGTTCGGCATCCAAGGCCAGGATGAAACCGGGCACGGCGGGTACGAATTCAAGAAGGGCTTCGGAGGCGAGGTGGTCCAATTGGTGGGCGATTTCGTAGCGCCCGTGAACCCGCTTGTCTTCCACGGCTACCGTGCGGTCAGGAAGCTTGCAGGCGCCGCCCAGACAGCACTGGGACGATTGCCACTGGAGAAATTGCCTGTTGTTGGAAAGTTTCGGAGGAACCGCTAATCACACAAGCCAAGGGAGGATCACCGCGTGACTGAACGCCCCGACGGGTCCGCCAACAGGCCCCAAACTGATGGGTTGCCCAAGACCCAGCCGTTGCGGCCGTCCCAGGTACGGCAGAATGTCAACGCCAAGCGCATGCTGATGCGCTTGGTGCAAGGCGATAGCCCGCCAACAGCGCCCATGAACATCGTGGACCGGTTGGCCGGAAGTCCTTACGCCAACCCCACCATTCAAGTTGTAGGTGTGGACGCTTCGGCCCGCAAGACCATCGACTTCGCCCTTCATCTTGCTGAAGTCATGTTCCGCTACGGTGCGGGTGCCCTTGAGGTGGAGACCAGCATGATTGCGGTCACTGCCGCCCTTGGCCTGAAGAACGTTGAAGTGGACATCACCAACCAATCGGTGGCCATCAACTACGCGCCTAAGGACCAGACACCCATCACGCTGCTCCGTGTAGTGCGCTCGTGGACCAACAATTACGCCGGCCTTGCCCAGGTTCACCAGTTGGTCACGGACATCGTGGCTGGAGGAGTGGGCCGCGACGAAGCCGTGCGCAGGTTGAATGAAATCATCCGCAGTGCCAAACCTTTCCCACGGTGGATGGTCACCATGGCCTTCGGCATCTTCGCCGCCGTATTCGTGGGTGTCCTCGGTGGTGGCATCGGTGCGTCAGCGGTCGCTTTTGGTTCCAACATCCTGATCAGCCTGCTCTCCCGGCAACTTGCCAGATGGCGGACGGCTGACTTCTTCAACACCATGGCATGCGCGTTCCTGGTCACCTTCATCGCGCTCATGCTGCGTTGGGCAGGTGTGGAAATCGCGCCATCCATTGTAGTGGCAGGCGGAATCCTGCTGCTGCTCCCAACGGGCCGTCTCGTCTCATCGGTACAAGACGCCATCAACGGTTTTCCGGTAACGGCCGCGGGTCGTTTCCTCTCCACGTTGCTCACATTCGGCGCAATCGTTGCGGGAATTGGCGTCGCAGTTGTGGTTGGAACGCTGATGGGCAGCGCGGTCCTGGACGTAACCCAGACATTCCCCGACGCGTATCCCTTGTGGATTCAAGCAGTCCTTATTGCTATTGCGGTGGTTGCCATCGGCGTCACCGAGCAGACGCAAATGCGGCTGTTATTCCCGACGGCGGCAGTCGGCATAGTGGGTTTCTTCGTCTTGTGGGGTGTCGGCGAAGCCGGCCTCGGTGACCGTTTGTCGCCGGCCGTCGCTGCGGTGGTCATCGGCTTGCTGGGCCGTGTTGTGGCGCTCAAGCTGGGTGCTCCGCAACTTGTAGTGGCTGTCCCGGCCGCGTTGATCCTGCTGCCCGGTCTGACGATCTTCCGTTCCATGTACGCCCTGACTGTTGAAGGCGGCAATATCCTTCTCGGTGCGGGTGGGATGCTCAACGCCGGCGCCATTGTGTTGGGCGTTGCGGCGGGCATCGTGCTCGGTGACAACCTGGCCAGGCCTCTGACGAAGGGCCTGTCCAGCAACGAACGGCGCAGGGTACGCAGGCGCTGATGACAAAACGAACGGCGCCGCCAGGAGGCGGCGCCGTTCGGCTTTAAGCACTGAGGCTAGATCTGTCCCACTGGGAGCTTCTTCTCTGCTTGGAAGACTTCCTCCACACGCCCCTGCGCCCAATAGCCGGACAGCGACACCTGCGAACGCTCCAAGCCGCGCTGCACGAAGAAGATCTCGCGGAGTCCCTTCATATAGCCCCGCTCGCCGTGGGCGAAGACATCCACGCGTCCGGGCAACCATTCGGTAGTGCGGAGGGCGTCAAGCAGCAGCTCGCTGGACCCCGCTTGGACGCCCTTGCGGAGGAGCCAGTGCAACTCCATTCCGGCAGGGGCGGAAATCGGAAGAATGTCGGCCTCGCTATCCACCTCAAGGAACACGGTTCCGCGGGCGTCAGGAGCAAGGGCCTCGACGCATGCCGCGATGGCCGGTATCGCGGCGTCATCGCCGGCGAACAGATACCAGTCGGCCTCGGGAGCTGGGTTATACCCGCCGCCTGGACCGGTAAAGATCAGCGAATCGCCGGGCTTGGCAGCGGCAGCCCAAGGACCGGCCAGTCCTTCATCACCGTGCACCACAAAGTCGATGGCCAGTTCCTGTGCTTCAACGTCCACCCGGCGGATGGTGTACGTGCGGGTGTGCGGCCACTGCTCACGGGGCATGGTGTCGCGGATGGCCCACAAGTCCAGCGGGACTTCGTACTCGACGCCCGGCTGCGGAAACACGATTTTGATATAGCGGTCCACATAACCGTTGTTCGCGTAGTCGCTGAAACCAGGTCCGCCCGCCACAATCCGCACCATATGGGGCGAGAGGCGTTCATTTCGCAGGACAGTCAGGTTGACCTGCGGACGGGTTTTGCGTGAGGCGGACGAAGTGACGGGGAGAGCAGTCATGAAGGTAAGCCTAAGCTAATTTCCTGCGCATAGGTTGAGTATGAGTCGTAGGTTACGGACCCGGCGGAGAAGCCTCACAGAACAGGCAATTCCCAATCGATGGGCTCAGCCCCCAGGCCTATCAGCAGCTCATTGGTCCGGCTGAAGGGCTTGGAGCCGAAGAATCCTCGTGATGCAGAGAGTGGACTCGGATGGACCGAGACGATGGAAGGCGCCCCGCCAAGCAGGGGGACCACGGCCTCGGCATCTTTGCCCCACAGTATCGCCACCAGCGGGCTTTGCCGCCCCGCGCCGTCGGTGCGGTGGGCGACGGCGGTGACCGCCGCCGTCGTGACTGCTTCCCAACCTTTGCCGCGGTGGGAGCCTGCGTTTCCCGCTTCGACACTGAGGACGCGGTTCAGGAGCAGGACCCCTTGCTCCGTCCAGGCGCTGAGGTCCCCGTGGACGCGGGGCGGGAGGCCGAGGTCCTCGTGGAGCTCGCGGTAGATGTTGGCGAGGCTTCGAGGGATGGGTCTGGTAGGGCGGGATACAGCGAAGGACAGCCCGACGGCGTGGCCCGGGGTTGGGTACGGATCCTGGCCGAGAATCAGGACTTTGACGTCGGCCAGCGGCTGTTTGAAGGCGCGCAACACGTTTTTTGCCGCAGGGAGAACGTGGGCTCCATTGGCCGATTGTCCCGCTACGTAGTCCAAGGCTTCACGGAGCTGGCCTTCAACTGGGCGCAATGCATCGGCCCAATCGGGAGCCATCAGCTCTTCCAGCGGCTGTTTGAGCAGGGCAGCGAAACCCGGGTCAGCAGTATCAGCAGGTTCAAGATCAAAGAGTGCATCCTCGCGAGTCACCACGCCATTGTCTCCCGCGCGGCGCACGGCCTGCGAATGACACCGTTGTTATTCGCCCGTAACATGGGGGTAGGACATTTTCCCCAACAAGCGTCGAAGGAGTGTGCCGTGGCAGAACCAGCACCGGAACCGATGGCGTCGCAGGCAACAGGCTTTGCCCTTGAGGACCTCGCAGCCGAGACCCGCAGTGACTCGCCGTTGAGCGAGCGGGACCAGCAGATGCTGGCGCTGGAGCGGCAATGGTGGAAGTACGCCGGAGCGAAGGAACAGGCTATCCGCGAGCTGTTCGATCTCTCGGCCACACACTACTACCAGATCCTGAACGCGCTCATAGATACCGAGGACGCATTGGCCCACGATCCCTTGCTCGTCAAGAGACTGCGTAGACTACGTACGTCCCGCCAGCGTGCGAGGACTGCACGTCGCTTGGGGTCCGACGCGTAAATCGCCAGGCTGATCTGTCAGCAGCAACCAGCAAGGACACCGCTTCACCATGACCAAATATGCCAAGGACGAATTCGACCAGGTTCCGCAGAACACGTCCCGCCAAGGCGTTCACCGCGACGCCCAAGAGACTGCACGCCCCACCCTGTGGCCGGTCCTCACCGTTGGGGCAGTGGCCCTGGTGCTCGGGCTGGTGGCCTTCCTGATCCTTCCCAACCTTGGGCTGGTAGCACCCAGCGCTTCGTCCAACACCACGACGCCGGCACCCCTGCAGACTTCCGCGGCACCGTCCGCTGCCCCCACTGAATCCAGCAGCGCGCCCCCCGCTTCCAGCGAGCCCAGCAGCGAACCGACGCCGTCGGGATCTCCTTCCGCCACTCCCTCCTCGGCTCCCGTGGATAAGTCCACTCCGGTGGCTGTCTACAACGGCGCCGGGACGGCAGGGTTGGCCGGTCGGGTGGCGGGCCTCGTCCAGGGCGACGGTTGGGCGCTGAGCACCGTAGGGAACTGGGGCGGACTGCCGCAGCAGACATCCGTGATCTTCTACAACGCTCCGGAGCAGAAGGCCAACGCGGAGGCGCTGGGTACTTTGCTGGGCATCCAGACCATCGTGGAAACGCCCGAGGTTCAACAGCCGCTGGTGGTTGTGGCCGGGCCCGGTTACCAGTAGGCATCGGGCCCCGTTCCTGAGCTGGAAAGCCCCAACTCGGTTAAGCCTCAATAACAAAAGTGGCGCCCTGCCCCTCCACGGCAGCGCGGCGCTAGTGACAGTGGTTACAGTGGATTAATTCCGGTACGGAGATCCCGGCTACCGGTCTTGGCTACTGCGAAAGTGTGGGCATCATGGCTTTGGGAACCGTCAAATGGTTCAACGCCGAAAAAGGCTACGGATTTATCACTGTGGATGAATCCGGCGACGACGTCTTTGTACACTGGTCCGCCATCCAGATGGATGGCTTCCGCGCCCTCGAAGAAGGCCAGAGGGTTGAGTTTGAACTAGGGGAGGGCCAGAAGGGTCCGCAAGCCGAAGGCGTCCGCGTCGCGTAGGTCGATCGCGGCGTCCAAGCCACTTCCCGTCAGCCCACGGCTGAAAGCCCTTTGTTTATAGAGCAAAGTGGCATCCCTGCTTGCACTCTCACCGGTCGAGTGCTAATTATTGATTTAGCACTCCTATGGTTCGACTGCTAAGTCCGGCCCGGTTCACCCCGGCGGCGGACAGGCATCGGACCGGCGGAGGATCAAGAAACACCTTGGTGGGGTGAGGTCCGGAGCGCGGGGCATACAGAGGCCGCAAGCGAAAGACCGTCCGTCGCGGGCACCCCATCTGACAGGTACCTTCTTAACGACTGTCCCGAAAGGACTACCGCCGTTATGGCCAAGATCATTGCATTTGATGAAGAGGCACGCCGCGGCCTCGAGCGGGGCCTGAACATCCTCGCAGACGCCGTCAAGGTCACCCTCGGCCCGCGTGGACGCAACGTCGTCCTCGAAAAGAAGTGGGGCGCCCCCACGATCACCAACGATGGTGTTTCCATCGCCAAGGAGATCGAGCTGGACGATCCTTACGAGAAGATCGGTGCAGAACTGGTCAAGGAAGTTGCCAAGAAGACGGATGACGTCGCTGGCGACGGTACCACCACTGCAACCGTTCTCGCCCAGGCACTGGTGAAGGAAGGCCTGCGCAACGTTGCCGCCGGCGCCGACCCGCTGTCCCTTAAGCGCGGTATCGAGAAGGCTGTTGAGGCAGTCATCAGCGAACTGCTGGCCTCCGCCAAGGAAATCGAGACCAAGGAAGAGATCGCAGCCACGGCTTCCATCTCCGCCGGTGACCCGGAAATCGGCAGCCTCATCGCCGAAGCCCTGGACAAGGTGGGCAAGGAAGGCGTCATCACGGTCGAGGAATCCAACACCTTCGGCCTTGAGCTCGAACTCACCGAAGGCATGCGCTTCGACAAGGGTTACATCTCCGCTTACTTCGTCACCGACGCAGAGCGCCAGGAAACGGTCCTCGAAGACCCGTACATCCTGATCGTCAACTCCAAGATCTCCAACGTGAAGGAACTCGTCACGGTTCTGGAGAAGGTCATGCAGTCCAACAAGCCGCTGCTGATCATCGCCGAAGACATCGAGGGCGAGGCCTTGGCCACCCTGATCGTCAACAAGATCCGTGGCACCTTCAAGTCCGTTGCCGTCAAGGCTCCGGGCTTTGGTGACCGTCGCAAGGCTCAGCTGGCCGACATCGCCATCCTCACCGGTGGCCAGGTCATCTCCGAAGAAGTTGGCCTCAAGCTCGAAAACGCTGGCCTGGAACTCCTCGGCACCGCCCGCAAGGTTGTTGTCACCAAGGACGAGACCACCATCGTTGAAGGTGCCGGCGACGCCGAGCAGATCGCGGGCCGCGTGGCCCAGATCCGTGCCGAAATCGAGAACTCCGACTCCGACTACGACCGCGAGAAGCTGCAGGAACGCCTGGCCAAGCTGGCCGGCGGCGTTGCAGTCATCAAGGCCGGTGCCGCAACCGAAGTCGAGCTCAAGGAACGCAAGCACCGCATTGAGGACGCAGTCCGCAACGCAAAGGCTGCTGTTGAAGAAGGCATCGTTGCCGGTGGTGGCGTTGCCCTCATCCAGGCCGGCGCCAAGGCATTCGCCAACCTCACCCTGCAGGGCGACGAGGCAACCGGTGCCAACATCGTCAAGGTTGCCATCGATGCACCCCTGAAGCAGATCGCCTTCAACGCCGGCCTCGAGCCGGGCGTTGTGGTGGACAAGGTTCGCGGCCTGCCTTCCGGCCACGGCCTGAACGCTGCCACGGGTGTCTACGAAGACCTTCTGGCTGCCGGCGTCAACGACCCCGTAAAGGTCACCCGCTCGGCTCTCCAGAACGCTGCTTCCATCGCTGGTCTCTTCCTGACCACCGAGGCCGTAGTTGCCGACAAGCCCGAGAAGAACGCTCCGGCTCCCGGCGGCGACGACATGGGCGGCATGGGCGGCTTCTAAGCTCCCCTGCTGTAGCGATACAGCACCCAGCATTACGCTGAACAGCATCACGACGGCGGTCCTCACCTTTTGGTGGGGGCCGCCGTTTTGTCGCCTGTCCAAGCTGGAACGGCAGGGCTGCGTACCCAAGCAGACAGCGGATCAGGCCCTTTTGAGCCCGGTCATAACGAGCTGTACTGCGACCTCCTTGGGTGCTACCACGGTTTCAGTGTCGGTGGGGTCTGGCAGGATTAACGTTATGACGATTATTGCTGCCGCCGATGGGTCCGCCCTCGGTAATCCTGGGCCGGCCGGTTGGGCTTGGTATGTTGACGACTCCTGTTGGCGAGCAGGAGGTTGGCCGCACGGAACCAACAACCAGGGTGAATTGATGGCCGTCCTTGACCTGTTTCGGTCGACGGCCCACGTGCCTCACGAAGAATTGCTGATCCTTTGCGACAGCCAGTACGTTATCAACTGCATCACCAAGTGGATGCCGGGCTGGAAGCGGAAGGGCTGGCGGAAGGCCGACGGCAAGCCCGTGCTGAATGTGGACCTTCTCAAGGACATCGACCAAGCGATCATCGGCCGCAAATATACCTTCGAATGGGTTAAAGGCCACGCCGGTCACGACCTCAACGAGGCTGCAGATGAGCGCGCACGCGCCGTTGCCACGGCCTTCCAGCAGGGCGTAGCGCATCGGGCGGGCCCTGGTTTCCCTGGCACTCAGGAACAGGTTGAGTCTCATTCCCCAACGGAAGCCCGCGCAGTGCAAACCCGTTCTTCCGAGCCGGTCCCTGCAAGTGCTGCCGCCGGGGTCTCCTCGGCAAGCGTTGGTTCTCCGCCCGCAAAGACTGATCGCACCCAGCGGCCGCACTTTGAGCCGACCCTCTTTGGCGAGTCCGGCATCTTTGGCCAAGCCGATCTCTTCAGCGAACTGGAAGACGACGCTTCGGCGCAGCAACTGTCAGCTGAGGACACAGTCCTGGCGTTGGAACGGGAATTGCTGAGGCCCGACGTGAGGGCCGACATTGGCAGGATCGGTGTGCTGCTCCACCCTGACTTCGCGGAGATCGGCAGCTCGGGCAGGTTTTGGACACGGGACGCCATGATGATGGCGCTGGAAGAGGATCCCGGTGAACCGACTGAACTTGAACTGCTGAGCGCAGACAGGCTCAGCGACACCACCATCCTGCTGAACTACCGCAGCTTCGCGCACACAGGCTCGGCGCTCCGCAGTTCCGTCTGGATGCTCGACCGCGGTCAATGGCGGCTGCGGTTCCATCAAGGGACTGTCGAGAACTAGCCTTGAGACAAATTCCTCCTGACCTGCGAGGCGGCTGCACAAGGGGGGAAGACAGCCAGCCCCGCAGGAGTTCATGGATGGGGGAGGACCAGGTGCAGGGCAGCTAGTACGTGAAGCGCCGGGTGTTTCCCTGCTCCACTTCCAAGTAGCTCGTGGCTGCTGAGGACAAGGCGATGTTGATGGATGCCAAGGAGGCCTCAACCTTGCTCTGAGTCAGTGCCCACTCCAGGACGAGCGCCTGAAAATTCGTGGCAGCTGTTCCCCGCCAGGTCGCCTCAAGTTCCTCCAGGCCGCGCCGCATGGTCTGCACATCGGAGCTGATGCGATCAACAGTTCCTTTGACGTTGGCCGATTTGAGCTGGAGCAATTCGGTATCGACGGAGATGACGCTCATGGGTGGTACCTTTCGACGAAGATGTTCCGCGGATTGCGGCGGGATGCGTGGCTACAACATCGAGCCTAGGCAGCCGCCCGCAACCGCAGAACAGGACTTCGTCGCTATGTGGACAGTAGCGCTATGTGGATAAGACGCGTCAGGTGGACAGGAGTTCTGCCGATTCCTCGTGGAACGGAAGGCTGACAACCAAAGTGGCGCCGCCGCCGTCGGTCTCGGCCACTTGGACCGAACCGCCATGGGAACCGACGATTGCGGCAACAATCGCAAGGCCGAGGCCACTGCCGCCCGTTTCGCGGGTCCGCGAGGTATCCGCACGGTAGAAGCGCTCGAAGATCTTGTTGGTTTCAGACTCCGGAATGCCTGGCCCGTGATCGCGGATTTCGATGACGGAAACTGAACCGCTGGGGGTTTTACGAACACCCACGGCCAATTCCATGGGGCTTCCCTCGGGTGTGTACCGCAGCGCATTTCCCACGAGGTTCCCGATGACCTGCCGAAGTTTGGCTTCGTCACCTTGGACGGGCGCGGCAGTGGGGGCGGCGCCGTCGAGCCCGGTGAGCGTGATACTCCGGTCCCCGCATGAGGCCTTGGTGTCCACCACTGCATCGTGTGCAAGGAGCTGCAGGTCCACAGGCTTGAGCTGAAGCGGGCGCTGTTCATCAAGGCGGGCCAGCATCAACAGGTCTTCCACCATGGAGCCCATGCGCTTGGCTTCGCTTTCGATCCGGCCCATCGCCATCGCGACATCCTCTTGGGTGGCCAAGGCGCCGTGACGGTATAGCTCAGAGAAGCCCCGGATGGTTACCAAGGGGGTGCGCAGCTCATGGGAGGCGTCCGCTGCGAAGCGGCGCATGCGTCCTTCGGAAGCGGCGCGGGCAGCAAAGGAAGCCTCAATATGGGCAAGCATGGCATTCAGGGAGCCACCCAGCCGGCCAACCTCGGTGTGGGGATTGTCCACTTCCACACGGCGGGACAGGTCACCGGCCGCGATGGCCGCAGCTGTCTTTTCCACCTTGGCGAGGGGGCGGAAGGACCGTGCCACAGTCCAGGTGGCGATGAAGAACGCCAACACGAGCGTCAATAAGCCAACACCTACAACCACCAGGACAGCGTGCTCCATCACTTTGTCTACCGGCGTGAGCGGCAGCCCGATGATTACTACGCCGTTTTGGCCGTTGGCGGTGACTCCGATGGCTACCACGCGCCAGTTGGTACCGGCAGTGCCCTTGACCTGGAAGGGGGAGTTGCCGCGGAGTTTGGCCTCAGCTGCGGTGATGTTGGCGATCGCGGGACGATCACTTTGGCTGCCGCCGAAAGGGTACGGCTCGAGGCCCGGTACGTACAGTGTCAAAGAGTAATCCGTGGGCACGGCGGAGTCGGTGGGTGTCGCCGGGTTTGGCTGGGCCAGCCTGTCAAAGGACTGCTGATCCTGCGCCAAAGCAACGGCGGCCTTGAGTTTGTCGTCCACCTGGCCCTGCAGGTAACTCTTGACGAGCGTTAGCGTTCCCGCGCCCGTAGCCGCCAGGGCAAGCAGGAGCAGGCCCATGATGATGGCGACGAGCTGCGACCTCAGGGACGCCGATTTCCAGCGAAGCAGCAAGGGTCAGCGCTTCTCTGCCGTTCGCAGCACGTAGCCCACGCCGCGCTTGGTCTGGATGAGGGCCGCGGCATCGGGATCGATGTCCACCTTGCGTCGAAGGTAGGAGATGTAGGACTCTACGATCGAGGCGTCGCCGTTGAAGTCGTATTCCCACACGTGGTCAAGGATCTGGGCCTTGGATAGCACTCGGTTTGGATTCAGCATGAGGTAGCGCAGGAGCTTGAACTCGGTGGGGGACAGCTCGATCACGGTTCCGCCCCGGCGGACCTCGTGGGCGTCGTCGTCGAGTTCAAGATCATCGACGCGGATCACGGCGTCGTCGTCTTCGAGAGGCTGCGTTCGGCGAAGGACGGCACGTATGCGGGCCACCACTTCGTCCAAGCTGAAGGGCTTGGTGACGTAGTCGTCGCCGCCCACAGTGAGGCCCGTGACCTTGTCCTCGGTATCGTCCTTCGCGGTGAGGAACAGTACAGGGAAGTGCTTGCCGGCAGCGCGGAGGCGTCGGGTCACAGTGAAGCCATCCATGTCCGGCAACATGACGTCCAGGACTGCCAGGTCCGGAGAGTGGAGATCGGCCGCGGCGAGGGCTTCGCGACCATTGGCGGCCGCGACGACCTCGAAGCCTGCAAAACGCAGCGACGTGGACAGCAGCTCGCGGATGTTGGGCTCGTCGTCGACAACGAGAAGCTTGGCTTCGGGACCGTTCTTTTTCATGACACCCATGATGCTCCCAGAATCTGGGAGTTCACTGGATGCTGCATGTGAGCGGACTTAGTGGCTGCGGCCGGTTGACGCGCCCGGGTTCAGGCCCCCAGCACCAACCCGGTTCCCAGCGCCACCATGGTCACTGAGATGCCGCCATCCAGGAACCGCCAGGATAGTGGCCGGGCGAAGAAGCCGCGGAGGAAGCGTGCCCCGAATCCAAGGGTGGCAAACCACACGATGCTGCCCAGCATGGCTCCGGCGCCGAACCACCACTGCAGTTGAGCTCCTTGGGCGCTGGCTATCGAGCCAAGGAGGGCTATGTCCAAGTAGACGTGCGGGTTCAGCCATGTCAGTGCCAGGACGGTGGTGACGGCGGCGGCGAGCCCACGCTTCGCGCCGGCGTCGTTGACTGGCCCTTCACTTGTCAACGACTGCGGGCGCAACGCCCTGCGGGCGGCCATGATGCCATAAGTCACCAGGAAGGCCGCCCCCACGTAGCGAAGAACGACGACGGCGGCGGGAGCTGCCGTAATGAGGGCGCCGGTGCCAAGGACTCCGGCAGCGATAAGGACGGCGTCGCTCAACGCGCACACCGCCACGACAGGGACGATGTGCTCGCCGCGGATCCCTTGGCGGAGTACGAAAGCATTCTGGGCGCCGATGGCGACGATGAGGGCGAGTCCGGTGGCCATGCCCAGGCCTGCGGAATGGAAGAAATCAGTATGGTTCACCCTTCGAAATTACGGTTCCCGGCATATTTAGACCAGCTAAAGATTCTCATGCAACATAAGATGATCTTATGCCTCACTTCCCCTCCGAGCAGCTGCTGACCTTCGCGACCGTCCTCTCCGAGGGCACCCTGGACGCTGCTGCCCGCGTGCTTCACATCACGCCGTCGGCCGTCTCTCAACGGTTGAAAGCGCTCGAGCAGTCCTCAGGCAGAGTGCTGTTGCAACGCAGCAACCCTGCCAAAGCCACCGATGCAGGCGAGGTGGTGCTGCGTCTGGCGCGGCAGGTGGCCCAACTGGAAGCTGATGCCGGGCGGGAACTGGGCTTGGGCGCCGACGGGGCGCAGTTGGCGGTGCCGATCGTGGTCAACGCGGATTCGCTGGCGGTGTGGTTCCTCCAAGCGTTGGCCAAGGTTCCCGCGGACCTCAACGTCACCTTCGACCTTCACCGGGACGATGAACAACACTCCACTTCATTGCTGCGCTCAGGCACGGTCATGGCGGCCGTCACCGCCACGCCCGAGCCTGTGCAGGGGTGCCGCGTGGAGAGCCTCGGGGTGATGCGGTACCGTGCCGTTGCGGCACCGCGTTTCGTGGACCGTTGGTTCCCGGGATTGTGGAAGGGCCCGGTCTCGGGTGGGGGCTTGACCGGGACCGCGCTCAATGCCGCGACCACCGTGGACTTCGACCGCAAGGACACCTACCAGTGGGCCTTTGTGCAGTCGGCATTCAAGGCTGAGGGTGAGCCGCTTCCGGAACGGAAAGGACCGCGCCATTACGTCCCGGCTTCCCAGGACTTCGGCGATGCCATCCGTTTGGGGCTCGGCTGGGGGCTAATTCCGGAAGTTCAATGCGGACCGGAAATAGCAGACGGCAGGCTGATCGAGCTCGCCCCCGACCACCCCTTCGACGTACCGCTTTACTGGCAACGCTGGCGGACCGCGTCCCGTGTGCTTGATGTGCTCAGCGAAACCATCCGCGAGGTTTCAGCGCTGTATCTGCGGAAACCCTGAGGCTGCGAAAGTACTGCATGCTCGAAATCCGAACACGCCCACGGATGCTTCTAAAAATGTCAGTGCCCCGCTCCACACTTTAACCATGGCAAACACAGCAGCTCCCGCAAGCATCCACCAGCACCGTGACGTGGAGTTCCACGTGACCTACCTGGACACCGATTCCGGCCGCATCCGGCGTGAAGATTTTGAGGACCTGGCAGCGGCTGAGCGGTTCGCCAGTGCCCAACTCCGCGATGAGGACGGCTGGGCCGTGGTGGACCACGTCAAGATCCAGGTCACCAGCCGGATGGTCGCCTGAGGCGCAAGCCTCCCTGCCGGCTCACTCCGGCCTGCCGGCTCACTCCGGCCGGTTGTTCGAGTGTCCGCCGTGCATGAACGGCGATGACACACCCTGGTACTTCAGCAGCATCATCATCCCCTCGGCGGCGTGGTCCAGGTTGTGGCAGTGGTCCATCCAGATGCCGGGGTTATCGGCGTGAAGCATCAACTCCCACACTTCGCCCGGCAACACATCCACGGTGTCCAGAATGAGCGGTGACCCGCTTGGAGCTACGCCATTCCTGCTCAGTACTTGCACGTGATGTCCGTGGGGATGCATGGGATGCGGCTCGGAGGTGCGGTTCACTACCGTCACCTTGACGGTATCGCCCTTGGCAACCTCAATGGACGGAACCAGCGGATATGCTGCCCCGTTCACGGTGAACGCGTACCGGAGAATCCCGTCGACAAAACGGAACTGCCGGTCAAGCACCATTACCTCTTCGCGGGTGATCGGCCGGACGAGCTCTGCCTCCTGCCCGAAACCATCCAGTTCCACGGCCCCTTCCAGTTCCCCGACCACGGGCTCGCCATACTCCAAAAGGTCCAGCACGGGCATGGTGGCGAAAACGCCTGCTGGCACCTTGTCCGGAACCATCTCCTCAGGTTTGGCGGCTTGATCTGAGGCAGTTGAACCAGATGGAGCGATGACGACGACGGCGTTGGCCGCAGCGTCCGAACGAACGGTGACTGGGGAGTCAGGCATGGTGAAGGCGATATCCACCCGGCCGCCGGCACCAAGCCGCACCAGTTTGTTGGTCACTTCCTGCGGATGGTTCACCTCAGTTCCATCAACCGCAACGGCTTTGAAGGCCGTGCCCTGGATCAGGTATCGCTGCTGCACGGAATCGGTGTTAAGGAGCCGGACCCGCACGCTTGAGCCAGGGGTAGCGGTATGCCCGGTGGCACGGTCTGAGGAGCCCAGCAACCCCAGACCGCTGAGGTCGTGCCCGGCCACCACAACGTCCGTGTCAGCACGGGGCGAAGTGGGGTGGTGCACGACGAATGTGCCGTAAAGGCCCTTGCGGACCCCCTCGGCTGAATCTTGATGCGTGTGGTACCAGTAGGTACCTGCCTGGGCGGCCAGGAAGCGATAGGTCATGGATTCTCCGGGCATGACGGCGTCCTGTGTCGCCCCGGCCACGCCATCCATGGCATTGGGGACGTCGTAACCGTGCCAATGAAGTGTCACGCCGGCAGCCACATCGCGGTTATTCAGCACCACCTCCATGACTTCGCCCAGGTGGGCCTCCAAGGCTGGACCTGGAAGGCTGCCGTAGGTCCACGCCTCCGTGGCTTGCCCGGATGGCAGCACCACCTGTTCCACGCGGGCAGTCAGTTCGTAGTGCCGGACCACAGCGTTGGCGGGAGTTTCGCCCACCAAGCTGTTGACCGGCGTCGGATCCGTCATCACGACGTCGGTACCGCCGTGATGGGCGACGGCGGCAGCAATGGTTGCGCCGTCGGCGGACCGGCTCCCAAGCCAAGCAAAGACTCCGGAGCCCAACGCGGTACAGATCATGAGTCCGGCAACCGCCGTCGCCGCCGTCGGACGCCTGCCGGCGGGTGAAGCGCCGCCTCGACGAGCTGCCCGAACGGCCTTGCTTGACTGCGTACTGCGTCGCGACGAAGGTCGTGGCGAAAACAGTGCGAGCTTGGCGATCAGCACTGTCGCGGCCACCATGAACAGCAGCACCACCAGGCTCCAAGGAGCAGGGAACGGCCCGAGAAGCAACGTCAGGGCGAGAGATCCCACGGCAGAGGCGGCAGCTGCCACCACGGCCAGCACCGCCCACTCGCGGTACGGTCGCGGATCTTCAGTAACAGGTTGGGGGCCGGTGTTCCGCCTCCTCAGCAAGAACGGAACACCGGCCGCCGCGGCCCAAGCCGCGGGGATGGCGGTCAGAGGCACGTTGATGGTTATGCGTTCGCTGGCAAACCACCAACTGCCCGCCACCAGAGCAGGAAGCAATGCGTACCGCCCCACTGTCACTGCGACGGCTATACCCACTAACAGCAGTGCCAGGTCAGTCCGGCGCGACCTGTCTCTCAAAGACGCGGTCAGCCAAGCAGCGGCAATCCACGCGCCGGCCGCGAACACGGACAGCAGCAGGTCCACCGCCAGCAGCTGCGAGGTGTTCACAGCTGCAAGTGCTCACGCTGGGCTGGGCGACGTGGAAGCATCCGGGGAGGCGGCCTTGGGAGGCAACGGTTGAGGGTTGAGGGCTGCGGCGCGGGCACGCTTGAACAACCAGTAGGACATGAAGATCATCAACACGCCAACAATCGGGTGGATGGAAACCACCCAGGAGCCTGCCGGAGTGATGAATTCCGGTGAGGAACCCGTCAACATGCCGCCGATGATGAAGATGAAGAGTTGAAGCCATGTCAGCAGGAAGATGCCTGCGGCCAACCAGATGGTGCGGGACCCCACCTTGGCAATGGCCGCTACGATCGCAGCCAGCAATGCTGAGTACCGCAGCACGTATTGGCCATTGACGGCATGGTAGACGCCAGCTTCACGCTGGGCTTCGATGGTGTTTTGGAAGTGGAAGTATCCGGCGAAGAACAGCTGCGCGAGTGCTGACAGCAGGACGATCGCGGAGAGGACCAGGAGGGCTTTGCGCATGGGGAATCCTCTGGTAATCAATTCACAGATTCTTCAAGGCCTTCAAACCGTCGGCTCCCTGGCTGCGGGCTTCCCCCACTGCCGACGGCTGGCCGCCGGGTTGCCTGGACCAAGGGCAACCAATAAGGGCGGAGAGCTTCACTTGGAATCGTAAAGTTGCTGGAGGTGAATAGCAAGAGGCCTGAGGTTTATTATTCCGGCTGAATTCAGCAGGGCCTGCCTACTGCTCCTGTCCAACGTCCTTGCCCACGTCCTTGGCATCCATGATCCTGTACGCGTAACCCTGCTCGGCCAGGAACCTTTGGCGTTTCGCCGCGAAATCCTGATCCAGGGTGTCCCGCGCTACCAAGGAATAAAACCTGGCCGCACGGCCGTCCTGCTTGGGACGAAGGAGGCGTCCCAGCCGCTGGGCCTCTTCCTGCCGCGAGCCGAAGGAACCCGAGACCTGGATGGCGACCGATGCTTCAGGGAGGTCAATGGAGAAGTTGGCCACCTTGGACACCACCAAGGTGTGGATCTCACCCTTGCGGAACGCGTCGAAGAGCTTCTGCCGTGCCTTGACGCTGGTTTCGCCTTTGATCAGGGGAGCGTCCAGCCGTTCGGCGATCTCATCGAGTTGGTCGATGTACTGGCCGATCACCAGCAACTGCTCGCCCTTGTGGACTGCCACCAGGTCTTCGACCAGTTTCGTCTTGGTCTCCGAGGTAGCGCAGAGCCGGTATTTATCAGCGTCGTCTGCCATGGCGTAGGCCACCCGTTCGTCGCGGGGGAGGTCCACGCGGACTTCGACACAGTCGGCGGGCGCGATGTAACCCTGTGCCTCGATGTCCTTCCAGGGTGCGTCGTAGCGCTTGGGCCCGATGAGGCTGAACACCTCACCTTCCCGGCCGTCTTCCCGAACCAACGTTGCCGTGAGGCCGAGCCGACGCCGGGCCTGAAGATCCGCCGTCATCCGGAAGATCGGGGCGGGGAGCAGGTGCACCTCGTCATAGATAATGAGGCCCCAGTCGTGCCCGTCGACGAGTTCAAGGTGCGGGTAAAGGCCACCGCGCTTTGTGGTGAGGACCTGATAGGTGGCGATGGTGACCGGCCGGACTTCCTTGACCGCACCGGAGTATTCGCCGATCTCGTCTTCGGTCAGCGACGTCCGCTTGAGCAGTTCATCCTTCCACTGCCGGGCAGAGACGGTGTTGGTTACCAGGATCAGCGTGGTGGTGGAGGACGTGGCCATCGCTGCCGCACCCACAAGTGTTTTTCCCGCACCGCAGGGAAGCACGACGACGCCGCTGCCGCCGGCCCAGAAGTTTTCCGTGGCCAGCTTTTGGTAGGGGCGCAACTGCCATCCGCTCTCGTCCAGCATGATGAGGTGCGGTTGCCCATCCACGTACCCGGCAAGATCCTCTGCGGGCCAGCCCAATTTGAGGAGCAGTTGCTTCAACTGTCCGCGCTGGGAGGAGTGCACCACCACGGTTTCACCGTCGATCCGCGGCCCCAACAGGGGAGCGATTTTCTTGGCACGGATGACTTCCTCCAACACGGGGTAGTCGTCCGTCCGCATCACCAGTCCGTGCTGTGCATCCTTTTCAAGGCGGAGCCGGCCGTAGCGGGACATGGTCTCTTCGATATCGATCAGCAGCGCGTGCGGCACGGGAAAACGGGAGTACTTCAGCAGCGTATCCAGCACCTGCTCCGCATCCAGCCCTGCCGCCCGGGCGTTCCAGAGACCCAGCGGCGTCAGCCTGTAGCTGTGCATATGTTCCGGCGCGCGCTCCAACTCGGCGAAGGCTGCGATTGCGTGCCGGGCCTCCGTAGCCAGCTCATGGTCGACCTCCAGCAGGATGGTCTTGTCACTTTGTACGATCAGCGGACCGTCGGTCACTGTTTCATCCTCACTGGGGTTGAATCCTTACTTGCGCAGCATCACGGCGCGGTTTCCATGAACGGCGCGGTTTTATGAACGGAGTTCCCGTGCGGGTTCCACATCGATGATCCGGTGGATGGACAACACCCGTTCGGTGTCCTTGGCGGGATCGAAAACCCTGACGCGCCCACCGGAGACGGATACAGGAACAACGGTTTCGGTGTTGGCATTCCCCAAGCTGTCCACGACGTTCATGGTGACCGCCTGTTTTAGCCGGATTGCCGTCTGTAGTGTCTCCAAGCCGAGCTGGGTGGCAGCCTCGCCCGTCGCTTCGGCCGGGACCGCGCGGTGTTGCCGCAGGACCGTAAGCTGCGCTTCGACGTCGTCGTCCGGCGGTGCCGTCCGGGGCGCCGTATAGACGGGCCGCGCGCTGCCTGGCACTGCCGTGGTCCGTTTGAAACGCACGACGGCGGGTTCAGCCTCCTGCACGGCAGGCGAGAGGCCCAGCTCGCGCAGGACACGCGCCGTTTCGCGCGGACTGGCAGAGGAAGTCAGGACAGTGGGGGCGATGCGCACCAGGCTCAAGGCTGACGTCCGGGCTTCGCGGAGGAGATCGGTGATGGCCGTTTCGTCGTCGCTCTGGATGAAGCTGGCACTGGTGCCGACACGGAGGCGGCCATGTCGGGAAGCCGTGTCCTGGACAAGGTACTCCAACGGTTGCGGTACGTCCGTGGCGGAATGCTCGCGGAGGAACGCCAGCAGCGATTCCGCATCCTGCCCGGCGTCGAGCGCCCTCCTGACGGTGGTGGCGGAGAATCGGTAGATCGACGCTGGGCCCTGGCCTTCGGCGTCGGCCATCAACAAGAGGGTTTCGCTGAGTTCCGGCGCGAGGTAACCGGGAGCTACAGCCGTGAGATCCGCTTGGAGGAGGATGTGGTTCACGGCAGCCGGCAAATGCTCGCCAAGGATGGTCATGGCCATTTCCGGTTGACCGTCAGCGATGGCCGAGCCTAACTGCGTCAACGCACCCGATCCCATCAGTCCCAGGAGCGTGGCCTCCTCAAGGATGCCGCGCACCAGGGAACTGAAACGGCGGGACATCCGCGGCTGCGCCCATTCGGCACGCTGCAGGACGGCTCGGGCATCCAAAACGGGTGCCTTTCCATCCGGCGCTGCGGCCTCCACAGTGAGCTCGTTCAGGATCTCCAGGACCCGGCGGCGTACCACCGGGGCGTCGGGCCGCTGTGCTTCCGCGGACAAGGCGTTGATGGTGGTCCCGGCCGCGCCCTGATGGGCTGACGACGATGCGGGACCAGTGAGCGGCTGCCCCACCAGTGAAGGTGCCCGCTCACTGGCCAGCCAGGCGTTGACCAGCCACAGCCACTGTTCCTGCCGGGGCAGGTTGAGCCATTCAAGCGACGGCGGCTGTACCCAGGTGGAGCTGTCCACATCCAAGCGGAGCAGTCCGGCCATGGCGCACAGCTCCAAGAGGATGGCTGTTTCATGGACGCCCAAACGGATGGACTCCGCCAAACGCCTCAGCTCCCGCACACCCACACCACCGCTACGGAGGGTGGCCAAGGGTTGCTCCCTGACTGCGAACAGCAGCTCAGCAGTCAGCCGCAGGATTTCGGCGATGGCACCCATGGCCGCATTGCGTCGCAGGGCAGCGCTCGTGTGGCCAAGCTCCGGAACAGGTGGGGCCAGCGTGAAGTCATCCACGATTGCACCACCACGCAAGGCAAGACCCACACTGTGGGGCAGCTCGACGTGGCCGGCATCCAAGGGGACCAGCAAGCCGCGCGCCAATAGCCAATCGATAGGCCCGACGTCGTGGCTTTCGTGGGTGACCGACGCCCGGCGCTGTGCTTGGGGTACTGCGCCCATGGCCCAGCTGCCGAACTTGTCCAACAAGCCCACCGTCCGCTCCGGTGCGGTAGCCAGGATGGCACGCAGATTCTCAGGAGTGGATGTCCAGCGTTGCAATGCCAAGGCTGCGTCCATCGGAGTGCTGGCGGGGTGGATGCCCGCGCCGCTTTGATGTAGCTCGGCTACCAGTTGTACTACCCGCTGGGCGAAGGCCGGTTGGAGCCGTACAAGTTCGGTGTAGCTGCGGCCGAGGCCCGCCGGATAGATGCCGATGACGTCCTTGAGGCTGCCCACGGGAAGGTAGAAGCGCTGACGGGACGACGTTGCCGGCGAGCCAGCGGGTGGGTCTGCCCTGTGTACTAGTGCCAATTCCTGCAATTTGGCGAGGATGGGGTCCAGCGCCGAAAGGGTGGAACCGGCAATGACCTTCTTCAGCCCGGCCGCGGAGATACTGTGGCCGGTATCGGCATTGGTGCAGAGGTGGAGTGTTTCCAGGACCTGCATTTCAGGCTTGTTCAACCGCTCCAAGGCCCTCTGGACACTGACCCGGGCGCTAGCCCTGGCAGCCAAGGCCGGGAAGTCGGGAGCCATGGGGGAGATCAGGTCCGGTCGCGCGGCAAACAAGGCCCGCAGCGAATTGTCGCTGCGCGCTTCGAGTTCCTTGCTGAGCGCGCGTATAAGGGACATCAATCCAACGTTACCGCCCCGGGGCCGCTCGTGCCCGTCACTGGGGCAGGAGGTTACTGTCGGCGGCGCTGGCGAACGGAGTCAACAACCAGTATTACCGCGAGCATGAAGGCCACGGGCAGTCCGTAAAGGGCCGTCCACGTCACCCATACCGGCGGCACGCCACCGTTGAACGCCACAGCCATGACCGTACCGACGGCCGCCAAAGAGATGACGGCAATGATGGCAGCGGTGATCATGATGGGGCGGCGGTAACCCGGGAAAGTCATGCCCACAACGCTAGCAGCAGCACGCCCGGACGATTCATTGCGGCCGCTCTCGTCCCGTTCGTGTACTGCGTGGTCGCGGCAAAGCGGGAATAGGGGGTCCGGCAGGATAACCTTGAAGGAACAGACCAACACGGACCGGGCTGTCACCCTCGATCCCGCAGATCCCTGTGGATGCGGTGAGCGGCCCGACGTGTCTCCCAAAAGCAAGAACGAAGAAGGTTGATTACGTGCCTACCGGCAAGGTCAAGTGGTATGACAAGGAAAAAGGCTTCGGTTTCCTCGCGGCTGAAGACGGCCAGGAAGTTTTCCTGCCCAAAACGTCCCTGCCCGCGGGCGTAACGGAGCTCAAAGCCGGAACCCGCGTGGAGTTCGGTGTGGCCGACGGCCGCCGCGGAGCACAGGCATTGGGACTGCGTGTCTTGGAGAAGACCCCATCCATTGCCAAGGCCAAGCGCATGAACGCCAGGGACCTCGCACCCATGGTGCAGGACCTGGTCACCGTACTGGACAACCTCTCCGGTTCCTTGTCTTCAGGCAAGTATCCCGATGGCAACAAGGCCAAGGCCATCAGCATGGCACTGCGCAAGGTTGCCGACGAGCTGGAAGCCTAGGACCATGACATCGGAATCCGCACAGGACACCAAGGCCGGCCCCGACGCTGCCCAGGCTCCTGGAAACGGGGACGCCCCCGCGCGGAAGCCTGTCGCGGCCAAGCCCCGCGCCGGTTTGCCCGTGTGGCGCACCGGTAAACCGGACGCGTTCCTGGCTGCCGCCGTCGATACTGCGCGTGAGGCAGTTGAAGGCATAGCCAACCCGGGCGAGGTGGGGGCGCACCTTGGCGCCAAATCGGAGGGCGACCGCGTGGTTACCCACCTGTTCGAGTCCCGGCTGGCCGGCTACGGCGGCTGGCAGTGGTATGCCGTAGTGACACGTAACTCGCGCTCCAAGATCGTGACTGTGAGCGAGCTCGGGTTGCTGCCCTCCGAGGACTCCATCCTGGCCCCCGAATGGGTGCCGTGGGCAAAGCGCGTCCGCCCCGAGGATGAGACGCCGCTGGTGGAAGAGACAGTTGAGGAAGTCACGGAAGAGTCCGTGCAGGCGGCCGAAGACGAGGCCACCGAACCGGCTGACGCTGACTCCGGGGAAGAAAACCCGGACGATGAAACCGAGGACGACGAAACCGGGGCTGAATAGGCGTTGCGGAAACCCGGGGTGACCACAGTGAAGGCGGACGCTGATGTCCACCTTTAGGTCACTCGGAATCCTCAATTACCGGATCTGGTTCTTCGGTGCGCTGATTTCCAACATCGGTACGTGGATGCAGCGTACGGCGCAGGACTGGTTGGTATTCGACCACCTGACAGCGCACGACGCCGGCGCCATGGGCGTTACTTTGGCACTCCAACTCGGGCCCCAGCTTTTCCTTGCTCCATGGGCGGGGTTACTGGCCGACCGATATAGCCGACGGAATCTGCTTCTCCTCACCCTGGTGGCCATGGCCCTCCTCAGTACGGGGTTGGGCGTGCTGGTGCTGCTGGGCATCGCCGAACTTTGGCATGTCTACCTCTTTGCCTTGCTCCTGGGAATCGTGACCGCCCTGGACGCTCCCGTCCGACAGACTTTCGTCTCCGAACTCGTCACCGACGATTACCTTCCCAACGCGGTGGCCCTCAACAGTGCCTCATTCAATGTGGCCCGGATGATCGGGCCCGCGGTCTCAGGCGTGCTGACGGTGGTGGTAGGCCCCGGCTGGGTGTTCCTGATCAATACCGTGTCGTTCGTGGCAATGCTCTGGGCGCTCAAACTCATTCCCGCATCGTCGCTCCGCATCCAACCCAGGGCGGCGGCCGGTAAAGGGCGCATCCGGGAAGGACTGCGCTACGTCAGAAACAGGCCGGATATTCAGGTGGTCCTGGTGGCGATCTTTATTGTGGGCACTTTCGGACTCAACTTCCCCCTGTTCATCGCCGCGATGGTGGGGACCCAATTCGGCATGGACGCCGGCGCTTTCGGAGCGCTGAACTCGGTCATGGCCATCGGCTCGGTCACCGGTGCGCTGTTGGCTGCCCGACGCGGAAGGCCGCGTCTTAGGCTGATCTTCGGGGCCGCCGGCGGCTTCGGCGTTGCCAGCACCTTGGCCGCCCTGGCACCCAACGCTGTGTTGTTCGGGCTCGCCCTGGTTCCCTGCGGCTTGTTCGCACTGACCCTGATCACCAGCGCGAACGGCTACGTGCAATCCACCACCGAGGCTGTCATGCGAGGGCGGGTCATGTCCCTCTACATGGCCATTTTCATGGGCGGCACCCCCATTGGCGCACCGTTGGTAGGCTTGGTGGCCAACGTTGGTGGCCCTCGATGGGCGGTCGGCGTTGCAGCGGTTGCCGGCGTCAGCACCGCCGTCGTGGGTTTGCTGTGGATCATCCGCGCGAAACAGCTGCGGCTCCGCTTCGACCGCCGGGCCCGCGGACTCAAGCACTTCCGGGTGGAGTCGATGCTTTCGCGTCCAGACAACGACGACGACGGCGCAGGCCGGCAGGGCGGTTAAGTCGCCTTAAACGGCGGCGGCGCCGTCCGGGAACTACCCGCACGACGCCGGCCAAGGCCATGGTGCTACTTCTTGAGTTCGCCCACGACGTAGTCGATGCTCGCGAGCAGCGCGGAAACATCGTCGGGCTCAATGGCGACGAACGTGGCGATGCGCAGCTGGTTGCGGCCGAGCTTGCGGTACGGCTCGGTGTCCACAACACCGTTGGCGCGCAGGACCTTGGCAATGGCCGCGGCGTCAATCGAGTCATCGAAGTCGATGGTGGCGATGACGTTGGAGCGGTCTTCGGCGTTGGCAACGAAGGGCGTTGCATACTCCGAGGCCTCGGCCCAGGAATAGATACGGTTGGCGGAGTCTGCCGTGCGCTTGCTGGCGAAGTCCAGGCCGCCGTTGCGGTTGAGCCACTGCACCTGGGCGTCCAGGGTTACCAGGGTGGACAGCGAAGGGGTGTTGTAGGTCTGGTTCAGCTTGGAGTTGTCGATGGCGGTCTGCAGATCCAGGAAGTCCGGGATCCAGCGGCCGCTCGCCTTGACCCGTGCCGCACGTTCCAGGGCGGCGGGGGAGAAGAGGCCCAGCCAGAGGCCACCGTCGGAAGCGAAGTTCTTTTGCGGGGCGAAGTAGTAGACGTCCGACTCAGCGACGTCTACGTCCAGCCCGCCGGCCGCTGAGGTGGCGTCCACCAGGACAAGGGAGCCTTCATCGGCACCTTGGACACGCTTGACGGGAGCGGCCACACCGGTTGACGTTTCATTCTGGGGCCAAGCGTAGACGTCCACCCCGGCTTCGGCCGCAGCCACGGGACGGGTGCCGGGTTCAGCCTTGATGATGGAGGAAGCATCCAGGAACGGTGCCTTGTTGGTGGCGGCAGCGAACTTTGAGCCGAACTCGCCGAACGAGAGGTGCTGGGCCTTCTTTTCAACCAGGCCAAACGCAGCCACGTCCCAGAACGCCGTTGAGCCGCCAACACCGAGGACAACCTCATAGCCTTCAGGGGCGCGGAAGAACTGGCTGAGTCCTTCGCGGACCGAACCCACAAGGTTCTTGACCGGAGCCTGACGGTGGGAAGTGCCGAGGATGGTGGTCGATGCGGCAGACAACGCTTCGATCTGTTCCGGGCGAACCTTGGACGGTCCAGCGCCGAAGCGTCCATCCTTGGGCAGCAGGTCGGCGGGAATGGTGATGCTGTTGTCGCTCACGTAGGGCTCCAATGGGTATCGGCTAGAGATGGGTCGTGGCAGGGGGCATCAGCTGCCCCTTCGACACCCCAATTCTGCCTGACCCGGCCCGGGCGCAGGAACCTGCGGCCGTCATAGTCCGCCACGTGGAATGCAAACGAACAAGATGCGACCGGAATTATCCAGAGTAATTCCAAATAAGCTAGGCTGGTGGTTGGCGTTCATGGGGCGGCGGTGCACACCGTCCGCCCTTGCTGGGGACGCGGTACGGTGGAGATTACGCAAGGAACTGCGTTCGAGGAGAGCTGAGCTGGATGACGGATCTGATCGATACCACTGAGATGTATCTTCGGACCATTTTGGAGCTTGAAGAAGAAAACATTGTGGCTCTCCGGGCCCGCATTGCCGAGCGTTTGCGCCACTCCGGACCCACTGTTTCCCAGACCATCGGACGCATGGAGCGCGACGGCCTGGTGATTGTGTCCAACGACCGCCACCTGGAACTCACCGAAGTGGGCCGTAAGCGCGCCACAGAGGTCATGCGCAAGCACCGTCTTGCGGAGCGCCTGCTGGCCGACGTCATCGGCCTGGACTGGGCCTATGTGCACGATGAAGCGTGTCGCTGGGAGCATGTCATGAGTGAGCGGGTGGAGCGTCGGCTATACGAACTCCTGGAGCACCCCACGGAATCTCCCTACGGCAACCCTATTCCGGGACTTGAAGCGCTCGGTGGCCTGGCCAGCCAGCCCTTCCCCCGGCTTGATGTCAACCTGCTGCAGGCCATGGACGGCTACGCTACCGATTCCCGCGTAGTTGTCAGCCGCCTCGCGGAGCCCATCCAGGTGGAGCCAGAGCTCCTTACCCAGTTGGACGAAGGCGGAATCCGACCGGGCGCCAGCGTCTCACTGGAACGCGTCGGCGAGTACATCTCGGTCCGTGTCCCCGGTATCGAAGGCGCCTTGGAGCTACCTCCCGAAGTTGCTGCGCACGTCTTCGTCTCACTCAGCTGACCGGCGCCGGGCCGGCACAGTGTCAAACCTCACTTTTTCGCCTTCAGCGCGCGTGTGACCTGCGGTTTTTTGGAATTGATGATATGGGGCTGCTGCGCTCAGCCCGTTCCTGTTGATAACGAATTTATTACCGACGGGCTTAATCCCCTATAGTTATCTACTAGCGCTGATACCAAAGCGTTACCTGATCCGGAGCCGAGCTCTGCCAGCGGATCAGGTGTGTCACCCACCACTGGCAGAGGCGGGGGAACCACAAGCGGCTGTCTAAAGAAGCAGCCTTGGGGTGAAGTCCGCAGCAGAAGTGCCCACGTATGCAAGTCCCTCTTGGGATACCTGTGTGCCGTGAGCGCCTCGTGCGGACCGGGTCTTTGTACTCTCTGACCCGAATCCGACAGCTAACTTCGCAGGCTTTTGAGAGAGGAACAGAGTTTGACATCGCAGAACGTCAGGGGCCGCCGCCGTGCGTCCGGCCCCGCTGCTGAGCTGCGGCCAGCCACCGTCGTAACGGAGATCCGGCCTCGCGACACCGAGCGTCAGGTGCGCCGCCGTAAGAGCCCGTTGCGCCAGGTTGCCGACTTCGCCGCTGCCAGCGGCGTCGGGCAGAAGGCCGGTGTTGCGCTAGCCGCCACCGGACTCGCACTGACTGTCGGCCTGCCTGCCACGAGTCCCGTCATGGCCACGTCGGAATCAGGCCAGAGTGAGTCTGCCCTTGCCGTTGCCGCACCCGCAGGCAGCCAGCCCGAGGTTTCCGCTGCCGCATCAGCCAAGATCGACTTCAGCCGCGCCGCCGTCGCTACTGCTGCCGACCCGGATGGGAAGCTGAAGCAGTTGCTCAGCGCCCAGTCGGCTGACAGCATCCAGCGGGCCTCGTCCGTTGGCAGCATGGCCAGCCCCCTTGACACGCTTACCACGGCATCCCCCTTTGGCTACCGCATCAGCCCCCTCACGGGTGGCGCCGGTGATTTCCACCGTGGACAGGACTTCGTTGCCCAGTGCGGCACGGCTGTGCATGCCGCAGCCGCCGGCAAGGTCACTTTCGCCGGATGGCATGAGTACGGCGGAGGCAACCGCGTGGTCGTTGACCACGGTAACGGCCTCGAGACCACGTACAACCACCTGTCGTCCTTTACCGTCCAGGTGGGACAGACCGTCAACCGTGGCGACACCGTTGCCCTCAGCGGCACTACGGGTGCTTCCACTGGCTGCCACCTCCACTTTGAGGTCCAGGTCAACGGTGAAGTGGTAGACCCCATGGGCTGGCTCTAACCATTTGATGGTTGCCTCTCGCATCGGCCAGACACCCCGTGACCTGAATGTGACATTCGCGTTCAACTGTTGTAGCGTACAGAGCGCATCGGCTTTTTAGGGGGCCGATGCACTTGAGTGGATTGCCTAGCTCTGCCACCGCTCAAGGTCCGTTCGCATAAATCGTCTGGCAGGGGCGGGGGAACCACTTCTGGTCTTCGAAAGAAGGCCTTGGGGTTAAGTCGCAAAAGCTTCCTTGGAAGCAGCGCGGCCGGATGACTCCCATCCGAATCCGACAGCTCACCTCGCAGGCATTGGGAGAGGCTACCTACGTGTCATCACGCACTACCCCTGCGCGCCATCGCGCCCAAACGGTTCGCACGAACCCGTTGAACACTCTTTCCCAGGCTGTTTCCTCCAACGCGGGGACCGTGGGCCGTCAGGCCGCCGTCCTTGCAGCAGCCTCAGGCCTCGTCCTTACCGTCGGCTTGCCGGCGCAAGCAGCAGACACCGACGTTTCTAAGTCGGAAGCCTCCAGCACCCAGCAGCTGGTTGTTACCGCCGTGGTTACCGCCGAACCCACAGCAACTCTTTCCTTCGAGAGCCCCACCGTGGCCACCCAGGAAGCCCCCAAGGTAGTTCAGCGCGCAGCGCAGGTTACCGAGCGCGCAGAGTCCACCACTGAGGAAACAGCGGAAGCAGTTACGGCAAAGTCCTCCGAGGCCAAGGATCCGGCCTCCAGTGCAGCTGCCTCCGGTCTCGCCGCCATTGCGTACACCGGAATCGGCTCTCCCTACGTTTGGGGCGGAACCACACCCAACGGTTGGGATTGCTCCGGCTTCACCCAGTGGGTCTACGCACAGGCCGGAATCAGCATCCCCCGCGTTAACGCCTGGACGGCCATGACGCCCACCAGCACTCCTGCTCCCGGCGACCTCGTCATGCAGAACGGCGGAGCCCACGTGGGCATCTACGTTGGCAACGGCATGATGATCAGCGCCTTGAACCCCGGCCAGGGAACGCTCCTGCACTCCGTAGCGTCCACCGGCACCTCCTCGTTCTACACCCTCCGCTAAAAATCCAGTTCGGGGTCGGCCGCATGCCCCACATGCTGGCCAACCCACTACCCGCCTGCACCCCAACTGCACGCGGATACGAAAAGAGAAAATCATGACCAGTGCAAACAAGGTTGCACGGCACCGCGCTGAGGCCCCCAAGACCAGCTCGCTTGCCGTCATCGCCAAGGCCGTCAGCAACAACGCCGGTGGCGTTGGCCGCCAGGCAGCAGTTATTGCCGCAGCTTCAGGCCTGGTCCTGACCAGTGGCATCGCCGCCAACGCTGCCGATACCAATGTGGATCGCGAATCGACGTCTACGTCCGCCCTTGACGTGAAGTCGGTAGTTCAGGCCACCATCGCTGCGGACTCCACTGTGGCCATCTCCTACGAGCGCCCCGTGGTTACCACGGTGGAAGCCCCGGCCCCCGTGGTAGTCGAGGAAGCTCCGGCCAAGGTTGAAGCAAAGGTCGAAACCAACGAGGCAAGCGCGGCTACCGCCAACGCCGCTCCGGCAGCCACCGCAACCGTTGCCGTCAGCAACGCGACGCCCGCTCCGGCAGCCCCAGCCGCATCCAGCGGCCTCGGTGCGGCAATCGCTGCCGCGGCTTACGCCCAGCTCGGCGTCACGCAGGACTGCACCATGCTGGTGACCAACTCCTTGGCTGCCGTGGGTATCAACTTCCACGACTGGCCCGCTGGCTACCTCTCCCTGGGCCGCACTGTGAGTGCTGCTGAAGCCCAGCCTGGTGACCTCGCCTACTACGCCAACGGCGGTTTGGCTGGACAGGCCCACATCGCTGTATACGTCGGCAACGGCCAGGCAGTTCACGGTGGATGGAACGGATCCACCACGGCACTGTTCAGCGCAAACGTCGGCTCCGGCCCGGTCTTCATCCGCGTCAACGGCTGATCCACAACGCAAAAGAACACCCCGCAGGCTTCGGCCGGCGGGGTGTTCTGCTTTAACCGTTGCCGATTTTCGGGGTGCCTGCAGTGACGGGCGTACGACCACCACCCAGTTTGGTTTGGAGAGGCGCCGGACACGCGGCAAACCAGGTGTGTCGGACCGGATCTGCCCCTCAATGTAGGTGATGGCAGCACACCCGGCGCCCCGCGCTGCACGTCACGCACCCTTAACCACGCATGAACTCTTGCCGACACCGCGCACAAAACGACAGAAAAATTCGTTGATACGGCATATAAGTGCTTACCCTTATGTTGTCGATCCACAGCCCGTACATGCAGAGGGCAGCCGGCCCTCGTGCCCCTGACGGGTGCGGCCGTGAAGAGGTACGTGCATGCGCACACTCGTTCTGAATGCTGGATATGAACCGCTGGCGGTAATAACATTCCGCCGGGCGCTGGTCCTTGTGTTGACGGGGAAAGCTAGCGTAGTGGCCGAAGGCGACGAGCCTGTCGTCGGGCCACAGGAAGTTCTCGGACGTCCATCCGTGATCCTCCTCAACCGCTACATCCGTCCCCGGTACAACAGGATTACCGCCGTGAGTCGCCGCGGGGTACTGCGCCGCGACGGCCATCGCTGCGCCTACTGCGGGAAAACAGCCCACACCATAGACCACGTCCACCCCAAGTCCAGGGGCGGCGCGGATTCCTGGGAAAACCTGGTTGCGGCGTGCTTGAAGTGCAATAACGCCAAGAGCGACCACACGCTGGCAGAGATGGGTTGGAAACTCCGTTTCAAGCCCGGCGTGCCCCAGGGAACCATGTGGCAAATTAAGGAACTCGAGAAACCTGCGCCGGACTGGGACCCGTTCCTGTTGCCGGAATCCGCTGCCTGATCGATTTCTGCCGGTCTCCAGTCGTCCCGGGTAATCTGGGCGAATGGAGTTCAATGCCGTGATTCTGGCGGGTGGCCGGGCCACCCGCCTCGGTGGGGTGCCCAAGCCATCGTTGACGTACGACGGCGAAACCCTCCTTTCGCATGCCCTGCAGGCGGCCCGGGGTGCTTCAGGCGTGGTTGTGGTGGGGCCGGACGTTCCAGGTGGTTCGGAAAGCACGCACTTACCAGTGGGCGTTCTGCGGGCACGGGAAGAGCCGGTGTTCGCCGGGCCCGCTGCGGCGATCGCGGCCGGCATGGCAGCACTGAAGAAGAGCAGTCCAAGCACACCGTGGACGTTGGTGCTGGCATGCGATATGCCGCACGCTTACCGGGGTGTGGACCTTCTTTGGGCCGCACTCGCATCCAGACCATACGTGGAAGGAGCCATGGCTGTCTCTCCTGATGGACGGAAGCAGCCACTCCTGGGTGCCTATAGTACAGCTGCGTTGGAAAGGGAAGTTGCCCTGGCTTCCGAGGGCTCGGGGTTAACGAACTCTTCAGTGTTCCGCCTGCTTGCTAGGCTGAACGTGCTGGACGTAGACGTCCCCGCGGGGTCCACGGATGACGTGGATACATGGGAGGACGCCGCGGCTTTGGGCATTGACTACGAGTTGGAGGCGGACGTGAAGAGCCAGGAAGAGACGCTCGAGGAATGGTGCCGCACACTGCTGCAGGCTTTCGAGCTTGAGGGCGTGGAAGTGGACGTCAACGAGGTACTCGCGGTCGCTGGGGTGGCAGCACATTCAGTGGTGCGCCCCGCCGCGCCCCTGACGACGTTCATTGCCGGATACGCGGCAGGCATGGCCCGCGGGATCGGTCAGGCCAGCGATGACGCGTCCATGAACGCTGCCTTGGAACTGGCCCGCAAAGTAGCCAAGGAGTACTCGGAGTCCGGGACTGACCCGGAATGACGGCGGCCCCCAACGAGGGCCATCACGCGGCACACACGTGGCAGGAGGCCCGGCAGCGCGCGTTCGATGTTGCTGCCCCCATCCCGCCGGGCCCCGTGCCGCTCAGCTCCGCACTCGGCCGCACTTTGGCGGCCGATGCCCTGGCCCTCCAGGACATGCCCCACTATGCTTCGTCGGCCATGGACGGCTGGGCTGTTAACGGCAGCGGTCCATGGATCCTGAGTGAGCCCGGGCAGCGGTTGGCACCGCACCAAGCGAGTCCCATTGTCACCGGCGGGCTGGTACCGCCCGGCGCCAAGGCTGTGCTGCGCAGCGAGAGTGGTGTTATCACCACGGACGACGACGGCCTGCCGGTTCTTGCGCTGGGCGGCACCGCCAAACCGGGCGAGCCCCGCAACGGCCAACACATCCGCAGAGCTGCTGAGGAGGCCGCTGAGGGTGAGGTCCTGGTGAAAGCCGGCACGGTATTGAATCCCGCGCATATTGCCTTGGCAGCGCTGGCGGGTTTGGACCACTTGGAAGTTCTTGGAAAACCGTTGGTCCGGTTCCTCCTGACGGGTTCGGAAGTCGTGGCCCGGGGTGTTCCTATGCCCGGGCAGGTCAGGGACACCTTCGGCCCGCAACTGGGTGCGGTCGTCGAGCTTTTGGGCGGTATCGCAGGGGAGCAGCTCAAGGTGGGCGACAGCTACGAGGAGTGGATTACCGCACTTCGGGACACAGAGCCCTCATCAGATGAGCTGACTCCGGACGAACCGTACGTTGAAGCTGAGGCCCCTGCCGACGTCGTCATAACTACAGGCGGGACGGGACGCTCGGGGACGGACCACCTCCGCAAAGCCGTGGTTGAGTTGGGTGGCAGATTGCTGATCGATGGCATCGCGATGCGCCCGGGTCATCCTGCCGTGTTGGCAGAGCTGCCCGATGGCCGCTTCGTGTTGGGACTGCCAGGGAATCCGCTGGCCGCGATGATGGCCTTGTTCACCGTGGGCGGACCCCTGCTGGCTGCTTTGGGCCATGGTCGCTTGGAAGACGTGGGCGAGGTTCCCTGTGGCACTACTATCGACGCGGACCCAGGCCGCACCCGCCTGATGCCGTTCAAGCTGGTGTACGGGCTGGCATCGCCGGCGCAACATGCAGGCCCGGGCATGATGCGTGGCCTGGCGGGCGCGGACGGTGTGATGGTGGTGCCGCCCCACGGAGTTCAGTTGGGCGAGATGGTGCCCGCGTTCGCGTTGCCTTGGGGCAAACCATTGCCCGTGCCGAAGACGCCGGAGGATAAGACCCGAAAAGTCGCGCCCCGGCAACAGAGGAAGGCTCCCTCGGGTCCGGTTGACTGGAGCGCGCTGGACGCATGATGGGTGCCTCGCGCGGCTCGGCCCTTGGTGACAAAGTGCAATGATTGACTCATGAACAGGCATGCTCCAGAACAGGACATCAACGAAGATGACCTGCAAATCCACCCGCCCAAACAAGCCGCGGCAGGCCTTAAAGCCGTCACGGTTGCCCTTGAACGAGGTTACGCCCAAGCCGGAGTGACCCGTACGGTCCGTTCAATGCTCAGGGTCAACCAGCACGATGGTTTCGACTGCCCGGGGTGTGCATGGCCGGAATCGATCACCGGGAGGCGCAGCCCCGCAGAGTTTTGCGAGAATGGCGCCAAGGCCATCGCCGAGGAGAGCACCACGCGGACAGTCGGTGCCGAATTCTGGGCGAAGCATTCTCTTGCGGACCTCGGGGACAAGACGGAGTACTGGCTGGGAAGCCAGGGAAGACTTTCCGAGCCGGTGGTCATCAAACCGGGCGACACCCACTATTCGCCGATCAGTTGGACTGACGCCTTCGCTTTGATCGGCGAACACATCAACGCCACCACGCCTGACAAGTGTGTGTTCTACACCTCCGGCCGGACGGCCAACGAGACCGCCTTCATGTACCAGCTGTTTGCGCGGAGCCTTGGCACCAACAACCTTCCCGACTGCTCCAACATGTGCCATGAGTCCTCCGGCAGCGCCCTCAACCCGACCATCGGAATCGGCAAGGGCACTGTTTCCCTGGAGGACATCCACCACGCGGAGCTGGTCCTGGTTGTGGGCCAAAACCCGGGAACCAATCACCCACGCATGCTGTCCGCCCTCCGTGACTGCAAGAACAACGGCGGAAAAATCATCGCCGTAAACCCGCTTCCCGAAGCCGGCCTCCTGAACTTCAAGGACCCCCAGTCGCTCAACGGTGTTATCGGAGGCGGCACCACCATCGCTGATGAGTTCCTGCAGATCAAAGTGGGTGGCGACCTCGCGCTGTTCCAGGCACTGGGCCACCTGCTCCTGGAGGAAGAGAAGCGCAACCCAGGGACCGTCGTCGACCATTCCTTCATCGAGAAGCAGACCGAAGGCTTCGAAGCCTATAAGGAAGCCCGTTCGGTGCTGGACTGGGACGAGACGGAGCGGGCAACAGGGCTGAGCCGGGAAGAGATCACCAAAGCCGCCGTGATGATGGCGTCGTCGAAGGCAACCATCATCTGCTGGGCGCTCGGGCTGACCCAGCAACCGCACTCCGTGGATACGCTCCGCGAGATCATCAACCTCCTGCTGCTCCAGGGCAACTTCGGCAAGCGGGGAGCCGGTGCCTGTCCCGTCCGGGGCCACTCAAACGTGCAGGGCGACCGGACCATGGGCATCTGGGAGAAACCCAAGGAGTCTTTCCTGGCCGCGCTGGAGAAGGAGTTCGGCTTCCACATGCCGCGGGATCACGGCTATGACTCAGTGGAAACCCAGCACGCCTTGGAAAAGGGCGAAGTGGATGTTTTCGTCTCCATGGGCGGAAACTTCGCAGCGGCGGGATCAGACACGGCAGCCTTGGAAGATGGCTTGAAGAAGGCAGGACTCACCGTTCACATCTCCACCAAACCCAATCGGGCGCACATTGTCCACGGCAAGACGTCCCTGATCCTGCCCACGCTGGGTCGGACGGACACTGACGACAAACACCCCAAAGGCAAGCAATTCCTCTCGGTGGAGGACTCCATGTCCGTCATCCACAAAACGCAGGGGCGGCTGGAGCCGGTTTCAGAACACCTGCTGAGCGAGCCGGTGATCGTGGCACGAATGGCCCAAGCGACGCTGGGCGACAACCACAGCGTGGACTGGCGTGCAATGGCCGAGGACTATGACGTGATACGAGACCACATCTCACGCGTCATTCCCGGCTTCGAGGATTTCAACACCCGGGTCCGTACCAAGAATGGCTTCGTACTCCCCAACCCTCCCCGGGACACCCGTACCTTCGCCACAGACATCGGCAAGGGACGTTTCTCCGTTCGGCCGCTTGAGTACCTGGAGGCACCGGAGGGCCATCTGATCCTCCAGACTGTCCGCAGCCACGACCAATACAACACCACGTTCTACGGCCTGGATGACCGGTACCGCGGTGTCTCGGACGGCCGCCGGGTGATCCTGGTCAATCCTGGTGACCTGGAGGAATTGGGGTTCGGGGACCGCGACCTGGTGGATGTCATTTCTACTTTCGCCGGGACGGAGCGCCGTGCCAACAAGTTCCGCCTCATCGGGTACCCCACGGCCAAGGGATGCGCCGCAGCGTACTTCCCGGAGGCCAACGCCCTGGTGCACCGTGAACTGGTGGCTCGGGAATCCAACACCCCCGGATACAAAGCCATGACCGTACGCTTCGTAAATCATGAGGAGGGCGGGTCCTGATATGGGACGGGTAACCCAGCGCCGCAAGGTGCACAAGTTTGTCCTGGATGGCTCACCGCAGGCCTTGGAGCATCCCATCCGCTTCAAGGAAGACGTCCTGGCTGTGGAGGAGCCGCTGGAGATCCGTTTGGGTGACATGTCCTTCTCCGTGACCATGCGTACCCCCGGAGACGACTTCGACCTCGTTGCGGGATTCCTGGTCTCGGAAGGGATCGTGTGGGAGCCAGGTCAGCTGGTCTCGGAGCGTTTTTGCGCTGGTGAGGACGAGAACGGAGTGCAGACCTTCAACGTGGTGGATGCACAGCTTCGTCCCGACGTTGAACGACCCGACACCGGCCGAAACGTCTATACCTCCAGCTCCTGCGGAATTTGCGGCACCGACTCCATTGATGCCGTTCGCAAATCCTCGCACCACAGCCCGCGCGAGGACAACGTCACCGTCCCGGTCCGGGCCTTGGCGGCCCTGCCGGACCGCCTCCGTGAGGCGCAGGCGGTCTTTGACAAGACCGGTGGCGTGCACGCTGCCGGCCTTTTCAGGATCCACGACGACGGCTCTACGGAGTTGCTCTGCCTCCGGGAGGATGTGGGCAGGCACAACGCCGTGGACAAGGTAGTGGGCTGGGCGTTGCGGGCGGGCATGTTGCCGCTCGAGGGGACTGTTCTTCAGGTTTCGGGGCGGGCTTCGTTCGAACTCGTCCAGAAGGCTGCAATGGCTGGAATACCTGTGTTGGCGGCCGTGAGCGCCCCCTCCAGCCTTGCGGCGGAGCTGGCGGAGGAAACGGGGATTACGCTGGCCGGTTTCAGCCGCGGGCTCAGCCTCAATGTGTATGCCGGGCGGGAGAGAATCGTTGCAGAAGGGGCTAAATCGGACCCGCAAGCCGTGGGGGATAGCCGGCAATCACTTGGCTATTGAGCTGGAACAACGTAGATTTTATCCATCGATTGGAAGCACGGCGACCCAGAATTCGCCGCCCGCGCCCAGCAGTTTCGGACCGCGGTAGACAAGCCCTGTCACCCAGCGAACGCCCAAAGGGGAATTAATTGCACGACGACCGCCGGATCACTGAACAGCGTCTCGATAGATTTGTTCGGGAACGCATTCTTCCGGCCATTTACGGCAGGGCGATTCCGCTTCACCTCAGCAGCTGGGACGCTCCGGGCGAACCTGTGCCAGCCTCGGAAGCGCTGCGCCAGGTCTTCACTCCGCAGGAGCCCGGAGCCGCGTGGGGCAAGGCCTGGAGCACCAAGTGGCTGCGCCTCCAGGGTGAGGTGCCGCAGGACTGGGGAATGACGGACTTCACCACTGTGGAGATCATCGTCGATCTTGGCTTCAACAGCGATGTCCCCGGTTTTCAGTGTGAAGGCACCGCATGGCGCTCCGATGGCAGCATCATCAAGGCGATCTCGCCCAGGAACTTCCACGTTCCGCTCAAGCTTCTGGGCGGAGGACATTCCGTGGACTTCTATGTGGAGGCCGCAGCCAATCCCGACGTAGCCCAGGGATGGTCCTTCGCCCCCACCCCTCTGGGGGATAAGGCAACCTCGGGCGATGAACCCCAATACCGCCTGGGCCGCATAGCAATCGCTGAACTGAACGAAACCGTGTGGGAACTCAACCAGGACATCTGGACCCTCAGCGGCTTGATGCACGAACTTCCCATGGACATGCCCCGGCGCCACGAGATCCTGCGCGCCCTCGAACGCATGCTGGACATCATGGATCCGGACGACGTTGCCGGAACCGCTGCCGCAGGCCGTGCCGAGCTGGCGCAGGTCCTCAGCCGTCCCGCTTACGCGTCCGCTCATGAACTCCTGGCTACCGGCCACGCACACATCGACTCCGCCTGGCTGTGGCCTGTTCGTGAAACCATGCGCAAATGTGCCCGCACTTTCTCCAACGTGGTGGCCTTGATGGATGAAGACCCGGACTTCGTCTTCTCCTGTTCCTCGGCCCAGCAGATGGCATGGATGAAGGAGTTCTACCCTGAGCTCTTTGTCCGGATCAGGGAAAAAGTGAAGGCTGGCCAGTTCGTTCCTGTGGGCGGCATGTGGGTGGAATCGGACACCAATATGCCAGGCGGCGAGGCCATGGCCCGCCAGTTCGTGGAAGGCAAGAGTTTCTTCCTGAACGAGTTCGATATCGAGTGCCAGGAAGCCTGGCTGCCGGATTCATTTGGCTATTCAGGTGCCATCCCGCAGATCGTCAAGGAAGCCGGTTCGCGCTGGTTCCTCACGCAGAAGATCTCCTGGAACAAGGTCAACCGGATGCCTCACCACACTTTTGCGTGGGAGGGCATCGACGGCACCCGGCTGTTTACCCACTTCCCGCCCGTGGACACTTACAATGCTGAGCTGCACGGACGTGAATTGGCCCATGCGCAGCGTAATTACCGCGATCATGGCCACGGGACAATGTCCTTGGTGCCGTTCGGCTACGGCGACGGCGGTGGCGGACCTACGCGCGAAATGGTTGCCGCTGCGCATCGTACGGCGGATTTGGAAGGCTCCCCGAAGGTCCGCATGGGCACTGCCAAGGACTTCTTCACGAAAGCTGAGGCCGAGTACAGCAAGCTGCCCGTCTGGGTCGGTGAGATGTATCTGGAAATGCACCGTGGAACGTACACCAGCCAGGCCAAGACCAAGGGTGGCAACCGTCGGAGCGAACACCTCCTGCGCGAGGCCGAGCTGTGGTGTGCCACTGCCGCTGTCCGGCTCGGTGCAAGCTACGCGTATCCGGCGGACGAACTCAAGCGACTCTGGCGGCTGGTCCTCCTCCAGCAGTTCCACGACATCCTTCCGGGCAGCTCGATTGCCTGGGTCCACCAGGACGCAGAGCGCAACTACGAGGCCATAGCCCGGGACCTCACGGGCATCATCAACCATGCTGCTCAGGCTTTGGTGGGCGAGGGGGATCAGCAGTTCCTCTTGAACGCCGCACCGCATCAGCGCAAAGGGGTGCCTGCACTGGGTGCGGCCCAGGCAACGACGCCGGATTCCAGTGTTCAGGTGGACGAGCTGGAGGACGGCTACGTTTTGGACAATGGCATCATCCGCGCGGTCCTGAACCAGGACGGCCTGCTTACCTCCCTGGTTGACCACGCCAGCGGCCGCGACGCTATCGCTCCAGGACAGGCCGGAAACTTGCTCGAGCTTTTCAGGGATACTCCAAACGAGTGGGACGCATGGGACATCGAAGAGTTCTATCGCCGAAATGTCACACCCTTGACCCAAGCGGATGGCGTCGATGTTGAGCGTTTGCCGGCCGGCGTCGTCGTGGTGGTCAAACGCAAGGTGGGTGCCTCCACCATCACGCAACGCCTGACTCTCGACGCCGGTTCGGCGTCGCTTGGGATCGCCACCACGGTGGACTGGCAGGAACGCGAAAAGATGCTCAAGATCGCCTTCCCGCTGGACGTCAGGGCGGATCGTTCAGCGTCCGAAACCCAGTTCGGCCACGTCTTCCGGCCGACGCACACCAACACATCCTGGGAAGCGGCCAAGTTCGAGATCTGCGCCCATCGCTGGATCCACGTAGCCGAGCCTGGCTATGGCGTTGCAGTGAGCAATTCCTCCAGTTACGGGCACGACGTCACGCGGGCGGTCCGTGCCGATGGCGGAACCACGACGACGGTCCGCACTTCGCTGCTGCGCTCTGCCCGGTTCCCGGACCCGGAAGCCGACCGGGGTGAGCACACACTTGAGGTATCCATCAGGCCTGGCGCCGCGATCGCTGACGCTGTGGAGGAGGGATACCGCACCAACCTGAAGCCAAGGTTCATCTCCGGCGGCCGGCCGGTGGAACCGCTGCTTTCCTTGTCCAATCCCGCAATCGTGGTGGAGGCCGTCAAGCTGGCCGAAGACGGCTCGGGTGATGTCGTTGTTCGGCTCTACGAATCGTTGGGGGAGCGCTCAACAGGCCTCCTAACGGCCAACTTTGAGTGCTCTGATGCATTAGCCACCGATCTGCTGGAGCGCCCTACGGAAACCCCCGGTGTGGCGGTGGAGGAGGGGTCCGCGGTCAAGCTGGTGCTTCGGCCTTTCCAGCTGGTAACCCTGCGGTTTGTTCGCTGAGGTTTGCCACCGGCGTTTCTTTGCCCGCCGGGTTACTCCGCCAGTTCCGCGTCGATAGCATCCTTCAACACTTGAACCCGAAGGGGAATCACAGTGTCATGGTGTTTGATTTGGGCTGAGACGTTCTTCGTGAAGACATCTTCAACCAGAGTCGGCATGTCCTTCACGCCATTAAGGTAGCGCTTGGCGGCAAAGTCGAACTCTGACCTGTTGTTCTTTATCCGGGTGTTGAGAGCCTTGAGTTCGTCGGCAATGGTGAGATATTCCGCTTCCGGGGCATTCCGGGCGGTGGCGTCATCAATCTTTTTGACGTACTCGTCCTTGAGCCGCACAAACTCGTTGTAGTTCTCCTCGGACTTTGCGGTTGTTTCTGCGTGCGATTCGAGCTGTGCAATCTCATTGTCCAAGGTGCGGGCAAACTCAACGTAGGAGATGTTCCTGGACTGCTTGAGTTGGTTGACGGCTTCCCGGCAAGGAACTGCTGCTTGCGTCAACAGCGTTTGGCGTTCCCGGAGGTTGGCTGCTTTGGAGCCGACAAAGAGTCCGCTGCACCCGGCATCTTCCCTGAACAGGCCTTCGAACCGGGGGTAGGACTCCACGAGGCCCTCCATTGAGTCGAGGTAGGCCTGGTAGGAATCGACCAGCTGCGCTACAGCCACACCGATCCCATCCGCTTCTTTACCGTCGCCGTAGCCCTTCTGCACATCGCTCAAGGCAGTCCGTGCGGAATTGACGGCCTGTTGGAACTCGTCCCGCTCTTTGACGGAGTTCTTCTCAGCATCCTCTCGTGTTGCGGGGACGTTGCGGGCCTTCTTATACGCGGCCAGGTAGGTGTTGACGGCGGGCTGGATCTTGTCCCTTGCCTCAGTGAGTGCCGTCAGGCGCTCATCTTTCAGGAGGGCCAGGCTATCCCTGCGCTGCTGACCGGCGAAGTTGGTTAGGGCTATTACCACTACCGAGGCAACCACCGCCACCACAACGGCAATGGCAAGAGCGATAAGGACGGGACGGCGCTTACTGCGAACGGGCTCAATGGTCATCGCTATTTCCCCTCACCGGATGCTGCATCGAACTGTTCCAGGCTCTTCTTGAGTACGCCTTCGAATTCGGAATTTGAGCTGTTGGCGCTTTCGATGATCTTTGAGTATTTGTCCTTGGTGGCAGTTTCATATGTTGTTTGCGCCTTGGCGAACGCATCATTGATTTCCAACAGTGCAAGGCCGGCAATGGTGCTCTTGCTGAGGCGCTCAAAAGTGTCCTTGCTGTCGAGCACTTCCTGTTGCTTGTCCCGCTGCCCGCGGATGACAGCCTCTACCGCCGTGAGCAGGGTGGTGGTCTCGGCGTCGGCACCGTCCTTGGCGGTGCCCAGCGCGGCCAGGCACTCATCGGCACTCTTGACGTAGTCCTGGGCGTAGGACTCACCTGCAACGTTGAGGGATGAATGCAGGGCCGCACACGGCCCGCCCACAGAGCGGTAGATGTTGGTGGTGTTGACCACCAGCTGATCGTTGTAGGCGATCACCGCACCGTACTGATCCTTGAAGCGCTTGAAGGATTCGGCAACTTCCTGATCCTGCAGTGCCGGCGATTCCGCCATCTGCTGCAGGCGGTCACGATTCACCTGTGACTCACGCACGATGCGCTCACGGTCCTGGTTGAGGACTTTCTCCTCCTCCGGCTGTCCCGCTTTTTCGGAAATGGCATTCGAGTACCGTCCGGAAAACTGCTGGACCAGGGGATCGTAGAGATTCATCGAGTTGTCCACGATAACGCGGTGCTTGTCCAAGCGGACAACGTCGGCACGGCCAGGTTCCGCCGGCCGGGAGAGGGCGAACCAGGTGCCAAGCCCCACGGCTGCCAAGGCCACCACTACGGCAACCACAATGATCGCGGTACGCCTGGAACTGCTGCGGCCGGGTGTGCTGATTGTCTCTTCCAAATTCTTATCCCCCATATTGGTGAACCACTTCAGACGTCGTGCTGGAGCCTCTTGACGAAGAGCTTCGTCCGTTCCTGGCGCGGTGCCCGCAAAACCTCGGCCGCCGGCCCGCGTTCCACTACCACCCCGCCGTCCATGAAAATTACCTCGTCCGCCACATGCTGGGCAAAGGCGAGCTCATGGGTCACGATCACCATGGTCCAGCCCTCTTCGGCGAGTTCCTTGATGACTCCCAGGACGTCCCCCACAAGTTCGGGATCCAGTGCGGACGTGGGCTCGTCAAACAGGAGCAGTTGAGGCTTGAGTGCCAACGCCCGGACGATACCCACGCGCTGCTGCTGTCCGCCTGAGAGCTCAAAAGGGTAGGCGTCGCGCTTGTCGGCAAGACCAACACGTTCCAGCAGGCGCTCAGCTTCGGCAATTGCCTCGGCACGAGGCCGTTTTTGGACCTGGACGGGGCCTTCGATGATGTTCTTCAGAACGGTCATGTGAGGGAAAAGGTTGTAGTGCTGGAAGACCATGGCGCTGCGGTCGCGGAGCGCAGCCACTTCCCTTTTCCCCACTTTGGCGCCGAAGTCGATGGCGAGCTCAGCCGAGGAATCGCCGCTTCCAAAGGTGACCGTGCCGGCGTCGGGAATTTCCAAGCCGTTGAGGGAACGCAGGACCGTGGTCTTGCCGGAGCCTGAAGGCCCGATCAAGGCCACCACCTGGCCTCGCCGGATGTCAATGTCGATGTCGCGCAGGACTACGTTGCTTCCGAAGGCTTTGGCAAGGCCCCTTGCCTTCAGGACGGACGTGACGCGCGGTTGCCGGGCGGGTTCGTTAGTGAGCGACATAGCGGTCCAATCTCTTTTCCACGGCGGATTGCGCGGTGGAAAGAACCAGGCAAATAACCCAATAAACCAGGGCTGCCTGCAGGTAAAGGGCCATGAACTCCTGGCTGAATGCGGCGATCTGCTGTGCGTTGCGGAACAGTTCAGTAACCAGGATGAGCGAGGCGAGGGACGTGTCTTTCACCAGGGAAATGAAGGTGTTGGACAAGGGAGGAACGGATACCCGTGCTGCCTGCGGAAGGATGATGCGCACCAGTGCCTGCGGACGGGACATTCCGATGGTGTGGCCGGCTTCCCATTGGCCTTTCGGCACGGAGAGGATGGCAGCACGGATGATCTCGGCTGCGTACCCGCCCACGTTCAAGGAGAAGGCGATGATGGCGCTTGGCCAAGGATCAAGCCGGATGCCGATGCTGGGCAGGCCGAAGAAGATGACAAAGAGCTGCACCAGCAGGGGAGTGCCGCGGATCACGGAGACGTAGAACCGGCCGAGGCCCGAGAGCAGCCAGTTTGGGCTCAGGCGCATCAGGGCAACCACCAGCGCGAGCACCAAGCCGAAGGCGAAGGACGCGAGCGTCAGCGGAATGGTCCCGGTGACGGCGCCGGTGATGAGTGGACCGAAGGAACTCCAGACGAGGTCCCAGTTCATCTATTTGGTGACGTCCGCGCCGAAGTACTTCTCCGAAATCCTGGCCAAGGTGCCGTCGGCTTGGAGCTCAGCCAGGGCCTTGTCCACTGCGGCCGTGAGTTCCGTAGAACCCTTGCGGAAGACCATGGCGCTCTCGGTCTTCTCCGGTGCTTCGGCGGCGACCTTCAGGCCGGAGTCGGGAGTGTTCTTGGCGTAGTCCAAGTACGTGAGTTTGTCGTTCACCGTGGCATCCACGCGTCCTTGCTGCACCAGCGTGGCGGACTGTGCCCACCCCTCGACTGCCTGGACGTTGGCGCCGGCTTCAACGGCCATCTTGTAGAAGTTACTGGTCAGTGATTGGGCGGTGGTCTTGCCCTTGAGGTCGGCAAAGCTGTTGATGCTGCTGTTGTCCGCCTTGGTGACTACTACGCCGGTGGAGATGGTGTAAGGCGTGGAGAAATCGTACTTGGCCTTGCGCTCGTCATTGATGGAGATCTGGTTGGCGATGGTGTCGAACCTCTTGGATTCCAGCCCGGCAAAGATGCCGTCGAACTGCGTTTCCTGGAAGGTAGCCTTCACGCCAAGTTTCCCTGCCACGGCCTGGGCAATTTCGACGTCGAACCCAGTGAGCTCCCCGGCTCCATCAGCATGAAAACTAAAGGGACGGTACGTACCTTCTGTGGCGATGACGAGTTCGCCCTTGGATTTCACGTCTGAAAGTGATGTGTCCCCACTGGATTGGGCGGGTGCCGATCCTCCACCACACGCAGCAAGTGCAAGGGCGGCCGAGGCCAGGGTGGCTGCGAGGACAGAGCGGCGGGTGCGAAGGCTGTTCATGGAGCCATCTTAGCCACCGCCCGGGCCACGCTTGGCGGGGGGCTTGCGAAAAGGCCCCTTAAAAAGGCTGAGTGGGGGCGGTCCCCAACAGCCCGCCACCACTCATCCCCCCAATTGTGATCACGTGGGCGCCACATCCACCGGAAACCCGTTCTCTGATTCCGGTGTCAGGCTGCAAGCCGCGTTCACACATTCATGATTGTGCCACGATCTAATGGTTTTGTGAAAGTCTTACGTCGAGAGACGTTGCTTTCGCCGCGCAAATGACTTGGAGAACCAGATCCCAGCCAGTCCGAGGCACGTGAACAGGGCGGCCGAATAGTTGATGAGTACCCGCAACCAGGCCTCCGAAAATGGAATGAGGGGAAAGAGCTGGGACGACAGGAGTAAGGAAAGTCCCAAGAGCAGGAACCCCGAGGCCACCCGCAGCAATATGGGGGCCGTGCTCACCACGGTTCGCCAGATGGCAGGTACCAGGCAGGCTGCCACGAACCCCGGATACAAGCGACCCATCGCCGCATATCCATCCAGCGAGGGCCCCCATTTCAGTCCGCTCATCCCCGCCGAGGACCCTTGCGTGTCCGTGATGACGAAGAAGTAGATAGTCAGCGCACCAATAATTGCCCCTGCGGTGATCCCGGCGGGTCCACGGATGGCGCGCACGGCTGAGGCTGAACCGAACGCGGTGGCGATCTTGATGCCCATGAAGAAGAACGTGCCGTACAGCAGGAAACGCAGGATCAGGTTGCCGATGTTCATCCCGCCGAGCCACCCGTCAATGACCAGATAGGGGGCCTCAATACTGATGAGGATGCTCAACGAGATCAGCGAGAAAATGTAGAAAACCTCACGGTTTTCCCCGCGCAACGCGCTCGGAACCCGGGCGAGGGTAATAGCCAGGCAAACCGCCAGCGTGACCCAGGGCAGGACAGCCGTCATCCGAGGTTCTCCCAAATTCGTTCAGTTCGTTCGTGGTCTTGTTCCTGGCGGCGCAGTGTCTTGCCGAGCGCCAAAAGCCGTTCTCCGGCCAGCGCCACCAGCCGGCCCTGCGACAAGTTGTCCAGCGCCTCCTGGCGGGCATTGGGTGGCCACCCTGCTTCGGCCTCTGTGATCAGGCCTCCCGCCACCAGTCCTCCGGCCGGTCCAACCCCGGCGGCACGCGAGGTGGCGATGGCCAGCTCGGGCGGAAGCCGATTGGCAGTCAAATGGGCCGAGAAATTCTGTGGCGCAATCCCGGTGGCTCCGCTGACCCGGTGCCGCAACTCGCCGTCGTCGATCGCGTCCACCCAGTTACGCACTGAGGTGGGGTGCGGTGGTTCGGAAAGACGCGGGGCGGGGGTGGTGCCGGGCTCGCTGCGGTCCACCACTGCACGCAGCAAATCGATAGTAGCCACTTGGCTGACGAGTTCACAGGGGGTGGGCGGGACGGGGTCGCCCCGAAGGTCGGCGTAAAGATCGAAGGTGGACAGGGCTTGCACAGGACTGATGTTGAAGCCGCGGCTGATGCTCACCAAAGTGGACTCGGCAACCTTGCCGCGAACCAGCTGCTGGGCCAGTGTTGTTCGCTTGATGCCGGCAATCCTGCAGACGTCAGCAGTGCTGGCATCGGGCGCAACGCCATGAAGCCAGCGCTGGAACGCCTTGGACGGTAAGGGCATGTGGGACTTTCCTGGACGGGCCGCGAGGGCAGGGCTGCGTAAGCCGTAAGTGGGAGTACGAAACGATTTTACGCCGAAGCCACATTGAATTATGCTTGTTGATTGAACCCGCTGGTCCGTACACCCCCCAAGTCCGGACCAGCGGGTTTTTCCATGCCCGCGGGAATCGCGGCCTGAATTTCTGCGTTCCCTTGCTGGAGGATAGACAATGACTGCAACTTTGGTGGCCAAGGATCTTGCCGGTGGTCATGGCCATCGCACACTTTTCTCGGACCTCTCCCTGACCATCGCGCCAGGCGATGTAGTGGGGGTGGTGGGCGCGAACGGTGCCGGTAAGTCCACGCTGCTGCGCATTCTTGCCGGCGTGGACCAGCCCCAGGCGGGGAGCGTCAACCTGGCGCCGTCGGACGCCTTCGTAGGTTGGTTGCCGCAGGAACACGAGCGCGCCGCTGACGAAACAATCGCGGCGTATATTGCCCGACGCACTGGCTGCGCCCAAGCAACAAGCGAGATGGAGTCCACCGCCGAAGCTCTCGGCTCTGGAGCTCCCGGAGCCGATGACGCCTACTCTTTGGCCTTTGACCGCTGGATGGCCTCCGGCGCCGCGGACCTGGAGGACCGGGTTCCCGCTGTCCTCGCCGACCTCGGCTTGGAGCTTGGCGCCGACGCCCTCATGACGGGTCTTTCCGGCGGTCAGGCTGCGCGCGTGGCTTTGGCCGCCCTGCTGCTCAGCCGCTTTGACGTGGTCCTCCTGGACGAACCCACCAACGACCTCGACCTTGACGGACTTGCCCGGCTTGAGGCCTTCGTCCAAGGCCTCCGGGGCGGCGTGGTCCTGGTGTCGCACGACCGCGAATTTCTGGCCCGTTGCGTCACTACCGTGGTGGAACTGGACCTCGCCCAGAACTCCGTGGCCGTCTACGACGGTGGCTACGAAGCGTTCCTCGAAGAGCGCGCCGTGGCCAAACGCCACGCCCGGGAACGATACGAAGAGTTTGCCAACACCAAGGCCGACCTCGTCTCCCGCGCACGCACCCAGCGTGAATGGAGCTCCCAAGGCGTAAGGAACGCCATGAAGAAAAATCCGGACAATGACAAGATCCGTCGCGCCGCGAGCAGTGAATCGTCGGAGAAACAGGCCCAGAAAGTCCGCCAGATGGAGTCCCGTATCGCAAGGCTCACTGAGGTAGAGGAACCGCGCAAGGAATGGCAGCTGCAGTTCAGTATCGGCCAAGCGCCCCGCTCAAGTGCCGTCGTCGCTACCTTGCGCAACGTCGTCGCCCGCCAAGGTGATTTCACGCTCGGCCCGGTGAACCTCCAGCTCAACGGCGGCGAGCGCATAGGCATCACCGGACCGAACGGTGCCGGGAAGTCGACGCTTTTGCGCCTGTTGTTGGGGACGCAGGAGCCGGACGACGGCGACGCCTCCATGGGTGCGTCTGTGGCCATTGGCGAAATTGACCAAGCGCGCGGACTTCTCGACGGCGGGCGGCAGCTTGGCGACGCTGTGGAGGCTGTGCTGGTGGACTGGAACAGTGCGGACGTGCGTACGCTCTTGGCAAAGTTCGGCCTCAAGGCGGATCACACCTCCCGGACAGTGGATTCGTTGTCCCCGGGGGAGCGGACCCGCGCTGCGCTGGCGTTGCTGCAGGCCCGTGGCGTGAATCTGCTGGTGCTGGACGAACCGACCAACCATTTGGACCTTCCGGCCATCGAGCAGCTGGAGGAGGCGCTGGAAAGTTATGAAGGCGCGCTCCTGCTGGTTACCCACGACCGAAGGTTGCTGGAGAACGTCAGGCTCGATTCGCGCTGGCACCTGGAAAACGGACAGGTGCAAGAGCTTCATCACACCCCAAGCCAGGAGAAGTAACCCATGAGCATGGACCGCGTGGCCTGGAGCTCGCTGTACAACATCACTACCGCCAAGAGCGGCTCGAAACCGTTCTCCAAGGAGACCCTGAAGCGGGTGATGGCTTTCGCCGCACCGCATAAGGGTAAGCTCATTGCCTTTGTGATCGCCTCCATCGCGGGTGCTTTCCTGGCCGTCGCTACTCCGGTGTTGGCCGGTCAGGTGGTGGATGCCATCATTGCCAACGCCGGCGTGGGCACGGTGATCTGGTTGGCTGTCCTGATCGCCATGGTCGCCGTCGGCGAGGCGGGTGTGGGCTTGTTGACCCGCTGGTTGTCTTCCATCATTGGCGAGGGTGTCATTGTGGACCTCCGCACACGGGTTTTCGATCATGTGCAACGCATGCCCATCGCCTTTTTCACCCGAACTCGAACCGGTGCCCTGGTCAGCCGCCTGAACAACGACGTCATCGGAGCCCAGTCGGCCTTCGCCGGCACACTGTCCGGCGTGGTCAGCAACGTGGTGGCTTTGGCACTCACTCTTGTGGTCATGCTTAACACCTCTTGGCTGGTGACTGTGCTGGCCATGGTGTTGCTGCCGATTTTCCTGATTCCGGCCCGGCGGATGGGCTCCAAACTGGCGGACCTCCGCCGCGAAGCTGCCGCGCACAACGCTGCCATGGGCACTCAGATGACGGAGAGGTTCTCCGCGCCGGGCGCCACGCTGGTGAAATTGTTCGGTCGCCCGGATGAGGAATCCCGTGAGTTCGCTGAGCGTGCCGGCCGGGTCCGGGATATCGGGATCCGGACTGCCATGTTGCAGTTCACGTTTGTCACGGCCTTGACCCTGGTGTCGGCGCTGGCCTTGGCCTTGGTTTACGGACTAGGCGGTTGGTTGGCAATTGGAGGGCAGCTGGCACCCGGTGACGTGGTGGTTCTCGCCCTTCTCCTCACCCGCCTCTACGCCCCGCTGACGGCTCTGTCCAATGCCCGTGTGGAAATCATGAGTGCTTTGGTCAGCTTTGAGCGGGTCTTTGAAATTCTGGACCTTAAGCCGCTGATCACCGAGAAGCCGGATGCCGTGACTGTTCCGGCGGGCCCTGTGGCTGTGGAGTTCGACGACGTCCGCTTCTCCTACCCTTCCGCCGAGAAGGTGTCACTGGCTTCCCTTGAGGACGTCGCCACCCTGGATACCCGTGGAGGGGAGGAAGTCCTGCACGGCCTCAGCTTCCGGGTGGAACCGGGGCAAACCGTTGCCCTGGTGGGTTCCTCCGGTGCTGGCAAGTCCACGGTGGCCCAGCTGCTGTCCCGCTTGTATGACGTCGACTCCGGCGCAGTGCGCCTGGGCGGGCAAAAGCCAGGAACAGGCGTGGACGTCCGGGACCTCAGCTTTGATTCGTTGCGGGACACCATGGGCATGGTGACCCAGGACGGACATCTCTTCCACGAAACCATCGCGTCAAACCTGCGCCTCGCCCGGCCGGACGCTACGGAAGCTGACATGTGGGATGTGCTCCGGCGGGCTCGACTGGAGTCTATGATCCGGTCCTTGCCCGATGGCTTGGAAACCGTGGTGGGGGAGCGCGGCTACCGGCTCTCCGGTGGTGAACGCCAAAGGCTCACCATCGCCCGCCTGCTGATCAAGCAACCTCGCGTCGTGATCCTCGACGAAGCCACCGCGGCGTTGGACTCCACCAATGAAGCCGCCGTCCAGGCGGCCTTGGGTGAGGCGCTCGAGGGGCGCACCGCCGTCGTGATTGCCCACCGGCTGTCCACCATCCGTGCGGCCGATGCCATTTTGGTGGTTGAGGATGGCAGGATCGTGGAGCGTGGCACGCACACCGAGCTGCTGGCCGCGGATGGACGATACGCCGAGCTGTATCAAACCCAGTTCGCCGAGGCCACGGCGGTGGCCCAGGAAGCGGTCCCGGAGCTATAACCTGCGCGGGGTGAGCGCTGGAAGTACGTGATCCGTCAGCAGTGGCGCCAAGTCCGTGGGAAGAGGCGCATCGAGGTCCAGCCAGCGGATCTCGGCGATCTCCGCCGAGGGGTGCGCTTCCCATGTTCCGGGCGCAGTAAAAACGGTGGCTTCGATGGTCGTTGCTGCCTCGTTTGCCGCCACGGCCAGCCACACGCCGAGCGGCTCGAGGCGGTTCGGTGCCACGTCAATGCCGACTTCTTCCAAGAGTTCACGGGAAGCGGCCTCAGCGGCGGTTTCACCGGACTCTGGTTTGCCACCGGGGTGCATGAACTTCTCAGTGCCACGCTTGCGAACGGTCAGGAGTTGGCCGTGGTCGTTGTAGACGCAAACGGCGCTCACGATGATCAGGTCCGTGCCGGTTCCGTTCATGGTTGCCTCCCGGCATCGATTCGGACCAAGTGCGATTCAAGCAGCAGGTTCTTGGCGGGCCCCTGGACATCCCACGTGAAGCTGAATGAGTCAGGACCTTCCCACCTGTACCTGACCCGGTAATCGTCGGGGTCGCACCAGTGCTTGTCCTGGTTGCCTTGGTCGGAGAAGCTCATCACGTGGAAGGGCCTGCCGTCGGGGAAAAACACGTCCATCGACTCCGGCCCGGAACCCGGTTTCAGCAGGTACTCGCGGAATGCCGGACCCGAATGGGTAGGCCAGTGCATGGTTCCGTCTTCGCGGTAGTCCAGGCCGCCGTCGGGGTTCCGGGTATAGCGCACGACGCCGGTAAAGGTTCCGTTGGTGCCGGACGATCGGTCCAGGAGGGCGCGCTCCACAGTCCAGCTGCCGGCCAAGTAGGCCTGCAAGTCCTGGGTGGGTTGCTGGTGGTTCAAGTGCCCTCGATTGGAATCGAACCAACGACACCGGCTTTAGGAGAGCCGTGCTCTATCCACTGAGCTACGAGGGCCTGTGCGTCCATGGCTCTTAATCCCACTGCTGGAGCTCGAGGGCCCGGACACGACTACAAGCATACAAGCTGCGGGGGCGCTGCCCGAACACCGCTAGGCTGGCGTTCATGAAAGGGCACGCGACTGCACCGGCGCCAGCTGGATCGTTCCTTCCGGATACCCGTGGCATCAGGGCGAACATCGGCGGGTGGGCGCAGCTGAGCGTGGTTCAATACTTCGTGGCCGAGGCCGCCGTGATCGAGGCCTGGGCAGGTCCAGAGCCCTACAGCAGGGCCACCGGATTCATCAGTGACCTCGGAGCAATCTCTTGCGGGATCTATGAGGACAGAGCCGTCTGCTCGCCTCTGCACTGGCTGATGAATGCCTCGTTCGTGGTTCAAGGCCTGGCGCTGGTCCTCGGTGCGTTGTTTTTGACGGCAGGGTTGCTGAGTGTGGCCGCGCGGCCCGGAGTAACGGCACGACGATTTCGAGCTGTTGCGGACGACTCTCCTCAGACGCGGGTCCTGACCGTGCCCTGGATCCTGGCTGTCGCCATCCGGATCCTCACCGGTGTCGCCGGGGTGGGAACGGTCCTGGTGGGGCTGGTTCCCGAAGACCTTGGCTCGCCCTGGCACTTTGCGGGCGCACTGATGTTCTTCATCGGGGGAGGGTTTGCACTGCTCCTGTTGGGCATCCTGTGGTTCCGGCAAACCCCGATCAGTTGGTTCCTCGCTGCCTGCGGGCTGGTTTGCATTGGCGCCTTGGTCATAGGCGGGGTTACCGGGATGGAGGTGCCCCAGCCGGGTTTGCTGGAGCGGTTCATGGGCTACCCGGTGACCATCGGCTTGGCAGCGGCCGGTTTGGTGATTGCCCAGCGTGTCCACACGGAACGGAAAGCACTCAGGGCCGGCTGAGGAAGTACTCGCGGAAGCTGTTGAGGGAGGAACCGCCCGAGTAGCCCAGATCTCCCGCGCTGGCGGACACGGCATCGTCCGGTGAAAAGATACTGACCCCGAACGTACCGGACTGAAGCTCCTCCGTCTCTTCGAGCATGGGGGGAAGCGCGTTCCCGAGCACGTCAGCGAGGACGTCCGCGTCGTGGCTGCTTCCGACCAACTTGATGGTGATGAAATTTCCGGACGTGTTCATATTGACGTTGAGCTTTGCGGACTCAACTCCGGGTACCGACAATGCGGCTGCCTCCAGTTCTTTGCCCAGGCGCTCCGCTTTGGACGGGCCTCCGAGGCCGCAGGCGGACGCGCTCAAGATGAACAGGCCCATGGCTAAAGCTGAAACGGCGGGTTTGAAGAACCGTCGGAAGCTCACTGCTTGGGGCTCTTCTTGCCCAGGAACACTGCCAGCACGCCGCACAGGAGACTGATCAGGAACAGCACCCACGACGCGACGGTGACGGCTGAGGCCAACGCCACCGAACCGGCGTCGGGCGTTTCCGCGGCCAGCACGGAATCAATGGCGACATTGGACCACAGGTGGGCAACGGCGAACAGCAGGGGAGCGGCCCACATAGCCCAACGCCACGATTTTTGCGCCACATTGGTGCCGATCAGCAGGAGCCAACTGAAGCCGAAGATCAGCGGAAACAGCGTACCGGCAGTCTTGTGGACGTAATTGAGCTGGCCGCGCGCCGACTCATCCATGGCCTCCCGAAGCTGGACGATGTAGTCCTGTGAGAAGCCGCCAATCAGCGAATCCGGCATCGCCAGGCCGCCGGAGAGCTGTGTCATCTGGTTCAGGGTGAGCAGGTGCAGGTACCAGAACAGGAACAGGCTGGCCACGACACCCGCGATCACAATGAGTTTGGAGTTGCTCTGCGCCTTTTGTGGAGTGCGCTGCGTGGTGTTGTTGATCACAGGAGGCAGCGAGTGGTCGGGAACCACTGCCTTTGCTCCGTGCTTCTTGACGCGCTGGGCTGGTGTCTTGGCCATGTCATCCATTATTCCGCCACATAAGCTGGATCCATGACCACCGGCAGGCACACAGCAACTGAACTCGATCCTTCACTCGATGACTACCAACTGGCCAGCGCCTTGGTCCGCGAGGCGGGCCAGCTGGCGCTGCTCATGCGGATGGGCGGACTGCAGGGCGAACGCAAGACGTCAGTGTCCGACGTCGTCACAGCAGCCGATCACGCGGCCGAGGCTTACGTCCTGGAACAGTTGCGGCGCTGCCGTCCGGAAGACGGCATCCTCGGCGAGGAGGGTGCCTCCGTTGCGGGGACGAGCGGCCGGACCTGGGTGATCGACCCCGTCGACGGCACGTACAACTTCCTGCACGGGTCCACGTACTGGTGCTCGGCCATCGCCCTCAAGCGCGACGATTCCGATCACGGCGGCAACCCGGTTGCCGACCCGGACGTGTTGCTCGGGGCCATCTACCAGCCCGAACTGGATAAGCTCTGGCTGGGAGGGGAAGAGCGCCCGGCCACCTTGAACGGCGAGGCGATCACCGGTTCGGGCGACCTCCCCGTTGGCCAAATCTCCGCGGCGACGTACATCCACCCCACTTGGCTAGCAGACCCCCGGGCCGCCATGCCCTGGCATGCGGCCGCAGTCTCCGCGGCGTCCCTGCGCATGTTCGGTTCAGGCTCCTGCGACCTCGGCCGCGTGGCTGACGGGGAGCTCGGCTGCTGGTTCCAGCACAGTTGCCCGGAATGGGACTGGCTGCCCGGGAAGGCGATCGTCCGCGCTGCCGGCGGGGACACCGCCGTCGTGCAGGTCAACGGATTGAATTGGTTCGTGGCGGGAGGCCCGACGGCGGTGCACGAGTTGAGCGCCGCCCTCACCTCTGTTCCCCAATTTGCCTAGCATCCGCTGCTGCTGACCACGGCGACCTTATAGTGTCAGGGGCACCGCCTAGACTGGTAGGCACCATGGATATGTTGTTTGACCCCTATGCAGACGGACCCTTCAAAGCTGGCACCAAAGCCGCAGTCAAGGCTGCCCCGGAGCTTTCCCATTCCGGCGGAGGTGCCTCCGGGCCCCGCCTCCAAGAGGGAACCGGTGGGCCGGGGAACGCTCCCCAAGCGCCCGCCCCAGGAGGATGGGGCAATCAGGGTGCCCACGGGTTGCCGACCGCTGAGGCGCTTCTCCAGGGACTGAATCCGCAGCAGGAAGAGGCTGTGAAGCACGCCGGAAGCCCCCTACTGATCGTTGCGGGGGCAGGCTCGGGGAAGACCCGTGTACTGAGTAACCGGATCGCCTACCTCATTGCCACCAAGCGGGCGCACCACGGCGAAATCCTGGCCATCACCTTCACCAACAAGGCGGCGGCGGAAATGCGGGAACGTATCGAAGCCTTGGTCGGTGCCCGTGCGAAGGGCATGTGGATCTCAACGTTCCACTCGTCCTGCGTACGCATCCTGCGCCGGGAAGCTGCCAACGTCGGGCTGAATTCGAACTTCTCCATCTATGACTCCGCTGATTCACTGCGGTTGATCACACTCGTGGCAAAGAACCTGGACCTGGATCCCAAGAAGTTCGCACCGAAGGCCATCCAGCACAAGATTTCGGCGCTCAAGAACGAGCTTATTGATGCCGACTCCTATGTCTCCTCGGCAAACCACAACGACCCCTTCGAACAGGCTGTGGCCGAGGTGTTCAAGGGCTACACACAGCGTCTCCGGCAAGCCAATGCGATGGACTTCGATGACCTCATCGCCGAAACCGTGTACATGTTCCGGGCCTTCCCGGCGCTCGCGGAATCCTACCGGCGCCGCTTCCGCCACGTGTTGGTGGACGAGTACCAGGACACCAACCACGCGCAGTACGCACTGGTCAGGGAAATCGTGGGCTTGGGAACGGACACGGACGTAGCCCCCAGCGAACTGACTGTGGTGGGCGATTCCGATCAGTCCATTTACGCTTTCCGTGGCGCGGACATCCGCAACATTGTGGAGTTTGAGCACGACTACCCGAACGCCCGCACCATCAAACTGGAGCAGAACTACCGCTCCACGCAGAACATCCTCAGCGCAGCCAATTCGGTGATCTCCCGCAATCCCAACCGCCAGGAAAAGCGGTTGTGGACCGCGGAAGGTGACGGCGAGAAAATTATTGGCTACGTGGGTGAGAACGAACACGACGAAGCCCAGTTCATCGCCAAGGAAATCGACCGGCTGCAGGATGAGGAAGGCTTGCGTCCGGGAGACGTCGCCATCTTCTACCGCACCAATGCACAGTCGCGTTCCATTGAGGACGTTCTGGTCCGGGTGGGACTGCCGTACAAGGTTGTTGGTGGGACGCGCTTCTATGAGCGCAAGGAAATCAAGGATGCCCTGGCCTACCTGCGTGTCCTGGTGAACCCGGACGACGACGTCAACCTCCGCAGGGTACTGAACGAACCCAAACGCGGGATCGGTGATCGTGCTGAGGGCGCTGTGGCCGCCTTGGCCGAACGGGAACGCACCTCGTTCATGGCCGCTGCGCGCCGTGCTGACCAAGCGCCCGGCATGGCCACGCGCTCCGTCAATGCCGTCCTGGGATTCGTTAAGCTGCTCGATGACCTTGCCGAGGTAGCCTCCGGCTCCGGTGCTGCCGCTGCGTTGGAAGCCGTCCTTGAACAGACCGGCTACTTGGCGGGGCTGCGCGCCAGCAACGATCCCCAAGATGAATCCCGGGTGGAGAACCTAGCCGAACTGGTGGCCGTGGTCCGGGAATACGAGCGCGACAATCCGGACGGTTCGCTCGGCGAATTCCTGGAGCAGGTCTCACTGGTGGCCGACGCCGACCAGATCCCGGATGCCCCGGGTGCGGACATCGATGCTGCCGTCGCGGAAGCCAAGCGGATGGGCGTTGTCACGCTCATGACGCTGCACACCGCCAAGGGCTTGGAGTTCCCGGTGGTGTTCCTCACCGGCATGGAGCACGGCATCTTCCCGCACCAACGCTCCGCCACGGATCCCAAGGAACTCGCGGAAGAACGGCGCCTGGCCTACGTGGGCCTTACCAGGGCGCGCAAACGTCTTTACGTCACCCGGTCAGAGGTCCGCAGCATGTGGGGCCAGAGCCAGTACAACCCCGCCAGCCAGTTCCTGGAGGAGATTCCTTCCGAGCTGGTGGAATGGAAGCGCGAAGGAATGAGCCGTCAAGCCGCGGGTGGCTGGGGGAGCGCCCCCATCGGGTCCAACCGCTACGGTGGTTCATTCTGGGGTGCGGGCACCTCCCGCGGTGCTGCTGCTAGCCCAACCGCAGGTTTCGACGCCGACGTCCCCGCCGCCGTCGTACGCAACAGGGTCCAGCCGCAAAAGGAAGTCATTTCCGTGGTGGTGGGGGACAAAGTCAACCACACGAGCTTCGGCAACGGCGTGGTGCTGGGCATCGAAGGCGCAGGGGACAAGACGGTTGCGAAGGTGAAATTCGACGTCGGCGAGAAGCGGCTGCTGTTGCGGTACGCGCCCCTGACCAAACTCGATGCATGAAGCGGCACGGCATAATGAGGGGCATGCGACGGACTGTTTGGGGGGTACTGGCCGCCTTCATCATGGTGCTGGCCACGGGATGCTCCTTCGCCACTGAAGATCCCAACTATGTGCCACCGGCTCCTTTGCCGCCGCTGGAGCAGCTCCAACAGGTTCCTGTCACTGAGCAGACCACCCTGTCCGCGGGCGAGGATGTTACGGCGTTCGTCACCGCCGACAAGAACATCGTGTGCGCCCTGACATCTTCCCGGGGAGGGCACCTCAACCTGCCCTACGAGGCCAACTCCTACTCTGACGCGGCCAACAACAAGTTCGCGGTTGTTCCGGTGGCCCACTGCGAGCTGGCCAAGTATGCCAAACCGGACCTGGATGACATTGCGGAGGACTGCGCGGGAACTGGCCTTGGCTACCTCGGCGGGACAGCGCTGCTGACTCCTGAGAAGGCGGTCTACGGCTCATGTCGTTCCGGCGTAACACAAATGGAGTCGGAGTTCGGGCCGAAGGGCAGTGGTGGCGGTCCCATTTCCAAACTCCGGGAACTTCCGGACGGGCAGAACATCGAGCGCAACGGTCTCCGGTGTTCGGCCTATAACGGCGGTGTTGCCTGCGGAAACGTCTCAGGTGGCGTGGCATTCTTCGTGAACCGCGAGGGATACCAGTTGATTTCCGACGGCGGCAAAACGGTCCGCGGGAACCTGAAAGAGGCGTCCTGAACCGCATCCGAACGCACTTCGACAGCCCAAAAACCGCGTCATTATGCGGTTTTTCTACATCCGATAGAAGTGTAAGGTTACTCACTTAACAGGTAGTGTGTAGCTGGCGGGACTCCTCAAAGGGCTAAAGTTCCGAGAGGACCTTACGCAATGTGACCGGCTTCAATCCCGGTTGTTACCGCGTACTTTCCGCAGCTGGCTATCGCGGTCATCGCGGTTCCCGGCTGAACAGAAAACTACTTCGACGTAGAAGGACACTAAACCGTGGACCTGTTTGAATATCAGGCGCGCGATATGTTCGAGGCGCACGGTGTACCCGTGCTCGCCGGCATCGTGGCGCACACTCCTGAAGAAGCGAAGGCAGCTGCCGAGAAGATCGGCGGCGTAACTGTCGTCAAGGCACAGGTTAAGGTTGGTGGCCGCGGCAAGGCTGGCGGCGTCAAGGTTGCCAAGACCGCCGAAGAGGCACTTGAGCACTCCACCAACATCCTGGGCATGGACATCAAGGGCCACACCGTCAACAAGGTGATGATTGCCCAGGGTGCCGACATCGCCGAGGAATTCTACTTCTCGGTCCTCCTGGACCGCGCCAACCGCAACTACCTGGCCATGTGCTCGGTGGAAGGCGGCATGGAAATCGAGCAGCTTGCAGTCGAGCGTCCCGAGGCCCTGGCCAAGATCGCCATCGACCCCGCTGTGGGCATCGACCAGGCCAAGGCTGACGAGATCGTTGCAGCCGCAGGTTTCGCCGAGGAACTGCGCGGCAAGGTGGCCGACGTCATTCTGAAGCTCTGGGACGTTTTCAAGAAGGAAGACGCAACCTTGGTTGAGGTCAACCCGCTGGTCCGCACCGGCGCAGGCGAGATCGTTGCCCTCGATGGCAAGGTCTCCCTGGACGAGAACGCTGGCTTCCGCCACGTGCACCACGCACACCTGGAAGACAAGGACGCTGCTGACCCGCTTGAGGCCAAGGCCAAGGCGCAGGACCTCAACTACGTCAAGCTGGACGGCGAAGTAGGCATCATCGGCAACGGCGCCGGTCTTGTGATGTCCACTCTCGACGTCGTTGCTTACGCCGGCGAGAACCACGGCAACGTCAAGCCCGCCAACTTCCTGGACATCGGTGGTGGAGCATCCGCCGAGGTCATGGCCAACGGTCTGGACGTTATCCTTGGCGACTCCCAGGTCAAGAGCGTGTTCGTGAACGTCTTCGGTGGCATCACTGCTTGTGACGCCGTTGCCAAGGGCATCGTGGGTGCGCTGGCTGAGCTCGGTTCCTCCGCGAACAAGCCGCTGGTCGTTCGCCTCGACGGCAACAACGTTGAGGAAGGCCGCCGCATCCTGACCGAGGCCAACCACCCGCTGGTTACCCTGGCCGCCACCATGGACGAGGGCGCCGACAAGGCCGCCGAGCTCGCCAACGCAGCTAAGTAAAGGGACGCGACAATGTCTATCTACCTCAACAAGGACTCCAAGGTCATCGTTCAGGGCATCACCGGCGGCGAGGGCACCAAGCACACCGCCCTGATGCTCAAGGCCGGCACCAACATTGTTGGTGGCGTCAACGCCCGCAAGGCCGGTACCACGGTCCTGCACGGCGACAAGGAAATCAACGTCTTCGGCACCGTCAAGGAAGCCATCGCTGAGACCGGCGCAGACGTCTCCATCGTCTTCGTTCCCCCGGCATTCACCAAGGACGCCGTGGTTGAAGCCATCGAAGCCGGTATCGGCCTCGTTGTCGTCATCACCGAAGGTGTGCCGGTTCAGGACTCCGCCGAATTCTGGGCACTCGCCCAGTCCAAGGTGGACGCTGACGGCAAGCAGATCACCCGCATCATCGGACCGAACTGCCCCGGCATCATCACCCCCGGCGAGGCCCTGGTTGGCATCACCCCGGCGAACATCACGGGCAAGGGCCCCATCGGCCTCGTGTCCAAGTCCGGTACCTTGACCTACCAGATGATGTACGAACTCCGCGACCTCGGCTTCTCCACCGCCATCGGCATCGGTGGCGACCCCATCATCGGCACCACGCACATCGACGCCCTGGCAGCCTTCGAAGCTGATCCGGAAACCAAGGCAATCGTCATGATCGGTGAGATCGGTGGCGACGCTGAAGAGCGCGCAGCCGACTTCATCAAGGCCAACGTCACCAAGCCGGTTGTTGGCTACGTTGCCGGCTTCACCGCTCCCGAGGGTAAGACCATGGGTCACGCTGGCGCCATCGTGTCCGGTTCCGCCGGTACGGCCCAGGCCAAGAAGGAAGCTCTCGAAGCTGCTGGTGTAAAGGTCGGCAAGACGCCGTCCGAGACCGCCAAGCTGCTGCGCGAAGTTTACGCAACGCTCTAGCCTTTACAGCTGACTGACGACGACGGCCCGTCACCTTCCCCACGGAAGGTGACGGGCCGTCGTCGTTCTTTAAGTTGGCTGACGCGGGCCGAAGAGTCTGGGGGAAAACTCCGACCCGCGCCAGGTTCATGGGCTGGCTAGGCGATGATCTTCATGGCCTGCCAACCGGTGCCGAGGCTGATGGGCGGCACGGTGCTGAAAACTCCGCTGCCTGTGCCGGGATAGAGCCACAGGGTGTCTGCGATGCGGCCTATGACGTCGTTGCTGCCATCGCCGTTGAGGTCGCGGGGCCCGGCCATCGATGTTCGGTTGTCCCAACCCGTGGAGATTTGCTTCCATGGGAGCCATCCGCGGGTTCCGTTTCCGGGGTACAGCCACAGGGCGCCCGTGTCCGAGCGTCGCGCCAGCACGTCTCCCTTACCATCTCCATTAAAGTCCCCCGTGCTGAAGATTGCATTCATAACATTCCAGCCGGATCCAATGGTGACCGGTGTCCGCTGACCACCTGTTCCGTTGCCTTCGTAGAGCCGCAACTCTCCTGAGCTGAGCCGGCCAATGAAGTCCGGAATGCCGTCGCCACTGAAGTCTCCAGGGGAGAACAGCTGGCTCATGGTGCTCCAGCCGGTACTGACCTGTACCCGTGCTCCGAAGCTGCCTGCACCGTCACCCGGGTAGAACCACAGGACGTCACCGGCACGGGCAAGCAAGTCAGGTTTGCCATCCCTGTTGAAGTCGCCGGGGGTGATGGTGTCAGTCACCGTGGACCAGGCAGGTGCCGGCAGGGCTACTTGCCGGGGCAAAAGGCCCCCTGCGCCGTCCCCTGGGTAGAGATACAAATTGCCGGCGGTGTCGGAGGCCAGGACATCGGCTTTACCGTCGCCGTTGTAGTCATGGGCCGACGGCGGTCCGGCTGCGGGCACGGTGTAGGTCTGTGTGCCCACAGCCGAGGTGTTACCGGCCGTGTCCACCCCGATGTACTTGAGGACAAGGTTGGAAGTCCCCATGACAATCGGAGCCGAGTACTTGATGTTCGTGGCTGATTCCGTTGCCGTGGGGGTGCTGCCATCGGTGGTGTAGTAGATGGCCGCTCCGGGTTCATTGGCGGAGAGGGTGATGGTGGCCCCATTGGCCAACGCGCGGCTGGTGGGGTTGGCTGTGACCACGGGAGCCGTGGTGTCCGGCGGAACAGTGTACGTCTGGGTGACCACGTCCGAGACATTCCCCGCAGGATCCGTGGCAAAGTACTTCAGCGTCATGGGAGCCGTGCCGGGGAACGCTATCGGCGTGGAGTACACCTGTCCGGCCGTCAACGGGTCGGTACCATCGGTGGTGTATTTGATCACCGAGTTCGCTTCGTTGACCGTGAGGGTGATGGTGGTGCCGGGAGCGTAGGCGCCGCCCGCCGGGTTCGCCGTTACCACCGGCTTAGTCACATCCGGGCCGGTGGAGTATGTCTGGGTGACCACGGCGGAGGGATTGTTCGCGGAGTCCACCGCGAAGTACTTCAGGGTCAGCGGGCCGTTCACAGTGATGGGGGTGGCGTATTTGCTGCTGGCCACTGTGGGCGTCGACCCGTCCACTGTGTAGTAGATCGTAGCTGGCTCATTTGCGGTCAGCGTGACCTTTTGCCCGATGTCGTAGGTGCCGCCCGCGGGTGTGGCTGTTACCACGGGGGCAACAATATCAGCGGTGATGTGAGCCTCGAACTCCGCCAAGCCAACGTTCGTGGTGGAACCGCTGACGGAGCTGATGTTGAAGCGCACTGAACTGACGGTCCTGGCAGGAAAATTCACTGTCAGGCCGGAGCCATTGTTTGGCAGGGCAGCAACCGGGACAGTGCTGCCATCCGAAAAGACGAGATTGCCGCCCGTGACATGATCGCTGGTGATCGGTCGATCAAAGAGCGTCACCGCATTGATGGTCTTGGCCGGCGAGAAGCTGTATTGGAGCCAGCTGCCAGCTCTGCCTCCATTGGTGACCCACTCCCGGTTGGCATCCATGGGGGTGCCCCAGGCATATCCGTCCCGCGCTTTCTCCGGACTTTGTGCCGAGGCCCTCTGAGAGGATGCTGAGACGGTGGTACCTGCCGATTTAGCCGCGTTCCCGGTCCACTCGATGGCCGTAATGTACTGCCGTTTGAGCCAGTCGCTGTAGGGCGTGTCCGGACAGATGGCGCCGCAGAGGAACTCATCGAATTCGGCAAAGTGCCTGAAGGTGTTGACCTTGCTGGTGAGTTCGGCGCCCGTGACGTTTTGTGCGTACTCGTCGATGACATAGGCATCATAGGCGGACGAGGTATGCGGTCCGGTGTAAGCACGAGTGGCCAACTGCCCGAATTTTGCCGCAGCCCAGTGGTCGCTGTGGTCATAGGGGGTGGTGAAATTGCCGGTCCAGTCCTGGGTGCGGAACGTGGTGGGTTTGTAGTTGGCTACCAGCCTGTTCAACACGGTCTGCAACAGCGATTTTGAATAGGTGGCGGAACCGTCCACGGGCCGAATTGAAGAAATGCGTCCGTCCCACAACTTCAGGATGCTCTGGCCATTGAAACGGGTGCTGCCATTGCCATTGGGAAAGCCGTCCGGAAGCCTCAGGAAAACCACTGAGATATTCGGCGCCGCGTTGAGCGTGTGGACAGTCACCGGACGCTCGGGTACACCGGCGTCCGAAGCCGTCCATGCATTGGCGACCCCCGCCATCAAGGCGTAGCTTGACCGGATCCCGGCTTCGAGGCCGGCCCAATAGGACTGCCCTTCTCCGGCGTCACCCGCAGTGAGGTAGATCGTCTGGACGCAGCGCTTTGCTTGGACATCCCGCATGAAATCGGGACTGATGAAGATCAGGTCATCATCGGTATGGGCCACGATTTGCTGGGCACCGCCGGTCCCGGGACAAGGAGGTACGGCTGCCGATGCGGGCTGGGCAAATCCGAAGATAAATGAAGAAAGGGCAAGACAAAGGCCCAGCAGAAATCCGAGGATTCGCCGGACCAATGAGCGGGTGCCGAAGAATGATAAGCGGGTATGACGACGAGCGTATTTTGGACGGTCCACAACCATGCTCCTTGAGCAGATGTTGGGCCCCCCAGCCGGCAAACTTACGACGCCCCCAGGACGTCATTTCGAATGGAGTTATACACTGCCCCGATTATCACTGGTGCGAAAGCGATGCAGTGAGCGCTACTGTACTCCGGCAGGCGGGCCATGGGTAGGGTTCCGACAAATATCCACAAAACTCTTGAAAGGCATCAACCGCGCAGCGTCGGGCAGCTGGGATGCCTCCGGATGCCACTGGACCGAAACGACCCATCGCGAAGGGTCTTCCAAGGCTTCGACGGTTCCATCGTCCGCCACGGCAGTGACCTGCAGGCCTTCGCCTACTCGGGACACGGCCTGATGGTGTCCGGAGGCGATCTTGATGGTACTTCCATGGGGAGATCCATACAGGCCCGCAGTCTTGGAACCGGCCGTCAGCACCACATCATGCCAAGCCCATTCGCTGGCCTCGGGATCGTGCGGATCCAGGCCGTTGTGGTTGACTGCAGACGGTGCCATGTCCTGGATCAGTGTTCCGCCGTAGAGGACGTTCAGCAGTTGGTGTCCCCGGCAGATACCTAGTAGCGGCAGCCCGGCGTCGATGGTTGCCCGTGCAACATCCATGTCCAGGTGGTCCTGCTCAGGGTTCACATCGTAAAGCGACTTGTCAGGATCCTGCCCGTAGAGGCGTGGGTTGATGTCGCCGCCTCCCGGCAGCAACACGCCGTCGAGCGTTTGCATCTCGGTGGCCAGCCGCCCGGCGCTGTCAGCGGAAACAGGGGTCAACAGCACCGGAACTGCGCCTGCCTCGCGCAGCAGGTCCACGATGTACGTAAAGAGCTCGTTGGCTTCACCCACGCGGGCGTCGGGGGTGTCCGAACTGCTGAGACGGACCGGAATGCCGATGCGCGGACGAACAACTCTTGAACTCTTCATGCTTCATGATGCACCGGACTGCTGCCGCACACCCAAACACCCGGCTTTAGAGCCCGGCGGACCACTACGCTGAAACCATGAATCGCTCCGGAGCCTTGAACCCGAGTCCGCGGACGCTAGACGTCGAAAGCGTGGTCCACTTCCGCCAACTGGTAAGCGCCGGGGCCGGGTCCATGAATGGCTGGCATGCACAGTCTTTGGACCTTCGGGGCCATTCACGGGACCTCAAGGCGCTGGATCCCCAAGGCGCGATCTTCCTGGGGTGCACTTTCGACGACGGTGTGGAAGAAAGCCTCCGCCGACGGGGAGCCCTCATCTTCCCCCAGCTTCACAACGTGCCGTTCAACCCGTACCGAAGCAGCGTTTACACGGCTGGTGAACTGTACGAGGACATCGCCTCCACGGAGTACGAATCCACTCTCGATGCCCGCGTCTACCAGTGGAGCATCCTGCCGGGGCAGCGGGGTAGCCTGGATGCCACCCTCGCCGCAGCCCTGCACGATCACGCAATCGGCGATGCTTTGGACGAGCTGCTGGACCATGGCGCGTTGTCCGGGCCCAAGCTGGTGGGCGTCATGGGCGGACACGCCGCGCAGCGGGGAACCAAAGCATTCGCCGACGCCGCGCAATTGGGGCGGCTGCTGGCCCAAGCGGGCTTTACGGTAGCCACGGGCGGGGGTCCCGGCGCCATGGAGGCCGCCAACCTCGGCGCCTACTTAAGCGGACTGCCCGACGCCGACTCCACCGACGCGCTTGGGGCGCTCGCCGCCGTGCCGGGGTTCAGGCCCTCCGTGACGGCTTGGGCTCGGCAAGCAGCTGTCGTCGTGGAACGATATCCTGGCGGCACCCCGACGCTCGGTATCCCAACATGGTTCTACGGGCATGAGCCGCCGAATCTGTTCGCCACCCACATCGCCAAATACTTCGCCAACGCCGTCCGCGAAGCCATCCTGCTGGAGCTCTGCAATGGCGGGATCGTGTTCCTCCCAGGCGCCGCAGGGACAGTGCAGGAGATCTTCCAGGATGCGTGCGAGAACTACTATGGAGCCCCCGAGACCATCACGCCCATGGTTCTGGTAGGCCGCGAACACTGGGAACAAACCTTTCCCGCCTGGCCCATGTTGCGGAGCCTCGCGGCTGGAAAGCCCATGCAGGACAAGATCTTCCTTGTCGATTCAGTGGAGGACGCGCTCTCAGTGGTTGCCGGGTAGGCCCTCAGAAGTCCTTGCTGCACGGGCCCGTGCCCAGCTGGGCCAAACCTGTCCGGTCGCCCGCAGCGTATCCGCGCACCCAGGAAGCTTGGTCGAACATGAGCTGCCGGGGATCATCCACGTGGTCCAAGCCAAGCAGGTGTCCCAGCTCATGCATGATGACTGCTACGCCGATCTCTTCCCCGCTGGGAGCGTCCACGATATCCGCGAATTGTGGGGCGTCCAAAGACACCGTGCCCGTGACGTAGGCCTTGTAGCCGTTGCTGAGGCCAATGGAGGAGCTTCCGCCAAGGCCCACGGTCTGCCCGCTCAGGCGTGGCACCTGCTCTGGCGTGCTCCACGCTATGAGGACAGGAGCCCAGCGGTCCCCGTACCTTGCGGGCTGGTATCCAGACCTGTTGGGGGAGGGAACTTCGGAACTGGGGCCGTCGTAGATGAACTTCAATCCCGTGGCTTCGCCGGCCTGCCTCACGGCCTCTTCCACCAGCGGTTGCCAGGAGGGTGGTGCGAGGTCCGAGTTAATCACGTAGTGGATGGGCCGGCATGGCGAGTAGGCAAGGGGGGTTCCGTCCTCCTTGACGGCAAGAAATTTGTAGGAGGAACTCGTGCGGCTCAGTGGTGCCGGCGTGCCCAGGGGTGCGTCGGCTTCCTCGAGTCCAGGGACTGGCTCCTGCCGCTGACCGAACGGTACCAGCCCGGGCCGGGGCGCCTGGCTCTGCGTGGCGGACGATCCGTCCAGGAGCTGGCGGAGTTCGCCGCTGAAGTAGGCTCCCGCGCACACCAAGCCGAGCACGCTGAACAGGAACAGGATGGCCGCGATGCTGCTCGGCTTGATCGGCGGCCGGATCGGCGGAGGATCCGGCGGGCGTGGGGCGTGGGGAAGGTAATTCGGGCGAGGTGGATCGGGGTCCGGCCACTTGGGCGACCCATAAGGTTCCATGGAACCCCCTGACGTGGCGGCTGCGACGGGAAGTGGGGCGCCGCCGTCGGCCGTATTCGTCAGCATAAGTCCCACTCCAGCGGGAGTCCATGCCGGGTTTGAAGGGTGAAAGAGTCAGATGTCCTTGCGGCAGGGTGCCGAGGAAAGGAGATACAGGCCATTCAGGTCGCCCGCCGCGAGTCCGTCGGGGGCACCGATTTCCGGGTACATGAGTTGGATCGGGTCATCCACGTGGTCCAGGCCCATCACGTGGCCCAGCTCGTGTTGCATGACTGCCAGGACGTAGTCGGCCCCGCCGGGACTGGCCAGCAGTTCCGTTACCTGCGGAGTGTCCAGCTCCAAGCTCCCGGTGATGTAGCTTTTGGGTCCTTTGTTGAGGGAGTACATGGTGCTGCCTCCCGTGCCGATGACGTTGTCAGCCAATGCAGGTGCTTCAACGGGTGTGGTCCAGGAAATCAGGAGGGGAGCCCACCGGTCGCCGTATTTGGACGGCTGGTATGGCTCACGTCGGTCAACCGGCAACTCGTCAGTGGTGCCATCCCTGATGAACTGGATGCCGGACGCCGCGGAAACATTTGCCAAGGCGGCGGTTAGGAGGGCGTCGGAGCCAATGGGGGCGGACGCATCGTTGACAACGTAATGAAGCGGACGGCAAGGGGAGTAACCTACCGGGGTGCCGTCGTCGTTCGTGGCCAGGAACTTGTACGAATCGTTGGTGGTGCCGGGCGCTGAAGGCCGGGCCAGTGGGGCGTCCGCCTCCTCAAGCCCGGGCGGCGGAGCGTCGAGGGGGCGTGCTGGTTCAGCTGAGCCCGGCTGGTCCTGCGTGGTTCCCGGCACGCTCACGCCCGGGAAGAGCGCGGTAATGCGAGGGTCGCCCTGCAGGAATCCACTGACCAGGACGGCAACGACGGCCGCAATGACGGCCATGAGGACGCCGCGGAGAACACGCATGGCTGTGCCAGCGCGGCGGTGTTTTGGCACGCGCGTTGCTTCCCGCTCCGGGTCCACGGTTCTCCATTCCTGATGCCCTGGTCACGCGGGGCAGCGCGGAGGACGAACCAACATTACGGTCTGCGGACCGAGCCGTCCAAACTTAGACGATTGCTGCCCCGAACGCCAGGCCCAGCCCGTACGTGGCCGCAGCCGCTCCCAAGCCGATGGCAAGCTGCCGCAGGCCGCGGCTCAGCGGCGAGGTTCCGGACAGCAAACCGACGACGGCGCCGGTGGCGAGGAGCGCTATACCCACCAGAACGCCGGCCACCATCAAGGCGGCGATGCCCGTCATGCCGAAAATGAAGGGCAGGATGGGCACAATGGCGCCCGAAGCGAAGAAGCAGAAGCTGGACATCGCTGCACCCCACGCCGAGCCGACGGATTCGTGATCGTCAGTTGGCGGCTTCTCCGGCTGCAAGGACAGGCTCGGATCGCAGTCGCAGCTGAACAATCCCATGCGCTCCGCGGCGCGGTGTTCTGCGGCTTCACGCGTCATGCCACGGGCCAAGTACACCAGGACCAGCTCGTTGTGCTCGATGTCCAACGACGGCGCCGCGGTCAGAGTGGCCTGCGTGGGCAACGTCGCGTTAAGGAGCTCACGCTGCGAGCGGACCGAGACGTATTCGCCCGCACCCATGGACAGGGCCCCGGCAAGGAGACCCGCGACGCCGCTCATGAGCACCACGGGGCTGGGCACGCCGGTTGCGGCCATGCCCATGACCAGGGAAAGGTTGCTGACCAGGCCGTCGTTGGCGCCGAAAACGGCGGCGCGGAACGTTCCGGAGAGCCTGTTGCGTCCACGCGTTGCCAGGCCCCGGACTACTTCTTCGTGGATTTGTTCATCGGCCACCATGGCAGGCGTCGCCGCAGGTTCGGTACCGTACGGGGAACGGCCTTCGGCGCGCTGTGCCAGAGCGAGGACAAACACTGACCCGAAGTTGCGGGCCAGGAAGCCCAGGAACTGGCTGCGGCCGGAAGCTGCCTTGGGCATTCCTGCGTGCTCGCCCAGGAGCTTGAGCCAGTGGGCTTCGTGCCTGCCTTCGGCTTCGGCCAGGGCGAGCAGGATTTGACGTTCTTCGCCGTCGCGTCGCTGGGCCAGTTCGCGATAGACGGCGGCCTCGGCACGCTCATCGGCCAGGTACTGCCGCCACCGGCGGATGTCCGCGTGCGAGGGCTGCGGGGCTTGCGTCCAGGCGTTTTCGGCGGCTGCTGATTCGGGGGTGGGGTCCGGAGCGGAGCTCGACGAACTGTGGGATTCCTGGTGCATCTGCACTTTGTCTCCTGTGCTTGGTGGGGTAGTTGCGGCCCCATTGCACGCCCCACACTACCGCTTAACCGCGGGGATTTTTGGCTGGTATTCCTTAACTGGAATGTTCGGTGCACCGTAATTTCCTTGACCCTCGCTGCCACCGGTGCTCAGATGGAAGGACAGGGGTGGGACCCTCCCGCCACTGGTTTCCTGCATTCGGGTCAACGGGCCGCATGACCCGCGAGCACCGGCCCACGAGACGGAGGTTGCACCATGAACACCACCGAATCACACGCCAACTACCCGGAACGGACAACTATTGAGTCCGACCCGGCTTACGACTACGCCGAAGACCAGGAAGTGGACGAGCCCTGGGTGGAGGAAGTCGACGCCCCCGAGGACGACGAACGCGTTGTCCCCATTGACGAAACCGAAGAGTTCCGCGAGGAAGACGAGGAAATCTAAGCCTGGTCGTCGTGCCTTAGTGCGAAGTGACGTTGGAGGCCATCCCGGTGTCCGACGGCGGCAACTGTCACCGTTAGTGTCTTGGACGACTCGCACCAGCGGGTTGGCCGGACGGCTTGGGCCAGCGCCTGCGCAATGAGTTCCGGCTGGGCATGCCCGAACTGCTGGGTTCCAGCCTTGGCAGTGATGGTCACCGTGCCCAGCAAGAGATCGACGGCGGGAATCACCGCCACTGTGGGGGCAACGGTCGCGGCGGGGGTGCTTGCTGTTGTTGTGTTTGCCGGGGTGGTATCGCCTTGGTACGGCAAGGAATGCTCCTTGGGGGAGTGCTCTTGCCCGCTCGGTTGTCTCTGGTCCGGGACGGGCCGCTTCCTCATCCGAACCACCCGTGAACATGGGGTTGGTGTGTGGCCAGTCGGAGCTTGGCACCACATCTCTTGAAGCTTGGACCACCCTATCCCATTGCTGTCCGGGCCCCGTTGCGTGGCCCGGTGTGTTTTGCTGGGCCCGGTGTGTTGTGGGGCCTGCTTTGCTTCCTTTGGGGTGGTTTTTGCGTATAGCGGGCCTTCCAAGGGGTGGGTGTGCGTTGCGGGGCCTGCTTTGCTTCCTTTGGGGTGGTTTTTGCGTGTAGAGCGGGCCTTCCAAGGGGTGGGTGTGTGTTGCTTGGCCTGGTGTGTTGTGGGGCCTGGTTTGCGCACTTTGGGGTGGTTTTTGCGTGTAGAGCGGGCCTTCCAAGGGGTGGGTGTGTGTTGTGGGGCCTGGTTTGCGCGCTTTGGGGTGGTTTTTGCGTGTAGAGCGGGCCTTCCAAGGGGTGGGTGTGTGTTGTGGGGCCTGGTTTGCGCGCTTTGGGGTGGTTTTTGCGTGTAGAGCGGGCCTTCCAAGGGGTGGGTGTGCGTTGCTGGGCCTGGTTTGTTGTGGGGCCTGGTTTGCTTCCTTTGGGGTGGTCTTTGCGTGTAGAGCGGGCCTTCCAAGGGTGGGGGCATAACGCAACGGCGGCGCCGCCCCGAAAAGGGGAGGCGCCGCCGTCGAACTTTGCTTGTTTCCTGAACCTTGATTGGTTCTTAGTGCCGCTCTAGGAAGCAGGGGTGGTGAGCTCTTCTTCGGCTACACGGGTGCCGGCGACGCGGTCCGTCCAAGCCTTCATGACGGCCGGATCCGTGGGCTTGCTGGCAAGCGAGACCACTACGTACACCAAAGCCGAGGCGATCAAACCGAAGTAGATGGGTTCGTTGGCGTAGATGCCATCGAGGGGAACTTCGGCATTGATCTCAAGGATGATCATGGTTCCGAGGGTTACCACCGAACCAGCAGCCATGGACCATGCTGCCGCGATGCCTGTTCCACGCTTCCACACCAGACCGCCGATGATGGCCACAAGCAGGCCGCCAACCAGGATGTCGTAGGCAATGGTCAGCGCGGCCACCACATCCTTGGTGGTGATGGCGATGATGATGGCAACGATCCCCAGGCCGAGTACCCAGTAACGGTTGGCCTTGACGTCGTGCTCAGGGTTGTCGGAGTCGGAGGTGTCCACCTTCTTGCCGAACCAGCTGGCAACGAAAGGCATGACGTCTGCACGGGCAACGGTTGCTGCGGCGATCAGTGCGCCTGACGCCGTGGACATCATGGCGGCCACGGCTGCAGCGAGCACCAGGCCGCCGATGCCGATGGGCAGGAGTCGGGTAGCGACCTCTGCATAGACGTCGTCCTTGGCTGCGATTTCGACGCCGGAGAGGGCAACGCTGGCAGCCATGCCGATCAGGGCGCCTGCCAAGCCGTAAAGAATGCAGTAGACGCCTGCGGTGGCGCCGCCCCAACGGGCAACTGTAGGCGTCTTCGCGGTGAACACGCGCTGCCAGATGTCCTGACCGATGAGGAGGCCAAGGGTGTAAACGACGAAGTAGGTGATGATGGTCTGGAGGCCGATGCCACCGATGTCGAAGAAGCTCTCATCGACGCGGGCCCGGATGCCGTCGAGGCCTCCTGCAGCGTTCAGGGCGAAGGGGAGCATCAGGAAGAAGATTCCCACGGTCTTGATAACGAACTGGACCTGGTCGGCCAAGGTGATGGACCACATGCCGCCGATGGTGGAGTAAACCAGCACGATAGCGCCGCCGATGGCGATGGCGAGCCAACGCTCCCAGCCGAAGAGGACCACGAAGATGGTGGCGTAGGCGCCGGTGGAGGTGGCGCACAGCATCAGCGTGTAGGCCAGCATGACGATGCCCGAGGTCTGGGTTGCCGTGCTGCCGTAGCGGAGGGTCAGCATCTGGGAGACCGTGTAGATCTTGAGCTTCTGGATGGTTCCGGCGAAGAGCAGGCTGAGCAGCAGCACGCCTGAACCAATGGCCACAACCAGCCACATGCCGGAGATGCCGAACTTGTAGCCGAGGCCGACGCCGCCCACGGTGGATGCGCCACCGAGGACCACTGCGGCCATGGTGCCGGTGTAAAGGAAGGGTCCCAGGCGGCGGCCGGCCACCAGGAAGTCGCTGTTGTTCTTGGTGCGGGACTTGCCCCACCAGCCGAATGCCAGCATGGCGAGCAGGTACACCACCACGATTGCGATGTTTATAGCCGAAGATTCCATGAACGGTCCTTGGAGCTGATGCACGGAGGTTGGGGTTTTCGACGATACTCCTGCGAAGCGTCGAAGTCTCTGTGCTGACGGTTGGAGATTGGGGAATGTGTTGTGTGCCTCACAGACAACACTTGTTGCCTATGAGGATATGTTGTGATGGGAGTAACAGTCAAGATCCTTTAGTCATGCTTCCGCGTATTCTGGCGCTCCCGGCCTGTCTCCCGGCTACTATTGCTCCAATGACAGGGCCACATGACAGGCCTGAAAGGTTCGTGAATGAAGGCTCTACCCGTTGAACCGAGCAATGTTCCCGTTGCCATCGGTTCCAGAATCCGCGCAGCCCGGCAGGCGCAGCGCCTCACCATCGAGCAAGTGGCGGATGCTACCGGGCTGACCAAAGGCTTCCTCAGCCGTGTGGAGCGTGACCTGACATCGCCGTCGGTCGCCTCGCTGGTCACCCTCTGCCAAGTGCTGTCCGTGTCCGTAGGCGACTTGTTCGCAGCTCCGGAGACCCACTTGACCAGGCGCGACGACGGCCCCCGCATTTCCCTGGGCGGCCAGGGCATAGTGGAGCGCCTGTTGACAGCCCGTTCGGAGCGGCGGCTCCAGATCCTGCAGGCCACCATCGAGCCGCGTGGACGTGGTGAGAACGAGCTCTACGCCGTGGACTGCGACGTAGACGTTCTGCATGTGGTCAAGGGCCGGATCAAGCTCATCCTGACCAATGAGGAGTACGACCTGGAAGAAGGGGACACGCTCTCCTTCCCGGGCCGGGAACCCCACACCTGGGTCAACCCCACGGACGAGACGGTCGAGGTGTTGTGGGTGCTGGTGCCGGCAGCAAGCCGCTAATTCTGCGGTTCCTGGCTGATTAGCCCACGTGGACCCACGGCCGGCGGGTGATATCCGGCTCGGCTTCCCGCAGCACTTCGCGGGTTACCGGCGCGATCTCTCCTTCACCAAAGAAGAGGAACTTGCTGAGGTTGGAAATCGGGTTGCCCTCGGTCCAGCGGAAGTAGATATGTGGCATGAATCCGGTGACGTCCCGGATGTGGAGGAGTACTGCGGCCACGGTGTTGGGCACGTTGTTGCTGTGCACCTCCAGGATCTTGAACCCGTGCCGGAGCTTGCCCACCACCTGGAGCTCCTGCTCGAAGTCGGAGCTGTCGTCCACAATGACTTCGATAAACAAGGCGTCGCAGTCAACTGGCAGGTGGCTTGCCTGCTGTGCGTGCTGAAGCTTCTCCCTGTAACGGCTGGCGCTGAGGTGCTTTGGCTCGTGGGCGATAATGCGGACGGGGCCGTCGGAAGCGTTGGCCGTGAATTCGAGGGCTTTCTCGTCCATCTTGATGTGGGTGGCGCGGAGCTCGAAAGCGCGGCGCATACGGGAAGTAAAACTGACAACCATGATGCCCAGGATGAAGAGTGCCGCAATCTTCAAGCCGTCGGGGCGTTCGATCGAGTTGACCACAGTGGTGTAGACGAACACGAGCGAGATCAGTCCGAATCCCATGACCTGAGCCCGCTGCTTCTTTCGCCGCGCGGACAAAGTTACGGCTATTGAGGCCGAGGTAATCAGGACCAGCACGCCTGTGGCATAGGCGCCACCCTGGGCGTTGACGTCCGCCTTGAAGATGATGGTGACGAAGAAGGCGATGACTGTGAACACCAGCACCAGCGGACGGAGGGCCCGGGCCCAGGCCGGTGCCATGCCGTAGCGGGGCAAATAGCGGGGGACGAGGTTCAAGAGCCCGGCCATGGCTGATGCACCTGCGAACCAGAGAATGGCGATGGTGCTGACGTCGTAGACGGTTCCGAAGCCGTCGCCGAGGAATTTGTGGGCCAGGTAGGCGAGCGCACGGCCCTCGGCCTTGCCGCCGTCCTGGAATTCCGCGGCGGGGATCAGCATGACGGTGGTGAAGCTGGAGGTTATGAGGAACGAGCTCATGATGATGGCGGCGGTGGTAAGGAGCTTGTGGGCGCCCTTGATCCGGCCTGCAGGTTTGGCTTCGGTGTCTGTGGTGTGGCCTTTGATCTGGGGCATGACGGCGACGCCGGTCTCGAATCCGGAGAGCCCCAGTGCGAGGCGCGGGAAGACCAGCAGTGCAAGGGCGATCATCATGATGGGGTCGCCGTGGGAGGTGGTGAGGGCGGTCCACCAGTCGGTTATGACGTGCGATTCCGTGAAGAGGTGGGTCATGGACACGGCGATCACCACAAGGTTGAGCGCAAGGAACGCCGCCACCAGCACCACTGCCACGTTGATTGCTTCCTTGAATCCGCGCAGGAAGACGACGCCCAGGCCTGCGATCAAAGCCAGGGTGATGACCACTTGTTGGCCTTCGAGGAAGTGTGGCGCGAAGGGGTTCTCGATGAGGTGGGCTGTGGCGTCGGCGGCGGAGAGCGTGATGGTGATCATAAAGTCGGTTGCGGCAAAGCCAAGGAGGGCAAGGACGAAGAGCTTGCCTCCCCATCGTGGAAGCAGGCGTTCAAGCATGGCGATGGACCCTTCGCCGCGCGGGCTTTCCTTGGCCACGCGCCGGTACACGGGGAGCGCACCGGCCAGGGTTGCCAGGACCAGAAGTAGCGTAGCCAGCGGGGAGAGCAATCCGGCGGCAAGGGCGGCGATGGCCGGTTGGTAGCCGAGGGTGGAGAAGTAGTCGAGTCCGGTGAGGCACATGACCTTCCACCAGGCTTGTGGCCTATGCGAGTCCGTAGGCCGGCCGTGAGGTCCCTGCCGCTTCCCTGAGGTGTCGGGCATTCCTTCCAGCAGCCATGATTTGAGCTTGGAGGAATTTTGGGGCTTGTCGGCCGGGTCGGCCGGGGGCCTCGTAAGGGTGGTCACGGTGTCCTTTCGTGCAGCCGGATGCTGCTTCCGCAAGGAGCGTATGGCCGCATTCGACGCCGGGACCCCGGTTTTTATGGAATCTTTACGCCAGCTGTGACTGGCATCTCATGCCGCACCTATCGAAATCTCATTTGTAAACAGGTGATGCATATAAGGCAACTTCGAGTGTATGATGGGAGTCACAGCCACTGACTGACCCAACTCGAAGGAGAGGCATATTTTGGAAGAGCTTCGCATTACGGCCAACGGGAACCTTGGACCCATCGATTCATCCCGCATTCCGCGTTACGCCGGCGCCGCCACCTATGCCCGCCTGCCCCGACTGGACCAGGTCTCCAAGGCTGACGTCACAGTAGTCGGCGTCCCCTTCGACTCCGGTGTCTCCTACCGTCCCGGCGCGCGCTTCGGTGCCAACCACGTACGCGAAGCCAGCCGACTCCTGCGCCCGTACAACCCGGCCTGGGACGTCAGTCCCTTCGAGAACATCCAGGTTGCGGACGCCGGCGACATGGCCGTGAACCCGTTCAACATCAACGAGGCAATCGAGACTGTCCAGCAGAACGCCTTGGACCTCACGGCCAACGGCAGCAAGCTGGTAACCCTCGGTGGTGACCACACCATCGCACTCCCGCTCTTGAGGGCGGCAGCGGAGCGGGCAGGTGAGCCCATTGCGATGCTCCACTTCGACGCCCACCTGGACACCTGGGACACGTATTTCGGCGCTGAATACACGCACGGCACCCCGTTCCGCCGCGCAGTGGAAGAGGGCATCCTGGACACCGAAGCCATCAGCCACGTGGGAACCCGCGGTCCGCTCTACGGCAAGAAGGACCTCGACGACGACCACCGCTTCGGCTTCGGAATCGTCACCTCCGCCGATGTCTACTACCAAGGCGTCCTGGAAACCGTAGCCAAGATCCGTGACCGCATCGGAAACCGCCCGTTGTACATCTCGGTGGACATCGACGTTTTGGACCCGGCCCACGCGCCCGGCACCGGCACCCCTGAGGCCGGCGGCATCACCAGCCGCGAACTCCTCGAAATCATCCGTGGCTTCCGCGGCATGAACCTCGTGGGAGCGGACATCGTTGAAGTTGCTCCTGCCTACGACCACGCAGAGATCACCGGTGTTGCAGGCAGCCACGTAGCGTACGAGCTCGTGACCCTCATGGCGGACAACGCTGTGGAAGGCGACCGACTAGGTGCCCCGAACGGTTACGCGCAGCAGGCGCTCGGCGCTCGCATGGCCGAACTCGCACAGGCAACCGCAACAGCCGGGGACCAGCGATGATTGATTTCGATCCCGGCACCGCGGCTCCTACCAAGGGCACCAATCAGCGCAACGGCGGGGACCTTGTTGTCGAGACCCTCGAGGCGCTCGGCGCCAAGACCGTCTTCGGTATCCCGGGCCAGCACGCACTGGGCCTCTTTGATGCCATGGGCCGAGGCAACCTGCACTTCGTTTCCTCCCGTGTGGAGAACAACTCGGCCTTCGCCGCCGACGGCTACTCCCGTGCCACGGGCGAGGTGGGTGTGTTGTTCCTGTCCACCGGGCCCGGCGCTTTGACGTCCCTCGCGGGCCTGCAGGAGGCGTACGCCACGGGTGTTCCCATGGTGGTTGTTGCCAGCCAGATCCCGCTCGATGGCCTGGGCGCACGCCGCAAGGGCATGTTGCACCAGCTTGACGATCAGAAGGCTTCGGCGGCCAACGTCACCAAGAGCCAGCGGCTGATCCAGCACGCTTCCGGCATCCCGTCGGCCATCCAGGACGCTTGGACCGAGGCGATTTCCTCGCCCCAGGGTCCGGTCTGGATCGAGATCCCGCAGAACGTCCTGCTGGATCCGATCATGGTGCCCCCGGTGGAGGATGCGCTCGCTGAGGCATTCGACAACCCGCCGCGTGTTGAGCTGATCCGCGAAGCCGTGAAATGGCTTTCGACGGCGGAACGCCCGGCGATCATCGCCGGCGGCGGTACGCGTCGTGGCAGGGCTGAGAAGTCGCTGCTCTCGATCGCCGAGCAACTCCGCGCGCCGGTGATCTGCACTCCCGGCGGTAATGGTGCGTTCCCTTGGACCCACGAGCTGTCCCTGCAGTCGTGGATCGAGGACCGGTACATGACCGACGTCCTCGAGGACGCCGACGTGTTGATCGTCATCGGTTCCTCCTTGGGTGAAGTGACCTCGAACTACTTCACGTTCGAACCCCGCGGCCGCATCATCCAGATCGACGCCGAACCCCGCGTCCTCGAATCCAACCGGCCAGGCCTGGGCATCCGTGCCGACGCCGGCCAAGCACTCGCAGCCCTGGATGAAGCCCTCGCGGCAGCAGGGGCAGCTGAAGCCACCAAGCGCGACTGGCACGGCGCCAGCCCGGAAGACGTGGTCAAGGAATCCCTGGCCAAGGTCAAGGCACGCCTGGAATCACAGGATCTGGCCAAGGAACTGAAGTTCATGGCCGACATCCGCGAGGCTGTCCCGGCTGACATGCAGACGTTCTGGGACATGACCATCTCCGCGTACTGGGGCTGGAGCTGCTGGGACGCCCGCCAGGGCCAGTTCCACTCCGCCCAGGGCGCGGGCGGACTTGGTTACGGTTTCCCGGCAGCAATCGGCGGAGCCGTTGGCTTGGAAACCACCGGTAAACCAAGTCGCGTGCTCGCAGTATCCGGTGACGGTTCCTCCATGTACTCCATCTCCGAGCTCGCCACCGCCAAGCAGCACAACGTCCCGGTCACCTGGTTGATCGTGGACGACGGCGGCTACGGCATCCTGCGCGAATACATGGTGGGCGCCTTCGGCCAGGCCACTGCTACCGAGCTCGCCCGACCGGACTTCGTCAAGCTTGCCGAGTCCTTCGGTGTCCCGGCCCGCCGGGTAGCCCCGGAGGAAGTGGGGGACGCGCTCAAGGCGTCCTTCGAAGCGGACGGACCCAACGTCGTCGTGGTTGAAACACTGCTGAAGATGTTCGGCCCCACGCATTTGGACAACTAAGAGCAACTAAAAACCAAAACAGCCAGCCCCCTCACGGAACACCGTGCGGGGGCTGACTGCTTTATGCAGTTAGTCGAGTTCGCGTTGGGTGCCCTCGGGAGTCAGTTTTACGGCAACTACTGCCGCAAGCATCGTGGCGATCCAGAACGCCGCGATGAGCCACAAACCACCGCCGGCTGCGAGGCTCAGGCCAGCGACGATCATGGGCGTGAAGCCTGCGCCGACCATCGAGGCGCCTTGATACGCCAGCGAAGCGCCTGTGTAGCGGTTGCGGGTGGGAAATTGTTCGGCCACGTAGGCGGCGATAGGACCGTAAAGGAAGCCCTGCACGAGGCCGTTGCCCAGCACGATTGCCAGGGCGAACGCCCACAGTTCACCGTTGTTGATGAGCAGCAGGATGGGGTAGGCAAGGACGGCGCCCAAGAGGGATGCGCCGATGAGGACCCGGCGCCGTCCGATCCTGTCGCTGAGTCGGGCCGAGTAGAAGCAGATAATCAACGTCATCAGCGCTGCGAACGCTTTGATGTTCAGCACACCGTTCTTGTCGGCGCCGTTCTCCACGGCAACCGATACGCCCCACACCGTGGTCATCGACTGGCACACGTAGAAGGCTGTGGTGGCGAGCAAACCGAGCACCACGGCGCGGCGGTTGTTTTTGAGGACATCCAGTAGGGGCACCCGGCGCTTGGCTCCTTCTGCTTCAAGTTTCTGGAAAGCAGGTGTTTCGGACACTTTGAGGCGGATGACCATTCCCACCGCGATCAGCGCGGCACTGAGCAGGAACGGAACGCGCCAACCCCAAGCCAGGAAATCGTCACCGGACAGTGCTGCGAACAGGGACAGCGCGAGGGTCCCCATGATGGCTCCGGCCGGTCCGCCGGCGTTGGCGAAAGCTGCCGCGAAACCGCGGTGTTTCTTGGGCGCGTGCTCGATGGCCATCAGCGCAGCGCCACCCCATTCACCGCCCACTGCCACACCTTGGACCAGTCGGAGGACCACCAACGCAATGGGTGCGGCAATCCCGATCTGGGCTGTGGTGGGCAGCAAGCCGATCATCGTGGTGCCAAAGCCCATGATGAGCATGGAGAGGACCAGCATCTTCTTGCGGCCCAGCCTGTCCCCGAAGTGTCCGAAGACCAGGCCACCAAGGGGGCGCGCAACGTAGCCGACGGCGAGTGTTACGAAGGATGCGAAGAGGGCGAAGCCGGGGCCAAGATTTGCAAAGAAGACCTTGTTGAATACGAGGCTGGCGGCAGTGGCGTAGAGCATGAAGTCGTAGTACTCGATGGCACTGCCGATGAAGCTGGACGCCAGGATGCGGCGCATGTCCTTGGACTTCATGGAGTTTTCAGGCACGCCGCCGGGTGCTTCGGCGAGGGTGTCCTGGGATGGTGCTGAGCTCATGTGTTTCCTCAGTTCCGGGGATGGGGGTCGCGCATCAGCGCTGGCGCGCGAACGGAATGACGTCGAGATCGTTGGGAACGGTGAATTTTCCGGTGAAGTGCTCTTCTGCTTCTAGCCACACGGACGTGGATGCGTGCCCGGGCACAAGATGATGCAGGGCAAGGTGCCTGGCGCCGGCGGCATCTGCCAGCTTCGCTGCCTCGCGGACACTGGTGTGGGACTTGTAGTGGTGGTCGCGGGCGGCGCGGCTGCCGTCGTCGGTCTTATCGGCGTAGAGCGATTCCACCCAGTCGAAGTCGATGGCCTCGTGCAGCAACAGGTCCGTGCCCTGAGCCAGGGTGATCATGTTTTCCGTGTAGGCAGTGTCCCCGGAGATGGTCACGGAACCTTCTGCGGTATCGAAGCGGAAGGCGAAGGCCGGCGCCACTGGAGGATGTTCCACCAGGATGGCGGTCACTGTCACCAACTCGTCGCGGTACACCTCGAACGGATCCATCTCCGGCGTCGGGTTGTTGTTGGGGTGGTAGCCGGATAGTGCAGGGATCCGGATGTCTTCGGCTTTGAAGATGTCCAAGGGGCTGGGTCGCAAGCTGTCCAGGATGCGGTCATTAAGATCCGTGGCGTGGGCGGCCATCAATTGCTCAAACATCTGCAGGGTGCCCGGCGTCGGGTTCTCCGGAGCCAAGGGAAGAGGATCGACGACGGCGCGTGGCGACACCGGGGGCAGCTCCCCACGATTGCCGGGGCCAATGATTCTCACTGGGTTGCCGGCGCGGTCTGCAAGGGCGTACAGGCCAAAGATGCCGAGGCCGGCGAGATCATAGACGTGGTCCGAGTGGAGGTGGGTGATGAAGAGCGCCCTCAAATCCTTGAGCTCCAGGCCTGACTGGCTGAGCCTGCGTCCGGCGCCTTGGCCGAAGTCCACCAAGTAGAAGGCCTCTCCGACCACCACTGCGGTGGCTATTCCGGTGCGCTCGCCGGAATCCGCTGCCGCCCACCATCTTGGCCCGCCAGCGGTCCCTAGGGTGACGATATGCGGTTTCAGGGATGACGTCAGTGTCACGGGTGTCTCCTTCGACTTTGGCTTTTCTCCAGTGTGGCCCGGCTCACTGCTCTTGTATAATCAATCAATTCTAAGAAGTTCATAAGGAGAACTGATGGCCGAGTTCACCCTGCGCCAGCTCGAGTATTTTGTGGCGGTGCTCGATCACGGATCCCTCACCAAGGCTGCGAGCGAGAGCAATATCTCCCAGGCCGCCGCCTCCATGGCGATCGCCCAGTTGGAAAAGAGCCTCGGTCTCGACCTGCTCATCCGGACCCGCGCCAAGAGAGTGGAGCCCACGCCGGCGGGGCTTGAACTGGGGGTCCGTGCCCGGCGAATCCTTGGGGAAGCGGCGGATCTGCAGGCCGGGGCTCTGATGGGGTCCCATGAAGAGATGCGCGGCCGGGTGTCCATTGGCTGCATGGTGGCCATTTCGCCCCGGGTGATCCCGGAACTCATCGGCTATTTCGCCGAGAAATGGCCCGAGGTGGAGCTCGACTTCGTGGAGGGCGCCGCCGAAGACCTGCAGAAGGCGGTGGGGGAGGGCGGGTTGGACCTCGCGTTTGTTTACTCCCTGCAGGTGGTACCGGGCGTCGATGTGGTCAAGGTTGTGGAATCCCGTCCGCAGTTCATGCTGGCTGCAAGCCACCCGCTGGCAGGACGGGCCTCGCTAAGCTTCGCCGACCTTGCCGGCGAGGATGTCATCCTCTTCAACGTGCCGCCCAGTGCTGAGCGCGTCACGGCTATGTTCCTCTCGGCGGGCATTGAGCCGAGGGTGCGCTGGAAAAGTGTGGTGGCGCAGACCATCCGCGGCGTGGTGGCCAGCGGAAGGGCCATCTCAGTGACTCACGCGTGGCCGGGAGTTGCTCCTGTTTACGCGGACTCCAAAGTTGCCTTGGTGCCCATTGAGGACGATCTTCCGGAGAGTTGGCTCGTGGCTGCCGTACCCCCGGGGATCAAGCGGTCGCGCAGGGTCGATGAGGTCATCGAGGCGGCGATCCACCTGGCCGGGTAGGCCCCTTGCTCATCTTTAGTTTCCCAAAGCAATCAATCTGGGTTATAGTTGCTTTAGGCAAACAAAAAGAGGGGTGTTTCGCATGTCCGTCGGTTCTGCCACAGCAACCGATCTTGTGCATCAGATTTTCGATCTCCAGCGCACGCTGCGCTGTGTGGTGACTGCCCACATGGCCCGCGTTCCCGACGTCGGAATGGCCGTGCAGGGGGTAATGCGTTTCATCGGCGAGGGGGAGACCCGCGCAACGCAACTGGCCACTCGACTCGGAGTCAGCGCCCCGGTCCTCAGCCGGCACATCACCGAACTCGAGGAGCTGGGCTTTGTAGTCAGGCGGCCTGATCCCGCTGACGGCAGGGCCCAGCTTCTCGCCCTGACGGAAAGCGGCGCGGCGAAACTGCGCGAATTCGAAGAACAACGCAGCGTGAGACTGCGCGATTACCTGGCGGATTGGAGCGAGGCGGACGCCCTCGAGGCCTCCCAGGTCATCAACAAACTCACTGTGTCCCTCAAGGACTCAATCCGGGCAACGGCGGCCGGCTCCATCACAACAAACCAGACAGCTTAGGAGCCCACGCATGGCTACACCAGCAGTACAAAACTCCCAGGCGGTGGACGCCTCAGTTAGCAGGGCCTCCGAGCCCATGACCCATCGGCAGATCATGGAAGCCCTGACCGGGCTCCTCGCCGCTTTCTTTACGGCAATCCTCAGCAGCACGATCGTCGCGAACGCGCTGCCCACCATCATGTCCGAGCTCAAGGGCACGCAAACCGACTTCGCCTGGGTCATTACGGCCGCGCTGTTGGCGAACGCTGCCACCACGCCCATCTGGGGCAAGCTCGCGGACCTCTTCGACAAGAAGCTCCTGGTCCAGCTGAGCATCATCATCTTCGTGGCGGGCTCGGTCATGGCAGGCCTGTCTGAAACCATTCCGCTACTGCTGACCGCCCGCGTCATCCAAGGCGTGGCCATGGGTGGCCTCACCGCCTTGGCCCAGGCGATCATCGGCTCCATGATTCCGCCGCGCGACCGCGGTAAGTACTCCGGTTACATGGGCGCTGTCATGGCGGTGGGCACCGCCGGCGGACCGCTGCTGGGCGGCTTCATCGTTGACAGCCCGCTCGGCTGGCGCTGGACGTTCTTTGTCTGCGTGCCGCTGGCCGTCGTCGCGCTCATCCTTCTCCAGGTGACGCTGAAGATCCAGCACATCAAGCGCCCGGCGAAGATCGACTGGCTCGGTTCCATCCTGCTCACATCCGGTGTGAGCCTGCTCCTCATCTGGGTTTCCTTCGCCGGCAACCCTGACTACTACGACTGGTTCTCCTGGCAGTCCGCGCTCATGGTGGGCGGCGGCGTAGCCTTGCTGGCACTTCTGGTCCTGGTTGAAACCAAGGTTCCCGAGCCCATCATCCCGCTCAAGATCATCTCCGAGCGCACCACCGCCTTGGCCATCGTTGCCTCCGTTGCCGTTGGTATAGCCATGTTCGGTTCCTCCACCTTCCTGGGCCAGTATTTCCAGGTTGCCCGTGGAGCTACACCCACCGAGGCAGGCCTCCTGACGCTGCCGATGATCGCCGGCAACCTGATCGGTTCCGTCGCATCCGGCATCCTGATCAGCCGTTTCGGCAAGTGGAAGAGGTTCCTTATTGCAGGATCCGTCCTCCTCATCGGCGGTCTCGCGTTCGCCGGAACCATGGACCACACCACAGAACTGTGGATCGTGGCGATCTACACCGGGGTGTTCGGCCTCGGGCTCGGCATGCTGATGCAAAACCTGGTGCTTGCTGTTCAGAACACCGTCCAGGCCAAGGACATTGGAACCGCCAGCGCTTCGGTGGCGTTCTTCCGCTCCGTAGGCGGCGCGATTGGCGTATCCGTCCTGGGCGCCATCATGTCCAACCATGTGAAGGACCTTGCTGTTGAAGGCATGGCTGCCGCAGGCATTCCAGCTCAAGGTGGAGCCTCCGGAGCCAGCATGGACCTGGCCGACATGCCCGCTCCCATCGCCGGGATCATGCGGGCCGCCTACGGAGACGCGACCGCACAGATCTTCCTGATCTCGGCCATCATCAGCGTTGTGGCTCTCCTGGCCGTGCTGTTCATCAAAGAACGCCCGCTGCGCCGAACGGTTGATGCTGCCCCGGAAAAGGAACTCATGGCCACGGCGTCAGGAGACGCAGGAATGTCGCTGGATACCGCCTCCATGGACGCAGTGAAAGCGTCCGACGGCGGCGCACACGGCCTGGGTGCCGACGCTGCGGTGCCAAGGGGTTTCCGCCAGTTTTCAGGGGCCGCCCGTCAGGTTCCCGTGGGGGAGCGACCGGCTTCGAACGCGGAGTCCGGCTCCGATCTTGACCTCGAGTTTGCCCGGATCCTCACGCAGGAACGACCCCAGGGCACGGCTGACGTGAAGGAAGTCCAGGAACAGCTGTCCCGTACCCAGTACGTCCTGGCCGAGCAGCAGCTGCAGCTCAGCCGAGCCAACGTGGAACTGCAGGCCCGGTTGCGGGAGCAGCAAACCATTGCGGAGCAGCAGGCCCATACTGCGGAGGAGCTCGCAGCAATCCGTAAGGAGCTCAAGCGCGAACGCAGGCAGCAGGAACGGATGGCGTTGTTGCTCCTCCAGGGCGTAGAAGCCCGTTCGGATCACGGCAAACACGCGGGCTAGCACTCAATACCTAAACGCCGGCTGGGGAACCAGCCGGCGTTTTTCTGTTGCCGACACGGGAAATACTCCGCTGGGATGATCTTTTCCGTAAGTTGTTTCGCCCGGGCAACGGATTTCGTAGAGTGGGGAGGCTAATACTGTCAGCCCCTGCTGCCAAACTTCTCTTAACTCATTCACGCACTCTTTCTAAGGACCCGTGGGCATGCTTGTCACCCTTATACGGCGCTACTCCAAGCCGTATTTGCCGCAGATAGTGGCTGTGCTGATTTTTCAGTTGGCGTCCACCATCGCCACGCTCTACCTCCCCAGCCTCAACGCCAAAATCATTGATGAGGGAGTTTCCCGCGGAGACACCGACTTCATCTGGCAAACCGGTGTGCTCATGCTCGGTGTCGCCCTTGGACAGGTGCTTACCGCCATTATCGCGGTGTACTTCGGCGCCCGCGTTGCCATGGCCATCGGCCGCGACCTGCGCCGAAGCGTCTACCGGCAGGTCAGCAGCTTCTCCGCCCAAGACGTCAACCGATTCGGCGCTCCCACGCTGATCACCCGCGGCACCAACGATGTCCAGCAGGTACAGATGCTGGTGCTCATGGGCCTGAACTTCATGGTTTCCACGCCCATCATGTGTGTTGGCGGCATCATCATGGCTCTCCGTGAGGACCTCAACCTCTCCTGGCTCGTGTGGGTTTCCGTTCCGGTCCTGGTGGCCGTGGTGGGCTACCTCGTGGTCCGGTTGATGCCCCTGTTCCGTTCCATGCAGACCAAGATCGACGCGATCAACGGTGTGCTTCGCGAGCAAATCATCGGAATCCGCGTGGTCCGTGCCTTTGTGCGTGAACCCCACGAGGCAAAGCGCTTCGGCGATGCCAATGAAGACCTCACCGCAGTGTCCGTGAAGATCGGCAACCTGTTTGTCCTGATGTTCCCGGCCATTGGCATGATCCTGCACCTGTCTACGGCCGCCGTGCTGTGGTTCGGCGGCCAGCGCGTGGATTCGGGAGAAATGCAGGTGGGTGCGCTCACGGCCTTCCTCCAGTACCTGCTGCAAATCCTGATGGCCGTCATGATGGGCACGTTCATGGCCATGATGATTCCCCGCGCGTCCGTCTGTGCGGATCGCATCGGCGAGGTGCTCGACGTCGAGCCTTCCATCCACAACCCCACCTCACCGACGGTGCCGGCTGAGAAGAAAGGCCGCGTGGAATTCCGCGACGTCACGTTCAAGTACCCCGGTGCGGAGGCGCCGGTGCTGAGCAACATCTCCTTCACCGCCGAGCCGGGCAAGACCCTGGCCATCATCGGATCCACGGGCGCAGGCAAGACCACCCTGGTTTCGCTCCTGCCGCGGCTTTACGATGTCGCCTCGGGCGACGTCCTGCTCGACGGCGTGCCCGTCACCAAGTTGGACGCATCTGAAATCACCAGCCGCGTATCCGCGGTTCCGCAGAAGCCCTACCTGTTCTCCGGAACCATCGAGCACAACCTGCGCTTCGGCAAGCCCGACGCCACCGACGAAGAACTGTGGGATGCGTTGGAGACTGCGCAGGCCAAGGGCTTCGTCGAGGAAAAGTCATCCGGTCTGAACCGGCGCATTGCCCAAGGTGGCACCAACGTATCCGGCGGCCAGCGCCAGAGGCTGTCCATTGCCAGGGCGCTTGTTACCAAGCCGAATGTGTACCTGTTTGATGATTCGTTCTCCGCTTTGGACGTCGCTACCGATGCCAGGCTGCGCAAGGCCTTGAAAGCCAAGACCAGGGACGCCACGGTCATCATCGTGGCCCAGCGTGTGTCAACCATCGCGGACGCGGACGAGATCCTCGTGCTGGATAACGGCCGGATCGTCGACCGTGGAACGCACGACGAACTGCTGGAAACGTCACCCACGTACCAGGAAATCGTTGAATCCCAGCTGAGCGTGGAGGAAGTGGCATGAGCGAGCAGAACCAGCAGAAGAAGCGTGGCTGGGCTGCCAAGGCACAGGCCGCCAAGGATGCCAAGGCAACGGCCGAGGCTGAGGTAGCAACAGAGCTGCTTGACGACGAAGACTTCGTTGAAGAGGAATACGTCCCTTCCGAAGCCGATGGCGGCATGTTCGGCGACGTTCCGGCCAAGAAGGCGAAGGAGTTCTGGCCCTCCGCCAAGCGGCTCATGGGCCTGCTTAAGCCCGAGAGCGTTGGTGTGTACATCGTGATCGGCCTCGTCATTGTCTCGGTCGTCCTCAACGTGATCGCCCCCAAGGTACTGGGTATTGCCATGGACGTCATTTTCGGTGGCGTCATCGGCAGGCAGGTCCCGGAGGGGGTGTCCCAAGAGCAGTTCGTGGAGCTCATGCGTCAGCAGGGGCAAGGCAACTTTGCGGACATGGTTTCCAAGATGGAACTGACCAACGGGATCGACTTCCCTAAGCTGACGTTCCTGATTTCGATCGTGCTCCTCATGTACTTCGTTGCCAACATCTTCCTGTGGGCCCAGGGTTGGTTGCTCAACAGGATCGTCATGCGGGTCATCAAGAAGCTACGCAACGACGTCCAGGCCAAGCTCAACCGGCTCCCGTTGAACTACTTCGACACCCGCCAGCGTGGCGACATCCTGTCGCGCGTGACCAACGACGTCGACAACGTCCAGCAGGGTCTTCAGCAGGCGTTCTCACAACTGGTCAGCTCCGTGCTCACGGTCCTGGGTATCACGGTCATGATGTTCATCGTGTCCTGGGAGCTGGCGCTGATTGCCTTGATCGCCCTGCCGTTGTCCGGCATTGTTGCGGGCGTCATCGGTGCCCGTAGCCAGAAGCTCTTTGCCGCGCAGTGGAAGAACACCGGCGCACTCAACGGCCAGATCGAGGAGTCGTTCTCCGGCCACGACCTCGTGAAGGTGTTCGGCCGCGATGCCGACATGCTGGAGCGTTTCGACGAGAAGAACGAGGAACTGTACAAAGCATCCTTCGGGGCACAGTTCGTGTCCGGTGTGATCTTCCCGGCCATGAACTTCGTCTCGTACCTGTCCTACGTCGGCATTGCCGTGGTTGGCGGCCTCCGCGTTGCCTCGGGCTCCATGAGCCTCGGCGACGCCACGGCGTTCATCCAGTACTCCCGTGAATTCACCCAGCCGCTGGGCCAGATCGCAGGCATGGCCAACATGCTGCAGTCCGGCGTTGCCTCCGCAGAGCGCGTCTTCGAGTTCCTGGACGCCGATGAAGAAGTTGAAGAGAACCCCACGCGTCACCTGCCCTCCAAGACCGACGGCCACGTGGAGTTCGAGCACGTCTCCTTCAGCTACGTGGAGGACAAGCCTCTCATCGAGGACCTGTCCTTCGCTGCGGAACCTGGTCACACGGTGGCCATCGTGGGCCCCACCGGTGCAGGCAAGACCACGCTGGTGAACCTCGTGATGCGTTTCTACGAGCTCAATGCCGGCCGGATCACCCTGGACGGCGTGGACATCAAGGACCTCAGTCGTGCCGAGCTGCGGTCCAAGGTTGGCATGGTGTTGCAGGATGCCTGGCTCTTTGGCGGGACCATCTACGACAACATCAAGTACGGAAACCTGGACGCCACCGAAGAGCAGATCATGGAGGCGGCCAAGGCCACCTACGTGGACCGCTTCGTGCGTGCTCTTCCGGACGGTTACCAGACGATCATCGACGAAGAAGGCAACAACGTCAGCGCCGGTGAAAAGCAGCTCATCACCATCGCCCGTGCCTTCGTCTCCGATCCTTCGTTGTTGATCCTGGATGAAGCCACGAGCTCCGTGGACACCCGTACCGAGCTGCTGCTGCAGAAGGCCATGGCAGCGCTCCGAACTGACCGTACGAGTTTCGTGATAGCCCACCGACTCTCCACCATCCGGGACGCCGACACGATCCTGGTGATGGAAAACGGCAAGATCGTGGAGCAGGGAAACCACACCCGGCTGCTCGCTCTCCAGGGCGCGTACTACCGCTTGTACATGTCCCAGTTCGCGGGTGAGGAAGAGACCGCGGTGGACGACTCGACGGCGGTGCACAGCTGAGCACGGAAACACTGAAGGAGTCCAGGGCACCCCGGCGCATTGAGGTCCTTGTACCCATGCGCTGGGGTGACATGGACGCCTACGGACACATCAACAACGTCCAGATTGTGCGCATGCTCGAGGAAGCCCGCATCGCAGCCTTCGGGCCGCCCCGCGGTGCGGGCCTCCCCGGCGTCGAACCTCCCGCTGCCCTCTTCAATGATGTTGAGGAGGGGACCATGACCCTGGTTGTGGAGCACAAAGTCCGCTACGTCCGGACGCTGGACTACCGCAACATGCCGGCCGTCGTCGAGATCTGGGTGGGCGCCATCAAGGGCGCGAGCTTCGATCTCCACTACGTCATCAAGGACCCCGTCACGCGGGAGGACTGCGTCAAAGCCACCACTCACCTGGCTTTCGTGGCGGAGGCCACCGGACGGGTCCTCAGGCTCACTCCGGAGCAAAAGGAAAAGCTCGAACGCTACCGCGCGTAGTCTCTGCTGCCCGTAGAGTTTCAGCATGAAACTTGAAATTGCCGTGGTGAGCGCGGCGGGTGCAGGCACGGCCGCCGCCGAAGGGGCAGACCGGATTGAGCTGTGCAGCAGCCTGGAACTTGGTGGAATCACTCCGAGCCAAGGACTCATGGAAGCGAGCATGGAACACGTCGATGGCCGTCTGGAAATCCATCCGCTGATACGCTCCAGGCCCGGCGATTTCCGGTACTCGGCTTCCGACCTGGACACCATGGTCCACGAGATCCGACACCTTCTCGCCCAAGGTGCGCATGGGGTGGTGGTTGGCGCGCTCACTCCCTCAGGAGAGGTGGACGTGCGAGCCGTGCAGCGTCTGGTGGGCTCAGCCAAGGATGCCAATCCTAAAGCGCAATTGACCTTCCACCGGGCCATCGATCAGGCAGGAGACCCTTTAGCCGCCCTTGAGCAACTCATGGAACTGGGCTTCACCCGGGTCCTGACGTCAGGGCATGAAGCTACCGCCGGAGCAGGCCTGCAGACCCTGACCTCCATGGTGGAGCGGGCAGGGGGTGCTCTGGAAATCATGGCCGGCGGGGGTCTTTCGCTGGTGGATATCCCGGCAATGCACGCGGCGGGGCTGTCCGCCGTTCACCTGTCCGCGAAGAAGACCGTCTCAACCCTCGGAGAAGGAGCGATCTCCCTAGGCGCCCAGGACGGCAGCGATCCCACCGCCTACACCGTCACCGACCGCGAAGTTGTTAGGGCCGCCAGGGCGAAAGTCAACGCGCTGAACCTTGCCAAGCCCAAGTAGGCCCTGCCGTCCAGCTTACGGACGGAAAAATTGCAGTGATCACGTATCGTCATGACCCTTTACGACTCCGTAGAACGACGGGATGATGTAAGGATTCACCAACCCGGTGACCAGCCCCGGAAGCTACCTTCAGGAGTCCCAGCAATGCCGCTGCCCGTGCCGGTTTCACCGGCCCCCGTTTCCCCTCCCACAACAAGCAGACACCATGCGCTGACCGAGGCCCACCCGGAGGTGGAATGTGGCATCGGGGCGTGGGACAAACTGCTCTACGGAAATCACCGGTTCGTCGTGGAAGTCCTGGAAAGGGTGGAACTGGCGCTGGAGACCCACTTACCAGCGCCTGCTCAAAGGGTGCTTATCCCTTGGCGGCGCCAGGACCACCACCCGGCCTCGATTGATGTCATCATCGTCTCGGAAAAGAGCGGTACAAGGGTTCGGAACGTGATCGTGGAAGAGGCCATCCGGGAGTTCGGAAATATCGTTTTCGAAGCGATCGATGGCCCGGGGATCTACTTCGCTTATTACCTGCCCTACGCCATGCTGGGGAAAGCCCACTATCCCCAGGCGCAGTACCTCCCGCATCGTCCGTCCGCAGACCCTGCCTGGGTGGCCGCCGTCGGGGGTTCATGGTGGGTTCCGGCGACGCGCGAACTGCCACAGGCGACAGTCCTTCGATACGAGGCGGCCAGCGAGAGGGACTCCTTCGCACCGATGAACTTCACTGCCAGCATCGACGAACTCGAGAAATTCCACCGGGCTTACGCGGGCGAGGCCTTTCTGGTGTTTCCGGAGGACCGCCTCAACCCGATTTCCATGCATGCGGACCTTCCAGCGCACTGGGTGATCAACGGACCGGCCAAGACCTTTACTGCCCATGCCCGGCCCGGGGAGGACTACGTAGTCCAGCTTGGGTTGTTCGCCCTGCAGGATCTCGAAGCCGTGACAGTCGAAGTCACGGCGCCGTCCGGGGGACACTGCATCAACACTGATGGCGTGGACCGTTTGGGCAGGCCATGGCAGAGGACCCTTGCGGTACCAGCGGGGAAAGTTCAGGCGCTGTATGTGATCCTGCCAGTTCCTCACAATGCTGCCGGATCAACCGTGGAGGCGTTGGTGAGGATTGCCGCCACTGGTATCACGGCCGTAGGCCAGGCGGCGGAGGAGATCGAGGTCACGCTTGAGGTGGCCGGAGAGACGGACACAGAACCCGACGGCGGATTCGGCGATCCGCGTTTACTGCGGCGCCTGGCGTGGCTGGATTCGCGGGTGGCCCAGGACGTGGAGCTAGTCAAGCCCTTCACGGCCATCACCTTGGACGAATCGGGCAGGACGTTGGGGATCCTGGGCAGATCCCTGCGGTTGACGGAGTCGGGCCTCCCGGCGCAGGTGACGTCCACCTTCACCGCCGCCGTCACCGCAACTGATGGCCCCGCCGTCGGACTTTTCAGCTCCCCGGTGCGGCTGGACGTCGAGGGAATCGAATGGACGCACGGGCGGCTCGTCTTCACCGAGGAGGGCCCGGCGCGGACGTCCTGGCGGTGCAGCTGGACGGGCCGAAAAGACGGCAAGTCAGTGCTGGCGTTGGAGCTGAACGGCGTTCTCGATGCCGATGGAGCAGTGTCATACTCGCTGCGCCTCAGTTCCGAGGGAACCGTGGACGTGAACGACGTGGGGCTGCAGCTCGAGTTTTGGGAGTCGGCGGTTCCGCTGGCCATGGGTTTAGGTGTCCCGGGTGGTCGCCGGCCGGAAGCCCTGGACTGGATGTGGGACGTGGCCGCGAAGAACCAGGACGCGCTGTGGCTGGGAAGTGTGAACGCCGGAATTCAGCTCGCCCTGCGCGACCACAGATATGAACGGCCGCTCAACACCAACTTCTACCGGGAGAAGCCGCTGGTGGAGCCGACGTCATGGGCCAATCGCCAGCAAAGCAGCGGGGACGCCATAGTCCGAGGCGGGGTGAAGCTGCGCATGGCGGACGGCACGGTAAAGGTGAACGCCTTCAGTGGCTCAAGGACGCTGACTGCCAACGAACCGCTGGACTTCGATTTCCGCCTGTTGCTGACACCGTTCAAGCCGATCGAGCCAGCTAAGCACCTTCGGAAACGCTACTTCCACGCTCCTGAAAATCCGGCGGACATCAAAGCAGTGGGAGCCACCGTGGTCAACGTCCACCACGCAACGGCACCGGCGCCGTACATCAACGACCCCCTCCTGACCCGGGACTCGCTGCGGGACTACGTTGCCGAGTGTCATCGGCAGGGCCTGAAGGCCAAGGTGTACAACACGGTCCGCGAGCTCACGTTCCACAGTCCGGAGCTGTTGCCGTTGCTGCACCTGGACCACGAGATTTTCAGTGACGGCCCGGGCAACGGACATATCTGGCTGCGGGAACATGTGGGCTGCGGCTACGTCTCAGCGTGGTTCGCGCCCAATGTGGACGACATCGCCGTTGTGACCACGGGTGAGTCGCGGTGGGAGAACTTCTACGTGCGGAGCCTCCAGGAACTGGCCAAGGGCGTGGACGGGATCGACGGCATCTATCTTGATGACATTGCCTATGACCGGCATGCCATGCTGCGGGTCCGCAAGGTCCTCGAGCGGGCCAGCCAAGCCAGGGGTGTGGATGGCCCTGAAATAGACCTTCATTCCGCCAACCAGTTCACAGCGCACGACGGATATGCATCCTCCGCCAATCTGTACATGGAGCACTTGCCCTATGTGGACCGGCTCTGGCTGGGGGAGTACTTCGACTACCACACCACTGATTCCGACTATTGGCTGGTGGAGCTATCCGGGATTCCCTTCGGCGTCATGGGCGAGATGTTGGAAGGCGGTGGCAATCCATGGCGGGGCATGGTGTTTGGCATGACGGGCCGGGCACCCGCCGTCGACAACCGCCCGCTATGGGATTTCTGGGCAGCTACCGGACTGGAAAGCGGGCAGATGCGGGGCTGCTGGGATCCCCAAGCCCCGGTCCGAACCAACCACCCGGACATACTTGCCAGCACGTGGCTGACGGAGCAAGGGATGGTTGTAGTGCTGGCATCCTGGGCCGGGCAAACTGAGCATGTGACGTTGATTTTCGACGACGACGCTGCCGCCCGGGCCGTCACTGCCCCGGCCATCCGCGGATTCCAATCCGCCGCGAGCTACGCGCCCGGCGACCCTATCACCATTGAGCCGCAGCGCGGCCTCCTTCTCACGATCGGATACTGACGTGGCCAGCACCGCAAGCTCCAACCTCACCATCACCACTATCTCCTTGACAATGGCAGAGCTCGGCCCGCTGAACCCCCTGCCGGTGGTGGCGGCCGAACTGGACCAGCCCTACACGGTGGGCGAGGGCGTGCCGGAGGAACTCCAAGCCTCGGCCCGCTACGGAGTGGTGCCCAATGTTTATCCGTATCTCATGCAGGACGGCTACGGCCGGGATGCGGCACCCAAGGAATTTCCCGCCGTCGTGCTTGAAAACAGCAAACTCAAGGTGACCGTCATCCCTTCATTGGGTGGCCGCATTTGGGAGTTGTTCGATAAAGCCACAGGCAAGCAGCTCCTCCACACCCACGATGCCCCGCAACTGGCCAACATTGCGCTTCGCAAGGCGTGGTTTGCGGGCGGGCTGGAATGGAATATCGGCACCCGTGGTCATTCACCCACCAGTTGCGATCCGCTGCAAACCGCAATCGTTCATACCCCGGACGGCAAACACATCCTGCGCGTGTGGGAGTACGAGCGGCTGAGGGAAGTGGTGTTCCAGGTGGACATCTGGTTGCCTGCGGACTCGGACGTCCTCTTCGTCGCGGTCAGGCTGCGGAACCCGAACGATCACGATGTCCCCATGTATTGGTGGAGCAACGCAGCCATCCCGGAAACGGAGCGTACCCGGGTCATCGCTCCGGCGGACGATGCTTTCGGTAGCGACTACGCCACGGATATCACCCGGGTGAGGCCAACTGACCACGAAGGGTATGACGGCACGTGGCTGGTCAACAGCCCGCACGCGGCTGACTTCTTCTTCGACATCGACCCATCCGAACGGCGTTGGGTCGTGGCTGCGGACGACGACGGCGACGGGCTGGCGATGCTGTCCACGGGCCTCCTGCGGGGAAAGAAGCTCTTCGTCTGGGGCCAAGGACAAGGCGGCAAACGTTGGCAGGAGTGGTTGAGCCCAGGTGCCGGACCGTACGCCGAGATCCAGGCCGGCCTCGCGCAGACGCAGTTTGAACACCTGGTGATGCCCGCCGGCGCAGAGTGGGCATGGGTTGAAGCGTACGGGAACGGGCACCTTGATCCGGAGACCTCGCACGGTCCCGACTGGAATGCTGCGGTGGCGCACGCCAGCGCGCGCTTGGAACAACTCCTGCCCCACGAGGAACTCGAGTCCATGCTTTCCGCCGCCATCAGCGATGCCGACGTCCCGCCGTCGAAAATGCTGCTGCACGGCAGCGGTTGGGGCGTTGTGGAGCGGGCCCGGCGAAGCAGGTCAGGCATGGCCTGGATTGATGAAAGCGGTACACCTTTCGTGGATGAGAGCGTCACGGCCGAGCAGGAACCGTGGCTTGGGTTGCTGCACGGAAAAGCGTTCGACGGCGCGCCCAGCTTCGTCGCCGGGGCGGATTGGGAGGACCTGTTGGCGGGGCAGAACAGCGTTGAAGCGAAATTCCACGTGGCCACCATGAGGCATGCAAGGCAGGACCTGGGCGGGGCGAAGGCGCTGTATCGCGAGGTACTGGCGGCCGGTGATGTGCGGCCGCCTACCAGGGCGCTCGCGCATCGCGGACTGGGCTTGGCCCTCCTCGCTGAGGGACAGGAAACCGAAGGACTTGCCGAGCTGCGGAACGGCGTGGAGGCTGACCATTCCACCACAGCCTTGCTCACGGAGGCGGCCACGCTCAGCATCCGCCACGGAGACCCGGCCATGGCTCTGCAACTGACGGAGAAGGCACCCAAGGAGGGCGCCGGCGTCGGACGCTTGAGGTTCCTCCGGGCGCTGGCGCTTGCGCGGACGGGAAACCCTGGAGAGGCGGCCGCCATCTTGCATGAGGGCGTCGAAATTCCGGACCTCCGCGAAGGGGAGGATGCCATCGCCGCCTTGTGGGAAGAGGTCTGTCCCGGCGAGCCTGTTCCATTCAGTTATCAGTTCGGGATGCACTAGCGATTTTTTTTAGTGTCCGGGTGTGGCCTCCCACACATCTTCGGCAATCTCTGAAAGCGTGTTCTTGACCATTTTTCAGGATACCAAGGAGTATCGATTGATCCCCGAAATAGCAGGACTCCCATCCTTGGAGTGGACCTCGTCCACCGGTCACGCCAGCTATGACGAGGCCGAGGGGACGCTGACCCTCACAGCCGCGCCCGGGGTTGACTGGACCAACGACTCCCTTGGGGGAGAACCGCAGCATGGCGCCACTGCGCTGGGGTTCAGGGCTCCGGCGGCCTTCTCGTTCTCGGCCAGGGTTCTGGTGGCCTCACCGCGGACAACGTTCGACGCCGGTGTGCTGAGCCTGTGGGCGGACAGCGAACACTGGGCCAAGCTCTGTTTCGAGTATTCTCCGCAAGGGGAAGCCATGGTGGTCAGCGTGGTAACCAACAGCTATTCCGACGATTCCAACGGGCCTGTGGTGACTGCCCCGTGGGTCTACCTTCGCATCAGCCGGGTGGGTCCGGCGTGGGCTTTCCACTCGTCATCGGATGGCCGGGAATGGTCCTTCGTCCGGCTGTTCAGGCTGGATACGGAGAAACCCGTCCACGTAGGGTTCATGTCGCAAGCCCCAATGGGAGAGGGCTGCGAGGCCCGATTCGACGCCATCGAATTGAAGGACGAACCGCCGGCGGACCTCCGCGACGGAAGTTAGCGGCAGGCAAACGCAGGCCAATCGCGCGTCACGCGGCTGGAACGGCAAGCCTGTGGATATCCAGATGCTTGGATAAGCCAAACAAGGTAAGTTGGCATGGTGATTCCCTCCGTAAAAACTGCCATTGACCGTGCCCCCGGAGTCTCCAAGGAGATCGAGGACGCAGCTTGGTATGTGCTCGGTCCGGCGCTTCACGGGAGACCTTCCGCGCTGGACGGCAGGACGTTGACGTGGACCGCGGATGCTGCGGGCGAGCTTCTCGAACGGCTCGAACGCGGGGTCGAGGACTCAAAAGCACCTATGATGACCAACCTGCGGCAGAACCTGGAAGGCGCGTCCCGGGAGGCCAAACTGCTGGCCGTGGAACTGCTGTTCCTGCAATCACTGCCGCTCGCGCACGAGGTCAAGTCCCTCAGGGTTAAGAGGGCACGCGTCGCCGAAGCGGCGTCATGGGTTGAGCCGCCCATCGAACTGCCGGAAGAACTCTATGAGGGCATGACGGACCACGGTGTTATCCGGGACCGCACTGCCGAGTTCAACTGGACTATTTGGGACCACTTGAAGTGGCTGTGCCGTTTCGTGGCCCACGTGGACAGCCAAAGCACGGCCACCATCAACGAAGCGCTTGCGGACCCGCTGAAGTTCCACGAACTGGCCGCAGCAACGCCCGAGGACCAGCCCGCTCTTCGCCGCAGCATCGAGTACCTCGTGTGGCCGAGCTACTTTGAGCCCGTGGTGGCCGATGTCGAACGCCAGGAGATCCGGGACGCCTTCGCTTCACTTGTGGGTGGTGCCAAAGGCGACACAGACGAGGACATCACCGCGGACATTCACCGCATTCGCCTCCACTTGGACGAGCAAGCCGGGCAGCGCATCGACTGGTATTCCCGTCAACTGGTGAGTCAGTGGCGCAAGGTGGGGGATCCGGGTCGCCGTTCCTGGCTCCTGCGCACCCATCATGACAACGGTGACCTCTTGGCCAGCTGGGTCGCCGAGGAAAAAGCCACCCTGGACGTAGAGCACCTGCGTACCCTCACGGCGGGCGTTACGGCCGGCGTGGTTCAGCATGCCGTAGATGAGGATTACAAGCATCTGGGCTATGTGGAACGCGAAGACACCAAGACTGCTGTTTTCGCCTTCCTGACGGTCATGAAGCCGGGCGATCTCACGCTGTATCAGCATGCCGGCCGGGTGCGGGTGGGCGTGGTTCTTGGCGAGCCTGAACACCACGAGGACAATCGCCGCATTCGCCGCAAGGTCCGCTGGTTCGAGGACAGCTACGCCATCCCCGAGCTTCCCCGTCATGCGCAGCGGCAGCTTTCCACGCCGGGCATCATCGTGGACGTCACCAGGGTGATCCAAGCCCTGCAGGAACTGCTGCCGGTGGAAGCCGAAACCGATGGTGAGGACGAAGCTCCGCCCACCACCGTCGTCGAGGTTGTCCAGCAAGGTTTCCGGCCCCTGACGGAAGAGTTCGCGGCGTCCCTGCACATGGACCTCGAACCGCTGAAGGAAATTGCGGAACTGCTCGAAGAGAACCGCCAACTGGTTCTGTACGGTCCTCCGGGGACCGGCAAGACTTACCTGGCCAAGCACCTCGCCGCCGAGCTGGCCGGTGACCACACTGACGAACGGGTGAAGCTGGTGCAGTTCCACCCCTCGTATGCTTACGAGGACTTCTTCGAGGGCTACCGGCCGGACAAAACCGACGATGGCCAGGTGTCCTTCAAACTCGTGGCCGGGCCGTTGAGGCGTCTGGCGGAGGAAGCTGCCAAGGCCGAGAATGCGCACAAACCGTACTTCCTGATCATCGATGAAATGAACCGCGCCAACCTGGCCAAAGTCTTCGGTGAGCTCTATTTCCTCCTGGAGTACCGGGACGATCGTATTTACCTGCAGTACAGCCCCAACGAGCCTTTCAGCCTGCCGGATAACCTCTACATCATCGGCACCATGAACACCGCGGACCGCTCCATTGCCATGATGGATGCCGCCATCCGCCGCCGTTTCGCCTTTATCGAGCTGCACCCCAAGGAGGAGCCGATCCGCGGTACGCTGCGTCGTTTCCTGGAAGCCCGCGGGCTGGACACCCTCAACGCGGACCTGCTGGATGCGCTCAACGACGCGATCGACGATTGGGACAGGGACCTGATGATCGGACCGTCCTACTTCATGAAGAATGCAGCGCAGAACCCCACAGGACTACGCCGCATCTGGAAGTACGAGCTCATGCCGTTGCTGGAGGAGCACTACCACGGGCAGCTGAACCGCGCGCAACTTGAGGAGCGCTTCGGCCTGGACCAGTTGCTGGGACGTCTTGCAGCCCGCTAAATCCATCCCGCCCAGGCCGGGCCGGGCTCCCGCTTCTGCCGGGCGGGTGCCTGCCTCAGCGGTGAAGGCCAACTCCGGGCCGCGGCATATCGTCATGGACGAGCTCTCCCACGGGGTGGTGGACAAACTCGATCCCGAGTCGGCTGCGTTCATCAATACCAGCGGCCTGGCCAAAGCGTCGCCCATGGGCATGGGCCTTTACCGGATTGAGCCCGTTGGCAAGGTGGGGTCCGTCCGAACCTCCACGGTGCAGCTTGAAGTCCGTCCCAAGGATCGGCTGGGCCTGAGCCGGCTTCTCTTCCTGCTCAGCTACGCCGGGGACCAAGGCTTCCGGGACCATTCCGTGGAGGCCGTGGAGCACCCGGATTTGTGGAGTGCGTTGGCCGAATCGCTCGCTCTATTGGCAGATAAAGCCCTGAGCCGTGGCGTCCTGCAGGGCTACCTGACCGTGGAAGAGTCCCTGCGCACCGTCAAGGGCCGCATCCGTATCTCGGACCAGATTTCCCGACGCCCCGGAATGATGGTGCCGCTGGAGGTCTCCTACGACGAATTCACTGAGGACATCGCCGAGAACCGCATCCTCCGTGCCGCGTTGGAGCGCATGGGAAAAGTTCCCGGGGTTCGGCCGGATGTCCTGAGCCGTTTGCGGCAGCTCAAGGGAAAGCTCGACGCCGTCACCCGGCTTCAGTCCGGAGCGCCGCTGCCGCCGTGGCGCGCCAGCAGGATGAACCTCAGGTATCACGCCGTCCTGCGCCTGTCCGAAGTAATTCTGCGCAATGCCTCCGCCGAGGCCGGCGAGGGCAAGCAGCAAACCGCGTCCTTCGTGGTGGACATGGGCCAGGTGTTTGAAGAATTCGTGGGCACCGCACTCAGGTCCGCCATGAGTGCCCATCCGGGGGAGATGCGCCTCCACTACGGAGCGCTGCTCAACGAGGCCGTCAGGGACTCTGATCGCCTGACTGTCCGCCCTGACGCCGTCCACTTCCTGGGTGGCCGCCCCGTGGTGGTCTATGACTCCAAATACCAAGCAGCCTCCGACGCCGGTGCCTCCCTGAGCGCGGACCACTACCAGTTGCTGGCGTACTGCACGGCCCTCAGGGTTCCCACCGCGTGGCTCGTCTACGCCGGGGCGGGGGAGATAAAACTCCGCCGCATCCTCAACACGGACATCGACATCGTGGAATACCCGCTGGACCTGTCCCTGCCGCCGTCGGAAATCCTGGCCGCTGTGGCTGACCTGGCCGAACAATCATGGGGCGAAGTTGTACGCCAAGCTGTGGCGGGCCGCTCGGCGTCGGACTAGCCTGATAACTAGATCTTCACGGATGGAGGCATCATGGCCCGCAAGAAATCGTGGCGCGATATGACCAAAGGCCAACGCATCATGCTGTTGGTCAGTGGCGCGGTGAATATGGCCCTCTTGGGTGCTGCGCAGAGAAGCATCGGCAAGACCCCGGACGAGCAGATCCGGGGCAAGAAGGCCATCTGGCGGGCGGTCTCCTTCATCAACTTCTTCGGGCCCGTCAGCTACTTCCTCTTCGGCCGCCGTCGGGATGCAGAGGGTGCAGGGACTGGCGCAGCACGAGTAAGGCACTGACGGCTAGGCGGGCATCTTGACTGTAAAAGTGGTGCCCTGACCGGGGACACTCTCCAAGGTGATGGTCCCGCCGTGGGCTTCAACAATGGCTTTGCTGATGGGCAACCCAAGCCCGACGCCCGGGATGGCACTCTTGCGTACCCCGCCGGCGCGGAAGAACTTGGTGAAAGCCTCGGCCTGCTCCTCTTCGTTCATTCCCATCCCGGTGTCAGTGACCCGGCAGAAAACAAAGTCCTGCTCCTCCCAGGCAGCTACTTCCACATCGCCGCCGTCGGGAGAGTACTTGATCGCGTTGGACACCAGATTGTCCAGCACCTGCGCAATCCGTGATGAGTCAACATGGGCTTCCAGCGCATCCGGGAGGTCCACCGACAGCCGGATGCCGGCCTTGGCCGCGCGCGGTTCTGCAGAGGTGACGCTGCCCCGCACCAACTCCGCCACGTCCACTGAGTGCGGCTGAATGACGATCTGGCCCGAGCGCACGGCCAGTAGGTCCGAGACGAGGGTCAGCAGCCGCTCCGCGTTGCGCCGGACGATGTCGAGTTGTTTGTGTGCCCGGGCATCGAGGGCGTCCGGCTCGTCCAGGATGAGCTCGACGTAGCCAAGGATGGACGTCAACGGGGTACGGAATTCGTGGGAGACATTGGCAACGAAGTCGTCCTTGGCGGCCAGCGCGTTCACCAGGTCCGTGACGTCGCTGAACACCACCACGGAACCGGCGAATTTCCCGCCGTCGTCCACCATGGGCCGTGCGCTCGTGGTGAAGGCTCGTTGTTCGCTTCCCGCGCCCAACCACACCAACTGGTCCGTGAATCGTTCGCCCAGGACGGCCCGACGCACCGGTCGCCTGTCCGCAGGCAACGGCGTTGTCCTGTCAATGTCGAAGACCAGCAACTGGGATTCATTGGGATCGTCGTTGTCCGGGGGAGTTGCCAGGGCATGTGTTTGCCGTTGGCGGCGGTTCATGAGGATGTCGTGCCCGTCGCCATCCACGGCCACCACGCCCAGCGGCAGGGCTTCCATGACAGTGTTGAGGAGCCGTTCCTGCTTTGTACTGACGCTCAGAGCTTCCTTGAGTGCCTCGTCCTTCTCTTCGAGGGCGCGCTGCTGGCGGACCATGCTCAGCGTCAGGACGCTGACGGAAATTCCAATTCCCAGCATGAGGATAGGGAACAGGAGCGGCTTGGTGAAGTCCTGTTCGCTGAGGGTTCCACGCGCGAACAGGGGAACCCAGACGATTCCCAACGGTCCCAGGAAGGACAAGACAATGGCGAGCTTCGGGTACAGCCCTGAAGCACAAAGCCAGATGACCGGGAGTACCACCAGGACACTGAGCCCGGTGATGGATTCCATCGCACCTTCGCGGGCGAACCCGATGGAGACCATGTCCAGGATGGGGATGCTGAGGAAGCTGGCGAAGGGGAGCCGGTGCCACGGCACAATGATGCACAGTGCCAGCAGGAGTGCCTGGCTCAGCAGGAAAATGAGGAACAGCGGATTTTCAAGAGTGGCGGGGAAGTACAGCCAAACCAGGATGGCTGAAATACAGACACACACAGACAACGGCAGTTGGCTGAGGACAACGCGCATACGCAGGGTATGTTCATGGAAAGAGCGCCTAAAAACCAACAATTTCTTTTTTTCACCAATATCCCAAGTTGAAGGGTGGGTCATGGCACATCCACCAAAGATACGGAAGAAAGTCGGTTCATGAGATCAGCCTAACCATAATGGATATACTTCTGAGGTTATCGAAGGGGCTGAGGGGCAGCGATGAGTGAAGCACGTGTGGGGCTGGTCATTGAAGATGACCAGGATATCCGCGAATTGGTACGCGTAGTTCTATCCCAGGCGGGATTTGATGTACATGTCGCGTCCACGGGATCCGCAGGTGTGACATCGGCCCGCGAGCTGAATCCGGACGTTATTACGTTGGATCTCGGCCTCCCCGATATTGATGGTTTTGAGGTGGCACGCCAGATCCGGAAATCATCCGACGCCTACATCATCATGTTGACGGCACGCGCCGAAGAGCTCGATACCCTCATGGGTTTGGAAGCCGGCGGCGACGACTACCTCACCAAGCCTTTCCGTCCCCGGGAACTGCGCGCCCGCGTTGAAGCCATGATGCGGCGTCCCCGCGCGTCGTCGGAATCCAAGGGCGTGCCGGAAGAAGTGGATCCCGAAGTGAGCCACAATGGGCTGGCCGTTTCTGCCGGTTCCCGCACCGCGGTCCTCAACGGCAAAGAGCTCAAGCTGACCCGCACGGAGTTCGACCTCTTACTTGCATTGCTGGAGACCGGCAGGATAGTGCGGACCAAGGCAGACCTCGCGCGTCGACTACGCAACGAACCGTACGACGTCGGCAGTTACGTCAGCGACGCAGATGAGCGTGCCGTTGAGGTACATATGGGAAACCTGCGCAAGAAGCTCGGCGATAGCATCCAGGCACCACGCTGGCTTGAGACCGTCCGCGGGGTTGGCTACCGGCTGGCTCCCTCAAGCAACAACTAAACAGACCCAGCTGCCACCTGCCTGGGCTAGCCGACGCGCAAAGGCTCTGCAGCAACCACGGGATGGTCACGGCCCGGATTGCCCACCCCGCCCGCACCCTTCGGCGACCCCAGTTCCTCGAAGAACTCAACGTTGGCCCTGACGTAATCGGCCCATTCGTCCGGGACATCGTCCACGTAATAGATCGCTTCGACGGGACACACGGGATCGCACGCGCCGCAGTCCACACATTCGGACGGGTGGATGTAGAGCGAGCGATCGCCCTCGTAGATGCAATCCACCGGGCATTCCTGGATGCATGCCTTGTCTTTCACATCCACGCAAGGCTGGGCGATCACGTAGCTCATGGCCCGCTACACGCCCGTGTAAACGGTTTTGCCCCATGTATAGAAGTCCAGGGCGGACCTGCCTTGCTCCCGGAACGTGTTGGTTGATGAATCCTTCACACCACCGAAGGGAACGTTAAGGTCCAAGCCTGCGGTGGGGCGGTTTACCTTGACCACGCCCGCCTGCGCCCGCGCAGCGAAGTCCGTTGCGACGGCCAACGAGTCCGTGCAGATGCCGGCGGTGAGGCCGTAGCGGGAGTCGTTGATGGCATTCACTCCGGCATCGTAATCGGCCACTTCAAGTACCGTAACTACCGGCCCAAAGATCTCTTCCGTTACCGCTGGGTCGTCCATCGGCAGGTCGGTGAGGACTGCGGCCGGAAAGAACAGAGGACCGTTCGGGTCGCCGTCGTAGCTGCCGTGAAGGAGGGTGGCGCCTCGTTCGACGGCGGTGCGCACCGCGGCTTGGTCCTGCCCGAATTGCTGCCTGCTCACTACAGCCCCCATTCGCGTGCCGCCTCCCAGGCCGTCACCTGTGGTGTAAGCAGCGGCCTCCTCAACCAAAGCCTCCGTGAAGGCAGCGCGGATTCCCGGCGTCACGTAAACGCGCGAGGTTGCTGTGCACGCCTGGCCCGTCAGGCCAAAAGCACCGGCGGCTACCACCTGCGCGGCTTTGCGGGCATCCGCGTCATCGAGGACCAAGACCCCGTTTTTGCCTCCCATTTCCAAGTGGACCCGGGCGCGACGAGCGTTCAAAATTTCCTGCAGTCCCAGGCCCACGTTGGTTGAGCCGGTGAAGGAAAGGCCAGCGATGCGTGGATCACGGGCCAAAGCATCCCCCACCACGCTTCCCTTGCCGTGCACCACGTTGAACACTCCGGCCGGAAGCCCGGCATCCTGCAGGGCACGTGCCAGGTGCATGGCGGACAGCGGAGTGAGCTCGGCGGGCTTGATGACAACGGTGTTGCCGCTGATCAGCGCAGGGGCCGTCTTCCATGCCGGGATGGCAATGGGGAAGTTCCAGGGGGTAATCAGGCCGATAACGCCCAACGGCTCCCGGCGTGTGGTGATGGTGGTGTCCGGCAAACCACTGGGGAGGACCTCTCCCGTGGCTGCCCAACCGAGGGAGCCAAAGAACCGGAGGACGTCAGAGGCACGTTTGACCTCGCCTTTGGCCTCGCCCAGTGTTTTCCCTTCTTCACGGACCAGGTCTTCGGCGATTGCGGCCTGGCGTTCGCTCAACAGGTTGCCGGCAGCGATGAGTATGGCGCCGCGGGACGGTGCGGGGAGCATTGCCCAAGCCGGCTGGGCAGCGGCAGCGGCGGTGATGGCGGCGTCCACGTCGTGGGCTGTGCCGCTGGGGGAGAGGGCCGCCTGCTGGTCGGGACGTGCCGGGTTCATCCGCTGGGTGTCAGGCTCGCCGAGCCATTCGCCGTTGATGAGGTGTTGGGCGGAGATGTCCCGCTGGGAGGTGAGGCTCTTCGCTTCAGGGGCAAGGGCTGTGGACGTCATTGTATTTCCTTTGAAAGTGGTGGGGGGCTAGAGGCTGCGGATCAGGCCGCCGTCGCACCTGAGTGCGACGCCGGTGATGTACGACGCCGGGGCGCTGCACAGGAAGGCGGCAGCGGCACCGAACTCGGCGGGTTCTCCATAGCGACGGGCAGGGATGGTCTTGCGCGATTCGAGTCGGATCTCCTCGGCCGTGGTGCCCCGCCGTTTGGCGGCGGCGTGATCCAGCTGGGCCACGCGGTCCGTGGCGATCCGGCCGGGGAGGAGCAGGTTCACAGTCACTTCGTCCAAGGCCACTTCGGCAGCGAGGGTCTTGAGGTAGCCGGCCAAGGCGGCCCGGCCGGTATTGGACACGGCCAGATTGGGCAGTGGCGCCGTGACGCCGCTGGAACCGATGGCCAAGATCCTGCCCCAGCGCCGTTCCCGCATTCCAGGCAGTACCTGGGAGACCAGCGCATGGTGCGGCTTGACCAGGATGTCGAACGCCGCACCGAGTTCGTCGGAGCTCAGTGTTGCCGCCGCACCCGGTTTGGGGCCGGGGCCATTGAGGACCAGGATGTCGATGGGGCCGAGGTCCGCCACGGTCTGTTCGACGGCTGACTCGATGCCCACGGACGTGGTGAGGTCGGCCTCGATGGCCACGGCGTCAAAACCGCTGGTACCAAGGGAACCGCTTCCGTAGGCGGCCTGCAGTTCCTCGACGATTTCCTTGGCACGGTCCCGACGGCGGCCGACGATCGCCACCCGCACGCCTTCGGCAGCCAACGCCCGTGCCACGGCAAGGCCCAGACCACCCGTGGAAGCGGCTACCAGGGCAGTCTTTCCGGAGATTCCGAGATCCATCAGAAGCTCCCCGCTATGGTCTTCGCGGCATCGAGTGCCGTGGCGGCCTCGCGGAGGTGTGTGCCCATGCTGCTTCGGAGGTCCTCAGGGAAGCCCGCAGCCGGTGCACGGACCCCGGAGTCCTTGACGAGGCCACGCTCGCGCAGGCACTCCTTGCGGATAGCCAAGGCCACCTTGGCCTGCTGCTCGAAGTTGATCAGGGGCAGGTACGGCAGCAGTTCACGCCGGGCGGCGTCATAGCCTTCCTCCTGCCACGCCCTGACACACGCGATGAGTGCCTCGGGATAGGAGAAGCCGGTCATGGCGCCGGAAGCGCCGGCCATGAGTTCGTCCAGCAGCCCCTGCCCGCCCAAGCCGCCAAAGATCGACACCTCGACGGCGGCACTCAGCTCCGCGATCGCGACGCTGGTGGGCGGTGCTTCGGCCTTGACGGCGATCACGAAGTCGCACGAAGCAACCACCGCGATCAAGGCCTTGGAGGCGATGCTGACACCACTGGCCAGCGGATAGTCCTGCAGGACGACGTTGGCGCCGGTGGCCCGGTGAATGGCGTCCAGATGGGCGATGACCGTCTCAGGCCTGGCCGAGTTGGCCTGCACCATGACGGCCGCGAGGCGGCTTCCGGCCACGTCCTGTGCCGCAAGGACTTCTTCGATGGCCGGCCGGGTGGCCAGGGCGGTCACCCCCACCACCAACGGAAGCGAGGTGCACTCGACGACGGTTTCCAGCACCTGGCAGCGTTCCTCGGCGGTTAGTGCAGCTGCTTCTCCAAAGACGCCCAAGACCGTAAGCCCGGTAGCCCCGATGGCTTGGTAGTGCTCCACGAGCTCCGCCAAGCTGTCCAAGTCCACGTCCAACGTGCTGCCCTGGAACGGCGTGGCAACAACGCCCCACACTCCAGCGGTCAGGGATTCGCGCGCAGAAGTCTGCTTCATCCGTATCTCCTTGTGATCGTTTGTGTCCTGCATCAGCGCCCCGGCCAGGCCGGCGGACGCTTTTCCTGGAAGGCCCGGACGCCTTCGGTTGAGTCTTCACTGTCCAGGGCCGCCATCAGCGCGGGGAGGCGCTGGCCGCGTGCTTCCTTGGCCGTGAGGTGGGTGGTCCGGGTAACCATCTGCTTCACGGCCCGGACCGAGGTGGGGGCGCAGGAAAGGATCTGATCCACCCAGCGCTGCACTGCGGCGTCGAGCTCTTCAGCGGGAACTACCTCGTTGACCAAGCCCATGGACTGCATTTCGGCAGCGTCCGCTTTTCGGCCGGTCAACAACATGCCCATGGCCTGCGTGTGCGGAATCCGCCGCACCAACTGGTGGATGCCGCCGTCGAGCGCCAATCGCCCGACCCGGGGCTCGGTCAAGCCGAATTTCGCGGCATCGGCGGCCACCACGATGTCTGCGCCGAGTACCATCTCCATGCCGCCGCCCAGGGCGTAGCCGTTGACGCGGGCGATCACCGGGATATCGAGGGTGGTGCGCAGGCTCAGGCCGCCGAAGCCGTTGGGATCGAGGCTTGCCCAGTATTCGAGGCCTGTCTTGTCCACGGCCGAGGCCGACATGTCTGCGCCAACCGAGAACGCACGGGATCCGGCACCCGTGATGACCACGGCACGCACCGAAGGATCGTTCTCCAGCTGGTCCCAGATCTCATTGAGCCGGGCCTGCGCGTGGGCATCGACGGCGTTGAGGACATGCTGACGATCGATGACCACCGTTGCAACATGGTTCTCAATAGTGAGGGTGATGGCGTCAACGCGCTCTTCAACAGAGACAGTCACCGCAGGACCCCCAACTTCTGCAGGCGATCGATGGTCTCCTCATCGAAACCGTTCTCCAAGAGCACTTCAACGTTGTGCTCGCCGAGGCGTGGTGCCGCACGACGGATCGTCGGAGGGGTGGCCGAAAGCCGGATGGGTGCGTTCAACATGCGGACGGTACCCACGGCGGAGTGTTCTGCTTCAACAATCATGCCGTTGGCCTCGGTCTGGGCATCGGCCAGAGCCTGTTCAAGTGTGTGAACCGGAGCGTTGAGCAGCCCTTGCTCTTCAAGTTTGTGAGTCCAGTACTCCGTGGAGTTTGTGGCGATGTGTTCACGGAAGATCGCCTGCAGGGCCGGCTTGTTCTTGAACTGTTGCTCCAGGTTGGAAAACTCGGGGCGTTCGGTGAGGTCTTCATCAAGGCCCAGGGCATCGGAAATGCGGGCCAACGGGTCCGGGGTGAAACCACCGACCATGCACACGGCGCCGTCGGTGGTTTCGAAGACACCGCTCAGCGGCATGGCACCCCAGTTCACCTCATAGCCGCGGTTGAGCTGCATGCACGCCTCCTGCATCTGCAGGTGCAGCATGGAGTCATACATGGTCACCTCCACTTTTTGGCCGGTGCCCGAGGTTTCACGCGTGCGCAATGCCAGAAGGATGCCCTGCATGAGGTGCATGCCGGTGATGTAATCACAGAGCGTTGTGGGGTAGATGGACGGTTTGGTGTTCTCGGACTCCCTCCGCCACATCACACCGGAGTAGGCTTGGGCGATCGCGTCCTGCCCACCCTTGTGGGAGTAAGGGCCGTCGGGGCCGAAACCAGTGCCGGAGGCCCAGATGATGGCGGGATTCGTGGCCTTCAGTTCCTCGTAGCCGAAGCCCATGCGTTCCATGACGCCGGAACGGAAGTTGCTGACAACCACGTCCGCATCCGCCATGAGGCGGTGCAGCACCTCCCGGCCTTCGTCGGTGCGCGTGTCCACGGAGACACTGCGTTTGTTCCGGTTGATGGACAGGAAGATCGGGTTGTCCTGGCCGTCCTGGTCCGGGAACGAGTTGCGGGAGATGTCCCCGGCGCCCGGGCGTTCCACCTTGATGATGTCCGCTCCGTAATCGCCCAGCAGTTGCGTGCAGGAAGGGCCCATGAACACCTGGGTGAAGTCCACGATCTTGATGCCGTCCAGGGGGAGCGGGGTAGCTGTCAGGGCCGGGTTGGTGAGTGCCGCCGTCGTGCCTTCTGACTGTTCCAAGGTCGCGGTGCTCATGCCGGCACCGCTGCGGTTTCGTCAACGGTTGCGTTCGACGACGGGATGTCGCCCGGGTCGGCTCCGTGGCGGCGCATGCCTTGCTGGATGTCCGATGCGGAGACGTCGCGGACCAACACGTTGCTCTCGACGGCGAGGGCTGCGGCGACGCCCACGGCTTGTCCCATTGCCATGCAGGGCGGGATTTCCCGGGACATCTTCTGCGCTTCCGGTGTGGCGGAGTAGTGCCGTCCGGCCACCAGGAGTTGGTCCACTTCCTTGGGCAGCAGCGAGCGGTAGGGGTAGTAGTAGTCGCGGCCCCGGGCCACAGTATCTGCGAAGTGGCGGCGTTGGGTGACGTCGTCCTTTGTCATGACGTACTCGCCTTCCAGGAGCCGGGTCTGGCGGACGCCCATCTGGGATGCGACGTCCAGCATGTAGCAGTTTTCGAAACCGGGAAGGTGGGCCCGGACGTAGTCAACGGCCTCGGAGATACGGTCGCGGGCTGCAAACTCGGCCGCGGTCATGTCTGCAGGATCCACGCCGTCGAAGCCTGACATGTGCGGGGCGTTGCACCACACCACGCCGTCGATGGGAGTCTTGAGCCACCAGAGTTCCCAGGCGCCGCCAAGGAGCCGCTTGATCTTGCGGTTGATGGCGCGGGCTTCCTTCGGGTTGGCCTGTTCGAAAGCTTCTGCGGCATCGGTGTCTACGTTGCCGAGGCGGAAGACGAGCGTGGTGAGGTAGTTGTCCTTGGCGTAGCTGGCACCGGCACGGGACGCGACGTCGATGTCGCCGGTTGTGTCGATCACGACGTCGGCCATGAAGGCCTGCGGGCCCAGTTTCGTTTCGCAGATGACACCCTTGATGACGCCGTTGTCCACGATGGGGCGGGAGAACCAGGAGTGCAGGCGGAGGTCCACTCCGGCTTCACGGACGAGGTCGTTGGAGACACGCTTCCAGCCATCGGGGTCGAAGGCGGCTGCGTAGCAGATGGGTTTGGGATTGGTGTGGGAGTGGAAGTCGAAGGTGCCGAAGCGGCCCCACTTGTTCCAGAGTTCCTCGGAGGTCTTGCGGTCGTCGGCTGGCGGGACTACTGCCAAGCCGAGTTTCTGGAGACGCTCCACATATTCGGAGACGATGCCCGTGACGGTGATTTCCTGGCCGTTGATCATGTCGTCCAACACCAGGACCATGCCGCCGGAGGCGAGGCCGCCCAAGGATGAATAGCGTTCCAGCAGAGTGACCTTGGCCCCTGAGCGGGCGGCGGTCACGGCAGCGGCCACGCCTGCGGGGCCACCGCCAACTACCAGGACGTCGGAACGTGAGATGACCGGGGCGGTGAGGTCCGCCGTCGTAGTGCTGAGTTCAAGCGAGTTCATGGTGAATCCTTACTTTCCGACGAAGATGCCGTTGGAACGGCGGGCCGCGAGATAGAAAACGATGCTGAGGATGGAGAGGATGGCCACGTAGACCGGGAAAACCCAGGTGAGGTTCAGCGATTGGAACCAGACCAGGAGATAGGAGGCTGTTCCGCCGAAGAGCGCCACACCGATTCCGTAGCCAAGGGCCACGCCTGTGCCTCGGATGTTCTTGGGCATCAGGGACGAGCTGACCACGTTGTAGAGGGTCATGTTCAGGACCAGGACGATTGAGCCACCCAGGAGGACAGCTGCGAAGCCGCCGATGCCCGGCTGGACGTACATCAGCATGAGGAACACGGAGGGGATGGCGAGGATGCGGGTGACCAGGAACCACTTGGACATTGCCTTGCCGTCGGCCAGTTTGCCAATGACCCAGCTGCCAATGACCAGGATGACGCCCAGGATGGTGGTGAGCGCGAAGACTGCCGTGGGATCTTCTTTGAACCCGCTGCGTGCTGCGCTGGGGAGGCCAACGTTCCAGGCGTAGTTGTAGGCCTGTGCTGCGCCCACCACGAAGATGATGGCCAGGACTGAGAGCCAGTGCTTACGGACTCCGGACCACACTGCGCGGGGGGTATTGGTGGCCATTTCCTCAGCTTTGAGGGTTTCAGGCAAGGAACGGCGAAGGTAGAGCACCACGAAGCCGAACAGTGCGCCGATGATGAAGGGTACGCGCCAGCCCCATTCAGCCATTGCTGCGCCGCCAAGGACCAGGCTGCAGAGGAAGCTGATGAGCGAGGCGAGCAGGATGCCGATGTTCACGTAGAAGGACATGATGCCTGCCACGTAGCCCTCGCGGCCTTCGGGAGCGAGTTCCACTGCGTGCGAGGTGGACAGCGGCGCTTCGATGCCGGTGGAGATACCTTGCAGGATGCGGCATACCACCAGGATGATGCCTGCTGCGGGGCCGATCGTTTCATAGCTCGGCGTGACGGCGATGATCAGCGTGGTGCCGGCCATCAACATGATGGATAGCAGCATCACGCGGCGTCGGCCGATGCGGTCCGCCAGGGTCCCGAGGAGGATGCCGCCCAAGGGGCGGAAGGCGAATCCGACGGCGAACACGGCCAAGGCGTTCAGCGTCGCCGAGAGCGGATCGGTGTTGGGGAAGAAGTTGGGCCCGATGAAGGCGGACAGGAGGCCGAAGACCATCCAGTCGTACCATTCCAGGGCGTTGCCCAGACCCAGCCCGAGCAAGCCTTTGCGGACTTCGGGGGTGAATTTGGTGTTCTTTTGGGGGGATGGGTGGCTGGTATTTGGTGACGGGACGACGTTGTCCGTCGTTGTGGTGTGGAGCATGGAAGTGTCCTTACGCTGACGCCCCGGAGGGCGTGGGAGGGTATGACGCAGTAACGCCTGGTGGAGGAGGCGTTTGATGCGAAAGTGGCAAGGATTGTCAGCGGCCACGGTTTCGTGTCCGGACAGTTAAGGGAAAACGCTGGCGCCGTATGGGCACGGCAGGGTTACCACGCGTGTGGTGCGTTGACCCAGATGGCTACGCATACCTCTTCGTAGCTGTTCTTGTACCAGTGGGGGATCTCTGAGGAGTAGGTGATGGAGTCGCCCTCTTCAAGGCTGTAGCAGACGCCGTCGAGGTAGACGTCCTTACGGCCGGAGATGATGTAGCAGAACTCTTCACCGCTGTGGGTAAAAGGGGTGTCGCTGGTGTCATGCCCTGGGGGCGTGCTGATCCATTGGGCTTCGATGCTTCCATCGCGGTTCGGGGTGAGCAGCTCGTGAACTGCTTCTCCTACGGACTCGCGGGTGACGTTCTTGAGGTTGCGTCGATCGGATCTGCGGACCACGGGGGACTTTGATTCTTCCTGCCCAATGAAGAACCTCCCTACGGGGATGTCCAGGCCGTGGGCCAGCTGGGCCAACGTGGTGAAGGAAGGGTTGGCCATGCCGCGTTCGATTTGGCTGACGATCGCTTGACTGAGGCCGGTGATGTCCGAGAGTTGGGCGAGGGTCATTCCCTTTGCCTTGCGCATGGTGCGCACCTTGTTTCCAACAGTTGCCAGCAGTTCGCTGGTGGCTGGTGGAGCAGGAGTCTCGGTTGTCATTGCCGCATCCTTCGTTGGTGAGCTAACTCACACAACTATAGTGAAGATCTTTAGCCAGTCAAGGGTTTCTCTTCAATAAAGTGAAGATATTTACAAAAGTGGGGTTTCGAGCTCCCGGATCGTCGCCGAGACGAAGTGCCCGATTTCGTTGACCAGTGGGCGGAGCTCGTCCATGTGGGCTGCGTTGGGCAGCAGCCTGATGCTGATTTCCAGCTCGGTGGCCAACCGACTCATGCAGATGGCACCCACCATATGGCTGGAGGTCTTCAGGCTCAGGATCGCGTCCATGGCGTCTTCCATGTCGAGCTTTTCCAAGGCATGACGAAGCCGGTCCACACGCCACGGCAGCAGCTTTGCGTAGTTACGGACGAAGGCGCTGATGATGTTATGGTCGCCGCCAAGTTCAGCTTGGAGTTCGGTGAGGACGGTGGGATCCACCAGGGCATCGGTGCACTCGTCATACTCAGACACCAATTCCCTCCCGCCTCCAAACAATGGATTCACGATTCAACAGTAGGACCCGTGGAACTTGCGAAGCGCCAAATAGTCAAAGATTGATCCAATCTTGAGCGGACTCAGAGCCACTCTTGATCCGGGCCCCACAAAGTAGTGAAAAGCAGATCCGGGCGTTGCCAGGCTGAACCAGGGGAACGGGAAACAACATGGAAAGTGGTGCTCGCCCGTCACCGGGCCTCATGCTCATCATCGTGGTCTGCATGACCGTCCTGCTGGGCATTGGTGGGTCCGCTGCCTTCGCACTGTGGCAGCAGAGCTCCCAAACCTCCGGCACGGATCGATCCGTGGAGTCCGCGCCGACCACCACCACAACTGCGCGTTAGTCCACCGCTGATTCCAGAAATTCGATAAGCCGGTCCTCGAGCCTGGACCTGTCCTTCAGTTGGCACTCCCACACCGTGTGTACCTTCCAGCCGGCAGCTTCCAACTGCTCCCGCTGCAGCGCGTCCCTTTCGCGGGTTCGCATTCTCTTGGCTTCCCAGAATTCCGCGTTCGCTGCCGGTGCGTGCTGCCCTGCTTTGCAATCATGGAAATGCCAAAAGCAGCCATTGACGAAAATGACCTTGCGCCGTCCCGCGAACACGAGGTCCGGGCGGCCCGGCAGGCTCGCCGTTCCCGCTTTTCCGTGCAGCCGGTACCGGTAGCCTTTAGCGTGCAAGAGCCTGCGGACCAGCAACTCAGGTTTCGTGTTCTTCCCACGGATTTTGGACATGTTGCGGCTGCGCTGCTCCCGCGTCAAAAGGTCCCGGCTCTCGGCCATATATCAAGCCTACCCAGGCTCTACCACCACTGTTCGGGGCGCTTGGAAGGACAGCAACCGGATCCAGTCCGGATTCGAATCCTGCAGCCGGACTCCCTTAAGGGCCGCTGCTGTTTCATAAACGACCACGGTGGCCTCCAGTTCCGCGAGTTTGGCGCCGAGGCAGCGGTGGATTCCAGACCCAAATGCCAAGCCGTAGGGTGTGGGCCCCGGGCGGTCGGAAGCCTCGGAATCTGCTGATTGCGCCTCTGCACTTTCGGCCCAGGGGAATCCGTGGTTGCCCGTCAATTCCAGCAGGATCTCTTCACCGGCCGCGACTGCGCGCCCGTCCAAGAAGGTGTCCTGGTTTGCCATCCGCCGCCATGTGGGAACGGAGGACTCCGTGGCGAGAACGTGCCGGACCAGGTCCCGTGCCTTCAGGGCGGTTGTTGCCTCGCCCCACGAAATGCCCCGGGAGCCCTCGGCCAACCGGAACAGCGTGGTGCTGATGAGTTGGGTAGTGGTCTCTTGCCCGGCGATAAGGAGGAAGTAACCCAGGGAGCAGATCTCAGGTGTGCTTAGACCGTGGAGGGCCAGCGCGTTGAAAAGGTTGGGCTGCGGTGACGCGCCTGAGTCCGGCGACGCCACGGACTCCAAAACCAGCTCCCTCAACCAGCGGTAGAAATCCGCGGCGCTGTGTGCCAATTCGAGTTGGCGGTCAGCATCCGGCCAACCCCAGAACAGTTCCAGCGAGTCCAGGCTCCAGGCCTTCAACGCCGGCAGGTCGCGGACGGGCAGCCCCAGCATTTCCAGCATGATGACAGCCGGGGGGTGTGCCGCGACGGTATTCACCAGGTCCACGCTGCCCTCCGAGGCCAGGCGCTGCGCCGCGCGGGCTGCCGATTCGCGGGCCAAGCCGCGAATACGGGGCTCCATGGCCGCCACTTTTGCCGGGGTAAAGAAACCCGCCACCACCTTTCGAATCCCGGCATGGGTCCCGGTATCGTTGCTCGCCAGGACCGGCGGCAGCGCAAACCGGGCCTTCTGCAGTATCCGCAGAGCCTGTCCGCTCAAGGGAGTTACCGCGAGCAGGGCATTGGCCGGGCTGAAATCCTGGGGCCTGTGCAGCACTTCCCTTACAGTGTGGGGGTTCCGCACTACCCGGTAAGGACAGCGGCCGGCCGTGGGAAGTTCCAGATCGGCAGACATCGCCGCGCTCATACCGGCAACCCTTCAAGCCAGCCGCGTGCATGAGCGCGGAAATCGGCAGGATCCAGTCCGGAGGCACCGGCAGGAACCGCACCCAGGAACGGAACGGGCCAACTCCGCAGAGTCACCCGGTTGCTGAGCTCCACCGCACCTGGCCTTGCCGGCCAACTCCCGAGGACCACCCCCACCACCGGCAGGGTCCGGGCATCCAACGCCTCCAGCGTTAGCGCCGTATGGTTCAACGTGCCCAACGCAGGCCTTGTCACCACGGCAAATCCAGACAAGTCTCCAAGGTGCGTGCCGAGATCAGCCAGCGTCCCGCCGTCGTGGTCCAACTCCACCAGCAACCCGCCGGCGCCTTCCACCAGCACGTGGTCGTGGCTGGCGATCAGCTCACGAATCCGGCCGGCATGGGCCGCGAGCGACGGCAAAGTGACCTCGTCCAGTGCCGCGGCAGGAACGGGAGCCATGGGTTCTTCGAGAACCACGCCGGCTTCCGACGTCACCGGATCGGCCAAACGGGCCACCTCGGCACAGTCTGAATCACCCTGCGCATTTCCGCTCTGGCACGGCTTGTAAACGGCAACCGTCCGGCCGCGTGAATGTAGTGCGGCCGTGATGGCAGCCGACGTGATGGTCTTGCCGACGCCGGTATCGGTGCCGGTGACCAGGATGACGGGAGGCAGTTTCATGATGTTCTCTCCAGGATGCTGCGCAACGTTGCACAGGCTTGCTCGATGTCGGCCGGTCTGAGGGTGGCGCGCGCCGTCAGGCGAAGGCGCGACACCCCGTCCGGGACGGACGGTGGACGGAAACACCCCACCAGGAGGCCTGCCTCACGTGCTGCCTTGCCGGCTGCAAGGGCAGCCTCGGCGGACGGCATGGGAATGGACTGGACCGCTCCGATGGAATGTTCGACGGCGGTGGCGAGCCTTCCCGGCGCAGCGTGCAGTCGGGTGGCCCGCAGTCCGGTAGCCAGTGCGGCTGCATTGCGATGGACAGCCGCGGCACGCCACGGCTCGGCCTTGATGACGCCAACGGCCGCGAGCGCGGCGGCTGCCGCAGGGGGAGCCAACGCGGTGTCGAAGACGAAGCTCCTGGCCCGGTTGACCAGGTGCTCCCTGAGCAACAGTGATCCAAGGACAGCCCCGCCTTGGCTGCCGAGTGCCTTGGAAAGAGTGGCGGTGACGATGACGTTGGGATGGCCGGCCAACCTGGTTCCTGCGATGGCGCCGTGCCCGGCGTTGGATCCCGAGCCCGAGACGCCCAGGCTGTGGGCTTCGTCAACCAGCAGCATGGCGTCGTGTGCTTCCGCCAACTCCAGGAGTTCCGATAGCGGTCCCGCATCTCCGTCCACGCTAAAGACGGACTCTACTGCGATGAGCGCCCGTGGCTGGGTGCGGTTGGCCAGTTTGTCCGCCGCGTCCTGCACATTGTTGTGCCTGAAATTCTTCACTTCGGAGCGGCTCAGCCGGAAGCCATCGATCAGGGAGGCATGGCATTGTTCGTCGGCCACAATCAAGGCACCTGGACCGCCCAGGGCCGTGGTGACTCCAAGATTCGCGAGGTAACCGGAGGAAAAGACCAACGCGGCGTCCATTCCTGTCAGCCCAGCGAGTTCGTGCTCCAATTCCATGTGCAGCTCGGTGGTGCCGGCCACCAGCCTCGATGACGTAGCGCCCGTGCCCCACTTCGCAATGGCTTCCTGTGCGGCTGCGGCGAGCCTGGCATCCGTGGCCAGGCCGAGATAGTCGTTGCTGGCCAGATCGATCATCCGGTCCTTCACTCCCCGCACCAGGGGACTCCTCACCAAGCCCTTGCGCTCGCGGACCCGGGCTTGTTCCTCCAGCCACCGGGTCATTGTGCTGCTCACGCCGCCGCCCTTTGGTTGGACGTTTCTTCCACGGCGGCCACCATTGCGGTTGCCATCACGTCCACTTCGGTGGCGGAACTGATGTACGGCGGCATGGTGTAGACGAGGTTTCTGAAGGGGCGTACCCACACGCCATGTTCGACGACGGCACGTGTGACTGCCGCGACGTCCACGGCGTCCGTTAACTCAATGACCCCCACGGCACCGAAGGTGCGGACGTCAGCAACGGCGTCGAGCTTCAACGCAGGAGCCAGCCCCGCTGTGAGGCCGGCACCAACGCGCGCTACGTCCGCACGCCAGGCTCCCGTTGCCAGGATGCCCAGGCTTGCGTTGGCAGCAGCGCACGCCAAGGGGTTGGCCATGAAGGTGGGCCCGTGCAGTAGTGCCCCTGCCTCGCCTGCGGAAACCGCACGGGCAACCTCGCCCGTGCATAACGTCGCCGCGAGGGTGAGGTAGCCGCCAGTGAGCGCCTTGCCAACACACAGAATGTCAGGGACAACGCCGGCGTGCTGTGCGGCAAAGAGTTCACCGGTTCGCCCCAAGCCCGTGGCGATCTCGTCCAGGATCAGCAACAAGCCGTGGTGGTCCGCGATGTCGCGCAGGATCCGTACGCACTCGGCCGGATACATGAACATGCCGCCGGCACCTTGCAGCATGGGCTCCACAATGATTGCTGCGAGTTCATTGGAATGCTGCCTGGCCAGCTTTTCCACTTCTGCCCGCCACTCTGCGATGCCTGCGGGGGCAGCTGCAGCCGCAGGTGGGCGCGGTGCAAACACGTTGCGCGCCAGCAGCCCGGGGAAGGACGAATGCATGCCGTCCACAGGATCGCACACACCCATGGCCGCGAACGTGTCCCCGTGGTAACCGCCCCGGATGGTCAGGAAACGCTGCCGTTTTGGTCGGCCGTTCGCCGTTTGGAATTGGACAGCCATTTTGAGGGCGACCTCCACGGAGATGGAACCGGAATCCGCCAGGAACACGCGCTCCACGCGGCGGCCCGGTTCGGCCGGTGCCATGGACAGAAGGCTTTCCGCGAGCGCAACAGCGGGTGGATGCGTTAGCCCGCCGAACATCACGTGGCTGAAATTGCCCAGTTGGCGTTGGATGGCGGCGTCCATGACAGGGTGCCGGTAGCCGTGGATCACCGACCACCACGACGACATTGCATCGAGCACCTCATGCGTCCGCCCCTGCTCGTCGCGCAGCCGCAGGGCCACGCCGTCGGCCGCTTCCACTTCCCACAGCGGCAATGTGCCGGAGGCAGGAGCGTACGGGTGCCACAGGGTAGCCCGGTCCCGCTCGATCAGCGAGCTCATGACGCCAACCTTCCGTGCCGGGAACAGTCAGCGGTCCACCCCAGAGGCGTGACCTGCACTTTCATGCGGCGGCGGCACTGCGGGCAAAAGCGAGGCGGCTCCATCGCCAAACGCTGACGGCAGCTATGGTGGGCGTCCGACGTCGGGATGTCACGGCCGTCACCGTCACCGCCGCAGTGCCCGCAAAACTGCTGTGAGACTGCGGTGGTCACAGCGACTTCTGGAATTCCTTGATGGGCATGTTGAGCTCCACCAGGAGGTTGAGGTCGGCGTTTGCCGGCCGGCCAAGAGTGGTGAGGTAGTTGCCCACAATGACGGCGTTGATGCCACCGAGCAGGCCCTCGCGGGTGCCGAGGTCGCCGAGGGTCAGTTCACGCCCGCCGGCATAACGCAGTACCGTGCGCGGCATGGCGAGCCGGAATGCGGCGATGGCACGGAGGGCGTCTTTGCCGTCCATGATGCCTTGGTTCTCCAGCGGTGTGCCGGGGCGGGGGTTGAGGAAGTTAAGGGGGACTTCGTGGGGTTCGAGGGCAGCGAGTTGGGCTGCAAGTTCAGCCCGCTGCGCCACAGATTCGCCCATTCCGATCAGCGCACCGCAGCACAGTTCCATCCCGGCAGCCTTCACCATGGCGCAGGTTTCCAGGCGTTCCTCGTAGCTGTGAGTTGTCACGACGTCAGGGAAGAAGCTGCGGGCCGTTTCAAGGTTGTGGTTGTAGCGGTGGACACCCCACTCGGCCAACTGGTCCACTTGGCGTTGCGTGAGCATGCCCAGGGAGCAAGCGATGTTGATGTCCACTTCCTCCCTGATGCGGTCGATCGCGAACTTGATCTGATTCATGAGCTTGATGTCGGGGCCGCGGACTGCGGCGACGATGCAGAACTCGGTGGCACCCGTTGCCGCGGTTTCCTTCGCGGCCTTGACCAACTCCGGGATATCCAGCCACACACCGCGGACGGGGGAGTCGAACAAGCCGGATTGGCTACAGAAATGGCAGTCCTCGGGGCAGCCGCCGGTTTTGATGGAGATGATCCCTTCCACTTCCACGTCCTCGCCGCAGTGCTTGAGGCGAACCTCATGGGCGAGTTGCAGGGCCGCGGGGATGGCCTCGTCCGGCAGCTCGAGGATTTCCTTGAGTTGAGACTCGTTCAGGCCTTCGCCGCGTTCGAGGACCTGCTCGCGTGCGGTGTCCAGGATGGCGTAGGGGCCGGTTTCATGGGCTTGTTCGGTTGCTTGGGTGGTCATGTCCTTGACGGTATCCGTGCTGGTACACGGCGATTTTGTGGAGTGCGTACAAACCCTGGTGCTTGATTTTGGTGGTGGGTGCGCGGGGCGGCTGATGCAGAAGTTACAGCTGTGAAACATGGACGTGACTGAATTGACGCGCTGCGTGACTAGCGTCGGGGGCGAGGCAAAGTCCCCGACGAAAGCGACCACGCATGAGCGACGATAAGACGAGTACCGCAACACTGGAGCCGACGACGGCGGCCGGAACCGCCGTCGGAACCGGTACTTCAGGTGCCCCGACGGCAGGCAACGCCGACGCGATGAGTGCCGCGAAGGAGAGCCTGGAGGACTACACACTCCGGTTCGCCCCGCGCTCCTACCGGAAGTGGAGTGCCGGGGTGGTGGCGACGAGTGCACTGGGTGGCATCGCGTACTTGGCCGACTTCTCCATCGGCGCGAATATCGGCATTGCTTACGGAACCGTGAACGCGATCTTCGGCATCATCGTGGCCGCTGTCGTCATCTTCGCCACGGGTTTTCCGCTGGCCTACTATGCCGCGCGGTACAACATCGATCTGGACCTGATCACCCGCGGCTCAGGATTCGGTTACTACGGCTCGGTGGTCACCAACATTATCTTCGCCACCTTCACGTTCATCTTCTTCGCCCTCGAAGGCTCCATCATGGCCCAGGGCCTGCAGTTGGGTCTGGGCATCCCGCAGTGGATCGGCTATGCGGTGTCCACCATCATCATCATTCCGCTGGTGATTTACGGGATGAAGACCTTGGCTACCTTGCAGGTGTGGACAACGCCCCTGTGGCTGCTGCTCATGGTGGTTCCGGTGGGCTACCTGCTCCTGTCCCACCCCGAGAGTATTGATGCCTTCTTCGCTTTCACTGGTGCTTCCGGCGAGGGCAGCCCCAACCTGGCTTCGGTGATGCTGGCCGCGGGTGTCTGCTTGTCCCTGATGGCGCAGATCGCTGAGCAAATCGACTACCTTCGCTTCATGCCGCCAAAGACCGCCGAAAACAAGGGTGCATGGTGGCGAGCCGTGATCCTCGCCGGGCCGGGCTGGGTCATCTTCGGTGCCATCAAGCAGATCATTGGCTTGTTCATCGCGATTTACCTCATCGCCAAGCTTGACCCCGCGGCAGCTTCTACCGCGAATGAGCCTGTCCACCAGTTCCTGGGTGTTTACGAAGAAATGATGCCGGCCTGGCTCGCCATGACCTTGGCCGTGGTGCTGGTGGTCATTTCGCAGATCAAGATCAACGTCACCAACGCCTACTCCGGCTCGTTGGCTTGGACCAATTCCTTCACGCGCATCACCAAGACCTACCCGGGCCGCATGGTGTTCGTGGTGGTCAACCTGGTCATCGCGCTGATCCTGATGGAGTCGAACATGTTCGAGTTCCTCAACACGATCCTGGGTTTCTACGCCAACTGCGCCATGGCCTGGGTTGTCACGGTGGCCTCCGATATCGCCATCAACAAGTACTTGCTGAAGATCTCGCCCAAGGTTCCCGAGTTCCGCCGCGGGATGCTCTACGCGGTGAATCCCGTGGGGTTCGTGTCCATGCTCGTCTCCGCGGGGGTTTCCATCGCAGTGTTCTTCGGGGCGTTCGGTGCAGCTGTTCAGCCGTTCTCGCCCATCTTCGCCGTTGGCTTGGCCGTGGTGCTGCCGCCGGTGCTGGCTTTGCTGACCAAAGGCCGCTACTACCTGCGCAGGACCGACGACGGAATCGACCTCCCCATGTTCGACGCCGACGGAAACCCCAGCGATGCCAAGCTGCTCTGCCACGTCACCGGGCTTGAGTTCGAACGTCCGGACATGCTCCGTTCGGCCCAGGACGGACCTGACGGCGAACCCCAGTACATCTCATCCCTCGCCCTGTCCACGGATAAGTCGGGCGAGCTGGTGCTGCCGGCGCAAAAGTAGCCATCCGGACCCGACTAAGTGGCAGATCAGGCCGTGATGAGAGCTGAGAACGGCCTTACTGCCACTTAGTTGGGTGCACGAGCTGCGCTCGTTCCGTGTTTCTTGCTGCGGGCTTACTTGTCGAAGGCGTCCTTGGCGGTGTCTTTCACATTCTCGCCGGCTTGCTTGGTCTTGGCAGCCGCTTGGTCAGCGACTCCTTCGGCCTGCAGTTTCTCGTTATTGGTGGCGTCACCCAAGGCTTCCTTCGCCTTGCCGGTGACTTCCTGTGCCTTGTTGCTGATCTTGTCTCCGAGTCCCATGGGCCCTCCTTCGATGTAATCCAACACTGACGATTGCTACGCTAACGAGCGATTCTGGGTACTTCCTGAACGCGCCCCAGGGATGATAAGCATGCTTACACTGAGACCATGGCTGAGGAGACCCGCAACGAAGACACGGAGCAGACGGACCTTGACGAGGACATCGCCATGGCATTGGTGAACCACGTCATCAACACCCCGGACGACTCCGGGGAAACGGATCCACGGACCAAGTATCCGTCCGAAAAATTCGAGCCGCAGACCCAGGATTATCCAGGGTGGACCGAGGCCATGAATCCACGGCCCGATCATGGCGAGCAAAGCTACGTGGGACATCACCGCATGATGGGCATGCGGACGTTGATCACCGGGGGTGACAGCGGGATAGGCAGGGCGGTAGCCATTGCCTACGCCCGTGAAGGCGCGGATGTCGCCTTCACGTACCTGCCTGAAGAAGAACAGGACGCCGAGCAAACCGTCCAGCTCATCGAGGATGCTGGCAGCAGGGCCTTGGCCTTGCCCGGCGACCTGCAGGACGAAGAATTTTGCCAGGAAGTCATTGCCCAGACTGTGGCTGAATTCGATGGGCTCAACGTGCTGGTGAACAACGCGGGCTTCCAAATGGCCACGAGCGAGGGCATCGAGGACCTCACCAGTGAACAGTTTGATCGGACCTTCAAGACCAACGTCTATGCACTTTTTTGGCTCACCAAGGCCGCCCTGCCCCACATGAAGCCTGGGGCCGCGATTATCAATACTTCTTCGATTCAGGGCTACCACCCAAGTCCGTCCCTGATCGACTACGCAGCCACCAAGGCAGCGATCAACAGCATGACTTTCTCGCTGGCAGAGTCGCTCGGGCCTAAAGGCATCCGGGTCAATGCCGTGGCTCCGGGTCCCGTGTGGACACCCTTGCAACCACCCACCCAGCCGGCGGAAAAGATCGAAAGGTTCGGCCAGGACACCCCGCTGGGTAGGGCGGGGCAGCCTGCCGAACTGGCCGCCACCTACGTTCTTTTGGCAACGGAGGAATCCAGCTACATATCCGGATCAGTCATCGGTGTGACCGGCGGAAAGCACCTGGCATAGGCTGCGGGTTGAGCGGCAGGCCATGATCAGGGCTTGAGCACCACTTTGATGCAGCCGTCCTGCTTCTTCTGGAATTTTTCGTAGAGGGCGGGGGCCTCATCCAGGCCTCCCGTGTGGGTGACCAGATGCATGACCCCCAGCGGATCGGCGTCGTCCTCTACCAGGGGAAGCAGATCGTCAATCCAGCTGCGAACATTGCATTGGCCCATCCGAAGCTGGATCTGCTTGTCGAACATGGTCATGAGCGGCATGGGATCGGCTTGGCCGCCGTAAACGCCGCTCAAGGAAACCGTCCCGCCGCGCCGCACCAGGTCCACGGCTGTGTGCAGCGCCGCAAGCCGGTCGACGCTCATGGTTTCCATGGCCACCTGTGCAGGTTTGTCCGGCAACAACGAGACGGCCCGGTGAAGGAAGGATGCCACGGGGGATCCGTGAGCTTCCATGCCCACAGCGTCCACCACGGAGTCGGGGCCGCGTCCGAGTGTCTGCTCGCGGATTTGGGAGGCGACGTCGGAACTGTAGTCCATGGTTTCTGCGCCATGTGTCTCGGCCATCGCGCGGCGTTCGGGGACAGGGTCCACCCCAATCACCCGGAAGCCTTTGTGGATGCCTATCCGGGCAGCGAACTGGCCCACCGGGCCCAGCCCGAGCACGGCAAGGGTGCCACCGTCCGGGACATTCGCGTAGTCCACAGCCTGCCATGCTGTGGGCAGTATGTCCGAGAGGAACAAGTAGCGCTCGTCCGGCGCGTCCGAGTCGATTTTGACGGGTCCGTAATCCGCGAAGGGAACACGCAGGTATTGTGCTTGCCCACCGGGGACGGAGCCGTACAGTTCCGAATAGCCGAAAAGTGCCGCCCCTGATCCTTTTGCCGTCACTTGTGTGGTTTCGCATTGCGATTGAAGGCCTTGGTTGCACATGTAGCAATGACCGCAGGAGATGTTGAACGGCACCACCACGCGGTCGCCTTTCTTGAGCCGGTGGACCCCGGAACCTACTTCTTCCACGATTCCCATGGGCTCGTGCCCGATGACATCGCCCTTGTGCATGTAAGGTCCCAGCACTTCGTAAAGATGAAGGTCTGAGCCGCAAATGGCTGTGGACGTGATCCGGACAATTGCGTCCGTGGGTTCCTGGATGGAGGGATCGGGTACGTCTTCGACGCTGACTGAGCGCCGGCCTTGCCATGTCACTGCTTTCACGATTGATCTCCCTGCGTTTCGGCTGGGTGCGTCCCTCGCTTCTGGAGACCCTCCCAGCGAAGCAGAGAATGGTAGAGGTGCACAAGGCTGCCAGCCTCGACACTGCCAGGGGGCAGGCTTAGATTGAGGCTATGAGCGAAGAACCGAGCGAAGCTGAACAGACGCCCTCCAAAGCCTCGGAACGCGAGGTGCCTGCCGCCGTCGGGAATGACAACGATGCCTCGGGTACGGGTGACTTCACCACCGAGCTGGACCCAGCCTTCATCCCTGACGAAAGCGGCGAGACGCCGGAAGAAAAGCGCGCCAGGGAGCATCCGGAAGCCACCGGGAGTTAATACCTGTGGCTCACCTTAAGTCACGTCCGACGGCGCCGCGCCAGTAGCGTGCGGCGGTCACCTGCCCTCCACTTTAGTAAGTAGCCTGATTATTAGTGTTAAGATGGTTGGAGGGAGAGTTTTCGGGCAGAGCTGACCGAGGAGTGATCGCATTGTCCATCATGAAGAACCCGCTGGTTCCCGGAGACGCGTCGCGTCTGCAAGCGGAAGCGCTGAGCTGCACCAAGTGCCGGTCCAGTGATCGCCTGAACTTGGAAACCATCGAATCCATCGAGCCGCACGCGGGCGAATTGATGGTCTGGGTTTCGTACACTTGCTTGGCCTGCGACGCTTCATATGCCCACAGGGCGGCGTTCCGTGATGTTGCCGCGGTTCTCAATCGCAACGGAAGCGTGTCCGGTTTGCTCCAGTTCGGCGGGGTGTACCTTCACTGCGGCGAGCCCATGGCCTTCGCCCAATCGTCGGCGCGGAGCGTCTACGCCCCCATGACAACCGAGGACGTGGATGATGGCTTGCTGGATGTCTACCTGAAGACCCGCGTTATCCAATGCCGGTGTGGCTTCAGGATGGAGCTGCCCGCCTGAGGGCCTGGAATCGTTTCGAGGTGGCCCTATCGGGGTACACCTGAGGTACCAACCACAGCGTGGGCCACGAGCGGCGCCCACAGAAGCCGCTCACCAGGGAGGTAATCCACATGGATACAGGACAACTGGTACTTATTATCGTGCTGGCCGTCATCGTCATTGCCGCTGTGATTGTGGCAGTTGTTGTTGGGCGCCGCAAAAAGGCCGAGGTCAACCGCCACCGAGCCGAGGAGCTGCGTGAGAAGGCGGCCGAGGAAGCCATCGGTGCACACCAAGCGAAAGCTGAATCAGCACGGGCGGAGGCCGATGCGCTGCAGGCCGAAGTTGAGGCGAATCGACTCCGTAAGGACGCCGAACGCCACGCCGAGAAGGCCAACGAAGCCCACGGGCGCGTCGAGGAACACCTTCGCCATGCCGACAAACTTGACCCGAACGCCAATCCGGACCGGTCAAACGCCTCAGGCCGCGACCGTCCGGCCGGCACTTCCCGTACCGACGAACAGGACGTGGACCGCGATCGCTCCCATGTTGCCGAGGGAGAGCGTCTCACCCGGGACCGCAGCGGGCGCGAGGGCTCAACACGCGATGGTGATAGGAACCTATAGTTTCAACGGAGAAGCGGAGGCAGGGAAGTGAGTATCGTGGTGAGGCGAACAGGTCAGGCGATGCGGGCCACTGAGACGAATGCCCACAGGCATGCAGTTGACGTGGTATTGGGGCACTTGGGCGAAATCGGGCCGGCTGTGGCGGCCCTGCGCCGGGAATCTTCGAGGCTTGCCGAGTGGGGCGAGGAACTGGCCCGTGTCAGGTTGCGTGGTGGGAGTGTTTTCGCTGCAGGAAGCGACGGATCCTCACACGAAGCGCAGAGGTTCACGTCGGAATTGAACGCCCACGATCCCGTGAGCGGGTCCGGGTTCAAAGCCATCTCCATCACCAAGGGCGCAACCGGTTCCGACGGCTCCGGAAGCATGGGCGACCAGGTATCCACGCAGGTTAGCGAGGGAGACATCGTGGTCCTGCTCGCCGCGAAAGGTATCACCGACGAACTCCGGGAAGCTGCTGCCGCCGCTAAGTCACGGGGTGCACGTGTATGGGCGCTGACTGGCAAGGAGTCCAAGGACCTGGCCCAGTCGGTAAATGAAGCCATATGCATCGACACCGATCCGCCACATGCCGAGGAAGCGCACCTCGTGGCGGTGCTGGCGCTTTGTGAGTGCTTCGAGGACGCACTCAAGCACATCAGGCCGGAGTGATACGGGACGCTGGAGGAAGCCCGCGAGGAGCATTAGTGTGATGTGCGGCTCATCAGGAATAGTTGCAGACGCCATGCAGTTGGGCAGGATGAACCTGTTTCATTCTGAAAGGAACTGCGCATGCTGTTTTCCCCTCTGGCCCTCGGCGAGCTTGAACTTTCCAACCGACTGGTGATGGCGCCCCTGACCCGCCTCCGCGCGGGCGACAATGGCGTTCCGGGATCACTGATCGCCGAGCATTATCGCCAGCGGGCCTCCCTCGGCTTGATTGTCAGTGAAGGAACCTACCCGGTACCGGCAGGCCAGTCCTATGCAGGGCAGCCGGGAATTGTCACTGAGGAACAGATCGCAGGCTGGAAGACCGTCACGGACGCTGTCCACGCTGAGGGTGGCCGGATGTTCGCCCAGATCATGCACGGTGGCCGCGTTTCACACTCGGACATCACCGGTGGCCACGAGATCGTTGGCCCCAGTGCCGTCGCCATTGACGGTGAAGTCCGCACCCCCAAGGGCAAGCAGGCTTACCCCGTACCGCGCGAACTCCGCACTGACGAACTGCCCGGTGTCATCCAGGAGATCGTCACTGCCTCGAGGAACGCGATCGAGGCAGGCTTCGACGGCGTTGAACTTCACTCCGCCAACGGCTACCTCCTGCACGAATTCCTGGCCCCGAATTCCAACATCCGTACGGATAGCTACGGCGGCTCGCCGGAAAACCGTGCCCGCTTCGTCATCGAGACTGTCAACGCAGTGGTGGAGGCACTCGGCGCCAACCGCGTGGGCATCCGCATCTCCCCGGAGCACAACGTCCAGGGCATAGCCGAAGTGGATCCCGCCGATGTCCGCGCAACCTACGAGGTTTTGGTGGACACCATCGCTCCACTCAACCTTGCGTACCTGAGCATTCTCCACCACGATCCCAAGAGTGCCTTGGTGCAGGACCTCCGCGAGCGCTTCAACGGAACATTCCTGGTGAACACGGGCTTTAGCGAGATCACCACCCGCGACGAAGCCTTTGCGATTATCGAACAGGACCTTGCCGATGCCGTGGTGGTGGGTCGCCCCGCCATTGCGAACCCGGACCTTGCCCGCCGCTGGCGCGAAAGCCTGCCGCTGAACGAGCCGGACGCTTCCACCTTCTACGCCGACGGCGCCGAGGGTTACACGGACTACCCGTTCTACGCGAACTAAAGCGCGGCACCCCAAGCAAAACCGCGACGTCGGCACCCAGGTCCGGGTGCCGACGTCGCGGTTTAACGTCCGGTTGGGTAAATCGGGTGAGATGTGACAGGACCGCTTCCTCGTCCGGCGCGTGCGTTCCTATAGGATTTGTGGCATGGCTGATCCTTCCCCGACCGTTGCCCGCGCTGGCTTTCCCGTCAGTCGCCAAGTGCTGGCCGACCATGTCTACGAAGCCCTCCTCGAGTGGCTCATGGATGGCCGTTTGGAACCCGGGGCTGCCGTGAGCATCGATGGGATGGCGAGGGAACTCGATGTTTCCCCGACCCCGGTGCGGGAGGCGTTGGCTCGTCTGGAGCACACGGGAATGGTCCGGCGCGTGGCGCTAAAAGGCTACCGCGTGGCACCCGTGTTCACCCGGGAAGATTTCGCGGAGCTCATGGAAGCGCGGCTATCCATTGAGCCGGTCAATGCCCGACTGGCCTGTTCGCGCATGACCCCTGACGGCCTGGATGCGCTGAAACAGGCGGTCGAAGATTTGAAGACCGCCCCGCGTGGCGGCACATTCGCCGAATACCGTGGCTATCTCGAAGCCGACGAGCGCTTCCATCAACTCATCGCCGCGCAGGCCAACAACCAGTTCCTGCTGGCGGCCTACAACACCCTCGGCGGCCAGATTCAACGCTTCCGGCTGTTCGGGGGAGTGGGTATCACCGATGCGGAGCAGGCTATTGCCGAGCACCAGGCCGTGCTGGATGCCATGACCAGCGGTGATCCGGAGAAGGCCGCGGCCATGATGGTTGATCACGTCGAGAAGGTCCGTGGCCGCGCCATGGCGGACGCACCCTCGGACTAGCTCACGGGCAAGCGCGGGCTCGCTGGCCGTAGCCGGCGGGCCTTTTCTGAGCTCCGTGACCCTCTTCACACCCATATGTAAGACATATAGGATCTAGGAAGTTTCGCAAAAAGGGTTGACAGCTTCACGTGGTTCGTAAATCCTATAGGAAACAGGATTCCACGAAGGAGTGATCATCATGGCGTATACCGCCGACAATTGGCCAGTCACCGCGGCCCTCCTGCAGTTCCCCGGCACCGATGCCGCGGGACAGCACGTCAACGACGCCGACGCTTCCGTTTGGGCCTCCGTCCTGCAGGAAGTGAAGGAGGCAGGTTTCGCGAATGCGGACCTCACCGACAGCTGGGTTCGTCCGGGCGACCTCAGCAAGGAACGACTTGCCGAGTTCAAGCAGACCGCTGCCGAAGTTGGCATCGGCGTCCCGGTCATCTCAGCCATCCGCCGCAGCGTCATTCACACCACCGATTGGGCCGACAACCTCGCCTACAGCCACCGCACCATCGACGCCGCTGCGGAACTGGGCTGCGAAGTTGTGTCCTTCGGGCTCCACCAGGCAATCACCCCGGAGCAGCAGAAACAGCTCTGGTTCTGGACCGTCGAGGGATACAAGGACCCCGTGGGGGACAAGGAAGCGTGGGGCAACGCAGTTTCCCGGATCCGCGAACTCGGAAAGCATGCGGCAGAAGCCGGCATCTTGATCTCGCTGGAAATGTACGAGGATACCTACCTTGGCACCGCTGATTCCTCCGTGCAGCTGGTCCAGGACATCGGTTTGGACAACGTTGGCCTGAACCCGGACCTCGGCAACCTGATCCGCTTGCACCGTCCCATTGAGGACTGGCGCGAAATGGTGGCGAAGACCCTGCCGTACTCCAACTACTGGCACATGAAGAACTACATCCGCGACGAAGACGTGGCCCGCGACAGCTACATCACCATGCCGGCTCCCATGGAAAGCGGGCTCATCAACTACCGCGAGGCCTTCAAGGTTGCGCTTTCCGTCGGTTTCCAGGGCATCCTCTGCACAGAGCACTACGGCGGCGATGGCCTGAGCGTCACAGCCAGCAACCAGGACTACCTCCGCAGGCACGTCCTCCCGAAAACGGACGGCTACCACCTCGGCCAGAGCCAGGTGGCCCAGGGACGCAAGCAGCCCGCGGCCGAATTCGCAGGAGTCTAGGGAATGACACAGATCTTCGACAACCCGGCAGACTTTGCCGATGAAGCGCTGGACGGTTTCGTGGCTGCCAACCGCGGCTACGTCGCACGCGTCGATGGCGGCGTGGTCCGCTCCACGGAGGTTCCGTCCGGACAGGTGGCCCTGGTGGTTGGCGGGGGCTCGGGACACTACCCGGCCTTCGCTGGGCTGGTGGGTCCTGGCCTGGCGACAGGGTCCGCTTGCGGCAACATGTTCGCCTCCCCGGCGGCGGGCCAGGTTTACCGCGTCGCCAAGGCGGCCAATGCCGGCGGCGGCGTCCTCCTCAGCTACGGCAACTACGCCGGGGACGTCCTGCATTTCGGCCAGGCGCAGCTCCGGCTCAACGCCGAGGGCATCGAAACCCGCACGGTCACCGTGACGGACGACATCGCCAGTGCGCCGATCGAACAACTGGAGAAGCGCCGTGGAATCGCCGGCGACCTGACAGTTTTCAAGATTGCCGGCGCCGCCGCAGAAGCGGGACTGAACCTTGACGACGTCGAGCGGTTGGCCATCAAGACCAACTACCGGACGCGATCGCTGGGTGTGGCCTTTGACGGCTGCACGCTCCCAGGCGCCAAGGATCCGCTGTTCCATGTTCCTGCCGGACAAATGTCGTTGGGCCTCGGAATTCATGGCGAGCCTGGAATCTCGGAACACCCGATGCCCTCTGCCTCTGAGCTGGCGGAGCTGCTGGTCACCAAGCTGCTCGCGGACAAACCTGACGACGCTGCGGACCGCGTGGTGGCTATCGTCAACGGCCTTGGCACGGTGAAGTATGACGAACTCTTCCTGCTGTTCGGGAAGATCGAGAAACTACTGACGGCTGCAGGCCTCACAGTGGTGGAGCCCGAGTGCGGTGAGCTGGTGACCAGCCTGGACATGTCCGGACTCTCCCTGACGTTGCTGTGGTTGGACGATGAACTTGAGCAGTACTGGGCCGCGCCGGCTGACACTCCGGCGTTCCGCAAGGGCAGCATGTCGCCTCGTGCACCTCGCGCGGAGACAGCAATAGACGACGCCGAAACCGCCGACGTCGAACAGCCCACCCCGGCAGCCGCTGAACTCGGGAGGCAGGCAGTGTCCGTCCTCGCCCAGGTGCGTGACGTCGTCGTCGAGTATGAAGAGGAACTCGGCAAGCTGGACGCGATTGCAGGCGATGGCGACCACGGTATTGGCATGCGCCGAGGCGTGGATGCTGCCGCTGCGGCCGGACAAGCCACGTCCGGCGGATCAGTAGCGCGCATCCTGACATCAGCCGGGGAAGCCTGGAGCGAACGGGCCGGCGGGACGTCCGGGGCACTGTGGGGCTCCGCAGTGATCGCTGCCGGGCTGTCGCTAGGCAACCGCGAAACATACACCTCGGAGGACGCGGCGGCCGCTGTGAAGGCCTTCGTCCGCGCCATTACCGAACTCGGCAAAGCCGATCCCGGGGACAAGACCATGGTGGACGCTCTCCTGCCCTTCCGGGACGCCTTCCTCAAAGAGCTCGACGGCGGAACTCCGGTTGATCGGGCACTGGCAGTTGCCGCTGCGGCAGCTGAGTCCGCTGCCGCGAAGACAGCTGAGCTTCGCCCGCTCAAGGGCCGGGCGCGGCCCCTCGCGGAAAAGAGCCTCGGCCACCCTGATCCAGGCGCAGTGTCCTTTGGCTTGATCGCCACCAGGATTTCCCACTTCATCGATTCACAATTGGCCACCGCATCTTCAGCGGCTGCAGCCGGAAACGGAGCCCAAGCATGAGCAACAACCAAGGCTGGCGCATCATCGTCGGCAATGACGAAGCCGGTGTCGAGTACAAGCAGGCGCTCGTTGCGTTGCTGGAAGCAGACCCGCGCGTGGCGTCGGTGACGGACGTCGGCGTTGGCTTCAATGACTCCACCGCCTACCCTCACGTCGCCGTGGATGCCGCCCGCAAGGTTGCCGTTGGTGAAGCAGACCGGGCCTTGTTGATTTGCGGTACGGGACTCGGAGTGGCCATCGCGGCCAACAAAGTTCCCGGGATTCGCGCCGTCACAGCCCACGACAGCTACTCAGTGGAACGGTCCGTGCTGAGCAACAACGCCCAGGTCCTGACGCTTGGACAGCGGGTGATTGGCTTGGAACTGGCCAAAAAGCTAGTAGGGGAGTGGCTCGGCCACCGCTTCGACCAAACCTCATCCTCCGCCGCCAAGGTGGACGCCATCTGCTCGTACGAGCCCGACTACACGAAGGCAGTCTGATCATGACCACTCCTGAAGCAACCGGACCCACCGCTAACAACGCAGCCCGGAAGATCGCCGTCGTGGGCTCGGGCTACATGGGCGGCGGCATCGCCCAGGTGCTGGCGCTCGGTGGCGCCCGCGTTGCGCTTGCCGATGTTTCCGCTGAGGTAGCGCAGAAAAACTACGACCGCCTGCTGGTGGAGTCGGACCAGTTTGTTGCCGATGGCCTGTTCCCGGCCGGTTCAACCGAACTGCTGAAGCAGAACCTGTGGGCCGCCAAGGACATTGAGGAAGCTGTTGCCGACGCCGACTTCATCGAGGAGTGCGTGCCCGAGGTCCTGGACATCAAGCACCAGTCCTTGGCCCGGATCAGCGCCGCGGCCCGCCCGGATGCCGTTATCGGTTCCAACACCTCGACTATCTCCATCGCTGCCCTCGCCGAAGCCGTCACCCATCCCGAGCGGTTCCTGGGTGTGCACTTCTCCAACCCGTCGCCGTTCATTCCCGGTGTCGAGATCATCCCCCACGCTGGGACTTCTGCTGCAACGGTGGCCGCATCGCGCGAGCTGGTCCACGCGGCCGGTAAGCAGACCGCCGTCGTCAAGGACGTCACCGGTTTCGTGCTGAATCGCCTGCAGTACGCGCTGTTCCACGAGGCAGCCCAGCTGGTGGAGCAGGGAATCGCAACGGCGGACGACGTCGACACCCTGGTGCGTACGACCTTCGGCTTCCGCTTGCCATTCTTTGGTCCGTTCGCCATCGCCGACATGGCCGGCCTGGACGTCTACAACTTCTGCTACAAGTCACTGCAGACCGGTTTCCCGGAACGCTTCGCGACGCCGAAGATCCTCTCCGACCTGGTGGAAGCGGGCAAGCTCGGCACCAAGACCGGCGCAGGCTTCCTCAACGTCCCCGCCGAACGCACTCCCGAACTCATCGCGTACCGCAACAAGGCCTACGTCGCCATGCAGAAGCTCATTGAAGAGCTCGGCCCGGCCCCCATCAACTAACTCTTCCTAGGAGAAACACATGACTTTCCCCGCTGAACGCACCGCAATCGTCACCGGTGCCGTCTCCGAACGCGGTATTGGCCGCGCTACCGTCAACTACCTGGCCGCCCAAGGCTGGAACATCGGCATCATCGATCTTGATGACGCCGCCTGCAAGATCGCAGCCAAGGAAATCGCGGCAGAGTACGGCGTGCAGGCTCACGGCGTTGGCGCAAACGTGGCCAGTGAAGCAGAGGTCCGTGCGGCCATTGACGAACTTGAGGCCGAGCTGCCGCAGATCGTTGCGCTGGCCAACGTTGCCGGTGTCAGCTCGCCAGTCGGTTACCTTGAACTCGAACCCGCTGAGTGGGACCGGGTCCTGAACATCAACCTCAACGGCGTCCATTACGCCACCCGCCGTGTTGCCGAATCCATGGTCAAGAACCGGATAGGTCGCATCGTGAACATCTCCTCCGTTTCCGCCCAGCGCGGCGGCGGCACGTTCTCCAAGACCCCGTACTCTGTGGCCAAGGCCGGCGTCATCGGCTTGACCCGCGCAACTGCCCGTGAACTTGGCGAGTACGACATCACCGTCAACGCCATCTCTCCCGGCCCCATCGACACCGACATCATGGGCGGAACGCTGAGCCAGGAACGCAAGGATGAGCTCACCAAGGACCTTGTAGTGAACCGTGTGGGCTCCACCCGGGACATCGCCGCCGCCATCGCCTTCCTCATCAGCGAGGACTCCGGATACATCTCCGGCCAGACGCTGAATGTGGATGGCGGACTGTACATGCACTAGGGCCCTTGCCGTGAAGACCTGGACACGAGAACGCAAGATCTACCTTGCCGTGGGCGTCCTCGCCTGCGCAGTGGGCATGGTGCTCATTTTCTTCCCGCGCTGATCGCGCTGCCCTAGTCATTTCCTGTCACTCAAAGAGGAGTTTCAATGTCTGTTTCCACCAATTCCACTCAGGAGTTGCTGGATACGCCGGTCCTGAAATCGGCGATTTCCAAAGCCTCGCGGCGGCTCATGCCAATGCTCGTCATCCTGTACGTGGTGGCCTTCCTTGACCGCACCAACGTTGGCTTCGCCGAAGCCGCGCTGGAAGTGGATAAGGGTATTACCGCAGGTGCTTACGCGCTGGGCGCCGGTATTTTCTTCATCGGCTACGCCCTGTTCGAGATCCCCAGCAACTTGCTGCTCACCAAGTTCGGAGCGAAGGTGTGGCTCGCCCGCATCGCTATTACGTGGGGCATCGTTTCGGCGTGCTTCGCCTTTGTCCAGGGCGAGACATCCTTCATCATTCTCCGGTTCCTGCTGGGCGTCACCGAGGCCGGCCTGTTCCCGGGCGTCATCATGTTCCTGGCGGCGTGGTTCCCCAACAAGGTCCGCGTGAAGATGTTCGCCATCTTCTACCTGGCCCAGCCGTTCTCGCAGATGATGGGTGCACCGCTGTCGGGGTGGCTCATCAACATCGGCGACCAGGTTCCGGGCGTAGCCGGCTGGCAGGTCATGTTCTTCGTAGAAGGCATGCTCGCCGTCGTGGCCGGTATCGCCGCCTACTTCTTCCTCATCAACAGCCCCCAGGACGCCAAGTTCCTGACCAAGGAAGAGAAACGGGCATTGTCTGATGTCATGGCATTGGAGGACACCGTGAAGGAAGAAACGGGTCCCCGCGGCGTCTTGGCGTCCATGCGCAACGGTCGGGTCTGGTACTTCACCGTCATCTACTTCTGCCTGCAGGTCGCCGTCTACGGTGTGACGTTCTACCTGCCACAGCAGGTGGCGCAGTTGACCGGGCAGAAGGTGGGCATCGCCGTCGGACTCCTGGCCGCGATCCCGTGGTTCTTCGGCATCTTCGCCTGCTACTTCATCGGCAAGGCTGCCAACACCGTGGTGCGCCGACGCCGCTGGGGCACGGCATTGTTCATCTCCACAGGCCTCTGCATCTTCGGCTCCGCATGGGCCGGCGCGAACCAGATGCCGGCAGTCGGCATCATCTTCATCACCCTCGCGGTGTGCAGCTTCCTGTCGACAGGCCCCATCTGCTGGTCGTACCCGACGGCGTTCCTCACCGGAACTGCTGCGGCTGCGGGCATCGGTCTGATCAACTCCCTCGGAAACCTGGGTGGGTTCGTTGCCCCGATCCTGCGCACCACGGTCAACCAGGTCACCGCCTCGGACACTGGAACCATGGGTGTCTACGCGTTGGGTGTGCTGCCCTTCGTGGCGGCTCTGCTGATGTTTGGTACCAAGCGCTTCAGCAACAAAGCCGACGAACTGCTGGGGAAGTAGTCGTCCGTGAAGCTGCCCGCTATTGACACCCTTTTTATCGGTGTGAGCACCAAGATGTACATGGGCTACGCGCAGAGCTTGGAATGGTTGGAACAGCTGGTAGCTGAAGTGGACGCCCGTCCGGCCCTCGCGGCCGGGCGGGTGGTCCCGTTTGTGATCCCGTCGTTTCCGGTGCTGCCCGCGGCGGCGCGTTTACTTGTAGGCACGCCGTTGGTCCTGGGCGCCCAAAATTGTAGCTGGTCCGATGGGCCGTGGACGGGCGAGGTTTCACCGTCGATGCTGGGGGAACTCGGCGTCAGTCTCGTGGAGATCGGCCATGCAGAGCGTCGCCGGTACTTCGCTGAGGATGAGGCGATGATTGCGCTTAAGGTGAGCGCCGCCGTCGACGCCGGCCTGACACCTCTTCTGTGCGTGGGGGAACCAGAAATCCTGGACCCGGCAGCAGCGGCGGACACGGTTTACCGGCAGATCAAGGCAGCAGTTTCCGGAGACTGGTCGGTTGCCTCCCAGCTGGTCATTGCCTACGAGCCCGTATGGGCGATCGGTGCCCCGGAACCCGCTTCGGCAGAGTACGTTTCGCACGTTGTGGCCGCGCTGCGGGGTTCACTGTCGCGGCATGGCTTGTCCAGAACACCCATCATCTACGGCGGATCGGCTAAACCAGGACTCCTGCCACAGCTGAACGGGGTGTCCGGGCTCTTCCTCGGCCGTTTTGCCCACGACGCCACAAACTTCGGCCGAGTCCTCGACGAGGCCCTCGCGGTCAGCCGAACTCGCCCTTAGCTAAAGTCTCGCCCTCAGCTACCCCCGCGCTGGCAGAGGGCAACGAAGCCGCCGAGATTCTCCAGACCCTCGGGATGCGTCGGCAGGTAGTTGGTCAGTTCGGGTGAACGTACGACGACGGCACGCCACTGACCGCGCGAGACCGCCACGTTGATCCGGTTCCGGGACAGCAGGAACTCCATGCCCCGCGGGACTTCTCCGGCTGCTGACGCGGCCATGGAAACGATCACAACCGGAGCCTGCTGACCTTGGAACTTGTCAACGGTACCCACCCGCACCTTGCCTAGTCCGGCGATTCGTAGATGGTGCTTGATCAGCTGGACCTGGGCGTTGTACGCGGCGACCACCAGAATGTCGGTTTCCCCGAGGGGACGGATCTCAGGCGATTCCGAAGGGTCCAGCCAGGTCAGGCCGAGGTGGGTCTGGACTTGTCGGACCGCCTCCGCCGCTTCCTCGGGTGAGGACGTTGAGTTACCGGTATGCGGGACGTAGATGCAGGAAATGCCCGGAGCAACAGCGTCCAGGTGTCGTTCCTTGGCCGCGGGGGCTGCTTCAAGTCGGTTGTCGTAGGAAAGCTCGGAAACTGCGCTGCAGAGCTCTGGATGCATCCGCCATGAGAGCGCCAGAAAGTAGCCGAGTTCAGGCGGCATGGTGTTGTACCCGTCCGAGAGCCAGCCGAGTGCCGATTCATCAACAGGTTCCGGATGCGTCCCTTGGGTGACCTGCGGAAGCTGCTGAGGGTCACCCAAAAGCAGAAGTCGTTGTGCAGCCCTGCTGACGGCCATGGTGTTTGCCAATGAGAACTGTCCGGCTTCATCGATGACCAAGAGATCCAGCGAGCCCGCTGGAACCGAAGTGCCCACCATGGTCCAGGCTGTTCCGCCAATCAAAGCCCCGCCCGGCTTGGACAACAGTTCTTCCACGTCGCCTTTGGCGCATTGTGTCCACGGCACCGGGTCGTCGTGTTTGACTTCTTTGGCCACCCGTTGGGGATCCACTCCGGCCTTCTCCACAGCAGCGCAGAGCATATTTTCCACCACGGCATGCGACTGGGCCACGACGCCCACTTTCCAGCCAGCAGCGACGAGCCGGGCGATGACATGCGATCCGACGTACGTTTTGCCGCTTCCCGGAGGTCCTTGCACGGCCAAGTACGAATCGTCCAAGTCCTCGACGGCTGTTGTGATCGCATCAACGTAGCCGTCAGCTCCGGCCGCGACGGCTGGCAGAGCTGGCAGTGTACGGAGCTTCGGAGGCTGCCTCCGCACCAGATCCAAGGAACAGTCCCGAGGCCACTGCGGCAGGGCAGCGCTGAGTTTCGTGGCCAAAGCCGCGAGTGCTGCCCGCTGTCCGTTGGTGGCAATGGGCGGATCCGGAGTAAGCGCCATGGGCAGTTGGCTGAACGCCGTGGAGTCCTTGCGCAGGCCTTCGGCGATGGTGACTGTTTCGAAGTCCTCGTGGTCCCCGACCTCCGTGACCAAGGTTCCGTTCCAGCCTGCACGGCCAAGCGCGGCGGATCGCTTCCCTTGGAGTGAGTCCGGCAGAGGCGGGCCGTACATGCGGAAGTATTTCTTCCCGGGTTCCAGCCCCGCGCCGTCACCGGACCGGCCATAGAGTTTCACGAGCCGCGCAGGGTTGCTCCGAGGTGTCGGTTTTGCCCAGTCCTGCAGCAGTTCGGCGTGGTCGACAACGAAGAGGTCGCGCTCGTCAGGCCACTGTGAGGTTGGCCTTTCCAAACGGTCGAAGTGGCCCCACCAGTGCTGCTTGTCCTCGCGACGGTGGTACCCGACTCCCGCGGCCACGATGCCAATAGCGCGCGAATCGGGAGTGGCTCTCTTGTCCTCGGGCAGTCCTGCGATGTAGTCGAAGAGTGCTTTCTCTTCCGGCGCCGCCTCATACTGTTCTGGTTCGGTCTTGTCAGGTTCGGTATCTGTGAGGGGCGCTTCGTCCGTTCCACCCACGGGCACGATGGAACGCTCCGCAGCACGGGCCAGCAACCAGTTGCGCAGTTCCAGCGTCGAAAGGCAGTCGTATTCGTTGTAGTCCCGGATGCCTTCGAGGATTACAGCTGCTTCTTCAGGGTTTCCCGTATCCCTTGCCATGCAGTAGTCCGCGTAGGCAACAACTGAGGCGCCGGCGTCGGTCACGTCACCCGAGCGAAGGTGTTGTCCCATGTAGAGAGGCTCGAGCTTCTTGATGCTGTATGAGTTCTCCGAGATCCGGATGCTGTGCCGGACGGTGTCGTAGAGGTCCACCAGGACACTTTGGCGCAGGAGGTCGTCGACGGCGGTTTCGCCGACCACGTGCGTCAGGGACAGGTTGCGCAGAGCGGTCTTTTCGTAGGCAGCGTAGTGGTAGATGTGCATGCCGGGATACTGTGCCCGCCGCTTGGCCACGTACTCAAGGAAGTCCACAAAGGCCTTGCCTTCTTCAGCCCGTGAGTGCGCCCAGAAGGGCCTGAACACTGGCTCGGCACCGGGTTCTACAGGGTTCTCGATGACCCCGAAGAGGTACTCCAGCCCCCACTTTCCCGTGACGGGGTCCTGCCACAGGGGATCGCCTTCGAAGTCGAAGAAGATGTCGCCCGGATCCGGAGCGGGTAGCCTGCCCAAGGTGTGGTCCGGCAGGACGTTGTAGCTGATGGCTTTGGTTTCACCGGACTTGTCCATGTACTTGACCGTGCCATCAGGCGTTCCTGTTCCGGTCTGCAGCCGTGCCTGCTCACGGAGCCGCAGCAGCGTGGGGTCACCCGCCTCGGGCATGGCTGCCAGTCCGTCAATGGTAGTAACGCCGGCCTCGATCAGTTTCTTGCGCCGACTAATCCGCATGCCGGCCACCATGAGGAGATCCCGATGGAGTTGCACCTGCTCAGCGCAGTAATCACACCGGCCACAGGCGGAATAGCGGGAGTCGCCCCATTCCACGGGCCCGTTGTCCGAAACGTGCGTCTCGGTCATGCCAAGGAAGCGTTCCCGGCGTTCCCTCAAGACGGGAAGGATCTGGGCAAGGGGGTGGTGGCTGTGGACGCGGTTACCCAGCACTAGGGTGACAGTGGGATCCGGTGAGATCCCTGCCTGGATGAGTTGATCTCCATAGGCGGCCAACTGCAGGAGGGCTGTGACCTTGGCGTGCCGCGCGAGCTTGGTGTCGAAGACCGCGTACTGCCCGCCGGTGCGCTTCACCAGGAAGTCGGATCGGCCATGGAACTGGCCATCGAAGAAGGCGGCCTGAAAGACGACGTCCGCTCCGGAGCGTAGGGCGTCGATGGATTCCGCATGCTTGGCCGAAAGGGTGGCGCGGTCCATAGCAGAGGCGGGAACGACGTCGTAAACGCCTTTTCCCGTGGCCGCATCCCATGGCCCGAACTCAGCCATGAAATCATCCAGGACCCGGTGCTCGTGGACGTCGCCCAGCTTGGCTGTGCGCTCCAACATGGCGTCGGCTGCGAAGTCCGGCTTAGGCGTGCGGCCCAGTTTTTCGTCGAGTTTCCGGAGCAACTGGTACTCGCAGGTGGCAGCGATGACGAGGTCGCTGGCCGAGAACACCAAGTCCGGCCGGGCGCCCGCGATCTGAGGATCGAGAAAGAACACCGCGACCCACCTGCCTTTCCGATGCCGTGATTAAACCCTTGCAGCCAAGCTATCAGCGGGCCCTGACAATATAGGGCGTAGCCACTTTAGACTGCACGCATGACTGAAACTGCCCCGACCCCGGATCCCGCTTTCGAAGCCGCCTACCAAGCCGCGCAAAAGAGCCTCAGCGAGGGCGGCATCCCGATTGGAGCCGCATTGGCCCGCGGAGGGGAAGTCATTGCCAGCGGTCACAACGAACGCGTCCAGCACGGCGATCCGATCGCGCACGGCGAGATGTCCGCGCTGAGGGCCGCCGGGCGTCAGAGGAGCTACCGCGACACCACCCTTTACACCACCTTGGCACCATGCGCGATGTGCACGGGAACCATCATCCAGTTCAAAATCCCGAGGGTTGTGGTGGGTGAGGCCGAAACGTTCCCCGGCGAATTCGACCTCCTGCGTTCACGTGGCGTGGAAGTCGTGGTGCTGGACGACCCCCGCTGTGTGGACATGATGCGCACATTCCAGGAGGAACACCCCGAATTGTGGGCCGAGGACATCGCCGAATAGCAGCGGGAAACGGACTATGCAAAGGGTGCAGAATTCGCCTAGTCACAGATAGCCACCGAGCGTAGGCTGACATCATCGGCGTCGGTGCCGAGAGGCCCCGCGTCGATGACCCCAATCGATGAAGGAGGACCCATGAGTGCCGTACGTGAATTCATGACAACCAACGCTCAGTGCATCGAAGAGGACAAGACTCTTCAGGAAGCCGCCAGGCTGATGAGGGATATGGACTGCGGTTCACTTCCCATCTGCGGCCACGACGGCAAGCTCACCGGCTTCATCACCGACCGCGACATCGTGGTCAAGTGTCTGGCAGAAGGCAGGGACGCCCGGGAAGTACGCGCCAGCGAACTCGCCACCGGCAAGCCCTTCTGGGTGGACGCCGATGCCAACGTTGACGAGGCCGTCACCATGATGGAAGAACATCAGGTGCGCCGCTTGCCCGTCATCAGCGACCACAAGTTGGTAGGCATCATCAGCCAGGGCGATATCGCGCGCAACCATTATGCAGAACAGCGCCTCGGCGAGATGGTGGAGCACATTTCAGCCAAGGAGCGCATGTCGCACTGATATCCCAAGCCACACTGACAACCCAACCCAGCCGCCGCGAGGCATCCCTTTAGAGGAACGCCTCGCGGCCCGTTCCTTCACGCAACACGAGCTCGCCGTGTTCAATCGAAACCAGCAGGCTCTTGGGTTTCCCCGCGAGCTTCTTCGTGGCGCTAAGTTTTCGGCTGCCGACCTCCACACCCACGGTGGCGCCCTTCGCCGGCAGCTCAACTGTTAATTCGTCGGCCATCCCCAACAGGGACTTGGTGGACACACCCCTCTCAGACACGGCTTCCTTGCCGTTGACGGTCACTGTTACGTCATCGGAATCAAACCCGTCCTGAAGGATGATGAGCAGTTCCTGCATGGGACAACTACAGCACTAACGGCGCCCGCGGGATAGGCCTTCCCCATACCGCCTTCGGAAACTGTCGGCTATGTGAGGCAAACTGTCATGGTGACTTCAAATCTCCAACTCCAGTCAGCTGATGCCGCCATCCATGCCCTGATCGCCGAAGAACTCGGCGTCAAGACCTGGCAGGTCAAGGCCGCGGTGGAACTGCTCGACGCCGGATCCACCGTCCCCTTCATCGCCCGCTACCGTAAGGAAGTCACCGGGACGCTCGATGACACCCAGCTCCGCGACCTCGAGGAACGCCTCAGATATCTGCGTGAGCTGGAAGAACGACGCAAGTCCGTCCTGGAAGCGATCGCCGCCCAAGGCAAGCTGACCCCGGAACTGGAAGCCGCCGTCGTCGGGGCCGATACCAAGGCGCGCCTGGAGGACATCTACCTCCCGTTCAAATCCAAGCGCCGCACCAAAGCACAGATCGCGCGCGAAGCGGGACTGGAGCCGCTGGCCGATGTCCTGCTGGCCAACCCGCAACTGGACCCCGCCACCGAAGCCGCAAAGTACTTGAACGCCGAGCACTCCATCGACGACGCCGCCACGGCGCTCGCAGGAGCCCGCGCAATCCTGGTGGAGCGCGTCGGGCAGGACGCCGACCTCGCGGAGGACCTCCGTGAACGCCTCTGGAAGCAGGGACGCATGGTGTCGCGCGTCAAGAAAGGCATGGAAGCCGAGGGCCAGAAATTCAAGGACTACTTCGACTTCACCCAGGTGCCGTCAGGCATGCCGTCGCACCGCGTTCTTGCCCTGTTGCGCGGTGAGAAGGACGGCGTCCTTGAGCTGGACCTCGCCGAGGCCGACCCCGCCGACGACGACGCCCTGGCCGCCGCCCGCGGCCGCTATGAGAATGCGGTGGCCAAGTGCCTTGGGGTCGCCAATCAGGGGCGGCCTGCGGATGCCTGGCTGACACAAACCGCGCAGCTGGCTTGGCGGGGACGCATTCTGGATCGGCTGACCACGGACCTTCGCGGCCGCATGTTCGCCGACGCGGAAGATGAAGCGGTTCGAGTGTTCGCCGCCAACCTGCGGGATGTCCTGCTTGCCGCACCAGCCGGCAACCGGGCAACGCTTGGCCTCGATCCAGGACTCCGGACCGGCGTGAAAGTGGCTGTCGTGGACGGAACCGGCAAGGTTGTCACCACGGACACCATCTACCCGCACGCACCCGCGAAAAAGTGGGACGAGGCCTTGGCCACGCTCGGACGGCTCGCCAAGCAGTACAACGTGGAGTTGGTGGCGATCGGCAACGGAACGGCTTCCCGGGAAACGGACAAGCTGGCCACGGAACTCATCAAATCCCTCGAAGCTTCAGGCTCCAAGGGGATCCAAAAATTGGTGGTGTCCGAGGCCGGGGCTTCGGTGTACTCAGCCTCCGCGCTCGCGGCTTCCGAACTCCCGGGCATGGACGTTTCGCTCCGCGGTGCTGTTTCCATTGCCCGTCGGCTTCAGGACCCCTTGGCCGAGCTGGTCAAGATCGAACCCAAGTCCATCGGCGTGGGGCAGTACCAACACGATGTCACCGCCGCCAAGCTTGACCGCTCGCTGGATGCCGTGGTGGAGGACTGCGTGAACGCCGTGGGCGTGGACGTGAACACAGCCTCGCCCGCGCTGCTTAGCCGCGTGGCCGGCGTCGGGCCGCTGCTGAGCGAGAACATCGTGGCCTATCGGAACGAGAATGGGCCGTTCGCTAAGCGCAGCGACCTCAAGAAGGTGCCCCGGCTGGGTGCCAAGGCGTTCGAGCAGTGCGCGGGCTTCCTCCGGATCACCGGGGGAGCGGAGCCATTGGATGCCTCCAGCGTGCACCCGGAAGCATATTCGGTGGCTCGGAAGATCCTCGTAGCAGCCGGGGGCGGTCCCGCCACGGCGTTGGATCCGCAGGCATTCGTCGATGGCACGTTCGGCCTGCCAACGGTCAAGGACATCATGTCCGAGCTGGAGAAACCCGGCCGCGACCCCCGTCCCGCGTTCAAGGCGGCGTCCTTCTCTGAAGGCATCGAGAAGATCTCCGACCTCAAGCCCGGCATGATCCTGGAAGGCACAGTCACAAACGTGGCCGCGTTCGGCGCCTTCGTGGACGTCGGAGTGCACCAGGACGGGCTGGTCCATGTCTCGGCGCTGTCCAACAAGTTCGTCTCAGACCCACGGGAGGTCGTGAAGTCCGGCCAGGTGGTACGGGTCAAGGTGCTGGAGGCCGATCCCGAGCGTAAGCGCATCTCCCTGACCTTGAGGCTCGACGACGAACCCGGCACTGCTGCTGGTGGGCGCACCTCGGGTGGACGTGCTTCAGGCGGCGAACGTGGTGGCGTTCAGCGCGGTGGCGGCCAGGGTTCACAACGGCAGGGCCAAGGCGATCGCCGTCAGGGCGGCGCGCGCCAAGGCAAGCCCCAGCAGGCTCCGGCCGCTCCCGCCAACACAGCAATGGCTGAAGCGTTGCGAAGGGCCGGACTGGGTAAATAAGGTGCGGCCTACAAACCCGCGGTCCTGGCCTCCCACACCTCTGCGTTTGAAGCTTGCAGTGCCATCGGTAGCCAGCGCCCGATGCGTTCGAATGCCTGGCGCCTGACGGGTTCCGGCGAGAGGAAGATGTCGTGGAATGCGTTGGGCAGCCGGCTCACCGTGACGGTGTCCGCCAGGGACAACGCGCGGTGGGCCACGGCATCGACGTTGAGTGCCACGTCAGCGGTGAGCGCATCGGCGGACCACTTTGGTTGCAGGTAGCTTTTGTCCGAGAGCAACACGAGCACAGGGACCTCGATGCCCAAACCTGCTGCGACGGTCGCTTGGCCACGGAACACGGCGTCGAGGAAGGCCGGAGTGATGGGGAATCCACGGTCAGGCCGCCACTCGAGGTTGTATTCCCATTCGCCGTCAAGGGTGGCTGATACGGCCCGGGTGTAGATGCCCGGATCTACTGGCGGCAGCGGCGCCAGAGGATGAAGACGGGCGTGGAGCCCCACGAGGGGTGCGATCGCCCGCCTGCCCAGCTCGGTCGCCTGGAATTCCAGCCAAGGGCTGTTGAGGATCACGGCCGATGCGACGCCAGGATGGCGCGCGGCCCACAGGCTGAGGGTGAGCCCACCAGTAGAGTGTCCCAACAGGATGAGCGGCCGGTCCACGCCCGGAACGCCAGAGCGGCCCATGGCTGACAGCGCCGCCTCGATGTCGGCGTCGTAATCCGCAAGGTTGGTGACGAAGCCCGGCACCAGTCCCGGGCGCAGGCTGCGACCATAATTATGCAGGTCCAAGGCATGGAAGTGAGCGCCGGCCCGATGCCAGAACTCCGCTACATGCCTTTGGAAGAAGTAGTCGGACCAGCCATGGACGTAAAGAACATCTGCGTCGATTCCAGCGCCGTCCGGAGTTTCGCCGGAGACCGCGAGCGACTCCGGCGCCGAGCCAAGGTACCGCACCAAGGTGGCGGTAGCGCCGCCGTCGAGCTTTAGCGTTTGTTGCTCGAATCCTTCGCCAAGGATGTCCGGGCTCCACGGCTGCATCATGCGCTTTTTTCCTTCTGCCAGGGCCAGCGGCCCGTTATTTCGAGCTCGAGGGAGAAGCTGAGGAAGGTGCGGATCAGCACGATGATGGCCAGGACGCCCACGCTTTCAAAGGTGGGCGTGACGGCGACGGTACGGATGATGTCGGCGGCCACCAGAAGTTCGAGGCCCAGCAGGATGGACCTGCCCAGCAGTTGCCGATATGAGCGGTAGGGAGAAAAAGGAGCGAGTCCCCTGGCACGTTGTGGTTGATACCCGCGCAGGGCCAGAGGAACCGAAACCAGGGCCCCGATCACCATGACTGCCACCCCCGCGAAGTCCATGTACCGGCCGACTTCTTCGATGACGTGCTGGAAATCCATGGCCCTCCCTGCCTAGGTGCGTGCCTCCACCGTCTCACACAGCTCTCGCCGCACGCAGTAAACAACGACGGCGGCAGCCGGGTTCCGCTGAAAAAGAACCTGGCCGCCGCCATCGGGCGTTGCTGAAAGGGCGCAGCTACAGCGCAGGCGCCGGGACCGGGAAGAAGACCCGCGGATCCTGAAGCAGTGCGGGGTAGTCGAAGTCGGTGCGCTTGATCACGTTGGTGACCTCGAAGTTGCGCGCGAACCGGCCGTCAACAGTGATGGGTCGGCCCTGAATCAGGCCGACAGCGAAGATTTGGCCACCGTCGAAGGGCACGGCGAGCTCGGTTTTGCCGGGCAGGGTATTGAACGCCTGTTCCTGTGCTTGGCGCTTTCGCGTGGGCTTTTTCTCGAGCTGCTTGACGGGCCGCTTCTTGGGGCCCTTAACCTGGCGGCGGGACTTCTCCTCGGCGTACACGAACTGGTACTCGTCCGGGTCTGACGGTGCGGCCGCACGGGCCTTGCCGTGCGGCGGCATGGCCACGGTGGTGAGTTGCTCCGGACGGAGGTCTTCCACGTTGGCGCGCAGGATCAACAAGCGATCCTCTTCCGGGTCCTCCGGGTGGAACTCGTGCTTGGGTTCCGGCCACACGTACTCCAGCTTTTCCTCGGTGCCGGGGAAGATCTGGGAGTAGTGCTTGGGATCCTTGGAAATCAGCTTGGAGCGGTGGCTGAGGTGCAGGTCCTCGTGTCCGAGCCACGGCGGCATGATGATCCTGGAGGCGTAATCCGGGTGGGCCGCCTGCGGGGCAAACTCCGTGATGTTGGTGCGCGTGTTGTCCGGGTGGCCGCGGGCAATCCACTCGTCGGCCATGGCCAGGCCGTACATGGTGAGCGCGGGGACGTGGCCCATCCACATGCGCACGGCGGGGTGGGACTGCCAACCGTACTCCGGGATCACCAACGCGCGGAGAACCTGGAGGGCTTCGACGCGCTGTTTGCCGAGCCTTGAAGTGTCGAGCGCCGCGGCACTCTCACGGAAATCGGCGAAGGGGAGGAAAGTCTGCATCCTTTCAGTTTGAGGGTGCAGGGCGTGAGAACCAAGTTGAGTGCTCCGGGACACGTGCCGGTGTTGGGGCCTAGAGTTGACGGGTGGAAACTTTTGGCGAGAAAACTACGACCACGGCGCCTCCGGTTGCCGAACTGCACCTGCACATCGAAGGGACTCTCCAGCCAGAGCTGATCTTTGCTTTGGCCGAACGAAACGGCATCGAATTGCCGTACGAAGATATTGAGGAACTCCGGGAAAAGTACGAGTTCACTGACCTGCAGTCTTTCCTGGACCTCTACTACGCCAACATGGCCGTCCTGCAGACTGAGCAGGATTTCACCGACATGACGCGCGCCTACCTGGAGCGGGCTGCTGCCGGGGGAGTGCGCCACGCGGAAATCATGATGGACCCCCAGGCCCACACCTCCCGGGGCGTGGCCCTGGAAACCTGCGTCAATGGCGTGGCCAACGCGCTGGCCACCTCCGAGGAAGATTTCGGGGTCTCCACCCTCCTCATCGCTGCGTTCCTGCGCGACATGTCCGAGGATTCGGCGCTTGAGGTCCTGGACCAGCTCCTGGCCATGCACGCTCCGATCGCCGGCATCGGCTTGGACTCCGCAGAGGTGGGGAATCCGCCGTCGAAATTCGAGCGCCTGTACCAGCGCGCCGGGGAGGCCGGCTTGCGGAGGATCGCGCACGCGGGAGAGGAAGGACCGGCTTCCTACATCACCCAGGCGCTGGATCTGCTCCATGTAGAGCGGATCGATCACGGCATCCGCTGCATGGAAGACACCGACGTAGTGCAACGACTCGTCGCTGAACAGGTTCCCTTGACCGTCTGTCCGCTCTCCAATGTCCGGCTCCGTGCGGTGGATAAGCTGTCTGACCACCCCCTGCCGGAGATGTTGGCGATTGGCTTGAACGTTTGCGTGAATTCGGACGACCCCGCTTACTTTGGCGGCTACGTGGACGACAACTTCGAGCAACTGGTCAAGGTCCTGGAATTCTCGGTTCCTGAGCAGGCCACCCTGGCTGCCAACTCCATCCGGTCCTCCTTCGCCAGTGACGCCCGCAAGGCGGTGCTGTTGGACGAGGTCACGGAGTGGGTCAAGGCGTCCGTAACACCCGCTTAAAGCACGGCAGCCGAGACCCGTAGATCACTTGCGGCGTCTGTGATGTCACACTCAGTCACGACACACGGTGTTTACCTTCTGCAGTCGCGGGAATTAACAATTCATTGGCAAACTTTGAGGGAGTATCCACCGTTGAAGGAGAAGCATGGGCGCGAATACCGCCGAGAACACCAACCTTCGTCTGAAGGCCGTACTGGACATCCTCGCCGAGAGCGTATGGTCCGGGGCCACGTTGAACGCCGGCGAGGTGCTGGCCGAAGCGATCGTCCGAGTACCTTTCAATGACCATGAGGCTGAACTTCTCAGTGGCGGCATTCCCCGCGGCCACAAGACCCTGACGTCGGCCTCAGCCAAGCTGGTCAAGGCTGGCTGGCTGGTCAAGGGCCGTTCGGGTTGGACCATTCCGGAGGACGGCCTGCGGGCGACAGTAGCTTTCCCGGACGCAGAGGAATTTGGAGCAGCGCTCGACGCCGGAACTCCGGTACCGGCCGACGTCGCCGTTCCGACGGCCCCGCCTGTGAAGCCCCAAGCCAAGAAGACAGCTGCAACCAAGCGGGCCGCCGCGAAGAAGGCCACCGAGCCTAAAGTCGCGGCTGCTGATGTAGCTGAGCCGAAGGTCGCTGCAGCCAAGGTCTCCGCGCCGAAGGCCAAAGCAGCAACAGCCAAGGCTTCCTCCGCGGCGGCTGCACCCGCGGCGAAGAAGCCCGCCGCGAAGAGGTCCGCCAGCAAGGCGCCGGCGAAAGCAGCGGCGGCCTCCGCCGTCGAGACCCTGCCGCAGCCTGACGCTGTTGCCATCGCAGGGGACTTCAACAAGATCCTGGGAGCACCCGAGGATTGGGCGCCGCAGTACGACGAAGCCCAGATGGAGTTCAACCCGCTGGTCCAGGTGTGGACGCTGACGGCTGAATTGCCCGCCGGTTTTTACACCTACAAGATCGCACTGAATCGTTCATGGGACGAGAATTACGGTGCGTTTGGCGCCCGTGATGGCGCGAACCACGAGTTGAACCACGACGGCGGTCCGGTCACCATCACGTACAGCCACGCGACGCGGGACATTGTGGTCGGCTAGGTTTATTTCCGGCTCGCAACCTGCCCCTGTTCGTCCCACATCCCTTTGTACGGTGAGTGGGACGAACGAGGGCAGGTCTCGTTAAGGTGGTTCCATGACTGACGAAACCCTTCGCCTCACAGCCCGCATCACCGGCGTTGTTCAAGGCGTGGGATTCCGCTACTGGACGGCCCGGAAAGCGGACGAACTCCTGCTGACCGGCACAGTCCGAAACAGCGCGGACGGTTCCGTGCAATTGGTGGCCGAGGGTTTGGAACAAGACATCGAGGTCATGCTGGGCTGGCTGAAATCCGCACGTGCGCCCGGCAGGGTTGACCTTGTCGACCACGAGTTGTCCAAGGCCACCGGGGAGTTCGACGACTTCCGCATTGTTGGCTGAGCCGTTGCTGGGCCCCGGCGATTCCGTGGTGAGTCCTGATCCTGCGCGCCGACAACGTTTCCGCTGGTCAGGCAGGCTGAGCCGCAGTCCGCGTCGCCTCAATGTAGTGCTCCAGCGGCTGCAGCGCAGGCTGCGAGGAACTATCCCTGACAGCGTCGGCACCAACGGCGTTGGCTACAGCGAGGGCATGCGCGTACTCAAGTCCGGACCGGAGCGCCAGGACCAGCGCGGCGCAGAAGGCATCCCCGGCTCCGATGGTGTTGGCAATATCAGTGACTCGCACTGCCGGAGCGTCGGCCACCCTTTCGCCATCGACGAAGATCGCCGAACCGTCGCCGCCGTAGGTCACAGCAACCAGGGGAGCGTCGCGGAGCGCAGGAATGAGTTCATACTCCGTCTCGTTCACGATCACCAGGTTGCACCGTTCCAAGAGCTCGGGAATGATCGGCGCAGCAGGGGCAGCGTTCAAGACAAAGAACCCTTTGGCCTGGCGCGCGGCTTCCAGCACCACGTTCTGGTCCACTTCGAGTTGGCAGAGGACGGCCTCATCGTCAGCGAACGCGACTCCCTCCAGGCTCACTGAAGCGTTGGCGCCGGGGCACACCACTATCTGGTTCTCACCTTCGCCATCTACCAGCACCAGGGCAGTTCCTGTGGCGGCATCCGCCCGGGAAACGTCGTGGACGTCGACGCCGGCGGCCGCCATCGCGCTGAGAAGGCTGGCGCCGGCGTCGTCCTGGCCTACGGCCCCCACCATGCGGGAGTGTCCGGCGAGCCGGGCCGCAGCAACAGCCTGGTTGGCGCCCTTCCCGCCGGGTTGCTGGCGGAGAACGCCTCCGCCAACGGTTTCACCGGGCGAGGGGAGGCGGTTGGCCGTCGCGGTGATGTCGAGGTTGATGCTGCCCACCACCGTGAGCGAGGGGGCCAATTTGGGCGCAGGGGACTGCAGGGACGTGCTCATGGGAGAACCCTTTCGGGAAATTAGCGGAGGGGAAAATTCAGGAGGACTGGATGACGGAGAGGTGCCCGGCCTTGGCGGCTACCAGGCATTTGGCGAGGTAGAACGGGGAACCGTTCCGTCGCACGTATTGGGTGAGGACCAGCACGGGATCGGAGGGGCGGAGGCCCAGCAATTTGGCACGGCTGGGACCGGCGGTGCTGAGGCTGATCTGGCATTCCCCGGGGCCAAGGGTCGCGCCGGGCAGCCCGCTGAGGACCTCCAGGAGCGTTGAGGCGGAAAGCGTGGGAGCTTCTGCAGCTTCGGACAGGGCCTCGGCTTCGGGGATTCCTTGGGCGACGTTCTCCTGGAGATGCGCCAGGGGCTCACCGTTCCGGATCAGCACGCTTTCCCAGAACCACACGTCCTCGTCAGGCTGGACGCCGATGCCTGGTGCCACGAATTCCGACGCCGGTTGCGTGATCGCAGCTACCCGTTTGACCTGGATGTCCTGGTCGGACCCGCCAAGAAGCTGGTCGAACGGTCGAATGTGTTCAATGCCGATGCGGGGGAGCGAATCGGCAACAAACCGGCCAACTCCGCGCCGTGCCCGGGTGAGGCCATCTTCTTCCAGCAACATCAGCGCCTCCCGGATGACGGTACGGCTGACGTCCATCATGCTGCCTAGCTCGGTCTCCGTGGGGAGCAAGGAACCCGGCGGCAGGATTTTGGTCCGGATCGCTTCGGCGATTCGGGAGTAGGCCGCGACGCGCAAAGGCTGCCCGGGTTGGGCGGCGATGGGTCGTGACAGGAACTGGACGGCGTTGTCGGTCAAGGGTGCCTCACTTGAGATGGGTTACGGATACTGTACCGGATGACTGTGATAGGTTGCACAAGCTCGTAATACATGCTTGTATAACAACTCACATCTCGTGGCGCCGCCCGCGCCCTCGGACAAAGGAGTTTGATGTGAACATCCCCAATACCGCGGTTGACCCGCAGCCTGCAGATCCCCAGTCTGTTGACCAGCACGCTCCATCACAGCTGACATCAGCTACTGAAGCGGCCACAGACGAAGGCCGCTTCCACGGCAAGGCCGCCGCGCTGCTGATCACCACGCTGGTCCTGGCCGTGCTGGCATTCCAGCTCAACGCCAGCATGATCACTCCGGCCCTGCCACACATCGGCTCCTTCTTCGGCGAGACGCCCGAGGCCGTGGCCCAAGTGCAGTCGATGTTCTTCCTCGCCGGCGCCATCGCTGGACCCGTGATCGGCCGCTGGAGCGACTTCATCGGACGCCGAAATGCACTCCTCCTGGTGTTGGCCATCATGGGCGCGGGAACCGTGCTGTGTATCTTCGCCCCCACCTTGCCGTTGCTGGTCACCGGCCGTTTCATGCAAGGTGTTTCCAGTGCCATCTTTGCGCTTTCCTACATCGTCCTGAACGAATACCTGCCCGCCCGACTCTTCGGAACATCCATCGGCATCATCGCTGCCATCAACGGCGGCGTGGGCGGCGTGGATGGCTACTTCGGCGGACTCATGGCTGAGACCCTTGGTTTCCAATCGATCTTTGTCGCTGTCCTGGTACTGGCCGCAATCGCCGTCGTGTGTGTCATTAAAGTGGTCCCGAGCGGCAAGTCAGCCGTTGCTCCGGGCCGGATGGACTGGTGGGGCGCGGGTTCGCTGTCCGTGTTCCTGGTGTTCATCACCTACTTCGTGTCCACCGGATCTTCGGCTGGCTGGACCTCGCCCGCAGCGCTCGGCCTGCTTGCCGGAAGCATCGCATCATTCACGGCCTTCTGGCTCATCGAGAAGAAGCGCGAAACCCCTCTCGTGGCCGTTCACCACCTCCGCTCACGCCAGGTGTGGCCCGTCATCGCCACCACCGTGCTGACGCTCGCGGGCATCTTCGCCATCATCAACTTCACTGTTGTGTTGCTGAGCCAGGATAAAGAAAACGGCTTCGGACTGTCAGCTTCGGTCGCAGCCCTGCTGTTCCTCACACCCGCAGCGCTCATTGGCGTGTTCGCGGCTCCGCTCGCCGGCTGGATCGCCGACCGCCGCGGCTGGATCAAGACCGTTCGCGTCGGCACGGCAACCAGCCTCGCCTGCGCAATCGTTGCGGCGCTATTCGCCCACAACCAGGTAGCAGTCCTCATCGCCATCGCCGCTCTGGGCATCTTCTACAACGGGTTCTTCCTCACCGCCATCAACGGCCTGTCCGTGCTGCTCTCGCCCAAGGAAGCGCCAGCCGCGCTGCCGGGCATCAACGGTGCTTCCTTCGGCATCGGGGCGAGCCTCGGCGTCGTGGTTGTTGCACCGTTCGCAGGCCAGGGCACCGCAGCTGGATACTCGGCGGCCCTCTGGATTTCAGTGTCCATCACGGCACTCGCCTTCATAGTCAGCATGTTTATCGCGGCCCCCAAGGGCGAAAAGATCTAACGCACGACGTCGGCACGCGGCTGCGCGTGCAACTCACCGCAGCTTCAGCCCACTCCGCACAACAAGCAGTCCGCTTCACCTGAAACGAGAGACCAAAATGACCCAGCCCGCCCCCTTCTTCCTCGACTGTGATACCGGCATCGACGACGCCCTCGCCCTGGCCTACCTCCTGGCCTCCCCCCGGGCGGACCTCGTCGGCATTGGAACCGTGAGCGGCAATGTCAGTGCGGCAGGCGGGGCCCGGAATACCCTGGACCTGCTGAACTTGGCCGGCCACCCGGACGTTCCCGTGGCTATTGGCGCCCACGATCCGCAGGTTGGCTCTTTCCACGGAGGCGCTCCGCACGTCCACGGTGACAACGGCATCGGCGGGGTGGACCTGGTCCCGTCCGACCGTGAACCCGTCAAGGCCACGGCCGCGGAGCTGCTGGTCCAAATGGCGCACAAATATGCGGGAGAGCTTCGCCTTGTGGCCATCGGCCCGTTGACCAACATCGCCGAAGCCCTGCGCCTGGAACCTAGACTGCCTGAGCTGATCGCCGAGGTCACCATCATGGGCGGCGCAGCGCTGGCCCCGGGAAACATTACGCCCGTTGCCGAGGCCAACATCGCCAACGATCCCGAGGCTGCCGCCGAAGTGCTGGCCGCCGACTGGAACGTGACGCTGGTGCCGTTGGATGTCACCATGACCAACGTCCTGGAGGAAAACCACCGCCAGGAACTGCTCGCCACCGAACACCCGGTCTCGCAGGCACTGGGCGAAATGCTTGGGTACTACTTCGGCTTCTACATCGACATTTTCGGCCGGGCTTGCTCGGCGATGCACGATCCCCTTGCCGCAGCCATCGCTGTCAGGGGTGTGGAACTCACACTGGCGCCGACCGTCCGGGTCCAGGTAGATACCACCGACGGACCCGGCCGCGGTCAGACGGTCTGCGATCTCCGTGGCCAGTACGCGGGATTCCCTGAGCAGCGCGGTGCACGTTGCCGAGTGGTCTTGGCAATCGGCGAGGACTTCGCACCGCACCTGCTGGGTACCATGCAGGCGGCCTGGTTGACTGAGGCTCAGGCAGCGGCGCCGGTCGCCTGACTGGCGGAAGCCTGAGGTATCGGCGACGACGGCGGCAGCGGCCCGCCGTCGTCGCCCTCTTTAAGCTGTAGTCCTTTAGTGACTACGCATACATGAGCGAGCCGGGCGTGGTGAGGGTTTCGCCGGTTTCCAGCCAGGTTTTGAGGCCCGAGAGGATCATGGGCCAGCCGCCGTACAGTTGGTCGTTCGCACCTTCGCGGAGCTGATCGTGCGTCACAGTGAGGTGGCATGAGTCGCCGACGGGCTCAATTTCCCAGGTGACCCGCGAGGTTCCCTCGGCCTTCACATCCTCGCCCCAGAGCGCACGCATGGTTTGGACGAGCCGGCGTGGGGGATCCACCTCGATGTTCTCGCCCTCGCCGAGTGGCGCGTCCGCCTTGACGTTGTGCATCTCGAAGCGGCTGCCCGGAGTCCAGTCCGAGGTGAAGGTGTTTCCGAACTGGTATTTGCTGCGGATCTCGCTATTGGTAATGGCTTCCCAGAGCCGCTCCGGGGTGGTCTTGATGTAAATTTCGAAGATCTTTTCCATGGGACTTTCCAATCTGGATTTGAGGTCGCTGAGGGCAGCGGCCCATGGTTCTGCGTATTTGCTCACCCAGCGATCGTGGATGAGGCGGATGGGAACCGGATTCAGGAAGTGCAGCTTTTCGCGCCCCCGACGGCGGGTGACCACCAATCCTGCATCTTCCAAAAGCTTGAGGTGCTTGGCGATACCGAAACGGGTCATCTCGAACCGGGCTCCCAAGGCCGAGGCAGATTGACCGTCCTCGCGGAACAGCTCATCCAGGAGTTCCCTGCGGGTTGGGTCTGCCAAGGCCTTGAACACTACGTCCATGGGCCCAGAATAGGTGACCAATTGGTCACATGTCAATGGATGTGACTGCGTGCCTCGAGGTCGCGGGAACGCTGCGGGATCGCCGCTCCTGTCCGGGTGATCAAGCAGTGTTCCCGCGATCTCGGCGGGGTGCCATGACTAGAGGTTCGTCCGGACTACAACACCTTGAGCGATCACCGTGCTGACCTTCTCCAGTGCGGAGCCATCCGTCAGCGGATCGGAGTCAACCACCACGACGTCGGCCATCGAGCCACGCACCAGGCGCCCCACGCTTTCGCCGCGTCCCAGCAAACGGGCAGCATTCGTGGTGGCGGCTTGGAGAGCTTCCACCGGTGTGAGGCCGGCTTCAGCCAGCAGCCGTGCTTCCGTTCCGATTGGAGTGACATCCGTTCCGAAGGAATCGGTTCCGGCCACAATCGTGACTCCGGCATCCTTGGCTGCCCGGACTGCGGCCTGCAGGATGGGCGTGTATTCCTTACCGCGGGCGGCCAGGATGGGGTTGGTGGAATTGGCCATGCTGGTGATCGCATCCATGGTGGGAGTGAAGAAAGTGCCGCGCCGGGCCATGTCCTGGATGGTCTTCTCCGTCATGAAGACGCCGTGTTCGATGCTGCGGACACCGGCCCGGACCGCGCCGTCAATTCCCTCGGCACTGTAGGCGTGGCAGAGGACGCCGGCACCCTTGGCCGCCTTGACGATCGCTCCGATCTGGTCCACGTTGTAGACCAGCTCGCGGGGGTCCTGCTCCGGAAGGCCTGCCCGTGGGTTGGCCCGGGTCTTGATGACTTCAGCACCGCGTTTGAGGTTGATACGGGTGAGGTATGCAAGATCCTGGGGCTCCTTGACTCCACCGCTCAGCGTCGCCAGTGGGGCCAGGTCCGGATCGGCCAGTAGGGAATCGCCCTGATCCGGCGAGATGAACAGGCCCGCCGGAGTCATCCTGGGTGAGAGGCCAGGTGCCCACGATGGCAGGGCGGCAAGGGCGACGTCCTGATAGAAAGTGCTGGAGCCGCTACGGACACTGGTGGCCCCACCTTGCAGCAGGGTGCGGGCGTCTGCCAGCGCGTTGGCGTGGACGTGGACGTCGACGAGTCCCGGGAGCACCCATTTGCCGGAGGCGTTCAGTACGCGGGCACGGTTCGCGACGGCGGCCACGGCCTTCCGCGTTTCGTCGCGGCTTCCGACGGCGGTGACCTTGCCGCCGTCGAGGACCACCACACCATCGGCCACAGCGTCACCTGTCTTGGGGTCAACGACCGTTCCACCCTCAATGATCACGGCCTGGGTTGGCAGCGGCTTGCCGGGATAGCTCGGTCCTGCCTGGTTGTTGTCTGCAAGGGCTGCCGGGGCCGAGGCCAGCTGCGCGGCAATGCCCGCTACGGAGATCCCGGCCAGGGCGGCGGCTCCGGCCAGGATGCCGCGGCGGGGAAGTTCACCCTTGGGGGTTGGGGCTGAGGTGTGGTCGTGAAGGCACATCGATTACTCCTGGGAAACTGGCTGCTGGAATCGCTTGGTGGCTTCGGGTGGTGCTGCGATTCCATTTGGTATTCCAGAATGCACCCCATGGCGTGGTGAGTGCAAGGATTTATTGACATTGCGGGAAGGTGGCGAAGTTTTGGTATGCCAAATTACTGGTCTGCGTTGACGATGTGTCCCCGCAGGATATCCGCATGCCCGCAGTGCTGAGCGAGCTCGTGGAGCATGTGGAGGTAGACCCAGCGGAGGGGGAGTGGCCGCCGTCTGGAGGCTTCGCACGTCTCTGGATGCGCTGCCTGACTACTGGCAATGGGGTCTTCGTCATCTCATCCGAAAACCACCGTGCCGTCGTCGTCGATCTTCCAGCCGGGGTTGTGCGCGATCTCCCAGATGATGCCGTTCGGGTCCTTGACGTGGCCGTGGAAGATGCCGCCGAAAGCGCCGGCTTGGGCGGGCTTGATGACAGTGGCCCCGGCCGCGGCCAGGGCGTCGATGGTGCTGGCGACTTCCGCCGGGCTGCCGACGTTGTGTGAGAGTGTCACGCCGCTGACGCCTGGCGTGGGGGCAACTTCGCCGAGGTCCTGGTCGAATTTTTCGGCGTCAAACAGGCCGAGCATCAGTCCCGGCGCAACTTGGAAGAAAAGGATCTCACCGGGAACATCCATGGCCGGATCCCAGCCGAGCCCGCCCTTATAGAAGGCGCGAGCGGCGTCGAGGTCCTTTGTGGCGAAGGTGAGGAAGTGCAGTCGCTGGTCCATACGGGAATCGTAGCGGGAAGGTACGACGGCGGTAGCCGGCACTCGAAAGGGCATCCTGCGTCCTCCCCACGAAGCCCCTCAACATCACCAAGTAGGCCGACTTGCCGGGTCCTGTTGAGGCCCGGTCAAAGCTGGTGGGAGGATGGAGCAGTGGACTCCCTCTTCGACTTCCTTGGCAGTTACTGGTGGCTCATTTTTCCTATCGGCGGGATGGCTGGTGGCTGGGCAAGGTCGTGGTCGAAGGCCAGCGAGGAGCGCCACCGGCGCAAGGTTGAGTTGCTGAAGCTACGGAACCAACTGGCGGTCCACGAGGAAGCCAATCAAGCCGAGGTTGTTTCGCTGATTGCCGCACATGATTCAGTGAACCACCGGTGGCTGGAGTACGAGCTCGACGTTGGGAACCTTATTGATTTCCCGCTCATGACCGACGTTCGCGAACCCCTTACGGTCGCGTTCCTACGAGCCAAAAAGGAAGCCGACGGCTTACGCCCCGCTGCACCCGAGGACATTTCGACGCCGGCCCGGTTGGCTGAGTACCGGACAGCTGTCCACAGCTTTGAACTCGCTTTCGACGTTGCCGAACGGGAAGCCAGGCGCATCAAGGACGGCAACTTCAGCGGCCCGGAACGGCAGCGATTGGCTACGGCAAGGAAGCTTCTCCGGATTGCTGAAGACACCGCAGCCACCCCAGCCGAACGCCAAACGGCGTACAAACGTGCCCGCAAAGAACTCGATGGCCTGATCGTCCTGCCTGAGGCAACGGTCGCCGCTCTTGAAAGCAAGATCATCAGCATGCTGGACACCCGCAAGGACCCCGACACGGACGTCCGGTTCGCTTGAAGGCCTGGTGGTGTGGCTTCTTCGAAGCCTAACTGCAGCAGGGCTGTACCTTCACCACCTTCTTTGAACTCGGCAGGGCCCTAAAACAACCGTCATCGGCTGAATTAGAGCCCCGAGGAATCCAAAGTGGGTGATGACCGCACGCCGTCTCCAAGCGCGAGCCTCCGCTTAGCCCCGGCCCATGCTCGTCGACGGATCGCCGCCACCTTCTGAGGGGTCGGCGCGTAGGTCGTCGGGGTCGTCAGTGGGCAGACCGGCCGGGCCTGACACGTCGCCTGAGCCGGCTGAAGCGTCGGCGCCTGTGAAGCTGTCCTGTTGTGTACCGGCGTCGGATGCCTGGTCATCAAAGTCGCGGCCGCCGTCGGGTAACCCCTCGGCGCGGTGGCGACCCTTCTGGGTGTCATTCGCAGAGAGGTCCTCATCCATGGCGTTGGAGCCCTCGCTGATGGAGGAGTGGACCTGAACGTCGTCGTCTTTGTCGCCCGGCTCGGGGACATGCCCGTCGTTGACGGGGTCGGAGGTTCCTGCCAGATCTTCCATCGCGTTTTCGGTGGCCTTGCGGATGCTGTCTTCTACGCCCATCAGAACGACTCCTTTGCACGAATGGTCCGTATCCGGATCTCGGATTGCATTAGTAAGCCTACTTACTTCTGTGAGCATACGAAACCCTTCCCGAGGTTGACAAACGCACCCTTGCTACTCATGTATCCGCAGGTCAAGACCACTCGTGCCGCACTTTGTACCGGTGATCGTTGGAGGATAAGGTATTGCCAGACCGTTTTGCAGAGGGCGGCAATATTCGCTCCTTTGCTGTCTGCTGGGGACGCATTTCAGTCAGTAGGAACGTGCATGGTCAACCCCCGCCCTGAGCAGGAAGCTCTCCAGAATGGATACTTTTTGGATCTAGTCCTGGGCAGCGAAGACGTCGAAGCTTTTCTCGGCGATCTCGCGGCTTTCTCCGCCGAAAGCCTCTCGCACCCGGAAGCACCCGTCTTCTGTGGCATCACCGTATTGCGTCGTAAGAAGTCGGCCACCGCAGCCAGCAGTGACGACCGCGCCAGAGCGATGGATGAGCTCCAAAACGACTTTGATGGCCCTTGCCTCACGGCCATGGACAAGCTCACCCCTGTGATGGTGCCCGATCTTCTCCAGGAGCACCGGTGGCCGGAGTATGTGCAGGCTGCCTCACATTCGGGCCTGCGATCCATCCTCAGCGTCCCCCTTTTGGTGGAAGGCGATACCCGTGCTGCGCTGAACCTCTACTCGGAGCAGCCGGATGCCTTCAGCGGTGACGACGTTGAGCGGGCTGAAGTTTTCGCGTCCCACGCCTCAAAGTCGTTGCGCCTCGCCCTGAAGATTGCACAGCTCAGCGATGCCCGTAACGATCTCGCAGCGGCCATGCAGTCCCGCACGGTGATCGATCTTGCGGTGGGCGCCATCATGGCGCAGAACCACTGCAGCCAGGACGAGGCCTTCACCATCCTCCGCACCGCGTCCAGCAACCGCAACATTAAGCTGCGGCACCTGGCGAAGTCGATCATCTCGGCGGTTTCCTCGGGGAAGATCACGACGCACTTCGAGGAGTAGGGAGCTACCGCCGCAATGCGCCTTCCCACACCAGGGTAACGGCGTTGCGAACTCGGTTCCGGGTCGCTTCGACGGAAGCGGCGTCTGAACCCGGTGCCCGGACCACGAACTGGTAGTAATACAATCCGTTGATGAGGTCGATCATGGCCTCGACGTCCAAGTCCGGCGATAGCTCACCGGAGCTGATGCCCCGCCTGATTTCCTCAGCAATGGGCTCACGGCGTCGGGACACGTGACGATCCCAAGACAGCGCCCGGAGTTCGTCATTTTCCAGCCCCATGGCAATGCGCTTCTTCACCAAGGCACCTACGCGACCATCAACGTCGATCGCCGCTTCCTCGTAGGAGGCGAGGATCGTGTCCAGGGTGGTGTCCCGGCGCTTGAAGCCAATGCTGGATCGAACACTGTCCAAGGCGGCGGCCAGCAGTTCCTCACGGCTGCTCCATCGTCGATACAGGGCAGCACGGCTTACGCCTGAACGTTCCGTAATCGCGGAGACTGTCACGTCCCGGGTGTCCCGTTCCAGCAACAGTTCCACCGTGGCGGATAGGACCGTGGACTCCAGGGCGGTGTCGCGAGGCCGGCCGGGCCGCCGCTCAGTAGCAACGGCGGCCCCTGCGGCAACAGCCGCTGCCGCATCAGGCATCCTCAGCCACCAGGCGCTCGCGGAGCTTGGCAATGGTCGCATCCGAAAGCCCCGCACGCCGGACAGGTTCCAGGACACTCCCGTGACGTTCCACGAGAATCCGTTGCATGCTTTCCATCGATTCCGCATGCGCCCCCATCATGGCACCCATTCCCTTGATCGCTTCCTCGTCGAGCACCCGTTCCGGCATGAGCCCGCCCATGATCGCCCGGAGCCGCGGGAACAACTGCGGCAGGCGGGTGGCCGTCACTGCATAGTCGGCGGAGATGGTTGCCGCAGTGGCGCCCAGGGCAGAAAGCACGACGGCGGCGAAGACTCCCGTACGGTCCTTGCCGGCCGCGCAATGGAAGACGGTTGCGCCCTCGCTCATGGCCACGAGCGTCGCGCCCAAGGCAAGCTGCCGGGCCTGGGTTTCGAGCAGGTTCGCGTACCAAGCACCGACGTGTGCAGGAGTAGAGGCGGAGGACATCATTTCGTGGCTGATGTCTTCCGGCAATGAGACAGAAGCCGTCAAAGCCAGATGGTGATAGTTCACGCCGGGCACGGTCAGTGGGCCGCGGCCGGTCATGAGTGCCTCTTCCGGTGAGCGGAGATCGATGACGGATGTGACGCCGTCGTCGATCATCTGTTGGGCAAAAGCGGCGGGCATCACGGAGACGTCATCGCTGCGGAGCAGCACGCCGGGGCGGGTAGTCCCACCTGTGACAGGCAGGCCGCCGAGGTCCCGCAGGTTGACTGGAGCGAGGTCAAGAGTTTCCAAGAGGCTTCCTAGCTGAGCTTCGCGCGGACAAAGGCGCTGACCCGGTCGATGATGGTGACCAGCACGACGATGCTGATGATGATGGCGCAAAGGTGTCCGTAATCGTACATGCGCATTGCGGTAGTAAGTTCCAAGCCGATGCCGCCGGCGCCCACCAACCCCAGGATGGTTGCGCCGCGGACGTTGCCTTCGAACAGGAGCAGGGTGTAGCTGACCAGCAACGGAGCGGCCTGGGTGAGTACCGCGTAGCTGATGATCTGCCGCTTGTTGGCGCCCACTGCGGTGAGCGCTTCCACCGGTCCGGGCTGCACGGATTCCATGGCCTCTGCGTAAACCTTGCCAATGGAGCCAATCGAGCCCAGCACGATCGCGAGGATGCCCGCGAAGGGACCCAAGCCAACAGCGGAAACGAACATGAGCGCGAAGATGAGCTCGGGGATGGAACGCAGCACGTTCAGCACGGCCCGGCAGGTCGTGTAGACCCAGCGTGGCGCGATGTTGCTGGCAGCGCCGAAGCTCAGCAGCAGCGACGCCAAGGCGCCAAGTACTGTACCCACCAGAGCCATCTGCAACGTCTCGACGAGTAGCTTGACGATGATGCCGAATTTGTCGAACGTCGGTGGGAACAAACGGCCCAGGAAGTTGCCCATGTTCGGGATGCCGCTGAGGAGCTTTTCGGGGTTGAACCCGGCGCCCATGCCGGCCCAGATGAGCACCACCGCAATGATTGCCCAGAGGGCAGCACCACGTGGTGTAGGAAGGCCGAAGGGGCGGGAGAGCCGGAGGCGGTCTGCTTCCGGGAGGCTCGAGTTGATGGTTTTGCCGGACGGTGCTTCCGGGGCAATCTCAGTTTTCGAGGAGCTCAGTGTCTGTTCCATAAATCTGGTGCACCTCCTTTTCGGTGATGGTGGTGGCGGCTCCAGCGAACACGAGCTCGCCGGAGTGAAGTCCGAGGACACGGTCGGCGTAGCGGCGTGCGAGGCCCACCACGTGCAGGCTGACGATCACCGGGATCTGTTCCTCGCGGGCTATGTCGCGGAGCAGCCCAAGAATGTTTCCGGCGAGGCGCGGGTCCAGGGAGGCGACGGGTTCGTCGGCAAGAATCAGGCGGGGTTGCTGCATCAATGCGCGGGCAATGGCAACGCGCTGCTGCTCACCACCACTCAAGCTCCGGCATGGCTGTTTGGCTTTGTGCGCCAGGCCCACTCTGTCCAGCAGTTCAAGCGCCATGGTCCGTTGGGCCCTGCTGAACGTACCCAAGACGTTGAGCGCTCCGGCTGAGTGCAGGCCACCCGTGAGGACGTTCGTCAGGGCGGTTAGCCGCGGCACCAAATTGAAGTGCTGAAAGACATACCCGACGTCGGATCGCAGCTCGCGCAGGCCGGTCGCGTTCTGCTGGGCGACCGGGCGCCCGGCTACTTCCAGTGTGTCAGCGGTAAAGGGAGCAATGCCGGTGAGTGTCTTCATGAGGGTCGACTTGCCCGAGCCGGAGTGGCCCAACAGGGCGACGACTTCGCCGGGGTACACGTCCAAGGTGATGCCCGCCAGTGCCACCTGTTCGCCGTACTGGACCCTCAACCGACGCGCGCGGACGGTGGGCGTCGCCGACCCGGCGAGTGCCGGCGTCGTGAGTTCTTCAGGTGACAGCACGCTCATCGGATGTCCTGGAGGTCCACGCCGATGGACTCGGCCACGTCCACCAGGGGAGCGTAGGTGCTGAACTCCGGGTCCTTGGCGGGTTCGCCTGTGATTCCGAACGTCTTGGACACCTTCTCGTTACTGGTCATAAGCTCGGGGAGCTTGGCCTTGAGGGCTTCGCGTGCTTCGTCGTCCAGGCCCTTGCGCACCACGATGGAGATGCCGACGGGGATGGGGGCGGACTTTGCGATGATGCTTATTTCGTCTTCCTTGATGACGCCCTTTTGGACGAAGGTGGGGTAAAGCTGGCGGGCCGTGCACGCGACGTCCACGTTGCCGTTCGCCAGCGCCAGGACGGCAGAGTCATGGGAGCCGGCGAAGGTGCTCTTGTAATCGGTGCCGTCGATGAGGCCGGCCTTGGCAAGCAATGACTTGGGCATGAAGTATCCCGTAGTGGAGCCAGGATCGATGAACGCCACCTGCTTGCCCCTTACATCGGCCGCTGATTGAATGCCACTGTCCTTCTTGGCCAGGCAGAAGCTGGCGGGCTCGGTGCTGGCCGGCCAGACGAGGAGGGGATCCACGCTCTCCGTCTTGTACGCGAGGGCCGCGGAGAACTGGCTAAGGATGGCGACATCCACGGATCCGTTCCGGACGGCTTCGACGACGCCCAGGTAATCGGCCGGCTGCAGATTGGACACGGTACGGCCGGAGGCCTCGCCCACCATGGTGGCGAGTTCGCCCATAATGGCCTGCTCGTCGGGGTCGTCGGTGCCCGGCGGGGTGGCGAAAACGAGTTCGGTGCTGCTTTTGCTTTCGGAGCCAGCCGCGTTGGCGTCGCCGGAGCAGCCGGCGAGGGCGCCGATGGCCAGGAGTCCGAGAATCGAAGTTGCGATGATGCCTGCACGAGCGTGCATGGTGGTGCCTTCCGTCATGTGTTGGGGTGACGGGAATTACGAAACCAGTGGTATCTGAATCAAAATTACGAGACTGCCGTACTTCAAATGGCGGGGAGGTTAACTGTTCGCTTCGCCTCTGTCCGGCCTCGCAGTCCGTCCTGTGGCCCTGTTTCGTGACCCGAGGCAACCATGGAGCAGACTTAGACGGGTGACCGCCAATAAACCCCGCCCCGGCCTTGCGATCGCCGCGCTGAGCCTCGGGACTGCGCTAAACCCGTTGAACTCGTCCATGATTGCTGTGGCGCTGGTGGTCCTGCGGGAGCATTTCGAGCTCGACGTCGCCACCGTCACTTGGGTGATCACGTCTTTCTATCTCGCGTCCGCGGCAGGCCAGCCCCTCATGGGCCGGCTCGCCGACCGCTTCGGTCCGCGCCGCCTGTTCATGTTCGGCATGGCATTGGTGGCGGTCACGTGCGCAATCGCGCCGTTCCTCCCCAACTTCGCGTTGGTCTGCGTGGCACGCGCGCTGATGGCTGTAGGGACCGCGACGGCGTACCCGTCCGCCGTCGTGATGGTCACCGAGTTGAGCCGACTGGCTAGCCTGCCATCCACGCGGCCGTTGGGCCGGATCCAGATGGCGAACACGTCGGCTGCGGCTGTGGGCCCTGTGGTGGGCGGGCTCTTGGTGAGTCTAGTGGGGTGGCAGGCGCTGTTCGCGGTCAATGTGCCCATCGCTTTGCTGGCAATGATCGTGGTGTACAAGGCGGCACCGGTGGATTCCGGGCGGGAGACCGGCAAGCTTGGGCAACTGATCCGGGATTCCGACATCCCCGGCATCCTCGCGTTCGTCACTTCGCTGATGCTGGCCATGATGGCACTGCTCAATGTGATGCCCGGCTACCGCTGGTACCTGCTGGGCGCCGCCACGGTAATCGGCGCGCTGTTCGCCTGGCGCGAGCTGCGCTTCCAACCGCCGTTCCTGGACCTCCGCTTGCTCGGCCGGAACCGTCCGTTGCTGCTGGTCTACCTGCTGTTCGTCGTCTTCAGCGGCGTCTACTACTTTGCCTTCTTCGGGCTTCCGCAGTTGCTGCAGGAGGCGGGGAAGTACGACGCCGGTGTGGTGGGCCTGCTCATGCTGCCCCTTGCGGCGTTGTCGGTTGTGGTGACGCCACTGACCGTGCGGTTTATTGAGCGGTTCGGCGTGCGACCCGTACTGATTACCGGGGTGTTGATCCTGACCATTTCGGCCGGCACGCTCGGGTTCCTGACCATGACCCTGTGGGCGCCGCTGGTGTTCGTCCTGACCGCATTAATGGGCGTGCCGTATGGCGTGGTGAGTACCGCCTCCAACCAAGGCCTTTACGTTTCTGCCCGCCCCGAAGAGAGGGGAGTAGCCACCGGGATCTTCCAAACGTGCCGCTACTTGGGGGCCATCACCGCCACCGTGCTGATTGGCGTGCTCTACGGCCCCGGCGTGAACCAGGCCAACTGGGGAATCATGGTGCTGGTGATGCTTGGCCTCAGTGCTGTGGTGCTGGTGCTGGCCGTGATGTGGCGGAAGCCCGCGGTCTAGGCCCCACAATTCCTGGGTGGGGCGATGTGAGGCCCGATGTGCAGGGTATTTCGGTGTTGAAAGGCGCAGAGTAGGCCCCACAACTCCTGGGTGGGGCGTTGCGAGGCCCGATGTGCAGGGTATTTCGGTGTTGAAAGGCGCAGAGTAGGCCCCGCAACTCAGGGGTTCAGCGGGACCAGGAGTGCCGCCGCCCCGGCAATGGAGAGTGCTGCGCGTGCGTGATTGGCCGGCACCCAGCCTCTCAGGAACCGGCTCCAATCCTGGCTGCCAGCCTGCGCCAGCCGGTTGTTGAGCGGTACATTGACTGCCATGGTTGAGACGAATCCAGCCAGGCAAGCGGCGGCTCCTGCCACCCGCAGCGGGGGGTGGCTCCCCGGATCCACGACGGCAGTAATCACCACAGCAGCTGAGGCGGCAGCCGAGCCGAAGAACAGGATCATGAACGGCGGGGTCACCGCCTTCCGGTTGATGGAGTTCATGGCGGTGACGGCTTCGCTTGCGGGCCGGACCCTAAGGGCGGGCATCACGAGTGCGGAGAAGGCGAAGTAGAAGCCGCCAACCAGTGCCGAACCAGTTCCTGCCGCCACGGGTAGCCATGTGCTGAGAGTTGTCATGAGTCCAGTCTGCGCATTCGGTTCTGGACTCTGAATAGGTAGGGCTCTCTTTTTCATACGTGAGGGTCTATGCTGACCGCATGGACCCGTTATCGCAGTTCCTCACAGGACCTCGCGCACAGGCTGCGTTCGCCTTGCGCGTGGTCATGGACCCTCCGTTCGCCATCGACGTTCAGGACCAGGCCGCCCTCACCGTCATTGTGGTCGTTCGTGGGCAAGCTTGGATCGCCGCGGAAGGCGCTGTCCCGGAACTCATGATTCAAGGCCAGGCGGCCACTGTCCGCGGGCCGGGTCCTTATGTTGTGAGCGATGCACCCGGCAGGCGAGCCACCGTTGTGATCGGGGAAGATCAGTCCTGCCGCACTCTCGAAGGCGAGCATCTGGAGCTCACGTTCTCTCAAGGCGTGCGGACCTGGGGGAACAGCCCCGACGGGGAGACGGTGCTGCTGATCGGCACGTATCAATCGAAGGCTGCAGCCGGCCAACTGGCCATGGCGGCGCTGCCCGCTGTGGCTGTCTTCTCGGAAGAAGACCTCGACGCCGGCCTGCTGGCCATGCTGGAACGCGAACTCACACACCAAGGCTTGGGGCAGGAAGGTGCGCTGGACAGGCTCTTGGATCTTCTCCTGCTGCAGCTCGTTCGCGCCAGCGTCCACCGTGCGGGGCCGGACAATCCAAGCTGGGCAACCGGAACCCGCGATCCGATGGTTGCCCGGGCGCTCGCGCTCTTGCATCAGGAGCCGGCGGCGCCATGGACCGTCGCCGCATTGGCGCACAGCTGCCACGTCTCAAGGGCGACCATGGCCGCCCGCTTCCGTACCGCCGTCGGGCAGTCACCCATGGCGTACCTCAGCACGTGGCGACTGACGCTGGCTGCCGACAGATTGGTTTCGAGCGATGTGACGACGGCGGTGATCGCCGAAGAGCTTGGCTACAGCAACGCCTTCACGTTCAGCGCTGCGTTCTCTCGCGAGTATGGCGTCAGCCCGAGTGGCTACCGACGATCTGCATCCATCTCAACGGGCGCGGGTGCGGGCCTGAGGACCGCCAAGGAGTAGGTGGTCGAAAGCAACGAGCGGAGCTATCCCTTGACTAAATAATTGAGTGTACTCATAATTGAGTCAAGTCAGTAATAAGCCAAGGGAGAGTTTCAGTGAAAGCCTTCGTCCTCACGCAGTACAAAGAACCGTTGCAGCAGATCGACGTACCTGAGCCCGTGCTCGGTGACCGTGACGTGTTGGTCGAAGTGAAAGCTGCCGGCCTGAACCAGCTCGACGAGAAGATCCGGCTAGGGGAGTTCAAGCAGATCCTCCCGTACAAGCTGCCGCAAGTTCTTGGTCACGATGTCGCTGGGGTGGTTCTGCAGGTCGGGGCGAAGGTTCGATCCTTCCAGCACGGCGACGAGGTATTCGCCCGCCCCGGAAATGACAGCATTGGGACGTTCGCGGAGCGCATCGCCGTAGCCGAGGAAGACCTGGCTATCAAACCGGCAAACATCAGCATGGAAGAGGCCGGGTCGCTTCCGCTGGTGGCCTTGACCGCCTGGCAGGCGCTGGTAGAGCGGGGCTCGGTGCGCCCCGGCCAGAAGGTGCTCATCCATGCGGGTGCCGGGGGAGTGGGCTCCATCGCTATTCAGCTCGCCAAATACCTCGGGGCCGCGGTAGCTACTACGGTCAGTGCCGGGAACAAGGACTTTGTTCGGGAACTCGGCGCGGATGTGGTGATCGACTACCGGACCGAGGACTTCGCGGAGATCCTTCACGACTACGACCTTGTCCTGGACAGCCTCGGTGGTGAGAACCAGGAGCGCTCGCTGACAGTCCTGAAGCCTGGAGGGAAAGTTGTCGGCATCGCTGGGCCTCCAGACGCTGGCTTCGCCCGCCAGTTGGGTGCGAACGCACTATTGCGTGGTGTCATGACCCTGCTCAGTTCGGGTCTGCGACGCAAAGCCAAGCGCCTCGGCGTCACCTACGAGTTCCTCTTCATGCAGGCCAACGGCCAGCAGCTGCGGGAGATTGCGGCACTCATCGACGCCGGAGACATCAAGCCAGTAGTGGGACGGGTTACTCCGTTCGATCAAACCTCCGATGCCCTAGCGGCCCTTGATCAGGGCGGGATCCGCGGCAAGACCGTGGTCAGCCGTCTCTAAACACAAACCAACAAAACGACAGGACCAAAACCATGAGCAGTGAACAGCAAAACCAGAGCAGTTACTTCCAGGTGCCCGCGAAAACAGTGACAGCTGACGGCTTCAGCTACGCGTACCGCGAATTGGGGCCCAAGGGCGGTGTCCCAGTGGTTTTCCTCATTCACCTTGCCGGGAACATGGACAATTGGGACCCGCGCATCATCGATCCCATCGCCGAAAAACATCACGTGATCACCTTCAGTAACCGCGGTGTGGGGGCGTCCACGGGCACTGTCCCGGACAGCATCCAAGGCATGGCGGACGACGCTGCCACCTTTATCAAAGCTCTTGGTTATCCGAAAGTGGATCTTTTTGGATTTTCACTTGGTGGCATGATCGCCCAGTCGCTGGTGGTCAAGCATCCCGGACTCGTCCGCAAACTTGTGCTCGCCGGCACGGGTCCTGCTGGTGGAGAAGGAACCCAGAAGATCATCGGAACCACGTATTACGACATACTCCGGGGTACTTTGACCCGGCAAGATCCTAAGGAGTTCCTGTTCTTCAACCGCAACTCTGCAGGCAAACTCGCTGCGCGGGCTTTCATCGAGCGACTGAAAGAGCGCACCACCAACCGCGAGGCACCCGTCAAGCTCCAGGCGTTCCAGACGCAACTGAAGGCCATCCGCAAGTGGGGACTGTCGCCGTCGGCCGATCTGGGCGTCATCACCCAACCGACGCTGATCGCCAACGGTGACAACGACCGCATGGTGCCCTCGGTTCTTTCGAGCGACATGCACCGGAGGATTCCCGGCAGCGAGCTGGTCATCTACCCCGACTCCGGGCACGGTGGCATCTTCCAGTTCCATGACAGGTTTGTCCCTGTAGCCCTCAAGTTCCTGGGCCGCTGATCTGTCGGGCCGCTGATACGGTAGCTGAATGCAGCCTGCGCCCCAGACACTTGGCCGACGTGAGCGGAATAAGCAGGAAAAGCTTGACCGCATCACCGCGGCCGCACGAGAACTTTTCACCCAATTCGGAGTAGACGAGGTCACCACCCAGCAGGTGGCTGAGAAGGCCGACGTCGGATCGGGAACCTTGTTCTTGTATGCCAAGACCAAGGCGGAGCTACTTCTCTTGGTGCACAACGTGAAATACGCCCAAGCCCTCGACGCGGGAATCGAAGCCGCCTCCACGGAAAAATCGGTGCTCGACGCCGTGATGGCCATCATTCGCCCGATCATTGAGTGCAACCGCGTTCAAATCGAAAACGGCCGCACTTACCTGAGGGAAATCGTCTTTGGCGATCCTTCCGAACCGCACCATGCAGAGGCGTTGTCTCTCACCATCCGTACTGAAGCTGCCATTGCCGGGATTTTTTCCCGGGATGAGCGGCTGCTTGCCCGTGATGCGGAGAAGCTGGCAAGGATCGTCACGTCGATCATGTTTATCAGCATGACGTCATCAGCCAACATCGGACACACGGACGCCCAGGTTGGCGACGAGATCCGGGATCAGATCAGCGTGCTCCTGGGCGCCTGACTTTGAGTGGGCTTTAGCGGTTGAGGAACGCCTCGTGCTGGCGGTGCGCTTCGGCCACCTGCTCGCGGATCGTCTCCACGTCCTTGGCCTTGTTCCTGTACTTCAGCGGCATCTGAACGATCTGGGCTTCCTCCGCCGTCAACGCACGGTAGATGCGCTCGCGCTCGTTGGCGTCGGCGGTGTAGTCGAGGTCCAGATAATCGACGGCGTGGCGCCGGGCGTTGTTGATGGCAGTCTGGGCCTTGCCGGCCGGGCTGAGGAGTGAGAGCACCACGGTGACGACCAGGACGCCGATGATGACACTGAGCGAGAGGCCGGTAGTGATCTCGATGACGTTGACGTGCTCGCCGTCGTTAATGAACGGCAGGTTGTTTTCGTGCAGGGCGTGCAGGATCAGCTTGATGCCGATGAAGGCGAGGATCGCCGCCAAGCCGTAGGACAGGTAGATGAGGCGATCCAGCAGGCCGTCGATGAGGAAGTAGAGCTGGCGCAGGCCCATCAGCGAGAACGCGGTAGCCGTGAAGACGATGAAGACGTTCTGCGTGAGGCCGAAGATCGCCGGGATGGAGTCGAGGGCGAAGAGGATGTCCGTGCCACCGATGGCCACCATCACCAGGAGCATAGGAGTGAGGGCTCGTTTGCCGTTGACCACGGTGAAGAGCTTGTCGCCGTCGTACTTATCCGTGGTGTGGAAGAGCTTCTTGGCGAGACGGATCATGAAGTTGTTTGCCTGCTTGTCGCCATGGCCGTCGGGCTTGAGCAGATTTCCTGCCGTCAGCAGCAGGATCAGGCCGAAGATGTAGAACACCCAGGCGAACGAGTTGATCAGCGCGGCGCCCAGGAAGATGAAGCCGGTCCGGGCGATCAGGGAGAAAACGATGCCGAAAAGCAGGACCTTCTGCTGATCCTCACGCGGGACCCTGAAGCTCGCCATGATGATCAGGAAAACGAAGAGGTTGTCTACTGAGAGGGCCTTCTCCGTGATGTAGCCGGCGAAGTACTCGGACCCCATTTGGCCGCCGCCGAAGATCAGCACCAGGATGCCGAAGACCACAGCCAGTCCCACGTAGATGGAGGACCAGATGGCCGCTTCCTTCAAGGTGGGGACGTGCGCTTTCCGGATGTGGAAGAAGTAGTCGAAGGCGAGCAGCGCCAGAATAACGACGATGGTGATGCCCCAAATAAGGGGGGAGACGGTCATATGATCCTGCTTTCGTGAGGTGGGGCGTGGTACTCACCGAGGGTCAGAACTTCTTTGCTCAAATTTACCGGCTTCGCTGCGGCGGGTGATAACTGAACGACACACGAGCCTCGCGATCATGGGTTCTCTACTGATGATCGGTATGCACGTCGTTCTGCATACCGGATACGGCGCGGCGCTCAACAAAGGCCGGTTACACCAAACGGTTCCTCACGTCCCTCATCGCCTACTTCGCCCTGTACGTTGTGGCGTTGGTTGGCGGAACCTACTTCTTCCCGGACGGCAACCTCTGGTTCTTCATTCCGGCGGCCGTCGCTTTGTCCGCCATCGGCCTTGCCGCGGCCTTCCGTGAGCTGCGCGCATGAGCCTGCGTGACGCCATCCAGGTGAGCGACTCCGTGCTGAGCAAGCAGCTCTCAATCCTGGAGAAGGCCGGGTTCGTGAAGATCAAAAAGAGCTTCGCCGGCAAGATGCCTCGGACGTCAGCAAGCGTGACAGGTGCCGGGCGGGACGTGTGGGCAGCGCACTTGCAGACGCTGCGGGAGATTGCGGGCGGTTGGCGCACCGCGTCGATGTCACCGTACAGAAGATACGACGGCGGATCGCACGTGGGTGCGTAGCTAGCCCATCGAGACCAACGTCCACTGGTCCTCGTTGGGCGGCCGATGCCAGAACTGACGCGGTTCCCCGGATTCCCGGGCCACGTCAGTGAGCCAGATGGTGCTGTCAGGGTCCCAGCCGGCGATGACGGTTGCAGTGTCTTCCACTGGGAGAGCGCGGCAAGCTAAACGGAGGTAGCTATCCACCGGGAGATGAATGGCGTCCCAGCGTGTGGCAACTCGCTCCCAATCCGGGATCACCCAGCGGCCATGGCGCCCCGTAGTCCGGAACCAGTCGTGCCTGCGGGACGCGCTGACTTCCAGCGGAAACTCCCGGCATAGTTCAACCCAGTCGTCAGTCGACTGGATTTCCAAGATCCGCCCGGTTCCTCCGACGGGGATGACAGTGGCGTATTCCCAACCGAGGGAGTCCTCCACCAGGTTCAACCCATCAGGGACCCCACCCGTTGTTTGCACCAAGCCGTGGGGGATTGACCACCATTCTCCGCCGAAGTTGGCTCGTGGGTCCTTGGGGCGTTCCCGCGCTGAAAGGATCTCAGTGGCCCGTTCTCTGCGCGCCCATTCGGCCAACGTGTGATGGGGACTCTTAGGGAGCGGCGCTGGGTCTTCCGCGGTCCTCCAGTCGATGGCCCACTGACTGGGCTGGGCAGCCCGTCGCCACCACTGTGTGGCAGGTGATGCTGACAGCAAATGAGCGATGTGTGAGAGCGAATCTGTGACGGCTTGGGTTGCTGCGAGGACGTCTTCGCCGTCGGGTTCCTGCCAATATCTTGCGGTGTCCACGGCGCGCTGCAGTGCGTGACCTGCCTGGGCAGCATCAACGACGCCCAGCTCCAACGCCGCAATGCGGTCGGCCAGTTCTGCGATGGACGAAGCAGCCGGAACAGGTTCGGGCTCCCCGGAACCGAGTGTGAGCATAACCCTGGACCTCCCGGCTCCAGGATCGAGGTTGAATCCGAGGTCGAAGACAGCCCTCCGGATATGCTGGTCGGCTTCCATCGCCAATTCGAGGCAGAGGCGGCGCCCTCTGGGGCCTTGCAGCAGGATCTCGGTCTCAGGCAACATCCGCCCATCCTTGCATGTCCGGATGGCGCTCACGCCGGGTGGCGGTTGATGGTTGCGGCCTTGCTAAGGTCACGACGGCGGAGCGCACCGTGGTGGCAACGGCTCAGCTAACGCTGACTCGACCTTGTGACACCTAGTGTGTCTGTAAACCCCAGGTCGTGAGACCGCCCCCGGGGGGTGGAAACCAACAACAAACCGTCGGGTCCGTTCAGCGTCCACGCCTCGTAGTGTTCGTCTGCCGAGATGTCGAGGACGCTTCCATCGGCGAAATCCAAGTGAAGGGCACCAAGGTTGTTGGCGAACCCAGCTGTGACTGAGGAACTTTCAAGCCGGGGAAGGCCAGGATCGTTCATTCCTGGCTTAGGGCAGACGAGTACGTTCCGAGGAAGCAGCGGATATTTGCTCCTGATAAGCAAGGTGTTCGAAGTTTAATCCGTGGGCCCGTGCAACGTTGAGCTTTCCTACTGGTTTCCCTAGATTCAAGACCGTGCCGTCGGGGCTAATGGTCAGAGCGTGTCCATCAAAGAGGGCGTGACAGTTTGGGCATAGGCATAGGATGTTCTCCAAAGTATCCGGACCGTTGTGGGGGATCCCTAACGGGCGGATATGAGCACCTTCCGAGTATGGCCCTGCAGCGGTGACAAGTCTTGTTCTGCAAATCTGGCAAGTGTTGTCGTACAGCCGCTTCGCGGAAGCTGCGACACCGTAGTTACGCACGACCCGATTGACATTGGTGTTGCGCCGGGGTGGTGTCACGTCCTCCCCCCGAGTCAGGGCCATGGCAATGTCACCAGGTATGAGACTGTCGCCAGCAACTGCTCGCAGCTGGTAGATCAGGACTTTCCAGCCGTCTCGCGTACCCCAGCCCCAACTCGTGACGGTAAATAGCCCCAGGTAGATGTACTCATTGTCAGCCTTCTTATCGGTGAGCACGGACTCCTTGACCAATACGCGTACAGGCCGGCCAAGCTTGAAGTTCTCGACCAGACCTAGGTTGCCCTTTTCCAGCTTTTGATCGGCAACGTGCCGGCCTGTGTTGGCGTCGCGGCCGCCAAAGCCCGTGTAGGTGATTAGGTCACCTTGAATTTCATCGTCGGAGTATCCATCGGAGAGGCAAATGGATTGGGTGCCGTCCGCCTGACCAGCTATCCCTGCCTGTGTGGTCCGGTGAACACCGGCGTCGTAGGCCTCGCGTCGATCCTTGAAAACTGTCCCTGGCGGACATTCCGTGATTTCTCCGTATAGCACTCCAAGCCTGCCGCCGCCGCGTGTGACCAGCTCTATACCAAAGCGCTTCAGCGCCCTTCGAGTTTCTTCTCCGCCTGCGAAAAGCCGGATGGACAACGGGCCCCTGGAAGGATGCTGTTTTCCGTAAGCAACTGCCAAAAGCGGCTTGGAGTCGATCAGCATGCCGTCGACTTCAGCGAAGTATCGGACCGACGGTTGCTGTCCATACTTGCTAAGGAAAATATCCCGACCCAGAAGCCTGAACTCGTCAATAGTCCGCGAAATTGCTGATGAATCCGTCAGTTCCGACAGTGCCCGCACAGAATTACCCCAGTCCCTATCCCTTTTCCTGCCACCGCGGTCTGAGACCTCGGTGGAGCAGATCGTTTGAGTCTTGGCAAGGATGCCAACGATCTGCAGTCCAAAATATCCGAATATTCGCGTCACGTTTACTGAGTGACTGACACATATTGTGGGGATCTTTTTTCTGCGTGCAAATTTACCTGCGGTCAGCATTCGGAATCTTGGGCGCTGGGGTGACCTCCCGCCTTTGTAAGCCGCTCGGTGACGATGTCGGAGAAGGCGGCGTCGCCATCGTCGATGGTTTTCCTGGTGCCGGTGGATAGCATGCCGCGGCGAGCGAGTTCGCTGCCGTGTATGTGATGGCTGCCGTCGTTATGCCCGAGACCACGGGATTGCGTTGGGGCCAGTGTTTGAGGGTAGGGGACCTTGCCGGTAAGGGTCTTTGGTGCTGCAGTCCGGCCCGCCCTTGCCCATTCCAATAGATAGATGGTCGCGGCAGAGTGTAGGCGATGGTTGCTTTAGTCGAGGCCGCTCGTCCCGGTCGTTCGGTGGTCTGGTGCGCGAGATGCGTCGGGGTCGTTGGCCAAAACGCGGCGCGCACCGTCACATATTGACTGTGATCCGGCTCACCGCTTTAATAAACGAACGGCATTCATTTATGACTTCTACCGGCTTCTCCTCGCCGGTTCGCGAAGGGCTGGCCATCCCAGCTCTGGCGGAGTTCCCAGCACCCCGCATTAGATTTAGGATCCCCAATGACCCCCACATTTGATACTGATACACCGGCAGGCGAGAAGCCTGTGGGGCCAGCTTCCACACAGACTCCAACCCAGGGTTGGCGCCGAGTCCTTGGCGTTCCCTCGCTGGTGTTGCTGGGCTTGGTCTACATGGTGCCGCTGACGATTTTCAGCACCTACGGCATTGTGGTGGAGTTGACGGGCGGGCGCCTTTCGGCCGCCTACGCAGTGACGCTGGTGGTCATGCTATTTACCGCGCGCTCGTACGGCCGGATGGCGCAAGCATTCCCGTTCGGCGGATCGGCATACACCTACGCGACGCGGTCGTTTGGTGCCGGGCTTGGCTTCATGGCGGGGTGGTCCCTGCTTCTGGACTATCTGCTGCTGCCGATGATCAACTACCTGCTCATCGGCATCTACATGAACGCTGCCTTCCCAGCCATACCGGCGTGGGTGTTCATGATCGTCTCAATCCTGGCCGTGACCGTTCTGAACATCTTGGGCATCACCGCGATTGCCAAGGCCAACTTCGTTGTGGTGGGACTTCAGGCCCTCTTCATTGTGCTGTTCGTTGCGCTGGGACTGTCATCAATTACCGGTACCGGCAATCTTGACTTGATGGCTCCGTTCACCGGCGTCGATGGGGCAGAGGGCGTCTCCCCGATACTGGCTGGCTCGGCGATTCTCTGCCTGTCTTACCTGGGGTTCGATGCCGTTTCAACCTTTGCTGAGGAGACGAAGGACCCGAAGCGCAATCTGCCCAAGGCCATCATGCTCACCACCGTGCTGGCAGGCGTGATCTTCCTCGGGCTCGCGTACATCAGCCACCTTCTACTGCCCGTCAGCACATTCAATGATGTGGACGCGGCGGCCATCGAAGTCATTGGCGCGGCGGGCGGAAACCTGCTCGTCGCCTTCTTCACCGCCGCATACATTGCAGGAAGTCTTGGATCGGCGCTCACGTCTCAGGCGTCCGTTTCGAGAATCATTCACTCGATGGGTCGTAGTGGTGTGTTCCCTGCTGCATTGGGTCGGCTCCATCCTCGATTCCGCACGCCCGTGCTTCCTATTCTTCTGACATCCGCCGTTTCGCTTCTGGCCTTTGTCTTGGATCTCCTGACAATTTCGTCGCTGATCAGCTTCGGTGCGCTGGTTGCTTTCTCCGTGGTCAACCTGGCCGTGATCAAGCATTACTTCGTTGACGAGAAGGCGCGCGGAGCGCGGGGCACGGTTCACAACCTTGTCCTGCCGGGTATTGGTTTCGCCCTGACGGCCTGGCTATGGACGAGCCTCAGTGGGTTGTCGTTCACGTTTGGGCTTATCTGGGCAGGCGTGGGCGTGGTCTACCTAGCCTTCCTGACTCGCGGATTCCGCAAGCCTGCGCCGCAGTTGAAGCTTGAGGAAGTTTAGAGGCCGATATTTCGGAACACATCCTCTACGAGGACGCTGCCCAGATCACAGGATGCTCGCCAAGCGCGTGCACTCTTCCCAGAGGCGCTTCCGCGCGGCAGGATCAGAGCCCATGCCCGGCGTCGGCAGTTCCTTGCGTTTGCCCCAGAGCTTTCCGGACACCGCGGCAGTCTCCGGCGCGGTGGCCAGCCAGACGGGCGTATCGGCAGCCTTCTCAGCAGTCGCGCCGAAGGTGTTCGTCATCCAGCGGAAAGGTCCGCCAACGTCCTGTAGCAGCGCAGTGTGCTTTATGAGGCCCGGGTGCACGGCGTTCACCACAACGTTGGATCCGCGAAGGCGCTCCGCGAGTTCCTGCGTCAACAGGACCCGGCCGAGCATTGTTGGGGGAGTGGCGCGCAGGTAACTGTAACTGCCCTTGGCGGTTTGTAGATCGTCGAAGTCGATCTTGGTGGTGGATGGGCCTCCCGAATACTTGGAAGCGATATTAACGATCCGCGAAGTCCGGCCCCCGTCCGCGCCAGCGCCGCGTTTAAGCGCGTCCAAGAGCAGATTCGTCAGTAGGAAGTAGCTCATCACATTGGTGGCGAACGTGAGTTCAAGCCCATCCGGAGTCACGTGACGCTCCTTGCGGAAGACTCCAGCCGCGTTGACCAGGACGTCCAGCTCGTCCTGGCGCGAAAGCATCTCGTCCACTGCCCAACGGATTGAGCCCTGGCTTGAGAGGTCGCAAGCGAGCGGTTCGAGAACCGCGTTCGGTTCTTTGGTGCGGATATCGCGGATGGCATCTTCTGCCCGGGCTGTGGAACGTCCAACCACGACGACGGACGCTCCCTCGCGTGCAAGTGCAGTGGCAATGGCCTTACCAAGGCCGCCTGTCGCGCCGGTCACGAGCGCTGTTCGTCCATGCATCGAAGGCATAGCTTGATCACAGCACTTCCTGGCACATTTGGCGAGGCATTTGGGCCCAGGATTTCCTAGTTCTTGGGTGCCTTTGCCTTGGGCGTCTTAGGTGCTTTGGGCGGCAGCTCCGCCACATGGGCGAATGCCCGGGCCACCCAAGGCTCTGCCTGTGCGGGATCATCGTTCCACGCTTCGGGCAAGCCGATATACCCGCCCATCGGGCGTTCCGCGGGGCCGAAGGGTTGAGTTACTTCTTCCGCCTCCAGCGCGGCCTTGTCAGTCTCGGACAGGCGGATGCCGATGGTGGGGCCGAACAAGCCGGCGAACATGTTGCCGTTCACGAAGGCGCCCAAGTTGCCGAACATCGGTTTGACGACGACATCCGGATGATCAGGGAGCACAGAGCGGAAGCGTTCCTTGTCGGCCTCTGAGGGTTTGGGCATCTGCATGGGAGTTCCTCCCGGATAAGTGGCGGCGTGACTTGCCTGAAGCATACGACGCCGATGAGTCGCCATCCAGAGGGTTAGGAGCAGCCAATACGGTCCCTCGGGGCACTCTCAAGACCTTCAATGCGAACGTCCTCTGGCAGGGGCGGGGTCTATCTCAAATGGATAAATTTCAGAAGAAGTTTGTCCAGCGCTTCCCATCTCCCCAAATCTCTGTAGACTAGACGGTGTTGTTGTGTTTGGCATTTGGTAGTTCAGGCAGTCCCCACGATCCTTCCGGATCGTGACCTTCTGAAGTAACGGTGGAGAACACCCCACACCCGGAGACCCGAAAGTCGGGACAATCTCCACCTTCAGTAAGGACTGAAAAAATGGCTACAGGTACCGTGAAATGGTTCAACTCCGAAAAGGGCTTCGGCTTCATCTCTCCTGAAGATGGCAGCCAGGACGTTTTCGCTCACTACTCTGCGATCAACTCCTCGGGCTACCGCTCCCTCGAAGAGAACCAGAAGGTTTCCTTCGACGTCGAGCAGGGCCCCAAGGGTCCCCAGGCAGTAAACATCCAGGCTATCTAGTCTTCGGATAACTCAAGAGCGGGGCCGGTCATTGACCGGCCCCGTTTTTTGTCTGCCCTCATGTAGAAGATATCTTCTAGTACCTCTTGTGCCGATAGAACATATATCCACATAGCGAATTACACCCGTGTAATTCCCTTCCAGCTCTCCGTAACGTGGGAAGCAGTCCACCCGCAGAGCTGAAGGAGCATCCTCATGGATCGCCCAATATTCGAACAGCCGCACCACCTAGACGCGTCGCGCCAGCACCTATTTTTGCCCAAATCACCACCTAGACGGCCCAAAACCGGTCTGTGCAAGGCCGTATTGCCACCTAGTCCCGTTTTCAAGATCTAGCCTGCGAAGTGAGCCTCATGACGGGCACCCACAAAAACAGAAGGCTAGGTCGCGTGTTCGATTCAGAGGTTCAGCGAATCCTCGACTTTGTTGCCCGCGGCATCGGTGTGAGGGTTGTTGGCGCCCCTGGCAGCGGGAAGACGTCGGTGGTACGCAACGTCATGAGCAATCTGGAGAAGACCGGAGTTTCCGTGCACTTCATCAGTGGACTCCGTACACACCGCACTATTCCGTACTCGGCCATCAAGGGGCTCGGTCTGGAAATGAGGCCTGGCCGCAGCGGTGTCTTCGATATCGCTGATGTGTTCTCGAGCCAGCTGGCCAAAGCCGGCAAACACCTGCTGGTTGTTGACGATCTCCACCTCGTGGACAGTGAGTCCCTGGCAGTACTGGAGGCCGTCCGGCGGAGATCCGATTGTCCAATGGTGGCCACGGCCCCGGAAACATGGGCTTTCTCCAGGGGGCAGCTGGCCGTCCTCAACAACGGTAGGGAGGCGCACCTGCAACTGGATCCGCTCCACTACGAGCAGGTCCACCTTCTCATCGCCCAGGTTCTTGGTGCCCCGGCAGACGCAGACACGACTGCCCGCATCCTCACCAAGTCCGCCGGCAACCCGCGGCTCATCGTGCGGATCGCAGAGACCGCCTCGCTGAGCAACCTGCTGGTCATGAAAGACAAGCAATGGTGTATGACTGCCGACACTCTATGGAACGAACACCTTCGCGGCACACTTGAGGCTCTCCTGGCTGAACTGAATGCCGAGGAGTTCACGGCGCTGCACATCATGGCGATTCTCGGTACCGCACGGGTTGATGTTCTCCACAAAGTCATCCAGCCCGATGCCTTGGAAGGCCTGGAGCGCAGGGGATTCCTGTCCGTTCTGGCAGACCACCACAATGGCTCAATAGCGGCTATTAGTCCGCCCGTCATCGCTGACTACTTCCGAGGAAACAAGAAGCTCCGGGACCGCAAACTGCTGCGCAGCAAGATCGCTGGCGTCCTTGAAGCTGCCCCTCAGATGGCCCCCGAGGAGCACACCACGGCGGACTGCCTCTCCCGCGTGCTTTCATCTCTCCGTCTGGAGAAGGGCGACGAGGACGCTATAACGTCCAGGCACTTCCACGACCACAACGCGGACCGCGAACGCATCCGCTTCGAACGATGGCAAACCAACAAGTCAGCGGCCAACGCAGCAGCGCTCCTCCGCATCTACTGGGGTGCTCCCGTGAATGTGGCGCGTGCCAGTCTTGTCTGCGCTGAGACAACAGACTCCGACGCCGACCCCAGGGACCGCTTGCTGGTCACCATCACCGAGGCCATGCTTGCGATCCAGACGGGCCGCGGGCCAAGTGCCGCCGTCGACATCCTCCAAAGATTCGCCGGGGACAATCCGCAGCTGGTATCTGAAGTAGAGAACGCCGTTCTGTTTATCAGTGCTTCCCACGGCAGGGTTCCAGCCGGATCCGCTAAGGAGCCAAGTGTTCTTGGGGGTCAAGGATCGGGAATGGGGACGTTGGTCCATGGGTTGCTGGAGCTGTACCGCTTCAAACCAGCTGCAGCTTTGGAGGCCGTTGAGGGTGAAGGAGACGATGATGCTTTTTCCCATCTCCGGCCGTTCATACAAGGCTTCGCCCTCTTCGCCGCTGGACGCGTGGAGGAGTCGTTGGTCTTCGCCTTGGATTGGCGGGCAGAAGCCCGCAAGAATCTGGACCAATTCGGCGTCGTCACCAGCAGCTATGTGGCCGCACACGGCCTGCTCTACCGAGGACACTTTGAAGAGGCCGAGTACCTCATGAGCAGCGTCTTTGCGATGGGGCGTCCGGGCTTCGTGGTGGACTCGCTCTACGACGCGATGCTCAGATTGGCTGGGCTCCGGCACGCGACAACTGCCATATTGCCGACGCTTTCCATAGCCGCCCAGGCGCGGACGGAGGCGCCGGACGTTGGTCCAATACCCGGCATCGGCAAGGGAGCGTACGAGCTCATCGCCCATAACAACGCCCAACCTTCTGTGTTCGACCGCAAAGCCGCCAAACTCATCAGGCGGCAGCTGAAGAGCGGTTACGTCCTTGAAGCCATGATGACTGCGCTGCTTTGTACGTGCCTTTGCCCGGGCAGGCCCGTTTTGGATCTGCTGCAGAAGATCCTGCGGGAGAGCGGCCTCACGGTCCATGACCAGCTCGTTGCCATCGCGACCGCGGTGGTTGAAGGCGACCACAAGCTGTTGGGGCTTCTCCTCAAGCACTATGAACCTGACGTCGACACGTACCAAGTGGGCATGCTGCTCCGAGGAGCTCTCAAGCGCCACGTCATAGACGGTGACGCCGCAGCAGCTGACGCCCTGGCTCAGGCTTCTTCCATCTTCGCCGTCCGCTTCCCATCGGCCAACGAGCAGCTCTCCTTTAATTCCTTCAGGACCACACCGTTGACCGAAAGAGAGATCGAGATCGCCGTACTAGCCGGGCATCGCACTAACGTGGAAATCGCGGAGCACCTCGGCATCAGCGCGAGGACTGTTGAGAACCACATCTCCAACGCGTTGCGGAAGACTGGTGCAACATCCCGCAATAGTCTTTTCATGCTCGTGGGGAATTCACTTCCGCCGCGCTGAGCCGGGATAGGCTGGATTCACCTCCAATCACCGGCCTCTCACGCTCCGCGCTGAGCCCGGTTCCTCAGTGTGAAGGGTGTCCGTGAGCAACTCCCCGGCTTTGGCCCGCCGACTCGGCACGTTCGATGCTTCGCTTATTGGTCTGGGATCAATGATCGGCGCGGGAGTCTTCGCGGCCTTCACCCCAGCCGCTGCAGCTGCAGGATCAGGGCTGTTGATCGGATTGGTAGTGGCGGCCTTCGTTGCCTTCTGCAACGCAACCTCGTCCGCCCAACTAGCTGCGGCCTACCCAACGTCCGGCGGTACCTATATCTACGGTCGGGAGCGGCTCGGCCCTTGGTCCGGGTTCCTGGCAGGGTGGGGATTCGTCATAGGCAAAACGGCGAGTGCCGCTGCCATGGCGATGACCTTCGCGGCCTATGCCGCACCGCCTGGTTGGGAACGCCCGGTGGCGATTGCCGCCGTCGTGATTTTGACCGCTGTGAACTATCACGGGGTGACCCGCACAGCCGGGCTAACGCGAGTGCTGGTGGTCGCCGTACTTGCTGCCCTGACGATTGCTGTCGCAGCGGTCTGGGGTGGCTCGGGTCCTGACTTTGGCGGCTTTATGGGGGAGGGGCTGCTGGCTCATGGCTGGTACGGCATCCTGCAATCTGCGGGCCTGCTGTTCTTCGCGTTTGCAGGGTACGCAAGGATCGCGACGATGGGTGAGGAAGTGCGCGAGCCCAAGCGCACCATCCCCCGGGCGATCAGTATTGCCTTGGGGATCACCATCGTCATCTACGCCGCGATAGCGGTTACTTTGCTGGCGGCGCTCGGCCCCGAAGGAGTGGCCGCCACGCCGACACCCTTGGCCGATTCGGTGAGCGCCGGCACCTTTGCCTGGGCTTCCCCGGTGGTCAGAGTCGGTGCCGCCGTTGCGTCTCTGGGGGCGTTGTTGGCACTCGTCGCAGGACTTGGCCGGACCAGCCTGGCCATGGCGCGCGAACACGATCTGCCGCACTGGCTCTCCGCTGTGCATCCGCGCTACAAGGTCCCGCATCGTGCCGAAACCGCGCTGGCTGTAGTGGTCTGCCTGATCATCGCCGTGGCTGATCTTCGAGGGGCAATCGGCTTCTCGTCATTCGGAGTGCTGCTCTACTACTTGGTTGCCAACATAGCCGCTTACACTCAGCCGCCGGAAGACCGCCGCTACCCGAAGTTCCTTCAGGTGGCCGGAGCTGTTGCATGCGTGGTTCTTGTTGCCACCCTTCCGCCTGTGTCCGCCGGATTGGGTGTGCTGATGTTCGCAGTGGGCATCGTGTACCGCTTGGTTCGTTTGCGTATTGATCGTCCTGCCGGCTGATGTCCCGGCTGGGCACGGCCCCACCTGGGGGTAGTCGGGTGGAGCCGTGCCGCAGTGCCTCCTTTGCGTGGAGCGAGTGGGTAACCCGCCGGACACCGGGAATCCCGCCCCGAGAGGCACAAAAAGAGACTATGGCCAGCAATGGCTTCTAGGTGTTCGAATCCTCAAACTAGGTGGTGGGGAGACCTATATTTGGGGGAAAATTCACCAAAAATAGGTGCTGAGTGACAGCGTCTAGGTGTTGGCCCGCCGTCGAGCGTTCCTGCGTTCCACAGACTCCATGTAGGTGATGATGCTCGCGATAGTCAGAGCTACCGAGCAAACAACTGCCAGTGCGGTGGACGCTTCCTGGAACGGAACCACCACCAGGGGGCTGAGCATCATTGCATTGCCAAAGCCGGATGCAGCGAAGAGTCCTGCTTTAAGTAGCAGGCAGGTGAGCGGTTCGGCAATCAAGATCGCTACGGGTGCCACCACGCCCAGAGCCATTGTGAGAACGACAGCCGTGGTCCGCAAATCTGCAGGATCAAGGATTGCCAGGCCTTCTGGAGGGGGCGCCGTTCCCAGCAGGGTGGCCGACACCGCCGAGCAAACAGCTATGACGCACGTGATGATGCGAAGCGCCGCCGGGTAAAAGTGCGTGATCACTGGCAAGTCCTTGTCGTTGTAGGTTCAACCCCCGTCCGTAGTGGTAGTAGTCCGAACCAAGGACATATGACGCGAAACCCCTTCTTCGCGCTGAGAGAATCACGAAGATTTGGGGAACCCCCCCACGACATCGAGCGAAACCTGCACACGTTGGAGCTGTGGGTGGCCGCAGCTTCTGAGGCTGCGGCCACCCAAACTGCCGGTTACCTCTCGCAGCCGATCCCATCATTGTCATTGCCGTCAAGCTGGTAGATATCCGTACCGATCACAGTTACGGGACCCTTCACGTAAGCCGGACCGTTGCCGCTGCCACCCGCGCAGTCAACGTCCGATGCAATGGGTACGCAGGCTCCCGCATAGTTTGGGTCGCAACCGCTCTGGGCAGGAGGGGCAGGCGGAACTACTTTCGGCTGGACTTGGGCTGCAGCGGCGTCCGCAGCTGCTTTATCGACAGCCGCCTTATCAGCCGCGGCTTGAATGGCTGCCGCCGCATCGGCGGCAGCCTTGTCGGCCGCCGCTTTATCAGCCGCAGCTTTGTCCGCCGCCGCCTTGTCTGCAGCCGCTTGGTCGGCCGCAGCCTTCTCAGCAGCTGCCTTTGCCGCCGCTTCCGCACTGCGCTGATCGGACAGTTTCTTGGCGCTCGCAGAGTCCAACCACGTCATTTTGCCAGCCTGGTCGATGGCGCAAACATAGGTCTCGCCAGCGGAAGTCTGAGTGGCCTTCTCAGCTGTGCACGCCGTGCCAGCGACCTTGCTGGGTGTTGGAGAAGGTGTTGTGGAAGGAGTTACCTTCGTACTGTTTACAGAGCTGGCGCTCGAGGGCGCTCCCGGAGCGCACGCTGTGGCCGCAACCAGCAGCGACGTCATGGCCACCAGCCCCAGTGCTTTTCGCCCTTGCGACCACGGAGAGTTGCTTCGGAAATGCCAGTTTTTGGTCATGCGAATAGAACGCTTTTTCAATGTATTGCCCCCTTGTAGACGCGCCGATGCGATGGCGCGTCCAGTGACCCTAACACCGTGCCGAACAGAAAAGGGAGGCGGAGTTGTCTATGACTTAGCGCGCCGCGTGCTTCTTCCGGTCGGCGGGCTTCGCCTGGTCTCCATCAGCACCAACAACCGAAGCACCCGTCCCCAACCCGCGGACCGTCCACCCCGCACTCCGCCAGGCTTCAGCGTCCAATACGTTGCGAGCGTCCAGCACCATCCGGCGTCGTACGAGTGCTCCCGCAACAACAGGCGAGAGCGACACGTATTCGTCCCATTCCGTGAGTAGCAGCACCAGTTCGGCGCCTTCCAGGGCACGCTTGGTGGAGGCTTCGAAGCGGATTTGCGGGTAGCGGATCCAGGCGTTGTTGATGGCTTTGGGGTCGGTGACGGTCACGTGCGCGCCGGCGGCGGCGAGTTGTTGGGCGACGTCCAGGGCGGGGGAGTCCCGGATGTCATCGGTGTCGGGCTTGAACGCGGCACCAAGGATGGTCACCGTTCGTCCCGACAGGAAGCCGCGGCACATCTCGCGGGCGACCTCCACGGCGCGGGAACGCTGGTCCAGGTTCACTGAATCGACCAAGCCCATCCACTCATCCACCGACGGCACGGAAAGCTCGCGCGCCTGGGCCCGAAACGATCGGATGTCCTTGGGTAGGCAGCCGCCACCGAAACCGAGCCCCGCGTGCAGGTACCTGTTGCCAATGCGCGGATCCAGGCCCATGGCTTCGCTGAGCTCGCTCACGTCGGCGCCCGATGCGTCGCACAGCTCAGCCATCGCGTTGATGAAGCTGACCTTCGTGGCCAGGAATGCGTTCGACGCCGATTTGATGAGTTCAGCCGTCGCGAAGTTGCAGACCAGTCGCGGGATGCCGGCGCTGATCAAGGGCTCGTACACCGCATCCAATACCGCGGTGATGGGCGCACCTGCTGCGGCACCCTTGCCGCCGGGGACGCCGTAAACCAGGCGGTCAGGCACCAGCGAGTCCTTGACGGCCGTGCCTTGGCGAAGGAACTCAGGATTCCAGCCGAGCAGCACGTCCGAGCGTCGGGCCAGGATCGCGCGGAGCGTCTCCACCGTGCCTACCGGCACCGTTGATTTACCCACGACGGCGGCGCCCTTGGCCAGGTGCGGCAGGAGGCTCTTCGTGGCGCCCATCAGGTATGAGAGGTCGGCTGTGTCTGAGGTTTTCGATTGCGGGGTACCCACGCAGAGGAAGTGGACCTGGGCATCAGCAGCAGCCGCGAAATCCGTGGTGAACACGAGCCGGCCGGTGGTGCGGCCATCCTTGAGGAGCTCATCCAAGCCGGGCTCGTGGAAGGGTGCCAGCGCCTTGTTGAGATGCTCAACCTTGGAGGAGTCGACGTCGATGCCCACCACGGTGTGGCCCATCGAAGCGAGCGTTGCGGCGTGGACTGCGCCGAGGTAGCCGCAGCCGATCACGGAGATCTTCATGAGGGGGGTCCTTTGCTTGAGGTGAATTCACTGGGCCCGGTAGTTCCGCTTGGCACGCCGGAGATGACTTCGTTGTAATGGCGCACCAGGTCGGCGCTGAGCACCGGCCACGTCCGGCCCTGGACTGAAGCGGTAGCTGCCGTTGCGAACGCGCGGCGCTTGGCGTCGTCGCCGATCAGGTCCTGCACATAGCCGCGCAACTGGCCAAGGTTTCCCGGCTCATACAGCCAGCCCGTGCGTGAGTTCTCCACGAGGTCCAAGGGGCCTCCGCGGCCGGTCGCGACCACGGGAACACCGGATGCCATGGCTTCTTGGATGGTTTGGCAGAAGGTCTCGAATTCGCCGGGATGGACGAAGAGGTCGAAGCTGGCAACAGCTTGAGCCAGCGCATCCCCGCCGAGGAACCCGGCGAAGTGGGCGTTCGGCAACGCCGCCTGGAGTGCTTCCCGTTGCGGGCCATCACCAACGATGACCAGCTTCGTGTTCGGCAAATCCGCTAGTACGGCCAGATCCTCAACCTGTTTCTCGACGGCGAGCCGGCCGACGTAGCCGATGATGCGGTGACCGTCGGGCGCCACTGAGCTGCGCCACGCCGTCGAACGCTTTGCGGGATTGAAACGCGCGGTATCCACACCACGGCGCCACATGTCCACGCGCAGGATGCCGCGTCCGCGCAACTGATTCAGCGCGAACGTCGACGGCACCAGGGTTCGTGTGGCCAGGAGGTGGATGTTGTCCACGCGGTTCCAGGCCCAGTTCTCCAGGAACGGCACACCGTAGCGGGCGGCGTAGCTGGGAACTTCGGTTTGGTAGATCGCTACAGTCGGGATGCCGAGCTGATGGGCGGCCTGTACGGCGCGCCAGCCGAGGACGAACGGGGAAGCGAGGTGCACCACGTCGGGGGAGAAATCGGCAAGGATTCGCTTGACCCGATTCACACCACCCAACGCAACCCGCACATTCGTGTAACCGGCCAGCGGCACCGAAGGAAGCCGGTGCACATACGCACCCTTCTCGACGCTCGAAACATCAGTGTCCGACGTCGACGGCGCGATCACCATCACCTCATCCCCGCGCTCCTGCAGATGCTCCAGCACCCGCAGTATCGAATGGGTTACCCCATTCATCAGTGGCAGGAATGATTCGGCGACGATTGCGATCCTCACGCCTTCAACGGTGGTCGTGGCGGTTGGCGGTGCGGGTTCGAACGGGTGGCTTGTGGGGGAAGAGTGGGTTAACAGGTGGGTTGGGTGGCTCGCGATTGTCCGGCGGTATAGCCACGCACGGTGCGTCATGACGCCCAGGGGATGTGGACGGCTGTCCGGGCCTAAGTGCTTCCAGTGATGGAACCCCGGCTAGGAATGTTCCGATGAGAGGGGCGGCTTCCGCACGTCCGGCGGTTGATGATGTGCTTTAGTCAACCCCACCCCGCGCCCGCTTCAGATCCTTCCGCAACCCACGGTTATCTGCCCGCAGCTCCCGGTTGTCGTCAGCCAACCCCTTGTTGTCCTCCGTCAGCCCCCGGTTCTCCGCTTCCAACTCGAGCACCAGTTTCACGCCGGCCAAGTTCAACCCCTCGTCCAACAACACCCCGATCCTGCGGAGCGTCGCAAGGTCACTTTCGCTGTATCGGCGAGTGCCGCCGTCGGTCCTTTCAGGGGTGAGCAGACCTTTGCGCTCGTACTGCCGGATGTTCTGCTGCCCTGTGCCGACGAGTTCAGCTGCCACCGAGATCGCGTAGACCCCGCGGGCGTCCCGGCCATCAGCCGAGCCCTCATCCGAGGTGCCGTCCGCACCAGAAGAAGCCAGGCCGCCGTCGTGCTCTTCAGCGGCAGTCTCAGCATTCGAAGCTGCCATCAAAGACCTCCAAAAATCTTCCGGAAAACTACTTGCATCAACTTTCTCACCAGTGCTATAAAAAATCTATACCAGCCAACACAGATTGAGCATGAGTGAGCAGGCTGGTACCAACAACAGAATCAGCATCAAGATCCAAAGGAGTGAGAACCACATGCTGATGCGCACTGACCCGTTCCGCGAATTCGACAGGCTCGCCCAACAGGTTTTTGGCACAACAGCACGCCCGGCCGGAATGCCGATGGATGCATGGCAGGAGGACGGACAATTTGTTGTTGCCTTCGATCTGCCAGGGGTGGATCCCCAGACGGTTGACCTCGACGTCGAGCGAAATGTCCTCACGGTAAAGGCAGAACGTAAGTCGCCCGCGGGCGAGAACACCGAGATGATCGCCGCCGAGCGCCCACAGGGCGTCTTCAGCCGCCAACTTATCCTCGGTGACACCTTGGATACCGACGGCGTGCAAGCCAGCTACGACGCCGGGGTGCTCACGCTCCGCATCCCCGTCGCCGAGAAGGCCAAGCCGCGCCGCATCGAGATCCAATCCAGCGGGCAGAGGCAGGAAATCAACGCCTAATGCAGTCCGCCCTGCCGGAAGGCTCACCCGGGGTGGCCAACCGGCAGGGCGTCAGCCGGGAACAACGGAGGCGGCCGCATCGGAATAGTTGGGCGCAGGCTTCGCGCCACGTCACAGCGTTTTTTAGCGCACATGAAAGCGGTCCCCGCCCGTCGTCTCCCGATTGATGGCCCCCGGTTTACGCCGGGGGCCATCTCCAAATCCGCAGCAGGAACCGGAACCAGCAGTGAGCATCCAACCTGACCACTACGCCGCTCTCCACGTCTCGCCGGACGCGACAGCCCGTGAGATCAGCCGTGCCTACCGCACGCTGCTTCGAACCCATCACCCGGACACACGCCCAAACGTCGACGACGGCGATACCACCTCTGCGGCCGACCTCCAGGAACTGCACGCCATCATGCAGGCGTACGTCGTTTTGTCGGACCCAGGGAAGCGGGCGGCATACGATCGTGCGCGGCGGAGTCCTGGCGGTACAGGCGGCTCGGAGGGAACGGGCGGTTTGGGCGGAACACCGGTGAAGGTCCGATTCCATCGGCGCGAAACTACCCCCGGCCGAGACTCTGCCGGCCGCGACCGGGACCAGTCGCCGCTCGCGTTTGGACCACCCCGTTGGGAACCTTCACCCCGCAATTTGCGATCACCGAGGAGTAATCCATGAGTGCTTGGCGTCCGTACGACGGTCACATCATTCCCGCGTTCTACGAGCGGTTCGAGAAACGCTGGGGGAGAGGGACGGCCCCGTTCCTGGACCCCGAAGTCCATGAACAACCCTTGCCCCGCGCCCAATGGATCAACCCGGACACCGGTGCTGCCGTTGCCGTGGTCCCCATCTGGACCGACGACCCCGAGCACCGCTCCTTCGGTGTCTTCTACCTCCCGCCGGCCGGGGACATCTGGATGCTTCGCCCCGGACCAACGACGTTCCTGGAACCCAGCGGGGGTGCCAACAAGGAGCAGGTGACACTTCGCAACGACGCGTTCAAGAAGGCCGTCAACCACGCCAAGGAGTTCATTTACGGGCCCCAGCTTTGAACGGCCGGCGGGGTCGGCACGTACATAACGCCCGCCGTCGACCATTCCCGTCACCCAAATTCCTACGGGCCACGGATACCCGTCGACGCCACTCGGATGTGCGCGTCGAGAGCGTATATGCGCGGCGCGGACCGGATTGCGTGGCGTGGACCGGATTGCGCGGCGCGTGGACAACCCAAAAAGAAGGCTGGTGCAGCCTTTGGAAGAATCCAAGGCGGCTGCACCAGCTGCTAGTACGACTTTCTGTTATGCGTTGTGACACCTATTCATTGGCCGCTCCTAGTTCCCGGCTTCGATTTTTTCCGGGCCTTTCAAAATCCTGTGCAGGGCGGGTCGAAGCTGAGATGGTCGTTGAGGGCTCCGTCCCCGGGAGAACACCTCCCATTTTACGGCGGCCCATGGGAAAAAGCGCTGGAATTCACGGTATTTCAGGGGTGCCTGCCGGGGGAGCGCTGCCTGCCGTGGCACGATAGATCACGATGAAACTGCGCGCTGATCAGACCGGAAACCGTGGCCTCCCGATGCCCCTTTGGCTGCAGGGTGGTTTGGAAGCGGCTCAGGCAGCGTTCATTTCAGCCATTGTCGTGATTCTTCCCCTGGTGGGAGTGTGGGCTACCGACGGATTCCAGAACCGGAACGTGGACGCCTTGGCGCGCCTGGCCGGCCAAGCCTGGCTGCTGATCCACGGTGTCCCGTTGGAGTTGGCGCACGTCAACCTCGGCACCGCGGCCCAACCGGGCTCAGGACTGCTGTCCCTCATCCCGCTTGGCCTGACACTCATTCCGTTCCTGCTCGCTTGGCGTGCGGGCCGTCGGCTTGCCCGGGCGTCGTACACCGACCAACTGTGGCAGGCTTTCCTTGGCGCGTTCGTGGTGTACGCGGCATTCGGGACGGCCACGGGATTCGTCTGCCGCACCCCCGAGGTCGTCATCAACCTGTGGTTCGCCATGACCATCCCTCTGATCTCTTTCGGCCTCGGCATGATTGTTGGCGCCCGACGCGAAGCGGGGTCGTGGAGCCGACTGATCGGCGTGGACGCCGTCGCTTGGCTCGCCAAGACCAGCCAGCATTCCCGCTGGGCAGGCTCGTATGTGGGTTCGGCGTTGAAGGCCGGCTTCGTAGCGGCGATGGCCGCCGTTTGCTTGGCCGCGCTCCTGCTGGCTGTGACCATCGTGTGGCATTGGACGGACATCATCGCCGTCTACGAAGGTTTGCAGGCGGGCGCCATGGGCGGGGCCGTGCTCACCATCGCCCAGCTCGGCTTCCTGCCAAACCTCGTCATTTTCGCTCTCTCCTGGTCCACCGGTGCAGGCTTCTCACTCGGCGTCGGCTCAACAGCGGGTCCGCTGGGTACCGCCGTCGGACCGCTTCCGGCCGTCCCGGTCCTTGGGGCACTTCCCGCAGGACAACTCGACGCCGGCGCAATGGCCTTGGCGCTTCCCGTCGTCGCCGGGATCCTGGCGGGTTGGTGGTTCCTGCGTGAAGGCGAGAACCACTTCGACGAGTGGCTCTCCATCAAGATCAAGGCCCGCTGGTTCACGGCGACGGCCTCCACCCTGTTCCTGGGCGCGTTTATAGGCATCGTTGCAGGGCTTCTGGGCGGGGCCCTGGCGTGGATCGCACGCGGTTCAGCAGGTATTGGACGGCTCACGGAAATCGGACCCCACCCGTTGTGGACGGCAGTCTGGCTGGCCGCCGAAGTGGGCATCGGCGTCGTGATTGGCTACGCCGTGGGGCCGTGGCTGGAACGCCGCCAGAAGCTGCGCGAGGCCAACCTCGACGAAGTAGCGTACGACGACGAACACGCCTGAGCGGGTTCGTTCACGTTACCGCTGGACTAACGCAGCGGCCCCGGCATCGAGTCCTCGAGCTGGGTCAGGCACTGTGTCTTGGCGGATTCCGTCAGCGCTCCGCGAGAGCAGTCCTGGTACGTGCTGACCTGGTTGAAGAAGAGCACGGATGTCAGGATCAACAAGCACATGACGGCCGTGACAACCAGGCCCGAAATTGTCCCGAACAGCATCAGCTTCGGGTGCTTGTGCTTCAGCGTCCGCACCAAGACGACGATGCCCAACACCAATGCTGCGAGCGTGAGGATGGCGCTCAACCACACGTAGTTCACGTTCAGTGAGAACACGAAGAACGCACCCAAAGCCGCCAAAAGGAAAGCGCGGAAGAGGTTCTGGCTCACGCCGAGGGCGGACTTTTCGGCCTCGGAGCGGGGTTGTTGGCTCGGCTTGGAACCGACGTCGGGATTCATGTTTTCCAGCCTACGCGAGCCGCCCATAAGCTAGTGCAATGCGCATTGTTGTCCTTGTCTCCGGTACCGGCTCAAATCTTCAGGCTGTCATCGACGCCGTGAAGTCGGGTGAACTGGATGTCGAGATCGCGGCGGTGGGCGCCGACCGGCCTGATACTTACGGCGTAGAGCGCTCCGACGAGGCTGGCATTGAGACCTTCGTGGTCAATTTCAACTCGTTTGAAACCCGCGCTGAATGGGATTCCGCCTTGCGCGACAAAGTCCTGTCCTACAAGCCGGATGTGGTGGTTTCCTCCGGTTTCATGAGGATCGTGAGCGCCGACTTCATCGACGCTTTCGGCGGCAAGTACGTCAACACCCATCCCGCCCTGCTGCCGTCGTTCCCAGGCGCCCACGGAGTGCGCGACGCCATCGCGTACGGCGTCAAAGTCACGGGCTGCACAGTGCATTGGGCCGACGCCGGCGTGGACACCGGACCCATCATCGCGCAGGAAGCCGTTGCCATCCTCCCCGAGGACTCCGAAGAATCCCTGCACGAGCGCATCAAGGTAGTGGAGCGCCGCCTGCTGGTCCAGACCTTGGCCGACCTCGCCGCCGCCCCCACCCCCTGACCTTAGTAGGCCGCGCATCAGGTCGTTCTCAGTGCTGGGAACGACCTGCACTGCAACGCAGCTGCGTACAAAGGGAGTGCGGCTACTCGAGGACGCGCTGCTTTGTCTCCGGTGCAAAGAAGGCCATCCACAGTACGGAGAGCAGCACCAGGCCACCAGCCATCGCAAACGACTGCGCCAAGCCGAACTCCGGCCAGAAGAACGAGGCAAACACCAAGGGGCCGAACCCTGCGCCGATACGGGAGAACGTCGAAGCCCAGCCGAAGCCCGAACCGCGAAGCTCGGTGGGGTACAGCTCAGATACATACGCATAGAGCACAGGAATGGCCACCTGCACCACGAATCCGAACACCAGCAGCCAGAACACAGCGGCCGACGGCACATCCACCACAATCGCCACGATCACAAGGGTCAACGCGGACAGAGGGCCTGTCACGGCAAGGATCCACTTGCGGCCAACACGCTCCACGAGCAGCGCTGCGACCACCACGCCCAAGAGTCCGACGGCGGCCATGCTCGCCGTCGTGACGAACGCCTTGTACTCCTCGAATCCGGCGCCGATAAGAATCCGGGGCATCCACGTCAGCGACAAGTAGTACACCAACAGGATGCTGAAGAACAGGGCCCAGGCCGCCGTCGTGATTTTCCAGTTGAACTCCCAAATCCGACGGAGCTGCGTCCACGCGCTGCCGGGGGAGAGACGCGGGGCGGCCTGGGGTTCAGGCAGGCTGTACGCGCGCGGCTCTGCACCGGTTGCCTCGACCAAACCGTCAATCACAGCCGCAGCCTCAGCGCGCCGACCCGCACGAATCAGGAACAACGGAGACTCGGGAACCGACCGCCGAACCCAAAACACGAGTAGGGCGGGCAGCACCATGATCAGCATGGTGAGTCGCCAGTCGCCAAAGGCTGCAACCAGCCCGGCCGAGACGAAACCGCAGAGCGCAGCGCCGATCGGCCACCAACCATCCATGGCAGTGAGCACCTTGCCCCTTTGCTTGCGGGGCGTGAACTCGCCCACCAATGCATAGTCCACGGGGATGCAGCCGCCCAAACCGAAGCCGGCCATGAAGCGGAAGATGCAGAACCACACGATGTCCGGGGCAAACGCACCCAGGACCGTGAAGATGCTGAAAATGAGGAGGGTGGCAGTGAACGCCTTTTTGCGGCCGATGGTGTCCGCGATGGTGCCCCACGCGAACGCACCCACAGCCATGCCGATCAGGTTGGCCGTGCCGATCCATGCGGCGTCAGCCGGTTGCAGCGACCAGTGCTTGGACAGCAGCGGAATCAGGATGCCGTTGAGTGTGACATCCCACGCGTCGAACATGAACCCGAGCCCGCCGATCAGGAAAATCCGTCCTTGGACCTTCCACCTCCATGGCAGTTCCTGCACAACTTGTTCGCCGCTGGGCACGGCTGTGTATGTATTCATTTGCCCTCCTGCATGCAACTTTATGCGCTGGGGCCAACACCGCCGTCCGCATTACTTCTGGTTTTCGATGGCCCTTCGCAGGAAACCGCCGGCTTCTTCCAAGGCACCCTTGGCCTGGCCAGCCTCGATGCCCGTCAGGAGCACCAAAATGGCCGCCTTCACGGAACCGCCCACAGCGTCCAAGGCAGCAACAGCCTCGTGCGCGTCCACCCCGGTTGCGTGCTGGACGGTTCTTTGCGAGCGGGCCAGCAGCTTCTCGTTGGTGGCACGCAGATCCACCATGAGGTTCCCGTAGGTCTTACCCAGCTTCACCATCACCAGCGTGCTGATCATGTTCAGGACAAGTTTCTGGGCCGTGCCCGAGTTCAGCCTGGTAGAGCCCGCGATAAATTCCGGACCAACAACAACCTCAATTGCCGCATCCCCCAGGTGGCTCACGGCAGAGCCCTTGTTGCAGGCCAGCGACGCCGTAAACGCGCCCCGCTTCCGGGCCTCCTCGAGAGCGCCGATCACGTACGGCGTCCGGCCCGAGGCTGTAATACCCACGACGGCGTCGGCTTCGGTCACGTTGATGTCGTGAAGGTCCCGCGCGCCGGCAGTCGCGTTGTCTTCGGCATACTCAACGGGTTTCTGGATCGCCTGCACTCCGCCGGCAATAAGTCCGACGACGAGTCCCGGCGGGGTGCCGAACGTCGGCGGGCACTCGCTTGCGTCGAGCACACCCAGTCGTCCGGCCGTTCCGGCTCCCACATACAAAAGGCGGCCACCGCGCTGGAGCCGCTCCGCTACGGCGTCGACGGTTTGAACAATGGCGGGACTCGCAGCCTCCACGGCCGCGTGTACTCCTGCACTGTGCGCCAGCATCGCCGCAACCAGTTCTTGGGTACCCAGGATGTCCAGGTTCTCCAGGCCCTCAGCCGTCGCCTCGGTCTGCAATCCGGCGAGCTCCGTGCGCAGGCCCGCTAGTTTGTCGGCGTCAGTCGGGCCAGTTTGTTCCGTCACGGTGGATGTACCTTTCCTGGATGAGCCCGCGGCGCGTCGCAGCGAGGGCGGCACCGTCCAAGCCATCGCCGAGCGGTGCAACCACCTCAATCCCAGCCGAAGCGAGGGACTTCCGCAAGAGCGCAGCGAAGAAGTCCGATTGCACCACTCCACCCAGCATCGCCACGCGGGGTGTGCTGTCGTTGTCGCCGCCGGATGCGAGCTCCACGGTATGGGTCAGGATGCGGCAAGCCTCGCCGATGATGCCATGTGCGACGGCGTCACCCGCCTCCGCTGCGTGCAGAACCAGCGGCGTGAAACGGGCCATCGCACGGTAGGGGTTCTCGTTGGAGGCGAGCCACCCCGGAAGCATGTCCGGTGACTCCACCAGAGCGCCGGCTGCAGCTGACAACGATGTGGCCGGGCCGCCGTCGTGCGCTTCAAGAACTGCCTGGAGTCCTTGCTGACCGATCCATCGTCCGCTGCCGCGATCGCCGAGATAGGGGCCCCAGCCGTCGGCCCGGTGCAGGACGCCGGCTTCATCGAAGCGGAAGGCCACGGCACCCGTGCCCACGATGAGTGTGGTGCCGGGGGCGCCTTGAAATGCGCCGAGCTGGGCGGCCGTCGCATCTGAGAGGACCGCCGCAGGAACCGAAAACCTCCGGGACAACATGGTGGCCAATTCCTGCGATTTTTTAGCGGACGCTTCGACACCAGCCACAGCCGCTCCAACGCTGGTAATCCCAGCCAAGGGAAGCCCGGGTGGCAACAAGCCAACGGTTTCAAGGAGGAGCTCGAACGCGAGCGTGGGCCCGTTGTCCACGTGGACCCCGGGGAAGCCATGCTGGTCGGCGGCGCCCAGCAACTCCTTATCGCTGCGCAACTCCACGCGGCAGCGGCTCTTCCCTACATCGGCAACAAGAACGACCTCGGTGGCTTCCATGGATCAACCCTATGTTGTGGGGCCGGTTCTGCAGGGTATGGGGTGTGCTTAGCGTGCAGAGCGGGCCTCGCAATGCCTGGGCTTTCTGTTGTGGGGCCGGTTCTGCAGGGTATGGGGTGTGCTTTGCGTGCAGAGCGGGCCTCGCAATGCCTGGGCTTTCTGTTGTGGGGCCGGTTCTGCAGGGTATGGGGTGTGCTTTGCGTGCAGAGCGGGCCTCGCAACTTCTGTGGAGGAACAGTCGCAGCCCCCTTCAGGGGCCAAATCTGTGGATAACCGAACATCGCTCCACGTTTCCGGCGAGCATGGTCCAATGCGGAAACCCACCCCTTTGCCGTCGGAAATAGACCCGCAAGGCTTCCTTGTCAGAGACGCGTATGCGGCCGGCGTTCCGCGTGGGAGGCTGCAATCGGAAGGCCTCGTCACGCCCAGCCGGGGAATCCGGCTTGACCGGAGCGATAGCCCCAACGTGGCGCTGCTTGCGCGGCTGCACACAGCCGTCACTCCCCGCTGTGCGGTTAGCCATGTGACGGCTGCGCTTCTCTGGTCGATCCCTCTTCCGATATATCTGGAGGAGGAGGGCAACAACGGCGTTATTCACGTGACGCGACGACACGAGATCGGGCGGGTCAAGCGTCGCGGCGTGATCGGGCACCGGGCTCCGCTGCTGGCCAGGGATGTTCGTGCAGTGAATGGGGTCCAACTGACGTCGCCTGAGTGGACCTGGGTGGACTTGGCCCGGCATGTGGGGCGGTCTTCGCTTGTGGCGGCCGGTGATTTTCTGTTGGCACGGGAGAACCCGTTGTCGTCGATCGACGCGATCCAGGAAGTCATTGATCGGCGCCCCAAGGTTAAGGGGATCAGGATGGCAAGGGAGATACTGCCCCTGTTACGCACAGGCGTCGATTCACCGCAGGAGTCCAGGCTGCGCATCAAAATCGTCGACGCCGGCCTGCCGGAGCCAGCTGTCACCCAGCCAATTTTCGACGATCATGACCGGTACATTTCCACGCCCGATCTCCAGTACAAGGAATACAAAATTGCCATGGAGTATGAGGGGGATCATCATCGATCCGACCCCGTGCAGTGGGGAAAGGACATTGAGCGTGACGACCGGCTTCGCGCCTTGGGGTGGATCGTGCTGAAGTTCTCGGATGCTCAGATGAAAGGCCGATGGGCCAACGCCGAACGTAAGGTGCGCGATGCGTTGGTGTCGCGCGGGTGGCGAGGGCCGGCGTCGTAAAGTCCATGCCAGGGGGTGGGTTTGTGGGGCCTGGTGTGCTGGGTTTGTGGGGCCTGGTGTGCTGGGTTTGGGGGCGCCTTTGCGTGTTGAGTGGGCCTCGCAACGGAGGGGCTATTGAAGACGCAAAACGGGACCAACCACGAAACACGATAAACTCTCCGTATCCCCACCACCCGCGATATCTACGCGAACTAAGACGGAGACTTTTGTGAGCTTGACGCAGCTTGACCGTGTTCCCATCCGCCGTGCACTGATCTCGGTTTACGACAAGACGGGACTGGAGGAGCTCGCGAAGGGCCTGCATGCAGCAGGCGTCGCCATTGTTTCCACCGGCTCCACCGCCAAGAAAATCGCCGCCGCAGGCATCCCGGTGAAGGAAGTCGAAGAAGTCACCGGCTCCCCGGAAATGCTGGACGGCCGAGTCAAGACCCTGCACCCGCGCGTGCACGGCGGCATCCTGGCCGACCGCCGCGTCCCGGCCCACATGGACACCCTGGCCGGTATGGAGATCGAAACGTTCGACCTCGTGGTGGTGAACCTGTACCCGTTCGTCGAGACCGTGAAGTCCGGCGCAGCACAGGACGATGTTGTTGAGCAGATCGACATCGGAGGTCCCGCCATGGTGCGTTCGGCCGCGAAGAACCACGCCGCCGTCGCCATTGTCACGGACCCTAACTTCTATGGCGCAGTGGTCGACGCCGCAGCACACGGCGGTTTTGACCTGAACACGCGTCGCCGCCTGGCTGCCAAGGCCTTCGCCCACACGGCCAGCTACGACAACGCTGTTGCCACCTGGACCGCCAGCCAGTTCCTGGACGAAGACGGCGACGGCATCATCGACTGGCCTGCCTACGCCGGTCTGTCCTTGGAACGCTCCGAGGTCCTCCGCTACGGCGAAAATCCGCACCAGCAGGCCGCGCTCTACGTGGACAAAGCTGCTCCGGCCGGCATCGCCCAGGCTGACCAGCTGCACGGCAAGGCCATGAGCTACAACAACTTCGTTGACGCCGATGCCGCCCTCCGCGCTGCCTTCGACTTCGCCGAGCCCGCCGTTGCCATCATCAAGCATGCCAACCCGTGTGGTGTCGCCGTTGGTTCAGCCGACGCAGCAGATCCGATCGCTGACGCACATGCCAAGGCCCACGCCTGCGATCCCGTCTCCGCTTTCGGTGGCGTCATTGCTGCCAACCGCACCGTCACCGCAGGCATGGCCCGCACGGTTGCCGACATCTTCACCGAGGTTGTCATCGCCCCGGACTTCGAGCCCGAAGCCGTGGAGATCCTCTCCAAGAAGAAGAACATCCGCCTCCTCGCCCTGCCCGAGGGCTACGGCCGCTACCCCTCCGAGATGCGCCAGGTTTCCGGTGGCGTCCTGGTCCAGATGAGCGACAAGGTAGACGCCGACGGCGACGACCCCGCCAACTGGACCCTCGCAGCCGGCGAAGCCGCCGACGAAGCAACCCTCGCCGACCTCGCTTTCGCCTGGACTGCATGCCGCGCTGCCAAGTCCAACGCCATCCTGATCGCCAACCACGGTGCAGCCGTGGGCATCGGCATGGGCCAGGTCAACCGCCTGGACTCCTGCCGCCTTGCCGTGGAGCGCGCCAACACGCTGGGCGTGAAGGTGGAGTCCGACGTCGAAGGTGCTGGCGGAGCGTCCAACACCAGCGGTGGTAACGCACCTGAGCGCGCTCGCGGTGCCGTTGCATCCTCCGACGCGTTCTTCCCGTTCGCTGATGGCCTGCAGATCCTGATCGACGCCGGCGTCCGCGCCGTCGTCCAGCCGGGCGGATCCGTCCGCGACGAGGAAGTCATCGCCGCGGCCAACGCTGCCGGCATCACGATGTACTTCACCGGCGCACGCCACTTCTTCCACTAGAAGTCCCAGCACAACTGGAAGTTCCAGCACAACGCAACGGCGGCCGCCCCCGGAAGGGGACGGCCGCCGTCGTGCTTAGCACGTACTTAACAGGGACGTGCCAACACAAGAGAGTCCGCTACGAAGCCGCCGCAGCAGTGTTGTACGTGGACTGGATCACGGTGCCCCAGTACGGGCCGTACATGGTGGTGGAGTTACTGCCGTATCCGTAGCTGTTCACGGAGTTCTGGTAACCGGTGGAGCTGGTGCCGATGAACCACGGACCGCCCGAGGATCCGCCGGTCATGTTGCAGGGGATTCCCTGGCTGTTGAACTGCGGGTTGTAGGGATCGTTGGTGGCCGTGCCGGAGCAGCTCTTGAGCGATTCACCGTTGAAGGGCGAGCCTGCCGGGTAGCCGAATGCCTTATAGCTCAGGCCGCGGGCTGCGTTGAACTGTACGCCGGAGGAACCTACGACGTCGGCGAGGCGTTGGCCGTTGAGGGTGTTCATGACGGCGAACGCGGTGTCGTACTGCATGTTGCCGTTGGAGGCCCACTGGGTGGGGGCGTACAGCGCCTTTGCCGTCCACTTCCCGTAGGGTGCTGCGCCGTTGAGGTAGGCGGGAACGAAGACGAAGTTGGTGGCGTAAGCGCCCGGGCCTTCGTTGAGGCAGTGTCCGGCGGTGGACACGGTGCTCTTGTTGGCTGCGGTGACGGAGTTGCCTGAGCAGACGTAGTTGGAGCCGCCCAGGGTGAAGAAGATCTTGCCGATGTGCTTGACCGGCGTTTCGCTCTGATTCACCTTCCGGTCAATGGTCTTGGAGTCGGCTGCTGCAGGCTGCCCTGCAATGCTGCTGACGGCGCCCGGGGCTTCAGTGACCGGGGCTTTGCCGAGGTTGAGGAGCTTGCCGCGTTCCAGTGCTTTGGCGGCAAGGACATCGCCGGACTTGGCACTCTTCATGCGTTCCGGCGTCCAGTAGTCTGCAGCGCCGGCGTCCGACACTACATGGCTGCTGACCGTAGCGCCGCTGGAGTCTGTGTTCTGCACCGGGGCCGCGTTGGCGCTGGTGGTTCCAACCAGCGCCAGGATTGCGGCAGCGGACAGACTCAGCAGGCTTGTGGCCAGGGTCTTGGTTTTTGTCACGTTGTTCCTACCTATCGAGGGAGTGAGGCGGTCAGTGATGGCGACCGCCGACTGACGGAATTGAAGGTATCGAACGTATGACAAGTTTGTAAAGAGATGTTTCATAGTTTGTGATAATTTGCTGTCACTTCCAGTTGAGGCTAGGTGGGCCATGGTTGCGCGCCCGGATTCCGACCGCAGAAGCAGTGTTCGACGGCGGCCGGCAGCGGCGGCGGCCGGGTCGCCGTCGGGCGCTGTCCCTGTTGTGAGCGGTAACGCAAAGAGTGATCCCGGACACGAAGGGCCGCCAAAACGGCCTACTCGGGTAAGTTAGAGATGTTGAAATCTGCAGACTTTCAGGGAGAACCCCGCCAATGGCCAAGATTATCTATACCCACACAGACGAAGCGCCGATGCTGGCAACTTACTCATTCCTGCCGATTGTGGAAGCGTACGCCTCGACCGCAGGAGTGGAGGTTGAGACCCGCGATATTTCGCTGGCCGGCCGCATCATCGCCGTCTTCGGTGATTTCCTGACTGAAGAACAGCGCACGGGCAACGCCCTTGCTGAACTTGGTGAACTGGCAAAGCGGCCGGAAGCCAACATCATCAAGCTGCCCAACATCAGCGCCTCCGTGCCGCAGCTCAAGGCTGCCATCGCCGAGCTCCAGGCCCAGGGCTACGCCCTCCCGGACTACCCGGACAACCCCTCCTCGGACACCGAGACGGACATTCGCTCGCGCTACGACAAGATCAAGGGCTCCGCTGTGAACCCGGTGCTGCGTGAGGGCAACTCGGACCGCCGCGCACCCCTGTCGGTGAAGAACTACGCCCGCCAGAACCCGCACTCCATGGGTGCCTGGTCCGCTGACTCCAAGACCAACGTTGCCACCATGGGTGAGAACGACTTCCGCTCCAACGAGAAGTCCGTTGTCCTGAAGGCCGACGATTCCCTGACCATCCAGCTGGTGCGCGAAGACGGCACCACCAAGGTCTTGAAGAAGGACTTCCCTGTCCTGGCCGGCGAAGTCGTGGACGCTACCGTCCTGCGCGCCGAGGCACTGGATGAGTTCCTCAAGGCTCAGGTTGCCCGCGCCAAGGAAGAGGGCATCCTCTTCTCCGCTCACCTGAAGGCCACCATGATGAAGGTCTCGGACCCCATCATCTTCGGCCACGTGGTCAAGGCTTACTTCTCCGAGCTGTTCGACACCTACGGCAAGCAGCTCGCAGCCGCAGGCATTAGCCCCAATAACGGCCTGGCAGCCATCCTCAGCGGCTTGGAAGACCTGCCCGAGGACGTCCGCGAAGGCGTTAAGGCAGCCATCACCAAGGGCCTCGAAGACGGCCCGGCCCTGGCCATGGTCGATTCCGACAAGGGCATCACCAGCCTGCACGTCCCGTCGGACATCATCGTTGACGCCTCCATGCCGGCCATGATCCGTTCCTCCGGCCACATGTGGGGCCCGGACGGCAAGGAAGCCGACACCCTGGCTGTTATCCCGGACAGCTCCTACGCCGGGATCTACCAGGTTGTGCTGGACGACTGCCGCGCCAACGGAGCGTTCGACCCCACCACCATGGGTACCGTTCCCAACGTGGGCCTCATGGCTCAGGCAGCCGAAGAATATGGCAGCCATGACAAGACCTTCGAGATCCAGGCAGCCGGCACCGTCCAGCTCGTGGACAGCAAGGGCAACGTCCTCACCGAGCACCAGGTCTTCCCCGGTGACATCTGGCGCGCATGCCAGACCAAGGACGTCCCGGTCCGCGACTGGGTCAAGCTGGCCGTCACCCGTGCCCGCGCTTCCCAGACCCCGGCTGTGTTCTGGCTGGACGAGACCCGTGCACACGACGCCAACCTCATCGCCAAGGTCAACGAGTACCTCAAGGAACACGACACCGAGGGCCTGGAAATCAAGATCCTTTCCCCGGTTGAGGCCACGGCCTTCACCCTGGAGCGCATCCGCAAGGGCGAGGACACCATCTCCGTCACGGGCAACGTCCTCCGCGATTACCTCACGGACCTGTTCCCGATCCTCGAGCTCGGCACCAGCGCCAAGATGCTCTCCATCGTTCCGCTGATCAACGGTGGCGGCCTGTTCGAGACCGGCGCCGGTGGCTCCGCTCCCAAGCACGTCCAGCAGCTGATCAAGGAAAACCACCTCCGCTGGGACAGCCTGGGCGAGTTCCTTGCCCTGGCCGTCAGCTTCGAGCACCTTGCCACCACCACGGGCAACGCCCGCGCACAGGTCCTGGCTGACACGCTTGACCGCGCCACGGGCACGTTCCTGCTGGAAAACAAGTCCCCGCGCCGCAGCGTCGGCGAGCTGGACAACCGCGGCAGCCACTTCTACCTGGCCATGTACTGGGCCCAGGAACTGGCCAAGCAGACCGAAGACGCCGAGTTGGCCAAGGACTTCGCAGCGATCGCTGAAGCCCTGACCTCCAACGAAGAGGCAATCGTCGGCGAGCTTGCCGCAGTCCAGGGCCCCGGCGTCGACCTTGGCGGTTACTACCGTCCGGACGCTGCCAAGGCCGCTGAGATCATGCGCCCGTCAGCTACCTTCAACAAGGTCCTCGCGACCCTGAAGTAGTCCCGGCATAACGCAACCGGCCCGCAGGCGATGCCTGCGGGCCGGTTGTTTTTAAGCGTGGATTCAGCGTTCCGCGTGGAACCGCTCCGGTGCCACGCCGCCGTCGACGATGTCCTTCAGCACCCGGCCAATAGCCGGCGTGAACTTGAAACCGTGGCCCGAGAAACCAGCGCCCACCACCAGCGGACCGAAATGGTCCAGCACAAAGTCCTCGTTGGGTGTGGTGGTGTAGGTGCAGCTGATGGGAACCGCGGTGGAAGGGTCGACGCCGGGAAGCCACTCTTCTGCGTACCGCACCAACGCTTCCATCTGGTGGGGGATGGGCTCGAACGTGCGCTCGTCCGGATCCATGACCGGGCCGACTCCGTGCCATCCGGCCTTCACGCCTTCGCCGGGGGTGAGCATCCCGTAGACGGGGCTGTACCAGTACTCGTAGGCTTCGTTGTTCGGATCGGGGTCCGGGCTGTGGTTGAAGCTCGGCCACACCAACGTGTTGTCCCTGGGAGTGAAGTGCGCCGGCTGCTCCTGGGTTACCACCAAAGGGGGCAGATCCGTGAGCTTGCCGATGAGTTTCGGAGTCCAGGCGCCGGCTGTGACCACCACGCGGCTGGCCGTGTACTCCGCCTCCTCCGTTACCACCACGGCTGATTCGCCACCCGTGACACGGATGTCCTTGACAGGCGTCGAGTATTTGAAAACGGCACCGTGGGCTTCAGCTGATTTCCGCAGCGCCAGTAAAGCGTCGGCGGAGCGGATCCGGCCGGAGCCAGGCACGAAGAGCACATCGGTGGCAAAGTTCATCCCCAACCAGCGGTTAGCGGCTTCGTCGGGGGAGATGAAGTAGCTTTCGATGCCGCGGGCCTCGTGTGCTTCCCTCACCTGTTGCAGGCGGGGGACGTTTCCGTGGTTCACGAGCCCCACCATGTCCAGGAGCGGTGCGCCGTGCTCTGCCGCGAGCTCATCCCAGAGGATTTTCGACTCGGCGAGCAAGTCCAGGTAGTCGGCTTCTGCGTACGCGGTGTTGAAGTTGCGGGTGGCGCCATGGGACGCGCCGATGTGGTGTCCGGCCTCGAACTGCTCCAACAGAACCACCGAGCGACCCGCGCGGGCGAGTTGCCACGCGGCGGCCGATCCCATGGCTCCTCCGCCAACAACTACAACGTCAATCTGCATGCCTGCTCCATCCGCCGTCGGCCCTCTTGAAAACACGACCCCCAAAGAGGGCCACCTCCCATTCTGCCCCCATCCACCCACCTGAACTGCTTCCCAGGTGGGTAGGCACGCAGGTTACGCGGCCAGACGCCGACGGATCCACGCGGAGAACTGGTCCACTACGATGATCAGCACCAGCACGATCAGGATGTGCGTGAGCATGGAGTCGAACTGGAACGACTTGATGGACTGGTTGATCAGCAGGCCAATGCCACCGGCGCCCACCAGGCCAAGGACCAGCGAGGAACGCACGTTGACGTCGAAGCGGTAGAGCAGCAGGCCCACGAACTGAGGAACCACCATGGGCAGCGTTGCGTTGGCTACCTGCTGGATCCGGTTGGCGCCCGCGGTCCGGAGTGCTTCCTGGGGGCCGGCGTCGATCTCCTCCATCGACTCCGCCCACAGTTTTCCCATCACGCCGGTGTTGTGGCAGATCAGGGCGAGCACGCCCGCAAACGGTCCAAGGCCGACGGCGGTGACGAAGATCAGCGCGAACACGATGTCCGGCACGGCGCGGAAGAAGGAAAGGATGGCGCGCGCAACCTGGTACACAAGCCGGTGCGGGCTGGTGTTCTCAGCAGCCAGCGCTGCGAGCAGCAGGGCGAACGGCACGGATAACGTGGTGCCCAGGAGTCCGATCCACAGGGTCACAAGCGTGGCTTCGAGGCCAGGCTTGAGCGTCTTCTCCCAGCTGAGGTCCGGCGGGAAGGCGTCGCCGATGAACGCTGCCATGCCCTGCCAGCCATCAACCAAAAGTTCGGGTTTGAAGTCCGTCCCTTCGATGGCCACGGCGTGAAGTCCGACGACGGCGGCAGCCACTGCCGCCGTCGTGATCCACCGCAGCGGCTTCTTCGGGCGGACCAGTGCCACACGGGGTTGGGCCGAAGAGCCCCGTCGCGCGACGGCCGGGGTCAAGGTGTGGGGAGTCATGCTGCCTGGGTCCTGTCTGAAACGATCGTGTCGGAAGCGATCCTGTCCGGGGCGTACAAGGTATCGAGGTGCTCCGCCGTGACCTCTGGGGAGGGGAGGTCGAAGGTCATGGAGCCTTGGAGTAGGCCGATGGACCTGTCCGCGTACCGAAGTGCGAGGTCGGGCTGGTGCAGCACAGCGGCCACGGCCAGTCCTTCCGAATGCGCGAGTTCCCGCAGCAGCGCCATGACTTGCTCGGCAGCGTGCGGATCCAATGCGGACACCGGTTCGTCGGCGAGTACGACGTCGGCCCGCTGGCAAAGTGCCCGGGCTACGGCCACGCGCTGCTGCTGACCGCCGGACAAACGGCCGACACGGTCGAATGCCCGGTCCGCGAGGCCGACCCGGTCCAGGCAGTCGAGGGCTTCCTGTTGAACGTCGGCGGGGAACAGCAGTGGACTGAGTGAGCGGACGGTGGGGATCCGCGACAGTGCGCCGGCGCAGACGTTGTCCAGGGCCGTGCGACGGGGGACCAAATGGATCTTCTGGAAGATCATGGCCATCCGTTGCCTCGTCTGCTGCAGTTCACGGCCCTGCAGGTTCTCCAGCGCAGTGTCGTCGATGCTGATGCTTCCGGAATCCGGCGAAGTGATGCCCATGACGCAGCGCAGGGTGGTGGACTTGCCGGAACCGTTAGCGCCCAGGAAAGCCACCAGCTCACCGGCTGCAACGGAGAAGTCGACACCCTGCAGCACGGTCCGTCCGTTGAAGGATTTGCGCAAGCCCTGCACAGAGAGAAGCGGGCCCTGCCCGGCGCGAGGCATTACAGATCCTTCTCGGTGAGGCCCATGGTCTCGGCGAGCTCAAACAAGGGCGTGTAGTTGTCCTTGGTGACCTCCAGCAGGGGTCCCGGCGGGGTGACATCCAGGAACTCGCCCACTTTGGCTACATCGCTGGGATCAAGGCTCAGGAACGCATCCTTCACGGCTGCCTTGAATGCGGGATCGGCATCGCCGCGGACGGTGATGGGATCGTTGGGGATGGGGTTGGATGTCCACACCTGGCGGAAACTCTCCGGAGTGAAGGTGCCGGCGGCAATGGCCGTGGCGAGCGTCTGCGAGTTGATCTGCGCTGCGTCCACCTTGCCGTTGGTGAGCGCCAGCAAGGCTTCAGGATGGCCACCGGTGTAGTCCATCTTGATGTCGGCATCGGCGATTCCGGCTTCCCGGAGGCCGAAACGGGGCAGGACATCGCCTGAAGTGGAACCAACGCTGCCTAAGGCGAGGGACTTGCCCTTCAAGTCACCGATGGCCTTTATGGGGCTGTCCTTGGGTACCCAAATCCCCGCGGTGTAGGTGCTGAGTTCCTTCTCCGCAGTGCCGAACGAAACCAGCGGCTCAGCACCCGCTTTGGCGTCAGCGAATACGTAGCCTAGGGGGCCGAACTGGCCCAGGTCCAGCTTGCCGTTGCGCATAGCCAGGACCTCGGCGGCGTAGTCCTCCACAACTTGGACGCTGACAGGGCATTCGAGCTTCTTGGACAGGGCTGCAGCCAGGACATCGTAGGCCGGTTTGAGCTTGGCCGGGTCTTCGTAGGGCTCGATGCCGAACTTGATCTCGCCGTTCGGGCAGGTAGCCGTTGTGGCCTCGGGGGAGGACTGTGCCGGGCCGCCACAGGCAGTGAGCGCCAGAACGGTGGCGAGGGCAAGCGCGGAACCGGTGAGGAGCGTGGTTTTCATGGGAGTCCTTATGCGAAGGGGAGTGCGGGTACAAAGGATGAATCAGTGCAGGCGCGACACATTGCGGTGTGCCAGGCCGAAGGACAGGGTCATTCCGACGCCGGAAGTCACGGACACCACCGTGAGGCCGGGCTGGACTTCGCGGACCAGGATCGGCGCCACGTCGGATGACGCGTAGATGCCCTGCCAGCGCTGGATGATCTCCAGCGGTTTGCCGATCCGGCCGGTGATTTCAGCGTTGAGCGTGGCGGTAACGGATTCGTCCAGGAACGGATCGGCCGTGCGGTGGTAGTGGTGCGAATCACCCAGGATGATGGTGCCGTCGGGGCGTTGGGTGAACATGACGTTGGCGCCGATCTCCAACAGTTCGGGCTGGTTCTCCAGCACTTCGGAGCGCAGCGTTGCAGCAGCGGGCATGTCCGTGAACGCCGGGTACCGGAGCATCGATGTTGCTGTGAGAACTGCCGGCGCGAACCCGACCCCGGTGGGCTTGGCCGCCAGCGACATCTGCAGGGCACAACGTTGAATCCGGTGGTCCTCTGCAACGTCCGGGAAAAGGTAATCGACGTCGTGGCCGACGCACACGAACACGTGCTGCGCGTGGAGCTCGCCGCGCGACGTCTGGACGGTGACACCTTCAGGATTCTGGTTGAAGCCCAGCGCGGCCGTGTTCCAGTGAAGTTCGACGCCGGGCTGCCGGCTTAACCACTCGGCCAACTTTGCGACAGTTGTACGGGGATCCACCCGGAGATCGTCCCGGAGGAAAGCACCGCCCATCAGGCCGGGCCATTCTGCGCCTGAGGTACCGCCGTCGTCGTGCGCTTCTTCAGTCGCGGAAGCCGACGAGCCCAGACGGGCCCGCGTCGCGGCGGGGGTGAGCAGCTCGACCTGTCCCGGTTCCCGCGCAGCGGAGAGCTCACGCAAGACATTCATTTCGGCTTCGGACCGGGCAAGGACTACGGCTCCCGCTTCGGCGGCCCAGAATCCGGCGCGCTCGGAAAACTCGAGCCAATACTTCCGGGAGGTCTGCGCGAGTTCATACAGTTCGCCGGATTGGGCCGTGACGCAGCAGTGGCCGAAGTTGCGCACGGAAGCGCCGGCTGCGTGGTGGTCGCGCTCGATGATGGTGACGGTCAGGCCGTTGGCAACAGCGTGGGCGGCGTGGGCCAGTCCCACAATTCCGGCGCCGACAATCACGACGTCGGCAGGCTGGCTTGGGCTGCTGTTAGCGGCTTTGGGAGAGGTGCTCGGGTTGTTCACACCACTGACATTGGCCGCTCCGGGAAGGGGAATCAAGCCAGAACAGGACTTGTATATACAAGTTAATCTGAATTTAATATTTGTTCACCTAAATTCATGGTGTGTTCACTTGGAACGCCTCAAAACCAGTTCGGATCGCCGGGCGGACTTGTATGATCAACTTGTGAGCACCCAGCAGAATGCGCCCCTCCACGTCCGTCTCAGCGAGGAATTCATGCGCCGGATCACTGACGGAGACTGGCCTCCGGGGTTCCAGTTACCCAGCGAGGCGGAGCTGTGCCGCGAGTTCGGAACGTCGCGTGGTCCGATTCGCCAAGCGCTCGCCTTTCTGCGGTCTGAAGGTGCTGTGACCGGCGGGCGCGGGCGACCTCCCATGGTGCGCTCGTCCGTACCATCGCAATCGTTCTCCACCTTCAACTCGTTCACCGAATGGGCCAGCGGGATCGGCAAAAAGCCCGGCCAGCGGACCCTTGAGGTGGCACGGCGCGAAGCCAGCCCGGAAGCGGCGGAGGCACTTGGCTTGATGCCCGGGACCACCGTGGTGGAGGTCTTGCGCGTCCGCTACCTGGATGAGGCTCCGGCCATGATCGAGCGCACCACGTTCATCCTGGACGTTGGCCGGAAACTGTTCGACTTCGACACCGATTCCGGGTCCATCTTCGCGTTCCTCAAGGAACAAGGCGTGGACCTGCACAGTGCCCGCCACACCATTGACGCCGTCGCTGCCAGTGACGAGGACGCCGAACTGTTGGAGCAACCCGAAGGTATTCCGCTCCTGCGTGAACGCCGCATCACCCGATCCGCCGACGGGCAACCCCTCGAATACTCCGAGGACCGCTACCTGCCGGCATTGACCAACTTCACCATCGACAACACCGTGGACCGCCGGGCCGCCCTGGTCCGCATCCACACTGAAGGAGCCACCCCATGATTAAGCTTGTTGCCTGCGATATGGCCGGAACCACCATCGACGAACATGGCGACGTTTACGTAGCCCTTGCCCGCTGCGTTGAAGAAACCGGGGTGACCACCACGGCAGGGGCTGTGCAGGAGTGGATGGGTGCGGACAAAGTTGAGGCTATTACGGCGCTGATTGAAGCCGGGGGAGGGGTGGCCACGCAGGAAGTAGTGGCTGCCTCCTTCAAGCGCTTCAAGGAATTGCTCGTGGAGTTCTACGACGCCAACCCCCCGGTTGCGCTCGAAGGCGTAGAAGACGCGTTCCGCGAACTCCGCCGCCAAGGCATCAAAGTGGCCCTGACTACCGGCTTCTCACGCGACGTCGCCGAGCCTCTCCTGGAACGGCTGGGCTGGAGCGTCGACGACGATAACCTGCTGGACGCCGTCGTATGCTCCGACGAAGTAGCCGCTGGCAGGCCGGCACCGCACATGATTCACCGGGCCATGGAACTGACGGGTGTGCAGGATGTCCGCGCAGTCATCGCGGCGGGCGATACCGTGAACGACCTCGCCGCAGCTAACAACGCGGGCGTCACCGCCGTGGGTGTCCTCACCGGCAAGCTGGACCGCGACGCTTTGGCCGCGCACCCGCACCACCACATTCTGGAGGGCGTGAAGGACATTCCGGCGCTGCTGTCCTAGCAACCCGCCGGGTGGCGTATGCCGTGTTGGCGGGAGGCCTGCAGGCATGGAAGATTGGAACCCGTGAAATTCCTTCACCCGTCTCCCAAGTCCTCTGCCCGCGGCGTCACCATCCTGCGAGTGGTGTTCGGTGCGCTCCTCATGGTGCACGGCTTCCAGAAGTTCATGGCCGGGCATGCTGCATTCGCCGCGTCGGTTGCCGCCATGGGAGTGCAGAAGCCGGAGATCGTGGCGTGGCTGGTGATCGCCGGCGAACTGGGCCTTGGCCTGCTCTTGGTACTCGGCGCCCTGACCCGGGTGGCTGGATTCCTGGCTGCGATCATGTTCGCGGGGATCTGGTTCGTGACCGAAGCGGGCAAACCCCTGCTCACGGACAAATCCGGCGTCACCGCGGAGCTCCTGATTATCTACGTCGCGATCTCCATTGCGTTCGTCTTCCTTGGGCCCGGCGCGTTGTCCTTGGACCGCAAGCTGGCAAGGCAACCGGCCCGCCAAGGGCGTTAGTACAGCTGAGTCAACCCACGACGGCGGCACGCGCCCAGCGAGCTGAGCCACCAGGCTGGATGGCGGCCTTGGTGGCGGTCAGCGCGCATCGTTGGGGTACCGAATACCCAACTGTGACCGCACCCCGTCGAAGAGGCGCATGACGTTAATAGAGTCTTCCAGAGGCATGACCGGGCTCTCGGTGAGGCCCTGCTGGATGCAGCGGTTCACCTCCCTGAGTTCGTAGGTGTAGCCGATGCCCACAACGTCAAAATGTTCGCGACGTGGCTCGTCCCAACCAAGACGGATCATCAGCTCGCGGGGGTTGTTCACGGAGCCCACGGCCTGCAGGAACCCGAGCCCGCCGGCCACCGTTGCGGTCCGAGGTCCGTGCGCCATCAATGACGATGTCAGTTGCGCCTGGGCACCCGTGTCGTAGCCGAGGGTCAGGGCGTTCTGGCTGTCCACGCCGTCATCGTTGAGGGTGCCGATCGCGGTGACCGACTGCGGAAAGCCCAACGTTCCCAGTGCCCAGAGCAACGGGTAGACGGTGATGTCCAGCAGCGCTCCGCCGCCGTCGTTGAGGGCCCAGATCCGTGCGGCGGGATCGTAGGGTGCCGGGAATCCGAGGTCGGCGCTGACCCACTGGATCTGCCCCAGCTCACCGGAGGCCGCGATGGAAAATGCCCGCTGCATGCTGGGCAGGAAGCGGCTCCATACGGCTTCCATGAAGAACACCTTCTGTTCCCGGGCCAGCCTCACCAGCTCGCTGGCTTCGCGGGCGTTGATGGTGAGGGCCTTTTCGCACAGTACGTGCTTCCCTGCCCGCAAAGCGGCGGCTGCGATCTGGAAGTGCTGGGCATGCGGCGTAGCAACGTAGACCACGTCTACGGCGGGATCGTCGAACAAACGCTGGTAGCCGGGTACACGGTCGTCGTCCCCGTAGCCCTTGGTAAAGCCGAGCGTACGGGCGAAGGCATCCGCCGCAGCCTGGGTGCGGGAGCTCACGGCGTACAGCTCCGCATCATCAAGCAGCGCCAAGTCCTGGGAAACGCTGTTGGCGATGTTGCCTGTAGATACCACTCCCCATCGCAGGGGCCGCCCGGTGGCTGCCCGGGGATCCTGGTTGGTTTGGGTGGAAAGCCACGGCACGGCGATAGGAAGTGTCATGCCGTTTATCCTCTCATTCCGCAGTTATCAAGGACGTGGTGCGCACACTTTTACGCCGCTCGCTGCCGTAACGACGCTCGCGACACGGTAAGCATTCTGTCAAGTCATACGAATGACCGGACCGACGATTTTCCTCGCCTAGGCTTAGGCCATCATCCCTCGCAGAGGTTCTGTGGGGAGTTACCGAAATGGAGCAGGGATGGGTACTTTTCGGCGCGTCATTTTGCCGGTTGCCTGGCTGTTGGTTTTCGCGATTATTGCGGTGGCCCTGGTTAAGATCGCTTTTGTGGACGGCCTGGAATCGGCCGCTGCCGAACCCGCACCTTTGGCTCAGGTGGACATACCGGTAGTCCCGGCCACGCGAGCCACCGTCACCAACACCGTGGAAATCAAGGGCACCGTACAGAGCGACGCAGCCCAGACCGTCCGCAGCACATCAGCGGGAAAAGTGGTCCAGGTCTTCGTTGAGCAAGGTGCCACCGTCGCCAAGGGCGAGGTCCTTTTCCAGGTCAAGGCTGAGCGCGCGGTCGCCGCCACCCAGACTTCTCAGGAGGGGCCGCAAACAGCTCCCAAGCCCGTGTACGACTACTTCGACATCCTCGCGCCGGGTGCCGGAACCCTGCAGCAGCTCACAACCCTCATTGACCAGCAGGTGACCGTGGGCGAGTCCGTGGGCAAGATCGATCCCGGAACGTACACCGTGGCGGGATCCGTCACAGCCGCGCAACAGTACCGCCTGCTGGGCAAACCCGGTCCTGCGGAGATCGCCTTGGTAGGTGGACCGGCGCCGTTCCAGTGCGCCGACGTGACGCTCAAGAACAACGCGTCCGACGACGGCGGAGCGGCCTCGGGCGGGCTGGCCGCCACAGGCGGAGGTGCCGGCATGGGCGTCGGCGCAGCGATTGCCGGCCCCGGCGGAGGCAACCAACCGGAAGAGGGCGGCACTCCTACAGGAACGCTGAGCTGCCCGGTTCCTTCAGGCCAACAGGTCTTCGCAGGACTTGGCGCCACCATGACGGTCAGCGCCGGAGTTGCCCCCGACGTGGTGACTGTTCCACTGACCTCCGTGAAGGGCAGCGTGAAGGACGGGATCGTGTGGATCGCCGGCCCGGGAGGAACGGGTGCCGCTCCCGAGCAGCGCACTGTCCAGCTTGGGCTCAACGACGGCTCTGTGGTGGAAGTGACCTCCGGACTGACCGAAGGCGAACAGGTCCTGGAATTCGTTCCCGGGGCACCGGCCGTTCACGATCCCCTGATGGGTCCGGGCCAAGCCGTCTACGGCCCGATGGGCTGAGGGCAGCTAACGGCATGGACGAATCACCTAAAGAAACCCTCGTCAGTCTCAGGGCAGTCACCCGATCCGTCAGGCTGCCCGACGACCAGCAGCTGAATATCCTCCGGGGCATTGACCTCGAGGTCCGCAGCGGAGACCACACGGCCATCGTGGGCCGTTCCGGCTGTGGCAAGTCGACACTGCTCAATTTGCTTGGACTTTTGGACATTCCGACGTCGGGCGAGCTGGATTTCCTTGGCCAGCCGGCGGACCGGCTGGGCAACAACGCCCGCGCCAGGCTGCGGGGCTCCACGGTGGGCTTCGTTTTCCAGCAGTTCAACCTTTTGCCTGGCCGCAGTGCTTTGGACAACGTCATTACGCCGCTGTTCTACGCCAAAGGCAAGGAGTTCCGGCGACGTCGCGAGATTGCCATGGACATGCTGGACCGGGTTGGCCTGGCCTCCCGCGCCCAGACCATGCCCAACATGCTTTCGGGCGGCGAGCAGCAGCGCGTAGCCATCGCCCGTGCTTTGGTTCGCAGGCCGAGGCTGATCCTCGCCGATGAACCAACCGGTGCGCTGGACGTGGAAACCGGACAGTCCGTAATGGCCCTGCTGGATACCGTGGCCACGGAAACGGCCGCCGCGTTGGTGACCATCACGCACGACACCAATGTGGCAGCCCTGGCCCGAGCCTGCTATCGCCTGGACTCCGGGGTGCTCAGCCCGCTGCCGGCGCCGGTTCCCGCCGGAGCCGGCGCATGACCGGCTTCATTTCCACGCTCGTTGAAGCATGGCAGGAACTCCGCATCAATAAGGTTCGCATTCTCCTGGCCCTGCTGGGTGTTGCCTTGTCCGTTGCGGCGTTGACCTCTGTGGTGGGCGTGGGAAGTTTGGCCCGGGAAGGCATGAAAGTTCAGTCCGAACGTAACGGCGGCCGGGTGGCTACGCTATCCCTGAACGTCCAGGGGCCAACCATGCCGGACCCGGTAAAACTTGAGAAGGCCTACCAAGGTATTCAACAGCGCTACGGCATCACCACCTCCACGCACGTCAGCCAGACCCAGGCCGGTTTTCAGTTTCCCCGCGGCGTGACAACCGTGAACGTGACCATTGTGGATGTCGGCTACGGCGTCATCCACCGGGTCCCGCTTCAGCAAGGAAGCTGGTTCGCTGCCGACGACGGCAAAAGGCTCGCACCCGCCGTCGTCGTCTCTGAATCCTTCTATAACCAAGCGGGCAGGCCCAACCTCACCACCCATCCCACGGTGAGTATCCCCGGTGACCAGCCGGCAACGGCGGTGATGATCGGCGTCGTGCCTGATTCCTACCCGGACTCGCCGCCTTCCGCGTTCATTCTTGCCGAGGGTGCGGCCATGACCGGAATCAAGCCGCAGATGTCGGAGTTCAAAATCTGGGTTGGCGAGGCACAGGCGGGAGCCCTCACCGCAGCAATCTCCGCCGATCTCCAAGGCCAGTTCCCCGGCTACTACGCCCAGGCCAACCGCATGGACTATGCAGCATGGGGAGATCCCTTGGCCCCCGTCCAGCTGGTGGTGGGCGGCGTGGCCGGGCTGGTGCTCCTGCTCGGAGCCGTGGGGATGCTCAACATTTCGATGGTCACCGTGCGCTACCGGGTCCGTGAAATCGGCATCCGGCGCAGCTTCGGGGCAACGTCCGGGCGGATTTTCGTGGGCGTCATGATGGAATCCGTGGTGGCCACCGCAGTTGCCGGCCTGGCGGGCGTCATGCTGGCAGTCGCGGTGGTGAAGCACCCGTGGATCGAATCGAAGGTCGCGCCGGGACTCACCGAGTATCCGGCCTTCCCCTTTGACGCCGCGTTGATGGGCTTTGGTGCGGCTGTCCTCGTGGGCGCACTCGCCGGAGCCATCCCTGCGCTCGTTGCAGTGCGCGTCAAGGTCATCGACGCAATCCGGTTCTGACCTCCTCGGTGAGCCTGCCCTGCTGAAGACGGAAGCAGCGCCCGGTTTTCTGCGCCAGGCTGCGATCATGCGTGACCACCAGGATGGTGGTGTCGTGATCGCGGCTCAGGGAACTCAACAGCTCGATGATGTGCTCGCCGGTTTGCTCATCCAAATTTCCGGTGGGCTCATCGGCGAGGATCAGCTTTGGCTCATTGGCCAGGGCCCGGGCAATCGCGACGCGCTGCTGCTCGCCACCTGACAGCCGGTTGGTGCGGCGCGAGTGCTTCTCCGGATCCAACTGCACCTGCTCCAGCAGCTCCCTGGCCCGCTGCAGCCGTGCCGCTTTGCGCATGCCCGCGAACTCCATGGGCAGCATGACGTTGTCCACGGCACTGAGGTTGGGAATCAGGTTGAACTGCTGGAACACGAAGCCGATGTCCCGGCGACGGTACTCGGTCAGCTTGCCGTCCGGCAATCCGGCCAGGCTGACGCCGTCCACGACGACGTCTCCCGAGGTGGGCTTGTCCAGCGCACCCAGGAGGGACAACAGCGTGCTTTTGCCGCTGCCGCTCTTGCCGACGATCGACGCCAGCGAGCCCTTGTCGAGCTCAAAGCTGACCCCGTTTACTGGCTTGATGGTCCGATCACCGGACTTGAACTGACGGACCAGGTCCTTGACTACGATCACGGCTATTCTCCTCGGAGTACTTCGATGGGACGGATGCGGGCGGTCAGCAGTGCCGGTACCAGCGCACCGATGATGGCTACCGCGAAGACAGCGGTGATGCCTGCAGCGAGGACGCCGGGGGAGACGCTCGCCGTGACGGAGGTGAGCAGCTGCGACGCTCCGCCGAACGGGCCACCCTGGCCGCCGCCCATCCCACCGCCGGGCATCCCGCCACCCGGGACTGTGCCGTTGGGCATGGCCCCTGCAAGTCCGCCGCCGCGCTGGGTGGTGGTGGCCGCCGTCGTGGTGGTGTTTGAACTGATGAGTGCCGACGCGATGCCGCCGCTGGCCAATGAAGCGATCACAGCGCCCACAACACTGCCCAAGGCAACCAGGACCAACGACTCGAGGACGAACTGCAGGCCGATAGTGCGGTTCCGGGCACCGATGGCCTTCAGGACGCCGATTTCGCGGCGGCGCTCGCGGACCAGCATGACCATGATGAGCATGATGATGATTCCAGCGGTGGCCAGGGCGGCTATGAAGGCGATCATCGAGATGTTCTTGACGCTGTCCAGTGAGCTGACAGCGGTTTCGAGGTTGCGCTGGCCTTGGGTGACGTCGGCCTTGTCGGTGCCGAGTGCGTCCTGAACGGCAGTTTTGGTGCTGTCCACGTTCTCCAGGCTGTTGACCGTGACGATCATGGTGGACAGCTCATCCGGGGTCTCCGCCAACGTCTGCGCTTCAGGAAGCGTGACGTAGACGGCGTTGTTCCCGAAGGCGGTGCCGGCGTCGAAGATTCCCGTTATGGTGAAGGTCTTGTCCTGGATGGTGAACGTGGAGCCTACGGTCAGGCCATTCTTCTCAGCCAAGGACGTGCCCACCAGAGCCTTCGCCTCGGATGACGTGTAGTCGCCCAGACCTGTGCCGCTGGTGATCTCCAGGGCCTTGCCGGTGCTGTCTACCTCGGCGCCGATGCCCGTAGCGGTGATCGGCAGGGTGCGCGCGGGCAGGGTAGTTGTTCCGCTCGCGTTGTTGCGGTTTCCCAGCGTGCCGGCGTCGACGGCGGCCGTCAGGTTGGTGCTGACTGTCGCCTGCTGCCCGCCGGGACCGAAGCCGCCGCCCGGGCCGGCCTGCTGGGTGGTGGCTGCGTCGGTGCTCCCCGTCGTGGTGGTCGTCTGGAGGCGCAGTGCTTTGGTGCCAACTACTGACGTCACGTTGGCGACCGACGCCGTAGTCTCAGCCTCCGCCGTCGTGAGGGGTTCGCCGCCGCCTTCGAAACCTTGGCCACCCGCCGGATTCACCGTCAAGGTGGTGCCAACTGAGGCGTTGAGCTCCTGGACTTTGGCACCCACGGCCTGATTGGCCACGAGCATGGCCAACGCCAGGCCAATGGCTACGGCCAGCACGGCGACAACCGCCGCCGTTCTGATTTTGTTGCGGAAGGCATTGCCTACGCTTCGGGCAAGGACGCTCACGTTTCTCCTCTTGACCTGCAAGTTCGTGGGGCCCACTGGACGTGGGCTGCAGATCCAAGACTCGTGAGTGCTGCTGTGCGGAAAGCCTGCCGAAGCTATGCGTGGGCTGTGAAAGTACTCGTGCCCCGTTTGAGGGCAAGAGAAAGCCCCGGCCCGCCGAATTGGCGGACCGGGGCTTTCTGCTGTTAAGCGGTGTTACTTGTGACCACTTACTTGGTGATCGGGCCGAGTACCGGATCGTCAACGTAAGCCGTCTTGACGTTCTCTGCCGTAACGATCTGCGGAGGCAGGAGGAATGCCGGGACGGTCTTGACGCCGTTCTTGTAGGAATCCTTGTCGTTGATCTCCAGTTCCTTGCCGGCCTGGAGGTCCTTCACCATGGTGATGGCGTGCTCAACGAGCTTGCGGGTGTCCTTGTTGATCGTGGAGTACTGCTCGCCTGCCATGATCGACTTGACGGACTCAACTTCGGAGTCCTGGCCGGTCACGACGGGGAGCGGCTTGCCGGCGGCCTTGACTGACGTCAGGACTGCGCGGGCCAGGGTGTCGTTCGGGGAGAGGACGCCGTCCAGGGAAGCGGTGCCGTAGCTGCCGGTGAGCAGCGTGTCAGCGCGACGCTGGGCGTTCTCTGCCTTCCAACCCTGGGTAACAGCCTGCTCGAACGAGGTCTGGCCGGAGACAACCTTGAGGGTGCCGTCGTCGATCTTCGGCTTCAGGACGCTCATGGCGCCGTCAAAGAAGACCTTCGCGTTGGCATCGTCGGGGGAACCGGCAAAGAGCTCAATGTTGTACGGGCCGGAAGGCTTTTTGGCCTTCATGCCGTCCAACAGCGCCTGGCCCTGGAGTTCGCCAACCTTGAAGTTGTCGTAGGCCACGTAGTAGTCCACGTTCTCGGTGTTGAGAAGCAGGCGGTCGTAGGCGATGACTGTGGCGCCGGAGTCCTTGGCCTGCTTGAGCTGCGTACCCAGCTGGGCGCCGTCGATGGCTCCCACGATGATCACCTTGGCACCCTTGGTGACCATGGCGCTGATCTGGTTCTGCTGCTCGGACACGCCGCCGTTGGCGAACTGGACGTCGGGCTTGAACCCGGCGCTGCTGAGGCCATCGTTGAACAGCTTCTCCGCGAGGACCCAGTTTTCACTGGTCTTCTGCGGAAGTGCGACGCCGATCATTGAGTCCTTGGGGAACGCTTCCCCGCCTGCTGTGCTGCTGCTTGAGCCGCTGTCAGTGCGGCCGCAGGCTGTCAGCGCCAGTGCCGCGATGGCAGCGACTGCTGCTGCCTTTCCTGCTTTACCAAACATTCGCATATCTTGGTTCACTTTCTGTGTGGGTGGGGTGGAGCGTGTCTGCGGGAAACCGGTCAGGCTTCCTTGGAGATGACCTCTTTGGTGGAAGTGGTTTCATCGGGCTTGATGTCATTGTTGCGCTGGAAGTTCTTCATCAGCAGGCCGGTAATGGACCGCTTGCCCTGGGACTTGTTGTAGACATCGAAGGCAACGGCGGCCAGGAGAACCAGGCCCTTGATGATCTGGGTAAGGTCGGCACCAACACCCAGGAGCTGGAGGCCGTTGTTCAGGACGGCCATCACCAGGCCACCGACGATGGAGCCGATGACGGTACCAACACCACCGGTGACGGCGGCGCCACCGATGAAGACAGCTGCGATCGCGTCTAGCTCCCAACCGACGCCGTCGAACGGGCCGGATGCTGTGGAGCGGCCAACGAAGATCATGCCCGCGAGGCCTGCCAGGACGGACATGTTCATCATGACCAGGAAGTTGACCTTCTTGGACTGCACGCCGGAGAGTTCGGCTGCGTGGCGGTTGCCACCCACGGCGTAGACGTGACGGCCAAGGACCGTCTTGTCAGCGATGAAACCGTAGATGAGAACGAGGACAGCCAGGATCAGTCCGGGGATGGGGAAGGAGGTCCCGGGGCGGCCGGTAGCGAACAGGTACGTCGCGTAGAGGATGGCGCCGCAGATCAGGACCAGCTTGGTGACCTCAACCCACAGTTCAGGTACCTCGGCGCCAAGGGCCTTGCTGGCCGCCCGCGCACGGAGGGACATGATGACCACGAACGCTGCGGCAATGATGCCGATCAGCAGGGTGAGGTTGTTGAAGCCTGTGTTGGGGCCAATCTCGGGCAGGTAGCCGGAACCAAGGAACTGGAAGTCCTGGGGAACGGGGATGGTGTTGGACTTGCCCACGAACTGGTTGAAGCCACGGAAGAGGAGCATGCCGGCCAGCGTCACGATGAAGGCTGGTATGCCCACATACGCCACCCAGAATCCTTGCCAGGCTCCGATCACTGCTCCCAAGAGCAGGCCGAAGAGCACGCCTGCCCACCAGGGCAGGCCCCAGTCGCGCATAGCGAGGGCCACGAAGACGCCGACGAAGGCAGCGACGGAACCCACGGAGAGGTCGATGTGGCCGGCAATGATGACCAGGACCATGCCGATGGCGAGGATCAGGATGTAGGAGTTGCCGTTGAACAGGTTGATCACGTTGCCGGGCGTCAGGGTACGGCCGTCCGTGAAGATCTGGAAGAAGACGATAAGTGCCACCAGGGCGAAGATCATGCCGAACTGGCGGGTATTGCCACCAAATAGCTTCTTGAGCGCGTTCATTGTTTTGGTCCTTGTGTCAGGAAGGGGCGGGGCGGGGCCAAAGGGTCAGGCTGCTTTGCGGGCGGACGTCATAAGCTTCATCAGGCTTTCCTGGCTCGCTTCGTTCTTGTCCAGGACGCCTGTGATGGCGCCTTCGAAGATGGTGTAGATCCGGTCGGACAGGCCCAGGAGCTCAGGAAGCTCCGAGGAAATGACAATCACTCCCTTGCCCTGGTTCGCCAGCTTCTGGATGATGCCGTAGATCTCGTACTTGGCGCCGACGTCAATGCCACGGGTGGGTTCGTCCAGGATCAGGAGATCCGGATCTGTGAACATCCACTTGGCCAGGACCACCTTCTGCTGGTTGCCGCCGGAAAGCTTGGCAACACCTTCTTCAACAGAAGGGGTCTTGGTCCGCAGCGACTTCCGGTATTCCTCTGCAACCGTGAACTCCTTGCGGGTGTCCACTACCGTGTAGTTGCTGATGGCTCGGAGGTTTGCCGCAACCGTGGTGGTCTTGATGTCATCCAGGAGGTTGAGGCCAAGGGACTTGCGGTCTTCGGTGACGTAGCCCAGTCCGGCGTCGATCGCTTGGCGAACGGTGCGAAGGTTGACCTGCTTGCCGTCCTTGTAGACCTGGCCCTTGATGAACCGGCCGTAGGAGTGCCCAAACAGCGAGCGGGCCAGTTCAGTGCGTCCTGCCCCCATGAGCCCTGCGAAACCAACGATTTCGCCGCGCCGCACAAAGAAGTTGGAACCCTTGCAGATCAGGCGGTCCTGGATCTGCGGGTGCCCAACGGTCCAGTCCTTGACCTCGAAGAAGACCTCACCAATCTTGGGTTCGTGATCCGGGAACCGGGACTCGAGCGTCCTGCCCACCATGCCCTTGATGATGCGGTCCTCATCCACGCCGTCACGCTTGACGTTCAGTGTTTCGATCGACTTACCGTCACGGATGATGGTGATCTCGTCAGCGATCTGTTCGATCTCATTGAGCTTGTGGGAAATGATGATGGACGTGATGCCGCGGCCCTTGAGGCCAAGGATCAGGTCCAGCAAGTGCTGGGAGTCCGACTCGTTCAGCGCGGCCGTGGGCTCGTCCAGGATCAGGAGCTTCACGGACTTGTTCAAAGCCTTGGCGATCTCCACCAATTGCTGCTTGCCGACGCCGATTTCCTTGATGGGAGTATCGGGATCTTCCCGAAGGCCAACCCGGGCCAGGAGCTCGAGTGAACGCTTTCGGGCTTCGGTCCAATCAATCACTCCCCACTTGGTGGGTTCGTTTCCCAGGAAGATGTTCTCCATGATGGACAGTTCGGGGATCAGCGCCAGTTCCTGGTGGATGATCACGATGCCGGCCGCTTCACTGGCCCGGATGTCCTTGAACTGCTGGGTTTCGGCCTGGTACACGATGTCGCCCGTGTAGCTGCCGTAGGGGTAAACGCCGGACAGGACCTTCATCAGCGTGGATTTGCCAGCGCCATTTTCACCGCAGATAGCGTGGATTTCTCCTGCCATCACCCGCAGGCTCACATTCGACAAGGCCTTCACTCCAGGGAATTCCTTGGTGATGGAACGCATCTCCAAAAGGATGGGTTCACCTTGCGTGTTGAGGGTTGTCATCAGCCCGTACGCCTCCAATGCATGACTTCGTTGTCGGCTCCGCAAACGTCGGAGCTGTCTGATGAAAAAGTAAACTGGATCACGGCCCTTGTCGTCAAGACTTGAACGCAAGACCCAGCTAACGATTTCGTTACCTACCGGTAATCCCGGCATGTTGGAACACCAGTGCCGCCGCCCCAAGGGCCTCTGCCCTCGCTCCCAAGGAGGACATCGCGAGGTGTGTTGTTTCGCCCACCACGGGTACGGCATGGCGAACCAGACCCCGGCGGATGGGGTCCAGAAGCAGGTCGCCGAGGCCTGCCAAGGGTCCGCCGACAACGATCACTTCAGGGTTTATCAAGTTGGAAACGTTGCCCAAAGCGCGGCCCACGGCCAGGCCTGCATCGTCAACCACGCGCTGGGTCGCGGAGTCTCCGGCCAGGCAGTTGCGGACGATGTCCTGCGGTGTCAGCAGCTTCTCCTGCCCGCGACCCAACAGTTCGATCATGGTGGTGGTTGAAGCAATGGTTTCCAGGCATCCGCGGTTGCCGCAGCGGCACACCAACCCGTGTTCGTGGATGGTTGCATGGCCGATTTCACCAGTGATTCCCACGTTCCCGTAGTAGGGGAGTCCGTTGAGAATCAGGCCTGCACCGATGCCCGAGCCAATCTTGAGGAACATGAGGTTGGACACGCCGCTATGCGGTCCCCACGTCACCTCGGACAGGGCGCCGAGATTGGCGTCGTTGTCAACAAAGACGGGGCAGTTGAGCGCTTCCTCAAGCCGATGAAGTATGTCGATTCCCACCCATTCGGGGAGGATCGCACCTTGGGCAACCGTGCCTGTGCGGCGGTCGATGGGGCCCGGAATACCGGCACCTGCTCCCACCACGGCGGTACGGTCGATGCCATTTTCACGAAGCAGCCTGTCAAGGAGGGGGACTGCCGCGGCGATTCCCTCTTCCGCTTGGTGGCCCAGCGGCAGTTCCATGTAATCCTCGGCGATTACGTGGTAGCCCAGCGATGCCAATACCACTCTGAGGTGCCGGCGCCCGAAGTCGATTCCGACGGCGACGGCACCGTTGCTGTTGAGCCTTACGTTGGTTGCCCGGCGCCCGGAACTGGTGGTCGGCTCGGTGGAAACCAGCCCGGCATCCTGCATGATTTTCACGATGTTGGAGACGGTTGCCGTGGAGAGTCCGGTCTGCCGGGAAAGCTCTGCCTGCGTGGACGGCCCGCTCAGCAAACATTCGATGATTCGTTGCTGGTTGAGATGGCGGAGCGCGGACTGCGAGCCGGGTTTTCTTGGATGGCTCTTCGTTGAGCGCTGCGTAGCGGGCATGATAAGAAGATTGCCCCACAAGCCACGTTGTAGTCAAGAAGTGAACACAGCGAGTCAACCCTGCCCGACATACTCCAACGCAAGAACATGAGGTATGTACCCCTTGTGAGGCCCGTTATGCACGCTATGAACCGGTGTTTGCCTGCAGAGCGGGCCCCGCAACAGGCGAGTTGCGTGCATTGCGTCCCGATTCGGAAGCCTCCGGGTCCAATTGCCTCGCCCGATGCGTGGGTGGCGCGCCTACGCTGGAAGCAAGAAACGTCCCGGGCCCGTGTACGAATCCCCGGGAACAGAAGAAACCAAGGTGGTAATGATGCTGCTCTCAGTCCTGCAGGCGAACGCTTCCGTCATGGACGTTGAGGCGAACCTGCGCACAATCGACGACGCCGCGCAGCGCGCCGCCCAGGCAGGGGCCGGACTGCTCCTCACTCCGGAGCTCTTCCCCGTGGGCTACGCACCCTTACGTCTCCACGCGGAACTGGACCCGTCAACACTCCCGGGCATTCGTGAACGGCTTGCCGCGATCGCCCGGACCAACGGCATTGGCTTGGTCTACAGCCTTCCGGCGGCCGAAGAAACAGCGCACGACGACGGCGCCGAGCCGGCTTCCGCCGCTGGTCGCTGGCATATCACGGCAACTTTGTTGGACGCTTCGGGGAACGAAGTCCTCAACTACGCCAAGGTGCACCTCTTCGGGCCGGAGGAGCATAAGGCGTTCATCGGCGCCCAAGAACCTCCCGCCGTCGTGGACTTCAACGGGATCCGCACATCGATGCTGATTTGCTACGACGTGGAGTTCCCCGAGGCCGTCCGTGCCGCTGCCACAAGAGGAGCTGAACTCCTGCTGGTGCCGACGGCCCTTTCCGCCGGTTTCGATAATGTTCCGCAGGTACTCATCCGCGCGCGTGCGCTGGAAAGCCAGCTGAACGTGGCGTACGCCAACCACTCCGGCCACGAGGATGTCTACTCGTTCCTGGGGGGCAGCGTGGTGGCGGGACCGGACGGGTCTTTGCTCGCCGCGGCAGGGGAAGGGGCTGCGTTGTTGTTTGCCGAAGTTGGTACGGAATCCGTGAAGGCAGCACGCAACGAAGTTCCATACCTGCGGGAGCGCAGGCCGGACCTTTACAAGCGATGGGCGAACTAAGGGTCCAGCTGCAGCAGTTGCACGGACCCTCGCCATGTTGCGAGGCCCTTCACCAGGCTCCTCCCGTCGCCGAACAGTGGTAACAAAAAGACGGAGTGCAGGAAGAACCACCAGTGAAACGCCTGGTCAGGCAGCGCCAGAGCCAGTGGGACTCCTGCAACACAGGCCCCCAGTGGGCCAGCCAGGGCTATCAACGCTGCCTGCCAGCCGACGAGGTTTCCCACAGGAACCACGGAGAAGCGAAGCAAGGTGCCCGCAAAGACGACGTGGGTAATTCCCGGGGCGAGCTTGAGGCCGATGATGTGGGAGCCCTCATGGATGACAAAGCCGATCAGCAAGCACGATGAGTGGACCAGTAACCAAAGAGCAGGCTGCAGAATCGCCGGAAAGCCCGTGACGGCGCAGGCTGCGCAGACAGCGAAGCCGGCAGCCAGCGCCGCGGCAGGGACGCGGACGGCCACAAGCAGGCTTCTGGCGGCCAGCATCACCTTGAGATCGCCAATGGGAACAGCGTTGAGCTTCACCGTTGCTGTGCTTGCAGCAGCTGCCTTTTGCGGAGCTTGAGCTTTTCAAGGACAACTGTGACTGCCAGGCAGAACAAGAAGGCAATGCTGAAGATGATCGCAATGGGTGTGCCGTCAGCAACCCCCATCTCCAGGGCTGTTGCACCGCTGGGCTGATCGTGGGCCTCGAAGAAGATTGCGCCGAAAAGCCCAAACTTCCTGACACCCACGTCCATTGTGGAAAACATGGCCATGATGAAGCCGCCGACCACCAAAGCCATGGTGATGACAAATGCGATGGACAATGAGGTAATAGTTCTAAGAAGCCATTTCATGGCGTCTAATCCTTTCCATCCTCTGCATGCCGAGGATGCTGTAGGTCACAACCAAAATATTTAGGACTGAATAAACTACTGCACTCATCACTGGTTCAAGATTGAATACATTGAGGCCGAGTGCGATGGTCAAGATGATGATGATAGCCAGTATCGCGCCGACCAAAACCGTGAAGGGATTTCCCTTTTCGGGTGGGAACGCTATGCCTATGAGGGTGGAGATAAGTATGTTGCTAAGGCAGAATCCTGCTACAGGTAAACACGCAGAGATCTCAATGCCTTGGACGAGGCTGGCTGCGACGACCGGAATCGCCACTGCCACCCAGAGGATCACTTGCGAGCCGATGATGCTCAGGTAGTTCTTCCACGCGCTGACATCCAGTGCAGACATGCGCCGCAGTGGTTCGGAATTTACGTAGGCATACACCCCTTGGAAGGTAATGAGTGCCAGGACGTAGGGTGGAATCGTCATATGTTGCAGCCATGCGAACAGGGAAAATGCAAAGACGAAGATCACGGCAACGAGCGTTTCGAAGCTCCGGAACAAAACCAGCGTATAAGCCCCCAGCCTCCATGTGGCAATTCTTGAAGGAAGCATAATAATGAAGCGGCGGAGGGGAACCCAGGCTCTGGGAGCAGCTGCTACGATGCCTGCAACTATTGCCATGGCTGCCGCGGCAAAGATCAGCATTGCCAGCCACAATCCGAAGTTCTTCTCGAGCGTGGCGTACATCAGCAGTGGTGAACTGTACTCACGCCCTTCGATAAAACTCTGGGCAATCACCGCAGTCTGCTCGTTTGTGTACGGGAAAAGTAGTGAGAGACCCGTGGCCAGGATAATAGGTACCACTAGTCCCCTGAGTCGTCCCAGCCTCATCAGGAGGAGGGCCCGTTCCAAAAGATAATATGCCAGGCTGAGGAGCAGATACACAGAGGCCACGGGCAGCCAAATGGACACCACAATCTTCGGGATAAACGTTGGACCCTCAAGGAGCACAGTGGATATCGAGAATGCGCCGAAGACGAAAACTGTCATCACCGCCACTACCGATGCTTCGAACAAGGCGAAGGCCAACGTCCGTTCTTTATTGGTAGCGGGAAGGTTGAAGGACAATTTCAGCAGTTCATCGGCTTTTAAGAAGAGGACCCGTATCAGCGTGTACGCGATGAGGACCCAAAAGCCCACGGAAACGTTGGCAATCGCGAGAACGGGTCCGAATAAGTCGGTTCCACCGAGATACTGCCGCATCACGGTGTAGCTAAGAACATTGAAACCTGCGAAGCCGATGACTATGACGAAGGCACCTGCGATTCGCATCGTTCTGGTGGCCAGGAGTCCCTGACCCAGGACGCGCCGGAGAATGAAAATCCAGAACAGCCGAAACAATAGGACAGTACTCCCCAGCCGCATCTACTCGGCTCCCATGGATTGGATGTATTCAGAGGCGAGTGCTGCGAGACTCCCGTAGTCTCTATTGATTGATTCCAGATCCCCTTGGAATACCAGGGCACCTTGGATGAGGACAGCAACCTCATTGGCTACGTTCTCAAGGACGCCGAAGTCATGGCTGCACAGCAGTACTGATCGTCCATCGTTTGCAAGCTCCCGAACGTCCTTTTCGAACATTTTTACTGATTCGATGTCCACTCCGTTGAGTGTCTCATCGATAACAGTGAGGCGACGCTTGAGCATGAAAGCGGCAATGAGCTGGAGTTTCTTCCTCATTCCGTGCGAGTAGTCCTCGATGAGATCGCGGTGACGGCCACTCATCGAATAGCGATCAAAGTGACTCTCAAGCACTTTGAGATCGAGCGGTTCTGCGTAGAGGCCGTGCATGAACCGAAGGTATTCTTCACCGGTGAGGAACTCTGGCAGGTAGTCATTGCTGGAGAGATAGATTGCCGACATCTTGGCACTGCGACTGGAATTTTTTTGTCCGTCGATGCGGACGGTTCCGCCCTGCATCTGCAGAAGGTCAAGAATCACCTTTATGAGGGTTGACTTGCCCGATCCGTTGGGACCGATAAGTCCCATGATTCTGTTCCCGGAAATGCTGAGCGAGACGTCATGCAGGACCTGCCTTTGAAGGTTGTACGCGTAATCGACGTGGTCGACAGTAAGGGGCATTGGGTTTCGGCTCCATGCTCTGGCTGTGGTGGCATTGCACGAGAATGCCACCACAGTGGTTATCTGACGACTAGACGCACTCAACCCAGACGGAGACTCCCCACTGGCTCCAACTCCAGTTGCCGACAAACCGCCCGCGGCCGGACGTCAGGCACCAGATAGCCATGGCGCCCAGAATGGCGAATGCGAGGACCATGAGAACAGCAAGCAGGACGAGGAACCACCCGTCGTAGCGGATGACCATATCGTCGATTTTGCTTCTGATGGCGGCCAAAGTGCTGGTGGTCTGTACTGCTGTCGTAGCGAGCATATTTCCCCCTCGGAAATCATGATCTGTACGGCGCCGGTGAATTTCGACGCCCAAGGGGAGGCTAAGCGCTTTCAGCAGCCACCTAGCTGGCCTTATGCCCGAAATATGTGCCGAAAACGACAAAAATGAGTGGCGAATGTGGCTTGCACAGGCCAATTCGGCTTCATCTAGGTGGTGCCGGCCAGCTCACTAAAGACCGCCAGCTCTTCCACGTACTGCAACGCAAACCACAATTCGGCGCGCACTTGTGCCTGGTTCAGGTCCATGTCCAGCAGCTCGCCGAGCACGCCGATCTGCCGCCGCACGCTGTTGCGGTGCAGTCCCAGCAGCTTGGCCGAGCCGTCCCAACTGCCGTTCTCGCTAAGCCAACCGCGCAAGACAGCAAGAAGCGGGTCCCGACGGTCCGGTTCAAGCGCGAGCACGGGTGCAAGGAGTCGTTCGGCCAGCATGGTTCCGGCTTCGCGGCCCAGCAGTCCTGTGACAGACCACGTGACCTCGTCCACGCGGGCACTCTTCCCGGTTGAAAGAACGCGGCCGCGCAGGGAGCTTGCACGTTGGTAGGACGCTTGGAGTCCAAGGAGCTCGGTCGGTTCCCCGATGACCAGCCGCCAACCCAGCTTCTCCACGTCTGCCTGCAAGGAGTCGTCCACGCGCAAGCGCGTAATGGCCGCGAAACCGTACTCGGTAAGTTCCACCAGTTTGGTGTCGAACAGCCTCCGCCACTGCAGCAGTTCCCGCACCGGACCGTCGTCTGCGGCACCGTCCACCCTGATGCCTTGAACTATCCGCATCTGCCCCGAACGGGTGGAGGACAAGCTCTGCGCCAGCAGATCCTTGAGCCCGTTGACCTGTTTGGTGCCGCCCGAAGCCAGCGAATCCGGGTGCAACAAAACAGCCGTAGCCAGCTGGCTCGGTGCCAACGAGCCACTGGTCCGCTGCCTGACCAGTAACTCCAGCAAGCCCACGGCCGACTGGACCACGTTATTTTGAGCAGGAGTCAGCGGCGCATCCGAGCCGAGGATCAAAGCGCCGAGGTTGGCGTCCTTGGTGCTGCGCAACGGGTGCCCGAACACCAACGCCGAACCGGGCTGTTCGAAACTGTCCATCTCCACCCGCGGACCGCTGCCGGACAGCAACCGCTCCAGTAGCGGTGCCAACAAGGCATGCTCGACGCCGTTGCTGCCGCCGGCGTTGTGCCCGCGGGCCCGGACTCGCCCGTCGGCGCCCACGAGAACAGCCCAGACGGGCACCCTCTGCACCAGGGCGGCCAACAGTTCATGTTCCGGCCGGGGGGAGAGGACCGCCCGCATGAGTTGGCGGTTTGTCTCGGCCAGTTGCCTGAAGACCCTCGCGTTGCCGGTTTCCAGAAGTTGGGAGAACTCCAAGCCGATCGCCGCGAACGGCACAGACTCCGGTATCTCGAACAAGGTGAGGTTGTGCCGGCGGCAAGCGTCCACCAGGACGTCGGGGACGGCGTCGAAATAGGGCCTGATGCCGAAACCGAGCGCCGCAACTTTGGCACCCACGAGCCGCCGGACGTAGGCATCCACCTTGGCCGCCGAGCCGCCCTTCCCGAGGAAAGGCAGCCCGGCGGTGAGGAGGAACTCGCCCTCCGGCAGGTACGGCGTGGGGTCTTCGAGCTCACTGGGTTCCACCCACCGCAGCAGCGAGGCGCCGCTGCCGCCGTCGTGAAGCATTTTCAACTCCGGCGGCAGCTGCTCCAGGAACTGTTCGAGCGTGACGAAACTCAGGCGGGCGGTGGCGGGCTCAGGCGACATTGTCCTGCCCGGCGGTGGCCGGCTCCTGGTAGTCGGGGCACTCGTAAGCGGTAGCCTGGTTGGCTCCGCTTGCGTATGCGCGTGGCAGGCGCGGGGCAATCCGGTTGATGATCTCGTCCCCGTGGCTGCCGATCGCGGCACCCCAGTCGTCGGCGCTCGCCGCCCCGCAGGCCGGGTCACCGAACAACACTGCGGTGTCCCCGACGTCGATGCCTGAAGCATCCGGACCGAGGTCCACCATGAACTGGTCCATGCAGACCTTGCCAATTACCGGTACCGCGCGTCCGGCCACGTTCACAACGGAGCGGCCGCTGATGCCCTTGGGGATGCCATCCGCGTAACCGAGCGGGATTAACCCCAGGTAGCGCGGTTCGTAGGTGATGGCTTGGTGTTCGTAGCTGACGCCTGTGCCTGCGGGGACCTTTTTGACCATGACCAGCGGTGCCGTCACGCTGAGTGCCGGACGTAACCCGAAGTCGGCCGGGTTCAGGTGGTCGGCCGGGGCAAGCCCGTAAATGGCGAGCCCCGCGCGGACCATGTCGAAATGGAATTCGGGCCGGTCCAGGATGTTCGCCGAACTGGAAACATGCCTGAGTTCCGGTTCCAGTCCTGCCTCGCGGGCTTGCCGGACTGCGTCTTCGAACTCCGCGACGGCGGTGACGTTACCAGGGTGGGCCGGGACATCGGCCCAGGCCAAGTGGGTCCACAAGCCCCGAACCCGCAGGGTCCCGTCGAGTTCAGCTTGCCGTGCCTGCGCCACGAGTTCAGCCCAGTCTTCCTTGCGTGCGCCACCTCGGCTTAGGCCGCTGTCCAGTTCCAAATGCACGACGGCGGGACGGCCAAGGCGTTCGGCGATACCTGCGAGCACCTCAAGCTGGCTGACGCTTCCGAGGGAAACATCAATGTCGTTTTCCTGCGCTTCAAGGATGGCGGCACTCGTCTGGGATGCCAGATAGAGCCACGAAAGGATGGGTACCGTAATGCCTGCCCGGCGGAGTTCGATTGCTTCGCTGAGCTGCGCCGTTCCGAGCCAGTCAGCCCCTGCATCAACTGCCGTGCGAGCTACTTCCACCAGTCCGTGTCCATAGGCGTTGCCTTTGACCACGGCCATGAAATGCGGCGCCACAGTGCGCTTTTTCAAGGCTTTGATGTTGTCTGAAATGGCGGACAGGTCCACTGTGACCTGTCCCGAAAGGGCTGCTGAGGCGGCCTCTTGATAGTGTGCATTACGTCTCATGGTTGAACACTATAGGTCATTTTGCACTGCTGTGAGAGGTGGCTCACATGCCAGTCTTGTGGAGGGGAAATCGAAACTACTTTGAAGGGACGTCAAGGGTGACTGTGCCTGTGAACACCAAAAACCAGGCTGCGGCTAGCGTGGGCAAGCCGAGCCTCGGCGCGCAACTCCTGCGCCGCAAGCCCATTGGCCAGATGGTCAATGAAGCCGGAAGCAGCGAAGGAGGAACGCCTCTGGTCCGCAGCTTCGGCGTCTTCCAGCTGACCATGATCAGTGTCGGTGCCACGCTCGGCACCGGCATCCTGGTGATCCTCGGCGAATCCGTGCCGCTGGCCGGTCCTGCCATTTGGATCTCCTTCGTCGTCGCCGGCCTCGCTGCACTGCTCTCCGCCGTGTCCTATGCGGAAATGGCAGGGCTCGTCCCTGTGGCCGGCTCCAGCTATTCCTACTCCTACGCCACCATGGGCGAGGGCATGGCGTGGATTTGTGGCTGGTGCCTGGTGCTGGAGTACGCGGTCTCCGTAGCAGCCGTTGCCGTGGGTGCAGGCCAGTATGTGAACGAGACACTCGCCGCGTTTGGCCAGTTCCTGCCGGACGCGATGAGCCAGCCGCCTGGGGACGGCGGGCTGGTGAACGTTCCCGCCATGGTGATCGTGATCCTGGCGATGGTGCTGCTGGTCCGGGGTGCCCGCGAGAGTGCATGGATCAATACGGCGATCGTCGTGACCAAGGTGGGCATCCTGATCTTCTTCTGCGCAGTAGCCTTCACAGCCTTCAACGCCGGCAACTTCGAGCCGCTGCTGCCCATGGGCGCCGCTGGTGTTTCCGCCGCCGCTTCGAGCGTCTTCTTCTCCTACATCGGATTTGATGCAGCCTCCACGGCCGGCGAGGAAGCGAAGAATCCCAAGCGCGACCTGCCCCGGGCCATCATGCTCTCCATGGTCATCGTCACCACGATCTATGTCCTGGTTGCCGTTGCAGCCATCGGCGCCCGCCCATGGGGTTGGTTCGACGGCACGGAAGCCGCACTCGTCCAGATCCTCCATGAGATCACCGGACAGCCGTGGATCGCCCTGGTCTTCTCGGCCGGTGCCGTGCTTGCCATTGCCAGCATCGTGCTGACAGTGCTCTACGGACAGACCCGCATCCTGCTCTCAATGTCCCGCGACGGCATGATGCCCAAGGTCTTCGGCCGCGTTTCCCGCCGAACCGGCACCCCCGTGGCCGGAACGCTCATTGTGGGCATCGCCGTCGCCCTTGCCGCGGGCCTGGTTCCGCTGGGCGCATTGGCAGACGCAACCAGCATCGGGACGCTCTTTGCGTTCGCCCTGGTCAATGTGGCCGTCATTTACCTGCGCCGCAACCGGCCCGACCTGGAGCGCAGCTTCCGGGTCCCGCTGTACCCGATCACGCCGATCCTGGGCACCCTGATGTGCGCATACCTGATGCTCAACCTGGGTGCCGATACCTGGATCACCTTCGGTATCTGGATGCTGGTGGGCGTCGCCATCTACTTCGGCTATGGACGCCGGAACTCAAAGGTAGCCGCGCTCAGCGAGCAGGACTACCGTGAACTAACCACCAGGGCAGTGAGCCCGGAATCTGTGAAGGCAGCAAATTCATGACCATCGCCACAGAACTCCCTCTTATCGAGGAACCAGGGGCGCCTGACGCGGCCGCTGGAGCACCTATCACCATGCTGAACCCGGACTTCCCGTTCAGCTACGACCACTATCTGGCACACCCCGAGGGGCTCGGCTCAATCCCGGAAGAGCTTTACGGCACGGAAGTAGCCATTATCGGCGCAGGCCTGTCCGGGCTCGTCACGGCCTATGAGCTGATGAAGCTTGGCCTCAAACCGGTCATCTATGAGGCCGACCAGATCGGTGGACGCCTCCGGACTGCGAGCTTCCCCTCGGCTCCCGGCGTTGTGGCGGACCTTGGCGGCATGCGCTTCCCGGTCTCCGGCAAGGCGTTCTATCACTACGTGGACCTGCTTGGCCTGGACACCAGCGATTTCCCCAACCCCATGGCGCCGGCAACTTCCTCCACAGTGATCGAGCTTGCGGGCAAAAAGCACTACGCCACCACGGCTGACGAGCTGCCGGAGTTCTTCCTGGAAGTAGCCGACGCCTGGAAAGCAGCCGTCAACGACGGCGCCGCCTTTGCGGAGATGCAGGAAGCCATCAAGGCCCGCGACACCAAGCGGATCAAGGAACTCTGGAACGCACTCCTCCCGGAACTGGACGAGCAAACCTTCTACGGCTTCATCGCCGCCAGCAAGTCCTTCAAAGAGGCCGGCTTTGCGCACCGCGAGGCATTCGGCCAGGTGGGCTTCGGTACCGGCGGTTGGGACACCGATTTCCCCAACTCCATCCTCGAAATCCTGCGCGTGGTCTACACCGACGCCGACGACCAGCACCGCTCCATTGTGGGAGGAGCGCAAAGGCTCCCCGAGGCACTCTGGAACCACGCGCCGTCGGGCCTTAAGTACTGGCCGGAGGGCACCTCACTGGCGTCGCTGCATTCCGGCTCGCCCCGCGGAGCCGTGGACAACATCCGCCGGGTAGAGAACGGAGACCTCCTGGTCCGCGAGAACTGGGGACGCGAAGCCACCTACCAGGCCGTGGTGACCACCTGCCAGTCCTGGCTGCTGTCCACGCGCATCCACACTGAGGAAGCGCTGTTCCCGGCCGAGCTGTGGACCGCGATCGAGCGCTCGCATTACATGCAGTCCTCTAAGACCTTCGTGATGGTGGACCGCCCGTTCTGGAAGGACATCGATCCTGAGACCGGCCGCGAGGTCCTGTCCATGACGCTCACCGACCGCCTTAACCGGGCCACTTACCTGCTCGACGACGGTCCGGACAAGCCCGCTGTCATGCTCCTGTCCTACACATGGAACGACGACGCCCTGAAATGGCTGGCCCTGACCGCGGACGAGCGCGTGAAGCTGATGCTGCACTCGTTGGAACAGATCTACCCGGGCGTGGACATTGCGAGCCACATCGTCGGGCAGCCGATCACGGTGTCCTGGGAAGCTGACCCCAACTTCATGGGCGCATTCAAAGCCAACCTGCCCGGCCACTACCGGTACCAGCAGCGCCTGTTTACGCACTTCAAGCAGGACCAGCTGCCGGAGCATCAGCGCGGCATCTTCCTAGCCGGTGACGATGTGTCCTTCACCGCCGGCTGGGCCGAGGGTGCCGTGACTACGGGCCTGAACGCCGTGTGGGGAGTAGTTAACCACCTGGGCGGTTCGTCCGCTGCCGGAAACCCGGGGCCGGGTGACCTCCTGGACGAGCTCGGCCCGATCTCCCTGGACTAATCGCCGAACGTTGCGAGGCCCGCTCTGCGTCCCAAACCCCATCAGGGAGGCGGTGGGGATGCAAAGCGGGCCTCGCATTCGGCGTTTAAGCGTGCATTTCCCTGTGCGCCGCAGCGAGTTCCCTGTAATGCGCGGCGTTGTGCTTGACGCCCTCGAACTCTTCGTCGGTCAGTTCACGGCGGACCTTTGCAGGTACGCCCGCAACCAGTGAGCGCGGGGGAATGACGGTGCCTTCCAACACCACGGCCCCGGCAGCGATGAGCGAACCAGTGCCAATGACTGCGCCGTTGAGGATGGTGGCGCTCATGCCGATGAGGCAGTCGTCCTCCACAGTGCATCCGTGGACCACAGCGCTGTGCCCCACGGAGACACGTTCGCCTACCGTGCAGGGGAAGCCGGGGTCAGCGTGGAGGACTACGTTGTCCTGGAGGTTGGACCCTGTGCCGACGCTGATGGCCGCTGTATCGGCGCGGACGGAGACGCCGTAGAAAGCGCTCGAGTCCTCGGCCAAGGTGGCCTTGCCAATAATGGAAGCCGTGGGCGCCACGAAGGCGGTTTCATGGATGGCCGGGGTGTCCCCGGCGAAAGTGTAAGAGGGAGCCATGGAGCCAGCTTAGTTCCCGCTCAGCTGGGTTCGGGGGTGCGGAGGACCAGGAATTGGTAGTGCTGGGACCAGTTTCCTGCCCCCGGCCCGGATTCCACCCCGACGCCCTCCGGCCACGTCCGGAAATGCTCCACCGAACCGTGCTCGCCAAAAATACGTTGCACTGTTTCGTCACTGCGACGGCTGAAGAACCGCCGCGGTTCCTCGAGGTCTTCCGGGTTCAGGACCTCGCAATCCTCACCTGACCAGAGGCCGACGGCGATTGGCGCGCCAGGTGCGGTGACGCGCACAAGTTCACGGACGACGTCGTGAATTCCGCTGTTGGGGACGTGCAGCAGGGTGCTCATGGTCCACGCGGCGGAGAACGCGGCATCCGGAAACGGCAGGTCCCGTCCACTGGCCACGGTTGCCTCCAGTCCAGCCGAGCGCGCCACATGAACGCTCTCCGAGGACAGATCCACGCCGGCGTAGTGCAAGCCGGCGCGGACGAATTCCACGCCCTCAACACCGGTGCCGCAGCCCAGTTCGAACAACGAGTGACGGTGTTCGGACTTCAACAGCCGGATGAACCATTCCCGGCATTCAACCCGGTGCGGCGTCAGCGCGCGGGTGTTCCGCACCGGTGCTTGGCGGTCGTAAAAGACAGCCAGGTCAGCCTCGTGGTTGGAGTGAGGGATGCCCCGCATACCCTCAGCATAGGAGCGGCGTTAGTTGAACACCACGGTCCGGGTGCCGTCCAGGAGCACACGGTGTTCGGCATGCCACTGGACCGCTTGGGCCAGCGTACGGCCTTCGACGTCACGGCCCATTTGGACGAACTGGGTAGCCGTGCGTGCGTGGTCGACGCGGATGACTTCCTGCTCGATGATCGGGCCCTCGTCGAGGTCGGCAGTCACGTAGTGGGCGGTGGCGCCGATGATCTTCACACCACGGGCGTGGGCCTGGTGGTACGGCTTGGCACCCTTGAACGAGGGAAGGAAGGAGTGGTGGATGTTGATGGCCTTGCCGTTCAACTCCGTGCAGAGATCGTTGGAGAGAACCTGCATGTAACGGGCCAGGACAGTGAGTTCCACGTCGTGCTCGGCAATAAGCTTCAGCAGCTGAGCCTCGGCCTGGGGCTTGGTCTCCGGCGTCACCGGGATGTGGTGGAACGGGATGCCATAGAAATTGGCCAGTTCCTCAAGGTCCCGGTGGTTGGACACGATGGCCGGAACGTCAATGGGCAGGGTGCCCGTCCGCTGCTGGAACAGGAGGTCGTTGAGACAGTGCGCGTCCTTGGAGCACAGGATGATGGTGCGCACCTTTTCGCCAACAGGGTTGATCTGCCAGGTCATGCCGAAGGATTCAGCGACCGGCCGCAGGGCGGCGCTCAGTTCGTCCTGGGAGGACGACGTCGTTGCCTCCACCCGCATGAAGAAGTTGCCTGTGCTGGGGCTTCCGTACTGCTGGGAGTCGGCGATATTGCAGCCGGCCTCAAGGAGGGCGCCGGCTACCGCATGGACGATCCCGGGGCGGTCGGGGCAGGAGAGTGTTACTACGAAAGCGGTGGAGTCAGTCACACGATCAAGCCTACCTGTGCCGCGTTGTTGTACTGTTAACGGGTCGCAACTGGCGTTGGGTGGACTACCACCAGGGAGCGGCAATCATGAAGACCACGGATCGTACGCCTGGGCCGAGGGTCATGTCTTACCGCTGCACGCACGTGACCGATCCCTACGTCATCAAGGGGACGCGGGAATGCTGCTGCCGGTAGCCTGACCTGTAGCACCACCCGTTGCCTAGCCAGGAGATCTCCGTGACTACCACAAGCACTTCCGCGTCTGTCAGCAACCAGTCGCTCGCCGATCTCGATCCCGAGATCGCCGCAGTCCTCAACCAGGAACTCGGCCGCCAGCGCGGCACCCTGGAAATGATTGCATCCGAAAACTTCGCCCCCCGCGCCGTCATGGAGGCACAAGGCTCCGTCCTGACCAACAAGTACGCCGAGGGCTACCCGGGCCGCCGCTACTACGGCGGTTGTGAGTACGTCGACGTCGCCGAGCAGCTTGCGATCGACCGCGTCAAGGAACTCTTCGGCGCCGAGTACGCCAACGTCCAGCCGCACTCCGGTGCGCAGGCAAACGCTGCCGCACTCTCCGCCATGATCACCCCGGGCGATAAGATCCTTGGCCTGTCCCTTGCCCACGGCGGCCACCTGACCCACGGCATGAAGCTGAACTTCTCCGGCAAGCTCTACAACGTAGCTGCCTACCAGGTTGAAGAAGACAACTTCCGCATTGACATGGACAAGCTGCGCGAGCAGGCCATCGCCGAGAAGCCGCAGGTCATCATCGCCGGCTGGTCCGCGTACCCGCGCCACCTGGACTTCGCTGCCTTCCGCTCCATCGCCGACGAAGTGGGCGCCCTCCTCTGGACGGACATGGCACATTTCGCCGGCCTGGTTGCAGCAGGCCTGCACCCGAGCCCGGTCCCGCACTCCGACGTCGTCACCTCCACGGTTCACAAGACCCTGGCAGGTCCGCGCTCAGGTGTGATCCTGGCCAAGCAGGAGTGGGCCAAGAAGCTCAACTCCAACGTCTTCCCGGGCCAGCAGGGCGGTCCGCTCATGCACGTCATCGCAGCCAAGGCCGTTGCGTTCAAGATCGCCGGCAGCGAGGAGTTCAAGGAGCGCCAGGAGCGCGTCCTCGAGGGTGCCAGGATCATTGCCGACCGCCTGAACCAGTCCGACGTCGCCGAAGCGGGCGTCTCGGTCCTCACTGGCGGCACCGACGTTCACTTGGTCCTGGTTGACCTGCGTAACTCGCAGCTGGACGGCCAGCAGGCCGAGGACCTCCTGCACTCCGTGGGCATCACCGTGAACCGCAACGCTGTTCCGTTCGACCCCCGCCCGCCGATGGTCACCTCCGGCCTCCGCATCGGTACGCCTGCCCTGGCTACCCGCGGCTTCGGTGCCACCGAGTTCACCGAGGTTGCCGAAATCATCGCCACTGCGCTGAAGGCAGGCTCCGCCGCCGACGTCGAAAGCCTCCAGGCCCGGGTCGACAAACTGGCCGCTGACTTCCCGCTGTACCCGCAGCACGAGCAGTGGTGAATCCGCGTTCCCGCGGATAGATAGCGCACTACCCGGACATTGAACCGGAGCCAACGGGATCCGCCGCCACACCTACGGCGGCGGGTCCCGCTGGCATGGGCCTCCTCACGGCTTTCCCACACAGGTCACCCACCAGAAAGAGCAGATGGAATGACACAGTCCACCGCACAGATCCTTGACGGCAAGGCCACCGCCGCGGCCATCAAGGCAGAACTGACCACTCGCGTCTCCGTCCTCGCAGCCAAGGGAATCGTCCCCGGCCTGGGCACCATCCTGGTGGGTTCCGACCCCGGCAGCACCTGGTACGTCGGCGGCAAGCACAAGGACTGCGCCGAAGTCGGCATCCAGTCCATCCGCCGCGACCTCCCCGAAGACATCTCACAGGAAGACCTCCTGGAGGTTGTCCGCGAGCTCAACGCCAACCCGGAGTGCACCGGCTACATCGTCCAGCTTCCGCTGCCCAAGCACATCGACCAGGACGTCATCCTGGAAGCCATGGACCCTGACAAGGACGCCGACGGCCTGCACCCCATGAACCTTGGCCGCCTGGTGGCCAACGTCAACGGCGAGATGAAGTCCCCGCTTCCCTGCACGCCCAAGGGCTGTGTGGAGTTGTTGCGCCGCCACAACATTGAACTCAAGGGCAAGCGCGTCCTGGTGGTTGGCCGCGGTGTGACCATCGGCCGCCCGATCGGCCTCCTGCTGACCCGCAAGGAAGTCAACGCCACGGTCATCCTGGCCCACACCGGAACGGTGGACCTACCCGCGGAACTCAAGCAGGCCGACGTCGTGATCGCCGCTGCCGGCGTGCCGCACATGATCAAGGCTGAAGACCTCAAGCCCGGTGCCATAGTGCTCGACGTCGGCGTCAGCCGTGTGGATGACGGCAACGGCAAGGCTGTTGTCACCGGAGATGTGGACCCGGCAGCTGCCGACGTCGCCGCTTGGCTGTCCCCGAACCCCGGCGGCGTGGGTCCAATGACCCGTGCCATGCTGCTTGCGAACGTCGTGGAGAGCGCGGAGCGCCAGGCGGGCATCGCCTAAGTTCCGCCGGTCTGACGGACGCTGCCCGGCAGCTCCGAAGCGCCGCGTCAAAGGCACCCAAAATGAGAGGGCTCTTGCAAAAAATCTGCAAGAGCCCTTTCACATGTCAGGGGGCGCTACTAGTCTGCTGAGGGTGCACAATGAAGCAATCCGCTCTCCGACACCGTCACCAACACAGTCAGAATCGTCGCAATCCGGCTTCGACATGAACAGACCATCCGTCATCAGCGCGCGGAACCTCACCAAGGCCTATGGTGACCTCACCGCCGTGGACAACATCTCCTTCGACGTACCCGCGGGGGAGTCCTTCGGGCTGCTGGGCCCCAACGGTGCCGGTAAGTCCACCACCATGAAAATGATCGGTGGCGTCTCCCAACGCACCTCGGGCACGCTCAGCATTATGGGCTTGGATCCCGAGTCTCACGGTCCGGAGGTCCGGGCGCATCTGGGTGTGGTCCCACAGCAGGACAACCTGGATGAAGAGCTCAAGGTTCGCGAGAACCTGATCGTCTACGGGCGCTATTTTGGCCTGCCCCTGAGCTATCTACGTCCGAAAGCCGACGAGCTGCTGGAATTCGCGCAGCTGACGGACAAAGCGAATTCCAAGGTGGATGCGCTCTCCGGCGGCATGAAGCGACGGCTCACCATAGCCCGGTCGCTCATCAACGAGCCCCGGATCCTGCTCCTCGACGAACCGACCACAGGCCTGGACCCCCAGGCGCGCCACATCCTCTGGGACCGCCTGTTCCGGCTCAAGGAAAGCGGCGTCACACTGATCCTCACCACGCATTACATGGACGAGGCCGAGCAACTCTGTGACCGCCTGATCGTGGTGGACAAGGGCAGGATCATGGCGGAAGGTTCGCCCGCGGCCCTGATTCGTGAGCATTCATCGCGCGAAGTACTGGAGCTGAGGTTCGGGTCGGAGCGGAACGCGACCATCGGCGTCGAACTTCAAGGCGTTGGCGAGCGTTTGGAGACATTGCCGGACCGTGTCCTTATCTATGCTCACGACGGCGAGTCCGCACTGGAGCAGGTCACTGCCCGCGGGCTGCGCCCCATGACTTCCTTGGTGCGTCGCTCGTCGCTGGAAGATGTGTTCCTGCGGCTTACCGGTAGGAGCCTCGTTGACTGAGTCGGTGAACAAACCAAGCACGACGGCGGAGCAGCCGTTGCGGGCCCACTCACCTGAGGTTTCGGCCGCCAGGGCGCGACGCTGGGGTTCCTTCTTCTACGCCGAGCAGGTGCTCCGCGTCATGCGGAACTACGGCTGGTCCGTGATCCTGTACAGCGTGGGGCAGCCCGTGGCGTATCTCTTTGCCATGGGAGTGGGGCTCGCCAGCTTGGTGGATGCCAACAGCGAGGCGGCGTTCGGAGGCGTGAGCTATTTGGAGTTCGTGGCTCCGGCCTTGTTGGTCTCCGCCGCGGTGATGACGGCGTCGGGGGAATTTTCGTACCCCATCATGGACGGCTTCAAATGGCGCCGGGTGTTCTATGGACCGCATGCCTCGCCCCTGATTCCGGAGCAGATCGCCACTGGCCACATCATGGCCAGTTCCCTGCGCTTCCTGTTGCAGTCGGTGGTCTATTTCATGGTTGTGGCCATGTTTGGTGCTTCGCCGAGTCCATGGGGTTGGGTCTCGGCCATTGTGGCTACTGTCGCGGCGCTCTCCTTCGGCTTGCCGCTGATGGCCTATGCCGCCAGCATCAAGCAGGACAAGGGGCAGTTCGCGCTGGTGCAGCGGTTCATCGTCATGCCGCTCTTCCTGTTCTCCGGGACGTTCTTCCCGCTGGATTCGCTGCCGATCGCAGTTCGTTGGATCGGTTGGATCTCGCCGGTGTGGCACGGAACTGAGTTGGGCCGGGTCTTCACCTACGGGATGGACCACAACCCGTTGCTGACCATCACCCACGTGGTGTTCCTGCTGGCGACCGCCACTGGTGGCTGGATACTTGTCCGCCGCCAGTTCGTGAAAAGGATGGGCTCATGAGTGTCCTGACAGGTGGCCACAGCGCCACGGATCTTGCCCGTGAGCGCAAGTTCGGTTCCCTGTACTCCCGCAACGCCAAGGCAGTGGTGGGGCGGGGGCTGATGGCTGCCAAGAGCAGCACGTGGCTGGTGATGGTGTCCGGATTCTTCGAGCCTGTGCTGTTCCTGCTGGCCATGGGCGTGGGCATGGGTTCCATAGTGGGCACGGTCCAAGGTCCAGGCGGCGAGGAAATCAGCTATGCGGCCTACATCGCGCCGGCACTCCTGGCGGTCTCGGCCATGAACGGCGCACTTTACGATTCCACATGGAACGTCTTCTTCAAGATGAACTTCGCCAAGCTGTACCAAGGGATGCTCTACACATCCTTGGGGCCGTTGGACGTGGCGATCGGCGAGATCTTCCTGGCACTTCTTCGGGGCCTGCTGTACGCCACGGGATTCACCGCTGTCATGGGAGTGATGGGACTGCTCACCAGTTGGTGGGCCATCCTGGTCATTCCTGCCTCGGTGCTGATCGCGTTCGGTTTCGCGAGCTTCGGGATGGGCATCACCAGTTTCATGAAGACCTTCCAGCAGATGGACTGGATCAACTTCTTCCTGCTGCCCATGTTCCTGTTCAGCGCCACGTTCTACCCGCTCAGCGTCTACCCGCAAGTGATCCAGTGGTTCATCCAGGCCATGCCCCTGTGGCACGGGGTGGAACTGTTGCGCCAGATCAGCGTGGGCTCGTTCAGTCCGGCTACCGCAATCCACGTGGGCTACTACCTGCTGATGATCGCGCTCGGGATCATGCTGACCACGGCGAGGCTGCGCCAGCTGTTCCTGAAGTAGGACCAGCCGGCGCAGCCCGCGCCGGTCCTAGGCCGTCTCGATCTCCGCCATGGTCAGTTTCGCGTTGTCGCGCAGGCCCCAGGAGCACAGCCCCATGACTGCCAGCGCGGAGACTGTGTAAATCACGACGCCGATCGGGTCGCCGTGCGTGGCGATCAACAACGCCGTGGCCACAGTGGCTGCCGTGCCGCCACCCAGGGCTGAGCCGATCTGGTAGCTGGCCGAGATTGCTGAGTAGCGGGAAGCCGACGGGAACTGTTCGCCAAGAAACGCCGGCAACGGGCCCTGCGGAACAGTGTTCAGCGCCCCGCCCAGCGTGAACATCAGGAGGGCAAGCCAACCGGTGTGCGTCTCGATGGCCGGGAAGAACGCCAGGAAGTAGACGATGAGCATCACCGAACCACCTACCATCACCGGCTTACGGCCGATCCTGTCGGAAAGCATCGCGGCGAGAGGCGCGGAGATGACGCTGGCCAGTGCACCCCACAGCTGGAACTGAAGTGATTCACTGTCCGAATAGCCGCGCTGGAGCACGTACGACATGAGGAACACTGTGGCGATGTAAGTGAAGGTGTTGTAGCCGTAGCTGACGCCGATCGACATCAGGATCTGGCGCGGGTGCGATTTGAGGACCGCCAGCAGTGGAATCCGGGGTGTCTGAGCGCTGGGCGGGCGTTCGTCCTGGGGTAGGGTCAGCCGGGCAATAAGACCAGCCAGCACCAACAGGCCGCCGATCCAGAAGGGTACCCGCCAAGCGAAGCTCGCCACTTCGCCGCCCGAGATGGCGTCCGTTAGCGTAAAAACCCCGGAACCCATCAGCACGCCCAGTCCAATGCCCATGCTGGTGAAGGACCCCCACAGTCCTCGACGACCCGCTGGTGCCGCCTCGATTCCCAACAAGGCAGCACCTCCCCATTCACCGCCTGCAGAGAATCCCTGGACCAGACGCAAAGCGATGAGCAGCATGGGGGCCGCGGCGCCGATCGAATCCGCACTGGGCAGGCAGCCGATCAGGAAGGTGCTCCCACCCATCAGGATGAGCGTGAGGATCAGGATCTTGCGTCGGCCGAGGCGGTCGCCGAAATGGCCCAGGACGATGCCACCCAAGGGCCGGGCCAGGAAGCCGGCACCGAAGGAAGCGAACGCCACCAATGTTCCGGTCAGAGGATCAAGGTTGGGGAAGAAGAGCTGCGGAAATACCAAGGCTGCAGCCAAGCCGTAGATGGTGAAGTCATAAAACTCCAGTGCGGTTCCAAAACAGGAGACGAAGAAAGTACGCGCAGCTGAGACGGGCCGCTTGGACGACGGACCTTGTGGTTCCAGCGCAACATTGGGCTGAAGGGATTGCGGCAAGGAAGTGCCTTTCGTTGGTTGCTTTTTTGGGGTGCAGGGGTTGCTGGGTGGTCTGGGTCAGAAGATCAGGAAGCCATCGCGTGCGGCATCCGCGGGGTTGGCAGCTGCGTAGGCGAGGGAGCAGTCGCCGGCATCGACGCTGATGGTCAGCAGCGTCTGCCACTGCTCGTGACGCGGCGCCGAGGCGTCAGGATGGAAGCAGACCACGGAGGAAGCTCCCTCGGACGAGCAGAACTGCTTGGCCCGGTCAGCGATGCCCAAGCCGGCCAGTTCCGTCCTCACGCGCCCGAGGTGGGCCAGGCGCTGGGGCGACAACGCGCCGTCGTCGATTGCGTCCTCTTCCGCGAGGACGGGGTCCAGGAAGTGGTTCGTATGGAGCAGCCAACCGTCGCTGCCGGCATCCACGACGGCAGTGCCGGCGGGAGAGACCTCGATGCTGGCGGCCACGCGCGGGGTGCTGGTGCGGTCGGTGGTAGCTGTAAAAACAGTGAAGACCGTAGAGGCGCTAACTCTGGCTGAGGATGCGATGTCGATAGCGTGGTCGATGGTCGAGGCCTCATCAAGGATGCGGCGGGCAATTGCGTGGACCGGAACTCCAGCGGAGTCGTCGTCCCTGGAGTGGGCAAGGATGTTGAAATGCAGGCCGAGGCCCTCACTGTTGACACCGATCTTGCCCAGCGTCCCGAACTCCGTGAACGTCTTGGTGGTCCGACCGGGGGATGGGCTCAACTGGAGCAAGAGTCCTTCGGGGGCGAGGTGGTCATGCCAGTCCCAGGTCTGAATGGTTTCCGGCGCCCAAGCCCGGGCCGGCGCGTAGACCGCCGTCGAGCATTCATGGGAGCCGGTCTTCCTGGGTGCCGCGGCAAGAATCTCGGTGCGTGCGTTGACCACACTCAGCTCCCAGGTCCTGAGTCCGGCGCCGGTGGCCCAGCCCTCGGCTTCCTCAGCCAGTGCCGGGCACCAGGCAAGGAGGGCTGCGTGGCTCTGCTCCGCAATGTCCCGGACTTTCTGCGGGGCGATGCCAAGCGTGGCGAAGAAGTCGAAGTAGAGCCTGGCGGTGTTGCGGGTTTGTGCATCCCAGGTGCGGCCGATATCGAGGCCGCGCTCGCGGGGATCGTGCGCGGCGGATTCGTGGCGGTGAAGTTGCATAGGTCTCCTTGGGGGAGTTATCCCCGTTTGAGTGCGGGTGGGCTGCTGATGGGGTGGATCACTTGTGACGCTCAAGGTACGGAAGAAAAACGTTTTTGTGTAGCTGGTTCCAAAGATTTACTGTTGATTTCGGAAGTCGGAACTCCCGGGGTCCTAGGCGACGAAAGTGGGGGAGCGCATGGCCCGCGAACTACAAGAGGGCGTCACGATCTGGGATGTCGCACGAAAAGCGGGGGTTTCGATCACCACCGTGTCGCACTCCCTCAATGGCAAGGGCAACATCAGCGAGGCCACCCGGGAACGGGTCCGCGCCGTCGCCTCGGAGATGGGTTACGTTGCAGACGCCATGGCACGGGGGCTTCGAAGTTCCAGGATGAATGCGATCGGGCTGGTGTTCCGCTCCTTGGACAGCTTGGGCACCTATGGTCCCAATGGCGTGGACGTCTTCATGAAGCTCGCGGGAGCAGCAGCGGCCGAGACGCTGAATCGGAATCTGGGCCTGATGCTCGTCCCCGACTTGAGCCGTGGACCACTCCCACCGTTCTCCATGTCCTTGGACGGCTACATCGTTTTCGCCCCGCATCTGGATGACCCGGTGGTGGCTTTGCTGGAGAAGCGTGGAATTCCCTACGTGACCTGGGATCGCGATCCTGGCCGCCCCGACTTCCGGAACTGGGTGGCTCACGACGACGCAGCGTCCACACGAGTCGTCTTGGAACACCTGGCAGCAGCGGGCGCTAAATCCATCGCCTACGTGGGTGGCACGGACAGGAACGCCTGGAACTTCGATTGCGAGGCCGCCTACGTTGCTTGGTGCATGGAAACCGGCAAAGAGCCCCGGATCTACCACGTACCCGAACGGGACGGCGTGGAGGGCGGTCAGCAAGTGGGCGTCAGGATTTTGGGCGACGGCCTGCCGGGCGCAGTTTTTTGCTTGACCGGTAGGCACGCCAGCGGCGCAGCCCAGGCAATGCAGGAACGTGGAGTCCGTATCCCGGGGGACCTGCTGGTGTGCACAGGCTCGGACTCTGAGCACTCGCGGCAGCATAAGCCCCCAATTTCCGCCCTCGACGTGGATATTCCTGCCGCAGCCGCCGCGCTTGTCCAACGACTCTGCGAAGTCATGGAAGGTAAGCCGGAACCTGATCCGGTGCTGCTGGCGGCGCGGTTCCTGCACCGTAAGTCCACGTCGCCGGGCAAGACCCGGAATCAGCAGAGGAGCGGACGCTAGTGTGGGTATGTTCGCCGTCCGTGGAAGCGGACGGGGCACCTTTCCGCATTTGAGAGAATGGGTTCATGCAATCTCTCGGTGACCCGCACCCGTCCACGTCCCCCGCCGGTAAAGGCATGTTCAAGGGCTTCCGCATCGGCGGCCTGGGGATGACAGTTGTCATCATTGCCTTCCTGGTAGCCGTCATCTTTGCGGCCAACCAGAACGATGTTGTGGGCTGGGTTGTTGCCGTGGTTGCTTTCGGGTGGCTTGCCCTTGCAACGTTCGTGGTGCTGAGCATCCGCAAGGCCGCGCAGCGGGCAGGTGCCAAGCTGACCGAAGCGCAAAATGCCTTCAACGCCGCAGCCGGCCGCGCGCCGTCGTCGTCCGCTGCTGACAACGGTGGCACGCGCGTAGTTGCAGAGCGCAGCAAAGTCGATGAAGTCCGCGACCTCAAGCTGGACCACTCCTTCAAGATTGTCCAGGTGCAGGTCCGTGTGGTGGACGAGGAACGAGCCAAGGGAGCAACGGCCAACCAGGACACCATCAACCGGGCACTGGAAACCATCGCTATTACAGCAACGAATGCACGGGACATGATCAAGTCTTCCGGTGGCTCGGACGAGCCCGTGGCCGGCACCATCATCGACTAGAGTGGACCGGGTGAGTACGGCATTGAAGAAGGACTTCCTTCGCATCGCATCAGTTAACGTCAATGGCCTACGGGCTGCCTACAAGAACGGCATGGCGGAATGGCTGGAGCCACGCGAGGTAGACATCCTCTGCCTGCAGGAAGTGCGCGCCCCTGACGACATCGTCAGGAAGCTGATCGGCGAAGGCTGGCACATCCTCCACACCGAGGCTGAGGCCAAGGGCCGCGCCGGTGTGGCCATCGCTTCCCGCGAGGAACCTACTGCCACCCGAGTCGGTGTTGGCGACGAGTACTTCGACACGTCCGGGCGCTGGGTCGAAGCGGACTACACCGTCAGGAACACAGCCGGTGACCCCACCACCCTCACCGTTGTCAGTGCTTATGTGCACTCCGGAGAGGTGGGGACCCCCAAGCAGGACGATAAGTTCCGCTTCCTCGACGCCATGACCGTCCGCCTGCCTGAGCTCGCGAAACACAGCGACCATGCTTTGGTGGTTGGCGACCTCAACGTCGGACACACCGAACTCGACATCAAGAACTGGAAGGGCAACGTCAAGCGTGCCGGCTTCCTCCCGGAGGAGCGGGCATACTTTGACCGTTTCCTCGGCGAAGAAATCGGATGGAGGGATGTCCACAGGGGCCTGGCAGGTAATGTAGCCGGCCCCTACACCTGGTGGTCCCAGCGCGGTAAGGCCTTTGACACTGACACGGGCTGGCGCATCGACTACCACCTGGCCACCCCGGACCTCGCTGCTGCCGCTTTCTCGGCTGTGGTGGACCGGGCACCTTCGTGGGATACCCGCTTCTCTGACCATGCACCGCTGGTAGTCGACTACCGGCTCTAAGCTTCCTAAGGTATTGCTCCATGACTAGTTCCACCACGACTGAAACCGGCGCAGCGGTTGATGCTGCGACCGGACCGAAGCCCGCAACGTCAACCAAGCTTGCCGTTGGCGCCAAGCACCGGGTCTTGTCCGGCATGCAGCCCTCCGCGGACTCCCTGCACCTTGGCAACTACCTCGGCGCCCTGGTCAACTGGGTCCGGATGCAGGACGAGTACGACGCCGTGTACTTCATTCCGGACCTGCACGCCATCACGGTGCCGCAGGATCCGGCGGAACTGGCCCGGCGCACCAGGGTTACGGCCGCGCAGTACATCGCCGGCGGCGTGGACGTGGACAAGTGCACCCTCTTCGTCCAGTCCCAGGTTCCCGAGCACGCCCAGTTGGCGTGGGTCCTGAACTGCATCACGGGCATGGGCGAAGCCGCCCGCATGACCCAGTTCAAGGACAAGGCCCAGAAACAGGGTTCGGACCACGCCAGTGTTGGCCTGTTCACGTACCCCATCCTGCAGGCCGCCGACATCCTGCTGTACCAGCCGCACGGTGTGCCGGTGGGTGAAGACCAGCGCCAGCACGTGGAATTGAGCCGTGACCTCGCCAACCGCTTCAACAGCCGGTTCGGTGAGACTTTCCAAGTGCCTGAGGCCTTCATCCAGAAGGAATCGGCCAAGATTTACGACCTCCAGAACCCCACCGCCAAGATGTCCAAGTCCGCGGAATCTCCAGCCGGCCTGATTAATCTGCTGGATGACCCAAAGACTGTGGCCAAGCGGATTAAGTCAGCTGTCACGGACACCGAAACCGAGATCCGCTACGACCGAGAGAATAAGCCGGGCGTATCCAACCTGCTGACCATCTACTCGGCCATCAGCGGTACGCCGGTGGACAAGATCGTGGCCGACTACCAGGGGAAGATGTACGGCCACTTGAAGGTCGACTTGGCCGAACTCGTCTCCGGACACCTTGCACCTATCCGGGAACGTGCCAACGAACTCCTGGCCGACCCCGCAGAACTCGACCGGCTCCTGGCCCTCGGCGCTGACAAGGCACGTGAGATTGCGGCCGCAACGCTCGCGGATGTCTACTCCAAGGTGGGTTTCCTGCCCTACCGCGGCGATGCCTCCCGCGGAAACCAGGGAGTCCGCTAAGTCCATGTGCTCCGCTGGCCAGCTCAACGTCAAGACCGGCACCCGACAGGGTGCCGGTCCGGACGACTCCCGCCAGCCCGCTGTTTCCGGCACCGATTGCGGCGCTGGAGACACCATGTGCGTCGGTGTGATCCTCGGTTTCCCGCCGGAGATAGCCCGTGAACTCCAGGAATGGAGGGCCTCCTTCGGTGATCCGATGGCTGAGGTCATTCCTGCCCACATCACCCTGATCACCACCACACCCACCCAGGACTGGGCCGCCACCCGGGAGCACGTCAGGGAAGTCGCACGGACCCAGGAACCGTTCGAAATCACCATTTCCGGCACGGGTTCGTTCCGTCCCATCTCGCCGGTAGTGTTCGTGAACGTAGAAGAAGGCTTTGAAGAGTGCGTGCAGTTGCACGAGAAACTTCAAACCGGCCCACTGGAACGACGACTGCCCTTCCCTTACCACCCGCACGTCACCGTTGCCCACGATGTCGCCCAGGAAAACCTCGACGAAGCCGAAACGGTCCTCAGGGATTACCGGGCGACCTTCCCTGTGGTTAGCATGGGACTTTACGAGCACGACACCAATGGAATTTGGCAGCTACGGGAAGAGCTCGACTTTGGCGGCGATACTGACGAAGCACAGCAAGCGGATCCACGCCGCAGAGGCGGACGTTCCTCCGCTGCCAACTGAGCTGGCGAAACTCAAACTCCAGCTTCTCCGCAAGCGGCAGGATTGGGGCCATGCGAAGCGCGCCGGCGAGGGCGTACCGAAAAAGTTGGGTGCATTCTTTGCACTCTTCCTCGCCAGGCTGAACACCAACCGGGCTATGCGCTCCTTCCAGCACTACACCCGGCAGCAAGGGCCGCTGTTGAGTGCCGGCATCGGTTTCAACATGTTCTTCTCCGTGACGGGTCTGCTCACTACCGGCTTTGCCATTGCGGGAATTGTTCTGGGCGGCAACCCCGCGCTGCAGGATGCCGTGATCGACAGTGTGGCCGCGGCTGCTCCCGGGCTCCTTCAGGTGGATGGCGGCGAAGGGTTGGTGGATCCACAGTCCTTGCTCAACCCGTCGGGACTTGGGTGGACGGCCCTCATCGCTGCGGTTGTCACGGTCTTTGTGTCCCTTGGCTGGATCGCCAGCATCAGGGAAGGCCTTAGGGGAGTGATGAATGCTGACCCCTTGGTACGTAACCCGATCCTTCAAAAGCTCATCGACGCCGGCACCCTGTTGCTCCTCGGCGTCATCCTTGTCCTCAGCGCAGGTGTCTCGCTCGTCTTTGGCACAGCAGCGGACTGGCTGATCGCTTTGCTCAAGCTTGATGAGGGCGTTGCCGAGCCCATCGCGGCGACCGTCAAGATTGTGGTCCCCCTCCTGCTGAACTGCGCGACGGCGGCCGTGCTGTTCCGCATTGCAGGTGGGCTGAAGCTGGGACGCCGCGCATTCCTGGAAGGCGTGGTGCTGGCGGGCATTGGGACTACGGTCCTCCAATTCTTCAGCACCGAACTTCTTGCCCGGTCCGGCAACAACCCGGTCCTGGCATCGTTCGCCATTATCATCGGCCTGCTCATCTGGTTCAATCTTGTGAGCCAGGTGTACCTCGTCTCGGCGTCGTGGTCTGCTATTCGCGAGGCTGACACGGCGTCGGGAGAGTCCCCCCGCAAGAAGGTCCTCGGTTCGCGCCGCGTGGCGCCCCGCACCTGACAGTTTCATCCGGAGGCCGCCGTGAACAACCAATTGTGGATCGCCTGTCTGCTCGGGGCTGCAGCGGGACTCGTGGTTGGCCAGTTGATCTTCAATTCGCCCTTTCTGGGCATCCTCATCGGCGTTGGCCTTGGTGCTTTGGTCGGAGCCGCGGTGGGACCCCGCCGCGGTTAGCAGGCGAGGTCCCGTTGCAGCGATGCTAAGGCGCCTTGACCAGACCCTCCCATGCAACGGTCCAGTCGGCCGGGAATCCGGGCGCGTGCCGGTCCGGTCCGTTGTCCCAGCCTGCTGCCATCAGCGCGACAGCGGCCAGGAGTCCACCATTGCCGGGCAGGTAGAGCGGGAGTGAGTCGGTTTGGCGGTTGTGCCCGTTGGCAAGGACGGTATTCTTGCCCGCGCTGAGGAGGAGCGCATCAACAGCGGCCTGCGGGTCCTCAAGTCGTGCGGCCGTCATGGCCATCACGGCGTAGTCCCAACCCCAGGTGCTGCCCCAGTCCCAGTCTGCCAGGACGTCTGTAAGGTTTGCTCGCATGATGGCCGGATCAATGAGATCAGTGCGGGGGAGGACTCCCAGGGCGCACAGCATGGATGGATGGTCCGTGCGTATGGTGAACGGTTCGACGTCGATCGCAGCGTACACGGCGTCAATCACACGTGGCGGCACCATGCCATCGGCCACGTCCGACCATGCCTGGACTGGCTCCAGACCCAGCCGCTCCCGCCAGGCAGCAGCAGTTCGTAGGCCCCACTGCCAGTACGCCAGTTCGAACGTGGGATTAGTGACCTTGGCCCGGATGGATCCGTAGCTTTCCTGCGCCGGAACCAAGGGAGGTCCCAGCTCAAAACCGCGCGACGTGGGATGCGCGAAGCTGGCCATGAACGCGGCTGATTCGAAGACTACCTCCGCGAATTCCTCCAACACTTCCCGGCTCGGATTGGCCCGGTACACCAGCTCCGCCAGGTGGATGGGGTGGGGCTGCTGCCAGATCAGGAAGGTTCCAATGGGGCTCGGGCTTTCCCGCCCATCCGGTCCTACCTGCTTCGGCCAGCGAACGCCGTCGAATCCTTGCGCTTTCGCCGTCTGCCGTGAGGTCTCCAGCACCGTGGAGTACCACCGCAATGACGGCAGGAGCAGTTCTACGCGATTCCACTGCGCAAAGTGCGCGGCATGCCACCAGTGCATCTCCAGGTGGAAGCGGCCGCGCCAGGAATTGCAGACCAGCCCGGTCTCCTGCGGCGGCAACGATCCAGCGCAGTTGATCGCGGTCAGGTACTGCGACAACACGATTCTGCGTTCCAATTCTTTGGCCTTGGGATCATCCGTGGCATTTAGCTCGATCGCCCCTCCTGAGGACCAGAAAGCAGGCCAATAGGCGGCGGACGCGTCCGCCACACCGAGCGCAGGCGAAGGCCCGACGTCGGAACCGGCGTAGGCGTCCGGGCTTGCTCCCCGTGTGGGTCCGGCCAGCCTGTTGTTGCCTCGGGGGATGCAGTCGCCGTCCCCGGCGGACAGGAAAGCGATGGAGATATCCATTGCGGTGACGGCTGTGGCGGGCGAAACCCGGAGCCGGTGCTGCGCAGTCTGTTCTACTGTCAGCTCGTGACCTGTCATGACCACCTGGTAGCGGGAATCGTCCAGTTCGCGGTGGGCTGTCCACACTGCGGCAGCGTCATGCCCGTGTGTGGCGGGCTTCGGGCCCTCGAGGGAGGTGGTGTGGGACTCCGGGTGCGTCCAGTCCGCGGCGTTGTGCCATGCCTCGGACCCGTAGGGAAAGTCGACACCCACAACTAAACCGGCAGCAAGTGCTGGCGACTCCACACGGATGCCGAGCTCGTCCCGGTCGGGGTGGCACGCCGTCGTCACTGTGACGGGATGACCGGACAGTGTGAAGCGGCTGGTTACAATGCCGGTCCAGAGGTCGAGCGTTTGATCAGGGTCAGCTATGTCAGCTGGCGTGAGGGGACGTTCCGTCCCATCTTCCACCCAACGGAATCCGATACGCCCCAAATCCAGCCGGTGCATGTTCGCCCTGAGCCACGTTTCGGCCAGGGAGGTGTCGGTTTCGCGGTCGTTCACTATGTCTCCCACCATGTCCACGTAAGGGATCGGGCCCCGGGGTGAATCGTAGAGAACGGTTGATTCGGCGAGGTTGTAGGGCTGTGGTGGAGGAACCGAGTGCCAGCCCCACTGTGACTGCGTCCCGAGAAGCGTTCCCGGTGGAAGATCGTCTCGTGCTCCCACGGGGTAGTGGTTGGGGAGCGACTGAAGCCCAGTGAGGTCCACTGTGAAGGCGAATTCTCCGTTACCCACCGACACCGGGCTTTGCGGGTCCAAAGTCTGCTGCCGGACGTTGTGTCGCTGGACCAGTACCTTGCGATCGATGCCGGCGCCAACGGGCGCGGGAGCAGCTGAAGCCAGGACCACGGTGTCTTCGAGCTCACGGAGCGGGAAAAAGGCCGCCCGTTCGTCAGGGGTGTTGTTGGGCTGATGAAGGGTGAGGAACAGGCTGCCGTCCAAGGCCCGGCCAATCATGCCATGCCCGCCATCGGTGCCCCACAGCGGCTCAGCTTCCTGGGTCCAGGGTCCCAGGACTGTGCCGGACTCGCTCCTGGCAATGCCTATGGAATAGCCCTGGTCACCAAAACCGGACCACAGCATGATGAGAGTGCCGCTGCCGAGCCTGAACAAGAACGGGCCGTCAGTTACATACACGGGGGACTCATTGTCACGGACCGACGGGACATCCAGAGCGCGGGCCCACGGTGCTTCGGACGCGCTGAACAGGAGGATTGGCTCGCCCAGGGCGTGCCGCAGGTCCGGGCTGAGGCGCTGCGCCAGGATGGTGCCGTCACGGACCTGTTTCCATTCGTGGCAAAACACCATCCATGGTGTCCCTTCATGGTCAACATGGAACGTACCGTCAAGGCACTCCCGATCGCCTGGAGTGACGGGACCATCGCTCCACGGTTCGTAGGGGCCTTCCGGCTTTGCGGCAGAGAGTATCTGCGTTCCCCGGGACCGTCCAGGAGCGGTAAAGGTCGCAAACATGAAATAGCGGCCTTGATGCTCGTGTACCTCAGGCGCCCAATACTGTTCCCGGCTCCAGAACCCGTCCGGTGGGCGGAAGGCCTCGATGGGGCCCTCCCACGTCACCAGGTCACTGCTCCGATAGCAGTCGAATCCTTCGGCAGGCCCCGACCAGATGTTCTTGTCGGTGCTTCCGAAGAGCAGGTATTGCCCGGATTCCGGAAGTGTGACTACGTAGGGGTCCCGAATCTGGATCTGGTCCACGTGGTGGGTCAAAGCGTGCTCCTTTGGGCGGCCTGAATAGTTCAAGATGAAAACTATTGACGAATATACAGCGCCTTGATACGTTTCAGGAACCGTTTTCTTGAGTCTGAAAGAAGCTTACCCAATGGCGCGTAAATCTCTCCGAAGTATCCGCAAATCCATAGCAGTCTTCACAGCGGTAGGCCTGCTTGGCCTGACCACAGGGTGTTCCAGCCCGACGTCCAACCAGGCCGAAGACGGCCCTGTGGAGATCCGGTTTTCGTGGTGGGGTAATGCCACCCGTGCCGAGTTGACCAATAAGGCCATCAAGGAGTTCGAGGCCGCCAACCCCAACATCAAAGTAAAGCCCGAGTATGGAGACATCGGGGGCTACTTCGACAAGTTGGCTACCCAAGTCGCTGCAAACGACGCCCCTGACGTGATTACCATGGGTGGCGCCTACCCGGCCGAGTACGCCAACCGGGGCGCACTGCTGGACCTCTCCAAAGTTGAAGGGTCCCTCGACCTTTCCAAAATGGACCAAGGAGCCCTGGAAAACGGGCAGGTGCAAGGCAAACAGTACGGTGTCTCCACTGGTGCCAATGCGTTGGCAATCGTGGTGAACCCCGCCGTCTTCCAAGCTGCCGGGGTAGCCCTTCCGGATGACAGCAGGTGGTCCTGGGATGACTTCGCGAAGACAGCCGAGGACATCACTGCCAAAAGCCCCAAGGGAACCTACGGCACCGCTACCGTCCTCACGCATGACTCATTGGATGCCTTTGCCAGGCAGCGGGGAGAATCCCTGTACACGCAGGATGGCCAGTTGGGACTTGGCCAGGAAACCGTTCAGGATTACTTCGATTTCTCCGTCAAACTCAGCGAGTCAGGTGCAGCACCCAGCGCCTCCGAAACTGTGGAGAAGCTCAACGTGAGCACCGAGCAGACACTCATGGGGATGGGGCAGGCCGGTATGATGCTGACCTGGACCAACTCCTTGACCGCGCTCAGCAAAGCATCAGGCGCTGAATTGAAGCTGCTGAAGCTGCCCGGTGAGACTCCCACGCCCGGCATCTGGCTCCAGTCCTCGCAGTTCTACACCATCTCCGCCCGCAGCAAGCACACGGACGCCGCCGCCAAGTTGGTCAGCTTCCTGGTGAACAATGAGGCAGCAGCCAAAATCATCCAGAGTGACCGTGGTGTTCCCAGCAACTCCGGCATGCGTACCGCCATCCAGGACCTGCTGACGCCCCAAGGAAAGGTGGAAGCCGCTTATATTGACCAGATCGGCAAGATGGACTTCGCTCCAACGTTCATCGGCCCCACCGGTTCAACTGCCGTCTCCGAGATCACTGCCCGCATCAACACCGAGGTCCTGTTCAAGAGACTGACTCCGGAGAAAGCTGCCGGGCAGTGGCTCAGTGAAAGCAAAGCGGCCATCGGCAAGTAAGGTACCCATGTAGATCGCAGATCAGGCCGTTATGAGAGCTCATAACGGCCTGATCTGCTACATAGTTGGCTGGCCCGGGACAGTAATGCTTATCCAGCGTCGCGGACCTCGAGGTAAGGGTCCGCCCAAGCGCTGATGATCCGCGCAACCCGTGCCGCCTGTCCCTTCCCGGTGAGGAGATGTTCGCTGCCCTCAAGGGAGATGAAACTCCGGGGGTGTCGGGCAGTCCTGAAGATTTCGCTGGCGTTGTCGATTCCCACCGTGTTGTCGGTGGGGGAGTGCATCACCATGAGCGGCTTGTGGAGGGTGCGGATGCAGTCACGCAGATCGGCGCGTTCCACGTCCTCCACAAAGTGGCGGCGAACTTCCATGGGCCGGCCACCAAGGTCCACCACCGCGCTGCCATCGCGCAGGATGGACTCGATCTCGGCGTCGAACATGTGCTCGACATGTTTGGGCTCGTAGGGTGCGCCTACCGTCACAACGGCGTTGAGGCCGGGGATGTCGCGGGCTGCGGCAAGCACCGCTGGGCCTCCGAACGAGTGGCCGACCAGGAGTGAGATTCCCCGGCCTTGCTCCCGCATGAAGTCCGCCGCAAGGATGGTGTCGGCTACCTTGACGCTGAACGACCCCGCAGACCATTCACCAGCCGAGCCACCCAAGCCCAGGTTGTCGAAGCGCAGCATCCCCACACCTTGCTCAGCGAGTCCTTTGCAGATCCGGGATGCGGCGGGGCTGTCCTTGCCGAGCGTCAGGCCGTGGGAGTACAGCCCCCAACCCCGGATGGGACCCTCGGGCACGTCCACGATGCCGGCCAGGGTGTCGCCGGTGCTTCCCGTGAAGCTGATTTTCTCAGAGCGTGACACGCTGATCTCCTTGCGTTGCGGTGAAGGTGGCGGTGATGGCCGGTGACGGCACGTGATTAACGACGACGACGCCACCCACCATCAGTGGTGAGCGGCGCCGTCGTCGTGTGGTTCCTAAGGGGACCGGCGTAACTAGATCTTGCGGGCCAGGATGGCCTGCTTGACCTCGGCGATTGCCTGGGTCACCTGGATGCCACGGGGGCATGCTTCCGAGCAGTTGAAGGTGGTGCGGCAGCGCCACACGCCTTCTTTGTCGTTCAGGATCTCCAGGCGCATGTCGCCGGCATCATCGCGGGAATCGAAGATGAAGCGGTGGGCGTTCACGATTGCAGCCGGACCGAAGTACTGGCCGTCGGTCCAGAAGACCGGGCAGGACGAGGTGCAGGCAGCGCACAGGATGCACTTGGTGGTGTCGTCAAAGCGCTCACGGTCCTCGACGGACTGCAGGCGTTCCTTGGTGGGCTCGTGGCCCTTGTTGATGAGGAACGGCATGACTTCGCGGAAGGACTGGAAGAAGGGTTCCATGTCCACGATCAGGTCCTTCTCCACGGGGAGGCCCTTGATCGGCTCGACGGTGATGGGCTTGGTGGTGTCCAGGTCCTTCAGCAGCGTCTTGCAGGCGAGGCGGTTGCGGCCGTTGATGCGCATGGCGTCGGAGCCGCACACACCGTGTGCGCAGGAGCGGCGGAAGGAAACGCTGCCGTCAATCTCCCACTTGACCTTGTGGAGGGCATCCAACACGCGGTCCGTGCCGTACATGGTCAGCTTGTAGTCATCCCAGCGTGCTTCGTCCGAGATTTCGGGGTCGTAGCGGCGCACCCGCAGCGTGATGTGGAAGGTGGGGATTTCACCGTCACCTGCAACGCTTGCCGGGAGCTCGATTTTGGAAGCGGGCTCTGCCATTTCGGTCGTCATTAGTACTTACGCTCCATCGGCTCGTAACGGGTGAAGATGACGGGCTTCGTCTCAAGACGGATGCCCGCAACAGATTCCGCCGAGGAGTCGACGGTGACGGAAGTGTCCAGGTAAGCCATGGAGTGCTTCATGAACTTTTCGTCATTGCGGTCCGGGAAGTCTTCGCGGTAGTGGCCACCGCGCGACTCTTCACGGTGCAGTGCACCTACGGTCATGACCTTGGCCATGTCCAGCAGGAAGCCGAGTTCCACGGCCTCGAGGAGATCCAGATTGAAGCGCTTGCCCTTGTCCTGAACGGTGACGTGCTTGTACCGCTCTTCGAAGGAGGCGATATCGCGGAGGACCTGTTCCAGAGATTCCTTGGTACGGAAAACCTGCATGTTGGCATCCATGGTGTCCTGCAGTTCCTTGCGGATCTGCGCAACACGCTCGGTGCCGTTGCCGCTGAGCAGCCCGTCCAGGATGCCGCGGGTCATGGCCTCGGGGTCCTCGGGAAGCTCGACGAAGTCAGCGGTCTTCGAGTACTCCGCAGCGGCGATACCAGCGCGCTTGCCGAATACGTTGATGTCCAGCAGCGAGTTGGTGCCGAGACGATTCGAACCGTGGACGGAAACACAGGCAACTTCGCCGGCTGCGTAGAGGCCCGGCACAATTGTGTCGTTGTCCTGCAGCACTTCGGTGGTGATGTTGGTGGGGATGCCGCCCATGGCGTAGTGCGCCGTGGGGAACACGGGAACGGGGTCGGTGAACGGTTCCACACCCAGGTAGGTGCGGGCGAACTCCGTGATGTCCGGAAGCTTGGCCTCGATGTGTGCAGGCTCAAGGTGGGTCAGGTCCAGGAGGACGTAGTCCTTGTTTGGACCACAGCCGCGGCCTTCGCGCACTTCATTCGCCATGGCGCGGGCCACGATGTCACGGGGTGCGAGGTCCTTGATGGTGGGGGCGTAACGCTCCATGAAGCGCTCACCCTCCGAGTTACGCAGGATGGCTCCTTCACCACGTGCACCCTCGGTAAGGAGGATGCCCAGGCCGGCGAGGCCGGTCGGGTGGAACTGGAAGAACTCCATGTCTTCCAGGGGGATGCCGCGACGGAACGCGATGCCCATGCCATCACCGGTGAGGGTGTGTGCGTTGGAGGTGGTCTTGAAGACCTTGCCGGCACCGCCGGAGGCGAACACCACGGACTTGGCCTGGAATACGTGCAGTTCGCCGGAGGCGAGGTCGTAGGAAACCACGCCGGCAACACGCTTCTGCTTGTACGGGGTTCCGTCTTCGCGTACGGCGTCTTCTTCGACGATCAGCAGGTCAAGGACGTAGTACTCGTTGTAGAACTCAACGTTGTGCTTGACGCAGTTTTGGTACAGCGTCTGCAGGATCATGTGACCGGTTCGGTCGGCCGCATAGCAAGCACGGCGGACGGGTGCCTTGCCGTGGTCACGGGTGTGGCCACCGAAGCGGCGCTGGTCAATCCGCCCTTCGGGCGTGCGGTTGAACGGCAGACCCATCTTTTCCAGGTCCAGCACGGCGTCGATGGCTTCCTTCGCCATGACCTCGGCTGCGTCCTGGTCAACCAGGTAGTCGCCACCCTTGATGGTGTCAAAGGTGTGCCATTCCCAGTTGTCTTCTTCGACGTTGGCCAGTGCTGCGCACATTCCACCCTGGGCTGCACCTGTGTGCGAGCGGGTGGGGTAGAGCTTGGTCAGTACCGCGGTGCGTGCTCGCTGACCGGATTCGATCGCGGCGCGCATGCCGGCGCCACCTGCACCGACAATGACGACGTCGTACTTATGGACCTGCATACCAGATGCTCTCTCTTTCAAAAATTCAGATGGTCGGCGGAGGCTGCTCCGCTACGTCAGGCGAACCGGATCTCCAAGGAGTAACCGGAAGGCGCCGCTACGGGGCCGGGCAGAAACCGCCAGGCAACTGAACGCCGTCGACGACGGGGCACGGGTTGAAGGTGAAGATCACCAGCGTGCCAAGGATGATGATGACCAGGGTGGCCGCGTAGAGGACCATCTTCAGCCAGAAGCGCGTGGAATCCTTCTCGGCGTAGTCGTTGATGATGGTGCGGACGCCGTTGGTGCCGTGCAGCATGGCAAGCCACAGCATGGCAAGGTCCCAGAACTGCCAGAACGGATCGGCCCACTTACCGGCAACGAAGCCGAAGTCGATTGCGTGGATGCCCTCGCCCACCAGCAGGTTCACGAACAGGTGGCCGAAGATCAGCACCACCAGGACGATGCCGGAGAGACGCATGAAGAGCCAGGCGATCATTTCGAAGTTGCCACGGCTGGAGCCGGTGCGGTTGTACTTCGGAGCGATTTTTCCGCTGCGTGGGGATTCGATGGTTGTCATGGCTTAGTGGCCTCCCAGCGCGAGGGAAAGGTGGCGGATGGCGAAGCCTGCGAACGTGACAAGCCACAGCGCAAGCACGACCCACAGCAACTGGCGCTGGTACTTCGCGCCCTTCTTCCAGAAGTCGATGGCGATCACACGCAGGCCGTTGAAGGCGTGGAAAATGATCGCGGCGACCAGGCCCGTTTCACCCAGGGCCATGAGGGGGTTCTTGTATGCGCCAATGACGGCGGTGTAGGCCTCAGGGGACACGCGCACCAATGAGGTGTCCAGCACATGGACCAACAAGAAGAAAAAGATCACTACACCTGTAATGCGGTGTCCAACCCAGGACCACATGCCTTCACGGCCGCGGTACAAGGTGCCAGCTGGTTTTGTCGGCACTGATTAAACCTTCCTGCAACACAGCGGCGCTGGCATGGGATCCACGCGGGGGGAACGCCTGCTGCGAGAGCACTCGTAGCTCACGCCTAAATCTAGGCTTCGCTAACAGCATATTCAATTTAGGACGGGCTTCTCTGCTTGTTAATTCCATGTTTCCTGCCGATATTCAGGCAATTTTCGGCAGTGCCTGAGACGAACGCCACACGTGTGTCCTGTTGCGGGGGCTTGCCGCCCGGCACAGGATAAAGTGTTGCGGTGAGTACAGAAGACGCGAAATACCCGGAATCGCCATTGAACCGCTTCCATGCGGTTATTCCGGCGGGCGGTGTGGGGACCCGGCTATGGCCACTCTCGCGTGCCGCTGCGCCCAAGTTCCTCCACGACCTGACCGGTTCCGGCAGCACGTTGTTGAGGGCTACCTATGACCGCTTGGAACCGCTGGCCGGTGAACGGGTCCTTGTTGTTACCGGCGAAGCGCACCGCGCAGCCGTATGCCGCCAACTCCCCGAGGTGGGGGATGACGAGTTGGTGCTGGAAAGTGAGCCCAAGGACTCCGGTGCCGCCATCGGGCTCGCAGCAGCCATCCTTTACCGCCGCGATCCGGACACCATCATGGGTTCGTTTGCAGCAGACCATGTCATCAGCCCGGACAATCTTTTCCAGGAGACGGTGCGCGAGGCCATCTACACCGCGGCCACAGGAAAAATTGTCACCATCGGCATCAAGCCCACCCATCCATCTGTCGGATTCGGGTACATCCGCTCCGGTGCAGCACTGAATGTTGAGGGTGCCCCGAACGCACTCGCTGTTGCCGAGTTCGTGGAGAAGCCCAGCCAGGAAGTGGCCAACAAATACGTCGAAGCGGGGGACTACGTCTGGAATGCCGGCATGTTCGTCGCTCCGGTGGCGCTCATGCTCAAGCACCTTGAGGCCAACCAGCCGGAGTTGTTCAAGGGCCTCCAGGAAATCGCAGAGGCCTGGGATACGCCCGAGCGCTCGGAAGTGACATCGCGCGTGTGGCCCACGCTGCCGAAAATTGCCATCGATTACGCCGTGGCCGAGCCCGCAGCGGAAGCCGGGGACGTCGCCGTCGTGCCTGGCACTTTCCGTTGGGACGATGTTGGCGACTTCGCCGCGATCGGCCGCCTCAATAACGCCGGCGATGTTGATGAAGTAACCGTGCTGGGTGAAGGCGCGCGCGTGTTCGCGGAAAATGCCAGCGGCGTGGTGGTTTCCGATACCAAGCGCGTCATTGCGTTGATCGGCATCAAGGACGTGGTCATTGTGGACACGCCGGACGCGCTCCTTGTGACAACCAAGGAGCATGCGCAACTGGTCAAGGGCACTGTTGACGCCCTTAAAGCCAGTGGCGACACGGACGTGCTGTAGAGCAACTGCTTATACCGTGAGCCACCTCTTTGGTTGTCCTGCGCCTGAACGCAGCGTAACCAAGAGGTGGCTTTCGTTCTTCGGGAGCCGCGCATGGCTAGAGTTGTGACGTGCGCAATTACACGACTGAAACCGAGCCCGCTCCCGTTGTGAGTCCTTGGGTAGATGAACTGCTTCCCGGACTCATCGACTTCCGGCGTGACCTCCATGCGCACCCGGAGCTGTCCTTCAAGGAATTCCGCACCACGGACAAGCTGGTGGAGCGGCTTGAGGCAGCCGGGCTGAAGCCGCGGCGCCTGGAGGAAACCGGGCTGACGGTGGACGTGGGCGAGGGCCCCATTGCCACAGCCCTTCGCGGGGACATCGACGCATTGCCGATCATTGAGGAAACCGGCCTGCCGTTCGCGTCGAAGAACCATGGCGTGACCCACGCATGCGGCCATGATGTTCACACCACTGCCATGCTCGGCATTGCCTTGACGCTTCAGCGGATGCACAAGAACAATCCTCTGGGCGGAACGGTCCGGATCATTTTCCAGCCCGCCGAGGAAACCATGCCGGGCGGTGCACTTTCCTGTATTGAGCAGGGAGTGCTTGAGGGCGTACCGCGTATCCTGGCGCTGCACTGTGATCCCCGGATCAACGTGGGCCAGATCGGCACCCGCATCGGTGCCATCACCTCCGCCTCGGACACCATCAAAATTGAGCTCTCCGGACGCGGTGGACACACGTCGCGCCCACACCTGACCGAGGACCTCGTCTTCGCTCTGGCGCAAATAGCGGTCAACGTCCCGGCCGTCCTTTCCCGCCGGGTGGACGTCCGTAGCGGCGTGTCGGTGGTGTGGGGGCAAATTTCGGCCGGCTCCGCACCGAATGCCATCCCGGGCTCCGGCTACATGGCTGGAACCATGCGTTGCCTGGATCGGGATGCCTGGCATAGCGCGGGGGAGTTGCTGGACGACGTCGTAAGGCAGGTTGCCGCGCCCTACGGCGTGGACGTCCATCTTGAACACACCCGTGGCGTACCGCCTGTAGTGAACTCCGAGCATGAAACGGCCCTCATCGAAGCCTCTGCCCGCGCTGAGTTGGGTGAGAACGCGGTGGTCCTGACTCCGCAGTCCATGGGTGGCGAGGACTTTGCCTGGTTCCTGGCGGACCTTCCGGGGGCCATGATGCGCCTGGGCACGCACACTCCGGGCGGGGAAGAATACGATCTCCACCGCGGTGACTTCATAGTTGACGAGCGCGCACTCGGCTACGCCATCCGCGTCCTGACTGCAGCCGCACTCCGCACGATCCGCGACCTCGAACCGTAGACCCGCCTGAGTCGCATGTGAGGGCGTTTGGGTTGCCGGAACGCCCTTCAGTGCGACCCGGTTGGGTACACGCGGGGAAGATAGATAGGTTGTGCACAATTGAATTTTGCACTATCGTTTTAGCCATGAGTGATGCACCCCGCCTCCGCCACCAGGTCTGCTTTGCGCTGTACTCGGCATCCAAGGCGGCGACGGCGGTCTACCGCCCCGTGCTGGAGGACCTCGGCCTGACGTACCCGCAGTACCTGGTGATGCTGGTCCTCTGGGAGCAGGAGCCCCGCAGTGTCCGCGAACTCGGTGCGGAATTGGGCCTCGACTCCGGCACCTTGTCGCCCCTGCTTAAACGCCTGGAGGCCATGGGGCTGGTGGAACGCCACCGCTCTGCCGAGGATGAGCGCCGGGTGGACGTGGTCCTTACCGACGCCGGTACCGCCTTGAGTGCCCGGGCCCAGGCTGTGCCCAAGCGTCTCGCCGACGCCGCCGGCCTATCGCCCGATGAGATCGGGCAGCTCCACGCCACGCTCGGCAAGCTCACGGCAGCACTCAACGGCTCACTCTGACAAACCTCCGGAAAATCCCGGGACATCCATTCCCAAAGAGAACGGAAACACCATGAAGACTCTTTACACCGCCGAGGCATTGGCATCCGGCGAAGGCCGCGACGGCAACGCCCGCACCAATGACGGCAAACTGGACGTCGCACTCGCCAGCCCCGTGGAGCTCGGGGGCAACGGGGAAGGTACCAACCCGGAGCAGTTGTTCGCAGCCGGCTACGCCGCGTGCTTCCACTCGGCGTTGCGGCTCGTGGGTCGCAAGGAGCGCGTTGACCTCAGCGACTCGGCCGTTGCCGCCAAAATCCACTTCGGCGCGTTGACGGACAGCGAAGGATATGGACTGGCCGCCGAACTCGAAATCGCGCTGCCAGCCCTGGACCGCGGTACTGCAGAGCAGCTGATGGCCAAGGCGCACAAGATCTGCCCCTACTCCAATGCAACGCGCGGCAACATGGCCGTGGACCTCAAGCTCGTGGAGTTCGCAGCATGAGCGCCGTGGCAACCGAAACCCGCGAAATCCAGCTTGCCTCCCGCCCGGTAGGACGCCCTGCTCCGGAGAACTTCCGGCTGGCAACAGCGCCGCTCCCCGAGCTCGCGGAGGGCCAGCTCCTGGTGAAGAACCAGTTCATGTCCGTTGATCCCTACATGCGGGGCCGCATGAATGACGTCAAGTCGTACTCGGCGCCGTTCCGCTTGGACGCAGCGCTCGACGGCGGTGCGGTAGGTGAGGTGATCGCGTCCCGTTCGGACGCACACAAGGTGGGTGACGTCGTCGTGCATCAACTTGGCTGGCGCGAACATGCGGTGGTGGACGCCGCCGCGACTACGCCGGTCCCCAGCGGCCTCGCCCCAACGTCAGCGTTCCTCGGTGCCTTGGGAATGACTGGCCTGACCGCCTACGCCGGTTTGCTGAAGGTTGCCGAGTTCAAAGAGGGCGACGTGGTCTTCGTGTCCGGAGCGGCAGGTGCGGTCGGCTCGATGGTTGGCCAGATCGCCAAGGCCATGGGTGCCTCCAAGGTCATCGGCAGTGCCGGATCGCCGGACAAGGTGGCCCGCTTGTTGGAGCTCGGCTTCGATGCTGCTTTCAACTACAACGATGCTCCCGTGCTGGAGCAGCTGAAGGAAGCAGCGGGGGAGCGCGGCATCGACGTCTACTTCGACAACGTCGGCGGCGAGCACCTCGAAGCAGCCCTGGCTACGCTGACGGTTGGCGGACGCGTAGCAATGTGCGGTGCTATTGCCCAGTACAACTCCACGGAGCCTCCCGTGGCCCCGCGGAACCTGGCAGTTGCCATCGGGAAGCAGCTCACCCTGCGCGGATTCCTGGTGGGCGGGCAGCGACAGCACGCCGCCGAATTCGCGCAGAAGATGGCCGCATGGCTTGCCGATGGGTCTGTCCGCTACGACGAAACCGTGGTGGATGGACTGGAGAACGCACCGCAGGCATTCATGGACCTGTTGGACGGCGCGAACACGGGAAAGATGCTCGTTCGCCTCTAAGGCACAGATGAAAAGCGTGTGACTTGCGCACCCGGCTACTGCTTGGTAACAAAAGGTCAACAATCTGACCTGGAGTGATCGTTTGTGGTAGCTGGGTGTGTTGCAGGCCACTAGTGTTGGTTTCATCAATGCGCTTCGGCGCAGCTGCGAGCATCAGTGAAAACAGAATTTCTGCCTCAGGTATAGGAAACGGACACTCATTGACCATCCGTCGTAGCGCCAATCACTTTCTTCCTGGAGGAAAATTGAAGAAACCACTGCGTGCCACCCTGAAGCGCGGTTCAATGGCCGGTGTTGCCACCCTCGGTGCAGCAGCGCTCCTGCTGACAAGCTGCGGCCAAGCTCCCGACGCCGGATCCGGCGGGGCGACCAAGAGTGACTTTACCGGCTGCATCGTGTCGGACTCCGGCGGATTCGATGACCAGTCCTTCAACCAGTCCTCCTTCGAAGGCCTCAAGAAGGCGGAGACTGACTTGGGAATCACGGTAAAGTCGGCCGAATCCAAGGCCAACAGCGACTTCGAAACCAACCTCAACGGCATGATCTCCGCCGGCTGCAACCTCACCGTCACCGTTGGCTTCCTCCTGGGCGATGCCACTAAGGCCGCCGCAGAGAAAAACACCGACAAGCACTTCGCGATCGTCGACTACACGTACGAGACTCCGATCGCCAACGTCAAGCCGATCGTCTATGACACGGCCCAGGCGGCATATCTGGCAGGCTACGCAGCTGCCGCGACGTCCAAGACCGGCAAGGTGGGTACGTTCGGCGGCATCAAGATCCCCACGGTTACCATCTTCATGGACGGCTTCTACGACGGCGTCCAGGCCTACAACAAGGCCAAGAACAAGACCGTCCAGGTCGTGGGCTGGGACAAGAACACCCAGGATGGTTCCTTCACGGGCGACTTCGAGAAGCAGGACACAGGCAAGCAGGTCACCATCAACCTGCTGGACCAGGGCGCGGACATCATCATGCCCGTAGCCGGACCGGTTGGTAAGGGTGCCGGTGCTGCGCTGAAGGAAGCCAAGGCTGCCGGCAAGGACGTCAAGCTCATTTGGGTTGACTCCGATGGCTACCTCACCGCTCCCGAGTACAAGGACCTCATGCTGACCTCCGTGGTCAAGCAGATGGGCGAAGCCGTTGAAGCCGTGGTGAAGGACGACACGGAAGGCAAGTTCAACAACGAAGCCTATGTCGGCACGTTGGAGAACGATGGCGTTGCCATCGCTCCGTTCCACGATTTCGACTCCGCTGTCACCGCTGAAACCAAGTCCGAGCTCGATGCCCTGAAGGCTGACATCGTCTCCGGCAAGCTGGTTGTCGAATCGGCAGCGAGCCCCAAGAAGTAAAACAATTCCCGGACGCGCCGCCAGTACCGAGCCCCGGTACTGGCGGCGCGTTTTTGCCCTGAC
>NZ_AKKK01000007.1 GCF_000281065.1 Arthrobacter sp. M2012083
GCCGGCTGGGTCATTGGCGGAGGAGGGGCGATCGTGCATCAGATGCAATAATCACTGCGTTACACGACATAATCTCCGTTATCGGCGTTGAAACAACGGGAGTAGAAGTAGCTGCGAGAACTACCGTCCCGCGATGTACCCAACGTTTGCGCAGGTCAGAACACGCATTGACGAGGAAGAAAGTGTTCTCGGCTCGGACTTGAATTTGCGCCCGGATCCCTTGCGCCTGTAGGTTTCCTGCATCTAATGCATGTTTCCATGGTTTAGAGGTCGTTGTGAGTGGTGCCGTTCCGGGTTTTGTCCCGCGGATGCTGGTGGATCCGGACATTGGGCTGTTCCGGGCTGATGAACGTGTTTTTACGGCCATGCTGGATGGCTGGCGGGCACAGATGCTTGCCCGTGGCCTCACGGCGGACACCATCAAGCAGCGTTGCCAGCTGCTGGAGCGTTTTCAGCGGTTCATGGGTGAATTTCCGTGGCAATGGCGCCCCGCGGACATCGATGATTTCCTGGCCGATCTTCTGCTTCGAGTGGAACAGGCCACGGCACACCACCGATGATGCCGTCCCGGCGAAGAAGCGGTCCTTCACCAAGGCGGAACTGCAGCGGCTTTTCGACTACATCGATGACCTTGTCGACCGTGAATACGCCGCCGGCAGCAAACGAGGGCCCGGATCTTTGGGCGATGAGGCTCTCAATCAAATCTAGCAAGTCAGTTCAGGCTACGCCCGGAGAATACCCCAGCCAGGTGTGAACATCCTTAGCTACCCATTACTCCCTGTCACATCCTCGCCCGGGCGCAACAGCGCTTCCGGTATGAGGGATACGCGCTTGATGGACGCCCTGAAACGATACTAATCAGGGCGTCCTGGAGCGGGTGACGGGCTAGTGCCGAGGAAGCAGACGACCGGATAGTGCATGCGTGTGCCTACCGTCATCCACTGTAATTATCCCGTTCACGAACACGTATCGGGCCGCCGTTGAGTATGTCGCTGGAAGGGCGAAAGTGTTTGTAGAGCGAAGCATGCCAGGGTCAAACACTGCGATATCAGCGTGCATCCCCTCCCGTATCTCTCCCCTGTCAGTGAGCTGGAAGTGATCGGCGACCATCTTGGTCATCTTGTGGACCGCCTCAGCGAAGGTGAGCACGTTGTTGCGCAGAACGTGATGCGACAAGTAATGCGTATGCCCATAAAAGAACAGTGGATGCCGCGTTCTTGCCTCCAAGGGACCGTCCTTTCGACTGGTGTAGGCATCGACACCGAGAAGGAACAGCGGATTGCTGATGGCTTCAGCTAGGTGATCATCGGTGAACAGTTCGCCGAGCAGTTGAACTTGATGCAGGTTCTCCCCGGCCGCGACAAGAATGTCGAAGTAGCAGTCCCATTCTGTTTTGCCGGTGAGTTCGGCGATCCGGGGAAAGGAAAGACCCTCGAGACGCGACGAACCCGGGCTTGATGCCAAGGTCACTCGCTCCCATTCGCCTGCGTGCACAAAACGCCAATACCTGTCGGAATCCGCCTCTATCTCGCGCCTGGCTTCCGGGTCCCTGAGCAAAGTCACAGTCGCGGCAGGTGACGTTGCCAAAGCCCAGCTTGGAAGCAAGCCGGTGGCCAGGCCGATACCGCTGGGAAACGGGGTCATGTCGGCGAGGACGTCCAGCCCCTTGCTGCGTTCGTCACTGAGTCGTCGGACCGCCTGGCGCCAAGCGCCTGGTGCTGTCCCTGTGCCGTGGCGGACGTTGAGGTGCGAGACCTGTGCCCTGTTACCACCGGCCCGGGCAATAGCGAAGAACTCATCTACCGCTTTGGACAGGTGCTTGTCGCGATTGCGGATGTGGCTTGCATAAATACCGTCATAGCTGCCGCAGACACGGTTGAGGCCCATGAGTTCGTCCGTTTGGGAGAAGCGGCCCGACCCATACTCGAGACCTGTTGAAAAGCCGATAGCCCCGGACTCCATAGCTTCTCGCAACAGTGCCTTCATCACTGTATCTGCGTCCTTGGCAGGGTCATCGGAGACAACATGGAATGCAGCCGTCCTGAGGGCGGTATGCCCGACCAACCAGGCCAGATTCTGCGAGGTCCCTTTACCGTGGACCGTTTCGAGCAGCTCTCCGAAAGACCTCCATGTAACAGTTCCGCGGTACCCGATGTTTGTCAGGTCACTTTCTGTCGCCGGCACGGATTGCTCAGTCAACGGACCATAGGTGACACCGCAGTTGCCTACCACCTCGGTGGTCACGCCTTGGTGCAGCGTGCTGAAGGCATATCGGTTTGCCAGGATGGACCAGTCGCTGTGGCTATGCGGATCGATGAGGCCGGGGGTCACGATGAGGCCACCAGCATCGATTGTTCGTTGGGCCGGTATTTCTATGTTTGGCGCAACCATAGCTATCTTGCCGTTGAGTACCCCAACATCGAAGAATGCACCTTCCGCGCCGGTCCCGTCGTAGAGAAGCCCTCCTTGGATCAGAACATCGAGCATTGCACCCCCCCTCTGCCGCTGATTTTCGAGGGGGGCGTCATCAATTTGTTGGTGGACCGTTCACTCATGCTCATAGAACCTTGCTCAGGAACTCGCGTGTCCGGGTGGCGCGCGGTGCGCCAAAGATTTCCCCCGGGCTGCCTTCTTCAACGATTACGCCCTGATCGACATAAATCACACGGTCAGCTACTTCCCGTGCGAAGCCCATTTCGTGCGTCACGACCACCATTGTCATGCCCTCTGCAGCCAGTTCCTTCATGACTGAAAGAACTTCCCCGACAATCTCGGGGTCAAGAGCTGATGTGGGTTCGTCGAAGAGCAAGACGCGCGGTCCCATGGCCAGGGCGCGCGCGATAGCGACACGTTGTGATTGCCCCCCGGAGAGTGCGCTCGGGTATGTGCCCGCCTTTTCAGCCAGGCCGACCTTTCTGAGTAAATTGCCGGCCTGTTCCTGGGCCTTTGATTTGCTGAGGCCCAGCACCTTTTGAGGGGCGAGGGCGACGTTTTCGAGTGCGGTGAGGTGGGGAAATAGGTTGAAGTGCTGAAATACCATCCCCACTTCTCGTCGGATAAGAGATATTTCCCGGCTTGTTTTAGTAGCGGTGAGGGTATGCCCATTGACTACTACACTTCCACCGGTGGGCTTTTCGAGCCCGTTAAGGCACCGCAGGAGGGTGCTCTTCCCCGAGCCTGAGGCACCTATGATGCAGACAACTTCTTGATCTCGGACTTGGCAGGAAATGCCCTTGAGGACTTCGAGGTGCCCAAAGCTGAGATGTAAATCGGTAACGGTGATCATCTGGTGTCTCCAAGCTTGAGGGTGAGGGCATCTGTTATCTGTACCTTGGGCGATTGAACATTCAATCGCCGTTCCAGGGCTCTACCGAGTGAAGAGAATAGATAGCAGATAACGAAGTAAAATGCCCCAACGATTAGATAGATGAGGATAGGGTCAGCTGTCAGCGAGCTGACGACGTTGCCAGCTCTGGTTAGTTCGACAAGTCCGATGACCGCGACCAGAGAGCTGTCCTTGATGAGGACGACCAGGAAGCCCACCCCCGGCGGCACCATGATTTTTGCAGCTTGGGGAAGCACAATGTGCTGATACCGTCGCCGGGCACTCATTCCCAAGGCATCAGCTGCCTCTGTCTGGCCTCGTGGAACCGCCAGAATGCTGCCACGAACTATCTCACCGATGTATGCGGCGGCGAAGATGGACAGGGCGAGCACCGCTGCCCAGTACTCCGGCAGGTATTGCCCCGGAAACAGCAATGGAATTCCAAAGAAGACAAAGAAGATAATGAGCAGCACGGGAATGCCGCGCACTATGGTTACGAATGTTGCGCTGACCAAACGGGCCCACCACGGTCCTCCTGTGCTCATCAAGCCAAGCGCGAAGCCGAGCGCCGTGCCAATCACAGTGGACAAGAGGCAGATTTGAACCGTGACCAGAAGGCCTTCGAAGATAAGGGGGAAGTGCTGCCAACCGAATGCTTCAAACATGACTATGCAACCCTCCACTTGATTACGCGCGTTTCAATGAACCGCGACCCTTGCGCCATGAAGAACGACACCGCAAGGTAGATTGCGCCGCCGACAACCAATGCCTCAATGGTGCGGAACGTCGTGGACGAAATTCCCATCATGACGTGTGTGAGGTCGGGTACGGCGATGATTGAGGTAATTGACGAAGCAAGAAACAGCAGGATCGTCTGGTTCGTCAAAGAAGGCAGAACGTTGCGGGTGGCGGGTGCCAGCAGGATATGACGAAAGGTGAGCATCCTCGACAGTCCGAGCGCACTGGCAGCTTCCTTCAGACCCTTTGGCACAGATTCGAAGCCCGCCCGATAAATTTCGGCGGTGTACGCGGCGTTGTTGAGACTCAACGCGATAAAGCCCGCCCAGAGCGGATCCAGGTTGACGCCCACATCAGGAAGCGCGAAGTAGATCAGATATAGCTGGAGGAGCAGAGGAGTGTTCCTGATGACCTCGATGTAGCTGCCGGCCACATGCCGTACCACGCCGGATCTGCTCATCTTCCCTGCACACAGGGCAACGCCGAAAGAACCACCAAACACCACGGCTCCGATAGTCAGGTAGACGCTGATCCAAAGCCCGTGGAAGAGATCTGGGGCGTAAGGGAACAAATCCCCGAAGTAGAGCTCCATCAGAGACTCCGTTGGCTGCGTTGGAGGACAGTTTGGGGCGAGGTCACTTGATCAGCTCCGGGATGTCAGTCCCGAGCCACCTGTTGTAAGACTCGTTCGCAGCATCGGTGATGTTGTAGTTGCGGATGAAGTTGTTGAGGTAGTTCAACCATTCCTGATCGCCCATCTTCACGCCGAAAGACACCAGCGAGGGGCTCAGTTGCGGCGCCTGGAGAACTTTGAACTCTTTGGCGCCGTTCCGAACGATCTCCGCAATCACGGAATTGCTTTCCATCAGCGCGTCGACTTTTCCGCTGCGCATGGCCTGAATTGAGTCGGCTACGGACTCGAAGAGGCTTGCTTTGGCTTCAGGGAATTGTTTTTCGAGGATCGTGGCCGGCACACTTCCCCGGGTAGCGGCGACAGAGCGGCCCTTCAAGTCCTCGTAGGAATCAATATCGCTTCCCTTCGGCACCAGAACCAGTTGGCCCTCCGATGCATAAGGACTGCTCATGGCTACTACTTGGGCCCGCTCGTCCAAATTGGTCAGAGCAGCGATGATGACGTCGACCTTGCCAGTTTCCAGCATGGGGATACGGCTGGCATTTGTTGTGCTGACGAACTCGATTTCGGCTCCGAGTGACGAAGCAAGCGCCTTCGCCTTATCAATGTCGAAGCCTTCGTACTGTCCCGAACTGGCCATCACGCCGTAAGGAGGTGCGTCTGAGAAGACTCCAACCTTGATCTTTTTTGATTTCAATACTTCTTGAAGCTTGCTCGGGGAACTGCCCTGGGCCGCTCCCGAGGACGTGCATCCCGAGAGTGCGAGCATCGCTGCCACGAACAGACCTAGAACTTTTACATGCCTAATGCGCATCGAATTCTCCTTGACGAACGGAGCGGCCCTAGTGATGGAGGCCACAAATAGCGAGCATAGATTATTTATAAACTACAATCAAGGCGCTGTTGGGGCTACCCCTTACACGGAAACGGCGCGCGTAGAATCACCAGACGGACCAAAGTGGCTAGGGCCGACCAACCGCGAAAAGAAGACATGAAGGTGATCGTGGAAGGGCATGTACGTGAGAATGGCGGCGCCCGCCGATCTTGCCTAGACTCGACCACGGCCCTGAAAATTTCGAAGTCTCTGCCCAGGCAGGACAACGCCATACGTCATCGCGAGCCGGATCGGGCTTGCCATGGAAACGCGGCTAAGTAAGCTTGGCGCTTCGCCAGAAGCTTGACCCACTTCCCGCAGTGTGGCGTCCTGTCTATGGTCGATTGCGGCAACCAGGCTCTGGCGGAGCCTAGGCTTGTCAGGCAAACGCGCGCTGGCACTCTTCCAGGAGACGCCCGCTGTCGCGATCGAGCATATCGACGCGGAAAACGGTCATCCCGGCGAGCCGCGCGGACTCTTCGCCAATACTGCTGTCTTCGATAGCCAAACAGACACCAGGCGCCGCCCCCAATTTGGCCGCAGTGAGCAAGAGAGGTCCGGCGCAGGCTTGGCGTGGAGCACTTCATCCAATGTGCTACTGAGATGCATCGGCAGCGAAGGTTTTACATGTGACAGCGCGCGATCAAGGCGCTCCCTGAGGCTTGGTGGCGATGCCGATAGGGATCCCCTCTCCCGCCAGCCAGTGCAGTGTCTGGCGGGCGTCGGGAAAGACGTCGACTCCTGTGGCCATCAACCTGTTCAGGAATGCCGTATAGGCGCGGTGAACGGTCTTCTCGGGCAGGAGCTTTCTTCCTTGGGCGAACTTCCGGTAACAGGTCGGAAATGTTCGCCCAGTCCCCCATGCAAGCTCCGAGGATGTTACGGGATATCCGTAAGAATTCAACGTTTTGGCCCAGGTTTCAGCGCATATCGGTTCTGTGTCCAGGATCGTGCCGTCGCAGTCAAATATCGCCACTTTTACCTTCTGCTGGGGCAGAGCAGAAGGCAGTCCGAGCCCACCGGCGCGGTTTCCTGTCGCTGGTCTTTTTCCGATGACGTATCAATCCCGCCTTTTGATGGTGCATTGGGGCCCCACAGTCAGAGCGATGGAGCGCCCACAGCAGCCACCAACTACAGCGCGAGGCCCCCGGCCGCCGCCTTTTCGCCCGCAGCAAGCAGCCTCTCGGCACTGCCGACGATATGGTCATGCACTTTCCTGCGGATTTCTTCTTCACTGCCCAAGCGGAAGGCATCAATAAGGACCTGATGTTCCTGGGGAATGGCCCGCATATCGGAGTGGCGCTCCGAGAGCCTGTAGATCTGCATTCTTATCCGCGGTTGCACATTGTTCCAAAGTTGCAGGGCGTGGCGTGACTTTGACGAACGGATGATGAGTTCGTGAAACTCTACGTCCAGGTCATTCGCCGCCTCCAGGTTGGCTGCCCCTGTAGCTAGGTGCATCTGGTCCACAATTGCCTGCAGTTGTTCCAGTGTCTCCTCTTGACCAGGAATGAGAGAGCTGCGTACGTTTCGATGGCAAGCCTGACAGGCAGAAGAACTCCTAAAGGGTCGGCTTCGGTAACGCTCTCGACGAAGACGCCTCGGTTAGGAATATCAGAGCGCATTGACGAGGAAGAATATGTTGTCGGCTCGGACTTGAATTTGCGCTCTACGGACGCCAGGACGTCTGGCTATTTTAGCTTGTCTCCCTCGGGCTCGTTTGCGAGCTACAGGGCAATCCCGACAACGCTCTTCTGTGAATAATCTATAATAGGGCGTCGCGCGAATTGTGCCAGCAGCCAGTGGGGGTGTAGCAGTCGGGGCCAGTGCGTCATCGTTCGACCCGGGACGCGGGGATCGGGTCCCGAACCGTTGCCAGTAAGTAATTGACAGGCTCACGGCGAGAGCCACGACTGTGAAGGTCGCCAAAGCTGACAAAATGATGACGAGCGCGCCGACAACGAAGACAGCTATGACCGCCAGGTACACCAGCAGCCGGGAATCAAACATCGTTCGTGGTCCTCATAGTTGCACCTTGGTCCTGACGGGAAGAGCAAGGACCAATGCCCTGCCGCGTAGATGACCCACGGCATACCGGTCGGGTTGGGTGGGATCGTTGTCTTCGATGACGTCAAGCTTGAAGCAGTTGCGCCAGACATTCTTGGTACCCGGCCATCACGTCATCGAACGAGAGTAGATGCAATCCTGAGTAGACGGCTACCGCCCCGTGCGGAACGGGCAAGTCATCCTTCACGGAGCACAGCAAAGGTTCGCAGCGATGCCCTTTGCTCTCTAGCGTGGCCAGACCCCATGGATGGGCGGCCGGTGAGGTCGCTATTCCGACGGATTCCAGCTTGTCGGCAAGGAGGTTGGGCGTGATGGCCCTCCAACACGCCAGGAACCGGCTAGCGAGAAGGTCGATCCTTTCCTCATCTTTGTCGTCGTAGGCGCATAACAACTCTTCGGACAGCGCGTCCCACGCGGCGGTGTCCCGGACGAGCAGGTGGGCATCTCGGACCCGGTCAGTAAGTGTCTCCAATGCGGGCATACAAGCTCCTTCGTAGTTGGCATGGTGTGCCCTGAAAAGTTGTTGGCTTGCCGGCCACTCACGGTCTAGCGGACAGCCACCTGGGTGCTCTATAGCGGGTGTAACGCTATAACCCCGCCACCCGGGCAGTTTTGCAGAAGCTGCCGCCGGATCAGGAGACCGTTCCTGACTACGTCCTTTCAAGGCCGTCCAGCCCGGCAACCGTGTTTTCAGAAGTTGCCGCAATGGGTGCGTCCTCAGCGAGGGCCGCGCGGGTCAGGTCCTTCTTCTCAAGGTACTTGTGCCACCAGCGCAGGGCGTGGTCCACCACGATGCCAAGAACCACTGCGAAGGCCACAGCAATTCCGACGCCGAGGAGCGGGTTGTGGTGCACCCATTGACCCGCGAGCAGGCCAATACCGATCGAGTAGCCCACCCACGTGATGCAGGCGAAAGCGTCCAGCCAGAAGAAGGTGCGATGGCCGAATCCGGTTTGTCCTGCCACGTAGTTCACCGCTACCCGACCCCACGGAATGTAGCGCGCCGTGAAAATCAGTACGGCGCCCCGCTTGTCCAACTCGTACTGCGCCCACGCAAACATTTTCTGGACCTTTGGACGCCGCATCCACCTCCACCGCGTCAAGCCGATCTTGCGTCCCAACATGTAAGCCATGTTGTCGCCCGCCATGGCACCTACCAAGGCAGTTGCACCCAGAATCCAAAGATTCGGTTCTCCGCTGTGAAGGGACAGCGCCGAGAGGCCCACGATAGCTGTTTCACTGGGGAGAATAGTGGCAAATCCGTCAATGAAAAAGAAGACAAGAAGTACCGGGTATATCCAGGGCTGCCCGGCTGCATGCTCGAGCATTTGATTCAAAAACTCCACGCGGGGGTAGCTCCTAGACGAAGATGATTCGATGCTGAGGCGGTTGCTTCACGGCCCCTTGGCTCTAGATCACACGGATAACTTGCTTGGGATTATGCGGTAAACGCTACCGGCGGGTGACCGTTTGCTCTTCCCCCGCCGGGCTGATCTTAGGGGGCCTTTGCTGTCATACCGTGGGTGGAGTCGGAGCGTCTTCCTCAGGGGTGTCTTTGCCGTCGAGAGGGTCAGATCCGCGGATTTTGCTGATGATGAGGTCGATGATGATTCCAAGGATCACGGCTACCACGATGGCTATGAGGGCACCCACGAGGTGGTTGTCCTCGAACCAGACACCGAAGAAGTAACCGAGGATCACCGAATACGTGGCCCACAGGATGGCTGACATGGCGGTGAGCGCTACAAATTTGCAGTGGTTGAAGTGCGTGGCGCCAGCCGTAAAGTTTACGGCCACCCTGCCGATGGGGATGAACCGGGCCACCATGATGAGCGAGGCTGAGCGGCGTCGAAGTTCCTTGCCAGCCCAACGGAAGGCGCCCTGCATTCGCTGGGTGCGCATCCACCGCCACCGTTGGATGCCGATGCGGTGGCCAATGATGTAGGCGACGTTGTCCCCGGAGAACGCCCCGATGGCTGCCACCAGGCCCAGCAGCCACACGCTTGGTGAGCCGCTGCTGCCGGAAACGGAGCTCAGGCCCACCACCACGGATTCGCTGGGGATGGGCGGGAAGAAACCATCTGTCACGCAGCAGGTCAGAACCACGAACAACACCCACGGCTGTTCCGCCGCAGTGAGGATGAAATCGTTGATGTCTTGCACAGCTCACTCCCATGGTTTGGTCGGCTATCCAAAGATGTCCGTTCAGAAGCGCTTGGGATCCGAAGGCGTGGCAGGTGCTCCGTAGGCCATGGTCTGTGGAAAAGGCCGTGCTAAATCCAGAGCGCCACCGGACCCGGCAACTGTGACAATCGAAACTGACAACTCTCGGGGATATGTGGAACGCGGTAGGACCTACAACTCGATTTCGATATCGGTCCGGCGAACTCCTAGCCGGATTGGCCGCCCAGATTACAGACAACTCAGTTGCATGACCGCCGCCATCAAATTGCACGTGTTGATACTCTTGATTAGGGCTTGACGCGTCGGGAACTCAGTTATACCTGCTGATTTCGCCCCTAAGTTATTCATCTTGAAAACAAGAATGGCCGGAGTCAGGTTCGCCGGTGGCTAGATGTACTAACCCGGTAGCTTGTTGACGCGGCTGGCTGGTGAGGCGCCTTTGAGCGCGGTGTGTGGCCTGGTGTGATTGTAGTGCTTGATGAAATCGGGGTAACAGGCCTGTCGTTCGGCTTCTGAGGTGTAGGGCCGGGCGTAAGCCCATTCTTCGAGAATGATGCGGTTGAAGCGTTCGACTTTGCCGTTGGTTTGGGGTCGGTAGGGTCTGGTGCGTTTGTGGCTGATGCCGGCGTCGGCCAGGACCTGGGCGAAGGCCTTGGATCGGTAGCAAGCGCCGTTATCGGTGAGCACGCGTTGGATCTTCACGCCGTGGGCGGCGAACGCGGCAATCGCGTTGGCCATGAAGGCCGAGGCGATCTCTTTGGTCTCGTCGGGCAGGATCTCGGAATAGACGTAGCGGGAGTGATCATCCACGGCGTGGTGAATGAACGTGTACCCACGAAGCATTCCCCGGTTCTCACGGGTTCCTTCAGCGAGATTCCGGGCGCGGGCATTGGCTTGCCCGGCCACCCGGCCCAAGCTGCGGTGGCCTCCACCATTGGGGATCCTGCCGAGCTTCTTCACATCGACGTGGATCATCTCCCCTGGCCAGGCGTACTCATAGCGGCGGGCGCGTTCCTGGCGGATCCTAATTCCCGTTGAACGGTCTGTGAAGCGCAGCGGCGGGCAGTGGTAGCGGTGGAGGATGCGGTGGACCGTGGAGATGTTCAGATGCAGGTGGTAGGCAATCCTGGCGGGCCCCCAACGTTTGGATGTCCGTAGACCAACAACTCTGCGCTCTGTCCGCGCCGCACTTCGGTGCGGACAGCTCAGTGGCCGGCTGGAACGGTCCTGCATGCCGGCTTCGCCGAGCTCGACATAGCGCTTGACCCAGCGGGCCGCCGTTGGTACCGAAACGTTGAACCGTTCGGCGGCCCGGCGCAAAGGCCAGTGGCCATCGACCACGCACCGGGCCAGCTTCAGACGACCGGCAGGGGCAAGGATCGCGTTAGAGTGGGACACGAGGACCTCCTGGTATGTGTGATTGCTCTCGACAAGCTCCACACAACACCCGGAGGTCCTCTTTATTGCGTCAATTCCAAACCCGTGTCACCAACCAACCGGGACAGTACAACTAGACCTCGAACGCGGCGACGACTACGGAGTAGCCATTCCCGCCCCTCTCCGATTAGACCTGAGTAAAGGTCCGTTCGGGTTGAGGCGTCGATTCTCGGTCGGCCGGACGTCGGGTCAGCTTGCTTCCTTCGATGTCGACGTCCGGGAGGATCCTAGGCATGGCGTGGTGGCGTTGCTGAATGGACGAGGACATGACGTTACAGCCGCAGTCGGCAACACAGGTGACCAGATGATGCTTTGGCCTTGGATCGCCGGGACGTCATCATTCGGGATAATCGGATGCCGCCCGAATTTAGGGATGAGGGAGTTCGTGCAGGCTTTGACCATCCGCACCCGGATTCCCGGTATGGGCTTGCTGTTGTTCGCCCAGTATGTGGAGACGCGCTACGCCACTTTGTTGCTCGCGGGCGACCCGACAGGAATCGGGTATCTCCTCAAGAACAGCGTTGTTGATATGCCGGCGTTTGTTGCCGCCTTGGAAGAGATTGCTTCGGGAAAGACCGTTCTCGGGCCGGAAGTCGCCACGCAATTGGTACGTGGCGCTTATGCCCACAAGGGCTTGGACCGGCTGAGTTCCCGCGAGGTTCAGGTCTTGGAGCAGATGGCTCAAGGGATGAGCAATGCTGGCATCGCGCAGAAGCTGCACCTGTCCATTGGTGGAGTCGAGAAGAACATCAGCTCCATCTCTTTATGAAGTTGGATCTATCCCAAAGCCAGATCGAGCACCGTCGCGTGCTGGCTGTCCTTCGGTTTCTCCAAAGCTGAGACGTGGAACGGCAGCAGAATAGGACGGCGTGAAATGGAGGACCCTCGCCTTCTGCCCAGGCTTCCTTACAGACGCGGCTTGACTATGTGCTCAAGGCGTTCGCCAGCTCGGGGATACCGTGCTCGGGAAGCTCCCATCGCAGGTCAGCTTCCTCCAGCAGAAAAAATCCGCAGATCGCGGATCTTTTACGGTTCTGAGTGGAGTTCAGCGTCGGGTGGTCCAAATTTTGCCCTTGTGAATGAGACCCGGAGGCCGGCACGTTCGGGAGAGCAGACGTACAGCCCGGCCTTGGTGGTTGGGCCTATTGTCATGGGGGCCACGCGCAGCATGCTCCAGGGGCTTTGGTCCTTTTTTGCCCTGATTGTGATCGCGCCATCCCGCCAGCTCGCGCGGATAGTGACTTCCTGGTCGGCCCAATCAGGGGTTGGGCTCAGAGACCAGTCAGATTGTCCACGGGTCACGACGGCGGCCGCGTGGGGGGCGCCGTCGTTGATTTCGATGCCGGCTTTTATCCACTCTGCCTCATCGTTTCGGATCATCAGTCCTGCTTGGTCGTAGAGGGTGCCAAAGGTTGTCTGGAAAGTTACTTCGAGAGAACCCTGCAGGTCGATGGGTGCAAGAAGGGCATGGCCTGAGTCACGCTTGAATCCATAGTGGGTTTCTTGCCAGAAATCACTTCCTTTGGCAGCTTCAATGTTCAGAAGCCGTCCGTCGAAGTGATTGGTGACGGGAACGGTTGTCCATTCGGCGATCTTTAGAAAATGTTGCATGGGTCCCTTCATTGAGGCAGCGGGTCGGATCTACTAGTCGGGGACGGCTGGACCTCGCTTTAGCTTCTGTCATTAGTAGAACGAAGTCATCCGGGGACTACCTGGTCTTCGATGGTGTGTCCTCTGGCAGGCGGGCGTGCGACGCTAGATGACTTCTTGCAATTCTATTTGGTTTATTTGCATCGCTTCAGGTGCAACTGGTCGTGCCCGATATTGGCATGGACAGGGGAATTGCTTGTCGCGTATCTGGGAACTTCGTATGAGATCGGTTCCTTCATCCTTGTGAACAAGTCTCCGCTCGCCCAGGCTGACAATAACCCAGACCATGTCCCCGTCAGTGGATGCTAGGTCAACTACACCGTGTTGGATTCCAAGTCCCTCTAGGGCTACTTCTACTCGGTCTCCTTTAATCACTTGGTCCCAGCGCCTAGGGGCCCTGGTCAGTCCACGACTTTGCACCAGGATCTCCTAGCTCATGACTTAGAGGGGTGTGGGCAGCTGCTGTGTTGACGATGAACTCTAAGGGGTCCCGGCTACGTCCCTTCAACCCGGCCACCGCGATACCATTTTGCCTGTTCTTTGGCAGTGCCCGCGGTCGGTCTTTCTCGTTCAGTGCTGCCAACGCCGAGTACCTGCGGCAGGAGATTGTCCCAACGATTGCGGAGTCATCTGAACATTTTTCAGATGGGGAATTATTGCGCCGGGCATTTGGATGACTTGTGCTGCAATGCGGTGGCCGGCGGCGGCGGCATGTTGAGGCGGGATGCCTCCCAGTCGTGCATTGATGTATCCGGCGTTGAATGCGTCACCCGCCCCTGTGGTGTCTACAACGTGTTGCACTGGCAGCGCGGGTTCATGAAAAATCTCATTTCCGAGACGGACGACGCAGTCGTCCCTGCCGTCCTTGACTACGATCTCGGGAACTCCCAGCCCATGGATTCGATGGGCTGTGGCCTCGGGGGACGAGTCGCCATATAGCTGGGCTTCGTCGATGTAAGTGGGAAGGGCAATGTCCGTACGCTTGAGCGTCTCTTCTATAGCGAATCGGGCTTCATCGGGGGTGGTCCAACCAGCGGACCTGTAGTTGGAGTCGAAGATAACAGAACCTCCCGCCGATCGGACCCTTTCCATAAGCGTCCATAGCCTCTGGCGTGCTCCCGGGGTCAGGATCTGTAGGGAAATCGCGGAGAGGTAGATTATGTCGTACCCGGCCAAGTGCTCGTCGAGCTCCGGGCCTTGATCTGGTCCGAAGAGACCTCGCGCGACAGAGCTTGAGCGGTAGTAGGTGAAGGTCCGCTCCCCTGCCGTGTCGGTTCGCACGAGATAAAGTCCCGCGTTCCCCGACTGCGTACGCACGATAAGGGAGGTATCTATTCCTTCCCCCTGGATTGCCGCTAGTAGTTCATCGCTGTACCAATCGCGTGCCACGCGGGTGACGTAATCGATCTGATGCAGATTTCCGGCAAGTCGGGAGAGATAGACTGCTGTGTTGAGGGTGTCGCCGGCGAAACCGAGTGTCAGTGTTCTCGGAGACTGGTGGGTTAGTTCGAGCATCGCCTCGCCGATGCTGGCAATTTTTAGGGTCACAATGATTCTCCGAAGGCTAAGAGCCGTTGAAGATTGATTTTCAGTTCGTGGCCGCTGGCCAATTCGCTGCCGATGCCCACAGCGAACGCTCCAGCTGCCAACCAATCTGGGACATCATCAATTGCAATCCCCCCGGTTGGGATGATCTTTGCATCAGGCAGGATGCTGCGGAGGGAACGCAGGTACTTTGGTCCCCCGAGATGTGCGGGGAACAGCTTGGCGACTCCCTGTGTACTAGCACTGGCTAGCTCTGCAGGGGTGAGGCCGCCCTCGATAAAGAGGACGTTGTGAGCTGCGGCCACAGCTGCCACATCCGGTGCGGGGCACGGGCTCACGAGGAAGTGGGCACCGGCCTTGAGGGCACGGAGGGCGTCATTCGCAGTGAACAGGGTGCCGACACCAACCAAGAGGTCCGGGAAGTCCCGGCGCGTACGGGATACAAGGTCGACCCAGGCGGGGGTGGTTGCTGTGAGTTCGGCAATGCCGAGACCGCATTGGGCAATCTCCTGGATTGTTTGGTAGGCCTGTGCTGGGTTGGAAGCGCGTATGACAGGCAGGACTTGAGCCGCGTTGATCAGCTGGAGGGCATGGTCAACCGAGGCCGGCGAGCCGAAGTTACTGGCGGAAGCGTGTTCTTTCGTTGACTTGAAGGTCTGGCTTTTGGACGAGCCGGGAATCATGAGTTACCTCCTGGGATATTTTCAAGATCGGAGGACATATCTTCGAGCGACTTACTGGCCGTTTCAGGCACGAACCTGTGCACAAAGATGAACGACAGGATTGCGAATGCTGTGTAAATGCCGTAGCTCATGGGCAGGGAGACATCCCGTAGGGAGGGAAATGTGAGATTGACGATGATCCCTGCGGCCCAGTTTGCTCCTGCTGCCGCGGAAGCTGCGAGGGCGCGGATGCGGTTCGGAAACATCTCACCGATGAGAACCCAAATGACAGGCCCCCAAGATATGGCAAAGAAGATGACGAACAAGTTGACGGCCACGAGAGTAAGAGGTCCCCATGTGTTCGTAAATTGCGGTGTGCCATCAACGATGGTTGCCTGAGTGAAGCCAATGGTTGTGAGAGCAAGACTCACCGCCATGCCGGCAGAGCCGATCTTCAATAGCCGGCGGCGTCCTACCTTGTCGACGAAGAAGATGGCAACGATTGTTGCGAGCACGTTAACCACCGATGTGAAGGTGGATAGGGCGAAGGCGTCGGATTCCTCGAAGCCGACCGACTGCCAGAGGGAGGTGGAGTAGTAGAAGATGACATCGATGCCGACCAGCGCTTGGAGTGCTGCGAGTCCAATGCCGACCCAGACGATGGGTAGGAAGCCGGTGCGGCGGCTGACGAGCTCACCGAACCGAGCCCGGTCCCCGGAGCCTGTTGTTCGGGCGATGGCCGCGGTCTGGTCGACAGCTTCTGTTGCCGAGATCTTATGAAGTGAGGCAAGAAGCGTAGTTGCCTTGGCCGTTTTTCCTCGACTGACCAGGTAGCGGGGTGATTCCGGGAGAAGGAGGGCCAGCGACCCGTATACGGCTGCCGGGAGTATTCCGGCCAGAAGCATCCAGCGCCATGCCGGTAGGTTGAGCCAGCCCGTTGCGTCGGCACCTCCGAGTGCATTGGCGATGGAGGCATTAGCGAGCAGAGCTGCGAATATGCCGAGAACAATGGACATTTGCTGGAATGATGTGAGGCGTCCTCGTACTGCTGAGGGCGAAATTTCGGCGATGTAGAGGGGGCCGATGACGGAGGCTATGCCTACAGCGATCCCGCCGATGAAGCGCCATATGGCCATCTCAGTGCCGCTGGTCGCCAGCCCGCTGCCCAAGGCGGAGCCAAAGAAGAAGACAGCGGCGATGAGCATTACTCGTGGGCGTCCCCACCAGTCGGCGAGGTAGCCACAGATGCTCGCTCCCACGGCGGCACCAAATAATGCGGCGGCAACGATCATGCCGAGCAGGAAGGTGGAGATCTCGAAGACTTCCTCGATCGCGCCTACGGCTCCGTTAATGACGGCGGTGTCGAAGCCGAAGAGGAATCCGCCGGCCGACGCGGCGATGGAATAGAAAAGAACTTTGCCTGTCATGGATGCTGATGCCGATCCGGTCGACAGGGCTGTAGGGGGGTGGTGCATGATGACCTCGTTGTCCTTGATGCGTAGGGGGAGGAATTTAAAGGGTGAAGATGTCCACGCCGTGGGTGTAGAACTTCACGGCCTCGGGATCGAGCGATGCGCCGAGCCCGGGTGACTCGGGGATAGTTAGGAGTCCGTTGGTGTCCAAGGCCCAGGGGGTGGTGACGATGTCATCCACGTACGGTGACCCGTCGACATACTCAATGAGGTCCGTCTCAGGGAGGGCGGACGCAAGTTGGAGGTCAGCGGCCAGCCCCAGCGCTGTGTTCCAGCCGTGTGGAATTAGCTTGATCCCGTGGTCCTGTGCCGCCCAACCAATCCGTCGCTGTTCGCTGAGCCCTCCAACTTTCGTGACGTCTGGTTGGACGATGTCGAACGCACCGCGGTCCAACCATTGAACGAACGTCTGTCGGCGAGTAAGTACTTCGCCCCCGGAGATCGCTACAGGGGCAGCCCTCCTAAGCGCAACGAAATCTTCGAGGGCGTCTGGCGGCAGCGGCTCTTCGAACCACTCGACGTTGTAGTGTTCGAGCATGTGCGAGGTCTTCAGCGCCCACTTGTACCCGTTACTCCAGGCGCTGTCGCTGGCTCCAGCGTCGACCATCAGCAGCGCGTCAGGTCCAACAGCTTCCCTGGCTGCAGCGACGATAGCCTCGTCAAGCTGAGCGCTGACGCGACCGAAGGGACCCCAGCCGATCTTGAAGGCCGTCCACCCTCTGCTTTTCAAATTGGTAAGGTGCTCGCTCAACTTGATAGGTTCCTGCATGAGCAATGAAGCGTAGGCACGCACCTTTTCCCGGTATCGTCCACCGAGGAGTCGACCGACAGGCTGTCCGGTAGCCTGGCCGAGAATGTCCCACAACGCGGTGTCAATCCCGCTAATGGTGTGGGTGACTGATCCTCCTCGTCCCATCCAGAAGGTTGTGCGGTGCAGTCGCTCGGCGACGCGCTCCGGTTCGAGGGCATTTTCCCCAATAAGGTATGGCGTTAGGAGTTCCAGCGCCGCCTTGACGAGCGCTTCGCTGGTGAAGACGCTGCCAACGCCAATTAGTCCGTCCTCGGTGTGGACGGAAATTAGTGTGTGGACGACGTCGTCGTTGGTAAGTTCTTCCTCCCAACCACCAGCTGGGGTGGCGCCTCGCAGTCCGGCCGCTTTGATTCCGACGATTTTCATAGGTGTTCCTTTGCAGGGGGGCCTGGGGTTAGGCGTTGTTAAGGGGGTAGGCAATAGTCGACATGAGGGCATTTTCGGCTTGTCGCGAGTCCAGACGGGTGTGCTGCACGACAATGGGAGCCGAAGAACGAATGACAAGGGAGTAGTCGGTTCCGCGGGGGATTTCTTCCGGCTCCGAGAGATCGTTCAGCCGCTGGTGATGGATGCGTTCGGCTCCAATTCCCAGCCTGAAGGGACCAGCTGGATCGCGGTCCTGGAAATATGCGTAGACCTCGATGTCCGCGTGCTGCTGGCTGGCGTTGAGGATGCAGATGCTGTCATGGCTGATCATCTCTGGTGCTGGACCCGTGCTTGTGGGCGGAATCCAACCATCGCCTACGGCCCAAACGGTTGAACCGATAGCCGGTACTTCACTAGTCATGTGGTTTCTTCTTTCATGTATCGGGGATCAGGGAGGCAAGAAGCCAGTGCGTGCTAGACACTGATCGAAGCCTTAGCGAGGACCCCGCCGTCACATACGAGATGGGACCCGGTGACGTAAGAGGAATCGCTGCCAAGGAGCCATAGCGCCGCGCGTGCGGGTTCGTCCGGGGATGCCATCCGTCCGAGAGGCACCTCTTGTGCAATTTGATTCCGCATTGCGGCGCGTTGGTCTTCGGGAACAGCGGCCCACATCAGATTCGTTTCCGTGGGACCGGGAACGATGGCATTTACTCGTATGCCGTACTGTGCATAGTCCACTGCGAGGCTGCGCACCATGGCCGAGATGCCGCCCTTTGAAGCGGAATAGGCAGTCGCGCCTCCGGCCGCGAATCCCACTGACGCGGCCGGAGAGGAGCACAGCACGATCGATCCCGGACGTTGTTCCTGTACGAGCCTCCCCAGGAGCTCTCGGCAGAAGAGGTAAGAGCCCGTCAGATTGATGTCCATAACGCGGCGCCAGTCCTCGACGGAAAGTTCGTGCGCCGCCCCGCCGATGTCTATTCCGGCCGCGGTAACCAATCCATCTATGTGGACGCCCTCCTCGTGCAGTCGTCGGAAGACCTCCTTGACCTCAGTCTCGTTGCTGACGTCGCAGGTCATGGGACGGACCTGTCTCCTGCCGGACGAAAGGTCTGCTGCGATCGCCGCAATCGCGTCGGCGTCGCGGTCCACCAGAACAACCGCGCCTCCCGCAGCAACTACTTGACGTGACACCGCCTCTCCAATCCCGTTAGCGGCGCCTGTCACCAAGATGGTCTTGCTGTTCATAAGTTCTCCTCGAAGGAAACGGAATAAAACCATAATTATAGATTATTTATAATCTGTCAACGGGTATCATGGAACAAAAGAGGGAAGCGGGGAGCATGTCTACTGAATCAGCTGAGGCGGAGGTCCGGAGTGGCCGGCCACGCCCGCAGGTGTCATCGCGCCGCCATCAGGTCGTCGACTATTTGCGTCAGGACATCATGAGCGGCCTGCTGGTACCGGGGGCACAGTTGAAGCAAGATCTTATCGGCCAGGAATTTGCTGTGAGCCCAGGGCCTGTGCGCGAAGCGCTTCGTCAACTCGAAAGCGAAGGTCTTGTGGTCCATATCCCGAACCGGGGGGTGTTCGTCGGCGAGGTAACCCCCGTTGACCTTTTGGGTGTTCTTCTTCCGGTACGCCTGGCGATTGAGACCTACGCCGCGGAGCAACTGGAAGGGCGGGAGGAAACACTGACAGTGTTACAGGGCATCGTTGACCAGATGCGCCGCGCTGCGAACGCCGGTGTCCTGCAAGACGTGAACGACCTTGACTTGAAATTTCACGAGACGCTGGTGCGTTCTGCGCAGTCCACCCATGCTCTGCAGATTTGGAACAACGTTCAGCCCAGGATCAGAATGCAGATCTACAAGCTTTCCGCACGCCACAGTGCCATACATGCCATCCCCCAGGAGCACCAGGAGCTCGTTGACGTCTTTCGCTCGAACGACAGGGACCTCATCAGGGATCGGGTGGAGGATCACATCGTCGGAAGCGCCCAGAGGCTTTTGTTGATGGAAGAACAAAACGTCACGGAAGACTAGATCCGGAGCTTCCTAACTGTCGCCGCCATAACCAGCGCAGCCTAGGAAGCCCTGGGAAGGAATCTGCCCGGTAATTGGTGCGTGTGGCCGCCGTTGTCAACGACGAGCTCACCGTTGACGGCCACCCACCGTGCCGCTTGGGCGTATGTTTCCGGCATGGTGAAGGTATCGGTGGCTCGCAGGATTTCGGGATCGAAAACAGCGATATCCGCGTAGAATCCAGGACGTATGAAGCCTCTGCCCTTTATATCGAAGTGTTCAGCTACACTGACGGTCATTTTGTGGATGGCTTCTGCGAAAGTCAGCGCCTTGCGCTCGAACACGTGGTGGGACAGGTAATGCATATGCCCGTGGAAGAAGAGAGGGTGCTGTGTTTTGCCCGCGAGAGGACCGGATTTGGTGCTGGTCTAGGCATCAACGCCTAGCAGGAAGAGCGGGTGGCTGATCGCCTCGGCGAGGTGCTTTTTGGTGAAGAGCTCGCCAGTGAACTGCACTTGGTCCATGGCAGAACCCGCCGCGCAGAGGATATCGAAGAAGACATCCCACTCGTCTATGCCGTCAATTCCGACAACTGTAGGAAGGATAGGCCTTCGAATGGGGCTGAGCCTGGTGCCGTGCCCAGAACAATACGGTGTCGCTGGCCCTTGTTGACGGACCGCCAGTACCGATCGGAGTCCTGCCTCACAATTTTCCGCACGGCTGGCTCCGCGAGTAGCCGAGCGGTCTCCCCCGGCGTGCCGGTGAGTACCCAGTCAGGAAGCAGGCCGGCGGCGAGACCGATGCCCGCGGAAATGGCATTATACCCACCAACGCAACAAAGCGCCGCTTCATATATTATAGATAAATTATAATCTATTTAATAGCGAATGATTAGGATGCACAAGGAGCGTTCCCTTATGAGAAACGGAGGGGTTGTGACAGGCTTCATCTTCGATTTGGACGGAACTCTGATCGATAGCGAACCGCTCTGCGAAGCAGCTTGGGCCAATACCCTTGCGTCCTTCGGTAGCCGTCTGACGACGCCGGAGGCGAGGTGGAGTGTTGGTAAGACTTCTCGAGAGTGCGCGCTTCACTTTGCTGCAACCAGGCCAGCGCTGCCTGAACCACAAGTACTGACGCGATGCTACATGGATGCCCTTTCGGCCGGCATGGCTAAGCATTTGCGAACCTTTCGTGATGCCCGCGTGACTGTCGAGTGGCTCCGCTTGCAAGGCATCCCTGTTGGGATTGCTACAAACAGTTCCAGGGCCAGAGTGAACAATTCTCTGATGTTGACCAATCCGCGCCTCCCGGAGCTACCCAGTACGGCAGCGGACGAGGTTGCTCGTCCTAAGCCGGCGCCGGATGTTTATCTGCGGACTGCCGAAAAGCTAGGAGTTCCGGCTCAATGTTGTATCGCAGTCGAGGATAGCGACGTTGGCCAACAGTCCGCAATCGCAGCAGGTATGCAGGTCATCCGAGTTGACCAATACGACAGAAACAGCGACACGCTGCTTCGACAGTGCCAGCAACTTGCCGTGCAGTGAAGTACTGGCAGACGCGACCTACGTGGACGAAGGGCGCGCGGCCCTAAATAGATCTGCTTCACATTGGTCCGATCTTTAGCTGCGCTATGGGGGCACGATGGCGGCAAGCTTCCTCCGGGACCTCTAGCAAAACCCTCGAAGCACCGAACGCCGATTTTTCTCCGCGTTAGTTCTGCCTGGCGTCAGGCATATCGGGTGAGTGAGTCGGTGAGGCTGCCCCATCGACGATCTAGGGCGCTGGTGCGCGGCGAATCGCCCTCGGGGGGTCTTGACGCCTCCAAGAAACGGTCACATAATGATTTAGGGACTAAATTTTCGTTCAAAATTAATTACAAACTGCATGTCTGTACCTGTGTACGTCTGGGTCGCCACGCCACCCCGCCAACCGCCGGAAAGGTTAGATGACCTTTGGACCCAAGACCAGCCGCCACCGATCCGCCTCCGAACGACCCAGCAGAGGAAGCCAGATGGGACGTGCTATGGGAACCAGCTGCCCGTCGCTTCCTGCCCAGCGAGCATCTCCCCGTCACAGCCTTTACAAAACACACTTCCCTGCTGAACCAAACTGAGGCCCGTTGAGCGAGACCACAATCGACTGAACCTCCGACGCACCTGCCGATAAGCGGCCCGTGTCAGACTTCCACACTGCGTACGCATGATTTCTCATCAAAGAGTGCCCATGGGATGTGCTTTGGCTTCCATCGGACTGAAATCGGGCTCTCCGCTTCAGCCTTGACCACGTCCGGCCGCGCAGAACCGGACCCCAAATGGGCGCGCCAGCATCGTCGGAATGACACTGGCAGCCCCCATCGACGAAGGAAAGACACCTCATGAAACCCGCCCTGCACCCTCAAGATCGCCCGATGGAACTACCACTGACAATCCCCACCGGTGGTGCCTTGCGTCCCTCTGCGCTTCGCTCCTTAATCCTCAAACGGGCATCCGTTGGCTTGAACAGGAAGCGGGAAGCGGAAAGCCCCCTCGTCGTCGCTGTCAATGGACGAAGTGCTAGTGGAAAGTCCACACTCGCCAAAGCGTTAGCTGACGAGCAGGGATGGGCTGCCGTAGCAACAGATGACGTGGCGTGGTGGCATTCGTTCTTTGGGTGGTCGGACCTCCTCATCGATGGCGTTCTGAGGCCAGCCCTGCGAGGAGAAGAAGTGTCCTACCGCCCGCCAGCCTGGGAGGAACGCAGCAGAACGGGAGCGATCCATGTTCCAAAGGGAACTGCCGTCCTTGTGATCGAAGGAGTGGGCGCTTCGCGTTTGGAGCTTATGCCCTTCATCGACTACTCAATCTGGTTGAAAACAGACCTTCCCCTCATAAACCGCCGGGAAGCGGAACGTGCCAAGCAGGGCGAAGTGACCCCTGAACTCCAGCAGGAATGGATGGCCGAAGAATTCCCGTTCCTCGACCACGACAAGCCTTGGGAACGAGCTGATCTCATTCTCACAGCCCATGCCGTCTCGCCAGCCTGCTATCAGGAACTACTGGACGAAGTCAGCCTTTAGGACCGCTGGAATCAGGGGAACTTCCGGTCCAAAGCACTGATGAACCAAAGACTCGTCACGGAATGAGTGTCACATGACTCGAAAACACGTTGTTGCGCTCTGCGGTCCCTCGTCGTGGAACCATCTCATCCTCCTTGACCATCTCCCTGAGCCGGTCGCCCACATGCAGTTCGCGCGCCGATCATGGCAGACCGTGGGCGGAACGTCGGCGGGCAAGGCTCTGCACCTTGCGGACCTTGGCGTCAGCGTGCGCTTGTGCTCCCCTCTGGGAGAGGACGATGAGGCCAGCCGGGTCCGCTACGCACTTGCCACAGCAGGGGTGACCGTCGAGGAGATATGGTCCGAGCACACTGAACGCCATGTCAACCTCATGACCGACGACGGCGAACGGGTATCCCTGTACGTTTCGGTCCCGTCGACGCCGACTCCAAAGGGGCTTCGAACGGCCGAAGCCGCGGTGGCAACGGCCGATGTTGCCGTGATTGACCTCAGCGAACTCGGGGCTCTGCTGTTGGAAAGCGGCGAGGTCCAGCGAACGCCTCTCTGGGTGGACCTCCACGACTACGATGGATCTTCGACATTCCACGAGCCATTCTTACGTGCTGCCCATGCCGTTTTCATGAATGACGACCGCACGGCGGATCCTTGGGAGCTCTTGAGCAGCTGCCTCGAAAGGGGTCCTCGCCTGGCGGTGTGCACCCGCGGCGCCGACGGCGCAATCGCCATGGAGGCGGATGGGACGCGGCATGAGGTCTCCGCAATGCCCGCAGAAGTGGTGGACACCAACGGCGCGGGGGACGCGTTCATGGCAGGCTTCCTGGCATCCACCTTGCACGGCGCTGCCGTTGCTGATGCGCTCACATTGGCGGCCGCCCAGGCCCGAATTGCCATTGAGAGCATGCACATGCACCCAGTACTTGGGGGCACCTATTCACCTTGGAGCTCAATCTCTAGAGTGGTCTCCTCCGCTAATCCATAGCTCTCTCTTTATGTCGCCTGTGCGGAAAATGGAGTCGCCCAATGGAAAGACAAGCAGTCATCAAGGAGCAGCCGTGAAAGCTCGGCTCAACAGCACACCTGCCGAATTTGCCAATCGCGCCGCAGCCGAACGCTAGCTCGGGACTGTAAAGGGTGGCAATTCTCCGATAGCCCGGGACGCTTGTCTGCCAGCCATTAGAGTGTGCCGAGGGCAAAGGCGTCACCCCTGCTGGACGGCCTTAAGGACGCGTTCCGCCTCAAACCCCCGTCTACTCACGGGCCTCATTCTGGCGTTCACGGCAAAGACTGCGTTGGTGGAGTCGCCCCTACTGAATTGCTATCCAGGCGACGCCCTGAGCCTCAAGCACAGCCGGCCCTTCGTTCACGCCCTCAATCGAACCATAGGACTATCCGTGCAACCGGAGAGGCTCCCAAAAATCATCGGGTTGACGGCAGCGTGCCGCCGTCAACCCGATGCGTTCACTAATGTGCCCTCCTCCACTGGGTGTCCCGTATCGGGAGAGGCATCTCTGTACTTTAGATGTCGCGTTTCTGGAGCAGCGCCAGGGCAAGGGCCACTGGGACCACAACCCAGGCACCCAGCACCAGGGCGGCTTGCCACGCCTCAAGTGTGTTCGGAACATGTTCGACGGCGGTTAGCGGGCCAATAGTGCTTGTGGGCAGGTACTTATTGGCTTCTTTGAAGAAACTTCCGGGGATGAGTTGGAAGGCGAGCGGTGCCACGAAGAATAGACCTACCAGGCTCATGATGCCGCCGGCCGAGTTGCGAACAATTGTTCCAAGTGACATGCCGATAGCTGCCACAACTGCTACATAGATGCTGTTGACGATCAAAAGCTTGACGGATTGCGAGCTGCTGAGGTCCAGCTTGAGATCGTAGTTGCCCAGGATGGGGAGTGCCACCAAGCCGGCGAGATAGCTGGAAATCACAGTCAGGAGAAAGGCGCTGACCATGACTACGATGAGCTTGGCCAGAAACGGCACCATGCGCTTGGGCGCGGCAGCAAATGTGGAGCGGGCCATGCCGGTGGTGAACTCGGAGCTCATGAGCAGGACGCCCAGAGAACCAAGGATGAGCTGGGCAAAGGCGATACCGGAGGTGGGAATGCCTACAGTAAGACTCGCGCCCTGGGCAGCTAGGGCTGCTGCGGTTTCAGGGTCGGCGGAAGCCTTCTCGGCGCCTGTTCCCCACGCTGTGAGAGCTGCGAAGCCCACCATGACGAGTGCGGTGGAGGCAAGGAGGATCAGCGTGGACATCAGGGTGCGGAACTTGATGAATTCCGAGTTCAGTACCCGGTGGAATGCCGGTCCAAGGCCGACGGAGTTTCGCTCCACGGTGGCGGTGCTCATGACTACTTCCTTCCGGCTTGGGCGGGAACCGAGGCCCCGGTGGTGACGCGCGAGTGGTATTCGACCTCGTCCTTTGTCAGTTCCATGTAAGCCTCTTCCAGGCTGGCGCGGTGTGGCGTCAACTCGTGGACCAGCACCTTGTTGTCAAGGGCTGTCCGGGCGATGCCGCGCGGATCCAGTCCGGAAACTTTGAGCAGGTCGCGCTCGTGGAATTCCACGGAAACGCCACTTCCGGCGAGCAGCTGCATGAGCCGTCCCGGCTGGTCCGTGCGGACGCTTGTCCGGGTCTCGCCGTTCCCCGAGATGATGTCGGCGATGGGTGCGTCGGCGATGATTCTGCCTCGGCCGATCACAATCAGGTGATCTGCCGTCAGTGCCATCTCGCTCATGAGATGGCTGGAAAGGAAGACCGTCCGGCCTTCGGAAGCCAGATGCTTGACCAGATTACGGACCCAGAGGACACCTTCGGGGTCCAAGCCGTTGACCGGCTCATCCAGGATGATGGTCTGCGGATCACCCAGCAGCGCGGCGGCTATTCCGAGGCGCTGGCCCATTCCGAGCGAGAAGCCTTTGACCTTCTTCTTGGCGACATCACCCAGGCCAGTCATTTCGATGACTTCACGGACCCGGCTCTTGGGGATGCTGTGCGTGGCCGCCATGGCTAGAAGGTGGTTGTACGCGGTGCGGCTCGTGTGGACAGCCTTGGCGTCCAGGAGGGCACCGATCTCGCGGAGCGGTGCCTTGTGCTGGGCGAACGGTTCGCCGTTCACGGTCACAGAGCCCGCTGTGGGAGCGTCCAGTCCCATGATCATGCGCATGGTGGTTGACTTGCCGGCACCGTTCGGGCCAAGGAAGCCCGTCACCCGACCAGCTTGGACGGTGAAACTGACGCCGCCTACGGCGGTCTTCTCGCCGTAGGCCTTTGTCAGGCCTTTTGCTTCGATCATGAATGAGTGTTCCCTTCTTGGAGCACAGGGGTGTGCCAAATGAAATCCTTGACTGCACCAACCACGCTAGCCACGAAAAGAACGTCAACCATCGGGCTTAGGGATGAACCTCATACAGCCCTCTAGTACCCCGGGATGATGCCAAAAGGCCTTGGACCAATCCCACGGGATGGGGTTGACCGAATCTACGCTAATTCTTTGTTAGGCCTGCACATTTCAGATATTTCGGATGAGAAAATGGATGCTGGGAAAGCCCTTCTTTATATCCATCCGATGGAAGGGGAGTACATTGAAGCTCCATTTTTCTCAATTTTTTCTCGGAGTGCTCAGGCGCAGGACTTTCGTGACCACGATGCCGGTTCTCTGCAACAGCCGGCTGCGCGGCTTCCGGCCCGAACCCATTGCCGATCGTCGAAAGGCCTAATACCGCATGAATGCCAGCAAGGACGACCGATTCAGGAACAATCCGGTTGGGGCTTTACTGAGGCGAGCCCCGGTTACGTCAACGCTCAGCGCATTCGTGTTGTTTCTGGCGGTCTCCACCGGTTCGCTGGCTAATGGCCCCTCTCCGGCATTGCTCGCCATGGTAGGCATCGTCGCTACGGATCCTGCCAGTAGTTGGTGGGCGCTGGTCACCAGTGCATTCTTTGCCACCTCGTGGCTGGATTACCTTATTCAAATCGTTGTCGTTGTCGTGGGTGTAGGTATCGCGGAGCACCTCATCGGACCATGGAAGGCCCTTCTCGCCTTCCTGGCCGGATGCGTACTCAGCTCGCTGGCCCTAATTGGTCTGTTTCTAGCGGGAACCTCCAGTGCTGACGAGTGGGTGGGCTACTTCAGTGGGGACTTTGTCGTTGGAGCGTATGGCGGGACGGCAGCGGCGTTGGGCGCCGCTACCGCCTCATTGAACATTTTGTGGCGGCGAAGACTCCGGACATGGTTGTTGGCTCTGGCAGTCATGTTCGCCCTCTACGTTGGGGTTGCCCAATCGCTGCAGTTGCTGGTCGGGGCGTTGGCGGGTGTCTTAGGTGGCAGGATGCTGGGAACAGGAGACCGGCAAACCACGAAAGCCGGGGTGTTCTCGTCTCCCCGGGAGAGCCGGTTTCTCATCGCAACCATTGTCGGCGTCTTCGCTGTAGGGCCACTGCTGACCCAGTTGACCAGTAGCTTCGCGATGGGGCCCCTGTCAACGGTGGGGGCGCTATCGCTACAGAACCCGCCCGATACCGATGAAATGAAGGAGCTGTGCGGCGGTGATTCCAGTTGTGTGGACCTACAGGACACGGTGGGCACCAACAGTGCAGGGGCCGTGATTTTGTCAATAATCCCGCTATTGCTGCTTCTGTTGTGCTCCGAAGGCCTGCGCCGCGGCCGCCGGCTTGCACTGTGGATCGCATTGGTGATCAACGTGATTTTCTCCGCCGTTGTCCTGATGCGACTCGTGGCGTTCCTAATCTCCTCCGGGCTTGAGAAGTCATCCGGGATTTTAATGCTTTACGTCCTGCCTGCGGCGCTGATTCCGGCAGCCATCGGTGCACTCCTGTTAATTACCCGGGGCCGATTCCGTGCCGGCTCTGGCCCGGAAGCCACACGGTCGATGTTCCAGGCAGTGGCTATCCTCACCGCAGCCGTCATCACCGCCTACACAATTTTTTGGTGCGCAGAAGGAAACCTGGAAAGGGGAACCCTCGGTGATCTTCTGCTTCAGCTTACACACGTAGTCATTCCCTTCCCGGTGCCGTTCCATGTCCAACTCCCCCTCGGATTCATGACGACACTGATCTACGGGTTCGGTGGCGCAGTGATCTGGATGGTCTTCGCGATTTTGGCGTTCCGCAACTTCATACTCTTCAACCTCGGTGGTCGGGGCGGTGACGAACAGAGGGGCCAGGTCAGGACCCTACTCAAGCGTGGCGGCGGATCCTTGTCCTGGATGGCCCTGTGGGGCAACAACAGGTATTGGTTCTCCCCGGACGGCCAGGCAGGGGTCGCGTACCAGCTCCACAACGGAGTCGCGCTTACCGTCGCCGGGCCGTTCGGAGCACCCGAGGCACAGATCGAGGCTACGCGCAGTTTCGTCGCCTATAGCCTGGAGCTGGGCCTTACTCCGTGTTTCTACTCCGCTTCATCAGATCTCGGTGTTTCCTTGGAGGGCATGGACTTCCACGCATTGGAGGTCGCCGAAGAAACCCTGCTGAATATCGAGAACATGTCCTTCAACGGTAGGGAATGGCAGAACGTACGCACGGCTCTGAACAGAGCAGACAAGCTCGGCATCAAAGACCAATGGCACCGCTACCCCACCATGCCCCCACGGTTGCGCGCCCAGTTAGCAGAAATCTCTGAGGAATGGATAGCCGATAAATCCCTGCCCGAGATGGGCTTCACCATGGGCGGTCTCGATGAACTCAAGGACGAAGATGTCCTATGTTGCGTCGCCGTCGACAGGGAAGGGCTAGTCCATGGCGTCACCAGCTGGCTGCCTGTCTACACCGAGGGGCACATTACAAGCTGGACATTGGACTTCATGCGCCGCAGAACCACAGGATTCAAGGGCGTCATGGAGTTCCTCATCGCATCGGCTGTCACGCACTTCAAAACCGACGTGCCCACGATTTCCCTTTCAGGGTCCCCGCTGGCCGACTTCGGCGATCCCACCGGGAGCAGCGAAGAAGACGCACCCGCGGTGGTTAAGATACTCGGGATGTTCCGGGACGCGCTGGAACCAATGTACGGTTTTAAGTCGCTCTCCAAGTTCAAGTCCCGCTTCCAGCCCGAGTACCGCACCCTATACATGTATTACCAGGACCCCCTCGCCCTTCCCTTCATCGGTCTGGCGATCACGGCGGCGTACTTGCCCGGCCTGTCGGCCAAGCAGGGCACCACAATTGTGAAGCAAATGATGGCCAAAGAACCTGTTGTCTAGCGTCCACGACTTCATCCCCTCTCATACGCCCTCAGCCTGCCACGGTAATCCCCCTGGGCAATCCCAGAACAAGTATCTGAAGTCGTCGCGCACATCACCGACGAACTAACAGCAGGAACACACCTGGTCGATCAGCTCGCCCCAATCGGAGTGACCTACCCCGGAATCGTCAGGCACGGAATATCCCGATCAGCCGCGAACATGGACAAAGCCTTCATCGACCTCGATATCAACACCCTCTTCACAGAACGCCTCAACCGCCCCGTCTCAGTCATCAACGACGCCGACGCCGCAGGCCTAGCAGAAGCCCGCTGCGGCGCAGGCAAAGGAACCAAAGGCACAGTCCTCGTCATCACCCTCGGCACAGGCATCGGATCCGCCCTCATCTTCGACGGACAACTGGTACCAAACGCCGAACTCGGCCACCTATCCATCAACGGATTCGACGCCGAAATCAAAGCCTCCGCCGTAGCCCGCGAACGCGAAGGACTCACCTGGAAGGAATACAGCGTCCGCCTCCAACGCTACTTCTCCGAACTCGAGTTCATCTTCTCCCCCGAACTGATCATCATCGGCGGCGGCATCTCCCAACGAACCAACGAATACCTTCCCCACCTCAACCTACGAACCCCCATCGTCCCAGCCACCCTAAGGAACGAAGCCGGAATCTACGGAGCCGCCATGCAAGCAGCAACAACCCACCCCCAACTGGCAGTTCCGGTCTAAGTCCCGCAGGCAAGGGCAAGAGGCCCAATCCGATGGCTGTTCCAACTCCCGGAACCGAATAAACGCTACATGGGCATTTGATCCACCTCATCGTCTTCTGTAGATGCAGAAACGAAGCTAACTACGCGACATATGGGCACTTGAATATGGCAGTTGGAGTGGAGACCGGTTAAGCAGTTGGAGTTGAGCCCACCTCAGGCGGTTTCACGGCTCGCCGGTTGATTAATCGCAGTTTCGTTTGAGCCCCCCACTGTTGGTCCATCAGAGTGCTTTTCCCAACAGTGGAAGGCCGTGATGGAGTTGAGAGTGGAGCTGTTCGCGAGCATCCGCCGGGAGGCGAGGGTTCGTGAGATGTCGATCCGGTCCCCGGCAAAAAGGCATGGGTTGCGCGATAAACGGTTCGTCAGGCATTGGCGGCCGCAGAGCCTCCCGAGAGGAAGACGCCGGCGCGTCGGGCACCGAAGCTTGGTCTTTGAATCCGGTCATTGATGCGATGTTGCTTGCTGATCTGGATGCTCCACGGAAACAGCGCCATACCGCACAACGGGTTTTTGACCGTCTGGTTGATGAACACCACGCGATCATTTCGTATTCATCGGTGCGCCAGTACGTCAAAGCCCGACGGGTGTCGATCGCGGGCGAGTCCGGGAGCTCGCCCGTGGAAGCGTTAGTGCCGCAGGAACACGCCCCGGGCGCAGAGGCCGAGGTTGATTTCGGTGATGTGTGGGTGGATTTGGACGGCATACGGACTCGTTGTTACATGTTCGCTTTCCGGCTCAGCCACTCCGGGAAGCCCGTCCATCGGATTTATCCGACCTGCGCTCAGGAAGCTCTCCTGGAAGGCCACATCGAAGCGTTCAACGCTATTGGCGGCGTCCCTGTCCGGCGTATCCGGTATGACAACCTCGGCGTTGACGAAGGTCGTCTGTGGTGCTGGTCGGCAACGCGTGGAGAACGAGCGCTGGGTGCTGTTCAAATCGCACTTTGGGTTCGATGCCCTCTACTGCGAACCAGAAATCGCTGGCGCTCATGAAAGGGCGGAATCGAAGGGGAAGTAGGCGGGTTCCACCGGAACTTCCTCACCCCCGTCCCGGTCGTGAAGACCCTGGCTGAGCTCAACGACAAATTCAGGGTCTGGGACGAGGAAGAAGACGCACGCAGGATCTCCCAACGCCTGAGAACCATCGGGCAGGACTTCGTCGTTGAACAGCCTTAGCTGTCACCCCTGCCGGCGGAAACCTTCGACCCGTAAGGGCATCAAACCAGGCAGCAATCGCTGCGGGCGGCTGGAAGTGACTCATGGCGGGTTCGTTGCACTCACCGGCGCGCTCTGGCTGGAGTTCCGGGCGGCCCCCGTATCCAGACAGATATTGCCTCTTTCATCGGCATTGACAAGGCATCGAGCTGTCCAGGCGGTCCGATCAGCCTGAGGGCTGGCTCCGGGACCCGCAACCGGTACTTGGGTATGACGTGCGTCTGACACAGGAATGGAAGGCTGAATGAATGCTGAATTCGACAACTCCACATCCTCACCATTCCGACGCCGTTCGGAGCCCGCGTCCTCATCGAAAGCTCTGGCGACGAGTACTGCACCGCGCAGGGTGGACGGCAGCGATCCTCTTGGCAATTGTTCTGGGAGTCAAAGTCGCTGACCTTGCGATGACGGCGCAAGAACGCTCGGCGATTCCTGCCCCCGGTGTTCTCGTCGATGTCGGCGACGGCATGATGCATGTCGCCTCATCTGGTAGCGGAGCGCAGACGATCGTTCTCATTCCAGGACTCGGGACGTCCAGCCCCTACTACGACTTCCAACCGCTGGTCGATTCACTGGCGAAGTCAGCCCGAGTGGTCGTCGTCGAGCCCTTCGGCTACGGTTGGAGCGACAGCAACGACCGGCCGATGACCCTAAGCAATGTTGCGCTCGACATTCATGACGCCCTGATCGGTGCCGGAGTGCCCGGACCGTACGTCATCGCAGCCCACTCGATCGGCGGCCTCTACGCGCAGCAGTTCGCCACAGATTTTCCAGCAGACACAGCAGCCGTGATCGGGTTGGACCCGACGCTGCCACGTGCCCAGGATTTCGCGCCGAAGACCAGTGACAGCACGATCGAAGCACCGATCCCGGCCTACCTCGGATGGGCTACAGCAATGGGGTGGGCGCGCCCGATCCAGCTCGCACTCGGTCAAGACCCCCAACTCACCTCCGGCGCTGCCAGCGCCGACGGCTATTCGAGGTCCAATCTCGCGGCACAGCAGATGTTCACGAACTGGACTGGGCTGAGCCGCAATGTGATGGATCAATCTGCCCGAGTCCCAGAATCCGTGCTAGACGCTGCAGAGCTCGAATTCCCCGCCGACACGCCGGTCCTCTTGTTCATTACCGCAGAGCACGGGGAGCCTCCCGCGTGGCTGCAGCGTGCTGCCGCCGACTATGTCGCCGCCTCAACTCTGACGCGCATCGTGCCGGTGAACGCGGGCCATTACCTTCACCACACGAAATCAACCGAGATCGCAGCCGAGATCCAATCCTTCCTCGCGGCTCACGGGCGCTGACGAACCGTTTCTGACCAACGTCCGGCGGGTCGCTGAAACAGCCCTCCAGTCGACCCATGCAGCCGAAGAAGTGACGCTCTCGTTGTGAACCGGGGAGATGCGCGCCAGACCTCATCGACCATTGTCGAAATTGGCACTGATTCTTACCGCCTCGCCAACACCCTCACTCAACAAACCGTCAGCTAGGGTGGGTCCTTTGATCCATCTCATCTGTCTTCTGTGGATGCAGAAACGAAGCTGGCTACGCGACATATGGGCACTTATCGGCGTTATCGGGGTGCAGCACCGGTGACGATGGTGGCTAAGGCCAATTGTCCAAAGTTCTTTGGACAATCTGGTTTGCCACTTGGCCATCAGCTTCTGCCGAACCTGGTTCGTTTTTCGGGTAGTGCCTAGCCGGGCTGCGGCTCTCCTTCGTCAAGTTCTGCCCACTCGAGGGCCGCGACGAGATGTCCTTCGTTGGGCAGGGCCTTTTGCTCTGCTGCCGGGAGTTTGTCGTAGGTGTAGGCCGCGACGGCCATGGGAGAGGTGGAGCGGCCAAGGCTGTACCTGACGCTTCGGTCATTTTTGGTGCCGCAGATCAGGATGCCAATGGTTTCGTTGTGGTGCTCACGGCGAAGCACGTCATCGACGAGGGCGACGTAGAAGTTCAGTTTGCCGGCGTACTCGGGCTGGAATTTTCCGGTTTTCAGTTCGATAACCACGTATCGGTTCTGGTCCATGTGGAAGAACAGCATGTCGACGTAGTAGTCGTCGCCGTCAACATCGAAGTGGACTTGTCGGCCGACGAATGAAAATCCGGGTCCGAGCTCACGCAGGGTTTCAGTGATCCGGCTGGTCAGCGCCAGTTCCAGGTCTCGTTCGGCAACCTCACCTGACAGGCCCAGAAATTCGAAATTATAGGGGTCCTTGGCGACCTGCTGGGCTAGCTCGGAATCTTGTCCAACAAGCCGTTGGACAAAGTTCGACGGCGCCGCGCCGGTCCTTTCCAGGGTCCGGTTCATGATCATGTTCAGCAGGACGTTGCGGGACCATCCGTGCTCAACTGCGGCGCCGGCGTACCAATCCCGGTCACGTCGATTGTCCAGTTTGTCCAGCAGCACCGTGATGTGTCCCCACGGCAATTGTCCAACAGCCTGTTGGACAATTGGCTCCGGCCAAGCTTCGGCGAAGCCCCGCATGTAAAAGAGGTTGGACCGTGACAGGCCTTTCATCTCGGGGAACTCTGCCCGGAGGTCCTCAGCCAGACGCCCAATGACCCCGCTCCCCCATTGCTCGACCTGCTGGCGCTCCAACACCGTTCTGCCGATGGACCAATACAATTCGATCAGCTGAGTATTGACCGTTCGAAGGGCCGTTGCGCGCGCGGACCGGACACGTTCCTTGAGCGAGGCCAAAAGATCGGTGTAGCCCGCGGGCAGGGCCAGGGCGCGTGCGTCAGTCATGCACTCCACCCTAATAGTTGCCACTGACGCTCAAGACTCAATTGTCCAGACAGCGTCTGGACAATTGATTTCGCCGACTATGTCTCTTCCACAGGCCATTTCTCCGTGGGAACAATGATGCGGTGGTGCGCGTTGCAGTGTCGTCTGAACCGAACACCAGAAAAGAGAATCACTTAATTGGCAACTGATTACGACGATCTCCGCTCCGACGTCAAGGAGTCTCAGGACAGCTCGCTGGAGGCGCTGAAGTCAGCCAACGCGCCTGATGCCCGCAGCGTGGTCACCGAATTGGACGAGGCAGATGCCCTCGATGAGGGTCTGACGCCCGGAGGAGAAATTGTCTCCGAAGAGCTCATCGTTCAGGTCATTCCCCAGGCAGAGGACGAGTTCACCTGTTATTCCTGCTTCTTGGTCCGGCACCGGTCCCAGCTGGCCCGTGAATCCAACGGCCACTCGTACTGCATCGAGTGCGAGGGCTAAAGCCGGGTACGACAGCGAGTTGAACGGCGTCGGAGAAATCGGGTCAGTGGTCGCTAGATCTCGGACATCGGGGTTTTCGTCTCGGGGTCCCGGACGGCCATGTAGTCTGTCGACTCAGTTTTCCTGCCCAAGTATTCGCCGTTGTCCCCCGCGGATTGGTGTCCGCCTCATGGTGCCCAGCAATTGGGCACGGCTTCTGTCACCAATCGTGGAGTGTATGTGTCTTGGCGGTTGAAGAAGCGGTGCTCTTCCCGGCACAGCTCGAACGGGCCGGTGGCTGAGAAGAGCGTCCTGGAGTGGGCGTCCCAGTGGTAGACGAACCAGCCGGAGAGGGTGTTTTCGGCTTCGGCCCGGACGTACTCCTCGTACAGGGCGCGGAGCCTGGTGACCGCTTCGGGGTGGTTCCACCACTGCGAGCACCAGTACCGGCTGTTCTCATCATCAGTAACGGCTTCAATGTCATGGATGAAGGCTTCAACCCAGTGCACGAAGTTATCGATGAGTTCCTGTTCGCTCAGTTCAGGGGTTTCTGCAGTTGTGTCGCTCATGCTGTGACCTGCTTTTCAGGAACGGGATCCGTGGCCGGCTGGGGTTCGCCCTTGGCCATGGCGGTCGCGGCCGCCATGCCGGCCTCAATGGTCTTGCTCAGTTCCTTGTTCTTGTGCCAGGGGGTGAGCCGGAGCAAGGTGGCCGGGGCAGCGCTGCTGCTGAGGATCCCGGAGAACTTTGGCAGGTCGGCGAAATCCTGCACACTGACCTTGGGCAGGCGTTCCTTCCGGTCGGAGCCTTGTTCCTTGCGTTGGTAGGTGCCGATCGCCTTGGACAGGCCTTCAGTCCAATCGGTTTCTTCGTTGCTGCCCACGAACCGGGTTCCGGACATTTGCCATAACGTCTGCATGCCTTTGGTGCCCCATTCGCCGCAGCCTTGGGACCAGCCCTGCAGGTAAAGGGTGAAGCAGAGGCCTCGGGAGCCGTAATGGCTGAAGTCCTGGGGCAGGGTAGGCCAGGGAACGATGTTGGCTACTTCGTCCAGCTCGCCGACCAGGGGGATGGTCAGCCGTGCTTCGCCGGGGGTTCCGCGGACGGCGGCGTTACAGATGGCTTTGATCATCGCGGTGAGAACAGCACCGGCACCGCCGGGGCCACGCTCGGACAGCAGGATCATGGTCTGGCGGCCTTCCATGAACTTGGCTGCGTCGAAGTTCCTGATGCCCGGGGTGGGAGTGGTCCACGCCAGGATGGCGTCGTGCACCAGGTCGCGGCACATGCGTTGTGTGGTGGCCACCAAGGATCCGCGTGTACGGTCGGGCCACTTGTCGAAGCCCCTCATCTCCGCAGCGGGGCGGGGGTAGTGGTCGGCGAGGATGTTGCTGACTTTCTCGAACGATCCTTTGGAGATCCATTCATGGACATCTCCCAGGGCCTTCCCGGTCAGGGCTGCAGCCAGCAGAGTCCACGCCAGGCAGGATTCACCGGCGGGGCCGAACTGGGCGTCCTCGGCCGCTTCGCTCTCGGTACGTGGGTTGTTCTTCACAGAAGCTGTGATGATCCACGACGCCAGGCGCATGGCATCCTCGGTGCCTTTCACTTCCGACAGAGGGTTGAAAATGAAGTCCGGTTTGTCGGACTGCCGGTAGATCTTGCCGGTATCCCACAACCAGACCGTTCCCAGCTGGTGGCGGGCGGCGATGACCTGTGCAACGCCGTCAACCTTATTCGAGGTCATCAGTGCAGCGCCGGGAGCTGCTGCCAGACGAGGAACCACGAAGCAGGATGTCTTACCGGAGCCAGGGCCCATGATGCAGACACCCAGATCCCGCCAGCCCTGATAGAGAACGGCAGCTTTCCCGGCAGCAGTCTGGCCCAACACTTGGCCAGGAGGCAGGCCCACGGCTTTCGGGTGCAACTGTGCGGCATCCTTCTTCCGCTCTTTCTCCATCAGAGGGGCGAGCTTGGCGCCGGTTGCGAGTCGGCTGCCCAACTCACGTTGCGCTGCACTGCCCGTACCGCCACGGCCGGCGGACAGGAGCGCTACACCGAAGAGAGCCATGAGCGCCAGGACGATCGCAATCCATGTCGCAGCCCCGGGCCAGGCGAAGGTGCCTTCCTTGAAGCGCGCCACCAACTCCGTGACGTTCGTCCACGGCATCCCCGTCGGGGTCAGGAACTCACCGAGGAAGGCCGCGACCCAAGCAATGGCCACCAGACCGGCAACGACGGCGGCGAGGCCCAGTTTCATCAGGGTGTCTGTTGAGGTTTGCTTGCTCATGCCCGGATGACCTCCATGGCGTCGTCGGTGCTGGATTCTTCGGTGAACGCAATGGTGGAGGTGGACTTCATGGCCCCGTCCGTGTCGGTCAGTTCGACTTCCAAAGGGCTGCGGACGTGGATGGCTTCGAAAGGATCGTATTGGTCGATTTTGAACAGGCACGTGCCCTTGACCAATTTCGTGATGACCTCGGCCGTCCCGACGGGGAGGGTGAACATCTCTTCGCAGGCCAGCGCGTCCGCGCTCTTTTGCTGCTTGTACAAAAGCACTGTGCCGCATTCCTTGAGCATGGAGATCGCAGGACTGTCTGCCGGGATGTCGGAGATGTGGTGGAACGCGAACTGGCACGAGAGGGAAAGTGCGCGGGAGAGCTTGGTGTTGCGGCGGGTCACCGTGGCCACCGAGCCTTGGACGGTGTGCCAAGCCTCTTCAATCAGCAGAATCGTGGGGACTGCTTCTTCCTGACGGTAGAGGGTGTTTGCCAGCCAGGTGTTGATGATCGTCATGACGATCGGCAGCGCCGGACCGTCCTCGGGCAGGAGCGAGACGTCAAAGACCGTCAGGCCGGCGTTGAGCTGAATGTCAGCGCTGGTTTCCCCGTCGATCAGGCCGGCGAGGTCATCTTCGATCATGCGTTCCAGCTCGAAGGCCGGGTCCTGGCCCCAGCCGCGCAGCTCTTCCACGGTCAGGTTCGTAGCCTTCGCGGCGGCCTCATTGGGCGCATAAAGGGCTCTGAGGACGTGCCCGATGTGCGCGACTTCCCCGGCCTTCTTCGCATCCGTCAACGCCTGTCGGTGTGCCATGCGGACTGCTTTGCCTTCCTTGGGCGTCATCGGCCGGCGGAGGGCTTCTTCCATCACGGCACGGACCAGCATCGACTGGCCGGCCGGGGTGCGGAACGCTTCGGCGCTGTCGTTGGTCTCTTCATTCAGTCGGGCAGCAATACGGGGATCCAGGATGTTGATCCGGGATCCTCCCCCACCAATGCTGAACCGGACCGGAGCGACGCCGAGCCTCCGTGCCAGTGGTGTGTACTCGCCGCCGCCGACGTCCTTCTGGTACTTCTTATCGATCACCACGACGCGGCGGCCGAGGATCAGCTGACGGAGCACGCCCCAGGTTTTCATGGCCGAGGACTTCCCCTGCCCGAGGTCACCGATGTAGCAGACGTTCGGGGATTCGAGGGTGTCACCGTAAGCGGTGAACGGGTCGTGGACGACCATCCACCCGGACCCGGCATCGACGCCGAACACCAGCCCGCGGTGCGACGTCGGCGGGGACGCAATCGCCATATGCGAGAACTCCATCTGCCGGGTCGAAGACGCCACACCTGGTGCGGCCGGGTCGTAGAACCCCAGCTTCGACGCGAACGCCCACTTGCGATCGTGATGCCAGCGTGTTGTGGCGTTCGCTTTGGCCTCGGCCAGCTCACGCTCTTTGGCTTCCTTCTTTTCGGCCTTCTGCACAGCCTTCTTTGTCAGCGGCTTCCTGCGGCTCAATCCTTCGGCCGTGGTGTCGGCTGCTGCTGCTTCGAGTTCCAGCTTCCCGGCGCGGGCCTGTGCCCTGATGGTCCGCTTGGATTTGCTGGCGGCAGCCCACGGCAGGCTCAAACGCTTGGTCTCGTTCGTGGTGCTCATCGGATTCCCCTCGTGAACGGCATGGTGGTGATCAGGGCAAGGTCGTTGCGGTGATCCAACCAATCAATGAACTCGATACCGGCATCGGAAGCTGCTGCCTCAACAATGTCGGTGGTGGACAGGATCTCGTTCGCGTCCTCCACCGCGAAAGAGATATACAGCCCGTAGGCCGCGCCGTGGTGGCCGGAGCCAGGCTTCAGATCCAGGAGGCGCTGGGTGGAGGCACCCATCAACACTTCTTCGGTGCCATCGGTGACGACACCGGACTTGGCCACCTCGTTGCTTGTGGCCCGGTCCATCGCTGCATCGGAGCGGGCCTTCGACCGGGCGCTGCGGGCATCTTCAAGCTCCATGACCATTGACACCGAGTGCACCACGGCTGGCTGGATGCCGCTGATGATCGCTTCCAACGCCTCAACCGGGATCGGTGCGGGACTGAACGCCGAGGCCGGGACATAGCCGGTGCGGATGTGCCAGTGGTCATTGACTACCAGGGAGACGGGAGAGGCTGCGCCGTCCAGGTGCTGCCAGCAGTCCATCAGGTTGGCGCCGTCGTAGTCGTCGATATCGAAGTCCGGGTCCTGCAGGTGACGCAGCAGAGCGGCCATGGCCTGGGGGCCAAGGGGCCGGGAGTTCGTGATGGAGCCCATCATGGACGCTTGGGCCATGACGGAGCGGATTTCCTGATAAATCGCCTGACCAATCCCTTCGTCCCCTGACCCGTAGGCTTCCGCACGCCGGTACAGGGCAGCGGAGCCGGGGATCCGGAACGTCTCATAGGTGCGGTGCTGTTCGGAGCGTGAACGGGTCGTCTCGCACAGGTCACCGTAGGACTCCAACAGGATCCGCGGAACGTTCTGCGCGACACGCTTTTTGACCCACAGCAGATGGTCTGCCGAGTCCATCGGCACCGCCCGGGCCAACGTCTGGATATGGGTGATGAGGGATTGGCGGCGAGCCAGCCGGGCGAGGTACTGGCCACGGGCAATATGTCCTGATTCCTTCCGGTATTCCTCCCGGATTCCGGAGGACGAGCCCATGACCTCCATCGTTGCCGTGTAGTAGGACTTCTTGATCTTGCCCTGGTGCCGGAAGATGACCAACGGCCCTTCCGGGGTTTCGATGGTGAAGTGGCGGACAGTGCCAACCATCAGCGGCGCGTTGTCCTTGTGCCGGATGGGCACCTCGATCATGCCGCTCTCGTCGGCGCGGTCACGGTCCTTCTTCCCGGCCTTGATCATCCGCGTCTGCGGGCGGTCCTTGACCGGAACGTAGACCAAGGACTTGTTCTTGGCGCGGACCCTCTTGTGCCGGACCTCGACGAAGAGAGCACCAAGAGAGCGGTGACCGGAGAACTTGTTGGGCGTGGTCAGGATGACCCCGGCCAGAACCAGCACCGAGGCGAGGATCAGTGCCACGACGCTGCTGCCGCCGACCAGGAGGACCAGCAGCGCGGTACCGATGGCGGCGGACAGGCCGATCCATTCCGGTGCCGTGCGGTTTCCCCCGAACAGGCCACGGCTCTGGACCTCACCGCCGACAACAACCATTCTTCCCATGACTACCTACTCCTTGCCGTACTTCTCTTACCGGCCACTGATGTGGTCGGTATCCGGTGCCATCGAACGGGCAGAGCGCTGGCCGCGCATGGAGGCCTGACGTGCAGCTTCCCGGCCCGCGAGCAGGAACGCCGTCGCGCCGCCGGCTGCGACCTTCACCGATCCCCGCCCCACTGCCCCGGCACCGGTCTTCAAAGCCTGTGCTGCTTTGGCGCCGCCGGTTCCGGCGCGATCGGCTTTCTGCAGCTCCCCGATCGTGCGAGTTTCCGGCTGTCCCTGTCCTTGGGCCTGACTGCCTTGGCGGTCCTGTCCGGAGAGAGAATCCTGTTCGTTGGGAACCCTGGAAGCTGCGCTGCGGCGGCCGGAGATACCGGGACCACTCGATCCAAGTCCTGAGCTGCCCTGGCCCTCTGATTGCGCTGTCATCGAAGAGGGGCCGTTCGTGGCAGGAGCACCGCCGTTAGGACGCCCGCTCCGCCCGCCGGTGGTGCCGGACTGAACCTGCGCGGTCCGTTTCTGTCGGATGGCCGAGGAGATTGCCGCGCCCGCCCCGGCGACTATGGCTGGTCCGGCGATGGACTGACGGCCCTCACCAAGGCTGCTTGAGGAGGACGGCAGGATCGGGATGTACTTGTAAAGCATCGGCAGAGCGAAAGCCAGAACACACATCGCGGCCGCGGCCAGGAACACTGACGTCGCGTTCACCATGCCATCGTCTACGCCCTCGCCGACGAACGCCGGACGCGAGGCGATGTAGCTGAACACTGCACCCATGAGCAGGAGCAGCAGCGGTTTCGACAGGGAGATCCCGAGCCACAGCGCGCCGACCTTGCCCACGCGTTCGCGGTACTTCGGGTGGATCAAGAAGCCGACCATGATCGCGATGCCCAGCCCAAGCAGGTACAGGGCGAGCGGCTGCAAGGCGAGCAACCCGAGCATGGCCCAGGCAGCAATGAACAACAACCCAAACAGCAGCACCGCAGCCAGGGGCCCGAACGCGCCGCTGGATTCATAGGAAGCGAACCGGGAAATAGCGACCCCGAAGTCCGTGACCCGGCTGGAAGTCCAGAACGTGATCCCTTCAGTGACACCGCTCATCCAACCGTTGATCACATAACCGATAGGAGGACCGAACAGCACCAAGACCATGGACAACGGCCCGTACCAAAGCAGCGACGTCCGCGCAGAATCCATATCGATCTCTTCGTTCGCGACGTCTTTCCAGAGCTTGAAATACACCAACCCCATGACCAGGATCCCGATCCCCGCGAACACCGCCCACGTGGCACGGAAGCCATCATCAACCTCGAACACTGAGACCTTCAACAGGTTGTTCAGCACCTCGTTGGTGGACTTCACACCCTCGGCCTTGACCGTGTTCGCGAACTTCTCAAACCCGTCCTTCGCGTTAGCGATGAACGCCACGGTATCGACCGTGCCCAGGACGACCTGGCCGCCCGGCATCGCCGAGATGACCGTCCGCATCACAACGCCAGCAACGGGAGCGAATTCATTAAACACGGACCCCTGGGCGCACCACGCCGTGGCTGATGCAGGCGCCCCAGCTCCCGACAGCGCAGCGCAGAACGGAACCGTGTTACTGCCGTCGTAATCCAAGGACTTCTCGGGCGTGGTCAAGAATGTGCCGAACGCATTGGCCGCAACGTTTTCACAGTTACTCCCACCCATGGCTCCGAAAAACAGCATGTCCGCGCAGGCTGACTTGCCCAGTTCCTGATTCAGACGGTCTTTGATCTTCGCTCTCTGATCCTCCGGCAGGCCTGCGAGGCGCTTGAGTTGGTCCGCGTTCAATTTCTCTGACTTGCTCACTTCGTCCGCTGCCTGTGCAGGACCGGCGGCGATTACCCCGAAGCCGAGAAACAACGCTAACAAGACTGCGACCAGGCGGATCGTCCTGCTAGCGCTTAGCGTTTGCATACTCAGCCCACCCCTCACGGCTGATGTCCTTGAAGAAGGCATTGACCAGATCGTCCCGCAGAACCGGTGTGACCTCGTCATCCATTTCGGTGCCCACGCTCATCGGCCCACCGTCTTTGACTCGTCCGCCGAAATCCTGGCCGTTGGCCACAATTGCGGCGTCGGAAATCTTCCAGTCCCCGTCCCACACGAGCTCAAACGTGACAGTCTGGAAGAAGGCTGCAGGGGCTTTGCTGACTCTGGCCGCAATTGCTCCAGTGAACACTTGGACAACGGATCTCTTCTTCTCATCGCAGCTGACAACGCGGTACAAGCCACCAGAGGCTACATCTGAGCGTGTAAACCAACCACCGTCAAAAGGCCCGTTGGGCAGATCCTTGGCGGTGGTTAGCAGATCCCCTTTGTAGCTGACTCTCTCCACCCAAGGGCCCTGCTTGCCTACCTCAGTGAGGGTCTTCTTTTGCTGCGCCCAGGTTGCAACGTTTACGTCCTCGATGAGGTGGGTGTAGTTGGCGGCTGCTTGGGCGGCTGAGTCGCAGCTGCCGTTGTAGCCGGTGATGGTCTTGCCGTCGCTGGCGGTTCTGGTCCCGCCTTCGCCGATCTTGATCCCGGAAACAGGGAACCCGAACTTCCCGGATGCCTGCAGGGAGCTGGGATCATCCGGTTTGGCCGCCGGTACTGGCGGGTTCAGCAGGACGACGGCAACAGCGATAACCAGGATCACTGCCCCCAAAGCTGTGAGGAGTTTCCAGTGTTTCCGCATGGGCTAGGCTCCTGCTGCGGTGGCAAGTGCCAGGATGCCGCCGAGGATCACACTGGCGCCAGCTGCGGCACCGAAGGCCATGCCGGTCTTCTTGGCCCCTGCTGCGCCTTCTTCGATATCGTCCGAGTGGCCGCGGTTGCGGGCGATGCCCCATTTCATGAGGTTCCAGATGAAATATCCTGCCAGGATGAGCAGGGCAAGAGCCCAGAGGCCGCCGAGAATCAGTTGGACAGCTCCTTCGAACTTCACGCCGAAAACGCTGATGCTGGGTGTTACGCCGTCAAGGGGGTTGTCGATGGTGGGCACTGCGGTCCGGATAATGATTCCGTTGCTGATGGTGCTGAACATGATTCTTGATTCCTTATCGGTTGGTGGTTTTGGTGGACGTGGCGCGGTCAACGGCCAGGAGGCCTTCAGCGATTTCCGCTGAGGCCCGTTCGAAGGCGCGGCGGGCCGGGTCACCGACGAGCTGCCAGTCGATGATGGAGCCGGTATCCAGTGCACCGTCATACGGGATGTCGATCAGGACCCGCACCGCGGAGGCAAGGTTCTCGCGTAGCTCAGCCTGCTCGGCTGCGGAGACCTTCGCCCCGCCGCCCTGGGTGACCAGGACGACGGCGTTGCTCACCAGCTCCTTGTAGTGAGGGTTGCCGGTGCGCTCGGACATGGATTCGAGCTGCTCGATCATCCGTAGGGCCGAGACGACGGCGTTGCGTTTCAACGTCGTGGGGATCACCAGCTGGTCGGTGACCTCGATCGAGGCGAGCCAGTTCGCTGAGCGGGTGTTGTTCCCGGTGTCCACGATGATGGTGTCGTAGAAGCGGCTGACCACGGTGTGGATGCGGTTGAACTCATCGGCACCAATGGACTTCATCCGGTCCGCGTCCTCGTCAGCGACCAGGACGGAGAACTGGTTATTGCCTTGGTGGCGGGTGTAGTAGGACAGTTCACCTTTACGGGCGGTGACGGTCTCGAAGGACTCCAAAACGTTCAACAGATCCCAGACGGTCCGGGTGGAGTCGTTCGCGTTGGTCCGGACGCCGGCGGTGCCCATCATCTCGTTGTTGTCCCACACCAGCGTCTGCTGGCCGGAGTGGATCCCGAACGTGGAGCCCAGCCCGACGCTGCACATCGTCTTGCCCACCCCGCCCAGGGGCTGGGCGACCATGATCTGCATCGGACGGGAGTACACCCGCTGGATCGCGGACAGATCCGCCCGGCGTGCCAGCTCGGCTGCGCCTACCTTGGGGCTGATCAGACCGAAGCTGACCGCGCGCAGGAATGCCTGCCAGCCGGTGGCCGGCGGCAGCTGGTCGTTCACGTTCTCCTTACGAAGCACGGCCGCGCTGCGGCGGCCACTGACCAAAGGTGCTTCGCGGTGGTCCACCACCGTCTCAGTTTTCGTCTCGGCCGCTGCCGGTTCGGCATCCGGTACTGCGTGGATGATCGTGGCCGGCTCAGTTGCGGTTTCTTCGGGTTCGGTGTCGGTCAGGCTGATGGGTCCGCGGTTCTTCCGTTCGCTCCCTTGCCAGTTCGTGCTCATCGGACGGTTCCTCTCGCTCGTTTCAGGTTCTGTCTAAAGGTTCATGACGTCGGGTCTTGCGGGGAGATGGCTGTTACCAGCCAGGGCTGCTGCTGTCCGGAACGGTGGAGCAGCATCTTCCAGCGGCCCGCATCGGTGGAGAACATCGCGGTGACCGTCATCGGGTTGCCGACGTCCCTGCTGATCGCAGGTCCGTCCGTGACTTTGCGGATGGGCACCCGTGCCGGGTCGATGTACTTCGCGTCCTCGGCGTATTCCGGTGCAAGATGCGGGGCGAGGTCAGCGAACCAGGTTGTTTCCGGAACGTCGGGACGGGCGAACAGGCCCATGACCTTGGCCGCGGTGTCCTTGACCGAGTTCTCCGATGCCGCGTCCCACGTCACCTCAGGAACGCCATAGTGCTCATCGGCCCCGTGATCGTGGCCGTCTTCGGCATGCTGGCTCTCCTGGCCGGCCTGTCCGGTGTTCACCATGGGGGTGGAATCGGGTGCTGGTTCGGTGCCCGCGTTTCCGGCGCAGGCACTCAAGGAGAGCGCGGCGGCCAGAGCGACTGTGAGTGCGACGTGCTTGTGCATCAGAGAATGCCTTTCTCTTTCAGGATCGGAAGCGGGTCGATGGTGGGATTTATCGGGACCATGGGGTTGGGCAGGGCACCGGCGAAGAACTCCATGTGGAGGTGGCGGCCGGTGACGTTGCCCGTTGCGCCTTCTGTGCCAAGGGGTGTCCCGGCGGCCACGGTGTCGCCTTCTTTGACCTTCACCGACCCGGCTTCCATGTGGTACATGCCGATCGTGAGCTTTCCGTCCACGGTCTGCCCGGTCACGCCGGTGCCGAACAGGCCATCGAGGTTGCGGACCTTAACGATCTTCATGTCCGTGATGGCCACGATCGTTCCCGGTCCTCCGGGGTGAACGAAGTCGATCCCGTAGTGGAAGTTGGCCAGCACTCCGCCGGCAGTGCCGGGAGGTGCAGGACGGGGCCCGTAACCGCTGCTGTTGATCGCCCCGTCCATGGGCTTGACCCACTTGCCGGCCAAGTCCCCCACAACCTGGTTGCCTTCAGCCGGGCACACACCGGACGAGTCCACAGATGCGCCGGACTCTCCACCCAAGGCTTTGAAGACTTCCGTGGCCTGAGCGCGGAACTTCGTGTAGTGGTTAGGGTCCGCGTTCCGCTGCGTCCGGTGGATGGCGATTGTCGGTTCGAGGGTTTCCCAGCCCTCCACTTTCTCGAGTGCCTTGAAGAAGTTCGTCGCCGAAATGGTGGGATCCATCCGGTCCCCATACGATCCCCACGCGCCATTGGCACGCTGCTGGAACAACCCACGCGAATCCGGACCGGCCCCGTCGCCGTAGTCGATGACGCGGAGCGTGGACTCACCGATCGCGGCTTGGATGCCGATCAGCTGCGCGGCGACCGGCAGCTTGAAGGACTTGGCCGCGTTCATAATCGCTTGGGCGTTCTTCATCTGCTCGGCATCAAACCCGGGCACTCCCCCGGCAGGGGCAGGACCTGCAGCTACACCGGCAGGAGCAGCACACGATGATGCTGCCTGCGCCGGATCGCTCTCGTCTAGGACAACAGTCACCAAGCCAAGCGTCAGCAGCGCAACGATCGACCCACTGGTGATGGCTTTCCGGGCGATCATTGCTTTGCCCCAGCACGGTGATTGTGACAGGTAGGCAGTGATGCGTTCACCGGCCGTTGTGTGCCGAACCGCAGCATGTTGTTCAAAACCCGTCCCTCCCCATGGGCTTCTCGGTGGTTTCATGGACCCCAACAGCAAGACCATCGCTAGGATCGCTCCGAGCAATAGGGCTGGAAAAGACTGGCTGCTAGGACAACCTGTGACCGACTCGCGGGTACGAAAGCATCTTTGACGAAGAAATTCCATCAGCCAGTAACCCACTCTATTGATTACTAATAGAGTGGGTTAACGACCAAGCGGCAGTTCGGCGCAAAGTCCGGCAAGATGGACCCATGCCGCGACTGATCCGCCCCAATCTGCCCTCCAGTGTTGAGGCCGCAATAAGTTTCATGGGCAGTCGGGCACAGGCGGACGTTTTGCGTCAGTTGGCCATACTGGGTCCTTCGACAATCGGCCAGTTGCAATATGTGTTGGAGATCAGTCGACCTAGCCTGAACCGACACCTGGAAGCCCTTGCTGCAACAGGATTGATCAAGACTGATCCGCCGCGAGGCATGCGCCAAGGTCGAGATGTCACTTACGAGCTGCAGCCCGCGAGGATTCAAGAACTGTCGCGGGCGTATGTCGATTACATTGAAGGCCGATGACGACGGTATGCGGGCGGCGATCCTGATGGGCATGGCTCAACCCTAACAGGAATGAAACATGTTTCGAACATGAATCAGTCCGCTTCGGTCTCGTTTCTTTCGAACTTTTCTACGTCGTCCAGTAGGGCGTTGATTGCATCGAGCGTCTTGATATCAATATCGCCAAGAGTTCGGGCGGCTATGTTCTTCAACTTGTTTCGCCGCATCGTCTTAAGGAGCTGTAGCTCTTTCTCGATGCGTTCCGGAAGGTCACCAGTTTCTTCAGTGAGGTACACAGGGTCAATTTCAAAGAACTTGGCTAGTGCAATCAATGCTTCCACCGGGACCACCTCGGGCGATTCCCCACTTCTGATACGCCACCAGCGGGTCCTGGACAGCTCGTATCCGTGCTGACGGACGCCGATCTGTATATCAGCGAACTCGTAGGATTTGCCGCCCTCCGCCACTACGACGTCCAACAACAAATTCACCTTGCGTGCAAGGGTCTCCGCCCGTGCAAGCCGATCTCGGGCAGTATCACCGCCAGCCATTATTCAACCCCATCTAAATGTCACCAGCCGTTTTCTCGGCTTTGCCCACAGTTGCGCTTGGCTGGAACAACCTTCCATACCAACGACGAACTGCCAAATCCCACCCTACCGGGTCCGAATTCCACTCCTGAGTGTGGCCCGAGCACTCAAACTCAACGAGTTCCACATGTTGCGCATGGGTTTCAGCAAATCGGGCTGAAGTCTCGAAGGGTACAGACCAATCATTTCTATTATGAAGAATCAGGATAGGTGTCTTGAGCGGACAGCCTAGCCTGGAGGCGTCTGCTTGCCTGATCTTCAGGGGCGTGCTGATCCCGGCCAGCCGGCTAAGCTCTTTAGATCCCAGCAGCGATACGACTTGCGACCCCAAATTAGGAGGCCAACCCTGGTGCCTTGCGTTAGCTCGGAGGACTGCCTCCCAGCTGAGTACAGGCGAGACCATCACAATGCCGCTGATCATGCCTGCGAGTCTGGAACGCTGAAGGGTGTTCATGGCGATGGTGGCACCGAGTGACCACCCGAATACGATGCATTTGGTCCCTCCTCGATCGGAAACGAACTGCAGCGCATCTTCCAAGTCGCGCCATTCCGACTCTCCGAGGTGGGATCGGCGGTCGGCTGATGCTGGAGCGTCACCATCGTTGCGATACGAAACGATTAGGGAGTTCAGGCCCATGGTCGTTGCACTGGCAACGCCACGCAAGGGCTGACGGCGGTCACTCCCCTGGCCATGCACATGGATCGCCCAGACATCGCTGCCTTTGTCCACAACCCATGCTGGGGCCAGCCCTACCGATGTAGGCAGCTGGATTTCACTGAACGGGCGTTCGGGAGTGGCAGCCACTATGCCACTCCACCTGCACCGTGAATCTGTTGATAGTGAGACTGGCCTGCGGATGAGGCTGCGCCTGACAGTATCGTCCGCCTTCGCAATAACGGGTCCGACAGCAGCCGGTTCATCCTCTCCGAAGATGTCGAGTCCGAAAATGCCCGGTAGATCCGTCCTTCTCGTGGCCCAGAGCTCAATCTCCTCATCAGTTACCGATAGAGGAACGATGTCGTATCGTTTCCGGGATGCGGGAGACAATGACTGCCTAGCAGCAGCGGCCGTAATAGCTGCTGCTCCACAACTGGCAACTGCTACAAGTGATGCGGCGACGCTTATTACCTTGAGCGCCACGGTCGGGTCTCCAGATGGCCTGTGGCCCGGGCCAGTTTAGACAGTCCGTCATCACCGATTCGTTCGCGAGCTTTAGGATCTCTAACGAGAGAATCCTGAATCTCGACAATCATGCGATGCAACTCGCGGCGGGGTCTGTGATCCCGGTAAGTCACTACTCGTGTATCCAGAGTTATACCTGAGTTTCCGATGACAGCCCTGCTCCATACGGGCTTTAAATCTGACAGCACGGCGTTCGTCCTATTGGAATCAAGGACTGTCAAGACCCTGCGGCTCGCGCGCGGCAGCGCGAGCCCAGTGCAGAGGAGGATGAAGGTCATAGAATTCAGCACAGCGTAGATGCCGCCGAGCGACGTCATGACTTCCTCATTGCCAAGAACATTCAGAAGATCCAGCAGTAGAACGTTGACCACCAACAGGACCGCGGACGCACATCCCAAGCCCACCAAACCGAATGCCAATGTGAAGACGCCCGTACTCCAGGAACTGCGAAACCGCAAGCATGTCCAACCCGCCGTGGCCATAACAGCACCGATGTACGCGTACTGTACCGCCGAATATAGGGCTGCAGCAGGCTGGTCCCCGTATTCTCGCATGAACATCGTAGATGTGTTTGGCGCGTCAATGAACGCAAATAAGGCGGTGGCTGCTGAGGCGGCGATGATGACGCCGGACTTGCCCAGGACTCGTGGTGACGCCACCCTTTCTGAAGCGGGGCTGGCTGCTCGGTGGATCGCGCGCGCCAGGAAGTAGACGCCAACCAACAACAGGAGATTGGCTCCCAAATCGACGTAGTTTCGTCCAGCTAACAGTCCATCTACGAACGTATATGCAGCGTTGATGTTTAGGGCCAATGAAATGCAAATAAGCACCGCCGCCCAGAGAATACTTGTGTCCTTTCCTGGGCGTCGGGTTGCTAGGACGATCAAAGTCAAGGCGGCCATCAGCGTTGCCGCAAGGATTTCCACTAGCCGAAGACCTCCTCAAATGCACCCGGCTCACCGGGGATCTCCCTGAGGGCCTCAGCCATGAGATCTGCAAGGTACTCGGCTGTTGCTTCCTCGACGCTTCCGAACTCCGTCCGCATGAGCGCTCTCCGCACCAGATCCGGGGGAAGACTCTGCAGCCCGTCATGAAGTAGGGCCCCTGCCCCGGGATGCGCGTCGTGCCCAAGGATCATATGCGCAAGCTCGTGGAGGATGAACTGCTGCCGCTGAAGTTCCCAAGGCGTAGGTGGGTGGAACACCCACTCCTGTCGCTTTCCAGGCAACCAAAGGCCACAAATGGAAGTGCCTATGAGGCGGTCTGTTGAACGGATTCGGATTCGGCGGCCACGGATTTCTTCGACGGCCCCGACAAGCAGTTCAAGGGTGATCCTGGTCGGTAACTTCAGCGCCGAGAAAGCTTCGGACGCGTCCCGGAACGCTCGTTCTGATGTGGTTATCGAAAGAGTAGGCAGACCTTGCGCCACCACTAATCTCCCCTTGCTAGCTATTGGGTTCGGCTAAGCTATGCTGAAACATGTTTCAGACATGTTCAGGCGGCGGATTTCTATCCAGCGCCTTGCCAAGCGACTGGGCCCCACCATACCAAGGGGGGCTCATAGAGCGCTTGTCACAAGTAGGAAAGGATGGCGTAGCGTGGATTCAATTGACAGCTGCCCCAAGCGCGCGAGCACGGCTGTAATGAGCCTTACCGCTTGCCCGGCCCTGCCTCGCCCAGGCTGGCTGACCATCGAGCACTTGGGCGCGAATAGACGATGCAGGCGCCTAGCAGACTCAGCGACGGAGCCGGCCCTACGCTTCACGAACGATGGGAGACGACACGCGGGGCCGTTTTCTGTAAACAAATCCCCTGATCAGACTCTGCGCGGTGCTAGGTTCGATTCAGTCGATAGCTGTAAACGGAACCCCGATCGACCGCATGTGGCACCAACAATGAACCAGCTACAACCCCTGGTTGTGCGAGATTCAAAGGACCTGACAATGAGCGCAGTAATCAATCGTGGAGGCGGGCGGCCCAGCAAGGGCCTCCGCAAATACATTGGCTTCCGCACGCCGGCCAAGACCGCGGAGGACGTTCACATGATCGCCGCCGCAAAAGGCATGACTGTCACCGACTATGTTGCCTCTGCAGTCGACCGGTCGTTGCGCGAAGATTTGGCCTTGCTGGATCAGTTCACTCAGCAGGATGAACTCCCGATTCGTATGGCCTCATAGATACAAGGAAGGCCCGCCATTAGCGGGCCTTCGAAGCTGAAGATTCACGATCCGAATAGCTTGCCGGCAGACAGATCGTAAATCGTATGGAAGTCCTTAACAGGCCTTCATTTGTGTTGCAAAACCGATCTGGCAGGATCGGCCCTTTCTCATTCCCTGAACAGGAACAAAATCATCGTACAACAGCACGCTCTCGTGCTGCCAGCAGCCGACGCTGCTGGCGTGTCTCAAGAGCCATCCCAGACTTCCAACGCCGCTCAGGTGTGGGCTGCCCTTACGCCTCTTCTCGCAGGTCAACCCCGGATCCGCCTCTCCCGGGACGGCGGTAAGACCTATCCCCAGAAGCACGAACGCGCCCTGACTGAGACCCTCCCCACTTATCCGGCGGCCGCCCGGATCTTCGGCAAGGATGGCAGCTGCTCGGCCATCTTCCTTGACTTCGACTCCTCGATTGCAGGCGTCGACTGGGTCGAGGCCGATGTGAAGTCCCTACAAACGTGGCTGCACCGCTGTGGGGCTCGGTGGATTGAAGACCACTCGCCCAATGGCGGACGACATGTCTACGTACCACTGGAAAAACGGATTGGCTTTACTGAAGCACGAGATGTTGTCGAGGCATTAGGCACCCGATACCGCACATTGGACAAGACGCCGCACCAGAACATGCGTCATGGTTGCATGCGTACTCCGGGATCTCCGCACAAGCGTGGCGGCTACCAGGAACTATCCATGAGTCTCAGCATGGCCTACGACGTTGCGAGACGCCCAAACAAGGAACAGATATGGGCAACAATTCGCGCAGATCTGAAAGAGGAAATCGCTGGCGTACGAGCGCTGAGACTGGAGCAGCCACTGTCGGCGGACGACGAAGCCTATGAATCACCGCAAGTGGCTGGGCGAATGTCCAGGTCCATGCAGCAGATGGCGCTATCAGGCCTGTACGACGCGAACCGGTACTCCTCCGATTCAGAAGCCCGTCAGGCGATCCTGACGGCGGCGGCCGCCGCTGGTATGAGTCTCATTGATATAGAACGACGAGTCCTCCAAGGTATTTGGCCTGGACTCGCATCGTTCTATGCCCGCTATGCCTCCCGTCACAGGATTCCCTCCCTGAAGCGGGACTGGAAAAACGCGGTCGCTTACCTGCAAAAACGCCGGGCCGTTGAGGCAGGAAATAACAATGCACGTAAATCCCCCACAAGCCAGCCCAATACACAGCCCCCACTTGGAACTGGACTCATGTCTGATGCGAGCAGCGAGCATCGCTACCTGCGGACCTGGCGGAATGCTCTATCTCTAAGAGAGCCTACGTACGCCAGCTCACGCACGGGTCTGGCGCGACGCATGGTTCTCAGGGCACTCGGAGCAGCGGCCCACATGACCGCGTCTCGTTTCGTCGAATTTGGTGATCGGTCAATTGCCGTGGCGACGGGACTTGACCACACAACTGTGGGCTCTCATTTGAGAGCCCTGCGTTCGGAAAAGGATCCTCTGGTGACTCTGGTTGAGCGTGGACGAGGGACTAAAGGGGATCTGTACATGCTCACTGTTCCTGAAGGCCTCCGTGCAGGGGCCGAGGAATTGTTATGGAAAGCAGGCAAGATTCACGCGCTCAGACCCGTTTTCCGGGAACTGGGCTTGCCGGCAGCGTTTGTTTACGAAGCTCTGGAACAAACTCCGGGTTTGACGACCACGGAGTTGGTCATCCGGACAAAGCTGTCCAGGACTGCTGTGAGCGAAAGTCTTGAGATCTTGGCCGCCTGGAACATGGTGTCGAGGAACCGTGGGCGGTTTTGGATGGTCGTCAGTTCGACCTCCCTCCAAGAACTTGCAGAATACTTTGGAGTGCTGGAGTCTGTAGTCGGCCAAATACAGAGGTACCGCATTGAACGGACTATCTGGCGTGAATGGCTTTCGAGAAACGTGAACACAGTAGCGGAACTCCTATCCCCCACGGACGACTACCCTTGGGAAGCCTATGAGGGGCCACCCGATGAATGGTCGCTCGCTGACATGGCGTTTACCCGGGCGAGGTGATCCATGCGCAGGTCTAGCATCTGCGTCCGTGATCGAATTCGTCGGCAGCAATGGTGTCCTCTGGCATAGGCAGGTAAGTATGCGGTTTGTTTCAAGAAGATCGCTCGCTCCCCAGTGACGGCTATTCTGGCTGGTTCCAACGCTGATGAGCCGCTTGGCGTGTCATTCCTGTCTCTGCACCTATGGCGGTCCAAGTCAGTCCAGAGCCACGTGCTGCGCTAACTGCCTCGTTTAGACGCACAGCGGCCCGCTCGTAACTGCCTGCAGCCATCTGCAGGACCCAAGCCTTTACATGCCTCTGCCATTCGTTCAGGATCGTCTCTTCGACTGCTACGGGAGGTGTAGCTGGGGATCCTATTAGTGCTTTTGCTCGGTACCTGGCCATGTCGGTTTTCCCCGGGCCTTGGACGCGCTGCCACTGTCTACCAGTCCAACCGCAGTCGCAGCTACCTTGCCAGCCAGTTGCCTCACTTTCCGGCACGAGTTCATAGCCAGGCAGCCGCGGGTCTCGTTTCCTTCTACCGGTGATTCCTTCGACGCGGATCACCTCGTTATCTTCATGATGCGAACCCAGCCGGCCATCGTTCATAAGGATCCCAAGTCGTCCGCGGTGGAATCCGTCTCCAAGATCCCATTCCATGAAGTGTCCTATCTGTCAGGTCTTCTTGACGTTTCTCCACTTTACGTGACGCTGCTCGACTGGACTCTCCTGGTCGAGCAGCGGAGCCCCTGAGGCAGTCCTTGACGATGGCGGAAGATGAAGTTAAATAATTATGTCCTGACAGAAATATTGATTGATTACCATTATTGGTCCCATATCTGTTTTGCCCCCTCCCCCACGGAAGTGATGGTGGGGGTGGCCATGCCTCCCAACGCTCAGGAGCCTTGTACGCTCTCCCGGAGCCCCGGATCTCATATAGGACGTGGAACTAACACCGACAAATAAATAATTATGTCATGACAGAAAGATTGATGGTTGGTTTGAAAGATGGCCAGACTGAAAGATAGATGGCAATAATGATTGAAAGATGGCCAGACTGAAAGATAGATGGCAATAATGATTGAAAGATGGCCAGACGTATTGATGGATAGCTAGATTGACTGATAGATTGATGGCTAGATAGAAAGACTGATGTATTGATGGGCATATCCCTATCGGTACCTAGCTAAATCCGGAGGATATCGATGAGAGTCACGGCCATAGGCAATCGCAAAGGTGGTGTGGGCAAGACTTCAGTTACGCTTGGCCTGGCTACCGGTTTGCGTCTAATCGGTAAGCGAGTGTTGATAATCGACCTCGACCCACAAGCCAATGTAACGGAAGCGCTTGAAGGGGCCGGAGAGTTCGACGTCTTCGATGTGTTGTATGGGGGAGAAGCCGGAACCCTCGGCCAAGCCATCACTCAGACGACATGGCCGGGGATCGATCTGATCCCCAGTTCTGAGTCTCTTGCCCGACTCGAGTCGGAAGCCCTACTAACACCCGAAATGCGACTCAAGACCGCAGCATGGGGCGCAGATGAGCTTGAGCAATACGACCACATCCTCATCGATCTTCCGCCGGCACTGGGACGACTGACACTGAACGGACTGATTTGGGCCGATCGGGTACTTGCGGTTACTGAACCAGCGGCCTTTTCAGTAAAGGGCGTAACAGAGTTCCTCGACACAGTGAAGAAGGTTAGATCGCTTCCGCATCTAAACCCTCAGCTGGAATTTTTGGGCATCATCATCAATAAGACGAGCTCACCTCTCACATCCGAACACTCCTTCCAAATCGGAGAGCTGGAGAGCACGTACGGGCCCGAAGTAAGAGAGCCTCATCTTCCGCTGAGGACAGCAATGCAGGACTCCGTCAGCACACGCTCGCCGCTTACCAAGCTCTCCGGCAGGGGAGCCGCAATCATGACTGAAAAATTCGTTGCGCATGCGCGATACCTGGATGAGGTGAACTAGTAATGGCTTTGGAACGCAAGTCGTCAATACGCAAAGCACCAGCTGCCGATGTTGTGGATGCTTTGACTTCCGCGGAGAAGCGAACGGAGGCACCGAAACAAGAGGAGGCTCCTCAGGTCGCCACGGTTCACACGGAGTCTGCGCCACCCGCCGACCTCGAACCCCAGCGTCCTGGGCCGGGAAGGCCGAGAGGAAAGCGCCGGATGGAACCCTTCTCATCCAAGATTGAGATAAGCCTTCGCGACGAGTTGGATGCGTACGCGATGAAGTACGGAATCACTATTACGGATCTTCTGGACGAGGCCTTACGGGAGAGGCTCAGACGCTAATAAATCTATCTGGACATAATTATTCTTTTGAAATCTGAAGTAAAGCTCGCGCCTGCAAACCAGGCGACTGATTTCTGCGGCAGATTATGCCGGGAATCATCGCTTGCGTGAGCCTCGATGCAGAAGACGCGCCATGGGGAGAGGTCCACGGTAGGCCGCAAGAGGCAGATTGATGCCCAGATGACGCCAGGGGCACAGGACCTGCCTCTGATCCCCGATGCGGCGGACGGGACCGTGCGACACAGATGACTCTAGATGCACCATCCGGCGGTCAGATCTTCGACAACAGTCATGATGCTACGGAAGCCCTTCGCGCATAGGCCGCACGGCAGGGGATACCCGTTGCCTTATGTGCTGGGCAGCGTGTCTCTGAATCCTAAAGATTAATGAGACGCGCCCAACCCATAGCACGAGTCACCCTAAGCTCTGGATTTTCATTAGTGAAAGTGTCTCGACAAGTCATCTCACCGAGAAACGTCTCCGTAACCCTGAAAGAGGAGATTATTTAGGCAGAATGACCCCTGTGAGGTTACTGGAGTACAGGGTACGAACGGTGACACACTCACCAGGACAGCAGTCTCGTTCTTCGGCCGTGGAGCAGGGTGTGAGCTGGGCTGCTAACGTGGGGTCGCTCCATGTCGTCAGCGTGTTCGGAAGGTAAGCCCCATGGCAATTGATCTCGTCGAGTGTTCCCATTGCCAGACTGACGAGCACGTCCGGCTGGTAGAGCTGCTGACGGGGACTCAGAAGAAGCTCATGTGTGAAAACTGCGGGCAGGCGTGGCTCCGTGGGGCGCCTGCCAGACAAAAGGTTCAGCTGCCGACTCTGGAGGAAATCAAGAAGAGGTTCCCTAAGCCAGGGGACGTAGACCCCCAAAAGCTCGCACGTGCGAATGTACTCAAGGTTGAGTTTCTCCGACGCGAGCCGGAACCTGTGCCTAACGTTGCCCCGTACTGGACGAGATACCAGCAGGTGTTCAGCGCTGAGGGCCTGCCAAAAGCGGACCCTCAGGATTTCAAGGACTTCGGCAACTCAAATGTCGGCGCGAACCCAGGAAACATGTCCGTTTTTAATGAAGCTTGGAATGAAATTGGTCCGGATGCCGGAGCGGCACGGGTCCGCGAGGTAGTGGAGTATTTGCTTCGGGGCGCATCGCCCGTCGATCTGGAGGACCGCCTCACCATTCTGATCCAAGACACCAAGTCCATCGGGATGAAGGGCTTCAAGGAATCGCTCCTCACTAAGGTTCTGTGCATCGTCTATCCCGACAGGTACCTGACAATCCTGAAGTACACGGGAGAAGCCGGAAAGCGCGAGATTGCACGATCCCTGTGGGGCCTCGAACTGCCTGACCCTGAGAGGGTCGACTGGACTATTGGACGTCTCATCCTGTGGAGCAATGACTTGCTACTGGCACTCCTCGGTGATGGTTTCCGACACCAGCAACATGCATCGGAATTCCTGTGGTGGGCCAAGGACAAGGCTTAGAAGGATATAAGAATTGAGAATATGAACTCTTTCTTGGCGGCATCATGTGATGACTTCGCGTCGCACCTGCGCCCGAAGCCGATCCCATAGATTGTTGGTACCCGGTGGCGTGCGGTATCAAGCCGCAGACTGATCGGCGCCATATGTGTTTCGACTACAAAGGGGTACTTATGACTTCCTACGAATTTGTAGGGGAAGACATCTCGAACTTGTGGAGTGTGGTCGGCGTGGGGGACTCCGATGACGGCACGATTAGCGTCCAGGCCCACTCGTGGGACGGAATTGCGACGGTCGAGCTGACAGCCGAACAGGCCAAGGTACTGGTCAGGATCATCGGGGCTCACTTCCGGGCGGCGAAATGATGAACTCGGATGCATCCTACGTTTGTGTCGGAGTTGACTATTACGAAGTGGGCGTGAGGCTTGGCCGAAATGGCGGAACACGGGTTCTAGTCCGCGAAGGCGCTATCTATGCCAGGGCCGACCTGACCGCAGAGCAGTCTAAGAAACTAATCCAGCTCTTCGAAGCTCACCTTCCAAGCACAGACAAAAACGACCGCATATGAGGTAGGACGGCGGCCTGGTGGCGGCCGCAAAATGGCGTAGAACCACGAGTGCAACGTAGAAGACCTTATGATCAGAAGCGTCGGTTCATGCCGGCTTCACCTGCTTCTCTTCTCGGGGGTTACTCTCTTGGCAACGACGTTCGATGTACTCCTGGATTCGTACCGTGATCTCGCGGACTCGGAGCGGATGAAGGGCAATTACTTCGAGCAGCTAGTCGGCCGGTATCTGGAGAAGGACGGGGTGCAGGCTCCCCAGTACCGGAATGTGTGGTTGTGGAGGGACTGGCCGGACCGCGACGGTAAGAAGGACAACGGCATCGATCTGGTGGCCGAGCGCCAGGACGGCGGTTTCACTGCCATCCAGTGCAAGTTCTACGCCGAGGGCCACCGCATCCAAAAGCAGGACGTCGACTCATTCATATCCGCGTCAGGGAAACCCCCGTTCACACACCGGCTCATCGTGGATACGACGGGCCGGGACTGGTCGGCGAACGCCGAGGAAATGCTGGACGACCAGCACATCCCTATCCAACGCATCGGGCTCACGGACTTCCGTAACTCCAATATCGACTGGGCGACATACGAGCTGACCGACCCCTCAAAGGCGCCCAAGCTGCATGACAAAAAGCAACTACGCACTCACCAGCATGAGGCGGTCAACGCCGCCATGAAGGGTTTCGAAACCCACCACCGCGGCAAGCTCATCATGGCCTGCGGCACCGGTAAGACCTTCACCGCGCTGAAGATTGCAGAGCGGTTCGCGGAGCAGGAAAGCCACGTTCGGGTCCTCTTCCTCGTTCCCTCCTTGGCATTGATGTCCCAGTCATTAAAAGAATGGTCGGATGAGACGACGCAGACGATGCACGCCTACGCCGTCTGTTCCGACACAAAGGTTGGCCGGCAGAAGAATTCCGACATCACTGATGTGGCAATCCATGATCTGCAGATCCCGGCCACCACGGATGGTGCCACGCTGCTTGAGGCAATGGGAACCAGAGAGCCGGATGAGGGAATGACGGTGGTGTTTTCCACCTACCAGTCCATCGATGCTGTAGCCCAAGCCCAGAAAGCCGGGCTGCCGGACTTTGATCTGATCATCTGCGACGAGGCCCACCGCACCACCGGGGCCACCCTTGCCGGCAGTGAGGACTCCCACTTCGTCAAGGTCCACCGCAACGACGTCGTCGCAGGCGCCAAGCGTCTGTACATGACGGCAACCCCGCGGCTATTTAACGACGACACCAAGAACAAGGCACTTGAGCGCGACGCAATTCTGTGCTCCATGGACGACGAGACCATGTACGGCCCGGTGTTCTACCGGATCGGCTTCGGTGAAGCTGTCACGAAGAAACTGCTTACCGACTACAAGGTCCTGGTTCTGGGTGTGGACGAAACGCAGGTGGTCTCCAGCTTCCAGGATCAACTGGCCGATTCAAACATGGAACTGCAGATCGACGATGTCGCTAAACTTATCGGCTGCTGGAACGGCCTGGCCAAACGACGGTCCGGTGCTCACGAGGTGTCCTTCGGTAACGACCTGGCACCAATGAAACGAGCCGTGGCGTTCAACCGCGACATCAAATCTTCAAGACTCGTCGAGTCTGAATTCGAAGAACTAGTCCGGGTGCACCTGACCAACCTGGACAACGACGACCCCACAGACGACTTGAAAGTCGAAGTCAAGCACGTAGACGGCGGCTTCAACGCCATCACCCGCGCAGAACGTCTGGACTGGCTCAAGGAAGACCTTGACACCCCCGAAGACCAGCCAGTCTGCAGGATCCTTACCAACGCCCGCTGCCTCACAGAGGGGGTGGATGTCCCATCCTTGGACGCCGTACTGTTCCTGAACCCACGCAACTCCATGGTCGATGTCATTCAGGCCGTCGGTCGAGTCATGCGCATCTCCAAGGGAAAACAATTCGGCTACATCATCCTGCCCATCGCCATCCCAGAAGGAATGTCGACCTCAGAGGCGCTTCGGGACAACAACCGCTATAAAGTCGTATGGCAGGTCCTTCAGGCGTTGCGTGCGCACGATGAGCGCATGGACGCGGCCATCAACCAGATCGAGCTCAACGCCAAAGCACCCGAATCCATCTTGGTCGACACTGTAGACCTTTCCCCCAAGAAAAAGGCGCGGACGAATGTGGGCCGGAATACCGGAGGGCGAGACCACAATGGCGGAGGAACTGGCGACGACCAAACCACCGGTCCGGAGTATGTTCAGCCTGAACTGCAGTTTCCCGTGGGGGAGTGGAAGGACTCTGTTTACGCCAAGATCGTGGACAAGTGTGGAAACCGCATGTATTGGGGAGACTGGTCCAAGGACATTGCGGATATCGCCAATAAGCACATTGTGCTGATCAACAACCTCCTGGCTGGTGCGAACCCGGAACACCGCAAGGCCTTCGATGACTTCATTGAGGGGCTGCAGGAGAACTTGAATCCGGAGATCGACCAGGCTCAGGCTGTCGAGATGCTCGCCCAGCACCTGGTGACGAAGCCGGTCTTTGATGCCATGTTCTCTGATTCCAACTTCACCGAACATAATCCGGTGTCGCTGGCGATGCAGAATATCCTGAACAAGTTGGATGAGAACTCGGCGTTTGAAAAAGAACGTGTCGGACTTGAGAAATTTTACGAATCGGTCCGCGCCCGGGTGAAGTCCATTGACAACGCCGCAGCGAAGCAGAAAATCATCCTTGAGCTGTACGACAACTTCTTCCGCAACGCCTTCCCTCGCGTGGCGGACCGGCTCGGCATCGTCTTCACCCCCGTCCCCGTGGTGGACTACATCCTGCGCTCAGCTGATGCAGCGCTGCGGCTGGAATTCGGGAAGTCCCTCTCCGATGAGGGCGTATCCATCTTGGAACCTTTCGTTGGCACGGGAACCTTCGTCACGCGACTGCTCCAGTCCGGGCTAATCAAGCCGAAGGATCTTCGTCGCAAATACGCCCAAGAACTCTTCGCCAACGAGATCGTCCTGCTCAGCTACTACATCGCCGCCATCAACATCGAAACCGTCTTCGCCGAAGAATCCACCAAACACGGCCTCGACCATGGCTACGTGCCCTTTGACGGCATCGCCTTGACGGATACTTTCCAGCTCAATGAGTCCGACGGTGCCTTCGACTCCGTCGTGTTCCCCGAGAACTCAGAGCGCGTTCAGCGGCAGAAGAACCAGGACATCCGTGTCATTATCATGAACCCGCCATACTCGGCCGGCCAAAGTAGCGCCAATGACAACAACCAAAACCAGAAGTACCCTGTCTTAGATTCGTCCATTGCAGAGACCTATGCCAAAGAGTCGACTGGGACGCTGAAGAACAAGCTCTACGATTCCTACATTCGCGGGATCCGCTGGGCATCCAACCGGATCAAGGACGACGGTGTTATAGCCTTCGTCTCCAACGGAAGCTTCATCGATAGTAATAACGCTGACGGCATACGCAAGACCTTCGCGAATGAGTTCAGCAGAATCTTTGTCTACAACCTTCGTGGGAATCAACGGACATCCGGGGAAACTTCGCGGAAGGAGGGGGGAAAGATATTCGGAAGTGGCTCTCGCACTCAAGTCGCCATCGCGGTCCTCATCAAGAACTCAACCCATGTTGGCCCAGCAGACATCCGATACCGTGACATCGGCGACTACCTTAGCCGGGATGAAAAGTTCGATCTTCTTGAGATCGAACAATCCCTCGAAGGAACCGAGTGGGAAACCGTCACGCCGAACGAGCAGGGCGACTGGATCAATCATCGTGATGAAGACTTTGAAGCCTTCCAGCCAATTGGGGACAAGGCATCCAAAGGCAAATCAACCACAACGGGAGTTTTCGAGAACTACTCAAATGGACTAACGACGAGTCGTGATGCGTGGGTTTTTAACTACTCGAGATCCAAGGCTGTTTCCAACGTCCAGTCCATGGTTGGAGTGTACGAGATGGACCGGCTCGCCCACTTCTCCATGGACCCGTCAGCTCGTCCCATGGTGATACAAACCAACGATGATCCGAAAGCAATATCTTGGAGCGCCGGGCTTAAGGAAAGTCTTCGACGCAACATCCAAATTGATGTTTCGAACCCAACGACCGTTCTCAGTACCTACCGGCCCTTTAGTGTTCAGCATGTGGTCTTCGAGCGACCGGTCATTGAGCGCGTCAATCAATGGCCAAAAATGATGCCCCCCGGAACGCTGGACAACATGTCCATCATGATGCCGCAGGGCGCCTCGGCTGCTGCATTCTCTGCTCTCGCGGTTCGGCACATACCTGCATTGACACCTAATGGCGGGAACCAAGCCTTCAGCCTCTACTCGTACGAGCAGGTCCTCAGTGAGGAGCAGGACGGCCTCTTCGCGGCTTCCGACGACATCGTCGTCGACGGTTACCGCCGCAAGGACAACATCACAGATGCGACCCTCGCGACGTATAGAGGCTTCTACGAGGATTCGCAGATCGACAAGGAAAGCATCTTCTTCTACGTTTACGGTCTCCTCCACAGCCCGGAATACAAGGAACGGTATAAGCAAGATCTGATGAAGATGCTGCCGCGGATCCCGAAGGTCAAAGACTTTTGGGGCTATAGCCAAGCTGGAGGAGCCCTCGCCAAACTGCACCTCGACTATGAAACAGTGACGCCGTACCCCCTGGAGGAGATCACCAAGGGAGCCCCCGGTGGCGATGAGTACGACTTCTACCGGGTCAACAAGCTGTCGTTCGGGGCCAGGAAGGACCGCTCAAACATCGTCTACAACCAGCGGATCACTCTTGGTGGAATCCCGGACGAAGCCTACGATTACCAGGTCAACGGAAAGTCTGCGCTCGAATGGATCATTGACCGGTATCAGGTCACCACCCACAAGGACTCGCACATCATCAACGATCCCAACGACTACTGCCGTGAGGTAGGCGACCCTCGTTACATTCTGGATCTCATCAAACGCATCGTTACCGTTTCCGTAGAAACGGGGAAGATTGTGGCTCAGCTGCCCGCTTTGGAGGTAGCGGAATGACCCTGAACTAGTGCTCTGCCGCCCGGGGACATCGTTTGAGTGCAGTCCGGTTCAGTTCGCCGCGTTTCAGCCTGGATGTCATAGGGGCTCGTAGTATCGCGTTAGTGTCTTCCGTTGGCGAAGGGCAAGCAACCGTGGGCTAGCTCAAAGAGTCCCAACAGTTTGTCCTCCAGTAGCTTGCCGGGGATGCCAGGGGTTTGTTTCCAAGTGACTGTGAGGTCTTTGACATCCTCCAATTGCCATATGCGGTTCCCGCCTTCATGCGAGACGCCGTTTTGGCCGTGGCCGTAGCGTTGATAGGCGCTAAGTCGGCCTCTTAAAGTTGTCTTATTCTCCGAGGTGAGTCCCGCTGCTCCTATGTACATGATGGGAGTTTCGTTTACCCACCGGTGGTATAGGTGCGAGCTCGGACTAGTCGTCGGATCTTTCCTGTACGTTCCGCCCGTGCTGTGTTCGAGAAACGATGGTGAGCCGCTAGCTGGCCGGAGGATGACATAAACACCGAACTCTTTAGGCGGCTCTTTGCGGTTCATGGTCCAAAAGTTTCTGGGTACCCCGAAGTCCATCGCTTCAAGAACGGTCAGATCAAGCATGGGTTCAGTGTTGCAGGTATAAGAGCCGTGCATCCACTCCGCTGAACATGCGAACGAGGTGCTCGAGGGCGCACCTCAAAAACGACCGTTTATGCCCGCCTGTCGGTTTCCCATCACAGTACACTTGCACTACTCGACTGCGAAAACTCATAACTCAACTGCGTAAAGTTCTATAGTCAAAAGGTCGGGGAGGACGTTTTTGACGTGACTTTGAGGAGAAACCATGACGGCGGATGACTGGGCAAGGATCATCACTGCGATCGCTGGCGTTTTCGGCTTGCTGGTCAGCGTCGTCGCGGCGGTGCGTACAGCTACCAATCGCGAGACGGTCGCGCAGCGTCGCGCGTCCGAGTCGTTGGCCCTGCTGAAATCCTGGGAAGAAACCCAGCTCAATGATGAAAATCAAAGAGACGTTCGGGCAAGGGAAGCCCTGCGTCAAGAATTGTTAGACCGAGCCCTTCATTTCACCCAGATATACGTTGCCTCGACGAGGCCTGTCTACACGAGCTATTGGCAGCCGATTGGGTTCGGGGTGTTCGGGCTCTTGTGGGTCTGGGGAGTAGCCCAAAGTCCACTCGGCCCATCCGCTTCGTCATCCTGGCTGGTTCTGGTTTATCTCATGCTAGGTGTTTTTGTCGGTGGGTTCGCTGTGTTCATGTACGTCCGAGTTTCCCGGCACAAAGAAGAGGTGAGAGCTCGCCGCAAAGCAGGAAGCCGCGCTGCCACTAAGCCTCGGGAGCGGTCAAAGCCTAAGAATCGACCAGCATCCTTTGAGCCAGCTTCAGATGTGGGACCAAACCAAGAACCGGCGCAAACTCCGGTGGCCAAACAAATGGAAGGGCGATGATGTGGTGACCCTGCTGGGGTACTCGCGGGTTAGTACAACCGATCAGAATGTGGATCTGCAGCACGATGCCTTGAAAGAGGCCGGTGTATACCGAATCTGGACGGATTACGCCTCCGGCGCGACAGCCGACCGCCCACAATGGCAAGACTGCTTGGATCATCTGCAACCGGGAAATGTGCTGGTGGTTAATGACTTATCGCGGCTTGGAAGGAATACCGCCGACCTAGCCGGCATCGTGAAGACACTGGCAGAAAGGAACGTTGGCCTGAGGTCGTTGACGGAAACGTGGCTGGACACTACGAATTCCCAAGGGCTGCTGATGTTCCACTTCTTTTCAGCCATTGCAGAGTACGAACGGAACAGACTGAGAGAGCGGACCTTGGCCGGCCTGGCAGCTGCGAAGGCTCGGGGGAGGGTCGGAGGCCGCCCTACGAAAATGACTGCCGACAAATCCTCTATCGCACGCGATATGCGGTCTAAGGGCAGGACCATCAAGGATATCGCTAGAACTATTGATGTCAGCGAGGCAACCGTCGTCAGGGATCTTGCCCGCCAACGAAAGGTCCAACAGCTCTAGACCCGCGGGAGGTTCAGAGAGACTTCCTGCCAGGAATCCCTGGATGGAAGGTGTGGGAGGTGCTTGAGCCCCGGGGAAAAGCGTCGGCGGCCGAAACGTCAGGATGCATCGGAGGCCTCGTCGTCCAGATGATCCCAGGGATCTTCGACAATCCATTCAGCCCATTCGAGCAGTTCTGCGGCCGTTGTTCCGTGCAAGGTCGCAACTTCCACGGCGCAGGCGTATCCGCCGTTCTGTGGGAGGGAAGATCGAAGCTGGCCGTTCAGCCGTTTAACGGCTGCTGTGATCGCTGATTCGTTGAAAGCCGCGGCGTTGTTGTCCCAAAGTCCGCAGGCTTTGGCCGACGCCTCTGTGAGCATGGGGATGTAGACGACTCTCTTGTCGTTTCCGCCCAAATACCAGTTGCGCGCTGCGGCTACGAGCCGGACTTCGGGGTCCGAGGTTTCTCCTTGCATGTATTTCTTGGCCAGCTTCCTTATGACAGTCGCCGCCTTAGGGAGAACATCCTTCTCGAGTTTGTCCGGGTGTGGAACCCGTGCATACCGCGCGCCGGCCCATCGCCCAAAACTCGCCCGCTGCGGGGCTGACAATGGATGCAGTACCTCAACTGTCGGATGCAACAGGGCGGTCTTGTCTACGCTGGTGACGAAACGCAGATCGGCAACCGGAAGTTTTCCATCCATGACCGGAAGTTTGTTTCCGTTCGGAAAAGGAAAGTAACGGGGGGAGCGTGGTCCTGAGGTGAGCTTCTGCCATTCATCTTTGGCGACGTACTTCACCGGACACACAACCAGGCAGGGTTCGGTCGCAGGTTCCCTGACAATGTCACAGTCCTGCGTAACGACGACGTACCAGCCGACGTCACTCTCGATGCTCAGGGACCATACCTCTTCGCCGGGCTCCCGCGAAGGGGAACCCTCATGCTCGGCTTTGGAATGCCACGCAGCGCTTGCACCAACTCCGACGATATTGACCGCTCCCAGGGAGATGACGTCTCCCTGGGAGATGTTCTGGAGGATCGCCTCGACCTTTCGCGGGTCAAGCGATGGTTGTGCGGCGTTCGTGGTCAATCTTCTACTCTCTCGTAACAGGACCGGGCCTTCGTCTAGGCGGACGCTACCAGAACCCGCTTGGCGTGGCCCAGAACCTCATCAAAAGCAGAACCGGGATTACGGGATTCAGATCCCCCGCTCTCCGGAAGCGTTGCCTTCTCGGTGGTTCTCACGCTCCTCAGCTGCTCACGTAGCGCGGACTGTGGGCTGGGGACAATGTCAGGTCCTGCCACGAGGCGGTTCCTCCGCCCCGGAGGCGGGCCTTGAAGCCGGTTCCGGGGAGTCAGTTCCGAAGCCAGTGCGGCTTGGGTTTCATCGATGTTATAGCGACGGTGGCCCTTGGGTGTGGTGTCAAAGGGGATCAGTCCTTCGCGGGCGTATCTACCTACGGTGTCTACGGAGATGCCCAAGGCGCTTGCAACTTCCTTCGGAAGATGGGTGCGGGAAATCGCGGCATTCATGGTGTGTGTCCTTCAGCTGACATGCGCGGTGTCGTAGGGTCGGTGTATCGTTTAGCGCTTTATGCAGGGTTTACAGCTTTTACGGGTTCTGCACGGTTTGCAGGGTTTGCAGGTTTTCATCATGTGCGTGTATGAATTCAATGTCAACCCAATGTCAGGAACGTCATCTTTTCGAGACCTGCTCCCAGCCAACCGACGCTGACCGCGAGACAGACCGCCCCCCGATCCCGGGTGATTCGAAACCGTGTCCGCTTTGACCGTTTGACCCAGAGGGTACCGATCGTGGCCGAACGCCTGGACGAGGGCACCCCTGACCGGCATCTGCTGATAGCCCGTTGGGGTTTGGCGCCGTCCTGGGTAAAAGACACCAAGATGGGCTCCAAACTTCTCTGCACTAACTGATACGTTCGCGCATGTTGACACGCGTACTGTACCGAAGATTGCATCCGCAACAGGCAGTTCTTGCAAGACTTTTGGGACTACATACGGGACGGTTATGTCTCGGGGATTCAGATGGGTGGGGGGATCCCATAGAGGGTGTCCCACTTCTAAGGAAGTGGGGCACTGCTCTTCGTCTGAGCCTGACTGCAGTTGCGTGCTAGTCGTCCTGCAGGTCTTCGACGGCCCAGGTCAGGAGGGTGAGCTCGAAAGGATGCGGCCTGAGGGCTTCGTGCACGTAGGCGTCCAGTTCCAAGGCGTTGGCGTTTCCTCCCTCCGCCCAGTATTTGATCCATAGCTGCTCCAGCGTGAAGCCATCCTGCTCAAGCAGGTTGCGTGCTGTCTGCCTCGGGTCGCTCATTCCTGAATTCCCAGCGCTCTTTACGGGCCTCCTACGCACTGACTAAATCATCAGTCTGCTTACTAATTAACGTACAGGGGCTCGCTTTTCGGAACAACCAGGCCGTGATGCGGGCAGAAGCCATGTCCCCAAAAACCCGTGGATCCTCGAAGGCGGGACACCCAGGGGGGCGCCGCTGCCCACTTCAGCAACCTCCGGCACTTCAGGCGGCGCTGAGCGCCGGATCTTTTGTGGGGGCGTCGGCCGCGAAACACGCATCCTAATACCCGCCCGGGGTATCAAGCATGTGAGACGATGCATTATTGACACCCATACCCCCTATGGGTATACCCTGCATCTAGTCGGTATCTCCGGCAGTTCTCAGGAGGAAGATAAATGTCTACCCATCCACCCCTATCGCCGGCGAAGCGCTGGCTGGGCCTGGTGCTGATCGCTACGGCGCAGTTCGTCGTCATTATGGACACCTCGATCATTGGTGTCGCTCTGCCCGATATTCAAAAGGACCTTGGATTCACGCCGGAATCGCTGTCATGGGTCTTCAATGCCTACGTAGTGGCCTTCGGCGGGCTGCTCTTGTTGGGAGGTCGTCTCTCGGATGTCTTCGGCGCCCGGAAGATCTTTGCGTTGGGTTGGATCATCCTCATCGCGGGCTCGTTGCTGGCCGGGGCGGCCAACAGTGTCGGCTTGGAGATCGCGGGCCGTGCTATCCAAGGTGCCGGGTCTGCGCTGATTGCGCCTGCGGCCCTTACTCTGCTGATGATGCTGTTCGGCGGTACGTCCGACCTTCCGAAAGCATTTGCTGTCTACGGCGCAGCGGCGCCCATTGGAGGCACTGCGGGGGTTTTCCTCGGTGGAGTGCTGACGGAGTACGCCAGCTGGCCTTGGGTGTTCTACGTAACCATCCCGATCGCTGTCTTCGTTCTCGCATTCACGGCAACGTCGCTTCCCCGGACCGTGAAAAAGGCGTCCGGATCCATCGACGTCGCCGGGGCGCTCACCGTCACTGGCGGACTGGCCGCGGTTGTCTACGCCGTTGTTAATGCACCTGAAGTTGGTTGGCTCACCGTGCCCACCCTCAGCATCCTGGCTGGCGGTCTTGTCCTGCTGGTGATCTTCTTCATCATCCAGGCACGAAGCCGTAATCCTTTGATGCGTCTGGGCTTGCTCCGCGCACCCCTGCTGGGGGCTGCCAACGGTGCACAGCTGCTTCTGGGTGCCGCATGGGTGTCCATGTGGTTCTTCCTGAACCTGTACCTGCAGCAGGTCCTGGGCGCGACTGCCTTCGCGGCCGGCGCCGCGCTCCTGCCGATGACCGGTCTTGTGGTTCTCGTCATGATCGCGTGGGCTCCCCGGCTCCAGGGCAGGTTCGGTGCGAAATCGCTGATTGTTAGCGGCTTGCTCTTGTTGGCTGCAGGACTCGTGTGGCTTTCCTTCGTCCGCCCGGACGGTAACTATGCTGTCGACGTTCTTCCCGCATCGCTCCTTGCTGCCCTCGGAATGTCACTGGCGTTCGTCCCCTCCCTGGGCACTGCCATTAACGCGGCCCCGCCTGCTGAAACCGGCGTTGCTTCGGGGCTGGTGAGCACCAGTTACCAGATCGGGTCCGCACTTGGACTCGCAGTTCTCACGGCAATCGTTTACGGCATCTCCGGCACCGAGCCCTCCCGGGTAGAGCTGACCCAAGGGTATTCCGCAGCCTTCGTTGGCGCCGGAATCCTCGCCCTGGTCGGAGCCGTGATCACAGGTTTTGCAATGAAAAAGCCTCGGTCATCCACGCCGGCAGCTGACGAATCGATCTCGGTGTAACGGGCGGGAGAGTTCAGGAACCTGCGCTCCGCCGGCTGCAGGCACGGCTCCACAACAGAGGTCTCTGGGCGCAAGTGGGCTCAGCCATCAATGACTAGAGAGGAAACGCAAATGCTTACTCCAAAACTGCTCATCGCCTACGACGGGTCCCCTAACGCGCAGAGCGCAATGCAGACAGTCGCAAGCCTATTTCCAGGCGCTACAGCGGTGCTGCTCTATGCCCGCCAACCGCTGGAGGGCTTCGCCGCGCATCTGGAAGGCCATCCGGCGCTGGAGGAATTACAGGAACTCGACGCTGCAGCGCTCGATGTTTCAGAACGAATTGCCGCTGAAGGCGCAGAATTGGCCCGCAGCCTCGGCTTGATCGCCGAACCGTTGATCGCTTCGACGATGGCCACGGCGTCCGAAACCATCGTGGAAACCGCCGAGGAGTTGGATGTTGATCTGATCGTTCTTGGTTCCCGGGGGTTGCGTGGATTCAAAGCAACGTTGCTGGGAAGCACCTCGGCCAACGTCCTTCACCACGCCACAAGGCCAACACTGGTGATTCCCTCCGAAGCGGTGGCATCGGCTCGCCGGAGCAGCCGCATGATGGCGGGCACGAACTAGGCCGAACCTAAAGTGGCCGCCCCGCATGTGCAGGGCGGCCACTTCATTTGCGCCCGATCTGGGCTATCACCGTGACAGCCACCAGTGCGATAAGGGCGGCACTTAGCCCGTCGAACCCGATGTATGCGAGGACGGGTCCCGCGGCTGCGCCGCCTGCCGCTCCTGCCAAGTTCATGAGTGAATCAGAAACACCCTGCAGCCGTGGTCGATGAACGGACCCAACCGCTTGGCTGACCATAGCGGAGCCGGCGAGAGTGGAGGCCGACCAGCCCAAGCCCAGCAAGCCCAAGCTCACGGTGACCAGGACGTCATTGTTGGACCCCAGCATGGCCAACACCAGGGCACCAAGAAGTATGGCCTGCCCTGCCAGGACAACTGCCCGGGCGCCAAAGCGGTCCGTAAGGTAACCAAGGGCCGGGGAGAATGCGAACATGCCAACCACATGCAGGCTGATCGTCAGCCCAACCGTGGTGAGCGAGGCGCCATGTCCGGTTAAATGCACGGGGGTCATGGCCATAAGTGCCACCATGACGGCGTGGCTTGAAGCCAGGGTGAGCACCGCACGTTTCGCGCCCGGTGAAGAGCGCAGCAAGCGGAAACCGCCTACTGAAGTTCCGGTCCGGGGCTGGATGCCTCCCACGGCATCTCGGGCTTGAGTTGCGATGAGCAGCGGATCCGGCCGCAGGCCAACGAGATAGACGGCGGCTCCGAGCAGCTGCGCGATGCCGCCAATAATGAACCCTCCGGTAAACGGCGGCATCCCCATGATCTCGCCCAGGCTTTCTCCGGGTCCAAAGAGATTCGGCCCGACGACTGCCCCGATGGTTGTGGACCAAACAACCCGGGATAGATCCCGACCCCGGGTTGCCTCGGCCGCGAGGTCGGTGGCTGCGAAGCGGGCCTGCAGGTTCAGAGCCGAACCCGAGCCCATGAGCACCATGCCAAGCAAGAGCAGCGGCAAACTTCTCACGCCCGCCGCGATGATCACGACCACGCCACCGAGCACAGCGATCCAGGCTCCTGTACTTAGCGAAATGCGTCGGCCCCTGGTCTGGGCCAGGCGGGCGAGGGGAACTGCCAGCAGCGCAGCGCCCAGAGCCCCCATTGTCATGGCCATACCCGACCATGCTGCGGAGCCGGAGACGTCAGTGACCAACATTGCCCCGAGGCTCATGGTGGCGCCGGTGCCGATTCCTCCCAGGATCTGGGCCAGTGCCAGTACGCGGACAATTTTTCGCTGTACGGTGCGGGAGCGATTGGTCTCTGGAAAGGTGTCGGCGGACATGGTCACCTTCGGGTGGGGTTCGCGTGAAGGGTGACGGGCGAGCTTTTGGCTACGATCGTCATTATCTTGAGCCGGGCTCGTGTCATTACATGACCTTTCTGGCTGATCCCGTGGCGCTGGCCATCCTTTGGTCAGTGCGGGAGGCGAGTGGATTTAGGACTGACTCCTGCCGGCTCCTGCACTGCCGGACCGATCGGGAGGGTAGTTAGTGGCCACCCTGGTCTGCGCGTAGCTTCGACATGTCGAGATTCCTGACGCCCGCGATGACTTTTTCCAAGTCCCCGGCGGGTAGGGCTCCGGGTTGGGAGAAAACCAGAACCCCTTCCCTGAAGGCCATCAGTGTGGGGATGGACGTGATCCCAGCCGACGTGGCCAGTGCTTGTTCGGCCTCAGTGTCGACCTTGGCGAAGACGATATCGGCGTGCCTTGCGGAGGCTGCTTCGTAAGTAGGCGCGAACATCCGGCAGGGCCCGCACCAGCTGGCCCAGAAGTCAACGAGGACGATGTTGTTGTCCTCGATGGTGCGGCTGAAATCTTGTTCGGTGAGGTTGACGGTGGACATGGAGTTCTCCTTTGGTGGTTTGATGGCCGGCACGTTTTTGGAGGCCTAAGGGAAGGTGATTTTGCTGCGTGCAGCGAGCAATTCGGTGAAGGCATTCAGCCCTGCCACCGCGGTGATACCGCCCCCGGGATGGTGGAAGCTGGTCAGTATTGCTTTGGGATCCTCCGTTCCCAGGTGACGTTGGTGGCTGCCGGGTACCACTGCGCCGTACGCGGCTGCGGAGTGCCGGTAGACGGTAAGAGTGAATCCGGTGTCCGGGGTGTACGGACCCGGATCGGGTGCCCCGGTCAGATCATGCAGAGCGGCACGGGCCGCGTGGGCGCCTTGGGCAACGGCGGCATCCCAATGGTCGATGCGGTAAAGCTGACCGTCCCTGGTTGGGTGAAGTGCAAGGCTGCCCGCTGCATAGACAGCCTGGTAATCCCGGGCGCGCATACGGGTATCGACGGCAATGCCCTGATCGGCACCGGTGAGCCAGGCAGAGCTTGGCATGGTGCCGTGGGCGATGACCACAAGATCTGACTCCAGGATCTGACCATCGCTCAACGTGATGGTGACAGAGGCGGGACCGGCGGTGAGAGTGGTGACGTCCTGGCCGAAGTAGGCGTGGACGTTGTGTCGGTGAAGTTCGGCGATGTGCTCCGCGATTCGACTGCCCAAGGCAGAGGCCAGTGGTGTGGCAGATCGGGAAAGGAGGTGAACCCGGGCACCGGCATCGGCGAGGAAGCTGGCGGTTTCAGCGCCGATGAACCCCGCACCGAGAACCGCGACAGTCTTGCTTGCCGCGTTCTGCCCCAGTCGGGCGCGCAGCCGCGCGGCGTCGTCTGCTGTGTGGAGGTGGAAGACCCGGTCGGGGGCGCCTGTCATGCGGTCGTTCGGGCGTGGGGAGCTCCCGGCGGCGGCGATCAGCGCGGCGTATGGCATAGTGCGGCCGTCCGCCAAGGTGAGGACTGAACGCTCCGTGTCCACAGCGGCAGCGCGGGCCTGGAGGAGATCGCCCTCAAGTGCGCTGACTCCGGGCTGGGTGATCTGCTCTGCAGTGAGCAGGCCTGGCAGGATTCCCTTGTTGACCAGTGTCCGGTTGTAGGGCTGATGGGGCTCCCCATTTATCAGAGTCAGCGGCCCTTCGAAGCCTTCGGCCCGTACCGTAGCTGCTGCGCTCAAACCCGCAGCCCCCGCACCAACAATGACGATTCCCTGCTGCCGATCCATTCCGGTCTCCTACCCGTTTAGCCCGTTTGACATTGATACCCCCCGTGGGTACCTTAGCAACTATACACATACCCCCTAGGGGTACAATGAAAGGGTAGAGCGACCATGAACACCACTGAATTCCAAGTCACCGGAATGACCTGCGGACACTGCGAAATGTCCATCCGCGAAGAGGTCCTGGAAGTGCCCGGTGTCGAGTCCGTGGACGTCAGCCATCAGAGCGGCAGGCTCGTGGTCACCGGCACCGGGCCGGTCGAGGACGCGGCTGTCCTGGCCGCCGTGCAGGCTGCCGGCTACCAGGGGGTGCGGTCGGCGTGAACGCAGCCGGACGACTGGGTGCTTACGCCGCGGGGCTTGCGGTGATTTTCACCGGTGCCTTCGCGGGCGCGGCGGCCCTTGTGCCGGAACAAGCCGTAGCGGCCTGGACGCACTCGGAAGCTTCCATGGACGGGCACGCCGGGGCGGGACACGCAGAACAACCCGCGCCTGATGCTTCCACCACGGCCGGCTCTCCGGTTCAGGGCGTAACCTCGGAACGAGGCGGTTACCTGCTGGGGAACATTACCGCACCCACGGCCGTGGGCACGGACGGGGAACTGGCGTTTACCATTACCGGCAAGGACGCCTCCCCGGTCACCGGGTTCGAGGCTTCGCATGAGAAACGGGCCCACCTGATCGTGGTGCGTTCGGACGGGACGCAGTACCGTCACGTACACCCTGTCATGGACGACGCCGGGCGTTGGTCCCTGCCGTGGCGGTGGGAGGCCGCTGGTACGTATCGGATTTACGCCGACGTCGTCCCGACCGGCTCGGACGCGAATGTGACGCTGACCCGGACTGTGGATGTAGCCGGTTCACTCGAGCCGGCGGCACCGGAAGTCTCCTCCAGCGATGAGGTCCAAGGGTTCCAGGTCTCTCTTCAGGGCGACCTGCAGGCAGGATCACCGTCGGATCTGACGGTCAGCGTTAACCGCAGCGGGCAGCCGGTCACAAACCTGCAGCCCTACCTGGGGGCTTATGGCCACCTTGTGGCCCTGCGGGCAGGCGACATGGCCTACTTGCATACCCACCCTGAAGGTGCCGGGCCGGGGCAGGGCGGGGTCTCCGGGCCCGAGGTGAAATTTGCGACCACACCCCCGACGCCGGGCCGCTATTACCTCTACTTCGATTTTCAGGTGGACGGAAAGGTTCACACCGCCCAGTTCACCGTCGACACCACCGGCTCACCCCGAGCTGCGACCGCACCTACCCCCGATCAGGCACCCACCGACGCCGGCACAGCCGACGACGGACACGGCGGGCACTGACCCATCCCACTAGCCCCCACGGAGCGTGACCCTGACAGGTCGGGCTCCGTACCGGGAGAAAGTAGTACCCATGTCTGCATCAGCAGCCAGGCAACCTGCGCCAGAACTCGACATTGAGCTCGAGATCGGCGGGATGACCTGCGCCTCGTGCGCCAACCGGATCGAACGCAAACTCAACAAACTCGATGGCGTCATCGCTTCCGTAAACTACGCCACCGAAAAAGCCCGTATCACCGCTCCTGCCGGATACGATCCTCAGGCCTTGGTCGCCGAGGTCGAAAAGACCGGATACTCTGCCGCCCTGCCCAGCGCCCGGAAGGAGCAGCAGAACGACGAGGACGACAACCGTCCCGACACTGAACTGCGGTCGCTGAAACACCGGCTTATCGGCAGTGCCGTGCTCGCGATCCCCGTCATCGCCATGGCGATGATCCCTGCCCTGCAATTCAATTACTGGCAATGGCTTTCCTTGGCGATGGCCGCCCCGGTGATCCTCTGGGCGGGCTGGCCCTTCCACAAAGCCGCGTACACCAACCTGCGCCACGGCGCCGCGACCATGGACACCCTGATCTCCATGGGCACCACTGCTGCGTTCCTGTGGTCCCTTTATGCACTGTTCTTCGGCACCGCCGGGACGCCGGGGATGACGCACCCCTTCGAACTGACCGTAGCTCCCACTGATGGTGCGGGCAACATCTACCTGGAAGTCGGCGCCGGGGTAATCCTGTTTATCCTGGCAGGCCGCTACTTTGAGAAGCGTTCCAAGCGCCAGGCCGGGGCAGCGCTGCGCGCCTTACTGGAGTTGGGCGCCAAGGACGTGGCCGTGCTGCGCGACGGTGACGAGATTCGCATCCCCACCGATCAGCTGTCTGTCGGCGAGGAGTTCATCGTCCGTCCGGGCGAGAAGATTGCTACCGATGGCGTGGTCGTCAGCGGCCGCAGCGCAGTCGATGAGTCAATGCTCACTGGCGAATCAGTCCCTGTGGAAGTAGGCACAGGGGACACGGTGACCGGCGCCACCGTCAATTCCGGTGGCCGGCTGGTCATCCGCGCCACACGCGTAGGTTCGGACACCCAGCTCGCGCAAATGGCGCAACTGGTGGAGAACGCCCAGTCCGGCAAGGCCGAGGTCCAGCGTCTGGCTGACCGGATCTCGGGTGTATTCGTGCCCATCGTAATAGCAATCGCTGTTGGCACACTGGCCGCGTGGCTCGGCGCAGGCTTCCCGGTAACGGCGGCATTCACCGCGGCCGTGGCCGTTCTCATCATCGCCTGCCCGTGCGCCCTGGGATTGGCCACGCCAACGGCACTGTTGGTCGGCACCGGCCGGGGAGCGCAGCTGGGCATCCTGATCAAGGGCCCCGAAGTGCTCGAATCAACCCGCAAGGTCGACACCATCCTGCTCGATAAGACCGGTACTGTCACCACCGGCAAGATGACCTTGCGGGGCGTGCACAGCGCGCCCGGCACCAACCCTGACGAACTGCTCCGCATCGCCGGAGCCTTGGAGGATTCCTCGGAACATCCCATCGCCCAGGCGATAGCACGCGGTGCCACCGAACGCGTCGGGGACCTGCCAACCCCGGAAAACTTCGCGAATGTCGAAGGACGCGGCGTTCAAGGCGTGGTCGATGGGCACCTGGTGATCGTGGGACGTGAATCCATGCTCGCTGACTGGTCGCTGACGATGCCGGCCGAGCTTGCCCGGGCCAAGGCTGAGGCCGAAGCAGCCCGCGAGACGGCAGTAGTCGTAGCCTGGGACGGGCAGGTCCGCGGTGTGATCACCGTTGCCGACGCAATCAAGGACACCAGCGCCGAAGCCATCGCGCAATTCCGGGCCCTTGGTCTGACGCCGGTGCTGCTCACCGGCGACAATCGTGTCGTCGCCGAACAGGTCGCCGCCCAGGTGGGGATCGAACAGGTCATCGCAGAAGTCCTGCCCCAAGACAAAGTCCGCGTTGTCACAGACCTGCAGAAGCAGGGCAAGGTCGTGGCCATGGTCGGCGACGGCGTCAACGACGCCGCGGCACTGGCCCAGGCGGATCTGGGCCTGGCCATGGGAACCGGGACGGACGTGGCCATCGAAGCGGCGGACCTCACCTTGGTCCGAGGAGATCTACGTGCTGCCGCCGACGCGATCCGGCTTGCCCGTAAAACCCTGGGCACGATTAAAACCAACCTGTTCTGGGCCTTCGCCTACAACGTAGCCGCGATACCACTGGCCGCCCTCGGGCTGCTCAACCCCATGCTGGCCGGAGCCGCCATGGCATTCAGCAGCATCTTCGTCGTCACCAACAGCCTCCGCTTGCGCTCCTTCAAAAGCCACGCGGTAAACCAGTCACCGACCGCAGCCCGCTCCCGCGCGCTGCAGCCGGTCGACGCCTAACCCACCCCGAAAGGAAAACCACCATGGGAAGCTGCTGCAGCCCCTCCGCCAAGGACACTTCGACAGAGGACCTGACTCTCACCCAACGTCCCCCACAAGACAATGACGCAATCGCCCACTGCCCGGTCATGGCCGGCACGCCCGTAGTCAAGGCCGCAGCCGAGGCCAGCGGCCTCTACCGTGACTTCGAAGGAACGCGCTACTGGTTCTGCTGCGCAGGCTGCGGACCGGCCTTCGACGCCGACCCGGCCAAATACGCTCACGCCGGCTGACGCTCCCACAGCAAAACGCATTCTGGGCGCGGTGACCTTGAGTCACCGCGCCCAAGGCCTACCACCGGGCATCAGGAGACAGCTATGTACCCGAACGCATCCACGGCCAGACCGGCGGGCCATCTGTGCGGCGGCAGCCCGCAGGACACCGGCAACAAGGCCCGCTACGTTGCCCGCCTCAGACGAATGGAGGGCCAGGCTCAAGGAATCGCCCGGATGTTCAACAGAGAGCAGTATTGCCTCGACATCCTTACCCAGGTCTCCGCCCTGAGCGCAGCATTGCGCAGTCTCGGTCTCGGACTGGTCGATGACCACATGAAATACTGCGTCCTAGGCGCCGTGCGCCAAGACCCCCGGACTGCCGAGACCCTCCTTCGAGAAGTGTCCGAAGCCATTGCCCGCTTACGTTGCGGCTAGACCGAACGGCGCGAATCTTCGTCCCGGCGCCCGACCCCTCCCCGCAGCGGGGAACTCATCTGCCGCCCCGAAACGGCTCCGGCACTGGTAGCTAACCGTTGAGAATCTCAGCAGTGAATGCAGGACGGCGGAACCTCCAACCGCAGGACGCAACGGGAACCGCACTTCAGGTCCAGGCAGTGGCGAGGCGTCTCATGGCAAGAAGCCCCCATCTACGGGACCACAAACTTCCTGAACCCCATTGGAGCACGCGCCCCATGCCCGGTACCCCTTCTGCCTCAGCAGCAGAACAGTGCTGCCGCCAATGTAGCCGACCGGCAACGAATTCCATGCCGTCAGCAAGGGCGCTGAAGGCTCTGTGGACGGTGGTACAGAACCCTCAGCACCTTCGATAGACGAACCGTCATTGTGACGATGCCGGGCACCGGAACCCGCAAGGGTCCCGGTACCCGGCTCTAGTTACGTCGGAAACCGACGTTTTCTTCGTTCAGGAAATACGTACACAAGAGCACTGTCCAGCGGCCAGCGTGCCCTCTGCCACCCCGGTTTCTGCGACCGTCTTTACGTGACTTGTCGCAGCATGGGGGTGGACCGGGGCCGGAATCACGTCGTCGTGGTGTCCATCATGGCGCGGCCACAGGTAGAGGGCAGCTGCTGCTCCTATGACGGTGAGGATTGCCAGCGCAGACCACGTGAGGGTTAGGCCGGCGTTTGTTCCGAGCCAGCCGGCAATGGGATAGGTAATCAGCCAAGCAAGGTGAGAGAGCGAGAATTGGGCTGCGAAGACCTCCGGTATCCGGTTCGGTTCACCCGCAGCACGGAGAACTCTTCCCGTCGGGGTGACGATCATCGCCATCCCGGCTCCGATGACCACCCAGATGATCGCTGTGCCAGCCCAGGTAGGGACCCCGGCCGCACTGAATGTGAGCGCCGCTGCGGTACCGCCCACGAGAACGGCGGCACCGGTCATCATCACAGTGCGCTCGGTGACCCGGTCCAGTACACGGGGGAGTGCCAGCGCGGCCATCAGAGTTCCACCACCAGAGGCTGCCATCATCCAGGCCACGTCGGACTGGGATCCGCCCAGTTCATCGCGGACGTAGTTGACGGTGTTGACGATCACGATCGATCCGGCCGCTGCGACAACAAGGTTAAGCGCCATGATGCCGCGCAACCGCGGTGTCCTGACGAATGTTCTGATTCCTGCCGCAGCCCTGTCCCAGGCCTTGGTGTGGGCGCTGGGTTGGGCGTTGGGGATGCGTGCGGACATCACGAGAAACGCGGAGACGACGAATCCAACCGAGGTGCCCAGGAAAAGCCAATTGAAGCTCATGAAGCTCAGCGCGACTGCGGCAAGCACGGGACTGAGCAGGCTCTCCATGGTGTAGGCGACCTGGGAAGCGGACAGGGCACGAGTGTAGGCGGCTTTGTCGGTCACGATATCGGGAATCACCGCTTGGAACGTCGGCGTGAACGCCGCTGACGCTGACTGCAGGAGGCCGATCAGGAGGTAAATATGCCAAACCTCGGTGACAAAGGGCAGCGCAAGGACCACTGCAGCTCGAACCACATCAAGAGTGATGAGGAACGCCCGGCGGGGCAACCGGTCAACATATGCGGCAGCCAGCGGTGCGATGATCACGTACAGGACCATCTTGATGGTCAGTGCGGTTCCGAGAACCTCGCCCGCGCGCGGGCCAGCGAACTCGTAAGCGAGCAGGCCAAGGGCGACCGTCGCCAGGCCGGTGCCGAACAGCGCGATGACTTGGGCGCTGAAAAGATGGCGGTAGTCGCGGATTGCGAACAAACGCATGGTTTTCCTTTCATCCATGCAGGGGACAGGCCCTCAAGAGGCCGCCCGCGAAAGTGAGGCTTCAGACTCCTACGAGGCTGGATTGGGTTCTGGTCTCAAGCCGGCGACCAGGTTGAAGGCGCCGGTGAGGATGTTCAGAGCCACGATGCCGACGACATCGACGATTTCCCGGTCGCTGTAGCCGTGGTCCCGCAACCCGAGGATCTGCTCATCGGTGATTCCCTGCGGGTCGCGGTAGATACGGAGGCCCAGGGCGATGATCGCTGCAATCGCCGGGTCGGCCGAGGTGCCCGCGCGGGCGAGGCCAATTTCGTCCTCCTCGATTCCAGCGGCGCGGGCTGCGTCAACATGTGAGTCGAGGCAAAGGCCGCAGCCTTGCTGGACCTGGACAGCAATGGAAATACGCTCGCTGATCTTGCGGTTCAGTTTTGCGCGTTTCATCGACCGGCTGAGCTGAAGATAGCCGCCCAATACAGCTGGGGAATGCGCCATCGTCGAGACCATGTCACCAACTCGGCCATGGCGGGAGACCAGGTCCGAGAGCAGATCGCGGGACGTGCCCACCGCTGTAGCGGGGGTTAGTTGGGTAAGTCGAGACATGAGAGTCCTTCAGGAGGTGTGCGGCGATTGGATTAGTTGATGCCTTCGATGGTTGGCTTCATAACGTCACCGGTGGAGGTCAGGGGTGGTGATGCGACCCGTGGTTGCCATGGGATTCCTCGCCGGGTTTGCCCGGTCGTGTTCCGGGCTCTGCGGCCAACCCCTCGGCGACGGTAGATGTGGCCCGGGCCGTGAACTGCGCGGTAATTATGGCGCCCTCATGCTGGAAATCCAGATGCAGCCGGTACAAACCAGCTGAAGGTGCGACGGCCATGAATGAGACTTCCGGGCCCGGCGGGGTTGTTCCGTCACCAGGTTCTCCCTCGGGATGGACATGAAGATAGGCCAGGTCTTCAGCGCGAAGTGCCACCAAATGCCCAAAGGCGCCAAGATATGGCTGCAGATCCGTCACCGGTTGTCCGTTCCTGGTGACACTGAAGGTAAGTTCGCTCGCCTCTCCGGGAAGGAGCCCGCCCTCAAGCGTTACGGTGTAGCCATCGACTTCCACGCTCTGCCCAATACCGGGAAGCGGTTGGGGGATGTACTCACCGGAAACGGAGGCGTAGGTACTCAAAGTCATGGGCCCATCGTGTCCGGTCGGGTGGAAGTCCGTGAAAATCCGCCAGGGTCCAGGAGTGAGTTCCAGATCGGTGGTCCACGTCCCCGACTGGTCCCTGATCGGGTGGACATGCTGGAAGCCAGTCATGTCACGGCGGATGGCGATCAGGTGCAATTCTTTCTCATGCGTGGGTATGAACCCGTTCACCGGCTGTCCGTCCGGGCCAACAATCCGGAAAGTTATCGTCTGCGTTCCGCGGCCGAGTGGACGGGAATCGAAATCCAGGGTGTATCCATGCTCCGAGAGCATCAGGCCGCCAGCTCCTTCAACGCCGTGGCTGCTGTGGCTGCTGGTAGTCATATCGTCTCCTCTGTTCTGCATTTGACGCTTGCTAGGGCATTAGGTTCTGGACGTAATTCACGAGGGGCTGGCAACGTTGCTTCGAACCTGCCAGCACAGCACGCGGATGCTCGTCCCGCCTGCCGGGAGCTTTGGCCACAACATTCGCGACCCAAATCCCACTGCCATTCGTCCGTGCCCTCGTACTGCTGATCTGCCGTCACCACTGACTCATATACCCCCCAGGGGTATCCAGTAGGCCTACCATACCCCATAGGGGTATAATTGACAAGGTGAGAGAGTGGGTTGGATCGAGCGCCGACTGGCCCGCGCAAGGGAGTGATCTTGAGTTTACCCACGGAGGGTTATACCCTTAGGGGGTACCTGTAGCGAAGAGGGAAAGCGAATGAACCGGCCCAACAACGTGACTGTAAGCGCCATCTGGGTCTCCCCCAAGCCCGGCGCGAAGGTCGCTGCGCTGGCCAATCCGAAGTATCGGCCCTGGCGTGGCATGATCTCCGTATTCACCCCACTTAAGGGCGGGGCGGATGCATCGTCCACACCCTGCGCCGGCACCCTGCAGGAATCCGGAAGCGAGAACGTCGCAAGAATCGTGAGTAAGGTGATTCGTTGGGCGTCGGCCTGTCTATTCCGGTGCGTGGTCGATCTGACAGTGAAATCCCTGGAAAATAGATCATCCGGCGGCACGGGATCCTCGCACCCAGTACCATCTACGGCTACACCATAAGGAATAAGATGACCACGAAACAGCTGCCTCCAAGCCCTGAAGCAGGGGCCGAGGACCATGCAAACCACGGCTATATCACCGACAAAGAGCGGTACTTGGCCCGCCTCAAGCGGATCGAGGGTCAGGCGCGGGGGATCGCGCGGATGGTCGACGAGGAACAGTACTGCATTGATATCCTCACCCAAGTTTCAGCGCTGACCTCCGCGCTGCGCGGCGTGGCTTTGGGGTTGCTCGATGACCACATGAAGCACTGTGTTCTCGATGCCGCCCAACTCGGCGGAGACGCAGCTGAAGCCAAGATGCAGGAAGCCTCCGAGGCCATCGCTCGCTTCGTACGCTCCTAACCGCCTTGCTGCCGCCTAGCGCTGCGGTTCATCTCAGGCGCCGGGCCCGTGATCATGTGCCTCGGGGGCATCGTCGTGTTCATCCCGGCTGTTTCTGATCGGCGTGGGCGGCTGGCATGGCTACACCCTTGTGCTTGGGCTCACCTTGGCCGACAGGACGCCTCAATGAGGGGATGACGGGGCCATGGGATCAGCCGGGTTCGGCAGAGAATTAGGCGACGCGGGTGGACCCCTGACGTAGGCCATTCCCTAATCCGCGGAGTTTTTCACCCAGTACTTTGGCGGTGTTGCGTGCCCAGCGGTAGGAGTCGACCCCGGATCCGCCGCTCCATGATATGGCCCACGATGCGCGGAGCACGTTTTCGGTGTCGGGTCCAGACCGGGAGGGCCCACCGATCGACCAGCGAGATGGAGGCCCGATCGCGGCGCGCGACCCATAAAAAAATATACCCCGATATAAGGGATTCTTTATATTGCTTCATAGTCTTGTATAGACTTCCCATGTGGACTCCGATATGAACCCCTTCGCTCCTGGATCAGGCCTTAAGCCGCCGGCACTGGAGGGACGCGAAGCCGAGATAGACGCCTTTGACCGTCTGATTGTCAGGACCAAGCGGCAGGCGGCAGAGCGGGGCATACTGCTTTCCGGGCTGCGCGGAGTCGGCAAGACGGTTCTTTTGAACAATTTTGCCGCCCAAGCTGAGCGGCATGACTGGTTCGTGGTTCAGATTGAGGCCCAGCCGACCCCGGAGGGCAGGAAAGCGACACGGCAAAAGTTGGCCCGGGCCATTGAGGCCGGTGCGAGAAGGTTGCGTGCCAAGTCGGCTTGGGGGTACGTGAAGGACGTTCTGGGCAGCATTGGTTCGTTCAATGTCACCTTGGGGTTCACCGGGGTGTCGGCTACCTTGGGCACCACCGCCGGGCGGGCGGATTCCGGAAACCTGGACATCGATCTGGAAGAACTCGTCGAAGACCTCGCAACCGCTATGGCGAAGAGCAAAGCCGGGTTCGGGATTTTCATTGACGAAATGCAGGACCTCGACGACGAGCTGCTCGGCGCCCTGATCTCCGTTCAGCACCTGGCCGGACAGAAAGGCTGGCCTTTCTTCATCATCGGTGCCGGGCTGCCTAACCTCCCGGGAAAACTGAGCGCCACCAGGTCATACTCCGAGCGGCTCTTTGACTACCGCACCATCGGGGCGCTTGACCATGCCTCGGCGGCCGACGCTATCAGCCTGCCGATGAACAAGCTCGGCGCACGGTTGGATGCGGATGCGCTCCGCACGCTTGTTACTGCTGCGGACGGATACCCCTTCTTTCTCCAGGCGTATGGCAAAGCAGCCTGGGATGTGTCCTCAAGCAAAACGGTCAACTTGGACGACGCCCGGCTGGCCGTCGAAATTGGTACAGAACAGCTCGACGCAGGATTCTTCCGCTCACGCTGGCAGCGGGCAACACCGGCAGAACGCCAATACTTGCGCGCCATGGCCGAAGACCGTGACGAAGCAGCCTCCACAGCCCAGGTTGCTTCCCGGCTGAACAGGGCCGCGAGCCAATTAACGGTGGCGCGCTCAAGCCTGATCGCAAAAGGGCTCATTTATGCCCCTGACCATGGAGCGGTCCGCTTCACAGTACCGGGGATGTCCGGGTTTATCAGCCGCCAATATGAGGGGTAACCGATCCGACACGGCACGTGCCGGTAACACACGCACGACGCGCCGTTACATAAATGTGACACTTCTGGTCGTCTGAAGTAAGGTCAACATCGTGCCGGTTTCTCCGAATGCGGCACTCCCGGAGCAAATTGCCTAACTCTGCCGTTGCCCGGGATCCGTTCGCAAATTCGTCCGGCAGAGACGGGGAACCCAACAGCGGCCTGCTTCGGCAGGCCTTGGGGTGAAGTCGTGCTTCAGCACGACCGGGTGTCTCCCATCCGAACCCGACAGCTAACCTCGCAGGCAGTGGGAGAGGCCCTTTCATGCCCATTCGTAAAGCACACGGCCGCCACCGCGCCGTACCCGCCCAGACCAACGCCCTCACGGTCCTGTCCAGATCTGCCGCCGGCAATGCCGGTACTGTAGGCCGCCAAGCTGCCGTCATCGCAGCGGCGTCCGGCCTCGTCTTGACTAGCGGCATTGCCGCCCAGGCAGCAGATGCCCCTGCTCAGCGCGAGACAGAGCCGGCTTCGACCATGGAGATCGCCAGTCAAGTACAGGCGCCACTGAGCGTCGATGCCACTGTCCAGATAGCCTTCGAGCGACCCGTCGTCGTGACGACCCCGGCCCCTGTCGTGGAACCACCGAAGCCCGTCGCTGCCAAAGCGCCAAAGGTGGCTGCTCCGACGACGACCACCGCGCCGAAAGTGGCTGCGCCGGCAAAGGCTCAGGTCACCGTCGCCCCGGCTCCTGCTGCACCGCCGGCCGCCCCGGCAGCAGGCGGAATCAACGCCATCATGGTTTCCTCCGCGTACGCCCAGATCGGCATGATCCAGGACTGCACGCGACTGGTGGAAAATGCCCTGAACGCTGCCGGTATCCCCGTCGGAGACCTTGGCCCGATGCAGTTCATGAACTACGGCACCGTCGTCACCGACCCCCAGCCCGGTGACATGGTGATGCAACCGGGCCACGTGGGAATCTACGTCGGAAACGGCCAAGTACTCAGCTCCGGCCTGAACGGTAAGAACGAAACGGCCGTCCACCCCCTGACATGGATGACAGCCAAGGGCGCCGTCACGTTCGTCCGCGCTGGAAAGTAACCTTGGAGACCGGTGATTCAGCGCCTCGAGGGCTCTGAATCACCGGACCGCCCTTCAAACTCACGCAGGCCGGTGATCTTCCCGACCCGCCGCCAGCGGCCGCGGCAGGAAAGACCGCAGGCCTTCCTGAGTAACCACGCGAGCAGAAACACCTGAGGCACGCTCAACACCGGGGCCTGGCTGATTCCGAACAGCAGCGCTCCCAGACGACCAACGGCGGTCTGCTGACGGGCCTTGGCCATGGGCATCAACCAACCAGCACCGGGAGGATTGGACTTGATGACGACGGCGTAAAGATCCAGCATCGTTATGCACCTTGTGCATAACGATGTGTTCCCCAGAGGCAATGGAAAAGGCCCCAATCAGCACACGCTGTCTACGCTGAAGCATGCGCAGAAGTTGGCTCGCCGCCGTCCTGCTGGTTCCGGCATGTGCGGCCCCGGTAAAGGATTGCCCCGCAATTGCCCAGGCACCGGTTGTCACAGTGACGATCCTGGGCAGCTACGTACCAGCGGTGAACACCGTCCACCTGAAAGCGTGTCAGTCCGGAATCTGCAAAGAGGGTGACCTGAAGCTTGCGCCCGGCCAGACGCCCGTGGACCAGAGCTGCGAAGAAAACCCCGATTCCGTGTGCTCTGCGACTGCGTCCCGTGACGGGACACTTTACGGCCACCTTTGGCTGGATCTGATCACAGAGAATCCGATTGAGGCCACAGTGTCGGGCACCGGGACCGACAGTTCACCACTGCCCGTCCGAACCATCACATTCACGCCCACGCTGACGGAGTGCCCAAAATTCATCACTGCGAGCCTGCTTCTGGATGCCGACGGCATCCGCCAGGGCTGAGTGGATGCGCTGATCTTCCGATCGGTTGAACACCAGGGCCACCTGATCTGACCCTCCAAGGCATTCTCTCAGGATGGCCTGCAAGGCCTGGCCCGAAGCCTGGAATACCCACGCCAGCCCCTTGTCCGCCCGGCAAGACGCCCCATCGGCATCAGACCGGAGCCGCCGGGCGCAGACCACCGCCTCGCAGGCATTGCCGGTGCCGGCCGGAAGGGACCACTGGCTCCAAGTGGAATTCCCCCCTCAACATGGGAATTAGGACAGCCGTATGGGTAAAACGCAGTAACGGCAGGAGGGGCGGAGAGAGGCGGTTGAGGTTGATACCGCCGGATGGTCATGTCACTTGCTTCACATCTGCCTGGCGGCGCTTCTTTTGTCCGTAGCGCGTCATGCCACGGGGCTTGTAGATGGCCAGGATGGTCGCAAGCAGGAGTACCACGAGGGCTCCGCCGGTATGTAGCAGCGCGGAGGGCATCTGCATGCCGGCCATGACAGGATCCTCAGCGATCTCCGCCAATGGACCGATCGTGTGGGTGTACAGGACGAGGACGACTGTGGCGACCAGGGTGAGTGCGAGTTTCATAAGGACCCAGTAGTGGCGGACGAGCCCCCATTTTGTGCCCAGCGCCAGGGCGATTCCGGTCACCAGAGACCCGAGGGCCAAAGGGGCCAGCAATGTCCAGACGGTGGCCTGCAGGCCCAGCCATAGCAACCGACTCAGCTCGGGCTGGTTTCCGGTCAGAGCCGCGATGTCGAGAACGACGAACACGGCCACTGCACCGGCCCATCCCAGGGAGCAGGTGACGTGCAACGTCAACAGAAACTTCCGCGCCCCAGCACTGAGAACCAATGGATTCACTCTTGGCCGCTGAAGACCGTGGGCTGTCCGCTGCCGGGGGCCGACGCCGTGATGCTGCCGTCCGGAGCACCGAGCCCGAAGCCGTGCCGGCCCGGCCCGTGCTCACCACCGCTGAGGATCATGACCGCCGCGATCACCAGGAGAAGGACGCCGGCAGCGAGGGCAGAGATTTTGACCCACCGCGGCGGTCCGGTGAAAGTGTCCCGATCCGGGTGCTTGCTGCCCTCGGCCATTCCCGGTTTTCCACTCATAACGTTCCTGTCAGTTGGTTCTCGGTCAAAACATCTTTACGAGACAGTATGTCTTGGATGCTTCAGCATGTCTAAGGGATGACGAAGCGTATGATCGGGGCATGCCGAAGTTGTGGAACGAAACCATAGAGGAACACCGCGGGGCCGTTCGTTCTGCCATTCTGGACGCAGTCGCCGGTCTGGTATCAGGCCGCGACCTATCGTCGGTCACCATGTCGCGGATCGCTCAGGACGCGGGGATTGGACGGGCGACGCTGTATAAGTACTTTCCTGATGTGGACACGGTCCTGGACGCTTGGCATGAGCGCCACCTCAATACCCATCTGGAGCAGCTCGTGCACACCAGCGAAAATACCCGGGGGGACACCTGGCACAGGCTGGAAGAGGTCCTGCGCGCCTACGCAGTGATCGCCCACTCCGGCCACGGCGGGGAACAAGCAATACGGCTGCACTCCCGGCCCCACGTCGGAGATGCCGAACGGCATCTGAACGCGTTCCTGGCGGCCCTGCTCGCCGAGGGCTCAGAAGAAGGTGCTATCCGGAACGACATTGCACCGGAGGTGTTGGCCGGCTACTGCCTCCACGCCCTGGGCGCCGCGGCAGGGCTGACCCAGGACGCCGCGCGGCGGCTCGTTGGAATCACCATGGCAGGATTGCGGCCCGAAACCCGGCACCCGGGTACCTGAGACAGGACAGAGAGGGCTGTTTCCTCGCTCCGGGGGCTGGCTCTTTTAGGTGAGGGTGGCCAGGAGCGCCGCGCAGGCATCCTCGCAGCGCCGGCAGGCCTCCGCGCAGATCCTGCAGTGTTCGTGCATGTGTGCGTGCTGTTCGCACTCGCGGGCGCAGACCCCACACGCAGTCCGGCAAGCCTCAAGCATCGCGCGGAAGATGTCGGTGTTTGTGCCGGTTTGTCGGCTAAGGATGGTGCCGGTTGCCGCGCAGATGTCGGAGCAGTCCAGATCCGTACGGATGCACGTGGTGAGTTCTGCGACCATCTCCTCACCCAGGCACGCGTCGGCACAGGCAGTGCATACCTGGGCGCATTCGAAGCAGGCAGTAATACACTCAGCCAGCTTCTCTTTGTCCAGGCCCTCTGACGGTTGCGGGTGGGAATTGATCATCGTGCTGATGTGGTGGGTCATGGTTCTGCTCCTGACATTGATCACGAAGCGGCCGGCCTGCCCGGCCGTTTAACCCACCCTAGACCTCGAACGGGCGAAGCCGAAGGAGCAGCATGAACTCCCACCGATCAGAACCCCCGAAGGGTCCACCAGTCATGTCGGGCGAAGCGGGCACGTCCGAAGCGGGTTGACGTTGAGATGGAAGCGTCCGTGGTCAGGCCGGTGGCGGTGTGGTGAGGATGACGTCGACGAGGTAGCTGGCGGTGGAGCGTGAGCCGGGGAAGTCTCCGCTGTAGGTGTAGGCGCCGGCGTCCGGGCCGGTGCGCAGCGGTCCGACACTCATGCCGGTACCGAACCCGGAGGAGGTGACCGGGTTGCACGGTCCCGCGTCAACGGCTCCCATTGAACCGGGGGGAAGGAAGCCACCATGGCGATGGCCACAAGCACCCGCCACCCGTTGCCGAGCCGCTGTCGTCTCTCGGCTGGACGACCGGTCATCATGACTCCTGGAGTGGTACGCCAATAGCAAATGCAGGCCCGCGCAACGCGCGGACCGGTTGCCGCTCCCCAGCGAGGCCAAACCGATCTTCAGGTATAGAACAACCCAAGGGTCGCCAGACGTCCTTGAGCAGTCGTTCCGGACAAACGGGACCAAATCCAACTCAGCCGCGCACAGGACTCCGTAACCAAAGGTGGATCACCGGAATGACTTCACCCAAGCAACCCTTGGGAGGGAGTGTAGACATGCGGCTGTTACACGGCAAGATCTTTCCGGCGTGACCGGTGGCCGCGGCCGTCGTGATCGAGGGAACTTCAAGGCCCCCGTGCTTCGTTGGAAAGCTGCAGGGACCACAGCACTGCGCCAGCCCGGTACCCTTAAACCAGAACCAGCCCCGTGGGGGGCACGCCCGCCGGAAGGAGGAACACGATGACCGCTGCCATTGGACGGCCTCTGACGGCGTTCCTGCGGCGGTCGGTGATCCTGGCCGGCATATTGGCCCTCATCGCCGGGATTTTCGGTATGCATATGCTTTCCGGCGCCCACGGGCTGCACGCGACGGCGACCTCACCAACAGCCGTAACGCAGCTCGACGGGTATCCTGCCGCGGTGGGGGAAACGGCCCCAAGGCAACTGACGGCCGTAGGGGCTGAACCGGCTGCTTCCTTCTCCGAAGCGTCCTCCTCCTGCTCGGACCCGGTCACCTGCCCGACCATGTCCACAACGGCGCAGGAGTGTATCCCGGCACCGGCCAATACCTCCCTGGAGGCCCCGGTGCCCGGGGCGGCACTGCCGGCACCACGTCTGGATACTTCCGGCGGGCCGCGTCTTTGCCATGCACCTTTGACATCGAGCCCATCGCCAATGACCTTGGGCATCAGCAGGACATAGAGCATCCCTGATGCGCGGGACGTCTCTTCCTGCGCCAAGCTCTTTCACCTCGACGCACCGCGTTAGGCCATACCCGTGCCTGAAAGCGGTCCCGTCGCCACCTGCGCGCCCCCGCGCTCCCGATGTCTTGAAGGACCCCGATTTTCATGAACAACTCTCTGAACCCTTCCACCGCTGTCGCCGACACGGGGCAGGGCACGCCCCGAAATCTGCCTCCGGCAGGAGAGGCATTGCAGCCGGGCAGCGAGCACAACACCCCAGCCGCTGAGGCAAACAACACCAACCCGCCCTCCGAGCTGACACCTCCGTCACAGATGGATCAGCTCCGCGGTCTTCCGTCCTTTGGGTTCGAGATGGTCGCCGAAGAACCCCGGACCGAAGCGACAGGATGCTAAGTGCCATGATGAAGCGTGACAGAGCTCAGCCCTCTACGGAGGGCTGAGCCATGGACCTTGGTGGCTTTTTCGCCTCCACGGTAACTTCCGGCGCGCTGCTCATCGCGATCCCCCTGGCGATGGCGGCCGGGTTGGTCTCCTTTCTGTCCCCGTGCATCCTTCCCTTGGTGCCCGGGTACCTGGGTTACGTCTCCGGGCTGACAGACCCGGGCCAGCCGCGCAACCGGCGCCGGGTGCTGGCCGGGGTCGGGTTGTTCGTGCTGGGCTTCGCCGCGGTCTTTACTCTCTACGGCGCTGCGTTCGGGGCCATCGGATCCTGGCTGGTGCGCTGGCAGGACGCGCTTATGCGCGGGCTGGGTGTTGTGGTGATCCTGATGGGCGCCGCTCTGCTCGGTCTGGTGCCGTGGTTACAGCAGACCCGAAAAATCCATGTCGGGCGGCGGGGCGGCCTTGCGGGGGCTCCGCTGCTTGGTGTCGTCTTCGGGCTCGGCTGGACACCTTGCATGGGGCCGACCCTAAGCGCGGTGCTCTCCTTGAGCGTCACGACCGGCAGCGCAGGCCGCGGGGCCCTCCTGGCCTTCGCCTACTGCCTCGGGCTTGGCATTCCCTTCGTTGCGGCCGCCTTGGGCCTGGGATGGGTCAGTTCAGCCTTGGCTTTGGTGCGCCGTCACATCAGGATCGTGAACATTGCAGGAGCGTCCATGCTCGTCCTCCTCGGTGTCCTCATGGTCACCGGCGTGTGGGTGCAGTGGATCTATCAGCTGCAGAACCTCTCCGGAACCTATCTCACCCCCATTTGACCTCCTGCGGTGCCCTGGCCCGCAGACCAAAGGACCTCTCATGCACGGCAATCAATCGAACAGCCATCATTCGTTCGGGCTCTCCACTAAATGAGGAGGCTAATGCAACCCCCTGCAATGCCGGATCTCTTCATCCCCTCTCCCACGGTCAGCGCCTTCGAGCTGGGGCCGCTGACCATCCGCTTCTACGCGCTCTGCATCCTGGCCGGCATCATCGTTGGCACCTGGCTGACAGCGCGCAGACTCCGCGCCCGCGGAGGCACGACAGCCCAGGCCCTGGACACCGTGATGTGGGCTGTGCCCTTTGGGATCGTCGGAGGCCGCATTTATCACGTCATCACCGACAACCAGTTGTACTTCGGACCCGGGAAGGATCCGTGGGCTGCCCTGCGGATCTGGGAGGGCGGGCTGGGGATCTGGGGTGCGGTCGCCTTGGGCCTAGTGGGCGCGGCCATAGGGGCCCGCCGTTCAGGGGTGACCTTGGCAGTGTTCGCCGACGCGGCCGCCCCCGGGCTGCTCATCGCCCAAGGCCTGGGCCGGTGGGGAAACTGGTTCAACAACGAACTCTACGGCGGCCCCACGGACCTGCCATGGAAATTGCAGATCCACAACATGAATGCGGCCACCGGGCAGGCCGTGACCGCAGCGGACGGAACACCGGAAGTACTGGGCTACTTCCATCCAACTTTCCTCTATGAATCACTTTGGTGCCTGGCCGCGGCGGCGCTGCTGATGTTCCTGGACCGCAAGTACCACTTCGGGGCAGGAGCGGTGTTCGCGGCCTACGTCGTCCTCTACACCAGTGGCCGGTTTGCCTTCGAATTGATGCGCGCGGACCCGGCCAACATCATCCTGGGCCTGCGGGTGAACACCTGGGTCTCCGCGATGCTGCTGCTCACCGGCATCATTTTGTTTCTGATCCTGCGCCCGGGCCCCCGGTCCTTTGTTCTGGACCAAGGCCGAACCCCTGTCACGGCTCCGTCATCCAACCGCCGAGGAGATACCCCATGAGCAACGCCAGCAAACGCCGCGCCGAAGCCCAAGCCATCCTGACGGCCCTCCGGGCAGAGCAAAAAGCCAAACAGCGGAAAAGGAACATTTTCATCTACGGCAGTTTCGGGTTGGTCCTGGCCGCCATTGTCACCGCCGTGGCACTGGTGATCACCGGATCGATCCAGGAAAAGAACGCCGCCCTCGAGGCAGCCAGGAAACCCATCGAGGGCATCCAGACGTACTCCGGGCTCTCCAGCAACCACGTCCAGACCCAGGTCTCCTACCCCCAGGAGCCCGGCGTCGGAGGGGACCATGCCCCCGCCTGGACCAATTGCGGCGTATACACCGAACCTGTCAGTGAAGAACGGGCCGTGCACTCCCTGGAACACGGTGCCGTGTGGCTGAGCTACAAGCCTGACCTGCCCGCGGAGGAAATCAGCAAACTCGCTGCCCTGGCCAAAACCGACCCCTACGTCCTACTCAGCCCCAACAAGAACCAGACCGAACCGGTCACCGCCACGGCCTGGGGGGCCCGCCTGAGTGTGCCGAACGCCGATGACTCCCGCGTCCCCACGTTCATCAACGCCTATGCCCAATCCCCCAACGCGCCCGAACCCGGGGCCTCGTGCACCGGCGGAAGCAACGACTAGACCGGACAGGCCGGACCCCGCAAAGGACACCATCGTGATGCAGGAGAACCACAGGAAGACCCCGTGGCGCGGCACCGCCGATACCTTCGGCGGGTGCGACCGGGGGCGTCCGGTCATGGCTGTACGGGTTGGTCGTGCGGATCCTGCATCCGGCATACGCCGGGCGTCAGCGGGCCGGCCCGCCCATGGGCCGCACAAAGGGCACCTTGCCGCCGGTCAGCTGTCGCTGACCGGAGCCGGGAACTGTTGAGGATGCCCGTCCATGCCAGGGCCTTGGGTTCGCGGCCCGGTCCCGAACCGGCCGCTCAGATGAACGACGCAGGGTCCACTGTCTTGTCGTTCACCATGACCTCGAAATGGAGGTGGCATCCGGTGGAATTGCCTGTTGTTCCTACCCCGGCGATCTGGACACCCTTGGCGAGAACCTGTCCGACTGAGACTCCGATGCTGGCTAGGTGGTTATACGTGGTTTTCAGTCCGTTGCCGTGGTCAACAACGATCCTGTTTCCCCCGCCGTACTGGCTCCAGCCCGCCTCCACGACAGTTCCGGCGCCGGCAGCAAAAACCGGGGTACTGCATGCCCCGGTCAGATCCATCCCGGTGTGCCATTCCCCGGTCGCCCCCGTCAGCGGATTGACTCTCAGACCGAAAGGTGAGCTGACGTTGACCGACGCCATAGGCGCCCGAAGACCTGGAGCGGTTTCAACCGGCGGGGCCGGAGCGGCAACGGGCGGGGCCTGCACAGCGCCTGCCGCGGCTGCTTCGACCTTTGCCGGCGGGGCGGCCACCACAACGGGTGCCGCCTGGGAACTGACGGCCGGACGGTCAAAGGAAAGGGAGGCCGCCGCTTCGGCACTGATCATTGGCTGCACGACCGAGGCCGGTGAGGCAGCCGGGACAACTTCCCGGGCGGTGCCCGACTGTTCAGGTGCTGCTTGGGCGGCGGACAGGACGGAGACGGCGATCAGGCCGGTAGCTGCCGCCGCGGCACCGAACCGTGGGCCACGGTTCAGCAGCGAAGACAGAGGAACGGCGGTCAGACGGCGGCTGATGGGAGCTGACGTGGGGGCGGCGCGACGGCGCCCGTGCTGGGAACGGGAAGGCAAGGCGGGGGTCCTCTCAACGCCGGCGAAGTTAGCTGTCGGATTCGGACGAGTGGACTGTCCGGCCAGCCCCGCTTCACCGCCCATGGGCGGACAATCGCAAGGCCAGCTTCACCCCAAGGTGCTGCATGCACCGCTGTTGGGTCCTCCGCCCCCGCCTGGAACTGGAAATTCATGGACCGCCGACGGGGTTTGGCGAAACGGGCCAGCATACCCATGGCGGGTATGTACAAAGGCAACACTAACCAAAAAGATCCAAAAGTTACAATTTCGTTACCTGGGGGTTGTCATGTTGACCAAGAGTCACGGGCACGTCCCCACGCTGAGCCAAGGGGTCTGAAGATGGCATTGAACGTCGGGAAAAATGCGCAGCAGCCGGGAAACGGGACCGGTGATGGGGGCAGTACCGTTGCTGAAGACCTGGTTGCCGCGATTCTGGGCCTCGTGATCGTTACGGCCGTCTATTTCGATGGGCGCGCCCATATCCTGGGCCTTCCGGACTCCTTTTTTACTCCATGGCACGCGTTCCTGTACGGAGGGCTGCTGCTGCTGGGGACATGGTTGCTGATTATCAGCCGCGCGGCTGCACGACGACACCGTCTTGGTCGTGTGGGACGGATTCCCGGCGGCTATGGGGCGGCCGTGGTGGGTGCCGGGCTGTTTCTGGCTGGCGGCGCCGTTGATTTGCTCTGGCATCAGGTCCTTGGTGTGGAATCGGGAATCGATGCTCTGCTGAGCCCCCCTCATCTTTTGTTGTTCGTCGGCGGTGCCCTCCTGCTGTCAGGCCCGGTTGGTGCTTCCAGGCTTCGGGGCGGCCCCGGGTCGATCGCTGAGCGGGTCCCGCCGACATTGGGTGCGGTGGGCATCGCCGGGATTGCGGCGTTCGCCCTGAGTTTCCTGTCAGGGTTTATTACTGACTTCGCGACCGTTGCCGTCGGTCATGCCCCGGAAGGTACCGACGAGCACAACGTGGCAGAAGCTCTGGCCTCGGCCGGCCTGGCCAGTTATCTGCTCACCTCGCTCATCATGGTCGTTCCCCTGGTGTTTCTTGTTCGGTCCCGGGCCTCCGGGCTGGGGACTGTAACGGGTGTCGTTGGCCTCCTTGCCCTGTTGGCCGCCGTCCTGGTCAATTTCCGCACCATGGGGATTGTCCTCGCAGCAGTCGCTGCGGCCGTGCTGGTCGACGTTCTTCTTCATTTCCTGCGACGGCTCAACGCATCGTTGCGGGTGCAGGAACTCGTGCTCGCCGCGGCGCTGCCCCTGCTGGTTTGGCCCGGTCAACTCCTGGCAACGAATGAGGTCAAAGGCGTTCAGTGGTCAGCGGAAATGCTGACAGGGATAACCATCCTGTCTGCGCTGATTTCGTTTGGCACGGTTTTCGCGCTCGGCTCCACCCCGCAGGCCGCCAACCGGCGGGACACCGCGGCACAGCTGGGCTGAACGCTACGAACCAGCCTACGCCGGCCAACACCCCGCTGGCCGGATCATCCAGACCATTGGAGCCATCAATGCACAACACTTCCCTCAAGTCTTTCCGCAGGAAGCGGGCCCTCGGCTGCGGCCTCGCCCTCTCAGCGACGACACTGGCCGCGGCGCTGATCCTGCACCCCGCCAGCTCTTCGCAGACCGGGGAAGGCGGCACTAGGACCGCACTCGAGCGCGCAGGGGAACAGACGCCTGACATCAACGTCATTGACATGACCTCCGATGCCGGGACGACAGTCACCGACAACATGTCCATCTCCAACGGCGACGAACTTCACGCTGCTGCCGGCGATACTGCCAGCGGAATCATTGTCCTCCACAAGCAGCCGACCGTCTTCGCTTACTCTCCCGGGGATGGCAACCCCATCACCGCCCCCGAACCCATCCCGAGGGCCACGGATACGGGACGCCCCACGGAGATGGAGTCCACAGTCTCTCCGCCGCCCGCCGCCCCAACACCGAACCCCGGCCCGGACGACAGCAACGCGCCCTTGGTCGCCGTAGTCGCTGCAGGGATCCTTGCCCTGGTCGGCGGGGCCTTCCTCCTCTCCCAGAGGTCACTTCGGAACAAGCCCTGAACCGACGAGGCGATCCTACCGGGCAGCGAAGCCCCGCCGATGGCACGGCTAAAGCTGCAGTCTTCAGGTGCTGTTGGGGGTGCTTGGTAGGGAAACTTGCGGCAATCCAGGCGGTAACGAGACCAAGCCACAGTTTTAGGAAAATGGGCATATTGGTCGGGGGAATCCGACGGAGACCTCTTTGGGGAGGCCTCCGTCGGATCAACCCCTCTGTCAGGCGGCGTCTGCGGGCCGGAAACTGGCGCCGCCGTCGGTGGAGACAACGATTCCGTCCGGCGTTGCTGCCCAGATCCAGGGTTTCCCGTCGGCGCCTTTGACCGCCGCTATGGCCAGCACTTCACCGTCGACCCTGCCCTTCTTGGTCCATGTGGCGCCGGCGTCTGCTGAGTAATACGTGGTCCCGTCAGGGGCAACGCCTGCCGCTTCGACCGGGTTGGCGAAGGCGGCGTACTGGATCACCGGTCCGCCCTGGAGCAAGTCCCACGTTGTTCCACCATCGGTCGAGCGCTGGATTCCCTCGGTGGTGGTGCCCAGCACAGTGTCACTGTCGGGGTGCCCGGCCAGGACTGCCGGGGCGAACATTGCTGCCACGGTGTTCCAGGTTTTCCCGTCGGGGCTGCTTCGCAGCTGCCCGTCGAAGGCAACGATCCCGGATTTGGTGGTGGTCAGGGCATGGAAGTCGGACTCGCCCTGCCGTGAGAGTTTCTCCCAAGTCTGTCCTCCGTCGGTGGATTTGATCAGCCCGAGGGGATTAGGCAAGTCGGAACCCGGGCCGGGATGCCCGGAGGCGTAGAAGACGCCGTCTTGGCCGGCAGTAAAACCCATCAGATCGTTGGTGCCGCCGATCTTGCTGGCGGGCTGTTTCGTGACGTCGAACAGCCCGTCATGGGTGGCCAAAAGCACCTGGCTGGTCTCGCCGTTCACGCTCAGACCGTGGACGTGGCTGCTGGGCAGGGCCTTGTCGCTCAACTCAATGGACGGAGCAGTGGATGCCGGTGGACTGGCCGGCGCGCAGGCTGCCATGGCAAGGACGAGCGCCGCGGCCGAAAGCAGGACGCCGCGTCGCCGCGCCGCAGGGGTGAAGGAGTGCATGGGAAAGCTCCAAGGGGTGGAAGGGAAGGCGGAGAGAGGCCGGCCCCGCGCAATTGGCGGCGGGGCCGGCCCGTTAGGGGGCCTAGAGGCTGGCCAGCAGTGTCTGCATTTCCTTGATCTCGGCTTCCTGGGCGCTGACGATGTCCTTGCTCAGTTGGACAGCTGCGGGGTCTTTGCCGTCCGTGGTTTCGGTTTTGGCCATGGTCACTGCGCCCTCGTGGTGGGCGATCATCTGGGTCAGGAACAGTTTCGCGGCTTCCACACCCTGGGCGGCTTCAAGCTTGGTCATGTCTTCGGCGCCCATCATGCCGTCCATGCTGTGCCCGGTGGCCATCTGCGTCGACTCACCCCAACTCTGCAACCAGCCGGTCATCTTCTCGATCTCCGGTCCTTGCGCGTCCTTGATGCGGGTGGCCAGGGCCGTTACCTCGGCAGGAATGTCCTGCTTTTTCAGGATCATGTCGCTCATCTCCATCGCCTGGGCGTGGTGCGGAATCATCATCTGGGCGAACATCACGTCAGCGGAGTTATGAGCCCCGGCCGCGGCCGGGCTTGAAGCGCTGGAAGAGCTGCCGTGGTCCATTCCCGGCATGGACGTCCCGGAGGAACCGGAACCGCCGGACGCGCCGCAACCGGCCAGAGCGATCACTGCAGCGACAGCTGTTACGGCAACAGGCAAGAATTTTTTCGTATTCATGAAAATCAGGTCCTTCATAAAGAATTTAGGGGCGCAAAGACGCCCGCCTTAAAGGTGGTAATTTCATCAGCTACGCAACGGTCATCCCTGAAAAGGGGTGACCGGCGTCTGGAAGAACAGTCCCGGGGCGGGCCCGGGCAGACGGGACGGCTACGTTCTGCTGATGGACAACTCACCCGGTGAAGGACTGCCGGGACGGTAGGACCATGGGGCAAGAGCCGTGCTGGTTGAGGCCGCGGACTGCCCTGTAATGGAGAGCGCTTCAGTCGGCGCAGGCGCTGCCAGGCCCCCCGTCGCGACCGAGGGTATGCAGGCGACGTTTACTGAGTGTTGGCTTGAGCAGTTCCCGGAACAGGAGCACTGGGCAAAGGAAGCTGCACCACTGCTAGGGGGCAGCTCCTGCAATGCATCCTCCCTCGACGCGGCCAGATGGGCGCCGTGACCGGATGCTTGGCTCCCGGAGCCGGACAGGGCCTGCCCGGCCGTATCCGGCATGCCCGCCGAAGCCGTCACACTTGAGTGTGCCGAATGGGTGCCGGCCAGGACATGCATGCCCAGGATTCCGGCGATGATGGCAAGGACAGCGGTCAGAAGCGCGGTCGTGAGCAGGGCGGACCCGGCCATGGTGCGTTGCGTGGCCATGCTGGTCCTCCTCCCTGCGTACTTGCTGTTTCTAGGCTACCGGCACCGGCGCCCCTATTCGGCGGGACGACGGTGCCGGTTCACTGATGGCTCAACGAACCTGGGAGGGGTTCAGTTTCACCCGGCGGAGCAGCTGGGCGTTGAGGGCGACCACGATCGTTGAAAGCGACATCAGAACCGCGCCCGCAGCCGGGGACAGGACGATGCCCGCGAAGGCCAACACGCCCGCTGCCAGAGGCACGGCGATGACGTTGTACCCCGTCGCCCACACGAGGTTCTGCCACATCTTGGTGTAACTCGCCCTCGACAAATCAACCATGGACAGCACAGCCCGGGGGTCATTGCCGGCCAGGATCACCCCCGCTGACTCCATGGCCACATCGGTGCCGGCACCGATGGCGATCCCGACTTCGGCCCGGGCCAGGGCCGGAGAGTCGTTGACCCCGTCACCGACCATGGCCACTTTCAGGCCGCGGGCCTGCAACTGGGCGACCTTCTTGTCCTTATCCACGGGAAGGACTTCAGCAAAGACCTCATCGATGTTCAGTTCCGCGCCCACCGCTTTGGCCACCTGCTGCGCGTCGCCGGTGATCATGGCGACCTTGACGCCCCTGCTTTGAAGGGCGGCCACTGCCTGCCGGGATTCCGGACGGATCGCGTCCTCCAAACTGACCGCACCCAGGATCCGGTCCCCGTCGATGACGTGCAGCACGGCAGCTCCTCGGCCCATCCATTCCCGCGTGGACCTGGCCAAGGCCTCGGGTTCGGTAAGTCCCAGTTCGCGCAGCAGTGCCGGGCCGCCGACCTGGACGGTACGGCCGTCGACCGTGGCGCGTACGCCCCGGCCGGTCATGGACGTGAAACCGGTCGCCTGTGGGAGGGGCAGGCCTTTGTAGTGTGCTGCCCGGACGATGGCACGCGCCACGGGGTGTTCGCTGTCGGACTCCACCGTCGCGGCGAGGGCCAGGAGTTCATCGGTAGAACCGCCGTCGATAGTTGCGGTGTTCCTGACTTCAGGTTCGCCCTTGGTTAGGGTGCCGGTTTTGTCGAACAGGACGACGTCGATGGTGCGCATCCGCTCCAGGGCGATCCGGTTCTTGATCAGTACCCCGGCCTTGGCGGCCTGTTCCGTGGAGATCGCTATCACCAGTGGAATGGCGAGTCCGAGCGCGTGCGGGCAGGCGATCACCAGAACTGTGACGGTGCGCGTCACGGCTTCGGGCAAGCTTCCCAGGAGGACCCACGCGATGAACGTGATCACGCCGGCGATGGTGGCGAAGTAGAACAGGAACGCCGCTGCCCGATCCGCCAGGGCCTGGGCCTTGGACGAGGAGGCCTGGGCTTCGGCTACGAGCCGTTGGATGCCGGCCAACGCCGTGTCATCCCCGACGGCCGTTACACTGACCCGGACGGTATTGTCCGTGGCTACGGTTCCGGCTACTACCGGATCACCCGTAGTGCGCAGCACTGTTTTGGATTCACCGGTGATCATGGATTCATCGAACTCGGCGCGTCCGTCAACGACGGTGCCGTCGGCGGGCATCCGGGCCCCGGACCGGACCAGGACGATGTCCCCTTGCCGTAGTTCTGACACCGGGACAGTTTCGACGCCGGCGTCGGTGACGCGTTCGGCCTCATCAGGCAGCAGAGCTGCCAAAGCGTCCAAAGCACCTTGGGCCGAACCCAGCGCCCGCATTTCAATCCAGTGTCCGAGCAGCATGATGGCAACCAGCAGCGCCAGTTCCCACCAGAAGTCGAGATCGAAATTCCCGATTCTCAGGCTTGTGGCCCAGGACGCCGCGAACGCGACGGTGATGGCCATCGCGATCAGGAGCATCATCCCGGGCTGCCGGGATTTCAGTTCATTGACCCCGCCCTTGAGGAACGGCATACCTCCATAGACGAAGATCACCGTGCCCAGGACCGGAGGGATCCAGGACGAGCCCGGGAACTCCAGGGGCATGTAGCCCAAAAGGTGCCCGAACATCGGGCTGAAATACACAACCGGGACCGACAATGCCAAGGTCAGCCAGAACCTGTCTTTGAACATGGCCGTGCTGTGTCCGGCGTGTTGGCCGTGGTTGTGTACCGCGTGATCATCCCGGGCATCATGCCCGTGGGGGTGGTGCGCAGGTTCATTTTTTGCCCCGCCGGAGTGAACGGGAGTCGTTGCCTCAGGGTCAGCTTCGCCGACCTGTGACGGGTGGTGATGGTGATGGTCGTGCTCTGCCATGATGAGCTCCTCCAGGTATGGCCGCGGTTTCGTCCGGAGCGGCGCGAGCCATGTGTTTTGAACTAGCTGGTCACCTTGTATCCGGCCGAGGTGACGGCGTCCCGGACCGCGATAGCCGTGGCCGAGCCGGAAACGATCAGACGGGAGATCCCGCCGGGAACGAGGTCAACGGTCGCCGATTCAACTCCGGCCACAGCGTTCACTGCCTTTTCCACGGTGGCTTTGCAGCCACCGCAGGTCAGGCCTTCCAGGGAAAACCCGGTGCCCACGGCGGTTTGTGGTGCCGGGGCGGCTTCAGTGGAGCAGCAGCCGCAACCCGTTGAGGAGGTAGGAGTCACGGGCAGTTCGGTGCGTGATGGTGTTTGCATGTCAGTTCCATTCATTGCGGAAGATGCGATGGGTGCTGTGGTTGAACGGTTGTAAAGAGGGACCAGTCGGCCCTCCGCGACATACCACTCACTGACAACACCCAAAATATACCCCCTAGGGGTATGTTTGGCAACCCGCGTTGTAGTGGTCTTCAACACGGAGCGCTGAAGGTATTGAACCGCGGACCGGAGGAGAGCCATCCTTGAGGAAGCGCGGAACACGAAAGGAAACTCGCTGTGGATCATTCAGACCGAGGCCGAGAAACGCCGCCGTCAGTGTCCGGAGTGCTCGCGGCCCTGACGCATATCGACACCGTAGGTTTTCATGGCATCGCCACGACACTCACCGGGCCAGAGCCGGCAATCGACCGGAACTGGGCGCCCTTAATCGACAACGCGCGCACTGCTGTAGCCGTTACGGCCTGGCCCGAAGACATCCGGACCGCGGCCGATAGATTTACTGCGGCCGCCGCGGCGCTGGTCACCGTTCTGAAAAGGCGTGACATATCCGCAGTCGCGGATCCTGCGAAGGAGCTCCATATCGCCTACCATGCACTCAGTGACGCAGGCTGGAATCATCTTGCATCAACAGCAGGGATTTCCGGTGGCAGCGACCATCACGACGCCGGACATCACCACTGATTCTGCCGTTCCAGGCAGGGAGGAGACCCCGTTTTGTTTATCGGGGACAGAGGCGAGAACATGATGCGGCTGCCTGCACGCCCTGCACCAGTGAGTGTCCGCGACACCCGACCACGGGCTGGCTCACTAGCCGGCGGTTCTCATGACGGCCGCCCTTCCTTCGCGCGCTGCTCGCTTCGGGCAGGGTTTGCAGCGGTCAGGGCACGGTTATGTCCTTTGGAGTAGCAGGCTGGACGGGTTTACGGATGCCGGTTGCCTTGACAACCAACACGGCGAGAAGAGTTGTGACAGGGATGGCTAGTACCAGTCCTACGGAGCCGACCAGGGTCCGAACCACTTCCTCTGACATTTCCGCGCTTGTCAGCGCTTCTCCCAGGGGCCGGTTGTGGAGCATCACTAGAATCATGATCGGTAAAGCGGTTCCCGCGTAAGCGAACGCGATCGTGTAGACCGTGGAGGCGATGTGGTCGCGGCCGATACGCATGGCAGATGTGAAGAGGTTGCGCGCGGAAGTTCCCGGAGCGAGCTCATGGAGTTCCCACACCGAAGAGGATTGTGCGATGGTGACGTCGTTCAGCACGCCGAGTCCGGAAATGATGAGCCCGCACAGGATGATGTCTGAGATGGAGATGTTGCCCGAAATGTTGGACAGGGTCGAAGCTTCAGAGCTCCCTGCGCCCCAAAGATTTGCGGCATCCGTTGACCACGCTGCCAGTGCCGCCGTGATGGCAAGTCCGAACATGGTGCCCAGCAGGGCAGTGGATGTGCGGGCGGAAAATCCGTGGGCGAAGTACAGCATGCCGATCATGATCACCGTGGATCCCACGAGTGCCAGTAGCAGCGGGGGTTTTCCCTCCACCAACCCCGGAAGAACGAACCCGGCCAGCACGGCAAAGGCGCCTACCAGTCCGATAAGTGCCCGGAGCCCGCGCCAGCGGGCAACAGCAATCACCACCAAGGAATACAGGACGGCCAGCAGTAAGATCGGCAGCGTACGGACGAAATCAACGAAGATGTATCGGGGCGTCGCCGGGCTGTCTGCAACGCCCGAGGACGACGTCAAATCCAAGTAACTGATTTTGTCTCCGGCTCGTACACCATGGGACTTCACTACGTCCGGGTTGATGATCACCTTGACCGGGCTGCCGCCTTTATCCGGTTCGGTGAACGCAAACGTACAGTTGGAGCCCCCAGGGCTCTGGGTGTTCTGGCTCGTCCCCTGCGTACAGCTTTCCTGAATTACGCTTTGAATCTTTCCGCTCTCAAAGGTCGCACCGGGGGCACCAGAGTAGGGGCTGGTAAGGGTGATGCCTTCCCTGCTGCCCGAGGGCCACATCAGGACCATGGTGGCCAACGTCAGCAGAGTCAGAGGTACGAGGACCGCCAAGAGCAACCGATTTGCGCGCCGCCGCAGGGCCTTCGCTCGGGGCGATGGATCCGGCTCCGCATGGGAGTGGCCATGTCCAGCGCCCATCAAAAGTTCAACCTCACCCGTTGAACTTTACTGTGCAAGGCTCCCAGATACTGACCCGGCCGTTGTACCCGGGCCCCGATGATGAACGAGCATGAACAAGAACGTCCCGGAGGTGGCCGGGGAAGATGGGCGGGCAGGAGTGGTCGGTTCACCGGCTCCGTCGCTGTCTGGTGACGGCGATGATGAACGAGCATGAACAAGAACGTCCCGGAGGTGGCCGGGGAAGATGGGCGGGCAGGAGTGGTCGGTTCACCGGCTCCGTCGCTGTCTGGTGACGGCGATGAGGACGGGTCCCGCGCAGCATAGGATCATGCGTTCATGTGCGGGTCTCCGGTGCTCAGGGTCAGAGTGTTCGGGTGTCAGAGTGCGCAGCAGTCGTGCGGTGCGTCGGGGGACGGAGTCTCAGTGGTCGTGTCCGACAGCATGGAGGCTGCGATGGCCGCGCCGGCCCGGTGTGCTGCGTCGATGTCCAGGACTTCGCTGCCGGGGTGGGTTTCCAGCCAAGTACGGGCGTCCTCGCGGGAGGCGAAGTAGTGGACCTGGTTGCAGAACGAGGACCGGACCGGCCCTGTACCTTCGGGATTGACGAGGGACACGACGGCGGTGGCCGGCTGCACGGAGGTGACGGTGCCATCGGCACCCGTCGTGACCCGGATAGGGGTTCCGCTGCGCGGGGAGCTCGACTCTATGGTCGCCGCTTTCCCGATGAGGGCTGGGAAGATGAGGGTGTCCAGGGCGCACCAGGTGTAGAGCTGCTCGCCGGCCACGGTGTAGGGGTGCGGGGTGGGACGCAGTGTGAGGCCCAGGCCGAGGATGCACCCGTCGTCGTCATACTCGGTGTCCGGGACGGCGGCTAGCCCCTGCCGGACCGCGTCTTCGCTCCGTCCGCTGGCGGTGGCCAGTTCGGCGACCGTGACGGGCTCGCCTTCGGCCAGGAGCCGCAGCAACGGCACGAACAATTCAGGTTCGATCCCGGACCGTGAAGGGGACAGCAGGTAGGTGAGGGCCGGGTGGTCGGTGGTTGTCATGGGATTGGCTTTGTTGATGTTCGGGGCCCGCGCTTTCAGGCGCAGCAGGAGAGTTTGGAGACGTCGGTGGTGAAGGCTTTGCAGGCGAGTTTGATGCCCTCGGCCATGGTCAGGTACGGGCTCCACATGGCGGCGACCTGGGCGGTGGTCATGCCCGCCTCGAGGACGTAGACGCCGGCGGCAGCGAGTTCCCCGGCGTCCTTGGCCACGGCGGTGAGGCCCAGGATCCTGCCGGTGTCACGGTTGGTGACGACCTTGATGAAGCCGCGGGTGTCGCGGTTGACCAGCGCCCTCGGGACATTTTGCAGGGGCAGGATCCTGCAGTCACAGCGGATCCCGGCATCGACCGCGTCCTTCTCAGTCATTCCGACGGCGCCCACAGCCGGGCTGGTGAACGTCACCCGGGGCAGGTGCCGGTAGTCGACCTCGGCCACGGCGTCGGTGAAGGCGTTCTCCACGGCCAATGTGCCGTGAGCCGCGGCGACGTACACGAACTCCCTATGTCCGGTCACGTCCCCGGCGGCCCAGATCCGCGGGTTGGAACTGGCCAAACGCGCATCGACCACAATCTCGCCGGACGTGCCGGTCTTTACACCGACGGACCCAAGGTTCAGGCCGTCGGTGACGGGCCGGCGGCCCATGGCCACGAGCAGCCGGGCGGCCCGGAAGACTTCGTGGCCTCCGGCCACGGATGCGGTGGCGACGGCCTCGCCCGTTGACTCGTCCATGGTCACGGAATCCACAATGGCCCGCCGGACCACCCGGATCCCCTCGTCCGCGAAGACTGCGGCCAACGCCTTGGATACTTCCGGTTCCTCCTGCGAGGTCAACCGGGAGCGGACCAGCATGGTGACCCGGGTGCCGAGCCGGGAGAAGAGCTGTGCCTGCTCCAAGGCAACATAGCCCCCGCCCAGGATGAGCATTGATTCCGGGACCTGGTCCAGTTCCATCGCCGTCGTCGAGGTCAGGTAGCCGGTCTCGGCCAGTCCCGGAACGGGCGGTGCCCATGGTGCGGAGCCGGTGGCCACGAGGTAGTGTCCGGCCTCGATCGTTGTCACGGCACCGCTCGGTGAGGTGACCTGGAGCAGCGGCGCTTCCTGGCTTCCAGTGAACGCGGCGTCCCCTTCGACCATGGCCCAGTCATAGTCCGCGGCCAGATCGATGTACTTCTCCGTCCGCATGCTTTCAACAAGCGCGGCCTTGCCCCCGATGAGGGCCGGAATGTCCACGGGGCCTGTCGTGGCCATGATGCCGGGGAAACGGGCCGAGTCCAACGCCGCGTGACGGGCATCCGCGGCAGCCAGAAGCGCCTTCGACGGCACGCACCCGGTGTTCACGCACGTCCCGCCCACGGTCCCGCGCTCCACCATCACTACCCGCTTGCCCAGCCCCGTGGCACGGATCGCGGCCGCAAACGCCGCTCCACCGGACCCAATGATCGCAAGATCGAACCCCTCGTTGCCCATCCCGTCTTCCTTCCCCGTGGCTTGAAAGTTCCTATGGCACCATCATGAACCTTCCAGTACAGTGGAAGGTCAAGTCGGGCGGCCACTGAAAGAATCAGCGCACATGAGAATCGGACAGCTTGCGGAAGCAACCGGGACCACGACCAAGACCCTGCGGTTTTACGAGGAATCGGGTCTGCTCCCGCCCGCGGAGCGCATGGCCTCCGGGTACCGGGACTACACCGACGATGCTGTGGGACGGGTCGGGTTCATCCACCGCGGCCAGGCCGCCGGGCTCACCCTCGCCCAGATCGGGCAGATCCTGAGGATCCGCGAGCACGGCCAGCCGCCGTGCTCGCACGTCCGGGACCTGCTAGGCGAGCGTCTGCGGGAACTCGATGCCCAGATCGCCGAGCTCCTTGCCCTCAGGGAAACCATCTCCCAACTGCACGCCCAGGCCGCTGAACCGGAACCGGACACGTGCTCCGCTGACGAGGTCTGCCGCTACATCTAAGATCAGCAAAATCCAGGCGTCAGGAGCGCAAGGCACGGCATGGAACCAACAAAGACGGAAATCCTGGCCGGCTACATCCGTGCCAGCCATGACCTCGATGCCTGGCTGAAGAACGCCGGGGACGCGGATCTTCGGAGACGCAGCAACGGAACCCGTTGGACCAACGAGGAACTGCTCTTCCACATGGTTTTCGGCTACATGGTCGTCCGCGCCCTGCTTCCGCTGGTCCATGTCATCAGCAGGCTCCCCGAACCAGCCGGCAAAGCTTTTGCCGCGGTCCTGAATGCCGGGACACAGCCCTTCGATGTCGTGAACTACTGGGGCTCCCGCGCTGCTGCCCTCGTCTACAACAAACAGCGAATGCGCCGCAAACTAGACAAGACCATAAGCGCAATTTCCCGCAGACTCGAACGCGAGAGTTTCAAGTCCTTGGCAAGAACGATGCCATTCCCGGATCGGTGGGATCCTTTCTTCATGCCGACAATGACACTCACCGACGTCTACGCGTACCCGACACTCCACTTCGACTTCCACGCCCGGCAACTGTCCCTAAGCCAGCCTCCCCAGATAAGCCATCAAAAGCCGGACTCTGACAAGCCACCGGGACCTCCGGTTACATGACGTGAGGCGCTATGAAAACAAAACTGCTGCATTCGTTGACTGCCCCAGAGACTGAACTCGTATGCCGGATCTACCCCGTGGCAAGCGGCATGGCCGGCGTTCCGACCGTCGATCGGGTACTGGAAGCGCTGAGAAACCGTGGACTCTGACAGCCCGAACCGGTGCTCCTGTTGCGGACGGCAAATGAAGCGCCACAAACTTCACGCGCTCGGCCATGAACCCGCCTATATTTGCCGGCGATGCGCGCTGTGGATCGCCCTGCGCCCCGGACATGACTCCAAGCCAGGCACCTGAGGTCCTATTCCAGGCCTGGAGGAAACTTTCAGCTCAATGTCTCGAAACCTTTTCGTCTCAAAACACTCGGGATCCGAGATGATCGTGGCAATACAGGACTTCGAGGTTGGATGAAGGCCGAGTAGTGCCCTCACTAATGGACTAGCTGGGCGATAAGTGACGACACCTGTCGCGCACAATTAACTGACCTTTGACATGGGAAAAGTCACCCCGGGTCGTGCTGAAGCCGAGCAGAATATCTCGTCAGCGCCTTGCCCTGACGTGACCATAGGCTCCACCGTCTTCTGCTCGGAGATCATGATCCGGTACCCAGCTAACTTCGGTTCAAAAAGCGTCACACCGGGCGAGGCAGACGTCGCAAGGATGCCCTTCACGGCCTTCGGTGGCATACCCCAGGGACAGGCTCACTCATCGCGTCACGGTCCGGAATGACTTGACGAAGTCCAGTGAATGTACCCGTCCCACTTGGGCTCCGCCCAAATCCCGCCCGGAAGGGCAGCAGGGCCGGGGAAAGTCTTGACGAGCCTCGCCAAGGCAACAGCAACCGGTGGTTGCAGTGCCCGCGGAATGGACTCGTCCATGCGCCCAGCCTAAAGGACCAACGATGAGACCTGCCGCTGAGCTACCAGGTCACCGGTTGCTCAACAGCGAAACGCACGGGGGATTCGCTGTTGACCAGGTTCGCTGGTTCAGGGCTCATGACGGACATGGTGATCTGATCGATGAAGTCTTCGATGTCCGCTTCGGGAGCGCCTTCACGGGGCTCCATGGGGCCGGGCCGGCCAACTTCGAATCCGGTGATCTCTTCGTTCTCGTCCTTGCACACCAGCAAAGTTTCGTGAACTTCGTTCGCGAAACCTTCGGCAGTCTCCTGATCCGGGAAGCCCTGGATCTCCAGCTCGGCGCTCTTGTCTTCTTTCTGGACGTTCACTTTGAAACCAAGCATGCTGCTCCTTTGAGTGTTGCTGTGTCTAGTAGCGCTGCGGGTCCGGGCGTCGCATAATCTGAGCCGCGTTTCCTACGCAGACCACGCCGGAAACCATCAGGATCACGGCAGAGGCAATGAGATACCAAGTGCCGCCGGTCGTCAGGGCGCAGTAGAGGCCGTACACAAGGAAGCCAGTCCCCAAAAGCGCCCAGGTCAGCGCTGCTTTCTTCTTGTCCATGGCCTCAGCCTAAAGGACTAAGACCAGAACGGGCGTCCGCTCCGCGGCCGACTGCAAAAGCCTCTTTTTGCCTTACATGTGGCTGGGTTGTTCTCCGTACAAGGCCACTGATCGTAGCCGTCCGGGGGCCCGACCCGTCAACCCACGCAACCGGGCAATCCCGCGCGGTCGCTGCACTCCCTTATTTCGCGGGATTCCCCGGTCACTCTTCGGGGTTGACGGCCCACCCTCGACCGGCTGGACCAGTGGGGGCCTCGCACGGCGGGGCAGGAAGGAGGTGGCTACATGAGCATCGACGAAGCAATCAAGCTCGCGACTTCGGTCGTGAGCTTGATGACAGCTGTCATCGCTCTACTCTCCATGCGGAACGCGCGCTTAAAGAGCAAACGCTCCCGAGCGGCAACTCGGAAGCGGAAGCGTAAAGCGAGGAGGTAGTAGTCACACAATCCGGTGGTCGTGACCGCTTGGTTGCGGCCACCGGGCTCCTTTCTCAGGATATGGCCAACTCACCGATAAGGAAACCTCATGGATCCACTGACCATCGTGAACTTCGTTCTCTCGCTCACAGCACTGGGAGCGGCGATCCTGGCGTACCGCGCCAACACCAAAGTCCCCAAGGAAGACGGAAGCTAGACCGGACCGGGGTGGGCCTGCCAGACGGCGGGCCCGCCCCTTACTGGGCCAGGGCGCCCAGACCTGCCCACACGAACCACACCAGCAGCCCCAGAAACGATAAGACGGCGAAGATAAGCCCGCGACGTTTCCGACGGAGGTTTAGATCAGGACCGTAGTTATTCCTGTCTCTGCCACCGTGCCGGTACTTCGGCAAATCGCTCATGCATCCTCCAGCTGCCCAGTAAGAGCGCTTCGAGCCGTCCGGTTTAGGACCCACAGTCAGTCTCACCTTCTGACATCTTCACCGTACCAACCAACCCAGCCTGACAAGAGTCAGGAGAGAGCATGCTCGCAGGGCTCGCACCCCTTTGGGCGTCCACTCCGCTTCGCTCCGTGGCCGGCCGTTGGGCCCGGTCCCGACGTCGCAGAGCTCCGCCGTGCCCGGTCCTGTGTGTCTACGACGTTTTTTGGCTGCTGTCCTTCGGATTC
>NZ_AKKK01000008.1 GCF_000281065.1 Arthrobacter sp. M2012083
TTCTCAAACAACAGACACTACCGGCACCACCAAACCCCACACAAGGGACCAGGATCGCTCCGGAGCAACTTTTCAAACTTACCCGATCAACCCGATCTTCGCAAATCAACGTTTCCGCGATTCTCGATCAAAGTCCCGGCCCCACCCGGCACCAGGCACACTCAAAAGCGTGCCATTTTCCAGGCTGTTATCAAGGGGGTCGGCCCCCGCGGCTCTCAGCTCCAGGCTGTCTCACTCGCGGCGACTCAGAAGACATTACACGTCCATAAGCCCGGGCACAAATCCACCCCAACACCACCCAAAACCCCCGCAAACACAAGCCAAACAACCCCACCAAGACCCCAAACCAACCAAAACCCGCCAAAACCAGCCCACGTGAAGCCCGTCACAAGACCAAGCCAGCCACCAACCCAACGCACCGCTCCCACGCACACCACCGCCGTCGAACACTCAACCCAAACCCGAAGGACCTGAGAGAGCGACGAGCGCAAAGCCGAAGGACCTGACAGAGCGACGGGCGCAAGCCCGAGGGAAATGAGAGAGCGACCGGAAAGGCGGCACGCACCCACTGACAAACTCGCTTAAACGCAAAAAGGGCCGGCAACCATAACGGTTGCCGGCCCTTTCGGAACTGGATTACTGGAGAAGCCTAAGCCGAGACCTCGATGGTGGCCAGGTTCTTCTTGCCGCGGCGGAGGAGCAAATAACGGCCGTGAAGCAGTTCGTCGCGGGCAATGACGGCGTCGGGATCGGACACCTTGGTGTTGTTCACGTACGCACCGCCCTCGCCAACTGTTCGACGAGCAGCCGACTTGCTGTCCGAGAGCCCCGAAGCGACCAAGAGGTCGATGATGCCAAGGCCGTCGGCACCAACAGTCGCGGAGGGAAGTTCCGCAGTGGCTGCTTCGAGGGTGCGCTCATCCAGTACCGTGAGGTCGCCGTTGCCGAAAAGTGCAGCCGATGCGGCTATGACTTTCTCGGTTGCGTCTACGCCGTGCACCAGGGAGGTCACTTCGAAGGCGAGTTTCTTCTGGCCTTCGCGGGCAAACGGGCGCTCCTCCACAGCCTGGCCAAGTGCCTCGATTTCTGCGCGCGACAGGAAGGTGAATACCTTGAGCCGATCAACCACATCGGCATCAGCGGTGTTCAGCCAGAACTGGTAGAACGTGTACGGGCTGCACATGTCCGGGTCCAGCCAAATGGCGTTGCCTTCGCTCTTGCCGAACTTGGTGCCGTCAGAGTTGGTGATGAGCGGCGTGCCGAGGGCATGGACGCTCTTGCCTTCCACCTTGCGGATCAGTTCGGTACCGCTGGTGAGGTTGCCCCACTGGTCCGAGCCGCCGGTCTGCAGCGCGCAGCCGTAGTCGCGGAACAGCTGGAGGTAGTCCATGCCCTGCAGGATCTGGTAGCTGAACTCTGTGTAGCTGATGCCTTCGTCGGAGTTCAAGCGTGACGCCACGGCATCCTTGCGGAGCATGGTACCCACGCGGAAGTGCTTGCCGATCTCGCGGAGGAAATCAATGGCGCTGAGCGGTGCCGTCCAGTCCAGGTTATTGACCATGCGGGCTGGGTTCCCGCCCTCGAAGCTGAGGAAGCGTCGAACCTGGCCCTGAAGGTAGCCAACCCACTCCGCGACGGTGTCCTTGGTGTTCAAGGTGCGTTCCGCCGTCGGACGGGGGTCACCGATCAGGCCGGTGGAACCGCCCACCAAACCGAGCGGTTTGTGGCCGGCCAGCTGCAGGCGACGCATCACCAGCAACTGCACCAGGTTGCCCAGGTGCAGTGACGGCGCTGTGGGATCGAAGCCACAGTAATACGTGATCGGGTCCCCGGCGAGCAGCTTTTCCAGTTCAGTTTCATCAGTGGAAACGTGGACAAGGCCGCGCCATTTGAGCTCCTGCCAGACGTTGGCAAAGGCGGGATCGTTGTGCTGGGACTCGAGGTTGTTTACGTGTGACACGAGATCTAAGTTAGCAGGATTGATGGTTCGCTTTGTCCTAGCGCTCGATGCCGGCAGGCACCGGCGCCGCCGCGATGAGGCGCAGGCGTTGCGTGGCACGGGTCATGGCGACGTAGAGGTCGCCCACCTTGCCGTGCTCGTGGTTCAGCATGGCAGCCGGTTCCAGGACCACAACACCGTCGAATTCCAGGCCCTTGGCTTCCTTGGGGCTGATCACCACGATGTCTTGCTGGTAACTGCCTGCGCCGCTGCCGATGCGGCGTCCGTAGACCTCACGCAGCGCTGCCGTGGCCTGCGGCAGCAGCGGCCCGTCGGCGATGACAGCCAGCAGGCCGCCGTCGATCGCTTCAATTTCCTCCGGCAGGACTTCAACCAAGCGATTCACGATGCCGTCCGCCTCCACATGGTCAATGATGGGCGACCATTTGCCTTCGCGGACGGCCTTGGGAGCCGAGACGACCAGGCCGGCGCGGTTGGCCATGCGGACGGCCGCTTCGGCAATTTGCGACGGCGTGCGGTAGTTCACGGTAAGTTCTTCCAGCGTCCAGCGGTCACCGAACGACGGCGCCAGCGCGCTTTGCCACGAATTGGCACCGGCTGCTGCACTCGTTTGGGCGATATCACCCACGATGGTGAAGGACTTCAGCGGGCAACGCCGCACCAGGAGCCGCCACTGCATGGGCGAGAGTTCCTGGGCCTCGTCAACCACGATATGGCCGAAGGCCCATGAGCGGTCGCTCGTCGCTCGTTCAGCAGCGGTCAGCCGCCCTTCGCGTTCCTGGTTCTGTTCGGCAAGCTCTTCCGCCGTTACCAGTACGTCCACGCCCATCGCTTCCATGTTAGCGAGGGTCTGCTTGGCGTTGGCTAGATCGCGGGCACGGTCGGCTTCCTGCTGCGCCAATCCCCTGCCGGCGGCCGGATCCAGTTCACCCAACAACTCTGCAGCCTCATCGAGCAACGGAACATCCGCTTCCGTCCAAGGGGCATCCACAGGACGTTGCAGCAGGGCGCGCTGTTCCGGAGTCAGGTGCGGCGTGCAGGCTTCGAGGATGGCCGGCTTGCTGAAGAGTTCAGAGATGAGCTTCTCCGGAGTCATGGGCATCCAACAGAGGTTCAGCGCAATGCGTACGTCGCGGGCGGACCGAACGTCTTCCGCCAGGTAGGCGCGATCGGCGTTGTTGCCGATGTTGCCTTCCTCCACGAGGTCCGTCAACTGTTCCGTGAGCTCACGCAGGAGGATCTTGACGAACGTGAGCCGCGCTTCGTTGTGGGGCTTTCCTGTGGCACGGGCCTTTTCCCGAGCCCGGCGAACCTGCCGGACCGTCAGTGTCAGCTTCCGCGAATCAACTTCGAGGATGCGGTCCTCTGCAGGCGTTCGCTGCCGGTTGGCCACGGCATTTGCCACGACGGTTGCCATGTCCAGCTTCCCTTTGAGGGCGGCAACATCCGCATCTTCCTCGGGAATAGCGTGGATCCCGGGCATGAGGCGTCCCAGGCTGGCCATGACCACACCCGTCTCACCGAGCGAAGGCAGCACTCGTTCGATGTAGTGCATGAAGGACGACGACGGCCCGACAAGCAGCACACCGGCGCTCTTGAGCCGCTCGCGGTGCGTGTACAGCAGATAGGCAGCGCGGTGCAGGGCCACGGCGGTCTTCCCTGTTCCGGGACCGCCCTGGACTACCAGCGCACCGGAAATGGAGGAACGGATGATCCGGTCCTGCTCGGACTGGATGGTGCCTACAATGTCCGACATGCGGCCCGTGCGCTTGGAATTGAGCGCAGCCAACAGGGCGCCTTCGCCCTGAAGTGAGTCGTTGTCCGCGAGCATACCTGCGTCCAGGACGTCGTCTTCAATCGCTTTGACGTCACGCCCCTGAAGGATCAGGTGTCGACGACGGCGCACGCCTTGACGGTCGAACGCGGTGGCCTGATAGAAGTGGCCGGCTTCCGGGGCACGCCAGTCGACCATAAGCCGCTGCAGATCAGCTGTGGAAAGCCCGATGCGCCCGATGTATTGAGCCTCTCCGGAATCGAGATCCAGACGGCCGAACACCAGTCGGTCGTCGACGGCGTCGAGCTGGGCAAGGCGGTCCTCGTACAGTGCCGCGAACGCGTCCCGCTCTGAGACGTTCTGCATGGTTCCCACCGCGCCGGCCTTGCGCACCTGCGCCAGCTGGGCGCGCTTTTCGGCGCGCAGCTCATCGAGCCGGGCGTACAGCCCGGCAACATATTCCTGCTCGTGGACCAAATCAGCGTCGTGCATCGAACCGTAACCCCTATCGCAAAAGACAGACCGTCCATTCTACAGCGATTTTGGTAAACGTGGGGGGTTCCCGTCATATGGCGGACTCCGTCACATGAAGTTCATTTACCGCTGAACCACCAGCGTCGAAAGTCACCCGGTAGCGTTGCGGGTCCGGGGCCGGGCAGCCTTGTACCTGGAAACGGTGGGATCGTCCTCAATCCAAAACCGCCAAGGATATTCCGTGCTTCCGCCAGGACCCGCTACGCCCACCCGTGGTCCGCTGGCGACGGCGGCTGCGGGCGTCGTCGGCAACCACAGGCTGAACGGTGAGGCGAGCGCGTCACGGCCAGTATCCGCCGTCGTGAGTCCCAGCGCGGAGGCAAGCCTGGCAGGTCCACTGGCCAGTTCCCTGTGTGCTTTGGAGGCCGGCCTGCGAAGGGTAGCGAGCTCATCCCCGTCAACAATCTCTCCGGCCCGCAGGAGCAGTGCGGACGGTGAGCCGTCAGGACCGCAGACGATGTTGGCGCAGTAGTGCATGCCGTAGGTGAAGTAGACGTACAGGAATCCCGGCGGCCCAAACATGGGTGCATTCCGGGCGGTAGGACCACCGAAGGTGTGGGAGCCGGGGTCGGGGTGCTCTGAATCGCGCGGGCCCATATAGGCCTCCACCTCTGTGAGCCTGACCGAGACTGGACCGGCTTCTGAGCAGTGGGTAAGTACCGCGCCAAGTATCAGCGGGGCGATGACACGGGGATCCCCCTCAAGGAACTTGCGCACCTCGGACGGGCTGCTGATTCCGTTGTCCATGGACGAGCTCATGAGCAGACCCTAGCAAGAAACCGTCGAACGGCCATGTCCGATTTCCGCTAGCGACTGCTTCGAACGGCTGGCAGGATGAAGCCATGGACTTCTGGCAGCGTTACCGGGCGATCGACGCCCGCGACACCCGGTTTGATGGTCAATTCTTCACTGCCGTCAGCTCCACGGGCATTTATTGCCGGCCATCGTGCCCTGCCCGAACGCCCAAGGCTGAGAACGTCACCTTCTACGAAACTTCCGCAGCCGCCCATGAGGCCGGGTATCGCGCCTGCAAGCGATGCCTGCCCGAGGCTGTCCCTGGAACGCCTGCATGGAACATCCGTTCCGACATTGCCGGACGCGCGATGAGATTGATTAACGACGGCGTGATCACTCGCGAGGGCGTCGACGGCCTCGCCCACCGTCTGGGCTACTCAGCGCGGCAGCTCAACCGCATCCTCAGCCACGAACTCGGCGCGGGTCCCCTCTCGCTGGCACGGGCAAGCAGGGCGCAGACCGCCAGGACGTTGCTGGTCTCCACCGACATGCTCCTGGCCGACGTTGCGTTCGCCTCCGGGTTCAACAGCGTGCGGCAATTCAACGACACCATTGGCGAGGTGTTCGCGATGACCCCGACGGCGGTCCGTGCCACCGCGGCGAAGTCCGCTACTCGACGAGGTCCCGGGACAGCTGGGGCAGCACCGTCCGCGCTGACACTCAACCTGCCTTACAGGGAGCCCTTCGATCCGGGCATTTTCGACTTCCTGGCAGTACGTGCGGTACCGGGCATCGAAAGAGCAACGACTGACAGTGACGGGAGCCGGACCTACGCCCGCACGCTCCGGCTCCCCCGAGGCAGCGCATCCTTTTCGGTTGCCTACAGCCCCTCAACACCCGGCAAACCGTTGCAACTCACTGCCACGGCCGTGGACCTGCACGACCTCCCGGCACTGTTGAGCCGGGTCCGCAGGCTGTTCGACCTGGACGCCGATCCGCAAGCGGTCGATGGTGCCCTGGCAGCGGATCCGAGGCTTACGGCCAGCGTGGCCGCACTCCCGGGGATGCGCGTGCCGGGGGCTGTGGAGCCCCAGGAACTGCTTATTCGGGCAATGATCGGACAACAGATCACCGTCGCTGCTGCCCGAACTGCCCTTACCCAGTTGTCTGCGGCCGGATCCGCCGTCGATGGCGCTGCGCCAGACCTTGATCGACTATTTCCTGCAGCAGCAGAACTCGCCGAACACGGGCGTGCCTTACTCCGAGGACCACAGCGCCGCATCGACTCCATCGTGGCCGCCGCCGAGGCCATGGCCAGCGGGGAACTGGACTTCGGCTACGGCGACGACCCGGCCAGCCTCGGCAGCAAACTTCTTCCGTTACCAGGCGTTGGGCCATGGACCGTGGGGTACGTTGCCATGCGGGTGCTTGGCGCTCCGGATGTGTTCCTGGCCAATGACGCGGCAGTAAGGAACGGCGTGAAGGCGCTGCCCGTGGGCTTGGGACTCAGCGCAGACTTCAGGGAGGTCAGCCCGTGGCGTTCGTACGCCACCATGCACTTGTGGCGGGCAGCAGCGGTGAAGACCAAACCCGCGGGAAGTGAGAGAGCGACCAGTTCAAGCCCGGGGGAAGTGAGAGAGCGACCAGCTCAAGCCCGAGGGAAGTGAGAGAGCGTCCAGCTCAAGCCCGCGGGAAGTGAGAGAGCGTCCGGGGTTCAGCGGGCCGCCGGCTGCGCGGCCGGCCAAGGCAGCAGCTCCGGCAGGTCCACTCCGTCAGCGGCAGCAGTAGCCCTGAGGCTTCCAAGGCTGGGCTCGCGGCCCGCAAGCCACGCGGCGATGTCGGTCAGCATACCGGTGATGGCAATGGAGGTGCCGCCGGTACCAATGCTCAGTTGTGGCAGGCCCGTAGGCTGCAAGACAAATTTGAAGGATTCCGGGACGCGTGCCGCCAAGAACCCTATGAGGTGCTCGCAGAACGGACGGCTCCACGTCTCCGGACCGTAACCCAGGCCAAGGTCGGCAGCATGAATGGTGAGTTCGCGCCACAGGGCCAGCCCGCCATCGAACACTGTGCCGTTCCGATAGGCGATGCGCGCTTGCCAATCATCCGGTCCCAGAGCGTCGAACGCCGAAATCGCCGCACTCACGGAGGTGGTGACGGACTCCCTGTGCTGGACGAGGCTGTGCCCGGCCGCGAGTTCTATCGCCTTGGTACGGCCGTCCATTCCGCCGTCGTAAAGCTCAACAGTCTCGCCGCGGCGCGCGTACTCAAGTTGCCGCGCCATGGCGTTGGAAATACCTGCAAGGTGGGCAAGGACGTGGCCCCGGGTCCAGCCTGGAAGCTCTGACGGTTCAGCGACGGATGAGTCGTCCAGTTTGGCGAGGAGGCGGGTGACGGTGCCGGCGGCTTTGTGAAGCTCTGCGGGCAACATCTCGGGGGTGATCTGAGTCATAGCGCCATGTTAACGCACTGCGGGACGGCACCTCGCGTTCCCCTGCCCGAAGGCATGGCCGCGACGTGCCGTCCCGAGTGGTCTAGCTGGCGTAGGAACGCGCTGTGTCCAGTTCCGCTTCAAGGGCAGTCAATTGGCGTTCGACGGCGGCGGGCGCCGTTCCGCCTTGGGAGTTGCGGCTGTTGAGGGAACCTTCGGTGCTCAGGACGCTGCGAACTTCGGGAGTCAGGTGCTCCGAGATTGCTGCGTATTCCTCGTCCGTCAGGTCCCACAGCTCCACGCCCCGGCCTTCGGCCTGTTTGACGGCAGCGCCGGACAGCTCGTGGGCTTCACGGAAGGGAACGCCCTGGCGGACAAGCCACTCAGCAATGTCCGTGGCCAACGCGAAGCCCTGGGGAGCCAGTGCTTCCATGCGCTCCGTGTTGAACTTCAGCGTGGCAATCATGCCGGACACGGCCGGAAGCAGCAGCTCCAAGGTGTCGGCGGCGTCGAAGACAGGTTCTTTGTCTTCCTGCAGATCGCGGTTGTACGCGAGCGGCAGGCCCTTGAGCGTTGCCAGCAGTCCGGTCAGGTTGCCAATGAGGCGTCCTGCCTTGCCGCGCGCGAGCTCGGCAACGTCCGGGTTCTTCTTCTGCGGCATGATCGAGGACCCCGTGGAGTACGAGTCGTGCAGGGTCACGAAGGAGAATTCCTTGGTTGCCCAGAAGATGACTTCCTCGGAGATCCGGGACAGATCCACGCCAATCATGGAGCACACCCAGGCGAACTCGGCGAAGACATCGCGGGAGGCGGTGCCATCGATCGAGTTATGGACAGCCGAGAAGAAGCCAAGATCAGCTGCAACGGCCTCTGGGTCCAGTCCCAACGACGAACCTGCCAGGGCACCCGAACCGTATGGCGAAACGCCAGCACGCTTGTCCCAGTCCTGGAGGCGCTGCACATCGCGCAGCAATGCCCACGCGTGGGCAAGAAGGTGATGGCTCAGCAATACCGGCTGGGCGTGCTGCAGGTGCGTCCGGCCAGGCATGGCAACTCCCTGGTGGGCCTTGGCCTGCTCGACGAGGGCGTCGATGGTAGCAAGGACTCCGCCGGCTATGATCCGGGCGTGGTCACGCAGGAACATGCGGCCGAGAGTGGCAACCTGATCGTTACGGGAACGGCCGGCGCGGAGCTTGCCGCCCAGCTGTGTTCCTGCACGCTCGATCAGGCCACGCTCAAGTGAACCGTGAACATCCTCATCGCTCTCGGCCGGCAGGTAGGCACCGCTCGCCACATCCTCGTCCAACTGGTTGAGGGCGGCGAGCATACCTTCGAGCTCGGCGTCGTCCAACAGTCCGGCCTTGGCCAGCACGCGGGCGTGCGCCTTGGAACCGGCGATATCGTAGCGGGCCAGCCGCCAGTCAAAGTGCGTGGACTTGCTCAGTGCGGCCAGCGCATCTGCGGGGCCGCCGGCGAACCGGCCACCCCACAGTGCACCTTCGTTTGTCCCTGAACGCTCCCCAACCTCGCTCCGCTCGGCCGGGGATCCCTGCGTCCCGGGACCCTGCTGAGGACTCACTGCCCTGCGACGCGAAGGTCGCGGCCCGAGGCAACCTTGGAGGACATGCCCCACAGCTCGATGAAACCGCGGGCCATGGACTGGTCGAAGGTGTCGCCGGTGTCGTAGGTGGCGAGGTCGAAGTCGTACAGCGAGGTCTCGGAGCGACGACCGTTGACGATTGCCTGGCCGCCGTGGAGGACCATGCGGATGTCGCCGGAAACGTACTGCTGCGTGTCTTCGATGAACGCGTCCAGGGAGCGCTTGAGCGGGGAGAACCACTGGCCGTCGTAGACCAGCTCTGCCCAGCGCTGGCCAACAGTTGCCTTGAAGCGGGCCTGCTCACGCTCGATGGTGATGTCCTCGAGGTGCTTGTGGGCGGTGATCAGCGCCATGGCACCCGGGGCTTCGTAGATTTCACGGGACTTGATGCCGACGAGGCGGTCCTCGACGACGTCGATGCGGCCAACGCCCTGCGCGCCTGCACGGCGGTTCAGTTCCTGGATGGCCTGCAGCGGGGTGACCTTGACGCCGTCGATGGCGACCGGAACACCGGCCTGGAAGGAGATGATGACCTCATCCGGCGCCGGCGGGAATTCCGGGGTGGCGGTGTAATCGTAGATGTCCTTGGTGGGAGCGTTCCAGATGTCCTCGAGGTAACCGGTTTCGACGGCGCGTCCCCAGACGTTTTGGTCGATCGAGTACGGGTTCTTCTTGGTGGTCTCGATCGGCAGTCCCTTTTCCTCGGCGAAGGCGATGGCCTTGTCGCGGGTCAGCGCGAGGTCGCGGACCGGTGCAATGCACTTCAGGTCCGGGCCGAGGGTCTGGATGCCAACTTCGAAACGGACCTGGTCGTTGCCCTTGCCGGTGCAGCCGTGGGCAACGGTGGTGGCACCGAATTCGCGGGCAGCCTTCACGAGGTGCTTCACGATGACCGGGCGGGAAATAGCGGAAACCAACGGATAGTGGCCCTGGTAGAGGGCGTTGGCCTTCAGGGTAGGCATGGCGTACTCGTTGGCGAACTCGTCACGGGCGTCGGCAACGTAGGCTTCGACGGCACCGCAACCGAGGGCGCGCTGGCGGATGGTCTCCAGCGACTCGCCGCCCTGTCCGACGTCGACGGCCACAGCGATGACCTCGGCGCCGGTGGCTTCACCGATCCAGCCGATGGCTACGGAAGTATCAAGGCCACCGGAGTAGGCCAGAACAATGCGCTCAGTCACGAGAGTGCTCCTTTGTTGTTGCTTGGTTCATTCGAATCAATGCTGTGTGAATCAATGCTGAAAAAGATCAATTAGTTGCCAGGCCCGGCTTCTTCGGCCATGCGCAGGAAACGCGCTGCCAGTTCTGCCCCGCCATCGGGATCCCGTGCGACCAGCAGCAAAGTGTCGTCGCCTGCGATCGTACCCAATACCGACGGCATCACCGAGTGGTCAACTGCCAAGGCCAGGAAATTGGCTGCTCCCGGCGGGGTGCGGAGTACCACGATGTTGCCCGATGCCTCCGCTGTCACCAGGAGTTCGCCGCAAAGCCGGGTCAGCCGCGCATCCAGGATTTCCTGGGTGACGCCGCTCTTGGCGTTGCGGTCCCCACCCTCCCCCGGGACAGCGTAAACAAGTGCGCCTTCCTTGCCCCGGACCCGGACTGCGCCCAGTTCCACGAGGTCGCGGGACAGGGTGGCCTGGGTGACCTGGACGCCGTCGTCCGCCAGCAGGGCTGCAAGCTCTGCTTGTGAACGCACGGACTCACCCGTCAGGATCGCGGTGATGCGCGCCTGTCGGGCAGTCTTGGTGGCTGGGCTGGCGCCCGGCACGGACGGGTTGGTGGACACTAGAACGTGCTCTCCCCGGTTCCTTCGACGGGAGAAAGACCGTCCACGAAAGCGAGACCGGAGCGGTGCATCAGCCAGGCCATCAGCGCCTTCTGGGCGTGCAGGCGGTTCTCCGCCTCGTCCCAGACAATCGACTGCGGCCCGTCGATCACTCCGGCGGAAATTTCGTAGCCCCGGTAGGCCGGAAGGCAGTGAAGCACGACGGCGTCCGGCGCGGCCTGCGCCATGGCGGCCTCATCCACGGAGTACTCGCGAAAGAGCTGCAGCCGGGCTTCCTTTTCGGCTTCCTGGCCCATGGAAACCCACGTGTCCGTTGCTACGACGTCGGCGCCCTTGAGCGCTTCGGCTGCATCACTGGTGATGAGCACCGAGCCGCCTGTCTCGGCCGCACGCTCCTCTGCCGCAGCCACGATTTCAGGTGCCGGAAGATAGCCTTCGGGGCCGGAAATGCGCACATGCATTCCGGCAGTAACTCCGGCCAGCAAGTAGGAGTTGGCCATGTTGTTGGCGGCGTCACCCAGGTAGGCCATGCTCAATCCGGCCAGTTCGCCTTTGTGTTCCTTGACGGCCAGGAGGTCGGCCAGGAGCTGGCAGGGGTGGTAGTCGTCGCACAGGGCATTGATGACGGGGACCTTGGAGTTTTCCGCCATGGCAACCAGGCCGGAGTGCGCACCTGTCCGCCATACGATGGTGGACACCATTCGCTCCAGGACCTTCGCCGTGTCCTCCACGGATTCCTTGTGGCCGATCTGGGCTTCACCCGGGTTGATGATCAGCGCGTTGCCGCCCATGTCCGCTATGCCGGTGGCGAAGGAAACACGCGTGCGGGTGGAGGTCTTGTCAAAGATCACTGCCACTGTCTTACGGCCGTTACCCTCGGCGGCGAAGGGCTGCACGCTGTACGGCGCGGCCTTCATACGGACGGCGAGTTCCAAAACCTCAGCCTGCTCGGCAGGGCTCAGATCCGTGTCCTTGAGGAAGTGACGGGTGGTGTTGGTAGTAGTCACTGTGCGTCCTTAGCGGTGTTGGCCGTAGCCGTAGCGATCAGGGTGGGTAGAGCGTCCAGGAAACGGTTCGCTTGATCGACGGTCAGGATCAGCGGCGGCGCGAGGCGGATGGTCCTCGGGCCCGGGCTGTTGATGATGAAGCCGGCGTCCAAAGCTGCGGTCACCATGGCGGGTGCGATGTCGGCGTTCACATCGAAGCCGATCAACAGACCCTCGCCACGGACTTCAGTGACGGCCGCGATGGCGGCCAGTCCCTCACGAAGGTGGGCGCCGACAGTCAGCACGTTCTGCAGGACACCTTGGCTTTCGATCGCGTGGAGCGTGGCCAGCGCGGCGGCCGTAGCCACCGGATTCCCGCCGAACGTGGTGCCGTGTTGCCCGGCGGTGAGCAGGGCCGACGTCGTGCTTCCGAAGGTAACCAAGGCGCCTACCGGGAAACCGCCGCCGAGGCCCTTTGCGAGGGTCACGGCGTCGGGAACAATGCCGGCGTCTTCGCTGGCCAGCCATTTACCGGTCCGGCCGATGCCGGTCTGTACTTCGTCCAGGATCAGCAAGGCACCCGCTGCGGTGGTCACCTCGCGGGCCGCTTGCAGGTATTCCGCAGTGAGTGGGCGGACGCCCGCTTCGCCCTGGATGGGTTCCAGGAAAACGGCCGCTGTGGAATCGTCGACGGCGGCATGCAAGGCTTCGATGTCGCCGAACGGGATGTGGACCACGCCACCGGGCAGTGGCTCAAACGGTGCACGGTAAGCCTCTTTGGCCGTGAGCGCCAAGGCGCCCATGGTGCGGCCGTGGAAGGCGCCCTCCAAGGCGATGATCTTGGTGCGCTTTCCATCGGAGTTATTCCGTCGGGCGAGCTTGAACGCTGCCTCGTTGGCCTCTGTACCGGAGTTGGCAAAGAAGACCTTGGACCCTGTCGGAGCATTGGCGAGGGCCAGGAGCTTTTCGGCCAAGGCAATTTGCGTGGGGCTCGTGAAGAAGTTCGAGACATGCCCAAGCGTGGCCAGTTGGCTGGAAATCACTGACGTGACGAAGGGGTGGGCGTGACCCAACGCGTTTACCGCAATACCACCCAGGAGGTCCAGGTATTCCTTGCCGTCGGCGTCCCATACGAGACAACCGGCGCCGCGAACCAAGACGCGCTGTGGGGTGCCAAAGACGCCCATGAGCGACGACGAGTAACGGGCAAGCCAGTCAGCGCCTGAGCTCTGTGAAACGAGCGTGGTTGCGGCAGCCTCCACAGCGATGGGGGCCCCGCCCGCTTCGCGGTGTCCGACCGCACCCGGCCCACCATCGCTGCTGCGGCTTTCGGCGGTATGGCTCAGTTCGGTGCTCATGCGTTCACTTCCTCGTCGGGTACTACTTGCGTGCCAATGCCCGCCGTCGTGAAGGTTTCCAGCAGCATCGAGTGCGGGAGGCGGCCGTCAACGATGTGTGCGCGTTCCACACCTTCGTCAATGGCTTTGAGGCAGGCAGCCATCTTCGGGATCATTCCCGACTCGAGATTGGGCAACATCTCGCGGAGTTCCGATGCGGTCAGTGATGAGATCAGCGACGATTTGTCCGGCCAGTTGGCATACAGGCCTTCGACGTCGGTCAGGATGACCAGCTTGGTGGCGCCCAGGGCGGAGGCGACGGCGGCAGCTGCTGTGTCCGCGTTGACGTTGAGGACCTGTCCGGTGGTGGGACCGGAACCGTTGCCGTCGTCGAGAATTTCCGGGGCGACCGTGGAGATCACGGGAATGCGGCCGGCGTCGAGAATGTCCTTGATTCCCGCGGGATCCACACCCACTACTTCGCCCACCAGGCCCAGGTCCACCTCTTCGCCATCAACAACCGTGCCTGTGCGGACGGCGCGCAGTAGTCCGCCATCTTCGCCTGACATGCCCACGGCGTAGGGACCGTGGGAGTTGATGAGGCCAACAAGCTCGCGTCCAACCTGGCCCGTGAGGACCATGCGGACCACATCCATGGCTTCAGGGGTGGTGACGCGCAGGCCGCCCTTGAACTCGGACTCGATGCCCAGGCGGCTCAGCATGGAGTTGATCTGGGGGCCACCGCCATGGACCACCACGGGGTGGATGCCAACGTGGTGGAGGAACACAATGTCCTCGGCGAAGGCACGACGAAGGTCGTCGTTGACCATAGCGTTGCCGCCGTACTTGATCACCATGGTGGTACCGGCAAAACGCTGGATCCACGGAAGGGCCTCGATCAGGGTGCCGGCCTTGTCCTGGGCGTCACTCATGGAGGTGGTTTCGCGGGTGTGCGCAGTCATAGTCATCCGCTCAGCTCGAGTATGCGCTGTTCTCGTGCACGTAATCGTGCGTGAGGTCGTTGGTCCAAATGGTGGCTTCGGCATCGCCGGCCTGCAGGTCGATTTCGACCAGCACTTCGCGCGGCTCAAGGTCCACCAGGTTACGGTCATCGCCGATTGCGCCGTTGCGGCAGATCTGCACACCGTTCATTGCGACGTTGAGCTGGTCCGCCTCGAAGACGGCGTCAGTCGTTCCCACGGCCGAGAGCACACGGCCCCAGTTAGGGTCCTTGCCGAAGATGGCGGCTTTGAACAGGTTGGAGCGGGCAACACTGCGGCTAACGATTTCGGCATCGCGTTCGCTGGCAGCGTTGAACGTCCGGATGGCGATGTCGTGGCTGGCGCCTTCGGCGTCACCGATGAGCTTGCGGGCCAGTTCGGCGCAGACCTGGGTGACCGCTTCGCTCAACTGCTCGGCAGATGGCAACGCCTCGGACGCCCCGGATGCCAGCAGCACCACGGTGTCGTTGGTGGACATGCAGCCGTCCGAGTCTGCCCGGTCAAAGGTGACGCGCGTGGCATCCCGCAGGACGACGTCGAGTTCATCAGCAGGAACCTCGGCGTCGGTAGTGAGGACCACCAGCATCGTAGCCAGGCCCGGCGCCAACATGCCGGCACCCTTGGCGATGCCACCCACGGTGAACTGCTTGCCTTCGGCGTCGGTGCCCGTGAAGACGGCTTCCTTGGACACGCTGTCCGTGGTCATGATCGCCGTGGCGGCAGCGGAGCCGCCGTCCTCCGACAGGTCGCGGAAAGCGGCCTCGACGCCGGGAAGGATCTTGTCCATGGGCAACTGCTCGCCGATCAGCCCAGTTGAGCAGACCACGACGTCGGAAGCAGATACTCCCAGCACATCTGCCACTTTCTCGGCCGTGGCGTGGGTGTTCTGGAAGCCCTGCGGACCGGTGCAGGCGTTGGCTCCACCGGAGTTCAGGACCACGGCATCCACTCGTCCGTCGCTGACCACTTGGCGTGACCAGTGGACTGGTGCAGCAGCCACGCGGTTGGAGGTAAAGACGGCGGCGGCGGACTTTTGTGGTCCGTCGTTGACTACCAGGGCCAGGTCCGGGTTGCCCGAGGCCTTAATGGCGGCTTTGACGCCTGCGGCGCGGAATCCCTTGGGGGCGGTAATGGTCACGGTGCAACTCCCTGGAGGTTCAGGCCGGCGGTTTCGTCCAGGCCGAGGGCAATGTTCATGGACTGCACGGCGCCGCCAGCGGTTCCCTTGGTGAGGTTGTCGATAGCGCACGTCACGATCACGCGGCCCGTGTGGGCGTCGAAGGCCAGCTGCATCACCGCATGGTTGGAGCCCTGGACCGACTTGGTGGTGGGCCACTGCCCCTCCGGCAGGAGGTGCACGAACGGTTCGTCGTCGTAGGCATCTGCCCAGGCTTGGCGAAGCTCCGCGTAGGAAACGCCGTGGCCAACCTTGGCCGTTGCCGTGGTCAGGATGCCGCGGCTCATCGGAGCCAGTGTTGGCGTGAACGAGACATTTACCGACTCTCCAGCCGCATTGGACAATCCCTGCTCGATCTCAGGTGTGTGCCGGTGTCCGCCGCCAACACCGTAAGGGCTCATGGAACCCATGACTTCAGAGCCAATCAAATTGACTTTGGCAGCCTTGCCCGCGCCTGAGGTCCCCGAGGCGGAGACAATCACGACGTCGTCCGTCAGGAGGAGGCTGTTGGCGAACCCCGGCGTCAAGGCGAGCAGGGCCGACGTCGGGTAGCACCCGGGAACGGCGATGCGCGTGGCACCTTTGAGGGCTTCGCGCTGGCCGGGGAGCTCCGGAAGACCATATGGCCAGGTGCCCGCGTGGGCGGAGCCGTAGAACTTTTCCCACGCCTCGGCGTCCTGCAAACGGTGGTCAGCACCGGCGTCGATGACTACTGTGCCTTCAGGCAACTGCGCAGCGATCTCGGCTGAGGCACCGTGTGGCAGGGCAAGGAACACGACGTCATGGCCCGACAGGTTCTCCACCGTGGTGTCTTCCAGGATCCGGCTGGCCAAACCGTGGAGATGCGGCTGCAACTCCCCTAGTCTGGAACCGGCGTTGCTGTGCGCGGTGATGGCACCGATGGTGACGTTTGGATGGCCTGCCAGCAAGCGCAGGACTTCTCCCCCGGCGTAGCCGCTGGCACCGGAGACGGCAACAGAAATAGTCATGACTCCACTGTACAGCAAGAATATTCATGCTGTCCGATATTTATGCATGCATTGGTGAGCAGTCCCATTATTTTGGAGATTAGCCGTATGCTTAGTGGAGGGTGATCCAGACCGTGCAGTCCGAACGTCGGCTGCAGCGTTGCCCGTTAGCGATACGGGGCACATTTATGTCACCCACGTCCACCGCTGAGCGCCCCAAAGCTCGCGCAATTCAACCAAATCCCGTCGTCCAGAGCTACTCAGAGCTCCTCAAGAGCGTCAAGGCAGCCGGACTCCTCGAACGCCGTAGCGGCTTCTACATCTGGGTCTTCGTGGCCTTGGTACTGCTCATGGCCGGCACCTGGCTCGGCTTCGCACTCATCGGCGATTCCTGGTACCAGCTCTTGATTGCTGCGGCTGTGGGCATCCTGTGCACGCAGCTTAGCTTCCTTGCCCACGAGGCAGGTCACAAGCAGATCTTCGCTTCGCGGCGCGCCAACGACTGGTCCGCCCGCCTCCTGGCCACCGGTGTGGCCGGCATCAGCTACTCCTGGTGGGAACAGAAGCATGGAGCCCACCACAACCACCCCAACGTCATCTCCAAAGACCCGGACATCCGGAACAACGCCTTGGTGTTCTACGAAGACGCTGCAGCTGAACGTAAAGGCCGCCTGGCCTTCCTCACCAAGAAGCAGGGCTGGTTCTTCTTCCCGCTCCTGACGCTCCTGGGCTTGAGCTTGCAATTCGACTCCCTTCGCTTTGTTTTCGGCAAGCAGAAAGTTCGTCACCGCTGGGTAGAGACGCCTATCCTCGTAGCGAGGCTCGCCGCCCTCCCGGTTCTGGCTTTCACATTCCTGCCCATCGGTATGGCGTTCGCCTTCCTGGGCGTGCAAATCATGGTCTATGGCTTCTACATGGGTGCCTCGTTCGCCCCGAACCACAAGGGCATGCCGGTCCTTCCCAAGGACAGCCGGGTGGACTTCCTCAACCGCCAGATCCTGACCTCGCGCAACATCTCCGGTGGCCTCTTCATGGACTTCCTCCTGGGCGGACTCAACCGGCAGGTGGAGCACCACCTGTTCCCGGACATGGCACGTCCCCATTTGTACAAGGCCACCAAAATCGTGCGCGAGTTCTGCGCCAAACACTCCATTCCCTACACCGAAACCACGTTGGTGCAGTCCTACGGCATCGTGGTCAGATACCTGAATGAAGTAGGCCTGGCAGCAGGCCGCGGCTTCGACTGCCCCGTCGCGTCGACGCACGGACGCCGCTAGGCGTTCGACACGGGAGGCCCCAACCTCCCTAGGATGGATTCTGAAACCGGGCACCGGAAGGACCGCCCCGGAGTAAGGAGCCACCATGACGCACGCCATCGTTGCAAAGCAGTCCGGAGGACCTGAGGTCCTCGAGTACGCATCCGTGGAAGTACCGTCGCCTGGCCCCGGCCAGCTGTTGATCAAGGTCGCAGCTGCCGGGGTCAATTTCATTGAGACCTACCAACGCAGCGGCACCTACAAGGTGGACTACCCGTTCACTCCGGGCGCCGAGGCAGCCGGCACCGTGGAGGCCGTCGGAGCGGGGGTTGAGGAATTTTCCGTCGGCGACCGAATTGCCACGGCCGAGGGAACCAAGACCTACGCGGAATACGCACTGGTTGACGCGAGCAAGGCTCTGCCGGTTCCGGCCGGCGTCGATGATCACACTGCCGCGGCCCTGCCCCTCCAGGGAATTACGGCCCATTACCTGATGAATTCATCCTTCCGGGTGGAGCCCGGCCACACAGTTCTCCTGCATGCAGGTGCCGGCGGCGTGGGCCTGCTGCTGACACAGCTGCTCAAGGCCCGCGGCGCGCGCGTCATTACCACCGTCTCCTCCGATGAGAAGGCCGACCTCTCCACGCTGGCAGGCGCCGATGAAGTGCTCCGCTACGAGGGCTTCGCTGACAAGGTCCGTGAACTCACCGAGGGCGAAGGCGTCAACGTAGTGTACGACGGCGTAGGCAAGGACACGTTCGACGACTCCCTTAAGAGCCTGCGCATCCGGGGTGCCATGGTGCTCTTCGGTGCTGCCTCCGGCCCTGTACCGCCGTTCGATCCACAGCGTTTGAACGCCGCAGGTTCGCTCACTCTGACGAGGCCCACCATGGCGCACTTTGTTCAGAACGCCCAGGAACGCCGGTGGCGCTCAGCGGAGATTTTTGACGCCGCCGCCAACGGCACCCTTGCTGTCAGGGTGGGCGCAACCTACCCGCTCGCGGAAGCCGCCCAGGCTCACAGGGACCTTGAAGGCCGCCGTACCACCGGAAAAGTCCTTCTGGTTCCCTGACCCTCTTGAACGCCATCTGTGCAAAAAGCGAACAGTGGGGGAACAAAGCCTGACGTGCAGGAAGCGGCGGACACCTTTTGTTCATCTTTCTGCGGAAAGCTGACAGACGTGAGCACAGAACATCCCGCTGGGGCCGGTACGACGCCTGCCCTGATGACGTACCGTCCCCAGCTACCGGGAGGGGCCGCGGCTCCCGCCGAGCGAACTCTCGTTGACATCCTGGAAGAAACCGCTTCATCATTCCCCGAGGCGTCGGCCCTGGATGATGGGCACAGGTCGTTGAGCTACACCGAGTTACTCAAGGCCGTTCGCGCTTTTGCCACGCAATTGAATAATGCGGGGCTTGGCCGAGGAGACAAAATCGGCGTCCGGATCCCGTCCGGCACCAATGAGCTCTACATCGCCATACTTGGAATCCTCATGGCTGGTGCTGCCTATGTTCCCGTGGATGCGGATGACCCCGAAGAGCGGGCCCGTCTGGTTTTCGGCGAAGCCAGGGTGGGGGCAGTCATTGCCGGGGGCCTTGACATCCAGCTCTCCGGCCCGGCAAAGGAAGGTGTCTCAACGCCATCCGTGCCCGGATTGGACGACGACTCGTGGATCATCTTTACCTCCGGATCCACCGGGACTCCCAAGGGCGTCGCAGTGAAGCACCGTTCGTCAGCAGCGTTCGTTGATGCGGAGGCCCGGATCTTCCTCCAAGCTGAGCCGATCGGCCCGCAGGACCGCGTACTTGCCGGCCTTTCCGTAGCTTTCGATGCTTCCTGCGAGGAGATGTGGCTGGCCTGGCGGCACGGAGCCTGCCTGGTACCCGCACCACGGGCCCTTGTTCGAACCGGCATGGACCTCGGTCCCTGGCTCATCAACCACGGCATTACCGTAGTTTCAACTGTGCCCACCCTTGCCGCGCTGTGGCCGGCCGAAGCATTGGAAAACGTCCGTTTGCTCATCTTCGGCGGCGAAGCCTGCCCGCCTGAATTGGCCGAGCGCTTGGCAGTGGACGGTCGTGAAGTGTGGAACACCTACGGGCCCACTGAGGCCACGGTCGTTGCCTGCGCCGCGCCCTTGGGTGGACCCGGCCCCGTGCGGATCGGCCTGCCGTTGGACGGTTGGGACCTGGCCGTCGTCGATCCACTGGGCGTTCCGGTGGCCGAAGGCGAAATCGGCGAACTGATCATCGGCGGGGTAGGGCTGGCCCGCTACCTCGATCCCGCCAAAGACGCCGAGAAGTATGCCCCTATGACCACACTGGCATGGGATCGCGCTTACCGTTCGGGCGACTTGGTGCGATACGACTCAGAGGGCCTGATCTTCATGGGAAGGGCCGATGAACAGGTCAAGCTGGGTGGACGCCGGATCGAACTCGGCGAAGTGGATGCAGCGCTTCAGTCCTTGCCCGGCATAGCCGGCGCGGCTGCTGCAGTACAGACCACCGCGGCCGGCAACCAAATCCTGGTGGGTTACCTGGCTCCCGTTGACGGTTACGAGCCGGACCTGAACGAGGCCCGCAGGCTGCTGGGCGAAAGCCTCCCGGCAGCCCTGGTCCCCTTGCTGACCATCGTCGATTCCCTCCCCACCAAAACCAGCGGAAAAGTAGATCGTCATGCCCTTCCTTGGCCGCTTGCGGGAGCCGGTGCCGCCGAGGCAAGCAACGCTCCACTGAACCTTCCCGATGATGCCCGCTGGGTGGTAGACCAGTGGGAGTCCGTGCTGGGAAGCCCGGTCAGTTCACTCGACGCCGATTTCTTCGCCTATGGCGGCGGGTCCTTGGCCGCCGCCCAGCTCGTTTCGGCCCTCCGCGTTCGGTACCCCACTATCACCGTCGCCGATATCTATGCGACGCCCCGCGTGGGGGCGCTGATTGACGCTGCAAGGCAGTCACTTCCCGACGGCGGATCGCTGGGGCCCGCTGCTGAGCGCACCGTCCGTGCTACCGCCTTGAAGTCACAAATCTTCCAGGTCCTCATGGGCGTCCCGCTGCACATTCTCGTGGGAATGAGATGGCTGACTTACCTGATGGCCGCCAACAAACTCCTGGCAGACTTCGCCGGATTCGCGGCGGCACCCGTGGCCTCCTGGTGGTGGATCGCAGCGTCGTGGCTGGTCTTCGTCAGCCCCTTGGGCCGGATGGCGATCTCCGTGGTGGCGGCAAGGGTGCTGCTCGGCAGGATTGAACCCGGGACATATCCGCGATCGGGCAAGACCCATCTGCGGCTGTGGCTCGCAGAACAAATTCAGGATCTCTCAGGTGCCATCGGCCTTGCCAGCGCCCCGTTCGTCCCCTACTACGCGCGTGCCTTGGGTGCAAAGATCGGCAAGGACGTCCACTTGCACTCCCTGCCCCCTGTCACGGGCCTGCTGTCTTTGGGTAGTGGAGCAAACATCGAGCCCGAAGTGGACCTATCGGGCTGGTGGGTGGACGGCGATTCAGTCCACATCGGCCAAATCCATGTGGGAGCCGGTGCCGTTGTGGGCGCACGCAGCACCCTCATGCCCGGAGCGACCATCGGCGCAGGCGCCCACGTCGATGCCGGATCCGCTGTGCTGGGCAAAGTGAAAGCCGGGCACCTCGTGGCCGGCTCCCCCGCAGAACGTCGCGGGAAAGCCAAGCACGAATGGCCGGCAGCAACCAGCCGACGGCCCGTCGTCGACCGGCTCTGGTTCTCCGCCTTCGCCAGCGCGTCGGCCCTGCTGGTCCTTATCCCCTACATCTCTGCGTTCGCGGGCGCACTGGTGGTCCTGAATTTCATCCAGGGCCATGAGTCGCTGGAAACAGCGCTGCCACAGATCGCCCTGGCCGTTCCCCTTGCGGCCCTGGTGTGGTTCTTCGGCAATCTGATGCTCATCCTGATCGTTGCGAGGCTTCTCGGTTTGGGCCTGAAAGAGGGCTACTACCGCGTGCGCAGCCGCATCGGCTGGCAAGTCTGGGCCACGGAGCGCCTTCTCGACATGGCTCGAGACCTCCTCTTCCCCGTCTATGCGAGCCTCTTCACGCCGCTCTGGTTGCGTCTCCTCGGGGCCAAAGTTGGCAAGAACGTGGAGGCCTCCACGGTGCTGCTGGTTCCAAAAATGACCACCATCGGCGACGGCGCCTTCCTGGCTGACGACACTATGGTGGCCTCATACGAGCTTGGCGGTGGATGGATGAAAATTGCTCCAGCCAAAATCGGGAAGCGATCCTTCCTTGGCAACTCCGGGATGACCGCTGCTGGACGGAACGTGCCCAAGAACTCCCTTGTCGCGGTACTGTCTGCCACCCCCGCGAAAGCAAAATCCGGAACCTCCTGGCTTGGCAGCCCGCCTGTCAGATTGCGCCGCACGGCCGTAAACGCCGACCAGACCCGAACCTTCCAGCCACCCCTCAAGCTCAAGGTGGCGCGCGCTGTGTGGGAACTGTGCCGACTGGTGCCCGTCATCCTCACCGTGGCGATCGCTGTCAGCGTCATGCTGGTCCTGGACTGGATAGCACGTGGCTGGGGTTACTGGATTGCGGCAGTCCTCGGCGGTGTAGTGATGCTGGCAGCGGGAGCCGTGGCGGCGCTCAGCTCCATGGTGGCAAAGTGGGTTCTGGTAGGAACCATCCGCTCGGGCGAGCACCCGCTGTGGAGCTCGTTCATTTGGCGCAACGAGGTTGTGGACACCTTCATTGAAATGGTCAGTGCGCCGTGGTTTGCCCGCTCTGCCGCCGGAACTCCTGCCTTGGTGTGGTGGCTCCGTGGGCTGGGCGCCAAGATCGGCCGGGGAACGTGGTGTGAGAGCTATTGGCTCCCCGAGGCCGATCTCGTGTCCCTTGGTGAGAACTCCACAGTCAACCGTGGCTGCGTTGTTCAAACGCACCTGTTCCATGACCGCGTGATGAGCATGGATACAGTGACGCTTGGAAATGGGGCAACGATGGGCCCGCACGGCGTCATCCTTCCCGCAGCCAGCATCGGCGACGGCGGAACTGTTGGTCCGGCGTCGTTGGTCATGCGTGGCGAAACCGTCCCGGCGGGGACGTATTGGATGGGTAACCCTGTGAGCCCGTGGGTGGGCCCGCCTGCACAAGCGCCCCGTCTCAAGTAGATTGGGACACAATGACCGCACCCACCAGCGCCCCCCGGACCTTGCCCGACCCCTACACCCTGGACCACGGCAGCACCAGCTACCGCGTGGACCGGTATGAGTTGGACCTCGACGTCAGGCTCGGCAGCAACAAGCTGATCGGCAAGGCGGTCCTCCGTTGCACGGCATTGGAAGCGGTCAAACAGATTGTCCTTGACCTGGTGGGCTTGAGGGCATCCAAGGTTCAGCTGGACGGCAAGAAGGTCCAGAAGTTCAGCCAGAGGGCCGAGCACCTCGTGCTGTCGCCGGCATCCGCGCTGAAACCGGGGCAGCAGTTCTCGCTGGAGATCCGCTACGACGGAAACCCCCAGCCGCGTCGCGGCCTCTGGGGAGACGTGGGCTGGGAGGAATTGAACGACGGCGTACTGGTCGCCGGCCAGCCCAACGGCGCGGCGTCCTGGTTCCCCTGCAATGACCATCCCCGATACAAGTCCAGCTTCCTCATCTCCGTCACCACGGACGACAACTACCGTCCGGTGTGCAACGGCACGTTGGTAGCCCATTCCCGCAAGTCAAGCCGGGAAACGTGGGTCTACGAACAGGCGGAGCCCATGGCAACGTACCTGGCCACTGTGCAGATCGGCCGATACGCCAGGATGCCGCTGCACGTGGACGACACCGACCACCGGGTCCCCCAGTTCGTCGCAGTCACTTCCGAAATGGCCGTGGATGCTCTCCAAGGCCTGCGGCGGCAGCCCGACATGATGCGCACGTTCGAGGATTGTTTCGGTCCCTACCCGTTCGCCGACTACACCTCAGTGGTCACGGAGGACGAATTGGAAATTCCGTTGGAAGCGCAGACTGTCTCAATTTTTGGACGCAACCACATGCGGGACGCTTGGGATTCGCAGCGCCTGATCGCCCACGAACTCTCCCACCAGTGGTTTGGCAATTCATTGACCGTCAGCAGCTGGAAAGATATCTGGCTGCATGAAGGCTTCGCTTGCTATGCCGAGTGGCTGTGGTCCGAGGAATCCCGGACCATGACGGTTGCGGCCCGTGCGCTGGCTGCTTGGAAAAGGCTCGACGCCGGTCCGCAGGACCTTCTGGTGGGTGACCCCGGCCCTGAGCTGATGTTCGACGACCGTGTCTACAAGCGCGGGGCTTTGGCCGTTCACGCTGTGCGGACGGCCGTCGGGGATGCGGCGTTCTTCGATTTCCTGCAGCATTGGACGAATGCCAACCGGCACGGATCAGTGTCAACCGTGTCTTTCATCGAAGCTGCTGACGCCTTCATACCGGGGTTTGATGCCGCGGCCATCCTGCGACCATGGCTGTACGAAACCGCGCTGCCGCCGCTGCCTTCCGTGCGTTAGCCGAGTGCCAGGGCGGCAACAAAACCGTCAGGCAATTCCCACTCGGTGACATCGCGCAGGCCGGGCCGGTCCAGCACCTCCAGCTCCGCGGGGTTATGCCGCAGCCCTTCCCCGGTCATCTTCAACCACGCTTCCTTGCGCGCCCACAGCCGGGCACGTTGCGTGGCTAGGTCCTGTTGCGGGACGGACGCCAGGGATTTCTTCTCGGCTGCGGTCAAGGCGACGTCGTCGAAGCCTCCGAACGCGACCCCGCCTACCGTTTCAAGGTCCACACCCAGCCGGAGGCCATCCGCTCGATGCTCGACGCCGGCCAGCAGCACCCAGCCGGCTGCCCGCGATGCGCTTAGCGCCAAAGGTGCAGGACCGCCGTCGAGCGTAAACCCAGGCCGGCCGTGGTCCTGCCCCGGCCCGCACTGCGGACAGTGATAGTCGGGGACGAGTCGAGCAGGATCCACCTCGAGGAGCGAAGCGGCAAAGTTCAGCAAGGCCAGCCGGCCAGCCACAAATTCTGCCCGATCCTCAGGGTTGGTGAATGTGTCGGCACGATCCAGGGCTGGTTGGCCGAGGGCTTGGACGCGGATGTCCGGAACGAGCAAGGCGTCGAGCTTCTGCAGCTCAAGTATTGGGCTGGCCATCACGGCTTCCAGGCCAGGTGTCGTCTTCCAGGGCGGACCATGCCCTGCATTTCCCTACGTGGACTATGTCTTGTCATTCAGGTTCTCTCACAGATATTGCCGGCTCGCCTCAGGCAAAACTCTATCTGCTCAGCGCTTATGGCTCCGGACAGCAGTGTTTCCCGCAGCCACGTGGACGCTGCGGGAAACACTTTTAGCGGCGTGGTACAGCCGCGCTACTTCACTGAGGTGAGGTAATTCGCCAGCGTGGGTGTGATGCGCGTGCCTGAATTGTAGCTGCCACCGTTGGTATGGATGGCCATGATCGTGTTGGAGCTGTTGTAGACGGGGGCACCGCTTTGTCCGCCGTAGGTGTCCATCTTGTAGTAGACCTTTTCCGTCGTTGTGCTCTCAATGGGGCCGGTCATCGACCACATGGTGCCAAAGGCTTTATCCCCCGGATAGCCACGGACCGTGGTGCTGGTTCCGTTCAGGCTGGCCGTGGTGCCGGCGTAGTTGAGCCAGCCGGTGGTGTTGCCGATGGTGCAGTCCAGTTTGATGACACCCCAGTCGGCGTTAGTGTTTGCGGAGTCGATCCAGCGTTGGTCGGTGAAGATCTCCGTTGCTCCGCAAGTGCCGTAGGGGTCGGTTGAGCCGTTGCGGCCCGGAGCAACTTTGACGCCCCACGAGTAATCGGCCTCAGAACCCGTGCCGCCTTCGTGCACACAGTGACCTGCCGTCAACACGGTGTCATCGGAAATCAAGGCTCCGGAGCAAATGTATCCACCATTGAACTCGATCTGCACGATGGAGCGGTTGGGGGCAGCCGTGGTGTTGGTGATCCGAACCCGGCCATCAGCGCCGATAACTGAGTCCGTGGACGCCCCTCCGGTCTTGGACGGGGCGGCGATGGCGTACTTATCCGCCAACGGCGAGGCGGCGGAACCGGAAACCTGCGACTGGTCCACGGTGTGCGACACAGGCTGGACGTCTGCTACAGCCACTTGTGGCGTCGACTCTGACGCTACTGCGGCTCCGCCCAGCGAGGACGTCAAAGCCATAACTGCAGCCCCGACAAGCAAAGCAACATTCTGCTTCTTCATGGGTACCTTTCAAGGGACGGCTCTCAGCGAACCGTGCGTGGAATGTGATACACATGCTTCACATGTGTATGACAGAACTGTCATACACATGTGAATAGTCTGTCAAGATGCTGGGAGTGCAATCTCGTTAAAGAGGAATCCCCGGGACCAAAAGGTCCCGGGGATTTTAATCAATTGCGGTAAGGATCAGCGCTGGACCGCTCCAAAGCGCTCGGTCGCCACGGCCACAGCAGCTGCGCGTGCTTCGGAAGCCTCGTCAGCGGTCAGGGTGCGGTCGTCTGCACGGAAGCGCAGGCCGAAGGCCAGCGACTTCTTGCCGTCCTCGATGCCGGGACCAACATAAACGTCGAACAACGAAACATCCTCAAGAAGTACACCTGCTCCTTCGCGGAGGGCAGCCAGTACCTGGTCTGCCGGAACCTCCTGCGCGACAACAAGGGCAACGTCCTGTGTCGCCACGGGGTACCCGGAGATGTGCTTTGCCACGATCACGTCAGCGGCCGCGTCAAACAACGCTTCCACATTGACCTCAACAGCGACAGAACGCGCAGGCATATCGTGCGCAGCGAGGAGCTTCGGGTGAAGTTCACCCGCGTAACCCACAACATCGCCGTTGCGCAGCGCAAGCTGAGCCGCGCGTCCGGGGTGGAACGCCTGGTGGCTACCCTGGCTAACAACCAGTTCCACGCCCAGGACATCCGCCATGAGGCGTGCCACATCAACAGCGTCAGCCCAATCCCAGGCACGCGGGGTGTGCGTGGCAGCGGCGGGAGAATCGTGGCCGGTCATAACAGCGGCGATGTGCAACGGCTGGTGCGGAACGCCGTCGTACAGTGCATCCAGTACGTCATCGGCCGGCTTGACGCCCAGCGGCGGAATGGAATCCGTGCCCAGCTTGTCGCCGGGAAGGAAGACCGAACCCGCCTCATACAATGCCAGATCGCGGAAGCCGCGCGAGTGATTGCGGCGGGCAACCTCGATCAGTCCCGGCAGGATGGACGTACGGAGGAATCCTTGTTCCTCACTGATGGGGTTCGCCAGCTTCAGCGCCGGACGAGCGCCACCTTCAGCCGGAACACCGAAAGTGTCATTGGCAGCTTTGGAGACGAACGGGTAGGACAATACTTCGGTGAGCCCCGCATCCGCCAGCGCCTGGACAACCCGGCGCTTCTGCTGCTGGCTTCGGCTGAGCCCACGACCCGGAGGCGCAACCGGAAGAGTGGCAGGAATGTTGTCGTAGCCAACAAGCCGGGCGATTTCCTCGGACAGGTCTTCCTTGGTTTCGAGGTCGTTGCGCCAGCTCGGAGCAGTAACCCGGTAACCGGTGGACGTCCTTTCCACCGCAGCGCCAAGGTCCTCAAGCGAAGTGGTGATCTGCTCGTCCGTGAAGTCAATGCCGATACGGGCGGCAGCGAACTCAGCAGGCAAGTCGATAGTCACGGCGTCAGGTGCGGTTCCGACGTCGGTCCCCGCCTCGTCCGCCGTGCCACCGGCGAGCTCGACCAACAGATCCACCACACGCTGGGCAGCGATGTGGGCCACGTGCCAGTCCACGCCACGCTCGAAGCGCTTGGAGGCTTCGGACGGCAGCTTATGGCGGCGACGGGAACGCGCGATTGAGACCTCATCGAAGTGCGCCGCTTCCACCAGGATGTTCGTGGTGGAGTCGGAAACCTCGGTGTGGGCACCACCCATGACACCGGCAATGCCGATGGCGCCGGAGTCATCGGTGATCAGCAGGTCCTCGACATCGAGCGTGCGCTCCTTGTCGTCCAGGGTGGTGATCTTCTCCCCCGCCACTGCGCGACGCACCACGATGTCGCCCGCGAGCTTGTCGAGGTCGTAACAGTGGTTCGGCTGCCCGAGCTCAAGCATGACGTAGTTGGAGATATCAACCGGCAACGAGATGGAGCGAACGCCGGCCAAGCGAAGTCGCGCGGACATCCACGGCGGGGTGGGACGGGAAGCGTCAACGCCACGAACTGTGCGGGCCACGAAGCGGTCGCAGCCAGGCTTACCGTAGATGGGAGCGTCGTCGTTGAGCTTGACGCCATAGCCGCCCTGCAGGGTGGCCGGAGCCGTGACCCTGGACGCCGGGTCCACGAAGGTGGTTCCGGTGGCGTGGGCGTACTCGCGTGCCACACCACGGATGGAGAAGGCATAACCGCGGTCCGGTGTGACGTTGATTTCCGCTGCTTGGTCGTACAGACCCAGCAGTTCCATCGCATCAGTGCCGATTTCCGGATCCAGGCCGATGCGCGAGAGCACCAGGATGCCGTCGTGGTCATCGCCGATGCCGAGCTCACGGACGGAAGCGATCATGCCCGCGGAAAGGTGACCGTAGGTCTTCCGTGCGGAGATCTGGAAGTTACCTGGCAGCACGGCACCGGGGAGGGTGACAACAACTTTGTCGCCTTCCACGAAGTTGTGCGCACCGCAAATGATGCCTTGCACGCCCGAAGGATCAATTCCCTTGCCGGTAAGGGTCTGCTGCTGGCCTTCCGGAACAACTCGAACCTGGCACCAGTTGATGGTCTTGCCATTGGTCTGCGGTTCTTTGACCAGGCTCAGTACTTGGCCAACCACAATGGGACCCGTGAGCTCGTCCGTGGGACGGTGGACTCCCTCTTCTTCAAAGCCGACCTTGACCAGGTCAGCCATGACGTCTTCGGCCGTAGCATCGGCCGGAACCTGCGCGAATTCGCGCAGCCAGGAAAGTGGGATACGCACTGTTAGATCTCCATCCCGAAGTGCTCGCTGAAACGTATGTCGCCTTCGATCATGTCGCGCATGTCGCCAACCTCGTTGCGGAACATGAGCGTGCGCTCGATGCCCATGCCGAAGGCAAAACCTGAATAGATGTCCGGATCGATGCCGGCTGCCCGGAGGACGTTGGGGTTGACCATCCCGCAGCCGCCCCACTCAATCCAGCGGGGACCACCCTTGGCACCCGGGTGCCAGATGTCGAGCTCAGCGGAAGGCTCCGTGAACGGGAAGTAGTTGGGGCGCAGGCGAATGGAAGCTTCGTCTCCGAACATCTGGCGGGCAAAGTGTTCCAGCGTGCCACGAAGATCCGCCATGCTCAGGTCCTTGTCGATCGCCAATCCCTCGAACTGGTGGAAGACAGGGGTGTGCGTTGCGTCCAGTTCATCCGTGCGGAAGACCTTGCCAGGGCACAGCACATAGATAGGCACTTCGCGTTCCAACATGGAACGGACCTGCACCGGGGACGTGTGCGTCCGCATGAGCAGGTGCGCTTCGGGTGGCTCCACAAAGAACGTGTCCTGCATTTCGCGTGCCGGGTGATCCGGCTTGAAGTTAAGGGCATCGAAGTTGAACCACTCAGACTCCACCTCGGGGCCTTCGGCGATTTCCCAGCCCATGCCAACAAAAATGTCCGAGACGCGGTCCTGCAACGTGGACAGCGGGTGGCGGGCACCGGCGCGACGGCGACGCGGAGCGGCCGTAACATCAACGGTTTCTTCCACCAGGATGCGGGCGTCATTCTCGGCCTCGAGAACTTCAGTCCTGGCTGCGAGCGCCTTGTTGACCCGGCCACGGGAGGAACCCATGAGCTTGCCGGCGGCAGCCTTGTGCTCCTTGGCCAAGCCACCGATTTCACGGTTGGCCAGGCTCAGCGGCGACTTCTCACCTGTGTGGGCGAGGCGGACAGCCTTGAGTTCTTCGAGGGAGGAAGCAGCCGAAATGGCGGCAATGGCGTCCTCGACGGCAGCGGTAATGGCGGCTTCATCCAGCGGATCCGGGATGGCAGCGCCTGGCAAAGTGTCAGTCATCTACTGTTCTTAGCTACGAGTAGGGAGCGGCCCGGCAAGGCGGACCTGCAAAACGAAAGGGTAGTGCTCGCCGCGGACGGCAGGCACTACCCTTCAGTCTAGTTGAACCTCACAGGCGCGATTTAACCCACCGGAATGCGTCGCGCCATGCGAAAGTCACGACGGCGGCAGTCGCCCTGGGTGCTTAGGCACCCGAAGCGGGCGGTGCCGGTGGCGGCGGTGGCAACTGACCGTCGTCGCGCGTCTGCCCCGGCTGCTGAACCGAGGGCTGCTGAACCGGGGGCTGCTGAACCGGGGGCTGCGGCGAGTAGGGCGGTTGCTGCGGTGCATATGGTTGCTGCGGGTTGTAAGCCGGCTGCTGGTGAGGAGCGTAACCTGCGTGCCCCTGCTGGGGCGCGTAACCCGGCTGGCCATAAGGAGTAGCACCTGCGAGCGCCGGCGCCTGCCTGGCTGACCTCTTGCGCAACAGCACAAACAGCAGAATCAGCGCGGCGGCAATGACGAGAACTGCAACGAGGACCCAGATGATCCACATCGGGATTCCTGCATTTGCCTCCGCCTTGGCTTGGACAACTGACTCGTTAATGGAGAGCATGTCGAAGGTGGCCGTATTGCCATCGACAGTTGCGCCCGTGGCTTCCACCACCTTGCCTGGGAAGGTGAACGTGACGGAGGCTTCGTCGAACATTGACTTTGCCATGGCCGACGACGAGGCGTCACCGCTTCCAGCACCGGTCACTCCGCCCATGGAGATGACGTAGAAGTCCCCTTCCTTCTTCAGTTCGAAAGGGTTGTCGGAGCTGGATGAGTCAGCGATCTTTGCAGGGTCGAGGTTGACGGCCGTGATTCGTTTGCCTTTGTACTTCTCGTCCTCGTAGTCCACCACGGTTGCGCCGTCCGGGATGTCCATCTGCTGGCTTCCGCTACCGTTCGACTCCATGAATTCGTCGAAGGACTTTTCGCCCAGCACGGATTTTTGGATGGCGTAGACAACTTCGTAGTCCACGCTCTTTTCATTGTTGACCTTCACGGACATGTTGAGCTTGACGCAACCAGTCAATGCCAACATGAGTGCGATCAGTACACCGACTACGCCCAAGGCGCGTTTCGCGTTCATTTCCCTCGTCCCCCAATTTTTGTTTTGGCACCGGCGCGTGCTCGAACAGCGTATCGCTACTCACGCCGCGTCATACACTACGGCGCTAGCATGGCATCATGACTCCGGCGCAACGCTTGCGGCAGATCGCAAACGTCCTGAACCTGTCCACCCCGTTGGGGCTGGCGGTAGCAGCCGTGTCCCGTTCCACCGTTTCCCACGGCCCGCGAGGGCTTCTGATCGCTGCCGGGTACAGCTGGAAGCTCCCCCACGCAGGCGCGTTTACGGTGGGGAATGTCATCCTGTACCGGGCGCCTCAAGGTGTGGCCGGAACCAACACAGTTCTCCTGGGGCATGAGGAGCGGCACAGCACTCAGTACGCCTACTGCATGGGGCTTCCTTTCCTTGCCCTCTACGGCGTGGCCGCCGGGTGGTCCATGCTTCGCAGCGGGAATCCAGCCTCGCGGAATTTCTTCGAACGGCAGGCCGGCCTCGTGGCCGGCGGCTACATTGGCAACTACCACCGCCGGCAGGACGGCCCTGCAGGCAACGGAATCGAGGCTTGAGCATGAACCGAACCATCACTGTTACCGGGACCGCGAGCGCACAGGCCGTCCCGGATCTGGTGACGTTGACGCTTGGCGTGGAGACGCGTCGGGACACTGCCGCGAAGGCCTACGACGACGCCGGCAAAGCGGCTAACGCTGTCGCGGCCAGTTTGCGCGCAGCGGGTGTATCCGACGCAGACCTTCGAACCAGCGGTTTGAACCTTCGTGCCGATCTGGTGTGGGTGGAAGGGCAAGGACAAAAGGTGACTGCGTACGTGGCGTCCACGAACCTGCAGGTGGGAATCCGTTCCCAGGCGGATGCTCCCGCTGCCATCGCCGCTGCTGTTGCGGCTGGCGGAGACCACATCCGGATCAACGGGATCGAACAAGGATTTGCCGATGCCTCCTCGGTCACAGCCCGGGCTCAGGAGGCAGCCTGGCAGGACGCCGTGGCGCGGGCCGAACAGTATGCTTCGCTGGCATCTGCCCGGCTTGGGCAGGTGGTGTCCATATCCCAGGAGCCCCTGCACGGCGGCCCCATTCCCCTGGGTGGAATGGTGAGGGCATCCTTCACTGCGGAGGCGTTGCCCGTGGAAGCTGGAGAGTCCTCAGTCTCGGCAAGCATCAAGGTGGAATGGGAACTGGTTTAGCGGATTGCTCCGGCTGACATTTTCACGTCTGTCTGTGTATGCAGCGTCGTCCGGACAATGACGGCAAGACCCTCCGCCATTAATTCCAAAGGCATGGACGGAGTTGGGCTGCCTTCCGGCAACTGTTCCGGCAAATAGGGAACATGGACGAAACCGCCACGAATACCCGGCTTCGACGCGATGCCATGCATCAAGGCATAAAAAACGTGGTTGCAGACGTAGGTCCCAGCAGACTGCGAGACCTCGCCCCTGATTCCGGCGACCTGGAGGGCTCTCAGCGCGGCCTTAATGGGCAGGGTTGAAAAGTATGCCGCAGGACCGCCTCGGATGACTTCCTCATCGATGGGGCGCTGGCCTTTGTTGTCCGGCATCCGGGCGTCATCGCAATTGATGGCGACGCGTTCCAGGGAGAGCCGCCCACGGCCTCCCGCCAGGCCGGCACAGAGAACTACGTCCGGATTCAGGCGGCTTATCGCGTCCGTGAGGACTTTCCCCGACTCACCAAAGACACATGGCAGCTGCACGGCTTCAACGGCGATGCCTTCTGGTCCGAGCAACTCTGCCGCCCGCCGTGCTGCAAGCCAGGAAGGATTCACATCATCCTCGCCAAAGGGTTCGAATCCAGTCAGCAGAATCATGGCCCAACCTTAGCAATGCTCCCGTCCCGGTTATCCGCAGCTGGCGTTCCGGGCCTTGACATTCATTCGAACATACATTCGAATGGAGTCCATGAGATGGGACGCACAAGCACTTTCACCTACACGTGGACCGGCGGCAGAACCCAGTGGTATCGAGGCGCCGGGCCCTGCCCCGGCCTTGGACGCCTTGCTGCCGCTTGCCGGGCTTGTGCGTTCCGTCTCGACACCCGAATTCTCCGGAGTCACCTTCCATGAGGTCACCGCAAAGTCAGTGCTCAACAAGGTGCCTTCCGGTTCCAACATGCCGTTTGAATGGACGGTGAACCCGTATCGCGGATGCAGCCATGCCTGCGTGTACTGTTTCGCCCGCAAGACCCACACCTATTTGGAGTTCGACGCCGGCCGGGACTTCGATTCGCAGGTGGTGGTCAAAATCAATACCGCCGAGGTTCTCCGCAAGGAACTGGCCAAGCCTTCTTGGGAACGGCCCCAAGTCGCCCTCGGCACCAACACCGATCCCTATCAACGCGCAGAGGGCCGCTACATGCTCATGCCTGGAATCATCCGGGCCCTCGCAGACTCCGGCACGCCATTCTCCATCTTGACCAAGGGCACGCTGCTGGCAAGGGACATTCCCCTGCTCAAGCACGCCGCCACCCAGGTCCCCGTAGACCTTGGCATCTCGCTGGCAATGACCAACCAGGACCTCGCAGAGCTCATAGAGCCTGGCACTCCTTCACCCAAGGCCCGGCTCAAGCTCATCGCACGGCTCCGCGACGCCGGCCTGGGGTGCGGCGTCATGGCCATGCCCATCCTGCCTTGGCTCACGGACTCGGACGAAGCCCTGGATTCCCTGTTCGCGGAACTGACCAAGGCGGGCGCCACAGGAGTCACTGCCGGCGCCCTGTACCTAAAGCCCGGAACCCGTGAGTGGTACATGAAGTGGCTGGCAACCCAACACCCGGAGTTGGTGGGCAAGTACCGGCGACTCTATGGACAAGGCTCCTATGCTTCCAAGGAGTACCGTGCGTGGCTCACCGGCAGGATCACCTACTTCAAGGCGAAGTACGGCTTCACCGGAACTTCCGGCTTCAGCCACCGGAATGCTCGCGCCGCCGCTGGGTCGGCGGACGCCACCGTGCACGCCTCCGCTCCCCTTCCAGGACAACAGACGCTTTTCTAGGTTGAAGGCCACCGGCTACGGGAAGCCGCCATCCCTTCCATCCCAGCACCAGGTCCTCACGCGGGAGCGGCTACCCGGCTAAGCAACGCCCGGACTATTGGAAGGTCCGCCGGAATCCACGGAAGGCCGAGAGCTTCGTCACGGTCAGCCAACGACACCCAACGCAATTCGTCGTGATCCTCCAGCGGCCTTGGCTCTCCCGACACCAGTTCAGCGAACCAGACACGCATGGAGGCACGGTCATTGAGCGTCCACCCAGCGACGTTGCCCGAATCCAGCTCCGGCCCCAGCTGCACTTCAATTCCCAGTTCTTCCGCGAGCTCACGGTGCAGGGCAGCCTCCGCGGTCTCACCGGCTTCCACCTTGCCGCCCGGGAATTCCCACATGCCCGCAAACCGGGGCGGCGCGGTGCGCCGAGCAACAAGAAGGCGGGTGGGGGCGTCCAAGGAGTCGACGACGGCAGCGCCCACGACATTAATCAGTGCAGTCACCGAAACAGTCTATTGGGGCCCGATGAATGGGCATCGTCACATAGCTGCGACAAGTCACGGGGCCCCGGACTAAACTTGTTATCGGATTTTCTCCAGTTTCCCTAGCCCACAAGGCACCCTCAAGAAGCAGGCTTATGACTACCACCGTGTCCACCCCCGCCACCGCCAAAGCAGCACGGAAACACCTTGGCTTGGCCATCCTGGCTTTGGCCATGGGCGGGTTCGCCATTGGTACCACCGAATTCGCCATGATGGGCCTGCTGAAGGAAATCGAGGAAGGGCTGGGCATCAGCACGCCCGAAGCCGGCAACCTCATCTCGGCTTACGCCTTGGGCGTCGTTATCGGCGCGCCCCTCTTCGCTGCGTTCGGGGCGAAACTTCCCAGAAAGCACCTTGCGTTGGGGCTCATGCTGTTCCTGTCCTTGGCGAACCTGACGTCCTTCATCGCACCGGATTACGGCTTCATGCTCCTCTCCCGTTTTGCTTCCGGACTTCCCCACGGAGCTTTCTTCGGAGTGGCAGCAGTCATCGCAGCAGGACTCGTCGCTCCTACCAAACGGGGCTGGGCAATCTCCATGGTGATGGCGGGACTTACGGTCTCCAACGTCATCGGGGTGCCGTTGGCCACGTGGGTAGGGCAGACGTTCGGGTGGCGGCTCCTCTTCGTCATTGTGGGGGCCATCGGATTGCTGACCGTCACCATGGTGTGGAAGTTCGTCCCCTTCGAGGCAGCCCATCCCGAAGCCAGCATCCGTCGCGAACTTGGAGCCCTCAAACGGCTCCAAGTTTGGCTGGCGCTCCTGATCGGAATCATTGGGTTTGGTGGCTTCTTCGCCGTTTACACCTACATTGCGCACACCATGACCTCTGTGGCGGGCATACCGGAGAACCTGATCCCCGCCGTTGTGGCCCTCTACGGACTGGGCATGGTGGTAGGAAACATCTTCGGTGGACGCCTGGCCGACAAGTCCGTGATGGGCACCATCTACTGGGTAATGCCAGGAATCGCCGTGGCCCTGGTGGTCTACGCCATTGCTGCGCACTGGGCCTGGGCGGCCTTCATCATGGCGTTCGTTGTGGGCGGCGTGGGCTCCATGCTCACTCCCGCGTTGCAAACCCGCCTCCTGGACGCGGCTCCGGGCGCTGCATCACTCGCATCCTCACTGAACCACTCCGCCCTCAACATCGCCAACGCGCTTGGTGCCTTCCTGGGCGGCACTGTTATTGCCTGGGGCTGGGGATATGTGGCTCCCGCGTTGGTAGGCGCAGTCCTTGCCCTCCTGGGCCTCGGAGTGGCCCTCATCAGTGGTCTGCTGGAGCGAAAAAAGCCGCTGGCCTCCTGATCCGCCCCAAGAGCGCTGGATAGGCGGGAAACCGCATACAACAAGATGGGCTCCGCCACGGCGGAGCCCATCTTCTTTAACCACGTATCGAAACAGCTCATCCGGACGGAACGTATACGGAACGGCTAACACTGTGGCGCCTGGACGCGCTCTATGTCGCCAGTCGGGCGCCCTGCTGGGAACGGGCGCTGGCGTAAAGACACACCGTGGCGGCGGTACCCAGGTTCAGGCTTTCAGCTGCCCCATAGACCGGAACCGCCACGCGATGATCGGCCAGCGCAAGTTCTCCCTCCGACAAACCCTGTGCTTCGTTGCCGAACAGCCAGGCCGTAGGTGACTCAAGCGCATAGTCCGACGCTACAGATTCATTTCCAAGTCTCCGCGCCGCATTCTCGTCCTGCAGTTTGTCCAAGTTCACGGTTCCATATCCATCCGCGGCCAAAACGCCAATGCCGCGTTCCCGGCAGCGTGCCACCAAGTCCTCAACATCAGCTCCCAGCACAACCGGCAGGTGGAATAGGGAGCCAGCCGTCGAACGAACAGCCTTGGGGTTGTAGATATCCACGCTCGAACCTGTAAGGACAACGGCGTCGGCGCCCGCGGCATCCGCAGCGCGGAGGACCGTCCCGGCGTTACCTGGATCGCGCACCTGGCACATGACAGCGAGCAGGCGTGGACCGGCGTCGAGCACTGCCTCCAGGCCGACATCCACAAAACTACACACAGCCACGATCCCCTGCGGATTGACGGTATCCGCCATGGCGGCAAGTACTTCGTCATTCGCAAGCCGGAGCTGCGTTTCCCGCGCCAAGTCGGCAAGCTCAGGGAGGCGCTCCAGGGACGCTTCGCTGGCAAAAACTTCGTGGACGACGGCGGGACCTCCGGCCGCAGCGCGCTCACGGTGCAGGGTCAAAGCCTCACGCACCGCCTGCGGACCTTCAGCAAGGAATCGCCCGCGTTTTAAACGCGCCGGGCGCCCGGCAAGCTTGGCGACGTCCCTCACCCGATCAGCTCGGGGGTTGGTCATCGGAAAGTCTTGCGGGCGCCCGGTTTCGTTCATATATAGAACTTTAGTGGCAGTTGCGACTAGTTCTTGATCTGCTGGCGGGCTTCGCCACCTGCAGGCTCAAAGCCGGCAGCCTTTGCAGCCTCAACGGTGGAGAACCAGTACTCAGCAGCAGTGGTGTTGTACCAGGTGGAACCCGGAACGTGGTACTTCTTGGACTCAGCGTTGCCCTTGATGGCGTAGCCTTCCGGAGCCTCGTCGCCATCAGCAGCAACTGCGCCGTCGATGGCCGGCTTCTCGGAAACGACAGCCTTGACAGCCGTTGCGGTGGCAGCAGCCGGAGCAACCTTGGCAGCCTTGGGAGCAGCAGCGGCCGGCGCGGAGGTGTCAGCCGGGAGTGCAGCCTTGGCAATGTTCACCAGAGCGGCGAAAGCGTTGGCGTCAGAGACAGCCAGCTCGGCCAGCATACGGCGGTCAACCTCAACCTCAGCGGCCTTGAGACCCTGGATCAGGCGGTTGTAGGTGAGGCCGTTGGCGCGGGATGCAGCGTTGATGCGCTGGATCCAGAGGCGACGGAAGTCACCCTTCTTCTTGCGGCGGTCGCCGTAGCTGTACACAAACGAGTGCAGCAGCTGCTCTTTGGCCTTACGGTACAGGCGCGAACGCTGTCCGCGGTAACCCTTTGCGCGTTCGAGGACAACCCGGCGCTTCTTGTGGGCGTTTACCGCCCGCTTCACACGTGCCACGTGCGTACTCCTTCAGAAATCTTTATCCCAAGCTGCTACTGCCGGAAACCCGGCCGGCCTGAGAAGGCTTTTGGTGTAGTCGGTCCCTGCCGGATGGCAGTAACCAAAGAACTTGGAACTTAGACGCCGAGCATCTTCTTGATGACCTTGGCATCGCCCTTGAAGACGAGCTTGTCGCCGGCGAGGCGACGGGTCAGCCTGGAGGACTTGTGCTCAAGGTAGTGACGGCGGTTGGCCTGCTGACGCTTCAGCTTGCCGGTACCGGTCAGCTTGAAGCGCTTCTTAGCACCGCTGTGGGTCTTCATCTTCGGCATGGGAACCGATCTCCTTACGTATCCACGGACGAGTCCGCGATTCTATCGCGCAGCCGGCCTACGAGGGCCGGCGTGCTGGTTGCTTGCCGATGGAAGCGGGGCCTCCGTGGCGTTGAACTAGTTGGTCTTGCGTGATGCAGGCTTCGGGGCAGCTTTGGGGGCCGCGGGCCGAGCTGCCGGCTTGGGAGCTGCCGGCTTGGCAACGGGCTTCGGAGCCGAAGGAACTGCAGGCTTCGGGGCGGCTGCCGGGACAGCCGGCTTCGGAGCTGCTTCTGCCGGTGCTGCCTTGGCGGCCGGTGCGGGGGCTGCCTTGGCCGGAGCTGCCTTAGCTACAGGAGCCTCGGCCACGGGTGCTTTTTCAACAACCGGAGCAGGGGCTTCTTCAACAACCGGAGCTTCCTCAGCAACGGGAGCTTCTTCAACAACCGGAGCTTCTTCAGCAACCGGAGCTTCCTCAGCAACCGTGGCCTCGGCCTCGGGGGCTTCAACAGTTTCCTGCTTGGTCTCCTCTTCGGTGACCTTGAAGCCCTCGGGAAGAAGGTCAGCGAGGCTCTGCGTCAGCGGAGCCTGCTCGCCCGTGGTGTCAACGCGTCCCGATGCCTTGGCCTCGTTCTGCGCCTTGGCTTCAGCACGCTGTGTAGCGCGACGGGCTTCGGCCTTGGCTTCAGCCTTGTTCTTCAGCGGTCCGATCACCATGACCATGTTTCGGCCATCGATGCGCGGGCTGGACTCGATGATGCCAACCTCGGCAACGTCTTCAGCGAAACGCTGCAGCAGACGGATACCCATCTCAGGACGCTGCTGCTCACGGCCGCGGAACTGGATCATGGCTTTGACTTTGTCGCCGGCGCCAAGGAAGCGAAGTGCGTGTCCGCGCTTGGTTTCGTAGTCGTGCTTGTCGATCTTCAGGCGGAAGCGGATTTCCTTCAGAACCGTGTTGGTCTGGTTCTTGCGGGCCTCGCGGGCCTTGACGGCAGCTTCGTACTTGTACTTGCCGAAGTCCATCAACTTGCAAACAGGAGGCTTAGCCTGCGGGGCAACTTCAACGAGATCGAGATCGGACTCGGCAGCAAGACGCAGGGCGTCCTCGATGCGGACAATTCCTACCTGTTCGCCGGCAGGACCGACCAACCGCACCTCGGGGACGCGGATACGCTCATTGATTCTTGGCTCGCTAATGTTAAAGCTCCTGTGGTTGTGGTGATGTCACCGGCAAAAAGAGAAGGCCCCCAATTGCTGGTGCAATCGAAGGCCTCGAAGATCGGCTGCACTCCCCTTTGGGAAGTACGCACCCCCGGAGGCAATGCCTCCATCAGTGTCCGACCAGGTACCCGGCAACCTCTTGTCCCGAAAAGGGATCCTGTCCCCAAGGGGAACGGCTGACGCGGGTGGGAGAGAACTCCGCTTGCAAACTGAAAGTCAATTCTACAGAAACAACCCGCCAAGCGCACATTGCGGAAGGCGGGAGCAAGAACTGCAGATGTTGACTGTGAATAACGACTTCCAGTCGGTCTGTGACAAGCTTACCAGTATGAGCACTGAAGACAGCAATTCCCGTAACTCCTATGGCGAAGACGCCGCCCCCGCCGCTGATGCCGGGGTGTCCCGGCAGATCCGCGACATCGCAGAAGTTCCGGCCGTTGAAGTTATAACTACCGGCGCCGTTCACCTCATGAGCGCAGCAGCCGTCAAGGTCGGCCTGGCGGATGACCCCAACGCCGAGGACCTTAAGGACTTGGACGAAGCCCGCAAGCTGATCACAGCCCTCGCCGGGCTGGTGTCAGCGGCCGCCCCGGAAATCGGTTCACAGCATGCCGGCCCGTTGCGCGATGGCCTTCGCTCCCTGCAGCTGGCGTTCCGCGAAGCTTCCCTCATCCCCGACGCCCCTGGCAAGGGCCCGGGCGAAAAGTTCACGGGACCCGTGAACTAGCCCCAACTTCCGCAACAGTCAACGACGGCGGGTCGACCATATATGGTCGGCCCGCCGTCGTCGCTTGTGTAGTTCCAGGCTCCGGATTTCAGGGCTTCAGACGCGGGCGGCCCTGCGGCGCAAGGACGTCAGGATGAGTCCCGTAGCGCAGAGAGCGACACCGGCAACGCCGACGGCGGCAAAGCCACCCGATGGACCCACGGTGTCAATAAAGACCCCGGCCAGAGGCGCACCCAACGCAACGCCTGCAGTCAGCGCCGAGCCGTACCAGCCCATCGCTTCACCCCGGCGCTCCTCGTCCACCAGGTCAGCCACCATCTCGGACGATGCCGACAAGACGGGGGCGCATAACAGGCCGGGAAGAAGCGACAGTAATGCGAGGGTCCAGGTGTCCTGGGCAAAGCCCATTGGAATCGTGAGAGCGGCCATGCCCAGGAGCAAGAGCATGGGGGAAATGGTCCGCTTCATTGACCCGTAGATGAGTCCACCGACCACGGACGCTGCGCACCAGAAGAAGAACACGATGCCTATTTCATTCTCATGGCCACCACGTTCCAACAGCCCGACGATGCTGACATCGGAACCACTCAGCACCATGCCCGATCCCGCGGCTACGGCGAAGAGCGCCGCAACGGAAACCGTGAACCACGTAAAGTTCCTGGCGACGCGACTCCGGAGGGCTGATGTGCGCGAGGTTGCCGAGGCCATTTCGGAGGCCGCCTCCTGGACGTGGGCAGGCGCGGAGGCCACCATGGCAGCCTCCGCAGCAGCGAGATCAGCCGCTGCCCTGTCCGCCGTCTCCTGCGGGGTGCAGAGCACTTCGCTCCGGGTTGGCGGGTTGAACCACATAAGGAACAGCCCGGCAACGGAGACCGAAATTCCTACTGCCGTCAGGCCGATCGCCGAGAAGCCGCTGGTTGCAACGATGGCGCCGACAGCCGGGCCGATCATGAAAACCAGCTCGGTGGCGATGGAATCGAGGGCAAAGGCCGATCGCCGCTGCTCGCCATCCACCATGACGCCCAGTGACTGGCGGACAACACTGAAGATGGGCAGCGTGAAAAGACCGCCGACAAACACCAATGGCAGCAGCCATTCATACGAAACGTGCGGGACTACCGACCAGATGACAGTTTCTGACACAACCGAAGGGATCAGGGCCTTCCTCAGTCCCACCATGTCCACCCGGCGACCACGCCAGGGTGCACCCAGCGCAATGCCGATGGTCATGACGGCGGCCGCGGCACCGGCGGCGGCGTAGCCCTGGCCCAGCGTCAGCACGATGTGCAGAGTAAGGAGCACGCCCGCCGCTGAATGTGGAATGCGCGCAATCATGCCCACAACCAACAAACGCCGGACAGGGCGGATGGACAGCATCTCTTTATAGAGAGCGAAGTTCACTGGCTAAATCCTCTTGTTCCCCAGGGCAGCCCCGGGGAACCGGCACTGCCATTAATGCCGCGCGGGCTCCTGTGCTGCGCGCTGCAGTTTTACTTCCATGGAATCAACGCCCTCGGCAAAGGAATCCATCCTTGCCCACGCATCGTTCAAGTGGGCAAGGAGCGTCTGCACAGCCACGGCGTCGAGTCCATCTTCGAGGAAGAGCACCACACGCAGTTCCGGCCCTGCACCGCCGCCAGGTACCTGACGACCGTCGGCCGTGAGGGACGCAACACCGCCACCGGGCTGCGTCTCCAAGCGACGGACGGTCCGAAATGCCGAGATCGTTGAAACGAGAGCAGCCTCCAGTTGATCATCAAGGTATGACGGCGTCCAGTCCTTCTGCTGGGCAAGGGCCCACATCGCCGGGCGCCGCACAACAAAAGCGAAGTCGGAGCCCGGGTCCATCACCAACATTTGCGCACCCTCGGACACTGCAGAAAGCGCTGCGCGCGCAGCGTATACCGCCACCGGGCGCGCCTCGGAATGCCATGCCTCAAGGGCAGCTGCCGAAGTGAAGACCGGCATGGCCATGCGCCCATCGGGGGCCTTTAGTGTGACCAAAGCCATATCCGCCTGCTTGTCGGCGTGGAGGCCATCGACGCCTTCCGCTTCCTCAGCCAACTGGGCAACTACCGGAACGAAAACCCTGGCCGTCGCAAGGGAGGCTACAACGTCTGCCTCACTGCCGGTTCCGTTGATCAGTGCCGCGATGGCGGCTCCATAACCGGCATCCGCCGAGCCGTCGTCGTCCTCAAAATTGTGGATCTTGGCGTCGTCACCACTGAGGCTCCTCCCGGACCAAGGCTGGCCGGCAGAGTCGGTAGCGCCACCGGCACCGGCCAAGGCCGCCGCAATGTGGCCGGGAAGCTCGCGCCTGCTGTGGCCCTGATCGTCGTGCTGATGTCCTGCGCTGTGGGCCATCAGCGTCGGCCGGCCACGTCCAGCGCTTCGGGCAGCGTGAAGGCACCAGCGTAGAGCGCCTTGCCTACGATCGCGCCTTCAACACCCAGCGGTACCAGTTCCCGCAGAACGCGCAGGTCCTCCAGGCTGGAGATACCGCCCGAAGCGACAACGGGCTTGCCGGTCTTCTCCACCATCTGGCGAAGGAGTTCCACGTTCGGGCCCTGAAGGGTCCCGTCCTTGGTGACGTCTGTGACAACGTAGCGGGCGCAGCCTGCGTCCTCGAGGCGTGCCAGAACCTCCCAAAGGTCACCGCCCTCCTTGGTCCAACCGCGTCCGGCAAGGGTTGTCCCGCGGACGTCAAGGCCGACGGCGATCTTGTCACCGAAGCGGTCGATTGCCTTTCGGGTCCACTCCGGATTCTCCAACGCTGCCGTTCCGAGGTTCACGCGTGCGACGCCCAGCTCCAGTGCCCGCTCGAGGGATTCGTCGTCCCGCAAGCCACCGGAGAGTTCCACCTTGACGTTGAGCTGCGACACAACGTCGCTGATCAGCGCTGCGTTGTTTCCACGGCCGAACGCGGCGTCGAGGTCCACCATGTGCACCCATTCGGCACCGGCGTTCTGCCAGTTCAATGCTGCTTCCAGCGGTGTACCGTAGCTGGTTTCCGAGCCGGCTTCTCCCTGCAGGAGGCGGACTGCCTGGCCATCAACGATGTCGACGGCGGGAAGGAGTTCCAGAACGGACTGGGCGGAGGTGGTCATGTGTGTCCTTGGAGTTCGAAGGTGACGCGGTTTGTTGAACGACTGGTTCAGTTACCCAGCGTCAGGAGATAGGCGGCAAGCAGGGACATCCCGGCCAGCACATAGAAAGAGATGGATACCCACCGGGGCTTTTTCTGCTGATGGAAGGAGATACCCCCACCCACCAGCAGGCCGGCAAGGCCCATCAGTATCACCGACCACCACATTTAGGCGGCACCGCTTCCGGATGCTTCCGGAGCCGGCTTACGGAGGCTGTCCACCCAATTTCGCAAGAGCCGGGCTCCGGCATCGCCTGACTTCTCAGGGTGGAACTGCGTAGCACAGAGCGGGCCGTTCTCGACGGCAGCAATGAAGCGCGCACCGTGCTCGGACCAAGTGACCATGGGAGGAGCCATGCGGGGCTGAACGACATCGAAGTTCCACTCCTGGACACCGTAGGAGTGCACAAAGTAGAAACGTTCCTGCTCGACGCCGGCGAACAGCTTGGAGCCCTCCGGTACGTCCACGGTGTTCCAGCCCATGTGCGGCACCACGGGAGCGGGAAGGAGTTCAACCTTGCCCGGCCACTCGGCCATGCCTTCGGATTCGGTACCGTGCTCTACACCGGCTTCGAAAAGGACCTGCAAGCCGACGCAAATGGCCAGCACAGGACGGCCTCCGGCAACCCGGCGTCCGATCATGCGGATGGCATCGACGGACTTAAGCTCCTTCATCACCGTCTCGTAGGCACCCACTCCGGGCACCACCAGGCCGTCAGCGTTGAGCACGTCCTCAGGCTTGGAGCTCAGAACCACGTGGGCGCCGGCGCGCTCAAGTGCACGCACAGCCGACCGCACGTTGCCCGATCCATAGTCCAGCACGGTGACAGTGGGCTTGCCTTCCGGCGACTCCGGCTTCACCGATGCAGTCGCGTCAACCACCGCTCCGTTCTTCAGAACCTGGCCGCTCATAGTGCGCCCTTGGTGGAAGGAATGCCCTCCACACGGGGATCGGACTCCACGGCTGCGCGCAGCGCGCGTGCGAAGGCCTTGAACTGGGCCTCGACGATGTGGTGCGGGTCCCGGCCAGCCAGGACATTCATGTGCAGGCAGATCCCGGCGTGCAGCGTGATCGCTTCAAAGACGTGGCGTGTCAACGAGCCCGTGAAGTGTCCACCTATCAGGTGGTACTCCTGCCCGGCCGGCTCACCACCGTGTACCAGGTAGGGACGTCCGGAAACATCGACGACGGCGTGCGCCAATGCTTCGTCCAGGGGAACCGTTGCTTCACCGAAGCGACGGATGCCGGCCTTGTTGCCCAATGCCGTCCGCAGGACCTCGCCAAAGGTGATGGCGACATCTTCCACCGTGTGGTGCGCATCAATGTGGGTATCGCCAGTGGCCTTGACGGTCATGTCGATCAGGGAGTGCTTGCACAGAGCCGTCAGCATGTGGTCATAGAACGGAACAGAGGTACTGATGTCCGAGACACCGGAACCGTCCAGATTAATCTCCACCAGGACTGAAGACTCGCTGGTGGTGCGCTCCATGCGCGCGGTGCGGGCAGCGGTCGGCTTGGCGCCGGTTTCGCTCATTGGGACGTCCTTATACACGGAGGATGGGTTGGGTCTATGGACAAGTTTAGGCGCGCTGTGGCGCCGTGCTGTCCAGCAGTGCTTCCAAAGCCTCAAGGAAGGCTGTGGTTTCCGGTTCGGTTCCAGCGGTGACACGCAAGTGTCCAGGGATGCCGACGTCGCGAATCAGCACACCGGCATCGAGCAGGCCCTGCCAAATCTTGTGCGGCTCCTCGAGGCCGCCAAAGAAGACATAGTTGGAGTCGGACGCCGCAGGCTTGAGGCCCATGCGCAGCAACTCAGTCACAATCCGGTCGCGTTGGACCTTGATGTCCTCGACGTCGGCCATGAGGGCTTCGCGGTGGTTGAGCGCGGCCAGGGCAGTTGCCTGCGTGACGGCAGACAGGTGGTACGGGAGGCGGACCAGTCTGATGGCGTCCGTGACTTCCGGGGCTGCCGCCATGTAGCCGAGCCGGGCGCCTGCCAGGGCGAATGCTTTGCTCATGGTGCGCGAGACGATCAACCGCTCGCGTCCGGGCAATAACGTCAAGGCGCTCGGAGTATTGTCGTGCGCAAACTCGTGGTAGGCCTCGTCCACAATCACGATGGCTTGGCTCGCTTCGCCCGCCTCGTAGACGGCCTCCACAACGTCCAGGCCCAACCCTGTACCGGTGGGATTGTTGGGTGAGCAGAGGAACACGATGTTGGCACCCGTTTCCCGAACCTGCGCGGCGGCCGATTCGGCGTCTAGCCCATAGTCGTCAGCTCGCACCCCGCGGACATACTCTGTATCGGTGCCGCTAGCCAGGAGGGGGTACATGGAGTACGTGGGCGGGAAGCCGAGCGCCTTGCGTCCCGGTCCACCGAATGCCTGGAGGATTTGCTGCAGGACTTCGTTGGATCCGTTGGCCGCCCAGATGTTGTCAGGAGAGAGTCCGTGGCCAAGGTACTCGGCCAGGGCTTCACGTAGTTCGGTAAACTCGCGATCCGGATAGCGGTTCAGTCCTGTGGCGGCAGCGGCGACAGCCTCGGTGATGGCGGCTTGGACATCCGCCGGGACGCCATGAGTGTTTTCGTTGACGTTGAGCAGGATGGGAACGTCAAGCTGCGGTGCGCCATAGGGGCTCAGTCCACGCAGGTTGGTCCGGAGGGGAAGTCTGTCAAGTCGCTCAAGCTGGTCACTCACCATCACAGTTTAAGGGGCACTCGGGACTGCCGACTAACTGTGACGCCAGGCCAACGGTTCCTGCGGATGGTGGACCACTAGTTCGCAGGAACAAACAGCTGCTGGCCTGGCAGGATGCGGCCGCCACGGAGGTCGTTCAGCTGGATGATCTCTGCGATGACATCACGAGGGTCCCTCTCGGGTGCGGCAGCTCCGGCGATGCCCCAAAGGGATTGGCCCGGCTGGACCGTGACCGTGACTGCAACGGGCGGACGCAATTGGGACTGGGAGTCCGACGCCTTGGCCGGGGAGTTGATGAAGCCGGCGAGGGTCAACAGCGCCGCCACCAACAGCATTGCCGGGATGCCGAAGAAGACAATCCGTCCCCGCCGGGTCAGACGCAGGCGAGCAGGTGCCTGAGTGGTGCGGAAATCAGCGAACGTAGTGATTGCGGACATGAGCTGAGCCCTTCTGAGCTATTGCCAGGCTCCGGGGTGCCCGGTGCCTGGCGGCCAATTCTTTGCGTTCCCCTCATCTGATTCCGGATGTTCGAACACTCTGTTCGAACATTCGGCGTCAGCATCAGGTTTATAGAACACATATTCGAACCTTGCTATGACATTTTTAGCACTTATCAACGAACGGTGTCGAGACTCGCTAGAACAAATGTTTGATAAACGCCTGTGCCTGCCCTACGTTTGAGTGAAGAAACAGCACTGTTTCAGTGGAACAGGAGGGTCTGACATTTTTTGCAGACCCGACGACCCCCGGGCTCGCTTCGGGGCGACATGGAAAGGCATTGGCGAAGATGGCAGCGAAAGCCACGGGCGGCGGGGCACCCCTGCGGAGCCAGCAGCCTCAAAAGAGTCCCAAGAGCCTGACTGTCCGGCAGAAAAAGATCCTGGAGACCATCCAGCGGTCGGTCAATGACAACGGATACCCGCCCAGCATGCGCGAGATCGGGGACACGGTGGGTCTGGCCAGTTTGTCGAGCGTCACTCATCAGTTGTCCCAACTGGAGAAGCTTGGCTACCTCCGCAGGGACCCGAAGCGTCCTCGCGCCATGGAAGTCCTCATGCCTCTGACCCTGGACGGTGGCACCATACCCGGCGTGGAAGCGCCCACCACCCTTCGCAGCGCGGGTGGCCTTGCCGTCACAGAGCTGGCCAGTGCAAGTGATACCGCCATGGTGCCGCTGGTGGGCCGCATTGCGGCCGGTGGCCCCATTCTGGCCGACCAGACGGTGGAAGACGTCCTCGCGCTCCCCCGGCAACTTGTGGGGCATGGCGAATTGTTCATGCTGAAGGTAGCCGGAGATTCCATGATTGACGCAGCAATCTGTGACGGTGACTGGGTAGTGGTCCGCCGCCAGAACGACGCCATCAACGGTGACATAGTGGCAGCCCTGCTGGATGACGAAGCAACCGTGAAGACCTTCCGGCAGCGGGACGGCCATACGTGGCTGCTACCGCAGAACACCCAATACGAACCCATCCTGGGCGATCAAGCCACCATCATGGGCAAGGTAGTTTCGGTACTGCGCTCCCTTTAGGGGCGCTAGGGGGCCTTGGACGGGCCCAGGCGCTCCAGAACGCCACGCACTACTGTCCGGTCCGTCGTTGCCCAGAACGGCGGCAGGGCCGCACGCAGGAAGCCTCCGTAGCGTTCCGTTGAAAGTCGCGAGTCGAGCACAGCGACTACTCCCTTGTCACCTGTCGAACGGATCAGGCGGCCAGCACCCTGTGCCAGTCGGATGGCAGCATGCGTAGCCGATACGGCCATAAAGCCATTCCCGCCTGATTGCGCCACTGCCCGGGAGCGCGCAGTCATCAGGGGATCATCAGGCCGCGGGAAGGGTATGCGGTCAATGACCACCAAGCGGCACGAGCCGCCGGGAACGTCTACGCCCTGCCACAGTGACATGGTTCCGAAGAGGCATGTGTCAGGCTCATCGGCGAACTGCTTCACGAGGGCCGCCATGGTGGATTCGCCTTGGCAGAGGATATTCACATCCAGCCGGAGCCGCATTGCGTCGGCTGCTTCTTCGGCCGCACGCCGCGAAGAGAACAAGCAAAGGGCTCCCCCGCCGGACGCGCGGATGAGGTCTTCCAATTCGTCGAGCGCCTCGGGCGAGGTACCGCGACCTGGTTTCGGGAGGTGCTTCGCTACATACAGGACACCCTGTTTGGGATAATCAAAGGGCGAACCCACATCGATGCCTGTCCAGCTCGGGGCACCGTCGCCAATAAGGCCGAGGCCGCCCGCTGCCGGTTCGAAAGCCGAGCCGATGGCTAGCGTGGCGGAGGTAAGCACCACGGTGTGGTCGGCAAAGAGGCCTTCGCGAAGCCGCCCGGCAACGCTGAGTGGGGCGATGTTGATCAAGGCCGGGGCGGTCTCATCAGGGTGCGAATACCCCTGCTGGGGGTCGAACGTGCTGTTCCGGGAAAACCAGACCACTTCGCGGTTCTCCTTGGCGGCCAGCATGCGTTCGCACAATTCCAGGATCAGCATGAGCCGTGAACGGGCCAGCTGCCGTCCGCCGTCGACTGCATTTGACGAATCCGTCTTCGAATCCGAGAGCGCAGCGCGGGCGGCGTCCCGTAACTGGTCCAGGCAATCCAGCTGTTCGTCGTTGAGTCCGTTGGGCAAGAGCCCATTGGGCACGCCGGCGATGGCCATATCCAGCCGCTCCGCTGCAGCGTTGAGGGCGTCCACTGTGATGGCTGTGTGCTTGCGGGCACTTGATGCAGCAGCATGAACCATGGCCACGGACAACTGGCCTGAAACGGCGCCAGTCACGCGGTCTTGAAGCTCGTGCGCTTCGTCAACCACCACGACGTCATATTCAGGCAGCACGGCCAGGCCTTCAAAGGCGCTGACTGCCAACATGGCGTGGTTGGTGACCACGACGTCGGCTTCACTCGCCCGTGAGCGCGCCAGCTCGCTGAAGCACTCTTCTGCCACGGGGCACTTCTGGGCGCCCAGGCACTCCATGGAGGTCACGGAAACCTGGCGCCAGGCCCTGTCGGTGACTCCTGGCATGAGTTCATCGCGGTCGCCGGTGGCGGTTTTCTCCGCCCATTCCCGAAGACGGACTACTTCTTTACCCAGCTGGGATTGCGGCCCGCCCATGGAGGCAGCAAAGTGGGGCACGCTGGTGTCCTCGCCAAGGGAGAACAGCTGCCCTTCGGAAGGCTCTTCGCTGGGGAACCCTCCTTCGAGTTTCTGCAGGCACACATAATTTGCCCTGCCCTTGACCAGCGCCACATTGACCGGGCGCTCCAGGGCAGGGTTGATGGTCTCCAGCAGCCGGGGAAGGTCACGGCCCACGATTTGGGTCTGGAGTGCCAGGGTGGCGGTGGACACGAGAGTCGGTTTATCGCTGTCCATGGCATGGGCGATCAGCGGAATCAGGTAAGCCAACGACTTACCTGTTCCCGTTCCCGCCTGGACCAGCAGATGCTCCCCGGTCTCGATGGCCCGGGTAACATGCTTGGCCATCTCGTGCTGGCCGGCGCGGCTTTGCCCGCCCATTCCGGCAACAGCCCGATCCAACAGCTCGAGAGTGGTCTTCTCCCCCACCGACTCGACGGCGTCCGCCGCCACCTTCTCAACCATTACTGACGAACGACTCCAGTTCGGCGGCCAGGCCTTCGCGCACCATGACAACTACGCGAGTCCCGTTCTCCTCATGCTCAAGGCTGAGGATTTCCGAGTCGGAATTGTGCAACTTGTTGATCATTTCCCCACGATCGTAGGGAATGAGCAGTTCAAGGCGGACACCAGGCCGGGGAATGGACCGGCTGATGTCTTCCAACAGTTCCGCGATGCCCTGGCCCGTGCGGGTGGACACAACAGCGTGGCGGGGTTCTTTCTGCTTGAGGCGCTCCACCACAAAGGGATCCGCGACGTCCACCTTGTTGAGGACGATGATCTCCGGGACCTTTCGGGCATCCACCTCGGTGAAAACGGCCCTTACCGCCGCGATCTGGCCCTCAGGGTCGGGGTGGGATGCATCCACCACATGGAGGATCAGGTCCGCATCAGCAACTTCCTCCAGCGTTGACCGGAAAGCCTCGATGAGCTGGGTTGGGAGTGAACGAACGAACCCAACGGTGTCTGCGAGGGTATAGCCGATGCCGTCCGGGGTTTGCGCCTTGCGGACTGTGGGATCCAGGGTGGCGAACAAGGCGTTCTCCACCAGGACGCCTGCGTCAGTGAGGCGGTTGAGCAGGGACGATTTTCCGGCGTTCGTGTACCCGGCGATGGCAACAGACGGAACCGCGTTCCGACGACGGTTGGCACGTTTGGTCTCACGCGCAGGCTTCATCGCGGCGATTTCACGACGCAGCTTAGCCATGCGGGTGCGGATTCGACGCCGATCAAGTTCGATCTTGGTTTCACCAGGACCACGCGAACCCATTCCGGCCCCTGCTCCACCCACCTGGCCTCCGGCTTGGCGGGACATGGAATCGCCCCAACCACGAAGCCTCGGAAGCAGGTACTCGAGCTGGGCGAGCTCCACCTGCGCTTTGCCTTCACGGCTCTTGGCGTGCTGGGCGAAGATATCCAGGATCAGCGTGGTGCGGTCAACAACCTTGACCTTCACAATGTCCTCAAGGCCGCGTCGCTGCGACGGCGCCAGCTCAGTGTCCACTACCACTGTGTCGGCGCCTGTTGCCGCAACGATGTCCTTAAGCTCCTGGGCCTTACCGGAACCCAGGAAGGTCCCGGGGTCCGGCTTCTGCCGACGCTGGACGAGGCCATCCAGCACCTCAGATCCGGCCGTCTCCGCAAGTGCTGCGAGTTCGCGGAGGGAGTTCTCCGCATCTGCCAGGGTTCCCTCAGTCCACAGGCCTGCCAGTACAACGCGCTCAAGGCGCAACTGCCGGTACTCGACCTCCGTGACATCTTCAAGCTCGGTGGACAGTCCTGCGGTACGGCGAAGGGCGCGACGTTCAGCCAAGTCTTCCTGGTCGCCGTCGTAGATGCTGTGTTCCTGGTCCAGCGTGGAAATCGCCTGCGCCTTGCCGAACACACTGTTGGCTTCGTCGTCGGGTGCCTGCGCAGGTACATCCTTGGAAAGAATCCGGTCGATGACGGCCTGGATTTGTTCAGGACTCATGTCCTGGGCGTCGGAATCGGATCCGGAGTGCTTCTGGGTGGTCATGGTCTCCTTAGACTGTTCGGCAATTCCAGAATAGTGCGGTTTAGTGCTCGATGGGGCGCTATTCGCGCTGGGCTGACGGGCATCGGCCAAAAGGGCCTCCTATGTGCTGGGCAGTCGGTGCCTTTCGGCGGCAGGGACTGCCGGGATGTGGCGTGTATGACTCCGCGGGAGGGTCCTTTGGCCAACGTGAGGATGCTCTTCCTACACCATCGATTGGCCGGGCAGAACCCAGCGGCCCAAAGCGGATGTGGTGTGGATCGGTATCTTCAGAGCGTCCGGCTCCGTGTACAGGATTGGCCGGACTGAGCCAGAGGTGACCTGCCGGGCGGAAAGGCCGACCTGGCTGAAATGCCAAGCGGGCCTGCGTCGCGGGCGGTACCGTCAAACGCCTGATGACTCGGGCGTTTGTGGGCTGATTACTCGAAGATCAAGAACATGCATTCCACTTTAGCAGTCATTGTCAAACCTGCTGTGGAAGGAGGCGGTTTCCCAAGCCGACGATAGCCAACTAATCTGGCAAATTATGGAGTCTGCACACTATTTCACCGCCCAACCGGCCGGACCATTCACCCGCAAGCCACTCACAGTGGAACTCGCAGGAGCCACACGCCAGTTGCAGACCTCGTCGGGAATCTTCAGTCCCGACGGCGTGGATAAAGGCACGGCGGTACTTTTCTCCGAGGTCCCGCCGCCGTCACCTAAGGGTCACCTGCTGGACATCGGCTGCGGCTGGGGTCCGATTGCCCTCACCTTGGGGCTGATGGCGCCACATGCCCAGGTTCATGCGGTGGATGTGAATGAGCGTTGCATCACGCTGACCAACGAGAATGCGGCGGCGCTAGGCCTCACCAACGTCATGGCCAGCCTCCCGGACGAGGTGGACCCCGCCGTCGAGTTTGACACCATCTGGTCCAACCCGCCCATCCGCATCGGCAAGGACGAACTCCACACGCTGCTGCTGACATGGCTGCCTCGGCTGGCTCCAGGAGGCAATGCGTGGTTGGTTGTTCAGAAGAACCTGGGCTCCGACTCCCTCCAGCGGTGGCTCGCCACCGAACTGGACAGCTCCTACACGGTCACCCGTGAAAGCACATCCAAGACGTTCCGCATCATCCGTGTCAGGAAAGCGTCCCAGTAGCCACGATGACGGCCGGGCCACTGAGTTCAACATGCTCGCGGCCACCTGCACCTGGGAAGAACTTCACACCCACGACGCCGCCCGGCACGTTGACGTGCCAGTCGTTGGGAGCCGTCTCGCCCGCCCAGTGACGAATCGCGACGGCGGCAGCGCACGCGCCGGTGCCGCAGGATTGCGTCTCTCCCACTCCACGCTCGTGAACGCGCATGGTGATGGTTCCTACGCCGTCCTCCACCAGCGGCTCCGCGGGAACCACGAACTCCACGTTGGTTCCATTTGCGGGCTTGGGATCCACCACGGGTGCCTTGAACAATTGTGTGGCTGAAAGCTCACTGAGCTCCGCAAGGGCAACTACCGTGTGGGGATTGCCCATGCTGACAGACAGGCCGGGCCGTGCCACTTCCAGGCCGTCGGCGCTTACCAGTGCATCCATGGCCTTGCTGGTGGCTTCCTTGGGGAAGATGAACTCCCATGGGCCCATGTCCACGGCATAACCGTTGACTGTCCTTACAACCTTTTTGACGCCGCCACGTGTGCCGATGGTGAGTGTCTGACCGGGGCCCAAATCCACCAGGCCCTCCGCAATCAGGAAATGGACGAAAACGCGTACGCCATTGCCGCACATTTCGGAGAGCGAACCGTCTCCGTTGCGGTAATCCATGAACCACTCTGCATCGGGATCCTGCTCAAGGGCGACACGACCTTCCGGGAGAAAACGGGAAGGAACTGCCCGAATGAGGCCGTCACCCCCGATGCCAATGTGTCGGTCGCACAACTGCGCCACCTGCTCGGCCGTGATCTCGTGGGCGTCACCGGGATCAGCGATAAGGACAAAATCATTGCCCGTTCCGTGGCCCTTGGAGAACTCCAGGCCGGCGAGGCTGGAAGCTGGCACTGGAGCACCGGCAGTTGCGGGCTGCGGGGCGGGAACTGCGGCGGTTTCATCCATGGATCTAGGCTACCTGCCACGCCTCTTTGGCCAGAAATTGCAGCGGTTAGGGCGCGCTGGCCGCAGTTGCCGCATTTGCTGCTTTGACTGCCTTAGCCACAAGCTCCGGATCCTGCCAGTCGAGCCAAGTGATTCGTGGATCCGCCCGGAACCATGTCAGCTGCCGCCTTGCAAACTGCCTGGTAGCCACGATGGTTTCCTCCGCGGCGGCGTCCGCTGTCATCCCGCCGTCCAGGACTTTCAGGAATTGGGCGTATCCCAAAGCGCGCGAAGCTGTCTTGCCCCTCCGCAACCCCACGGCGTCGAGTCGTTCAACTTCCTGCTGGAGCCCGGCATCCACCATCCGATGCACCCTCAGTGCCAAACGTTCCCGCAGTTGCTCCCGATCAACCTCCAGGCCGATCTGGAGTGCCGGCTGGAAATACTCGCGTTGTGGCATGAACGAGCTGAAAGGGCGGCCGGTGAGACCGTGCACTTCCAAAGCCCGGATCACGCGCCGGGCGTCTCCCAGGCGGGCAGCAGAGACGGGGTCGACTTCCTCAAGGCGGGCTCTCAGCGGCCCCAGCCCCTTGGTTTCGAACTCTTCTTCCAGATTCCCGCGGAGCACCGGATCTGTGCCCGGAAATTCCAGCACGTCAAGCGCCGCCCGCACATACAACCCTGATCCGCCCACAAGGACGGCACGTTTTCCCCGTGAGTGGATGTCATGGATGATTGCGCGGCATGCATTTTGGAAGTCGGCCACACTGGCTTCCTGCGTAACGTCCATGGTGTCCAGCAAATGGTGCGGCACACCTTGGCGCTCTTCCACCGTGATCTTGGCAGTTCCGATGTCCATGCCACGGTAGAACTGCAAGGCGTCGGCGTTGATCACCTCGCCATTCAGGGCCAGAGCGAGGTTGACGCCCAGATCCGACTTACCGGAACCTGTGGGACCGACAACGGCAATGACAGGCAGAAGGGGTTCCGGACTGGAGAACGACATGTGGTCCTGGCTCACGTACCTAGGCGCGGCGAACCGGCAACGACGGCATGCCCAAGGACACGCCGGTCTTGCCCGACGCCGATCCTGCTGCCGGGACCCCGCAAGAATCAGCCTGCGAACGATCCCAGGCATCGCCTGCACGGGAGCGGCGCAAAAAGTACTCTTCCACTGTTGCCGGATCAGCTACCAGGTGGAAGGCAGCGGCCTCAGTAATAGTCACAGTGACGAAGTCACCCGGCCGAGGAGTTTCGGCTCCGGTCGGCACGGAGAAGTGCACCAGCCTTTGGTCCTTCGAACGGCCGGACAGCCGGTGTGTTTCGCCGGCTTTTCGTCCTGATTGCGCTGTGACCAGGACTTCCACCTTCCGCCCCAACTGCTTGGCGTTCTCTTCTGCGGCAATACGGTCCTGCAGCGCTGTGAGGCGCTCGTAGCGCTCTTGCACCACGGCCTTGGGCAGTTGCTCCGGAAGGTTCGCAGCCGGCGTGCCAGGCCGCTTGGAGTATTGGAACGTGAAGGCGGACGCAAAACGCGACTTCTCCACCACATCCAGGGTTGCTTGGAAATCTTCCTCGGTTTCGCCCGGGAAGCCCACGATGATGTCGGTGGTGATGGCGGCATGCGGGATGCGTTCCCGCACTTTGTCCAGGATTCCCAAAAATTTGCTGGAACGGTACGAACGGCGCATGTCCTTCAGCACTTTGTCCGAGCCGGACTGCAGCGGCATGTGCAACTGGGGCATGGCGTTGTGTGTTTCGGCCATGGCGTCAATGACATCGTCCGTAAATGCGGCGGGGTGGGGGCTGGTGAAACGAACCCGTTCCAAGCCTTCGATTTCGCCGCATGCCCGCAGGAGTTTGGAGAACGCCTGGCGGTCACCGAATTCCACACCATAGGAATTCACGTTCTGGCCGAGCAACGTGACTTCCACAGCCCCGTCATCCACGAGCGCCTGGATTTCCGCCAGAATCTCGCCTGGACGCCGGTCTTTCTCCTTGCCACGAAGCGAGGGCACGATGCAGAACGTGCACGTGTTGTTGCAACCCACAGAGATTGACACCCACCCTGCATACACAGAGTCGCGCTTGGTGGGGAGCGTTGACGGGAACACATCCAAGGATTCGAGAATCTCGAGTTGAGCCTCATTGTTGTGCCGGGCACGGTTCAGCAGGGCCGGCAGGGCTCCCACGTTGTGCGTTCCGAACACGGCGTCAACCCACGGCGCCTTCTTCACAATGGTTTCGCGGTCCTTCTGGGCCAGGCAACCACCGACGGCAATCTGCATTCCGGGGTTAGCTTCCTTGACCTGCCGGAGCTGCCCAAGGTTTCCATAGAGTTTGTTGTCTGCGTTCTCCCGCACAGCGCACGTGTTGAAGACCACGACGTCGGCCACCTCACCGTCCGCAGGCACGTACCCTGCTTCTTCAAGGAGCCCCGCCATGCGCTCAGAATCATGGACGTTCATCTGGCAGCCAAATGTCCGAACCTGGTACGTCCTGGGCTCGGCGGAAGGAGTGGCGGCAACTGTGGGGGAAGGAATGGTCAAACTCACTACTCAAGGGTACCGGCTTCCGCCAGCACCTCACCGACGATCCTGAACGCCATGGAGGGGGCGTAGCCCTTGCGTGCCAGCATCGACGCAAGCCGTCGGGTGTATTTGTCCCGCTCGGCCCGATCCGACAGGTCCATGCTTGGCCGCAGCTTGCGATGAACGAGCTCCCGGGCAGCCAGTTCTTCGTCTTGGTCGCTGACCTGCGATAGGGCTTCCTCCGCTGCATCCAGCTCTATGCCTTTGTCTGCCAATTCTCGACGAATGGCGCCCTTGGCGAGCTTCTTGCTCTGGGATCGGCTGCGGACCCACATCCTGGCAAATTCAGCATCGTCGATCAGCTGAACTTCTTCGAAGCGGTCCAAGACTGCCTCAGCCACATGCTCGGGAACATTCCGTTCAGCGAGTTTCCGGGACAGTTGCAGCCGGCTCCGCGGCGCCATCGTCAACTGCCTCAGGACGATGGCACGCGCCACGGATTCAGGATCAGGTTCGGGATCGGCCGCAACGGAAGAATCCGGATCCGGCCCTCTCCTAGCCGTCAACGGCCTTCAGCTTCGGGGAATCTTCTTCAGCCTTCACAACGCCCACGCCAAGCTTTTCCTTGATGAGGCGCTCCAGTTCCTGGGCGAGCTCAGGGTTGTCGCGCAGGAATCTGCGCGAGTTCTCCATGCCTTGACCCAGCTGATCGCCGTCATACGTGAACCACGAGCCCGACTTCTTGATGATGCCGTGCTCCACACCCATGTCAATGATGCCTCCCTCGCGGGAGATGCCCTGACCGTAGATGATGTCGAACTCGGCGATCTTGAAGGGCGGAGCCATCTTGTTCTTGACGATCTTTGCCTTGGTGCGGTTACCGACAGAGTCGGCACCTTCCTTCAAGGTCTGGATGCGACGAACGTCGATTCGCACTGACGCGTAGAACTTCAGGGCCTTACCACCGGTGGTGGTTTCGGGTGATCCGAAGAACACACCGATCTTTTCACGCAACTGGTTGATGAAGATGGCGGTTGTCTTGGTCTGGCTCAAGCGGCCCGTGATCTTACGCAGGGCCTGGCTCATGAGTCGAGCCTGGAGGCCAACGTGGGAGTCACCCATTTCGCCTTCGATTTCGGCGCGGGGTACCAGGGCAGCCACGGAGTCAATGACGACGATGTCGAGCGAGCCGGAGCCCACCAGCATGTCCATGATCTCCAATGCCTGCTCACCGGTGTCCGGCTGTGACACCAAGAGTGCATCCGTGTCCACGCCAAGCTTGGCGGCGTAGTCCGGGTCAAGTGCGTGCTCGGCGTCAATGAACGCTGCGATGCCACCTGCCCGCTGTGCGTTGGCTACAGCATGAAGTGCAACGGTGGTCTTACCCGAGGATTCCGGACCGTAGATTTCCACCACGCGCCCCCGGGGCAGGCCGCCAATGCCAAGAGCGACATCCAGTGCAATGGAGCCGGTGGGAATAACCTCAATCGGGGCGCGGGTGTCATCACCCAGGCGCATGATGGAGCCTTTGCCGAACTGCTTGTCGATCTGGGCAAGCGCTGCTTCGAGCGCCTTTTCACGATCCGGGGTTGCCGCCATGGTTCACACCTCTGATGCTTTCTCGCTGTGGAGTGGCCCGAAAGGCCGCTTTCCTGTCATGTCTGACGCTAGTGCGGTGCTCTGACATTTTTAGTAGCCGGCACTGGCTATGTGGATAACCTGGGCTGCCGGAACCTCTGGAATGCGTCCTTCGAAATCAATTTTCCTCTCACAGGAGCATATCCCTATCCGAACAGATATTCGAACAATGTTCCGGCGTGTCCCTACCCTTCGGGCAGTAACCGCCACGTGTCGGACTTCAGTTGGAAGCCGGTTTGATGTCCCTGCCAAGCCTGCGCTCGGGGGGAACGTCCTGAACCTCGCACACGGCCAACCAGACGTCGCGAGGTTGATAACCGGAGGCCAAAGCCTCTACGGCAGTTCGCCCGCCAACGCCGGCGAGTACCAGGGAGTTGGCCAGGACCCGGGAGTAGCCTGTCCCGAATTCGTCGTCCATTAATCGCCAAAAGTCACTTGCCCTCACGGATAGAGTCTCTCATGGCGCCGGACTCTAGAATGGTTGCCATGAGCAATCCTCTCCAGAGCAAGCCAGGTCCGGCATTGCCAGGCGACGCCGTGGACGACGCCCTCCAGCAGGTGGAACACCAGCTGAGCCTGCTCTGGCGCCGCGCCCGCTCCATCTCGCATCAGTTGTCACGCCAAGTACATCCCGACATGGAACCGGCCGCCTATGGGCTTCTCACGGTCATCCGCAGGGAGGGTCCCATCCGCCTCACGGACCTGGCCACCTGCATCGGAGTGGGCAAGCCTTCCGTGAGCCGCCAGATCGCTTTCCTGGAGAGCATCGGCCTCGTCTACAAGGAAGCAGATCCCCAGGACGGCAGGGCCCAGTCCATCCGTTTGACGGATAAGGGCGAACAGAAGATGCACCAGGTCCAAGATGCCCGCAGGCAGGTCTTCCGTGAGCGACTCGGCGAATGGCCCTTGGAGGATGTCCAGACGCTTGCTGACTACATGGGCCGCCTCAACGCCATTTACGGGGACGGCGTGCTCAACGTGAAAGAACCCGAAAGCGACGTCGAGGACAAGCCCGCAGGCGTTTGAGCAGCGCCTAGCCTCAACCGACGCCCAACCTCAACGAAAAAGGTCCCCAGCCTGAGGCTGGGGACCTTTTCCATGGTCTTGCTGGATCGTTACCGGGCTCCGGAAAGCATTCCTTGCGGGAAATCGTCCGTGAGGTCGAGATCGCGACCGTAACGCTGGGAGAATTCCTGCGGAACGGTGTCCGGAACTGCAACACCTTCTGCGACGGCCACACGGTCGCTGACTTCGCGAAGCATGTGGGACAACGGAACATCGAGGGCTGTGCAGATAGAGGACAGGAGCTCGGAAGAAGCCTCCTTCTGGCCGCGTTCAACTTCACTCAAGTAACCAAGTGAGACGCGGGCGCTGTGCGAAACCTCGCGGAGGGTACGGCCCTGACGCTGGCGGACATCGCGCAGTACATCACCGATCTCGTGGCGTAGTACAACCATTTTGCGCTCCTTCTGTTCGCTCTGTGCCTGATCAGCCAAGCCCACATCCTTCCAGCGGACAACGCCGTTCACGGATACGGGCTGCTTTACCATCTGTATCGCCTTGCTCCCTCATTCATCCGGTTCGCTGGCTGGCGGACCGGGTTGGTTTATACATCCTAGGCGCCCCGGCTCTTCCGAAGCGACACAATGACACAACTATTGGTAATCAGTTTTTGTTCCCGACTACTTTACGAACGGTAACCAACGTCACTCAGTGCAGCAAGCAGACGCGCCAAGGCGGCCTCGCAGGCCTGCTCCCTGATGGACTGTCTGTCCCCCGAAAAACTGTACTCAAACGCTTCGGTTCCGGATTTGCCCGAAATCCCGATGAACACAGTTCCTACTGCTTTGCCGTCGTGCGGCTCGGGTCCGGCCACACCCGTCGTGGAAATTCCAAGATCGGCGCCGCAGACGCGCCGGGCGCCGTCGGCCATGGCTTCGGCCACCTGACCGTCAACGGAACCGACCTCGGCAAGCAGCTCCTGCGACACCCCCAGGACACCAGCCTTCACGGAGTTCTGGTAAGCAACCACGCCGCCTTGCAGCATCCCGGATGCTCCAGGCGTGTTCGCCAGCGTTGCCGCAACCATCCCCGCGGTGAGGGATTCAGCCGTGGCCACGGTGAGTTTGTTCCCAACAGCCATAGCGACTGCCGCCGTCGACGATTGCGCGGCGGCGGATAGGCCGACATGGAGCGTCATGCACGCCGCCCGGCCGCGCGAAGCTTCAACGCTTGGATGACATATTCGACGCCGGTCCACAAGGTGATGCCCAGCGCCACCATCATCACCCAGAAGGCGACGTCGCCCAGCCAGGGAGCGATCGCCTTCAGCGGCAGGATGTAGAGGAATATGGCCACGGTCTGGACTACTGTTTTCAGCTTGCCACCGCGGGAGGCCGGCATGACGCCGTACCGGATAACGACGAACCGAAGCGCGGTAATCCCCCATTCCCGCACCAGGATGAGGATGGTGACCCACCAAGGCAGCTCACCCAGGATGGACAGCAGAACCAGCGCGGAACCGATAAGCAGCTTGTCGGCGATGGGATCGGCAATCTTGCCGAAATTGGTGATCAAGCCCCGCGCCCTGGCGATGTCGCCGTCGAGCTTGTCCGTATAGATGGCGACCGCAAAGGCCACAACAGCTGCCCAACGCCAGATCCCGTACTCACCGTCGTCCGCCACCAGGAACCATACGAAGAATGGAACCAGGACGATGCGGAGCATCGTGAGGATATTGGGTAGGTTCCAGACGTCGGAGCTGCTGGAAGTCGCGTTATCACCCTCGGCTGTAGTCACCCCACAAGGCTACCTTCTTTGGGCTAACGCCCCGTCAGCGACCAGGCGTCCTCGCCACCCTCTTCGTCGTCGTTCGGACCATCGGCGCCGTCGTAGTATTCGATGGCCTGCGTCCGGTTGTCCAGGTCCGCCTGGACAAGGTCTTCCGCATAGCCTCCGACGGCGATGTTCGAGTTCGCGTTATCGCTCAAGGCCGCCGTGTGTGCGTCGGGCGCCGCGGGTGAATCCTGGCCCTTCATCGCGGCAAGCACCGCGGCGAGGTCGTCGGGCTTGACCAGGACATCGCGCGCCTTGGAGCCCTCCGAAGGACCAACAACGCCACGGGACTCAAGGAGGTCCATGAGGCGGCCGGCCTTGGCAAAGCCCACACGAAGCTTTCGCTGGAGCATGGACGTTGAGCCGAATTGCGTGGTCACCACAAGCTCTGTTGCCTGAAGCAGGACCTCGAGGTCGTCTCCAATGTCGTCGTCGATCTGCTTCTTGGGCGCCTCCGCAGCGACGTCGTCCCGGTAGACGGCCTGCAGTTGTCCCTTGACGTGCTCCACAACCTTGTGGATCTCGGATTCCGTAACCCAGGCACCCTGGACACGCATTGCCTTGGAGGCACCCATGGGAAGGAACAGGGCGTCACCTTGGCCAATGAGCTTCTCGGCGCCCGGCTGGTCAAGCACCACGCGGGAGTCCGTAACGGACGACGTAGCGAACGCCATACGCGATGGCACGTTGGCCTTGATGAGGCCTGTCACCACGTCCACGGAGGGGCGCTGTGTCGCAAGCACCAGGTGGATGCCGGCGGCACGTGCGAGCTGCGTGATGCGGACAATCGAGTCTTCAACGTCGCGCGGGGCAACCATCATGAGGTCGGCGAGCTCGTCAACGATCACCAGCAAGTATGGGTAGGGCTTGATGACTCGTTTGGAGTCCACCGGCGGCACAACCTTGCCCGCCCTGACCGCCTTGTTGAAGTCGTCAATGTGCTTGTAGCCGTAATTGGCGAGGTCGTCGTAGCGGGCATCCATCTCGCGAACCACCCATTGCAAGGCTTCAGCGGCCTTCTTGGGGTTGGTGATGATGGGCGTGATGAGGTGCGGCACGCCCTCATAGGCCGTGAGTTCCACGCGTTTGGGGTCCACCATGACCATGCGCACTTCATCCGGCGTAGCGCGCATGAGGATGGAGGTGATCATGGAGTTCACGAAACTCGACTTACCAGCACCGGTGGCACCGGCAACAAGCAAGTGGGGCATCTTGGCGAGGTTGGCCACCACGTAGCCACCCTCAACGTCCTTGCCGACGCCCATGACCATCGGGTGGTCGGTCCGGCGTGCGTTCTGGCTTCGCAGTACATCGCCCAGCGACACGGTTTCGCGGTCTGTGTTGGGAATCTCGATGCCGATGGCGGACTTGCCGGGAATCGGGCTCAGGATGCGAACGTCACTGGACGCCACGGCGTAGGAGATGTTCTTGGACAGCGCGGTGACGCGCTCCACTTTGGTACCCGGAGACAGCTCGATTTCATAACGCGTCACAGTGGGACCACGACTAAAGCCAGTCACAGCGGCCTCTACATTGAACTGCGTGAGGGTGTCCGTCAGTGCAGCGACGACGGCGTCATTGGCTTCCGTACGCTCCTTGGGAATGGAGCCGGGCGTCAGGTAGTCCGATGCCGGCAGGGTGTACGTGACATCCCCCGCCAGGGACAGTTGCTCCGTGCGCTGCGGGATGGGCGTCTGTGGGAGGGGCGCCCCTGCAGGCTTCGCCGGAACCTGTGCCACGGGAGCCGCGGGTGCGGTCATCTCCGGAGTAAGAATGGGAATGGCTTCGGTTGGGTTCTCGATCCCGGGCGTGGCGCCCAGGCCTTGGGCCGCCTTGATCTTCCCGACGGCGATCTCTGCCTGCGTTGGACGACGTACGCCCGGCGGAACGCGCGGTGCGGACGCATCCGGGGTTTCGTCGTCGTCGACTATTGCGTGCTCGAAGGCTTCGTCCCCGACGTAACCCTCCAAGCTCGTATCTGTTTCCTCGTCCTTACCGAAGAAGCGCATGCGCTTCTTCTTCGGCTTAGCGAGAGCGTTGTTCTCGTAAAGGTAGCTGCGGTCATGGGCGTCCTTGCCGGACTCGTCCATCAGGTCAACGCCCATAAGGTGTTCGTAAGCGCCCCTGATCCGGGACGGGATGGCACCAAACGGTGTGGCCGTGACGATCAACACGGACACAAACGCCAGGAGTCCGTAAAGGACAACAGGGACAGCCACATGAATTGCAGCCAAGGGCGCCGCTGCGAGGAAGCCCAGCATTCCGCCCGCCTTGCGCAGGCCGTCGAAGCCATCCGCAACGGTGGGCAGACCTCCGATGACGTGTGCCAGGCCCGAACCGGCCAGCGTCATGATCATGAAACCGATGCCCACGCGGTTGTTCCCACGACCGTCCTGTGGCTTCCGGAAAAGCCTGAATGCACAGACGAACAGCATGAAGGGCAGGATCAGGGACATCCACCCGAACGTGCCGTTGACCACGCTGTAGACCATGTCAGGCAGCCAGCCGGTCAGACCCCACCAAGCGAAGGTGGCGATCGCGATGCCCAACACCAAATTGAACAGGGCTGCGCCATCCCGACGGTCATCGGGGTCCAGATCGCTGACGTCATAGCCGATTCGCCGCACCCCGGCACCTACCACATGGCCAATCCCCTGCCAGAAACCTGAGAGCATTCGCAGCGGCAGCGGAGCATGCGGTTCGACGGCGGCCGCTTGCTTGGTACGGGCAGTGCTGCCACGCCCGCTCTTGGTCGCGGCTGCGCTGCTTTTCGAAGCAGCACCGCTGGTTTTGGATGCGGCTGTGCTCCGGCCTGTGCCGCCGGATTTACTGCTGGAGCTGCCTCGTGGCGTGGAGGTAGTACGGGTCGCCATAAGTGCCACGCTACCCCAAGGGGGCCTGAAATCCGCGGATTTCAGGCCCCCTTGGGCATGCATGTTGCTGGCTGGCTACGCTTCCAGGACGACCGGGATAATCATGGGACGGCGGCGAAGCTTTCGATTCACCCACGTGCCGATGATCCTGCGGACCACCTGCTGCAACTGGTGGTTGGTGTGATCCGTGTGGTTAAGCACGGCTTCTTCGAGGGCGGCGTTGATCTTGGGAATGATCTCGTCAAAGACGGAGTCATCCTCGGCCACGCCACGGGCGTGGATCTCCGGGCCGGACACGATCTTGCCGGTGGTGCGGCTGATGACCGTGATAACGGAAATGAAGCCTTCATCGCCCAGGACGCGGCGATCCTTGAGGTCGGCATCGGTAATTTCGCCCACGCTGGAACCATCTACGTAAACGAAACCGACTTCCACCTGGCCGACCACGTTTGCTTTGTGGTCCTTGAGGTCGATAACTGTGCCGTTGTCGCTCAGGATGATGCCGTCGGACGGAACGCCCGATTCGAGCGCGATGTTGCCATTGGCAATCAGGTGGCGGGTTTCACCGTGCACCGGCATCGCGTTGAGGGGTTCGAGGATGTTGTAGCAATAGAGCAGCTCACCGGCGGCTGCGTGCCCGGACACGTGAACCTTCGCAGTGCCCTTGTGGATCACGTCGGCACCGAGCTTGAGGAGGCCGTTGATGATACGGAAAACGGCGTTCTCGTTGCCCGGGATGAGGCTGGAGGCAAGGATTACGGTATCGCCCTTGCCCACGATCACACGGTGGTCGCCGTTGGCCATACGGGAAAGCGCAGCCATCGGCTCACCCTGAGAGCCGGTGGACATGAGGACCACGCGGTCATCCGGCATGTTGTCGATGTTCTTGATGTCCACCAAGATGCCCTCCGGGACATCGAGGTAGCCGAGCTTGGCTGCGATGGCCATGTTGCGGACCATGGAACGGCCAACGAAGGCCACCTTGCGCCCATGCTTGGCTGCGGCATCCAGGACTTGCTGGACACGGTGCACGTGGGACGAGAAGGAGGCTACGATGATGCGCTTCCTGGCCTGTCCGAACAAGCGGTCCAGGGTGGGACCAATTTCCTTCTCGGCAGTGGTAAAGCCCGGCACGTCCGCGTTGGTGGAGTCTGCCATGAACAGGTCCACGCCTTCTTCTCCCAAGCGGGCGAAGTGCCGGAGGTCCGTGATGCGGCCATCCAGCGGCAACTGATCCATCTTGAAGTCGCCCGTGTGAAGGACGTTTCCACCCTCTGTGCGGATGAAAACTGCCAACGCATCCGGGATGGAGTGGTTGACTGCCACGAACTCACACTCGAACGGGCCGAACTGCTCAACCTGCCCCTCCGTCACCGTCAGGGTGTACGGCTTGATCCGGTGTTCCTGAAGCTTTGCTTCCACCAGGGCAAGGGTCAGCTGGGATCCGATCAGCGGGATGTCGGCCTTGAGGCGCAAGAGGTAGGGAACAGCGCCAATGTGGTCCTCATGGCCATGGGTCAGGACGACGCCTACGATGTCCTGCAGGCGGTCCTCAATGTAGGAGAAATCAGGCAGGATCAAGTCGACGCCGGGCTGGGTTTCCTCGGGAAAGAGCACGCCACAGTCAACCACCAGCAGTTTGCCGTCGATTTCGAAGACCGCCATGTTGCGGCCAATCTCTCCCAGTCCACCGAGCGGGACAATCCGCAGCGTGCCTTTCGGCAGTTTCGGCGGAGTAACCAGTCCGGGAAGGGCGGTTTGGGTCATGTTTTGCTACTTTCCGGCGGAACCGTCCTGGACCTCAAAGTCCATTCCGGCTTCCGCCAAATCCCCGCGGATGATTTCGATCTCGGCCGCGTCCGGCTCCACGAGGGGCAAACGGACAACCGAGTTGGGCAGGACTCCCTGCCACTTGAGAATCTGCTTGGCGGCTACAGCGCCTTGGACCCGCGTCATGGTTGCACGAATGACGGGTTCCAGTTCAAAGTTGATGGCCCTTGCCTTGGCGAGGTCGCTGGCGTTGACGGCGTCGATGAGCTCACGGAAGCGGCGTGTTGCGACGTGGGTGGTAACACCTACCAGGCCGACGGCGCCCAGCGCCATCCATTGCAGCGTCAATCCGTCATCACCGGAGTAGAAGAGCAGGTCCGTCTCAGCCATGACGCGCGTTGCGGCAGCAAAGTCCGCTTTGGCGTCCTTGACGGCCACGATGTTCTGGTGCTTCGCGAGCCCAATCATGGTCTCGGGAGCGATCGCAATGGAGGAACGGCCCGGAATGTCGTAGAGCATGACGGGAAGGTCCGTGGCCGACGCAATCGTCTCAAAATGGGCACGAACGCCTGCCTGGCTGGGCTTGTTGTAGTACGGGGTGACGATCAGCAGACCATCGACGCCGAGTTCAGCTGCACGCTGGGAGAGGTGCACGGAGTGGGCGGTGTCGTTGGTGCCGGTCCCGGCAATGATGGCAGCCTTGCCACCAACGGCCTCTTTGACGGCCCGGAACATGCCGAGGTTCTCATCGTCCGTAAGGGTTGAGGTCTCTCCAGTGGTACCGGTGACCACGAGTCCATCGCAACCATCCTGAACGAGCTTTTCCGCCAGCGCTGCGGCTTGGTCATAGTCCACCTTGCCGTCCTCAGTGAACGGGGTGACCATAGCGGTCAGCAGGGTACCAAGGGCGGGAACGTGGGCGCGCAAGTCAGACATACGAAAAACGTTACCCTGTGACAGGCTGGTTGGAAGAATGGGTCCCGCGTGATGGTCCTCATTCACTGGGGGTCGACCTGTAGCGATCGAGGCTGGACCGCTTCAACTTTGCCATGGGACGTGGACGGTTCGCTGTGCGTGGATCACCCCGTCCTCCTATTCGGCGGTTGTCACGCGGGTTTCGGCGTCCGCGCGGGATCCTCCGCACAGTAGTGCGCCACGGCCCGCTCCTTGAGTTGCTCCGCCCAAGCCACCAGACGCTGCGAGGCACGGACGTACTCAAACAGTTCAAGGGGAGTCAATGATGCCAGGTCCGCCTCGGATAACCGGCGCGCCAGCTCCGCTCCCGGTACCTGCTCCGCAAGGGCAGTACCTTCGCGGCGCCACTGGGTGTCTTCCGGAGGCTCGCCGGCCACGAGCTGCCTGAAAAGGAAATCGACGACGCCGGGGCTCATCGCTTTCATGGGTCCGTGAAGGCCTTCCGGCGGCTTTGGAACATCGTTCATGCGGCAATGCTATTCGAACATATATTCGAACACAAGGGGTTTCCGTCACATCACAGTTGCCACTCAGCGGCTTATGAGACGATCGCTGCATGACTTCGCAAGAGACGGCCCCGACGCGAAAAGCACCCGGCGGCCGACTGATCTCCCCTCGGCTCACAGGGATAGATGCTGCCAGGGGCGCGGCCTTGTTGGGAATGATGGCCACGCACTTGATGCCCACGTTCGGACCCTCCCCCCAGTGGGACCCGACGTTCGTAGGTTTGGTGTTTTCAGGCCGGTCCGCGGCCCTCTTTGCCGTACTTGCCGGCATCGGGTTGGCTCTCAGTACAGGTAAGCAGCAGCCCCGTAGCGGCACGGAACTGTGGGCGGCACGAGGTGGGGTTGCCATGCGCGCTGTGGTGATCGCCGTCGTCGGACTGATGCTGGGCGGCCTGGACGTCAACGTCGCCATAATTCTGGTTCACTACGCCGTCCTGTTCCTATGCATCCTGCCGTTCCTTGGCCTCCGGCTCAAGGCGCTCTGCTTCTGGGCGCTCGGCTGGGTCCTGCTGTCCCCGCTGCTGGCCTATCTGGTACGGCCTCTACTACTGGACGCGAACCCTCCCCTGACGTTGGGCCACAACCCCAACTGGGATGATTTCGGGACGCCCGGACGCCTCCTTGCCGACCTCTTCTTCACCGGGTACTACCCCGCATTCCAATGGATCTCATACCTGCTGATCGGATTGGTACTCGGACGATTGGCACTGACGACGGCGAGAGTTCAGGTTCTGTTGCTCACTTGCGGAATCGCGGTAGCCGGCCTGGCGAAAATCGTCGGGATCCTGGCCATGGAGGCGTGGGGTGGGCGGGCTGCATTGTCAGCCCTCCAGGTCACCAGGGGATACCCGTTGGAGAGCATGCTTCAGGTCAATGTCACCGGCCTGGAGCAGACCGGCTCCTGGTGGTGGCTGGCGACGGCGGCCCCGCATGCCGGGACCAGCCTGGACCTGCTGCATAGCGGTGGCGTAGCGGCGGCAGTGGTCGGTTTGTTCCTGCTGCTCGGCACCCTGGCGGAACGGATCAAGGTTAACTTCCTGATCCTGCTGAGCGGCCCCGGGGCCATGACCTTGAGCCTCTACTCAGCCCATGTCTGGGTAGTGTCCGGGTTCACCAACCAGCCACTGCCCTCGGGGTGGACGGACGAAGGCATGTACTGGGCCCAAGCAGTCACCGCGGTTGTCATTGGCGTCTGTTTCGCCGTTCTCCGACGCCGCGGACCACTGGAGTGGGTAGCCCACACGGCATCAAGCCTGGGCCGTCACCGGCCTGCTGCAGTGGGCTGAGAGCGGAAGAGCTTCACGGCGTCACGCATCGACGCACGGGCACGTTTGCGGTCGCCTGAGGCATCGTAGGCGCAGCTCAGTCGGAACCAGGAACGCCAGTCATCCGGAGCGGCCTCGGCCTCTGCCCGGTACTTCTCAAACTCGGCGTCAGCTGCAGCCCGGACTATTCGTCCGCCCGGAGTGCGCGGAAGGTCATCCACCGGCAAACCGCCCTCGGCCTCGAGAACCTTGGCCATCTGCTCGGTACGGGCACCAAAAAGCAGCTCACGGATGAGTGCCCATGCGCCCACCACCGGCAGGACCAGGTAGGCCGCGCCGATCCCCTTGGCTACCAGGTTGGGGTCGGCGAGCAAGAGGAACGAACGCTGCACGGAAACCACCAGGTAAAGCACCAACAGCAGGGTGATGGCTCCTACCCAGATCTTGGTGCGGTTCTTCTTCAAGGAAGTCCAGAAATTGCCCATGGTCCTAGAGCCCCAAGTCCAAGTAACCGTCCAGGCCCACGGTGAGGCCGGGGTTGGCTGCAACTTTCCGCAGCCCAAGCAGGACGCCAGGCATAAAGGAGGCACGGTCGAACGAATCGTGGCGCAACGTCAGCTGCTCACCCGGGCCTCCGAAAAGCACTTCCTGATGAGCAACCAGGCCACGGAGGCGCACGCTGTGGACACGAACCCCGTCCACGTCGCAGCCACGCGCACCGTCCAACGATGTTTCAGTGGCGTCCGGGCTCGCCGGGACGCCGGCTTCCTGGCGCGCCTCGGCTATCAGCTGTGCCGTGCGCACTGCAGTTCCGGACGGAGCATCCACCTTGTTGGGGTGGTGCAGTTCGATGATCTCCACGGACTCGAAATATTGCGACGCCTTCGCAGCGAACGCGGACGCAAGCACCGATCCGAGGGCGAAGTTCGGGGCGATCAAAACGCCGGTGTCCGGCTTCTGCTCCAAGAGGCTCCGCAAGGAATCAAGGCGGCGGGAATCCCACCCCGTGGTGCCTACAACTGCGTGGATGCCGTGCTCCACGGCGAACCGAACGTTGGTCTCCGTGATGTCCGGAACGGTCAGGTCAACAACGTACTGCGCACCGGCGTCGAGCAGTTTCTCCAGGGAATCGCCGCGGCCGAGAGCGGCTACGAGGTTCATGTCTTCGGCTGCTTCAACAGCCTTAACGGCTTCAATTCCCATACGCCCGTGGGCGCCCAGCACTGCAACAGCAAGTTGTTCGGTCATGCCGTTAACCCTACCGCCGGGCCGGAGCCCGGCAGGAACCGTTACTCCGGCCTACTCCCCCGCTCCGACCCACTCCACGGTGCCGTCAGTGAAGAACTGTTCCTTCCAAATGGGGACTTGCTCTTTGACCCGGTCCACGAGCTCAGCACACACAGCGAATGCCTGGCCGCGGTGGGCAGCGGCTACAGCACATACCAGCGCCGGATCACCGATCTCCAGCATGCCGATCCGGTGGGCGGCCCAGATGCGAACGGGTTGCGCAGCTTCACCGGAGTGCTCTGAAACCAACTGCGCAACGACGTCTGACATCACCTGGTGCGCCGTGGGATGCGCGCTGTAGCTTAGGCGGTCCACAGCCTTGCCGCCGTCGTGATTCCGAACGACGCCGCTGAAGCTGACCACTGCCCCGGCTGTATCGGATTCCACCGCCATTATGGCTTGATCCACGGAAATGGGCTCGGCGCTAAGGACAGCGCTGACCACCTCAAAGTTTGCTTCAGTGCCCATGGCTTCCTTCCAGTTGCTCGCAGAGGTGCCCGATCACAGGGTCCAGGACAGCCAAACCGTCCATGACGCCCTTCGGGGATCCAGGCAGGTTGATGACGAACGTCTTCCCCGCTGCCCCGGCGTGGCCACGGCTCAGCATGGCCATGGGGGTTTTGGTGGCACCGGCGTGCCGGATACCCTCCATGATGCCCGGAATCTCGCGCTCGAGCAGCGGCAGCGTCATTTCGGGTGTGCGGTCATCCGGGCTAAGACCCGTTCCGCCGCTGGTAATGATCACCGCGGGTTCCTGTGTCAGGAGGGCCCTCAGGGCAGCACCAACCGGCTCCCCGTCCGGTACCACCATGGCAGGGAAGGTATCGAAGCCGTGCTCGTTGAGCCAATCGAGAATGATCGGACCTGTTTCGTCGGCATACACGCCTGCGGCTGCACGGGTTGATGCGATGACGACGCCGGCCTTCCGCGGAACGTTCGGCTCGCACGCGCTCATGCCCCGGCCTCCTCTACTGTTGATGCTCCGGAGATGTCCCAGTCGCCGCTTTTCCCACCGCTCTTGGCCAGCACGCGGATATCGGTCAGCACTGCGTGCTTGTCCACGGCCTTGATCATGTCGTAGACACTCAAGGCCGCTACGGAAGCCGCCGTCAGTGCTTCCATCTCGACGCCGGTCACTCCCCGGGTCTTGACGGTGGCCAGGATGTCAACCGAGTCAGTGCCCAGCTCGAAATCCACAGTGACCTTGGAGATCGGCAACGGATGGCATAGCGGAATCAGCTCAGGAGTCTTCTTCGCCGCCATGATCCCCGCTACGCGTGCCACGGCGAGGGCATCTCCCTTGGGCAGTTCGCCGGCCCCAAGGAGTGCCAGTACGTTGGGGGTGCTGCGGACAGTGGCTGTAGCTGTTGCTACACGTGTGGTGACGGCTTTTTCGGAGACGTCCACCATCTGTGCAGTGCCGTCCTGCCTGAGGTGGGTCAGTCCGCCGGAGTGTTCTGTAGTCGCGGGAGTTTGCTTCACAGCATCCATACTTCCACTTCGTCTCCGTCGGTGAGTTCCGTGACGTCGCCGGGTATCTGAACCAGGGCGTTCGCCCGGGCCAAGGCATGGACAAGGTGCGAACCCGCACCACCTTCCATCCGGACCGTTCCGTCCGCGTCCACGGTCCCCCGACGGACCTGGTGTTTGCCTTCCGGCGAGGCCAGGGATTCGGCCAAGCGGGCCTTCAGCACCGGCCTCGGCGCGGGCGTTCCCAGTACCTGCGAAAGGGCCGGCCTGAGAAACATCTCAAATGACACCAGGCAGCTGACCGGATTTCCCGGAAAGCCAAGGAACGGAACACCGTCAAAGGTGCCCAATCCCTGGGGTCCTCCTGGCTGCATGGCCACCGGAAGGAAATCCACTGGCTGGTTCGCCATGGCTTGCCGGACCACTTCGTAGGCTCCCTTGCTCACTCCCCCGGTGGTGACAATGACATCGACGCGGCTATCCGCTTGCGCGGTGTGACGGCGGAGCACCGCCAGCAGCTTGGAGGGGTCGTCATCGGATATTCCAGTGCGGACCACGTCCAGGCCGGCCTGTCGTAGGGAGGCTTCGAGCAGTGTTCCGTTGGAATCGAAAATCTTGCCGGCGGTGAGTTCTTCCCCCGGTTCCACTACCTCGTCCCCGGTGGTGACCAGCAGGACGCACCAAGGTTCGCGGACTTCGACGGTTGTCAGCCCCAACGCCGCCAAAAGCCCCAACTGCGCGGGTCCCATCCGGGTACCGGCGGGCAGCGCCAGTGTGCCTTTCCCGATGTCGCTGCCGCTGTCCCGCACGTAGGTGCCGGGAGCGACCGGAGGCAGTTCCACGACAGCCTCCACTGCGGCAGGATCCGGAAAAAAGTTTGGCGTCGCCTTTTCAATGGGCACGACGGCGTCGGCCCCGTCGGGGATCATTGCCCCGGTCATGATGGGGGCGGCAAAGCCGGGCTTCAGTGCTTCTGGCGCGGCGCCTGCCGGAACCGGCTCCGCTACCTGGAGCTCCGCACCGCCGTCGGGAATATCTGCTGAGCGGACGGCAAAACCGTCCATTTGGGAATTGGCGAACGGGGGCAAGGAGAGCGGCGCGTAGACATCGACGGCGAGCGCTTTACCCAACGCCTCCAGCAGTGGCAGGGTGATGTTGCCCTTGCCCGCAGAAACGTCGGTGAGCAGTTCCACCACTGCCTGGCGGTGGACTGCAACAGATCTGGGCACGGACATCCTCCTGGGTGGACACGCTGGCTTCCGGGAATTCTCCGGACGTACCCAGACTAGGGCCTCAGCCCACCTTGACGTTGATCGTGTGATAGCCCGTGGCACCATCGGGAGCCACTGGTGCCTTGTCTTCGGTCTGGGGTTGTCCCGTGGAATCGGTGGCCCGGACCTGCACTTCGTACTCCCCTGGCGTCAGGTCGATGCCCAATTGCCACTGGTACCACGTGTCGGTGGAGATCGCGCCGGCCAGCGTAGCCTGCTGCCATGGTCCCCGATTGACGCGAAGCTCTACGCGGTTGATGCCCCTGTGCTGGGCCCAAGCCACACCGCCGAATTGGACCTTGCCCGATTGGACGCTTCGTCCGCTGCGCGGTACATCGATGCGCGATTGCGTTTTGATGGGCCCGTGATCGCTCCAACCCCGAGGCGTCCAGTACGCGGTGTCGTCTGAAAAACGTGTGACTTTCAGTTCGGTTAACCATTTGGTGGCAGAAACAAAACCATAGAGTCCCGGCACAATCATCCGCACCGGGAAGCCATGTTCCAGCGGAAGCGGTTCACCGTTCATGCCGACGGCCAGGAGCGCATCACGGTCGTCGGTGAGGGCCTCCAAGGGAGTGCTGGCCGTCCAGCCGTCGTTACTGGTGGACAGGACCATGTCAGCACCGGCTTTGGGACCTGCCATTGCCAATAGTTCCCTCACGGGCCAACCCAGCCATAGGGCGTTGCCGATGAGGTCACCGCCGACGTTGTTGGACACGCAGGCGATAGTGACATGGCGCTCTGTCATGGGCTTGGCGAGGAGGGTAGCAAAGTCGATTTCAACCTCGCGTTCCACCATTCCGGTGACCCTCAGTTTCCAAGCAGGGGGGTCGATGGCCGGGACGGTCAATGCTGTGTCGATCCTATAGAAATCGGCATTTGGTGTAACCAAAGGGCTGATGCCATCCACGGACAGGGACGCGCCGGCCGGGATGGTTTGCAGCGGTGTGGCGGGTTCCGGGAGCGTCATGGAGCCCCGGAAGCCTGAAGCCACCGCTGTGGCCCGCGTAAGGACGGTGGTCACCGTTCCGGCTACGACGGCGGCAAGGGAAGTTCCAGCCAAGGCGTTCAGGAAGCTCCGCCGAGCCAGTGGCGCTTCCTCACGGCCCGGGATTTCTTCCGACGGAGCCCAGGTTGCCAGCCGACGCACGAGGTTTCGCAGCAGCACCATGGTGAGTACCGCGGCAACAATCGGCGCAAGCGCTGCCTGGGGACTGGCCTGGGCCCGGGTCACGACGGCAGCCAGCCCTGCGACACCCGCCAGTCCGGCGAGGGCCAGGCCCCAGCCATTGCGGCGACGCTCCAAGACACCGGCGAGCGCTGCAAGAATTCCTGCCACGCCCACGATGCAAGCGACCAACACAATCTTGTCGGCGGTTCCGAATAACTGCACTGCCAAGTCTTTGACCCCTGGCGGCACGGCGTCGATTACCGCTCCGCCAAGGGCCGTGACGGGCGAAACCAAAGGGCTCAAGAGGCCGGCGGTCAGTTCGCCTGCAGCGATCCCGGCGGCGCCGGCAGCCACACCCGCGGCAGCAGCCCACAGGGCAGGCTTACCCGTGAGGCGTCGCTGCTTGGTGGTACCGGGTGCGAGCGTGCTCATGTCATGCCTCCGAGGCGGTTGTCCATTGCGATGGGTTGTTGGTCAGGAGTCGTCGACGACCCGGGTGGGGTTGCCCCGGCCGGAAGTGACAACGCAAAGCGACAGCCGCCCTCGACGTTGTCCACTGTGACCGATCCCCCATGAGCCTTGACGATGCCGGCCACCATGCTGAGACCGATGCCGGCCCCGCTGTAGCTGCCCTGTAATGCTTCGCTGGTGCGGCGGGCGGGATCTTTCTGCCAGCCCGTTTCGAACAAGTGCGGGAGGTCCTCGTCCGGGATGCCGCCGCATTGGTCCCGGACGGCGATAACGGCATTTCCAGCGTTCTTCCCTTCAGGGCCGTCCCGTCCGACACTGATATGGACGTCGCTGCCTGGTTTGCTGTAGATGATGGCGTTGAGGAGCACGTTCCGAACAGCCCGGGCGAGGCTTGGTCCGTCGGCGACGGCCATACACTCGCGTTCCCCGCCGCCGTCGAGCCTGATGCCGCGTTTCTCAGCCAAGGGCGCGAGGTCCGAGAGCGCATCGCTGACGAGGTCGTAAAGGTCCAAGGGTTCAGCGCGCAGGCGGAGGGTGCCGGCCTGGATCTTGGACAGTTCCGAGAGGTCATTGACCATGGCCGTCATTTGTTCGGTCTGCCCGATGATCTTCCGGTAGTAGCCCTGCACATCTGTTGCCATGCCGTCCTCAAGGGCTTCGGTCATGGCGCGCATGCTGGCCAAGGGTGTTCGGAGGTCATGGGAAATCCACGACACAAGCTCGCGTCGCGCAGTCTCCAAGGCTGCCTCGCGTTCCCGGGACTCGGCCAGGCTCCGGCTGCTGGCCTCAAGTTCCTTAGCTAGTTCCGCGAGTTCGGACGTCATGCCCGGAGCGCTGCCCCGCCCCTCGGCCACTGTGTGTTCCAGGGTTTCACCTCGGCCCAGTCGCCGGGCGGCGTCAACCAAGTGGGCAGCGTTCCTGGAGACACCGGCACCCAGCATGAGGGACAACGCAACGGCAACACCCGAGGCAGTGGCAAGGATGTACCACATGACTTCGAGGTCCCTGGCGGAAATAAACATCGCATTGAAAGCACTGACCATTCCCGCCACCAGCACGGCGACGGTAGCCACAACAACCATGCAGATTTGGGCGAGTACCGAAGCCCGTCGAAGAAGCCGGAGGAGCACCCATGTGGTGGCCCCGATGAGCACGGCCCAGAACAGGACCCACGCGAGGATGGTCCACAGCTCACTGCCCTCCATGGTCACCCCCTTCCTCGTCCAGACTCACAGAGACAGCGTCAGACCGCTTACCGTCGAAGCGGTAGCCGATGCCCCATACGGTTTTCAGCAGCTCGGGTTTGGTGGGGTTGGCTTCGATCTTCTCCCGCAGGCGACGGACGTGGACCGTGACCGTGGACAAATCGCCGAAGTCCCATCCCCACACGGCCTTGATGAGTTCTTCCCGGCTGAAGACCTGGTGGGGCCTGCGCATCATGAAAGCCAGGAGGTCGAATTCGCGGACGGTCAGCGCCAAGGGAACTCCGCCATGCGTGACTGTCCGGGAAGCGGGATCGAGTTCGAGTCCCGCGGCTTCAACCGGCGGTTCGGGCGTGAATTCCTTGATGCTCCGGCGCAGAACCGATTTCACCCTCAGGACCAGCTCGCGGGGTGAGAAGGGCTTGGTGACGTAGTCGTCCGCCCCCATCTCCAAGCCCAGAATCCGGTCGTCCTCGGTTCCCAGGGCCGTGACCATGATGACGGGCACGCTCATGTTTTGGCGGAGTCGGCGACACACCTCAACACCGTCCAGTCCCGGCAGCATCCGGTCCAGGATCACCAGATCGGGTTGGCGTGAGGCTGCCAGCTTAAGCGCTGTGAAGCCGTCCCCCGCCATGTCCACCTGGAATCCTGCTTTCAGCAGATAATCGCGGACAACGTCGGCTATGGTCTGTTCATCCTCTACCAGAAGGATGCGGCGATTCCCTGGCTCCGCAGATGATGCCGTATTTGTGGTCACGCTTTCAGCATAGGTTTGCGGACGCCGCGCAGCACCCGATCCGGGCCCCGAGGCCACAAGTGTATGGAATCCGTAAGAACTTCATGACTGTAATCGGTGTCACTGATCCAGCCGTGGTGGCGTAGCCTGAATTTATGAGTGTTCAGCTGGGCATGCCGGTACCCCCTTCGGGCGGTGCCACAGGCAGCACGGAAAGCGGCGTGGCAGTTCCGCCCCAACGTCCTACAGGCACGCCCGCCGGGCTGTGGGACCGCTATGGCCGGCGTGCCACGGATATGCGCCTGTCCTTGACGGACAAGTGCAACCTCCGCTGTACCTACTGCATGCCTGCCGAGGGGCTGGAATGGCTCTCGAAACAAGCGGTAATGAGCAAAGACGAAATCATCCGCATCGTCCGCATCGGCGTCAACGCTTTGGGCGTACGGGAGCTTCGCCTCACGGGCGGTGAGCCCTTGGTCCGCGCAGACCTGGTGGACATCATCGCCGGCATTCGGAACGACCACCCGGACCTCCCCATTTCCATGACCACCAACGGCGTGGGGCTGGATAAGAAGGCCGCCGCGTTGAAGGCCGCGGGCCTCACCCGGATCAACGTCTCACTCGATTCCCTCCACGAGGAAACCTTTGCCAAACTCACCCGGCGCCCCTTCCTGGACCGCGTACTGGCCGGCGTAGACGCCGCCTGGGCAGCCGGGTTGGGCCCGGTGAAACTGAATGCTGTGCTGATGCGCGGGATCAACGACGCCGAATCGCCGGACCTTCTGGCGTGGGCCCTGGGACGCGGCTACGAGCTTCGCTTCATCGAGCAGATGCCACTTGATGCCGACCATGGATGGACACGGCGCAACATGATCACCGCCGCAGAGATCCGTGACCTGCTCTCCCGCGACTTTGTGCTGGACAAGGACCCCCGCGAGCGGGACGGCGCACCAGCCGAACGCTTTGAAGTACGACGCCGGGACACGGCAACGGGCGCTGCCACGGGTCCGGTCCTCGGTACAGTGGGCATCATCGCCTCCGTCACTGAGCCTTTCTGTTCCGACTGCCGCCGTACCCGGATCACTGCTGAGGGCAAGATCATGAGCTGCCTTTTCTCCCGCGAAGAATTCGATCTCCTGGGCCTCCTCCGTGGGGGCGCCACGGATGACCAACTGGCATCACGGTGGCAGGACGCCATGTGGGTCAAACCCAAAGCCCACGGCATGGATCACACAGGTCTCGGCGCAGCGGACTTCGTCCAGCCGGACCGCAGCATGAGCGCAATCGGAGGCTAAACCCTTGCTTGTCCGTTACTTCGCTGCCGCACGCGCGGCCGCCGGTGTGGAAGAAGAACTTCACGTCCTCCCGGAAGGCACCAGCCTGGAGGCGCTGCTGGAAGCTGCGCTCGCCGTCGAACGTCCACTGCCTCCCGAAGGCACCCCTCCGCTTGCCAGGATCGTGGCCCGCAGCAGTTTCCTCCGCAACGAGGTGGCTGTCCGGGACCGGGCGGCTCCCCTGGGAAGCGACGACATCATTGACGTCCTGCCCCCCTTCGCGGGCGGCTAGGACCAAGTAGCTAACAACCCGCCTCGCCGCCCTGCTCAGGCCCTCCGGAACACACTCTTCAACAACGGGCTGAACTCGGCAGTTCCTTCGAGCCTCAAGTCAGCGGTGTGCACCAAGACGCCGTCTTCGACGCGGAACGTATGCCTGGCTACGCCGTCGGCCGTTCTCCGGTCCAGGGTCAGCGTTCCTGCGTGCCACGTACCACGAACCGGGCTGGCTGGCGGTCGTCCCATGCTGTCCACGTAGTACCACAGCGTGTCTCCGTGGTCCCGGTCCACGGTGAACATGCCGTGGCCTTCGAAGTGCGTGCCGTCGGCTTCGCGGTGCCTGTAGCTCTGAACCACGGCATAGCCTCCGGCAGCCTTGGTAAATACCGCTTCTGCCTCGGCTGTCCGCGCAGTTCCCCACGGGGACGCAGCGATCTCCGTGATGCCTCGCCAATGACCGATGAAATCCCGCAGCATCTCCGCAACGTGGCCGCTTGAGGGCAGATCCATCAGGTCTCCAAAGTAGTCAGGGCAGCATCATCGTGTGATCATGCTGCCCTGTTTACAGTGCGGTAGTCCAGAGATTCCGGATGGGAAGCTAAAGGCCGAAAGTCTCGGTTTCCTCGAACGGACCAACAACGGTGATCGTGCGGGGCGCCGATGCCAGTTCGCGGGCAAGTTCCTGAACGTCCTCCACCGTGACGGCCTTGATGCGTGCCAGGGTCTCGTCAATGTCCTGGAATTCCCCTGACACCAGTTCTGCCCGGCCAAGCCGTGACATCCTCGATCCGGTGTCCTCAAGCGCGAGGACGATCCCGCCGCTGAGCTGACCTACAGCTTTGCGGAGCTCTTCGTCAGTGATCCCTTCCTTGGCCAGCTTGTCCAGCTCCAGGCCCAGGAGTTCCAATACCTGGCGAACCTTGGAGGGCGTACAACCGGCGTACATCCCGAAGTAGCCGGCGTCCGCATATGCTGCCGTGAACGAGTACGTGGAGTACACCAAGCCGCGCTTCTCACGAATTTCCTGGAACAGGCGGGAAGACATGCCGCCACCCAGTACAGCGTTCAGCACGCTCATGACGAACCGGCGGTCATCCGTGGCCACGATCGTGGGGCAACCCATGATGATGTTTGCTTGCTCCACGGGGCGCTTCACCACATGCAGACCTGATGTGCCTGTGATGATGGCCCGGTCAGTACCCCGGCGGTCGACGGGAGCGGCTTCGGCGTCAAGCTGCCAGCCGGCAGCTTTGAGGGCATCCAGTACGAGCTGGCAAACGACGTCGTGATCCAGTCCGCCCGCCGCGGTGATGACCAGTTCCTCCGGGCGGTAGTAGCGCTGATAGTGCGCCCAAACCGAATCCCTTGCCACCGCCTTGATGGCATCCGGGGTTCCGCCAATCGGCCGCGCCAGAGGGTGGTGGCCGAGCACGGCCGCTACGAATTTTTCGTGGGCGACGTCTGTGGGGTCGTCGCTATCCATGGCGATTTCCTCAAGGATGACGTCGCGTTCCTGCTCCAACTCGGCAGGATCGAGAACCGCGCCGGTGATCATGTCAGCGATGACATCGATGGCCATGGGCAGGTCCGTGTCCAGGACCCGGGCGAAGTAGCAGGTGCTTTCCTTGGCGGTGGCCGCGTTGGATTCGCCGCCCACCTCGTCAAAGGCGGAGGCGATCTCCAGGGCTGTGCGCCGCTTGGTGCCCTTGAACAGCAGGTGCTCAAGGAAGTGTGTGGAACCGTGCTGGCCGTCCGCTTCGTCGCGTGAACCCACTGCCACCCAGAACCCGATGGTGGCCGAACGTTGGCCGGGCATCGCCTCGGTCAAGACGCGCACACCGCCGGGAAGGACGGAGCGCCGCACGACGGAACCACCCTCGGCACCATGGATCAATTCGCCACCGGGAAGGGTCTGCTCCAGCGGCAAGGGTACGACAGTCATTAAGGCCTTTCAGGTTAAGGCCGGAAGGGCCGGTGGAGCTTTTTCAAGCCCACCGGCCCTGCCGGGTGTACTGCTTACAGACTACTCTGCTGACTCTTCAGCGGCCTCGGCCGGTGCGTCCTCGGAGGCCGCTCCTTCTTCCTCGGCAACTACCGGGGAGAGGGACAGCTTTCCGCGGTCGTCGATCTTGGTGATCTCGACCTGGACCTTCTGGCCAACGGAGACGACGTCATCAACGTTGTCCACGCGCTTGCCATTGGCCAGCTTGCGGAGCTCGGAGATGTGCAGCAGGCCGTCCTTGCCCGGGGTGAGGGAAACGAAAGCACCGAACGTGGTGGTCTTGACGACCGTACCCAAGTAGCGCTCACCGATTTCCGGCACCTGAGGGTTGGCGATGGCGTTGATGGCGGAGCGGGCTGCATCTGCAGACGGACCGTTGGTGGCGCCAATGTAGACCGTGCCGTCATCTTCGATGGAGATGTCCGCGCCCGTGTCTTCCTGGATCTGGTTGATCATCTTGCCCTTGGGGCCGATGACCTCGCCGATCTTGTCTACTGGGATCTTGACGGCGATAACGCGGGGTGCAAACTCGGAGAGCTCGTCCGGGGTGTCGATCGCTGCGTTGATGACCTCGAGGATGTGGAGGCGGGCTTCGCGGGCCTGCTTCAGGGCTGCTGCCAGCACGGAAGCAGGAATGCCGTCAAGCTTGGTGTCCAGCTGGATGGCCGTGACGAACTCGGACGTACCGGCAACCTTGAAGTCCATGTCACCGAATGCGTCTTCGGCGCCGAGGATATCGGTCAGGGCTGCGTAGCGGGTCTGGCCGTCAACCTGGTCGGAAACCAGGCCCATGGCGATACCGGCGACAGCTGCCTTCAGCGGCACACCTGCGTTAAGCATGGAGAGCGTCGAAGCACAGACCGAACCCATGGACGTCGAGCCGTTGGAACCGAGGGCCTCGGATACCTGGCGGATGGCGTACGGGAACTCTTCACGGGTAGGCAGAACCGGTACCAGGGCGCGCTCAGCGAGGGCACCATGGCCAATTTCGCGGCGCTTCGGGGAACCGACGCGGCCGGTTTCACCGGTGGAGTACGGCGGGAAGTTGTAGTTGTGCATGTAGCGCTTGCGCGTTACCGGCGACAACGAGTCGATCTGCTGCTCCATCTTGAGCATGTTCAGCGTGGTGACGCCCATGATCTGGGTTTCGCCGCGCTCGAAGATCGCGGAACCATGAACGCGGGGCAGAACCTCTACCTCGGCAGTCAGCTGGCGGATGTCCGTCAGGCCACGGCCGTCGATGCGGACCTGGTCCTTGAGGATGCGCTGGCGCACAACGTGCTTGGTGACCGAGCGGAAAGCTGCGGACAGTTCCTTCTCGCGGCCTTCGAACTGGCCGGCAAGTGAGCCAAGGACCTCATCCTTGAGCTCATCGGAGGCGTTGTCGCGGTCCTGCTTGTCAGCGATCTGGAAGACAGCAGCCAGCTTGTCAGCGGCAGCGGCTTCAACAGCAGCGTAGACATCGTCCTGGTAGTCCAGGAAGACCGGGAACTCAACCGTGGGCTTGGCAGCGCGGGCTGCCAGGTCTGCCTGTGCTTCACAGAGTGCCTTGATGAACGGCTTGGCAGCCTCGAGGCCCTCGGAAACAACCTCTTCGGTAGGAGCCGTTGCGCCCTGTTCCTTGATGAGGTTCCAGGAGTTGTCCGTGGCTTCGGCTTCAACCATCATGATGGCGACGTCGTCACCGGCGATGCGGCCGGCAACAACCATGTTGAACACGGCGTTCTCAAGCTGGGAGTGCTTGGGGAAGGCGACCCACTGTGAGCCCTGTTCGTCGGCGATGAGGGCGACGCGAACGCCACCGATCGGGCCGGAGAACGGGAGACCGGAAAGCTGCGTGGACATCGAGGACGCGTTGATGGCGACGACGTCGTAAAGCTCATCCGGGTTGATGGCCAGGACGGTAACAACGATCTGAACCTCGTTGCGCAGGCCCTTCACGAAGGCGGGGCGCAGCGGGCGGTCCATCAGGCGGCATGCCAGGATGGCTTCCGTGGAGGGGCGGCCTTCGCGGCGGAAGAACGAACCCGGGATACGGCCGGCAGCATACATACGCTCTTCGACATCAACCGTCAGCGGGAAGAAGTCGAAACCTTCGCGCGGCTGCTTGCCTGCGGTGGTTGCCGAGAGCAGTGCGGTGTCTTCGTCGATGTAGACCATCGAGGCGCCGGCTGCCTGCTTGGCAAGGCGGCCGGTTTCGAAGCGAATAACACGCTTGCCGAAACGTCCGTTGTCGATAATGGCTTCGGAGAACTGGATTTCGGGACCCTCCATAGAGAGTCACCTCCGTTTCTGTTAGCGGAAGTCCGCCGCATCAACCCAGGCCTCTTCTTTATTCCTGGCCTGTACGACACCCGGTCATCGATCGAGATCCACGGGCTCATCGTCACAGATGGCTTCCCGGGAATCACTACCGAGGACCGCGAATGCGCGATGCGGTTGATTCCTGTTTTTAGTTGTTGGTAAAGAAGGCGGCCCGTTCCGATAAGGAGCGGGCCGCCCCTAAAGGCAGACTAGCGGCGCAGGCCGAGACGCTCGATGAGCGCACGGTAGCGGGCGATGTCAGTGTTCTTCAGGTAGGAAAGCATGCGCTTGCGACGACCAACCATGGCCAGCAGACCGCGCTGGGTGTGGAAGTCGTGCTTGTGCTCCTTCATGTGCTCAGTCAGATCCTTGATCCGCTGGGTCAGGACTGCAACCTGAACCTCGGGCGAACCGGTGTCGCCTTCAGAGGTTGCATATTCCTTGATGATGGACTGCTTTACAGCGGCGTCAAGTGCCACGTGAACTCCTAGAGTTGTGCCGTGCCTCCCGGTGCAGCGCCTCGCTGACGGGTTGTCCCTGGTACGTTGCCGCACACAAAAACAGGTCCAGCCGCCACGGACTGCAGCCGGATCCACTCATCAGTTTACCGGCACGTCAGCAGTGTTGTCGAAATGCCCCTAGTGCCGGGTCAACAGCTCATGCGCCTGGGCTACGTCCAGGCACATTTGTTCGACCAACGCTTCCGGTCCCCGGTAGGCCACCATCCCCCGCAGGCGCTGCGTGAATTCGACTGCAACGGTCTGCCCGTAGAGGTCGAAGTCTTCAACGTTCTCTTCAGGACGGTCGATCACGTGAGCCTCAACTTGTCGGCTGACGCCATCGAACGTGGGGTTGGAGCCAACGGAGATGGCGGCGGGCCAGCGCGTGCCGGCCTGGTCGATCAGCCACCCTGCATAGATGCCGTCCGCCGGGACATAACCGGTGGAATCGTGGGAGAGGTTTGCAGTCGGGAAACCAAGATCCCGCCCGCGGGCAGCTCCGTGCACCACTTCCCCGCGCATGCGGTGGGGCCGGCCCAGCACCGCAGCAGCAGTCACTACGTCGCCTTCGGACAAGGCCTCCCTCACCCAGGTAGAGGAACAGCGGCGGTCGGCATCGCCGTCGTCGTGGACCGGAAAGCCTCCCGCGCCGTATTCATGAACAACCTGAACCCCGAAGCCGAGCTGGTCGCCCAGCTCCTGCATGGTGACTACGTCCCCGGCGTTGCCGGCACCGAAGCGGAGGTCGTGCCCTACAACGAGGTGTGCGGCGTGAAGTCCGTCGAGAAGGACCTCGCGGACAAACTCCAGCGGGCTCATCGCAGCGAGGTCCAAGGTGTACTTCATCACCAGGACAGCGTCCACGCCGGTATCGCCGAGGGCCTCAAGTTTGTCCTGAAGCCCCATAATGAGCTCCGGAGCAGAATCCGGCCTGTGCACTTGGGCGGGGTGGGGATCGAACGTCACGGCAACCGACGGAATATTGTGCCGCTTTGCCGTGTCGGTCAACTGCGACAGGACGTGCTGGTGGCCACGATGGACGCCGTCAAAGTTCCCGATGGTAACGACAGTAGGTCCGAAGTCCTGAGGGACTTCGGTGGGATCGTTCCAGATGTGGACCATCAACCTCGCCTTTTTACTGCAGATGTTCGTTCCGCCCGGCAACCTCCCGGCGCCGGAACATTCTAAGGTTACCCGCTAGGGTGTTTGACTCAGGACGGCCGGCGTTTGTTGAGCCATAGAAGGCCAAGGATCGGCAGGACCAGCGGGACAAAACCATAACCGCGGCCAAACAGGGACCATACGGTGTCGTGCGGGAACGCGACCGGATCGAAGAGGCTGATGGCTCCTACCACCAGCACCCCCACGAGCTCAGTGAGCACAGCGGCCAGGGAAACCTTGAACCAGGTCCTGCCCGGCTTTGCGAGTGAGATGGTGGCCACGATGTAAACGACGGCGGCGAACGCAGACAGGATGTGCGCCAACGGAGCTTCGGCGAACTTTGTGGCGATCTGGTAGCCGGCACGTGCCGTCGCGGACAACGCGAACACGGCGTAGACCGCGATCAGCAGGCGTCCAGGCCCTGTGTTTCGGGTGTCCTTTTGCCCCGACTGCCGGTTGGCCGGGTTGGTCTCGGTTCCAGTCACGTTGTGTTCTTCCTTCATGGTCAGTACCAGATCTGGTTCATGCGGGCGGCCATCACCAATGCCGTAACGCCCACCGCAGCAAGGACGAAGTTGCTCCAGCGGGTTCGTTCAAGGATGGCCCAATAGACGGCCCCCAAAGGAATCATCAGGGCAACAATGAGGTAGCCCCAGAATTCCCATGCTTCACCGGCCATCTGCTCACCCATGGCAACGCGGACGATCGAGCCCACCAAATACACCAGCAGTACAAGCTCAACGGCGAGCACGGAAAAGATGGTGGGGTCATTCGGGGCTTTCTTCATCAAGCCAGCCACGACGCACATGATCGTGGACACCAATCCAACGATGAGGATGGCGTAAAAGTATCCGTCCATGCCTATTTCGCCTGCCCTGTTCCAGTTCCCGGAGCAAAGACCAAGACCGGTTTGGCGAAGCTGCCCGCGTCCGCCAGCAGTGCCACAAGCTCCCCCGACGGCGCGAACGCTGCGGCAGGCTTTTCCGTCGTTGCGGCCTCCGGCGTTCCCGCTCCCGGGCCGGCAGCGATGCGACGGCCAAAGGAGATCTCTGTGGTTTCTTCCTCGCTCAGCTCCCGGTTGGGCATCAGGGAGCGTGCGGCCAGGGACATCTCCAGCACCTCGAGCTCTTCTGCCAGCTCCTCCAACGTGCGCGCTTGATCGAGGGAGTAGGGGCCAACTTGGGTCCTGCGCAGGGCTGTGAGGTGCCCACCGACGCCCAAGGCGTTACCGAGATCCCGGGCCAGCGCCCTGATGTACGTGCCGGAAGAACACTCAACGGTGACATCGACGTCAACTACCCTGCCGCCGTCGATCCTGCTGATGGAATGGACATCGAAGCGGTGAATGGTGACCGGACGTGCCGCGAGCTTGACCTCTTCGCCCGAGCGGACGCGGGCGTAGGAGCGTTCGCCGTTGACCTTGATGGCGCTGACGCTGCTGGGAACCTGCTGGATGGGCCCGGTGAGCGCGGCAACACCGGCGGCAACGGCTTCATCAGTAATGTCCGCTGCCGTGCGGGCCTCCGTAACCTCGCCCTCGGCGTCGTCAGTGATGGTGGTTTCGCCCAGCCTGATAGTGGCGGTGTACGTCTTGGACGTGCCCACGATGTAGGTCAGCAGGCGTGTGGCCTTGTTGATGCCGAGCACCAGGACGCCTGTTGCCATGGGATCAAGCGTGCCGGCGTGGCCCACTTTCCGGGTGCCGGCCAGCCGCCGCATCCGGCCAACCACATCATGGCTGGTCCATCCCTGCGGTTTGTCAACGATTACCAGTCCAGAAAGCACGCTTACCAGTATATGGGTGGCTAGGATGGCTCCCATGCCTGAGCTTGCCGCGCACGTCCGCGACGTCCCTGTGAACCAGATCCGTGAGATCACCGAAGCTGCGTGGTCCACTCCCGGAGCAATCGTCCTCAGCATCGGGGAGCCGGGTTTTGCCTTACCCCGGCATATCCTCGACGCCGGCATTGACTGCCTGGATCGCGATGAGACCAACTACACACCCAACGCCGGGATCCCTGCCCTCCGCGAAGCCTTTGCCGCCCGCTTCCGAGAACAGCAAAACGTGGATATCGGCGCGGAGCGTGTGTACGTAGTGGACGGCGCCCAGCAGGGACTGCACTTCGCCATGAGCCTCCTCCTCTCCCCTGGCGACGAGATTCTCATCCCCAACCCCGGCTACCCCACCTTCGCCATGACCAGCAGGCTGCTGCACGCCGTGCCGGTTCAGTATCCGCTCTATCCGCACAACAATTTCCAGCCGCGCATCGAGGACATCGAGGCTCTTATCACGCCAAGGACCCGCGTCCTCATATTGAACTCCCCTTCCAATCCCTTGGGCGCCGTCTTCAGCGAGGAGTCCACGCGCCAACTGGTGGAGCTTGCCGTTCGCCATGACCTTTGGATCATCTCCGACGAGTGCTATGAAGCTTTCACTTTCGATGTCCCCCATGTCAGTCCTGCCCGCTTCGACAGCGACCTCGCCGGTGAGGCCCGGGTCTTCACTTCCCTGACACTGTCCAAGACCTATGGGCTAACAGGCCTTCGGATTGGAGCGCTCATTTGCCCGCCAGGGTTCGAGCGGAAGATGAACAACGTGATGGAGTCAATCGTGTCCTGCGTCGCGTCGCCTTCGCAGTACGCCGCCTTGGCCGCGCTGACAGGGCCCCAGGACTATGTCTCCCAGGCTCGCGACCACTACCGGAGTAACCGGGATGCAGCCTCCGGCGTGCTGGCGAAGAAGGGAATTCCGTTCTTGGGTGCCCAAGGGGCTTTTTACCTTTGGGCTGACGTCTCGCACGTGAGCGGCGGGGACGTCAGGGCCTGGGTGCGGGCCTTCCTGGCTGAGTCCGGAGTGTCCTTCGCTCCGGGTACGGCATTCGGCTCGATCGGTGAAGGCTGGATCAGGATCGCCCTTTGCGGCGGTCAACAAGACCTTCTCGACGGCGTCAGCCGTCTCCCAGCCAAGGGTCCACTATCGGCTCCTTGAGTAAGGGGGGCTCAGTAGGCCGTCCGGTGCGCATGGTTCCGCCATGCGTCGAAGGGTTCATCGGAAGTGTCCAACTGCGCATGCTCCACGGGCAGCAGCTCCGGCCGGGTGCCTGCGAAATACTCGTAGAACACGGCGTCGTCGAAGCCTGCCCTGGCCGCTCCGTGCCGATCTGCAGCGAAGTAGACGTGCCCTATCCTTGCCCAGAGCGTGGCGGATAAGCACAACGGGCATGGCTCACAGCTGGCGTAGAGAACAGAACCCGTGAGGTCGAACCTCTTGGTCGCAGCTGCGGCACGGCGAATCGCCACCACTTCGGCATGTGCTGTGGGATCGTGGTCCCGCGTGACCCGGTTGACTCCCTCATGGACGGTTCCGTCCGGGGTGACCACGACGGCGCCGAAAGGGCCGCCGCCGTCGGAAACGTTGTGCACGGCCAGCTTGATGGCCAGATTCAGGTATTCATCACGTTGCTGAGCACTGTGCGGCGACATGCTCCCGATCATAGCGAGTTTGAGTACAACAAATGCCCCTAAGAAGTGTTCTTAGGGGCATCAGCTGCACAGAAACTAGCGGTTGGCGTCTTCGTCGAGTTCGTTATCGCCGGAAAGGTCAGTGTCCTCTTCGTCGAAGTCGTCCTCGTCGAGGTCCTCCGGAGAGTCGCCCTTGTAAGGGTCTGCCTCGCCTGCGTGCTTGGCACTGGCAGCCAAAGCGGCTACCTCTGCGTCGCGACGCTTGGCTTCACGGAGGAGCTCCTCAAGGTTGGAAGCATTAACCGGAATCTGGTCGGCCACAAACTCGAGTGTCGGAGTAAGGCGAACAGTGATGTTGCGGCCGACTTCCTGGCGCAGCACACCCTTGGCCTTCTCCAGCGCCCTGGCAGCATCTGCCTGGGCAACGTCGTCACCAAAAACGGTGTAGTAGATGGTGGCGTGCTGAAGGTCGTTGGTGACGCGGGCGTCCGTGACCGTGATGGACTCGACGCGCGGATCCTTGACCCGGCGTCCGAGGGCCTCAGCGACGACGACCTTTATCCGCTGTGCCAGCTTGGCAGCGCGTGCGGGATCAGCCATGACTTCCTCCTGGAAAGTAGAAAAGGGGAAGGAACGGGTCCGCCGGGGCTACCCGACGGACCCGTTCCATACGGAACCTGGTTAGCTACGCGGCTTTTCGCGCATCTCGAAGGTCTCGATGATGTCGCCTTCAGTGATGTCATTGAAGGAGCCAAGACCGATACCACACTCGAAGTCGGTGCGGACTTCGGTGGCGTCATCCTTGAAGCGCTTGAGCGTCTCAACGGTGAGGTTGTCACCGATGACCTTGCCGTCGCGGCTGACACGTGCCTTGGAGTTACGGCGGATGATGCCCGTGCGGACGATCGAGCCGGCGATGTTACCGAACTTGGAAGAACGGAAGACTTCGCGGACCTCGGCAGTACCGAGCTGGACTTCTTCGTATTCCGGCTTGAGCATGCCCTTGAGGGCCATCTCGATGTCATCGATTGCTGCGTAGATGACCGAGTAGAAGCGCATGTCCACGCCTTCACGGTCAGCCAGTTCAGCAACACGCTCGGCCGGCTTGACGTTGAAGCCGATGATGATGGCGTTGTCCACCGTGGCGAGGTTGACGTCATTCTGCGTGATGGCACCCACACCGCGGTGGATGACGCGAAGCTGAACGTCGTCGTCCCCGACGTCGATCTTGAGCAAGGCGTCTTCGAGGGCTTCCACGGCACCGGACACGTCACCCTTGAGGATGAGGTTGAGGGTGTCGATCTTGCCTTCGGCAACGGCCTGGTCGAAGTCTTCCAGGCTGATGCGCTTGCGCCGCTTGGCCAGTGCAGCGTTGCGGTCGGCAGCTTCACGCTTCTCAGCGATCTGACGGGCCGTACGCTCGTCAGGTGTCACCAGGAAGGTGTCACCAGCACGCGGCACGTTGGACAGGCCGAGGACCTGGACCGGGCGGGACGGCAGTGCGACATCGAGTGCCTCGCCGTTCTCGTCGAACATGGCGCGGACGCGGCCGTGAGCCGTGCCGGCCACGATGGTGTCGCCCACTGCCAGGGTTCCGGACTGCACCAGGACGGTAGCAACGGCACCGCGGCCCTTGTCGAGGTTCGCTTCGATGGCAATGCCTCGAGCGTCCTTGTCCGGGTTGGCGCGCAGATCCAGTGCGGCATCGGCCGTCAGAAGAACGGCGTCGATCAGTTCGTCGATGTTGAGGTTCTGGCGGGCAGAGACCTCAACGAACATGGTGTCTCCACCGTATTCTTCGGGAACCAGGCCGTACTCGGTCAGCTGGCCCTTGACCTTGTCAGGGTTGGCGCCTTCCTTGTCGATCTTGTTCACGGCGACGACGATCGGCACGTTTGCTGCCTGGGCGTGGTTGAGTGCTTCCACCGTCTGCGGCATAACACCGTCGTCGGCTGCGACAACCAGGATCGCGATGTCAGTGACCTTGGCACCACGCGCACGCATGGCCGTGAAGGCCTCGTGACCGGGGGTATCAATGAAGGTGATATCGCGGGCCGTGCCCTCGTGGACGTGGCTGATCTGGTAAGCACCGATGTGCTGGGTGATGCCACCATGCTCGCCGGCCACAACGTTCGAGTTGCGGATGGCATCCAACAGACGGGTCTTACCGTGGTCAACGTGACCCATGACGGTGACAACCGGTGCGCGGGCCTCAAGGACGTCGTCGCCTTCGGCGTCGAGTTCGTCCTGGATGTTGATGTCGAACTGGTCCAGCAGCTCGCGCTCTTCATCCTCGGGGGAAACAACCTGGAGCTTGTAGCCGAGTTCGGCGCCAAGCAGGCCAAAGGTGTCTTCGTCCAGGGACTGCGTAGCCGTAGCCATCTCACCGAGGTGGAACAGTACGGTTACCAGCGATGCGGGGTTCGCATCGATCTTCTCGGCAAAGTCCGTGATGGACGAGCCACGACGAAGGCGGATGATGGTCTCGCCGTCACCGCGGGGTACTGATACGCCGCCCAGCGACGGAGCACTCATCTGCTCCAGTTCCTGGCGCTTGGCACGCTTCGACTTGCGCTGCTTGCCACGACCGGCGCCGCCCTTACCGAAGGCACCCTGTGTGCCACCGCGACCGCGACCACCCTTGCCGAAGCCACCGCCGGCGGGAGCGCCGCCACCGGTGCCTGCACCAGGTGCGCCACCGGGACGACCGGGCCCGCCACCTGGACGGCCTGCGCCACCCGGACGGCCTGCGCCACCGGGAGCCGGACGCTCAGTGCGGTTGGGCATCATGCCCGGAGTAGGACGGTTTCCGGCACCCGGACCTCCGGCGGGACGCGGAGCGCCCGGACGGGGTGCACCGGGGCGCGGTGCGCCCGGACGGGGCCCACCGGTACCTGCTGCGGGACGGGGTCCGCCTGCGCCAGCCGCAGGACGCGGTCCACCGGGGCGTTCGCCATCGTTGCGGCGTTCGCCTCGGGGCATGCCCTGGGACGGTGCAAACGGGTTGTTGCCCGGACGCGGCGGACGGTCTCCATCGCCGCCACGGCCCCGGGGCATGCCCTGGGACGTAGCAAACGGGTTGTTGCCCGGACGGGGACCGCCGGGACGCGGAGCCTGGCCACCTTGACGTGCCGGGGCCGGAGTCTCTGCTTTGGGAGCAGGACGGGCGCCGGGCTTGGCCGAAACCGGGGTGGATGCGGCAGGAGCCGCGGGAGCCGCCGGGGCAGGGGCTGCCGGCGCAGTGGCAGCAGGAGCTGCCGGTGTAGTGGCAGCCGGAGTTGCCGGTGTAGTAGCAGCCGGAGCGGGGGCTGCAGGTGCCGGTGCCGGAGCCTTCGGCGCTGCAGGACCCGGTGCCGGCGCTGCCGGACGGGATGCTGCGGGAGCTTTGGGGGCTGCAGCGGGTGCGGCGGCTTTGGCAGCGCCGGCACCCGGGTAGGCGTCGCGAAGTTTCTTCACGACGGGGGCCTCAATGGTTGAAGAGGCGGAGCGAACGAATTCGCCCAATTCCTGCAGTTTGGTTACTGCATCTTTGGAAGTAATACCGAGCTCTTTGGCGAGCTCATGTACGCGGACCTTGGCCACATTTCTCCTGTCTCGGTCCGCACCGAGCCAGGCACGAACCGTCTACTTCTTACTGCGGGCCTTCTCCGCTTGCGCGATTGAAAGGCCCATTGCAGAGCGCAACAAAGTTGTCATCGTTACGCACTCATCGCTGGGAACTCATCGGGTTTCCATCAGTTTTCTGACCCGCTTTCAGGTTTGGACGGTTTTCCTGCGGCGGCCGGGGCCTCCACAAGTGGCGTGCCGGACATCAGGTATCGTTCCACGGCGCCTATATCGGAAGCACCCGCAAGGGCCCTTCCAAAAGCTCGCCGCTTGATCGCCAATGCCAAGCACTTTTCGCTGGGATGCAGCCACGCACCCCTGCCGGCCATCCGGCGTCGTTCATCCACCAGGACAGCGGACGAACCGCTGCCTTGGGCGACCAGCCGGACAAGCTCGGACCGGGAGCCTTGCTTCCGGCATCCGATGCACGTGCGAACAGGCCCGTGGCCATGTTCAAGCAGTTCAGCCACGACGTGTCCAACCTGCCTTACGCTACTGGCACCCGACGGGCCCCCATCCTGCTCGTGCAGCTGAGGCACGCCAAAGCGCGCGGATACCGGACGTAAGCCCGGTTCCATCTAGTCTAGCCCCCCGGCCCCGGTCTCCCGAAACCAAGTACGCCGCCAGCGCGGCGCGGAACCGGCGGCACGACCGCCGGTTGAACCGCTAGTCCGTCTTGGCCGGAGCAGCGTCCGAGACGATATCAATGCGCCAGCCAGTCAGCTTGGCCGCGAGTCGGGCGTTCTGGCCTTCTTTCCCGATCGCCAGTGAAAGCTGGTAATCGGGCACCACCACGCGGGCGGAACGGGTGGACTCATCCGTGATGGTGACGGAATTCACTCTCGACGGCGACAACGAGTTGGCGATGAAGGTCGCGGGATCGTCGCTGAAGTCGACAATGTCGATCTTTTCGTCGTTGAGTTCGGTCATGACTGCCCGGACACGGGATCCCATTTCACCGATGCAGGCACCCTTGGCATTGACGCCGGGAGTGTTCGCCTTAACGGCAATCTTGGTGCGGTGACCGGCTTCGCGGGCCAGGGCCACGATCTCCACGGAGTGGTCCGCAATTTCCGGAACTTCCATTTCGAACAGCTTCCGGACCAGGCCAGGGTGCGAGCGGGACAACGTGATTGATGGGCCTTTAGCACCGCGGTGTACGTCCACCACGAAGGCACGCAAGCGGCTTCCGTGGAGGTACTTCTCACCCGGGACCTGCTCGGGTGGTGGCAGCAACGCTTCCACAGCTCCAAGGTTGACCTGAATCATGTGCGGGTTGTTGCCCTGCTGGATCATGCCGGCTACCAGCTCGCCTTCACGGCCCTTGAACTCGCCCAGCACGTTGTCGTCTTCCACGTCACGAAGGCGCTGCAGGATGATCTGGCGGGCGGTGCTTGCCGCGATGCGGCCGAAACCGGCCGGAGTGTCCTCGAACTCGCCGATGGGCTCGCCGTCGTCGTCGATTTCCGTGGCCCAAATGGTCACGTGGCCGCTCTTGCGGTCCAGTTCAGCGCGGGCCTTTTCGAAGGCACCGGGCGTCTTGTGGTACGCCACCAGCAGCGCCTGCTCGATAGTGGGAATCAGGAGATCCAGCGGGATTTCACGCTCACGCTCCAGGAGTCTCAGTGCGCTCATGTCAATATCCATTAGGCCTCCTCGGAAGGTCCGTTGTGCTCGTCTTCCAGCGCAGCCTCGTGGAGGTGGCTGAATTCAATCTCGACTTTTCCTTGGCGGATCCTGTCGAAAGGAATAGTGATGGGTTCGCCCTGTTTGGGCTTCATGCCCTTCTTGACCTCGTGCTCGGGAATGAGCGTCACGGCGTCATCCCCAACCGAGGCGATACGGCCCAGGAGGTTGTCCCCTTGGATGACATTGACCCTGACCATGCGGCCGCGGGCACGGTGCCAGTGACGCGGTTCGGTCAGGGGACGGCCTACTCCCGGGGAAGAAACCTCAAGGTCGTACGGACGGCCGTCGTCATGGGGGTCGTTGTCCAGAATATCGGACAGGCCTCGGGAGACGTCCGCGATGGCGTCAAGGCTAACGCCCCCGGTCTCCTCCTGCGGAAGGTCCACGACGACGTGGACCGTGCGGTGTGAACCGGCAACGTGGATGGAAACATCCTCGAGGTAGAGCCTGCTGGCAAGGACGGCCGGTTCAAGCAGGGCCTTAAGCCTGCTCTCTTCCGGGTTGTGGATGGTGGCCGTTGAGTTCGATTCAGAACGGTCTGTTGAAGTCGTGGCTTCCGAGTCACTCACGTTGCCCGCCGCCTCCCGATAGATGTTGTTGTGACTACTAGCCTAACGATTTTCCCGGCAACTTGGTGCACGGACTTCCCCGTCCACGTGACACCATGGTCTGTTGTGAACGGGCAGACAAGCGAAAAAAGACGAACACCACCCTGGGGCCGGGTTGTGCTGGTTGCCGTGGTGGCGCTGCTTGTTGCGGGCACCGGAATGGTGCTTATTCCGCGTGATTCCGGCACTCCCCCGTCGGTTCCCTTCTCCGAAACCGCCCGGATCGTAGCGCTGAAGGACACGCTGCTGCTGCGGGAATCAGCCACCTTGCTCGCTGAGGCGTCGGCTTCTGATGCCGGGAAGCCGACACTGGGCAACGCTGTGACTTTGCTGACAACCCATGCGCAGGCTCTGCAGGGCCCCAGCGGTGTTGCGTCCCGCGCCCCATCCTCCACCGGTCCGGCCACTGCTGATCAAGAGAGTGCAGCCACACCAACCAGCCGCGCATCCTTCCTGACCGGGTTGGCTGACAGCGGGCAAAAGCGACTGGACGACGCCCGCGAGGCCGACGGCGGGATCGCCCGGCTGCTCGCCGCCGTCGGAACCGCGCAGCTGCTTCAGGCGGAAAGGCTCGCTGCCGAGTGGCAGCTACTGCTGCCACAGCGGCCAACAGCAGCGGACACCCATTCTCCTGCGGAAACGCCCTTGGCGGCCTCCTGCCCATCAGCCAGCCCCACACCGGAGCCGACGTCCGCCACTACCGACACAGCCCTGGCTGCCGTGGTTCGCTCGCAACAAGAAGCGATCTACGTTTACCAAGTGGCACTGAAGCGGCTGGACACTTCGAACTCGGCGACTGCTGCCAAGTACTTGCAAATGCACGAGGCCCAGCTCCAGCAGGCAGAATCACTCACCAGCGCCAATTGCGCAGAAGCGCCTCATGGCGAGGCCGGCTACCGGCTGCCGGAACAGTTCGCCCAGGACCCTGCCGCTTTCCTGGGTTCCGTGGAACGTGCTTTACTGCCTCGACTCGGTGATCTGGTGGCACTGTCTACGGATGAGACCCGCACGTGGGCCGTTGACGGCCTTCTGGCCGCTGCCCGCAGGAGCACTGCCTGGGGAGCGGCGCTACCTGAGCTGCCGGGACTCATGTTCGACGTCGGCGAGCTACCTTCGCTGCCGACGCCCACCACTACACCCGCATCCACCTCCGACGGCGGATAGGCGAGCCTAGCCATGCTGGTCACGGCGGGGTGCCCGG